>CAVXLN010000040.1:0-246917 GCA_963762435.1 uncultured Alphaproteobacteria bacterium | reverse complement strand
GCACGCACTTCGTCTTCGAGCATGCCGTCTTCCGCACGCCCCAGGCGCGCTTCGCGCTCGCCGTCGACGGCACCCCCTCGCTCATGCTGCGGCTGGCCGATCTCGACGCGGTCGTTCCGATCAAGTCGATCAGCACCGAATTCGGCCTCGACGAGACGCCGGACGCGCAGCTCCTCGATCAGGTCGTCGCCGGGCTGAAATACGTCAAGACCATCCGCCCGGGCGATTCGATCCCGCGCGAGTTGCTCGACGGCAGCGCCTCCTGGTCGATCGAGGATCGCCATTACGAGATGGCGAAGGGGCGGATGACCTTGCAGATCTCGTCCTGGCTCACGGGCCAGGAGCAGGTGACCGTCGATCCGCAGGCGCTGATCCAGCTGGCCGAAGATCCCGCGATCAAGGCCCGCGTCAACGAGGCCTTCAGCGAGATCGCGGTCAAGCTCAACCTGGAGCGGGACCAGCGCCAGGTCGTGATCGACCGGATCGAGATGGTCGCCCGCGAGCTGAGCTATATCGAAGCGCTGCGCGAGCGTTTCGGCAAGATCCGCGAGTGCCAGGAAAAGATCCAGCAATTCATGAAGATCTACCGGCGCGACCGGTCGCTGCTGGAGGAGCTCACCCGCCTCGACACGCTGATCCGCCGCCCGATCGAGGAGATGAAGGGGATCTTCGACCAGCTCGACGCCAATTGCGGCGAGATCCTGAGCCTGCTCAAGAATCTCGACCGCCAGGTCGCCTTCATCCGCGAAAGCCGCGACGATCTGCACCAGCGCATGATGATCTGGGACGAGATCCTCGACAAATGGCTCGGGCTTCCCCTCGAGCGCTCGACCGAGAACGAGCTGGTGATGAAGGAATTCTACCGCTTCCTCGCCCGGCACTTCATCATCGAACGGACTTGGCAGCTCACCAACGCCGCCTTCGACCGGCGCTGAGCAGTCTCTAGAACAGATCGTCGATGGCGCTCTGATCGAGCACGCCGCCCTGGCCATGCACGATGGCGGATCCTGTGTCGACCAGGTGCTGCAGCTCCATCGAACAAGTCAGCGCCTGGTCGCCGAAGCGGTCCATCTGGCCGGCCAGGAGCGTGGCACGCAGCGCCTCGCGGCCATCCTCGATCATGTTTTTGAGCTTAGCCGTGTTCTCCTCGAACCGGACGAGCGTCTCCGGCGGGGCGTGCGGATAGACCTCGATCGCGATCGGCGCGAAGGCGAGGCCGCTCGCTTCGAAATGCTGCTGATAGGTCTTGAATTCCCAGGCCTCGACGTCTTCGAGCATCTCCGGCATGTCGGGCAGCATGCCGAGCAGCATGATCACTTCGTTGAAGAGGTTGAAGTAATCGGTCGACAGCAAGGTCGAGGGATCGATCGTCGTCCCGCTCACCCGCTCGCGATAATCCTCTGCCGTCGCCGCCGCCTGCACCGCACACCCTCCTGAAAATAGCCGCCTCGGCACAAGCGCCGAGCTGCGGCGGGCCCCGAGGGAGTGTCCATCCGATTGGTTGAAGCGGGGTTTACGCTAGATCTGTTGATCCAAACCGTCTGCTCGGTCGTATCGCCCGTGACCGAATTGCAAAAAGGATCCGTTATGCAGCGATGGCTGATCGCGGCCGGCGCCACCGCCGGCGCCTTCATGGCGCTCGATTTCACCTGGCTCACGATCATGACGCCGCTCCTCTACCGCCCGGGCCTGGCGCCGCTGCTGGCCGATCGGTTCGATCCGGTCGCAGCGATCCTGTTCTATCTGCTCTATATCGGCGGCATCCTGGCGCTCGCCGTGCGGCCGGCCCTCGCGCGCGGCGGTGCTGCGAACGGCGCTCTCGTCAATGGCGCGCTTCTGGGCGCCGTCGCCTATGGCACCTACGATCTGACCAACCTCGCCACCTTGCGCGGCTTTCCGGTCTCGATCGTGCTCTTCGACATGGTGTGGGGCGTGGTCGTGACGACGGTCGGCGCGGGTGTCGGCTATCGGGTGATGCGCGCGCTGCGTTCCGCATAAATCGGAAAACCGTCAGGATTTTTATCCCGCCCTCCCCTAGCCTTCGCTCGGGCCACGAAAGCGCTTCAGGGAGCACATCCGTGCCGAGACTCGCGATCGAGGCAACTCGCCTCCTAACCCTTATCCAGTCGTCGCGGACATCGTCCTTCTCTTCCTGGCGGAAGGTTGCGCTGAGTGCCGTTGTCACTGCGCTCGGCCTGGCCTTTCTGATTTCGGCCGTTCTCGCCCTGGCCGACGATGCGTCGCCGCTCGACGGTGCTGCCCAGCTCGGCGCGATCTTCTCACTCATTTCCGTCACCACAGGCTTGCTGATCGCGATCCTCATGCGCATCAACAGGACGAACAGTTCGAGCTAGGCCGAAACATCCATCCGGAATAGGGACTACCCTTGCCACTTGAACGAGCTCACCCGCTCGAGCAAGGAGGGCAAATGACCACCGATTTTCCAAAGCTTGATCCGCGTGAGCAGCACTTCCGCATTCCGGGCCCGAACGCCGATCTGGCCCTGTTCCTGCGCTACTTGCCGGCCGAGCGACCGGCCGGGGCCGCACCGCGCCCGGTGCTTTATGTCCATGGCGCCACATTCCCCTCGGCCCTTTCGATCGGCCATCGTTTCGACGGCGTGTCCTGGCGCGATGCGCTGAACCGAGATGGCTTCGATGTCTGGGGACTGGATTTCCAGGGCTTTGGCTGTTCCGACCGCTATCCGGAAATGGCCGAGCCGGGCGACGCCCATGCGCCGCTTTGCCTAGCCGAGGACGCGGCACGGCAGGTCGAAGCGGCCGTGCGGTTCATTCTGGACCATCAAAAGCTCCCTCGCCTGTCGCTCATCTCCCATTCCTGGGGCTCGATGCCGGCCGGACGGGTCGCGGGGCGATGTGCAGAGCTGATCGATCGCTGGGTCCTGTTCGGCCCGATCGCGCGCCGGTCGCCCGACCGCGCCGAGCCGGTACCGCCGATGCCGGCCTGGCGCGTGATCACCAACCAGGCGCAATGGGACCGCTTCATCGAGGATGTGCCGAAGGGCGAGCCGCCGGTTCTATCGAGACGGCATTTCGATGATTGGGCCGAGCGCTATCTCGAACTCGGATCCGCTGAGTCGGACGCTCGATCCGATCGGCGTGAGAACGCCTACCGGTCCCGCCCTTGATATCTGGCAGGCCTGGCATGGCGAGCTTGCCTACGATCCGGGCCTGGTCAAGGCACCGATCGCGATCATCCGCGGCGCCTGGGACGGGCTGGTCCGCGACGAGGATGCACGCTGGCTGTTCGACGCCTTCGCGGCCTCGCCCGTGAAGCGCGACATCAAGATCGGCGGCGGCACCCATCTCATGCATCTCGAACGGATGCGCGCTGCACTCTATCGGGAAACCAGCAATTTCCTCGCCGGCGGCGACACGCTGAGTGAATAGGAGAGGATCATGTTCGCAGTCATGTTCGAAGTGCAGCCCTGGAAGGACCGCTGGAACGACTATCTGGAGCTCGCCAAATATCTCAAGCCCAAGCTCGAGGCGATCGATGGCTTCATCGACAATGAGCGGTTCGCCAGCACGCGCACCGAGGGCCGGCTGCTATCGCTGTCGACCTGGCGGGACGAGAAGGCGCTGATCCGCTGGCGCACCTTGGGCGAACACCACGCGGTCCAGGAAAAGGGCCGCAATGCCATCTTCGAGGATTACCATCTCCGTGTCGGCGAGATCATCCGGGACACGGCGGCAGCGGTCGAGCAAAGCCGCACCGACGAGACCGAGATCGGGCTCGCCAAAATCTGCAGCCTCACCGAGATCGAGCCGGACGCCGCTGCAGCCCGGGAGATCGATCCCGGGGCCGACGGGTTGATCGACCAGGAGCTGTTCGAAAGCATCACGACGCCGGGCAGGAAACTTCTGTTCGGCTCCTGGCGCGACCGCGCGGCCGCCGAAGCCTGGACGGCTCAAGCGAGCGGGCCTCGGCACCGCCTCGTCCGAGTGATCCGCGATTATGGCCTCTTCGACCGACGCGAGGCGCCGCAATATTATCCGGCCGTCGAGCGGCCGGAATAGCGCTCCGGGCCGCGATCACGGGAACCGGGCTGCATCGGGCTCGAGCGGCAGGCGCGCGAGGCTGGTCTCGTCACTCATGACGGCACCGGCTACGGGCTGACCGAGGACGGGCAATCGCTCCCGACGCTGCTGCTGCCGCTCGTCGAATGGTCGGAAGCCTGGGCCGGACGATCGTCCTGGGGCTAGACAGCGGCGGTATCGCTCAGCCTTTGCCACAGTAAAAGCACTGCGCGGCCATAGGCGTCGAGCGCTAGTTCCTCCTCGCGGCACTTCTGCAGCACTAGCCCTTCGAACAGCGCGATGAAGGCGCGTGCCAGCGCATCGCTCTCGATCTCCGGCGGGATGCGGCCTTCCGCCTTCAGCCGGTCGAAGACCGGGCCTAACAGCCGGCGCGGCTGGTCCGTCCCCTCGCGCGTGACCGCCAGCAGCCGCTCATTGTTGAGCGCCTCGGCCCAGAGCTGAACCCCAACCCGGCGCCCGCGCTGCTCGTCGACGTCCGACAGCTGATAGGCGAAGCGCTGTACGAGAAAAGCGATCAACGCGTCCGGGCTTTCCGCTTGCGCCGCCGCGGCGAAGATCTCGCGCTCGCGTGCATGCCGAGCCGCCGCCATCGCGACGATGATGTCCTCCTTGCTCGCATAGTAGCGGTAGATGGCGCCGGCACTCAGGCCCGCCTCCTTGATGATGTCCTGCATCGTCGCGGCATGGAACCCGACGGCTGCGAAGCAGCGCGTCGCGGCCGACAGGATCTGCCGTCGGCGATTTTCCATATGCTCGGCGCTGACTCGAGGCATCACGCCACCCCGACGCTGGTCATGGCAGCCTCGATGCCAGTCAGCCGGCGGATATGCCGGACGAGATTCTCGACCCCCATCGGCGAGTTGTAGACCCCGTGCGCGTAATCGCCGCGCGCCCGGATCTTCCCGACCGAGACGAGTTGAGCGAGGCAGTTGAAAACCTGGTAATAGCGCAGCGCCTCAGCACCGCCGGGCTGCGCTCGGCAGGATTCCGCGTGCCGACGTACCAAGCCGTTCATCAGGGCACGCAGCGCCTGGCGCACAGGCGTGGGTGCCTGGATCGGCACCGTCGCCATGATCGCGACTGCAGCACCGTAATCGAAAGCCGGCTCGGCGATGGCCGCCTTCACCCAATCGATCACGCCGGTCAGGCGTCCTTCATCGGCCAGGATGTTGAGCGGCTGAAAATCGCCATGGCACACCACCAGCGTCTGCGGCTGGGGCGGCCGATGCGTGGCGAGCCAGTCTGAGACCGGCCGCAACCCGTCGAGAGCGAGCGCATCGATCGTGCCGCGAAGGGCGGCGAGATGGGTCTCGAAGGCCAGGCTGTCGGCCGCGATCCCGTCGGTCTCGAGATGGCCCAGAAACGCATCGACCGGCACCCTATGAAGACGCGTCTGCGCCTCGTCCCAAAGCCGCCCGAGCTCGCGCCAAAGGCGCGGCAGCTGGCGCAGGGTCTCGACGCTTTGCCGGAGGCCCCTGATCTTCAGCCCTTCGAGCTCCGAGCCCGGCGGCCGACCGCGGACCCGCTCCATGATCAGGAACGGCCCGCCCAGAAGTACAGCGCCCGGCTCGACCAGGACGGCCCGCGGTGCCGGAAAACCGAGCTCGGCGAGCGCGTTCTGCACGGCCGCCTCGCGCGGCACGCGCAGCGGATCCACACTCGCCTCGAGCAGCCTCAGGACGAGCGGCGCCGAGAACGGCGCCGGCGCATCCCGGAGACGGAATGCGAGGATCGTCGCATCGAAGCCGCCGCTCATCCGTTCCGGCGGCTCGGCATAGGCGAGGTCCGACCGTGCGGTTCGGATGCGGAGATGATCCAGCAACGCGTCAGCGATTTCGGTTCGCGGTTCCGTGATCTTCTGCATGGCTCTGCCCTTCTCACGGCAATGCCACGATCATATAGAACGAACATTCGTTTTTCAATATGCCGGCGCGTATCGCTCGCTCAGCCAGCTCTATCTTTCGGGGAGCAGGACTCGGTATCGTTCCCTGACTTCATGAGCGCCTGAAGGGGGCAGACCATGATCTTCGAACAGCTCGCCACCGGCGGCTGCCAATCCTACCTCGTCGGCTGCGAGGAGACCCGGGCCGCAGCCTTGATCGACCCCGAGCTCAGCCGGATCGATCATTATCTGGGCTGGGCCGGCCGGCATGGCGTGACCATCCGCTATGTGATCGACACGCACACTCATGCCGACCATTTCTCCGCCAGCCGCGCGCTCGGCCGCGCCTTCTCGGCACCCATCGTCATGCACCGGCTGAGCCCTGCCCCCTATGCCGACCTGAGGCTCGATGACGGCGAGATGCTGATCGTCGGAAACCTGCGGCTGAAGGCGCTGCACACGCCCGGCCATACCCGCGATTCCATGTGCATCGTCATGAACGATCGGGTCTTCACCGGCGATACGCTGCTGATCGGCGGCACCGGGCGCACCGACCTGCCGACCGGCGATCCGTATGCGCTTTATGAGAGCCTGTTCGACAAGCTGCTGAAGCTTCCTGCCGAAACCATCGTGTTCCCCGCGCATGACTACAAGGGGCGCTCGCACACGACGATCGGCGCCGAGATCGCCGGCAATCCGCGCCTTCAGAAGACCGAACGCGCCGCCTTCGTGGAGATGATGGAGCATCTCGACCTGGCCGCCCCCACGCACCTGACCGAGGCGCTGCGCACCAATATGAGCGGCGGCAAATCCGTTGCCCAGCTGCTCGCCGAGGCGTCCGCCAAGGTGCCGTTCATGTCGCTCGCCGAGCTCAATGACCGGCTGGGCAGCAACAGCCGCGATCTGGTGATCCTGGATATCCGCGAGAAGGACGCGTTCGAGGCCGGCCACATCCCCGGCGCCCGGCACCTGCCGCGCGGCCAGCTGGAGCTGAGGGTCAATACCGAGCTGCCCGACCCGACCGTGCGGATCCTCACCTGCTGTGAGTTCGGCAAGATCTCCACCCTCGCCGCCGCCACCCTGCGCGAGCTCGGCTTCGGCCGGGCGGCGGCACTCGATGGCGGCATGCGCGCCTGGCGCGAGGCGGGATATGAGGTGGAGTCCTGAAGGCGACGCTGGTTGAGGCCACGGCTCTTCAGGCTCACATGCCCGAAATTCGGCGCGACCTGAAGTCTTCCTGCTAGCCGGCGTCGACTTGGATCGGCGGCGGCCGCTGGCTTCTGGCTGCGAGCCCGATGCGGGTGAAGAGCCACGGCGCTCCAAAGATGCTGACCACGGCGACCAGCGCATAGCGCAGATATTGCAGAAGGTAGCCGGCGATCGAGAATCGGTCAGCCACGGCGCCGATCGCGGCGCCCAGGACGATCAGCGTCAGCAGCGCAAGGCCGGCGGTCAACAGATAGCGCAGCACCTTGCCGAGCCAGGACCCGCTCCGCGGGTCGAAATCGACCAGGCGTACCTCCAGCGGTTGTGCGATTATGATCCCGGTGACGATGCCGGCATAGCCCAGGAAGGCGCGCGGCTGACCGTCGATCTGCCAGCCATTGATCGAGATCGACGCGAGCCAGAGCGCGAGGCTCGCCGACACGGCGGTCGCGATCTGCCGGCCATAGGAGAGGCTGTCCCAGGCCGCGCCGATCCGGTCGGCATAGCGGAGCGCCGCGACCCCACAAGCCACACCGACGGCCCAGCCGAGCAGAATGTCCTCGACATAATGGACGCCCAGATAGGGCCGAGACGCGCCGATCAGCAGGATCGCCAACACAGCGAGGATCCGGACGGTCCGGCTGCGCACCGCGCCGATGAGGAAGGCGTAGAACGAGCCAGCGGCCATCGCATGACCGGAAGGGGTCGAATATTCGGTCGCCAGCTCACGCGCCGTGTCGAGCGGCACGGCCCATTTCTGGAGATAATTCCCCTGCTCGATGAAAGGTCGCGGGTTCTTGATCGCGATCTTGAGCAGGTGGTTCAGCCCCATGGTCAGTGCGACTAGCAGCGCCAGCCGGACGGCCAGCCGCTTGTCAACCACCACATAGAGAAAGATGCTGATTGCGAGATAGCCCTGAACCTCGCCCAGCTCGGTGAAAAAAGTGAAGAACGCGGTTAACCCGGCGAGCCGGTTATCGGCCAGAGCCTCCATGATGCTCATGTCGAAGGGGAGATGGTCCATGGCGGAGCCCCGGGCTGTCGATCCTCGTTGTGCAATTCGATACAGTACTGTATCGAATTGCATCGGTATCCCTGCGGACGATCCATGTCAAGGCAGCGCATCCGCCCGACCCGCGACGACACCCGGCAGCGGCTGTTCGCAGCCGCGGCCCGCCTGTTCGAAGCGCGCGGGATCGGTTCCACCAGCATCGACGCGATCGCCGTAGAGGCCGGTTTCACGCGCGGCGCCTTCTATTCGAACTTCGCGGCCAAGGACGAATTGATCGTCGCGATGCTCGAGGATCACGCCGAGCGGTCCCTGGCGCATTACCGAGCGCTGCTGGCCGAGCATCCCGACCCCTCGGATTTTATCGCGGCGATGCGCAGCGCCGAACGCAGCCGGGAAGACCCGCTCGGTCGAGCGCCGCTGCTCCAGCTGGAGCTGATCCTGTTCGCGGCGCGCGCCGGCGAGCGGCGGCGCGAGTTGGCGCAGCATCTTCGTGCCGGCCGGGCGTCGATCGCGGAGATGGTGGCGGCGATCTATCGTGGCCGCGACGTCGACCCCGGCTGGGCCGGCGCCATGCTGCTGGCATTGCAGGACGGGTTCCGCCTGCACCGGCTGATCGATCCCGATGCCACACCGGCTGACAGTTTCGAGAGCGCAATCACCGAGCTGCGCCGGCTTGTCGGCTGAAGCTATGAAGCGATCGTCAGATCAGCCCGAGACTCTTCAAGCTCGCATGCTTGCCGCGCCCGATGATGAGGTGATCATGCACCGATATCCCGAGCGGGGCCGCCGCCGCCATCACCAGCCGGGTCATCTCGATATCCGCCTTGGACGGCGCCGGGTCGCCCGAAGGATGGTTGTGGACCATGATCACCGCCGAGGCACCGAGCTCGAGCGCGCGCTTCACCACCTCGCGCGGATAGACCGGCGTATGATCGACCGTACCGGTCTGCTGCACCTCGTCGGCGATGAGCGCGTTCTTGCGGTCGAGGAACAGCAGGCGGAATTCCTCGATCTTGGCATGCGCCATGGTCGAGCGGCAGTAATCGAGCACGCGGTCCCAGGATGACAGCACCGGGCGCAGGGCGATCTCGGCCTTGAGAGTGCGCTGGAGTGCTGCCTGCACCGCCTTGACCGCGACGGCACTCGTCTCGCCCATGCCGGCGACACTCATGAGCTCGGCCGGCTCGGCATTGACGACCTGGGCGAAGCCGCCGAACCGCTCCAACAGCGCCTTGGCCAGCGGCTTCGTGTCCTGCCGCGGCACGGCCGGGAAGAGGATCAGCTCCAGAAGCTCGTAATCGGCGAGTGCCGCCGCCCCCGCCTCGAGGAATCGTTGGCGCAAGCGCTGACGGTGGCCGTGATAATGCGGCTTCGGCGCCGCGGACGCGTCGCCCACCGGGTCAGATCTGGTAGGGCGGCTTCGTATAGCCGGCGGGCGAGAGCGTGAAGATCTCGTGGCCCGTTTCGGTCACCGCGATCGTGTGCTCGAACTGGGCCGAGAGCGACTTGTCCTTGGTCACTGCCGTCCAGCCATCAGCCAGGATCTTCACCTCGTAACGCCCGGCATTGATCATCGGCTCGATCGTAAAGAACATGCCCGGCCGCAGCACCGGCCCGTCGCTCGGCGTGCCGTAATGGAGCACGCTCGGGGCCGAATGGAACACCCGGCCCAACCCATGGCCGCAGAAATCGCGCACGACCGAATAGCGCTGGCTTTCGGCGAAAGTCTGGATGGCGTGGCCGATGGCGCCGAGGCGGATGCCCGGCTTCACCACCGCGATGCCGCGCATCATCGCCTCATAAGTCACATCGACCAGCCGGCGCGCCTTGAGCGGCACCTTGTCGCCGACCAGGAAAGTCCGGCTCGTATCGCCGAACCAGCCGTCGAGGATGACCGTGATGTCGATATTGATGATGTCGCCATCCATCAGCTTCCGGTCGCCCGGAATACCGTGGCAGACGACATGGTTGATGGAGGTGCAGATCGATTTCGGGAAGCCGCGGTAATTGAGCGGCGCCGGCACGGCACCATGATCGAGAATGAAATCGTGGCAGAGTTGATCGAGCGCCTCGGTCGTGACACTGGGTTTCACCGAGGGCGTGATGAAATCGAGCACCTCGGCCGCGAGCCGGCCGGCCTTGCGCATCGGCTCGAAATCCTGGACGCCATGAAGCTTGATCCGCGCTTCCTCGGAAATGTCGGGATCGAGCCGGGCCAAATCGGTCATCATCATCCTTTGCCTAAGCCTGCCTCACGCGCGATCTGCGAACGCACGCCCCAATATAATCATTTCTGGCGCGGCAACCATCCCGCCGATGCCTTGCAGCCGCGCGCCGGGCGTCCTAACCTCGCGGACATCATGTCCGACTCCCCCGCCCCGACCAAAATCGTCACGGCCTGCCTGCTTATCATCGGCAACGAGATCCTGTCCGGCCGGACCCAGGATGCCAACCTCGCCTATATCGCGAAGGGGCTGAACGATGTCGGCGTGCGCTTGAGAGAGGCGCGCGTCATTCCCGACGTGCCCGAGACCATCATCGGTACAGTCAACGAGGTCCGCGCGCAGTACGATTACGTCTTCACTACCGGCGGCATCGGCCCGACTCACGATGACATCACGGCCGAATGCGTGGCGCAGGCATTCGGCGTCAAGCTGGTGCTGGATCCCGAGGCGAAGCGCCGGCTCGAGGTGCGCTATCGCAGCATGGGCGGGATGGAGCTGAACGAGGCGCGGCTGCGCATGGCGCACGTGCCCGAAGGTGCGATCCTCATCGACAATGCCGTCTCGGCCGCACCGGGATTCCGCATCGGCAATGTCTTCGTCATGGCCGGCGTGCCGGTGATCGCGCAATCCATGTTCGATTCGATCAAGCTGACGCTCGTCGGCGGCGCCAAGGTGTTGTCGCGCAGCATCACCTGCAAGCTGTCGGAAGGCGGCATCGCCAAGGATCTGAGCGACATCCAGGCCGCTCACCCGACAGTCGATATCGGCTCCTACCCGTTCTGGAGCCGCGGCGGCGGCTTCGGGGTGAGCCTGGTACTGCGGAGTCCCGACCCGGCCGAGCTCGAGCGCGCGGCCGACGCGGTCATCGCCATGATCAAGGCGCTGGGCGGCGAGCCGGTCGAGACCGATCAGGCCTGATCCATTTCCCGCTCGCGCCAACCCGCGCGCTGTGGCACCAAATTGGAGGTTGAAGCAGCGCGGACGTGGCGAAACGGTAGACGCAGCAGACTTAAGCATGAGTGCCCGCGGGGAAACCCGCGATGCAGAACCGCTCAAATTCGGGGAACGCTAACGGGTGATCCCAGGCCAATCCCGAGCCAAGCCCCGCCGAGTGAAGCAAGACGGGGAAGGTGTAGAGACTAGACGGGCGGCGCCTAAGGCCGGAAGCGGCTATGGCGAAGGGATAGTCCAGACCACGAACGGCTGAAAAGCGCCGGCGGCGAAAGCCGAAGTGGTATGAAAATCTGCACTCCGTAAGGAGGTGGGGGTTCGAGTCCCCCCGTCCGCACCAGCTTCGACCATGATGATCCGGTCTGGAAATCCCTATCCGGCTTTGCCAGACTCCGGCCCAATCGGCCCCGGAGAGGCCGCGATCGATAGGGAGCACCTTCATGCATCGCCTCCAGCGCATTCTTCTTGGCGCGGCACTCGCGCTGGTCCCACCAAGCTTCGCCGCCGCGGCGCCCGACGATATCGACCCGTGCGCGTTCCTGAGCAAGGATGACGCAGCGGCGCTGATTGGCACGCCGCTCGGCGGCGATCCGGTGCGAGCCAATGCCATCTGCCAATATTCGTCGGCGACGGACCCGAAGCTCCGCCTCTTCGTCTCGGTTCTCAGTCTCGGACCGCCGACCAAGATGATCTATCAATCGAAGGCCGACGAGCCGGGCACCACCACTGTCGCCGGCATCGGCGACGCCGCCTTCGTCTCGTCGGAGGAGCGGGCCGACCCCAAGGAATATTATTTCACCGTGCTGCAAGGCGAGGTGATGCTGCAGATCACGACCTCGGGCATCCATCAGGACGATCCCAAGGCAGCCATGATCAAGGCCGGGCATGCAGCGCTGCCGCATCTTCTGGACGTCGCCAAGGGCTGAACGAACAAGGCGGGTGCGATGACGATCTCCGAACCCGCCGACCCCGCGAAACCGGCCCGCAAAGCGGCGGTCGCCTTTATCTTCGTCACGGTCGTGCTCGACATGCTGGCGCTCGGCGTGATCGTGCCGGTGCTGCCGAAGCTGATCCTCGGCTTTCTCGACAATGACACGGCCGCGGCCGCCCACATGGTCGGCTGGTTCGGCACGGTCTGGGCGCTGATGCAGTTCCTGGCCTCGCCGGCCATGGGCGTGCTGTCGGACCGGTTCGGACGACGGCCGGTCATCCTGCTGTCCAATCTCGGCCTCGGGCTCGATTACATGGTGATGGCCGCCGCCCCGACGCTCTGGTGGCTCTTCGTCGGCCGAATCGTCTCCGGCATCACGTCTGCCAGCATCAGCACGGCCAGCGCCTATATCGCCGATGTGACGCCGCCCGAGAAGCGCGCCGCCGCCTTCGGCCTTATCGGCACCGCCTTCGGCATCGGCTTCATCCTCGGCCCCGCCGCCGGCGGGCTGCTCGGCGAGCTCGATCCGCGCCTGCCCTTCTGGGTCGCCGGCGGCTTGAGCCTCTTGAACGCCGCCTATGGCTTTCTCGTCCTGCCCGAATCGCTGCCGCCCGAACGGCGCAGCAGGTTCGATTGGGCACGCGCCAATCCGGTCGGCGCGCTCTCGCTGCTGGCAAGTCATCGCGAGCTCCTGGGCCTGGCCGCGGCGAGCTTCCTGGGGTATGTCGCCCATGACGTGCTGCCCAACGTCTTCGTGCTCTATGCGAGCTACCGCTATCAATGGGACGAGGCGACGCTCGGGCTGACGCTCGCCGCCGTCGGCGTCAGCTCCGTCATCGTCCAGGCGACGCTGATCCAGCCGATCGTTTCGGCGCTCGGCGACCGCCGCGCGCTCATCTTCGGCCTCGTCGCCGGCTCTGGAGGCTTCGCGATCTATGGGCTGGCGCCGACTGGCCCGATCTTCTGGCTGGGCGTGCCGGTGCTGGCCTTCTGGGGCGTCGCGGGGGCGGCATCCCAGGGGCTGATGACGCGCCGCGTGAAGCCTGACGAGCAGGGCAGCCTGCAGGGCGCGCTGTCGAGCGCCCGCGGCATCGGCGGGCTGATCGGACCGAGCCTCTTCACGGTCACCTTCGCCTTCTTCATCAGCCGCGATTTGCTGCCGGGCGCACCCTTCCTGCTCGCGGCGGCACTCGTCTTCGTCTCGATCTTCATTGCTTGGGCTGCCACCCGAGCGGAGTGATTCCGCGTCGGCAACGTTCGGCTAAAATTGCGCAATTCCCGAGGGAGAGACGACATGCCAGCCTATCTCATCGCGATATGCCGCGGCGTCACCGACCGGCGCGGGCTCGAAGAATATTGGGCGAGAGCGCGGGCGACGTTCGAGGGGTTCGACGTCCAGCTCCGCGTCGCCTACATGCCCTTCAAGCGGCTCGAGGGCAGCGGGCCAGTCGAAGGCGTTGTGATGATTGAGTTTCCATCGGCGGAGATCGCACTCAGCTGGTATGAAAGCGATCGCTATCGCGAGGCCATGCAGCATCGGATCGGCGCCGCCGATTTCGACCTCGTCCTCGTCGAGGGCGGCGTGGTGCCGCCGGCCGAGCGCATGCGGCAATTCACCTGACGGGCTCGGGCACCTGCCGGAGATAGAGCAGGAACAGCACGGCATAGACCAGGTCGGCGCCGGTGAGCGCCGGCACGGCCGGCGGCGCATAGCCCTGAAGCCAGGAGAGTGTAGCACTCGCCACCGCCATCAGCTTGCCGATCGCCGAGAGATGGATATAGGGCCGATACCGCACCGGATCGAGGGCAATGAGAAAATAGGCGTAGCCGAACAGGATGATGAAGCCGCCCAGGAGATAGACGAGCGTCACATTCGTCCCCTCGACCGGCGCCAATCCCAAGAGCGAGGACAGCAGCGGCCGGAAGAACAGTAAGCTGAATCCGATCGCGATGTTGAACGCCGCCGCGGTGCCGAAGAGCCAGCGGGCATAGGCCGTAGAGCGCCCCATCAGGCGAGATCCACGGCATAAGCCTTGAGATCGGCGAGCGCGCAGAATTCGAGCGCCCCCTCATGTGTCGCCCGCACCACCACGCGCGGCGCGCTCTCCGCCTCCAGCGCCTCCTGCCAGCGCGGCGCGCACAGGCACCAGCGATCGCCCGGCTTCAACCCGGCAAAGCCATATTCCGGCACCGGCGTCGAGAGATCGTTGCCGCGTGCCTTGCTGAAGGCCAGGAACTCGACGGTCATGACCGCACACACGGTATGGCTGCCGATATCGTTGAGTGCGGTATTGCAGCAGCCGTCGCGGAAGAATCCCGTCATCGGCGAAAGCGAGCAGAGATCGAGCGGCCCGCCCAGTACATTGCGGCCCGGCCGCTTGCCGCCGCCACCCCATCCACCCTGATCCAGCGGCATCGCTTTTCCCTCCCGGCTTCGATGATAGCAAAAGCCGCTTGAACTCCGTACCACGGTACGGACGGCAAGATCCTCCCAGAACAGCCTGAGGAGGCCACCATGACAGTCAAGCGACGAACTATCGGCACGCTCGCGCGCGAAGCCGGCGTTAGCGTCGAGACCATCCGCTTCTATGAGCGACGCGGCATCCTCGCGCGGCCCGAAGTCCCGATCGATGGCGGCTACCGGCATTATGACGCGGAAGCGGTGACGCTCATCCGCTACATCCGCATCGCCCAGCGTTTCGGCTTCACGCTCAAGGATATCGAGCAGCTCAAGAACCATCTCGAGGAAAGCGCCTCCTTCTGCGAGGCGGTACGCCGCACGGTCGAGCACAAGCTCGAGGATGTGCGCCGCGAGCTGGCCAATCTCGAGCGCCTCGGAACCGATCTCGCGCGCTTCCTGGCTGCCTGCCGCGCCCGACCGGCCAACCAGCCCTGCCCCATTCTCACCGAGCTTCATCAGCCTTTGGAGGGCACGCCATGAACCCCGTTTTCGCCTTGCTGTCCGCGTCGCTGCTGCTCGCCATCCCAGCCGGAACCAAGGAGGACGCGACCTTCCGCGAGCTCGGCACCGCCTATGTCGCGGCCTGGGAACGAAGCGACGCCAACGCGTTGGCCGCCTTCTTCACCGAGGATGGCGACCTGATCATCCCGACCGGCCTCGCCGTGCATGGCCGAGGCGCGATCGAGGGCTTCTATCGCCAGGTCTTCCAGTCGGGCTACGCCGGCAGCAAGGCGTCCTTCGAGCTGCAGCAGCTTCGCGTGATCGACGGCAAGACGGCGCTCATCGACTTCACCTGGTCGATAGCGGGCGGCCATGATGCCGACGGCGCCGTCCGCCCGGTCGAATGCGGCATCTCGACCGCCGTCGCGGTCAAGACCGCCAAGGGATGGCGCGTGGCGGCACTCCGCGAGCAGACGAGCGCCAAGGCGATCACCCCCCAATCTTGAGGCCTTTGCCCAAGCCCCTTGCTTCGCTTCATCGACCCCGTCTAAAAGACCGGGCTTTTCAGCGAGGCAAGGGGTATCGAGGGTGTCGAAGAAGAAAGCCATCGCCGCCTTGCTGCTGCTTGCGGGCTGCGCGGTCGATCCGCCGCCGCAGGTCGCGAGCTTCGGCGATTTCACCCCTTCCGCCGACTATGCTCATTATCTCGCCTGCCCCAAGGATTACTGCATCGCGGCACCGGACGAGCTGATGCCGCTGATGAAGCTGCCGGCCGAGAAGCTGCGCGATGTCGTGCGCAAGGTGCTCGATGCCGAGCCGCGCGCCGAGCTGCTAAGCGCCACGAACGAAGGGTTGCGCCTCGTCTACCGGCAGTATCAGCCCGCCGTATCGGCCCCGCCCGACACGGTGACGGCGGAGATCGTCGATGTCGATGAAGGGGTGAGCGCCATCGTGCTTTACGCCCAATCCGACACGCCCTTCACCGACCGCGCGGAGCAGGCGCGGCGCGTCCGGCGCCTCTTGGCCGAGATCGACCGCGCAGTGGTCGCTGCCGTCAAGCACTGACGCCAGCCATTCGCTCTCGGCGTTGGTGACGATCCGGTTACGGTGCTATTGATTCCGCTCAACGACCCGCGAAAGCCGATCCATGATTCCGCGTTACAGCCGCCCCGAGATGGCCGCCATCTGGGCGCCCGAGAATCGTTTCCGCATCTGGTTCGAGATCGAGGCCTATGCCTGCGACGCGCAGGCCGAGCTGGGCGTCATTCCCAAGGAAGCCGCCGCCGCAATCTGGGCCAAGGGCAAATGGGACATCGCGCGCATCGACGAGATCGAGCGCGAGACCAAGCATGACGTGATCGCCTTCACCACCAACCTCGCCGAGAATGTCGGACCCGAGGCACGCTTCGTGCACCAAGGCATGACCTCGTCCGACGTGCTCGATACTTGCTTGGCCGTGCAGCTGAAGCAAGCCGCCGACATCCTTCTGGACGATCTCGACCAGCTGCTCGCCGTTATCAAGCGCCGCGCCTTCGAGCACAAGCTGACCATGACGGTCGGGCGCAGCCACGGCATCCATGCCGAGCCCACCACCTTCGGCCTCAAGCTCGCGACATATTATGCGGAATTCGACCGCAACCGGACGCGGCTCCGCGCCGCCCGCGAGGAGATTGCAACCTGCGCCATCTCCGGCGCCGTCGGCACCTTCGCCCAGATCGACCCCTATGTCGAAGCGCATGTCGCCGCCAAGCTCGGCCTCAAGCCCGAGCCGATCTCGACCCAGGTCATCCCGCGCGACCGCCACGCCCAGTTCTTCGCGACGCTCGGCGTCATCGCGTCCTCGATCGAGCGGCTCGCGACCGAGATCCGGCATCTGCAGCGCACCGAAGTGCGCGAGGCGGAGGAGTTCTTCTCGCCCGGCCAGAAGGGCTCCTCGGCCATGCCGCACAAACGCAATCCGGTGCTGACGGAGAATCTCTGCGGCATTGCCCGGGTCGTGCGCGCCGCCGTGACGCCGTTCCTCGAGAATGTGGCGCTGTGGCACGAGCGCGACATCTCGCATTCCTCGGTCGAGCGGCTGATGGCGCCCGACACGACCGTGGCGCTCGATTTCGCGCTGGCGCGGCTCGCGGGCGTCATCGACAAGCTGGTCGTATATCCCGAGCGGATGCGCGCCAATCTGGATTCGCTTGGCGGGCTGGTCAATTCCCAGCGCGTGTTGCTAGCCCTGACCCAGTCCGGCATGAGCCGGGAGGCCGCCTATGCCGCAGTCCAGCGCAACGCGATGCCGGCCTGGCGCGGCGAGGGCAATTTCCTCGATCTGCTGAAGCGCGACGCCGAGGTGACGGCGCATCTCGGCAAGAGCGCGCTAGACGGCCTCTTCGACGACGCCCATCACATCCGCCATGTCGATACGATCTTCGCGCGGGTGTTCGGCGAGGCTTAGCGCCAGCTAGGGCGCATCGTAACGCGGCTCCGGCGCGGGCCGGCCGAAATGGAAACCCTGGCCGAGATCGACGCCCAAGGACGCCGCGATATCCGCGGCCTGCTGGGTCTCAATCATTTCGCCGACCGTGCCGCATTTGAGCTCGCGGCAAAGTGTTGCGAGCGAGCGCACGAGGGCCGCATCGCGCGCATTCTCGGTCGCCGACCGCAGGAAGGCGCCGTCGAGCTTGATGAAATCGACCGGAAAGCGGCGGAGATAATTATAGGCTGAGAAGCCCGCGCCGAAATCATCGAGGCAGAGCGGGTGGCCGCGCCGGCGCAGCGTCTGGATGACATGGTCGGCATCGTCGAGATTCTGGATCGCGGCGGACTCGGTGATCTCGAACATGACGCGGCGCGGGTCGCGCACCAGCTGGCCGATCATCGCCATCAGCCGCTCGATGAAGGTGGCACTTTGGATCGATCGGCCGGAGAGGTTGACGGCAATGTATTCCGGTACGGCCGCCGCCCGCGCGGCTCTGAGCGCCTTCTCGCACACGGCGAGATCGAGCTCCTCGGCCAATCCCACCTCCTCGCTGAAGGTCACGAGCTCATAGGGGCTCTGACCGGGCGCGAAGCGCGACAGCACCTCGAAATGATGCAGTTTCAGCGTCTTGAGATTGACGATCGGCTGGTAGGCGATCGTGAAGGCGCCCTGCCCCAGCGTCGAGCGTACCTGGGTGACGCGCGCCATGGTCCGGTTCACCATGGTCGCGAAACTGTGCCCGAGCGAGCTCAAGGCGAAGCCCTCGCCCTGGGTCTCCGAGAATTGCTTGATGCAATAGGCCAGCGCCTTGCCGGCATCCTGGTCGCCGAGATCATGCATATCGAGGCTGACCGTCGCCGTCGTGATCGACAGCTTGGCCTCGGGATCGACCGAGTGGGCGACGGCTTCGAGGCCGAAGGTCAGCTGGGTCGTGTCCTGGCCGTGGCGCTGAAGCAGCGAAAAGGTCTCGCGATCGATCCGTGCCGCCGCGTCGCCGCCGGCCGAGGCACTGCGCAAAAGGGCGGCGATCTCGCCGCTGAGCTGGCTGCAGGTTTCGGGTTCCAGCCCGTCCTCGAGCACGGCCAGGCCGCCCAGATGCAGCATCACCATCTGTGCGCCATCGGGATCGGCGGGCGATTGCGCCAGGCGCTTGGCGGTCTGGGCAAAAGCGCCGCTGCTCAAGAGCCGGGTCTCGGGATCGCGCTCCGTTGTGTCGAGCGAGGGCAGATGCGTGAGCGCCAGATAGAATTCCCCGCTTTCGCGGCGCGGCAGCCAGCAGCAGCCGAGCAGAATCCGAACCCGCCCGCCATCGGCACGCTGCAGCAGCAAGGCTGCGGGCTCAATCCGGCCGCGCAGGCCTGCATTGTCGAGCAGACGGTCGAGAAAGGCGCGCTCGCGTGGATCGACGAAGCCGCGAAACGCCCGCCCGGGCAGCAATGTCGCTGGAATCCCAAGCAGCGCCTGGGCTGCACCCGAGACGAAACGGATGTTCCGCTCGGCATCGAGCTGGACGAGCAGATCCGCAGCTGCGAAGGCGAAAGCGACGAAACGGTCGCGATCGTCGCGGAGAACGTCGGTCTGAGGCAAGTTGGACTTGCTCCTTCGCAGCCGCGACACCACTTGGCCCGTTGCACGCAGCGTCGCGAATCTGCCGTGACAGCCTAGGGTAGCGGACTTAGAAATCGGTAAAGACTGAGACGGGGACCACCTGCGGGAATGTGCACTCTCGTGCTGCTGCGCCGGCCAGGCCATGAGTGGCCGCTTCTTCTCGGCGCCAATCGCGACGAGATGCTGGATCGGGTCTGGACGCCGCCCGGACGGCATTGGCCGGATCGGCCGGAAGTGACCGCCGGCCGCGACGATCTTGCCGGTGGTTCCTGGCTTGGCGTCAATGATCATGGCGTCGCTGCCGCCATTCTCAACCGGACCGGATCGCTGGGGCCGCTCGCCGGCAAGCGCTCGCGCGGCGAGCTGGTATTGGATGCGCTCGATTACGCCGACGCGGTCGACGCCGCGACCGCCCTCTCCGGGCTCGATGCCGAGGCTTATCGGCCGTTCAACCTCGTGGTGGCCGACGACCGCGACGCCTTCTGGCTCGCCCATCGCGGCCGCGGGCCCGTCGCGGTGACGCCCATTCCCGAGGGTCTTTCGATGCTGACCGCCCGCGAGCTCGATGACGAGGCGAGCCCGCGCATCCGGCGCTATCGGCCGCGCTTCACGACCGCCGCGGCACCCGATCCCGAGAAGGGGGAATGGCGGGCCTGGCAGCAGCTGCTCGGCGAAAGCGAGGCGGAGGCCGGGCTCGGGCCCGAAAGCGCCATGCGTTTCGCGATCGATGCCGGGGCCGCCCGCTTCGGCACCATGTCGAGCTCGCTCCTCGCCATTCCGCCGGCCGGCATCGGCAAGCACCCGATCTGGCTCTTCGCCCGGGTCGATGCCGAGTTGCCGGCGACGGCACCCGATTGGACGCGGGTCGAGGGGCTGGAATGAGGCTTGGCAGGCCCGGTTCGAGCGTCTTGGCGGCACCGGCACGGAACCCTTCCGTCTCTCGCCGGTTCCCCTTCCGTCAGACCATGTCCCTGGGCTATATCAACGCGGACATCGGCCCTTAGCGCCTTACGAGCTGGATGACAAGAAATGTCCCGTCGCAGGCAGATCTACGAAGGCAAGGCCAAGGTCCTGTTCGAGGGGCCCGAGCCGGGCACGCTCGTACAGTATTTCAAGGACGACGCGTCCGCCTTCAACGATCAGAAGACCGGCATCATCACCGGCAAGGGCGTGCTCAACAACCGCATCAGCGAGTATGTCATGAGCCGGCTTGCCGACATGGGCGTGCCGACCCATTTCGTGCGCCGCCTCAATATGCGCGAGCAGCTGGTGCGCGAGGTCGAGATCATTCCGCTCGAAGTGATGGTGCACAATGTCGCCGCCGCCGACTTCGCCAAGCGCCTCGGCCTTGCGGAAGGAACGCAGCTGCCGCGCTCGATCGTCGAGTATTATTACAAGAATAAGTCGCTCGGCGATCCGATGGTGTCGGAGGAACATATTACGGCGTTCGGCTGGGCCAACACCCAGGATCTCGACGAGATGATGGCGATGTCGCTCCGGGTCAACGACTTCCTGTCGGGCCTGTTTCTCGGTATCGGCATCAAGCTCGTGGATTTCAAGCTGGAGTTCGGCCGGCTCTGGACGAATGACGAGATGCGCATCGTGATCGCCGACGAGATCAGCCCGGATTCCTGCCGGCTGTGGGACTCGAAGACCGGCGAGAAGATGGACAAGGACCGCTTCCGCCAGGACCTCGGCCGGGTCGAGGAGGCTTATCAGGAAGTCGCTCGCCGGCTCGGCATTCTGCCGGAGGGTGGGCCTACGGACCTCAAAGGTCCGAAATTGATGCAGTAGCGGGGAAGAATGAAGGTCAAGGTCCATGTCACGCTGAAGCCCGGGGTGCTCGATCCCCAGGGCGTCGCCATCGGCCACGCGCTCGGCAATCTTGGCTTTGCCGGGGTGAACGAGGTCCGGAACGGCAAATATATCGAGCTCGATCTGGCCGAGACCGATCCCGACAAAGCGCGGGCTGAGGCCAGGGCGATGTGCGAGCGGCTGCTCGCCAACACGGTCATCGAGAATTACGCGATCGATCTCGCCTGATTTATTCAGGCTGAGCGGAAGGGGATCATGAGAACCGCGGTCATCGTCTTTCCCGGCTCGAACTGCGATCGCGATGTCGCTGTTGCGGTCGAGCAGGTCACGGGCAAGCCTGCCCATATGGTCTGGCACGGTGATGCTGAACTGCCCGATGTCGACCTCGTCATCCTGCCCGGCGGCTTTTCCTATGGCGACTATCTGCGCTCAGGCGCCATGGCCGCCCATTCGCCGATCATGCGCGAGGTCAAGGCGCGGTCGGAACGCGGCTTGCCAGTGCTGGGCATCTGCAACGGCTTCCAGATCCTGGCCGAGGCCGGGATGCTGCCGGGCGCGCTGATGCGCAACAAGCGGGCTGAAATTCATCAACCGCCCCGTGACGACGCGGATCGAGACGAGCCAGTCGATCTTCACCAACAAATATCCGGCAGGATCGGTCATCTCCACGCCGATCGCCAATTCCGACGGCTGCTACTTCGCCGACGACGCGACGCTCGACGCGCTCGAGGCGAACGGCCAGGTGGCGTTCCGCTATTGCGATGCCAACGGCCAGGTGACGCCGGAGGCCAATCCCAACGGCTCGCTCCGCAACATCGCCGGCATCTTCAACAAGGCGAAGACGGTGCTGGGCTACATGCCCCATCCGGAGCGCGTGTGCGAGGCGCTGCTGGGCGGCACCGACGGGCGCGGCATGTTCGAGAGCCTCGCTGGAGCGCTGCATTGAAATACTCCAACGAGATCACGGCGGAGGTCGTGGCGAGCCACGGCCTGACCGCGGAAGAGTATGAGCGCTGCCTCGAGATCATGGGGCGCGTGCCGAACCTGACCGAGCTCGGCATCTTCTCGGTGATGTGGAGCGAGCATTGCTCCTACAAATCCTCGCGGCTCCATCTGAAGAAGCTGCCGACGACCGGCCCCAGAGTGATTTGCGGTCCGGGCGAGAATGCCGGCGTCATCGATATCGGCGACGGCCAGGCCGCCATCTTCAAGATGGAGAGCCACAACCACCCCTCCTTCATCGAGCCCTATCAGGGGGCGGCGACCGGTGTCGGCGGCATCCTGCGCGATGTCTTCACCATGGGCGCCCGGCCGATCGCGAACCTCAACGCGCTTCGCTTCGGCAGCCCGGATCATCCGAAGACGCGGCATCTGGTGGCGGGCGTCGTCGCCGGCATCGGCGGCTACGGCAATTGCGTCGGCATTCCGACAGTCGGCGGCGAAACCAATTTCCACGCCAGCTACAATGGCAACATCCTGGTCAATGCCATGACGGTCGGCGTGGCGGATGCGGACAAGATCTTCTATTCGGCCGCCGCCGGCCCCGGCAATCCGGTGATCTATGTCGGCGCCAAGACCGGGCGCGACGGCATCCACGGCGCCACCATGGCATCGGCCGAGTTCAACGAGGATGCCGAGGCCAAGCGTCCGACCGTGCAGGTGGGCGACCCCTTCACCGAGAAGCTTCTGATCGAGGCCTGCCTGGAGCTGATGGCCGGCGATGCGATCGTGGCAATCCAGGATATGGGGGCCGCGGGCCTGACATCCTCCTCGGTCGAGATGGCCGGCAAGGGTGGGCTCGGTCTCGAACTCGAGATCGACCGCGTGCCGATGCGCGAGCCCGGGATGACCCCCTACGAGATCATGCTGTCCGAAAGCCAGGAGCGCATGCTGATGATCCTGAAGCCCGGCCGCGAGGCCGAGGCGAAGCGGATCTTCGACAAATGGGAGCTCGATTTCGCGGTCATCGGCCGGGTCACCGAGACCGGGCATCTGGTCCTGAAGATGAATGGCGAGATCGCGGCCGATCTGCCGGTCGAGCCCCTGGTGTCGGCCGCCCCGCTCTATGACCGGCCGTGGGAGCCCACGCCGCCGCAGCCGGAGCTTGGTCCCGCCGATATCGCCGGCCCAGACGATCTGGCGGCGGTGCTGAAGCAGCTGATGGCGAGCCCCGACATCGCCAGCAAGGCGTGGATCTGGGATCAGTACGACAAGACCGTGATGGGCGACACGGTGCAGCATTCGCCCGGCGATGCGGCCCTCGTCCGCATTCACGGCTCCAAAAAGGGCCTCGCGCTCGTCACCGACTGCACGCCGCGCTATTGCGTCGCCGATCCCGCGCGCGGCGGTGCCCAGGCGGTGGCCGAGAGCTGGCGCAACATCACGGCGATCGGGGCCCTGCCGCTCGCGATCACCGACAACATGAATTTCGGCAATCCCGAACGGCCGCGCATCATGGGTCAGTTCGTGGGCTGCATCGAGGGCATGCGCGACGCCTGTCTGGCGCTCGACTATCCGGTCGTCTCGGGCAATGTCTCGCTCTACAACGAGACCAACGGCCAGGGCGTGCTGCCGACCCCGGCGATCGGCGGCGTCGGCCTCATTGCCGATGTTTCGAAGGCTGTCAATGCGCGGCTCAAGGCGCCCGGCGAGGCGATCATCCTGATCGGCCGCACCAAGGGCCATCTCGGCGCCAGCCTCTATCTGCGCGAGATCGAGGGCCGCGAGGAAGGCGCCCCGCCGCCAGTCGATCTCCCGGCCGAGCGCTTGAACGGCGATTTCGTGCGGGCGCAGATCCTCAAGGGCGCCGTCACGGCCTGCCATGACCTTTCGGATGGCGGGCTGTTGGTGGCGTTGGCCGAGATGGCGATCGCCGGCGGTATCGGCGTGGCGATCGAAAGCCTGCCGCGCAATCTGCCGCTCCATGCCGCCTATTTCGGCGAGGACCAGGCGCGCTATATCGTGACCACGAAGCACCACGACACTTTGCTCGAGGCCGCCAAGGCGGCCGGCGTGCCGGCGCTGCGCATCGGCACGGCCGGCGGTGAGACCTTGACCGGGCCCGGACTCGGCAGCGTTGCCATCGCCGAGCTCAAGCGCCTTAACAGTGAATGGCTGCCCCGCTACATGACGGGTGAGCTTTAGGAGACCCATCATGGCCATGGATGCCGCCGAGATCGAGAAGCTGATAAAGGAAGCGTTGCCCGATGCCGAGGTACGGATCGAGGATCTGCGCGGCGATGGCGATCACTATGCCGCCTATGTCCGCTCCGCCGCCTTCGCCGGCAAGTCGCGCGTGCAGCAGCATCAGCTGGTCTATGCCGCGTTGAAGGGCCGCATGGGCGGCGAGCTGCATGCGTTGGCATTGCAGACCTCGGCCCTCTAGCCCGCGCTGGACAGGGCGACGCCGCACCCCATCTAATGTGACAGCCAAGTTTCAGGAAGGTTGAGAAGAGAATGAGCGATCCCGCCGTCACCGAGCGCATCAAGGAAGAGATCTCTTCCAGCCCCGTCGTGCTCTACATGAAGGGCACGCCGGTCTTTCCGCAATGCGGCTTCTCCGCGATGGTCGTCCAGGTGCTGAGCCATATGGGCGTCAAGTTCAAGGGCGTCGACGTGCTGGCCGACCCGTCGATCCGCCAGGGCATCAAGGATTTCGCCAACTGGCCGACGATTCCGCAGCTCTATGTCGCCGGCGAGTTCGTCGGCGGCGCCGATATCGTGCGCGAAATGTATCAGTCGGGCGAGCTTGAGCATCTCTTCCACGAGAAGGGCATCGCCCACAGCCATCAGCATTGAGAGGTTGCGGTCATGGATCGCGACAAGCTGATTGCGTCCAAGGAGAAATGGGCGCGCGACAAGCGCCTCATCGATCCCTCGGCACCGGCCACCCATGACCGCCTGCCACCCGGCCAGCATCTGGTTCGCGACTGGCCGGTGCTGGATCTCGGCATCCAGCCCGAGATCGCGCTCAGGGATTGGCGCTTCAGCGTCGGCGGCCTCGTCGTGCACCCGATCGAATGGGGCTGGGCCGATTTCCAGGCCTTCGAGCAGAGCGAAAGCGTTTCCGACATCCACTGCGTCACCGTCTGGTCGCGCTACGACAATCGCTGGACCGGCATCAGCGGGGTCGACCTTTTGACCCTCGTCGACCCGTTGCCGGAGGCGCGCTTTCTGCGCATCCACAGCTTCGACGATTATGACACCAACATCCCGATCGAGGATTTCGCGGCCGAGGGCGTGGTGTTGGCCTCGCATTGGCAGGGGGCACCCCTGACCCGCGCCCATGGCGGCCCGGTCCGCCTCGTCGTGCCGCAGCTCTATTTCTGGAAATCGGCGAAATGGGTGCGCGGGATCGAGTTCATCGACCGGGACAGACCCGGTTTCTGGGAACTGCGCGGCTACAATATGCGTGGCGATCCCTGGCGCCAGGAACGCTATAGCGACAGCTGATCAATCCTTATCGCGCGCGGCCACCAGCTCCGGCGGCACGATGAGCACGCGATCGACCCGGTGGCCGTCCATATCGACCACCTCGAAACGCCAGCCATCGACCTCGACATGGTCGGCGACGCTTGGCACGCGCTTGATCTGCGCCATCAGGAAACCGCCCAGCGTGTGGAAATCGCCGCTCTCCTCTTCCGGCAGATGGCGGATGCCGACCGTGTCCTTGAAGTCATCGACCGGCATCAGCCCATCGACGAGCCAGGAGCCGTCATCGCGCTTGACTGCGGTCTGATCGACCGGCTCGCCGGGCTCGGCGATATCGCCGACCAGCGCCTCAAGGATGTCCTGCAGCGTCGCAATGCCGTCGAAATCGCCGTATTCGTCGACGATGAGCGCCATCGGCTCGCCGGTCTTCTTGAGCGTCTCCAAGAGTTTCAGGGCCGGCACCGTGTTCGGCACGAAAAGCGGCGGCTTGGTCAGGCGGCGGATATCCGGCGTCTCGCCGGCGAGCGAGGCAGCCAAGAGATCCTTGACCTCGAGAATGCCGAGCACCGTCTCCGGGCCGCCTTCGACGACCGGGAAGCGGGAGACGTGGAGGGTGCGGATCTTCTCGCGATTGACCTCCCAGCCATCATCGAGATCGAGCCACTCGACCTGAGTGCGGGGCGTCATGATCGCATCGACGCGCCGGTCGCCGAGCCGGAGGGCCATCTGCACGATGGTCGACTCGGCCGGCAGGAAGGCACCGGCGGCCGCCCCCTCGCGCATCATCAGGTTGATCTCGTCGTCCGAAACCGGCGCCCGGTCGGCGCCCGAGATCGGCAGCAGCTTGAGCACGAGGGTGCTTGCACCCGACAGTAGCCATTCGATCGGCGTCACGATCCGGGCAAAGGCGGTCATGAAGCGGGCCAGCAGCATGGCGAGCTGCTCAGGATGTCCGACGGCGATGCGCTTCGGTACCAGCTCGCCCAGCACGACGGTGCAGAAGGTGATCGCAACCACGACTGCGGCGATCGCCAGCGGATGCGCATAGGGCTGGAGCGCTGGCACGAACGAGATCGCGGTGTCGAGCGGGCTCACGAAGCTGTCGCCGCCGATGGTCGACACGATGACCGCGATGAGCGAGATGCCGATCGAGACGGTGGAAAGGAAGCGGCCTGAATCCCGAAGCAGTGCCAGTGCGGCCTCGGCGCCCTTATTGCCGCGATCCGCCTCGGTCTGAAGCCGCGCCCGTCGGGCGCCGATCAGCGCAAGCTCTGCCATGGCGAACACGCCATTGAGGAGAATCAATACGAATAGTATGACGATCTGCAGCAGCATCGCGGGACGAATCGGATCATAGCACGCGCATCAGAGCGTTACGGGAGGAAATTTCCAGGTGTTGGCGCAGGCTTACACTTCCGCCGAACCGGCATCCTCGTCCGGTCCGAGCTCGAACGTCGCGATAGAACTCGACCAGCGGAACCTCGATATCGATTTCCGGCATGTTCAGCATCGTGCCGGGTCCGAGCAGATGGCCGACCCAATCCTGGCCGACCCGCTCGAACAAGGTGCCGCCGATCCGATCCTGAGCCAGGATTATGTAGCGGCGCACGGAGGGGGTTGCGGCATATTCCTGGTTCTTGGCCATAGTATCGGTGAGCGCCGTACTGTCGCTCAACACCTCGAAAATGACCACGGGATCGCCCGCCACCGTGGCCTTGCTGGACATCGGCGAACAGAGCACGAATCCGTCTGGATAACGAATGCGCCCGGCGACCTCGATCTTAAGATCGCTGCCGCAGAAGCTGCATCGCTTGCCCAGCAGCCGGCCTCCGATGGAGATCGCCAGGTTCCGCTGGATCTGCGCATGTGCCACCGTCCCGCCCGTCATCGCAACCGGACGGAAACCATCGAATTCGTACCGGCTCTGTTGCCGCTCCTCCCAATCGAGGAACTCCGCCAGGGTCATCGGCTTGTTGAGAACAGCGCCCATGCGGATAGCCTAGCACAAAAACACCAACGCCGCCCAAGCCTTGCGGCCGGACGGCGTCGATCTTCGAGAAAGCGGGACCTCAGCGCGAGTAGAACTCGACCACGAGGTTCGGCTCCATCATCACCGGATAGGGCACATCGGCCAGCTTCGGCGCGCGGATATAGCGGCCCTTCATGGCGCTGTGGTCGACTTCCATATAGGCCGGAACGTCGCGGTCCTTGGCGCCGACGGCCTCGAGCAGCACGGTCAGCTGCTTCGACTTGTTGCGCACCTCGATCACGTCATTGTCCTTGACCTTGAAGGAGGCGATGTTGACGCGCTTGCCATTGACCGTGACGTGGCCGTGATTGACGAACTGGCGCGCGGCGAACACGGTCGGCACGAACTTCATCCGGTAGACGACCGCGTCAAGCCGGCGCTCCAGGAGCTCGATCAGGTTTTCGCCCGTATCGCCGCGGCGGCGCACCGCCTCGTCATAGAGCCGGCGGAACTGGCGCTCGCCGATATTGCCGTAATAGCCCTTGAGCTTCTGCTTGGCCATCAGCTGCGTGCCGTAATCGGACGGCTTCTTGCGGCGCTGGCCATGCTGGCCGGGGCCATATTCCCGGCGATTGAGCGGAGACTTGGCGCGGCCCCAAAGATTGACGCCCAAACGGCGGTTGATCTTGTACTTCGACTGCAGACGCTTGCTCATATCTCTCTTTCTCTGGCGGCGCGTTGGCCGCTCCTTTTGTCCCGGTAGTCCTCTAACCACCTCTCATCGAGGCCATAGAGGCGGGGTCCCGGACCCGCATTCCCAGGAATGAAGCGCGCGACTATAGGGCGAACGCCGGCCGTGTCAACTGCGCCCGGCACCGGACCCGCGCAAGGGAGCCCTGCCGCCTCTGGAGCCGGATGCGATCAGGTCGATCCGACCTAACGTCATCGCGCTCCAGGCTCAAGCGCAATCGAGCCGGCCCATCGGCACCCAGGGCAGGAGCGAGATCGGTTGCGCCGGCAGGCTGACGGTCACGGTCGTGCCGATGCCGAGCGTGCTCTCGACCGCGACCGTCCCGCCGAGCGAACCGGTCAGCATCTGCACGAGCGTTAGCCCCAACCCGCAGCCCGGCCGCTTCTTGCAATAGACATCCTCGACCTGCATGAACGGCTTCATCACATGGTCAAGATGATGCGGCGCCATGCCGATCCCGTGATCGCGGATGATGAAGTCGACACTGTCGCCCGCGGCGCGCCTCACCCAGACCTCGGCCGAGGTGCCTCGTTCGCTGAATTTCGCGGCATTGGACAAGAGGCAGCGCAGGATGATCGCCAGATTGTGGGCGCTGGTCGCGATCCTTTCGCAACCCGCCTCGATGCCGGTCTCCGTCGTGACGCCGGCCTTCTGGAATACCGGCCGCATCTCCGCCATCACCCGATCGACGAGATCGGCCGTATCGATCTCCTCGATCGCCGCATCGGGTTGGCCGCCGACCAGTCCGGCCAGCTTGAGGATGTCGTCGAGCGAATCCAGCAATTGCCGGGCCGACGCCAGAATGTCCGCCGCGGCCGCTGCATAGCGCGAGCTGTCGCAGGGGCCGAAGAGATCGTCGGCGATGACCTCGGCAAAGCCCATGATGGCATTGAGCGGCGTGCGCAGCTCGTGGCTCATGCTGGCAAGGAACTGCTCGCGGCCGTGTCCAGCCGCAACGGCGGTCGCGCGCGCCCCCAGGAGCGCTGCCTGGAGTGTCGCAATCTCGGTCTCGAGCCGATCCTGCCTCGCCGCCGCCTCGCGCATCCGATATGCCTCCTGACGCTCGAAACGCAGATCGGCCTCAAGCAGCGCGCGCACATGCTGGATATGGCCGGCATCGGCGCATTCCTGCCGCTCGGTCCAGCCGAACACATAGAGATAGCCGAAGCAGCCGCCGCGCGGGCAGGTTATCGGGAACTCGATATGGGGGAGCATCGGCCGTTCGGCCAAATCCCAGCAGGCGCCAGGCTCGATGCCGACGAGATTGCCGCGGTTGGACGCCACGCAGACGAGATGGCGCCGGGCGAGCCGAACGATCGCCACGCCCGGCACCTCGATCAGGGTCGCGAGCAGATCGAGCGTGCATTGCCATTTATGGAAGAAGGGCGAAACCAAATCGGAGGAAGAAGCTTCCATCTAAGCTCCAGTCAAAATCAGATGCTTTTGACCGACTCTCAACGCGCGGGGCCGCGGGACGAAAATGCTTCGCCCGCTCCGTCCGCGGCCCTCAAGCCGACACAACGTGAATTCGCCCCATTGTGTTACGAGCGTGTCCCGACGAATGGATGAGCGCGATGGACGGTTTTTGAAAAATTCCGGCTGCGGCCGGCTCTAATGGAACTCGAGACCTGCTGAGGCTTCGGCCGGTAGCGTCTCCACCAGCTGGACCCGGTCGGCATGGCGCCGTGCCATGTCGAAGAGATGGAGCGACGGCAGCTCGTCATAGCGAGGCGGCAAATCCGGGTCCCATTTGGCGCGGAAGGTCTCGTACGCCTGCTGCACCACTTCCATGCGCCGCGCCTGTGCCGCTGCCATGGGCTCGCCGACGCGGGCGACATCGGCCTTGATATAACCCGCCCCTTCGTGATGCAGCCACGCACCCTTCGCGCAGACCAGCTTGAAACCGGCAAGATGCGCCCGGAGCCCGTAATCGAGATCGCCGAAATAGGCGAAATAGCGGTAGTCGACGAGGCCGATCCGATCGATGAGCGCGCGCTTGATCAGCACCGCATCGCCCGACAGCACCTTGTCCTCGACGAAGCCCAGCCCGGCCATCTCGAACATCATGCGCGAGAAGGCGTCGATATCGGGATAGCGGCGCATCGGCATGGGCGGCTTCACGACATGCTCGGGATGGCTGTCGACATGGGCGGACGTGCCGCGCACGATGCCGATCCGGCTATCGAGTGCGGAAACACCGAGCAAGGCCGTCAGGAAGCTCGGCGTGATCAGCATGTCGTTGCTCAAGAACAGCACATTCTCGCGCGTCGCGAGATGGAGACCGATCGCGAAGATTCGCGAATAGTGCTGATGTGTCGAAACCCGGACCAGCTTGAACTCCTGATCGGGGGCGCTCGCCCGATGCTGCTTGAAGATATCGAGCATGTGTTCGTCCGGTGCCGAGGCATCGTCGATCAGCACGAACTCGCATTTGAGATTGCGGACTGCGAGGGCGGCCAGCGCCGTCCCGATGCAGCGCGCGGTAAAGGCGCCATTGTTCCGGGCCGGAATGATGACGCTGAGCACGGACGCCCTACTCGGCCTTGACGTAGAAGGCGTATGTGGCGGTGTAAGGCACGCCGATCTTTGTGTCGGCCCGGACGGGTGCCCCCGCCGGCGCCACGCCGCCCTTGGTGCCGATGCGCTGGACATAGGCGACCTGGCTCAGCACACCGGGTGCCGGATCGGCCGCGACCTTGATGAGCAGCCAGGGAATGTCGGCGGCGGCGTCGGGCGCCGGCACCGAGACCGGTTTCGCCTCCTTGTCGCGCGCCACCTTGCTGCCATCCGGGGCCTCCCAGGAGGGGCCGGCATAGTGATGGATGATCAGCTTGCCGCGCTTCGCCGAGAGCTGGGCGAGCGGCGCTTCCAATGCCCATTTGAAGGCATCGCCATCGGCCGTGCTGGTATAGATCTGCACGCCCTTGGCCTTGGCGGAGAAGAGCAGCTTGTAGCCCGCCGGCGCCTGCAGCTCATGCATCGCCGACTTGTCCGCCAGTGCTGCCTGGCCGAGCAGGAAAGACCCCAGGATCGCGAGGATAAGGCGCTGCAGCATCATCGATATTCCCTTTGCGCAATAGAACCTCACTATCGCGGATATCCGATGCTCGATCCACAGAAGTTACGGGTGTCGCCGCCGGCCCAAGCGTCGCATCAGGTCGCGTGCCGGATTTACCGCACCCGGATAATAGAACTCGAAGGTCAGCGACATATCGAGCCCGAACCTGACCGCGTGAATCGCCAGAATTTCCATAGCCAGGCTGCTGATCAACAGATCGAGCGACAGGAAGCCGACGGTGACATGGCCGAGCTCGTCGCGGTGAAAGAAGAAGAATATGAGGAAGGTCGCGACATTGAGCGCCACCCAGATCCAATGCGCAGTGAAGGTGTTTTCAAGCCCGGTCGGATGATGCTGCATCCGCCAGATCTGCACGAACAGCAGCACGAGATCGATCGCGTAGAGGCCGAGGAGATTGCGGAAGAACTCATGCTGCATCGACATGGCGTGGGGCAGATCGAGTGCTGCGCCCGGATCCTGGTGCGAGAAGGTCTCGGCCAGGATCACGAAGAAGCCCGCGGAGATGCCCGACGCCGACAGGTCGAGGAACAGGCCGCGCAAACTCGCCGGCCGGCTGTCCGGCTTCAGATAGCGCGCGTCATAGAACCGCTCGGTGCCGAGAAAGAAGAGCACGATGAGCGAGATGAAGGCGAACTCGTCGCTGAGGATGACGAAGCTCACCGACGGGTCGAAACCCGATGATTTCACGGCGTTGTAGATATTGCTGATGCTGGTGGTGACGGCAAAGCCCATGACGACGGCATAGAGCCGCTTGATCTGATCGATCGTGCGGATCCGGTCGGCGGCAAGCTGCTTCTGCTCCGCGCCGGAATCGCCATGATTGGCGGCGCCAGCCTCGACAATCGTCATTCTCGCTGCCCCCTGCGGCGTCTCGAATGATCGGACGACATTCTGCCACAGCGCGAGGCCGCACTACAGTGCCACCGTGCCCGTCACGACGCTCGTGACGGCGCCGCCGATCCAGATCTCGGCACCGTCCTTCTCGACATGCACCCGCCCGAGCCGACCCAAAGCCGTGCCCTGGCTCGCGACATAGCGTTCGGGCGCCAGCCCGGCGCCGATCAGCCATTGCGCCAGCCCGGCATTGAGGCTGCCGGTCACCGGATCTTCGGACACGGTGTCGCCCAGGATGAAAGCGCGCACCTCGAACTGCGCCTCGGCGCCATCCGATGCCGGATCCCAGGGCGCCACGACGCCAAGATCGAGCCCGGCCAGCGGCCGCGGATCCGGTTTGAGCGCCAGCAGCTCGGCGCGGCTGCCGAGCATGACCGCAACCCATTCCGGCCCGTTCTCGAACTCGCTGAGTCGCCTGGATACGCTCGGGCGCCAGTCCCAGCCCCTCGGCGATCCGGGCGACGAGATCCGGCTCGAGTGGCCCTGATCGGCGGAGCGGCGGGGCCGCGAAGGCAAGCCGGCCGGAATCGCGGCGGAGCGGCACCAGCCCGGCGCCGCATTCCTGAACCACCTTGTCGCCGCGTGGGACGCCGCCGGCGGCAAGCCAGACATGGCAGCTACCAAGCGTCGGATGGCCGGCAAAGGGCAGCTCGCGCTCGGGCGTGAAGATGCGCACCCGGTAATCGGCCACAGGACTGGTCGGCCTCAGCAGAAAGGTCGTCTCGCTGAGATTGGTCCAATTGGCGAAATCACCCATCTGCCGATCGCTCAGCCCGTCGGCGCCGATCACCACGGCGAGCGGATTGCCCTTGAGCGGCACCGACGAGAACACATCGACTTGGTGGAATGCGAGATGCGGCATGGCGAGACCTCCCGAGCTTGATCCGGATGCGCCTTCGCTGGTTCACCAGTGGAGCGGGCGTCCCGCCCGCTGGCGGGCAGGATGCCCGCCCCAACACTTTGTTTCTGCCTAGGATTGACGGTTCCGCTTCTCGGCGAGGCAGCGGATCACGCCATGGAGCGTGCGCACATCTTGATCGGTCAGCTGCGCCCGCGTCAGCAGAGTGCGCAGATTGCGGATCATGAACGGGCGGTTGTCGGGCGGAAAGAAGAAGCCGCCGGCATCGAGCTCGCGCTCGAGATGCTCGAAGAGATGCGAGAGGTCGCCATGGGTTGCCGGCGTGCTGATCGGCGGGATGGTCTCGGCGGGCGGCGCCTCGATCTGGCTCTTGCGCCATTCCCACCCGATCAGCAGCACAGCTTGGGCTAAATTGAGCGAGGTGAAGCCGGGATTGAGGGGGAAGGTCACCGCCGCATCGGCGAGCGCCACATCGTCGTTGGTCAGGCCCGAGCGTTCCTTGCCGAACATCACGCCGACCCGCTCGCCCCGCGCTTCGGCCGCGACCAACCGCTCGACCGCCGCATCGGGTGACAGCACCGGCTTCATCAGGTCGCGCGACCGCGCCGTGGTGGCGCAGACGAAGGTCAGATCCGCGATCGCCTCGCGCAGCGTCTCGAACACATGGGTCCGCTCGAGCACGATATCGGCGCCGGCGGCGGCCCGCTCGGCCGGGATCGAGGGCCAGCCGTCGCGCGGCTTGACGAGCCGGAGATCAGTGAGACCGCAATTCAGCATGGCACGCGCGACCGCTCCGATATTCTCGCCGAGCTGCGGCTCGACCAGGATGATCGCCGGCCCCTGCCCTGCTTCAGCCGGCATCGCCGCCGCGCCGCCAGATGGTGCCGTCCGGCCCGTCCTCAAGCACGATGCCGGCATCGGTCAATTGCTTGCGGATGCCGTCGGCCGCCGCGAAATCGCGCTGCGCCCGCGCCTCGCGCCGAGCCAACACGAGCGCATCGACCTCCTCGTTGCTCAAGCCTTCGGCATGCTCCGGCCGCCAGCGGAACCAGGCTTCGGGATCCTCGTTGAGGAACCCCATGAGCCGCCCGCTCGCCAGCAGCGCGCCCTTGGCGCGCGCCTTGTCTTCGAGCCATTCCGCCTTGTTGAGCTCGGTCGTCAGCTCATGCATCACCGATTGCGCCAACGGCGTGTTGAGATCGTCCTCGAGCGCGGGCAGCACCGCGGGCGAAGCCGGCCAAATGGGCTCGATCTCGGATGTCGCGCGCAGTGCGGTATAGAAGCGATCCATAGACTGCTTGGCCTGGCGTACCCGATCGAGCGTCCAATCCATCGGATCGCGATAGAGGGCGTTGAGCATGGAGTAGCGCAGCGCCTCGCCCTGGAAATCCTTCAGCAGATCATGGACGACCAGGAAGTTGCCAAGCGATTTCGACATCTTCTCGCCTTCGATGTCGAGGAAGGCGTTGTGCATCCAGACATTGACGAAAGTGCCGTCGTCATGGGCGCAGACCGATTGCGCGATCTCATTCTCATGGTGCGGAAAGATCAGGTCGATGCCGCCGCCATGAATGTCGAAATGCTGGCCCAGATGCGCCTCGCTCATGGCAGAGCATTCGATATGCCAGCCCGGCCGGCCCCGGCCCCACGGGCTGTCCCAGCCGGGCTGCTCATCGTTCGACGGCTTCCACAGCACGAAATCGCCCGGATCGCGTTTGTAGGTGGCGACCTCGACGCGAGCGCCCGCGATCATATCCTCGAGCGGGCGCCGGCTGAGCCTGCCATAGTCGGGCATGGTCGCGATCTGGAACAGCACATGGCCGTCCGCCGCATAAGCATGACCGCGCGCAATCAGCCGCTCGATCATCGCGACCATCTGGCCGATATGCTCGGTCGCCCGCGGCTCGATCGTGGGCGGCAGGCTGCCGACGGCCAACATGTCGGCCTGGAAGATGGCGGCAGTCCGCTCGGTCAGCGCCCGGATGGTCTCGTTGTTCTTACGCGCCGCCTCGATGATCTTGTCTTCCACATCGGTGAGATTGCGGGCGTAGACGACATGGTCTTCGCCATAGAGATGCCGGAGCACCCGGAACAGGACATCGAAGACGATGTAGGGCCGCGCATTGCCGATATGGGCGTAATTATAGACCGTCGGCCCGCAGACATAGAGGCGGACGCGGTCGGGATCGATCGGCCGGAACGCTTCCTTGCGGCGCGTCAGCGTATTGAAGAGAACGAGGGACACGGCAGAAACCTTTGATCAGGACGAAAGAGGGACGGAGCACCTGCCAACGGGCAAGCTCAACAGTGTGTCCGACACCACTTCATTTCCGTTCCGCTCCTCATTGACAATCGGAGCACCCCACCTCACCCAACCTCTCCGCCCCACCGGCGGAGAGGAGCTGTTCATTCCCTCTCTGCCCCATTGGGGCGGAGAGGGTCAGGGTGAGGTGGGGCCGCACCGAAAGTTCCGTCAGCCCTCAATACGCCTTCGCATAGATCGCGTCGAGCGTCGCATCCACGCCCGTGATCAGGCATTTGCCCGACGTGCCCGACTGCTCGTGCGGCAGGCAGCGGATGGTGACGCCGATCGCGCTGAGCCGATCCTCGATATCGGGATCGCCCGACCATTTGCCCTCGACGAAGCCGGTTCCGGCCTCCTCGCTGAAATGGGCGACGAGATCCTCGTATGTCGCGATGCCCTCCACCATCTTGCTCTTGCGGTAATCGAGCGCTTGGCCGTACAGCGTCGCATCGAAATCGGCGAGCTGCTGCGGCAACCCGGCCACGAATTGGGATTCCAGCACGCCCAGCTTGCGGTCATTGATGGCGTCGCGCGCGGTCACGGCGACACTGCCGCTGGCGATGTCGCGCGGGCCGAGCTCGACCACGACCGGCACGCCCTTCTTGATCCAGCCCCAGCGCTTGTTGGCCGGGCTGTCGTCCTTGAGATCGACGCGCACGCGGATCGGCTCGCCGTCGAACCGCTCCGCCCGGATGCGCTCGGCCAGCCCCTGGGCATGGCGGATCACCTCGTCGCGGCCGGCCTCGTCGCGCGTGATCGGGACGATCGCGACCTGAAACGGCGCCATCTTGGGCGGCACGCGCAAGCCGTCATCGTCGGCATGGGTCATGATGAGCGCGCCGATGAGACGCGTCGTGGCGCCCCAGGAGGTCGTGAAAGCGTGGCTGAGCCCGCCCGCCTTGTCCTGATACTGGATATTGGCGGCCCTGGCGAAATTCTGGCCGAGGAAATGCGAGGTGCCGGCCTGGAGTGCCCGGCCATCCTGCATCATCGCCTCGACCGTGTGCGTGTCGACCGCACCGGGGAAGCGCTCATGCGGGGTCTTCACCCCCGGAATCACCGGAATGCGCATATCGCCTTCGATGACCTGGCGATAGACCCCCAGCATCTGCTTGGCCTCCTCGATCGCCTCCTCGGCCGTCGCATGGGCCGTATGGCCTTCCTGCCACAGGAATTCGCTGGTGCGGAGGAACAGGCGCGGCCGCATCTCCCAGCGCACGACATTGGCCCATTGGTTGAGCTTCAGCGGCAGGTCGCGATAGCTCTTGATCCAGCGCGCCATCGCCTCGCCGATGATGGTTTCCGAGGTCGGCCGGATGATGAGCGGCGATTCGAGCGGCGCGTCGGGCACCAGCTTGCCGTCCTTCATGACCAGCCGGTGATGGGTGACGATCGCCATCTCCTTGGCGAAGCCTTCGACATGGCTCGCCTCCTTCTCCATCAGCTCGAGCGGGATGAAGATCGGGAAATAGCAATTATCGTGGCCGGTCGCCTTGATCAGCGCATCCAAGCGCTGCTGCAGCCGCTCCCAGATGGCATAGCCCCAAGGCTTGATGACCATGCAGCCGCGCACGCCGGAATGCTCGGCCATATCGGCCTCGCGGATCACCTCGTGATACCAGTCGGAGAAATTCTCGGAGCGGCGAATGCGGAGCGCGTTCTTCATGGGTCTGGCCGGGTTTTGACGCAAGGCGCCTGTCCTAGCCGCTAGGGACCCGTGGCACAAGCGGGTTTCGCGATCGGACCGCTCAGGCTGCCCGCCCCGCCAGCCGTGCCACGGCACGCTCTCGCCCGATCAGCGGCAAGAGCCTTGCCAGCTCCGGCCCATGATCGAGGCCAGTCAGCGCGCGGCGGAGCGGCAGGAACAGATCCTTGCCCTTGCGCCCGGTCGCGGCCTTGACGGCTTGGGTCCAGCTACTCCAGCTCGTCTCCTCGAACGGGTCCGGAGGCAGCAGCGTTGCCGCTTCGGCCAGGAAGGCAGGATCCTCGATCAAAGGCTCGATCGGCCCCTGACAGACGCGCCACCAATCCGCAGCCTCGGCGAGCTTCGTGATATTGCCGCGGACCGCCAGCCAGAAAGCCTCGCCGGCCCCCGCTGGCAAACGGCTTACCACCACGCCGTAGTCGGTCCCGTGCAGCAGCTTGGCATTGAGGTGCCAGAACTCCTCGGGATCGAGCTTGGGCTGGTTGCGGCTGAATTTATGGATATCGAACTCGGCGATAAGCGTAGCGCGGTCGGGTCGAATGTCGATCGCATCCGACGTGCCGAGCTTGGCGAGCAGGCTCAGCACCGCCATCGGTTCGAGGCCGCTGTCGTGCAGCTCGGCCAGGCTTAGCGCGCCCGCCCGCTTCGACAGCTTGCCGCCGGCCGCGTCGGCTATCAGGCTGAAATGACCGAAGCTCGGGATATGGCCGCCCAGCGCCTCGAACAGCTGGATCTGCACGGCCGTGTTGGCGACATGATCTTCGCCGCGGATGATGTGGGTGATCTTGAAATCGACATCGTCGACGACTGAGGACAGCGTGTAGAGCGGCTGACCGTCGCCCTTCACCAGCACCGGGTCGGACAGATTCTCGGCCTGGAACTCGACTGGCCCGCGCACCAGATCGTCCCAGGCGACCCGGCCGGGCAAAAGTTTGAAACGCCAGGTCGGCTGCTCGCCCGCCGCGAGCTTGGCCGCGATCTCGTCGGGCGTCAGCTTGAGCGCCGCCCGGTCATAGATCGGCGGCCGCCCCCGCGAAAGCGCCAGCTTGCGCTTGAGCTCGAGCTCCTCCGGGCTCTCGAAGCTCGGATAGAGCCGCCCCGCCGCTTTGAGGCGCTCGGTCGCCGCGGCATAATCGGCAAACCGGTCGGACTGGCGCGCGAAGAGATCCCAGTCGAGGCCGAGCCAGGCGAGGTCGGTCTCGATCGCGGCGGCATATTCGGCGGTCGAGCGCTCGAGATCCGTATCGTCGATGCGCAGCATGAGCTGGCCGTGCGCGGAACGGGCAAACAGCCAATTGACCAGCGCCGTGCGGAGATTGCCCAGATGCAGCCGGCCGGTCGGGCTGGGTGCAAATCTCAGGATCGGCGTCACTTGCGCCCCTGGAAGGCGTTGGTGATCGGATAGCGCCGGTCCCGGCCGAAGGCGCGGCTCGTGGTCTTGACGCCGGGGGCTGCCTGCCGGCGCTTATATTCGGCGCGATCCAAGAGCTTCCAGACGGCGAGCACGGTGTCGCGGTCATGGCCCTTGGCCGCGATCTCGTCGACCGTCCGCTCATGCTCGATCAGCTCTTCAAGGATCGCGTCGAGCACCTCGTAGGGCGGCAGCGAATCCTGGTCCTTCTGATTGGCGCGCAGCTCGGCCGTCGGCGGCTTGGTGATGACGCGCTCCGGCATGACCGGCCCCTCCGGCCCGAGCGCGCCGGCCGGCCGGTTCGCGTTGCGCCAGCGCGACAGCGCGAACACCGTCATCTTGTAGACGTCCTTCAGCACATTATAGCCGCCGCACATATCGCCATAGAGCGTGGCATATCCCACCGACACCTCGGACTTGTTGCCGGTCGACAGCACCATCCAGCCGAACTTGTTGGAGAGAGCCATGAGCGCCATGCCGCGCGCGCGGGACTGCAGATTCTCCTCGGTGATGTCCGGCGCGCGGCCGACGAAGGACGGCGCAAGCATCGCGCCGAACGCCTGAACCGCCGGCTCGATATCGATCGAGCGGAGCTCGACACCGCACAGCCGTGCCGTCTCGGCCGCGTCCTCGAGGCTATCCTCTGAGGTGTAGCGCGAGGGCATCATCACGGTATGGACCTTGTCCGGCCCGAGCGCATCGGCGGCGATCGCCACCGACAAGGCGGAATCGATACCGCCCGAGAGGCCAAGCACGATGCCGGGAAACCAGTTCTTGCCGACATAATCCCTGAGACCCAGCACCAGCGCCTGATAGACGGCCTCGAGCCCTTCGGCCGGCGCCGTCATGGCGCCCGGCTCGACATCCCATTTCTCCTCGTCATCGAGGCGCCAGAATGTGGGGATCACAGCCTGGGCGAAGGACGGCGCCTGCACGCAGAGCTTGTTCGCCCGGTCGAGCACAAAGGAGGCGCCGTCGAACACCAGCTCGTCCTGGCCGCACACCTGATTGACATAGAGCAGCGCCAGGCCGCTTTCCTTGACCCGCTGAATCGCGAGCTGCAGCCGCTGATCCTGCTTGTCGCTTTCGAACGGCGAGCCGTTCAGCACGATGAGCAGCTGCGCTCCCGATTCCTCGAGCGTCTCGGTCACGTCCGGGAACCACATATCCTCGCAGACCATGACGCCGAGCCTGACGCCGCGGAACGCGATCGGGCCGGGCAAGGCGCCCGGCTTGAACACCCGCACCTCGTCGAACACGCCGTAGTTCGGCAGCTCGTGCTTGAACCGCACGGCGCGGACCTCGCCGCGATCCAGGAGCAGGGCGGCGTTGTGGACATGGCCTTCGTCGCGCCAGGGCGCACCGACGAGCAGCGCCGTGCCGCCATCGGCGGTCTCGGCAGCGAGCTCCTTGACCGCCTCGGCGCAGGCATCGAGGAAGGCCGGCTTCAACACCAGATCCTCGGGCGGATATCCGGCGACGAAAAGCTCGGAGCTGACCAGGAGATCGGCCCCCTGCCCGCGCGCGGTCGCGAGCGCTGCCTTGAGCTTCGCGACATTACCGGCGACATCGCCCACGGTCGGGTCGAGCTGCGCCAAGGCGATGACCAGGCGATCCGAATTGGGCACCATCTTCGATCCTGCTGAAAGCCGAGGGGGCGACCCTAGGAACCCGCTGCCCCACTGTCAACTTGACCCGGCGCCGGGCCGCCCCGCCAACAACCTATGCAGCGGACCGAAGGCCGGGATATATCGAATGGATCGAGGGCTCCCGACAGCCCAGCCGCGAAGGAATCATACGCCGATGCTGAGACTGCCGAAGGGGGCGATGATCGCCCTTGCGCTGCTTGGCATGGCGTTCGGCCCGGCCTCGCGAGGGCTGGCGGCCGACACCATCGTCACGATCTATTCCGACCGGCACCAGGAGGAGGACAAGCTGCTCTTCGCCGACTTCACCAAGGAGACCGGCATCGAGGTCCAGGTGATCGACGAGGACACCGATCCGCTGTTCGAGCGGCTGAAGCAGGAAGGGGCCAAATCGCCTGCCGATCTGCTGATCCTGGTCGGCGAGGCGAGCCTGGCGCGCGCCGCCGATGCCGGCCTGCTGCGCCCGGCCGAGGCGAGCGCCGGCGTCAAATCGGTATCGCCCGAATTCCGCGACCCCAATGGCCGCTGGGCCGGCTTGGCCTATTGGGCACGCGTCATCGTCTATCGCGACGGCCAGATCGATCCCGACACCCTCAAGCATTACGAGGATCTGGCCGATCCCGCCTTCCACGACCGGGTCATCGTGCGCTCGGCCAGCAGCCCCTATAATATCGCCCTGGTCGCCTCGATGATCGCCGCCAACGGCACCGAAGATACCGAGACCTGGGCGCACGGCCTCGTCGCCAATTTCGCGCGCCCGCCCCAGGGCGGCGACGGCAACCAGCTCGAAGCGCTGAGCGCCGGCGAGGGCGACATCACGGTGGTCAATACGCGCTACTGGTCGCGCTTCGCGGCGTCGGACAAAGTGACGGAGACGGAGATCCTGTCGGGCCTCAAGCTCGTCTTTCCCAACCAGGATAATCGCGGCACGGAGATCGATCTGGTCGGCGCCGGTGTCATGAAATCGGCGCCGCACGCGGCGGCGGCCCAGTCGCTGCTCGATTTCCTGCTTCGGGCCGACATCCAGGAGAAATTCGCCAAGGCGAATTTCGAGTTCCCGATCCTGCCGAACGTGCCGCTGGCGCCGGTGCTGCAGGCGCTAGGCCCATTCAAGGCCGACAAGGCAGCAATTTCGAAGCTCGGGCGTTTTCTGCCCGAGGCACAGGATGTGATGGCGAAAGCCGGCTGGGAGTAGCCGCCGGCCCAGATGAGCCCGGAGAGCCGATCGAACCCGGAGATCCCAAATGTCGGATGACGAGGACGCCCCTCCCTGCCAAGGACCCGACCCCAATCCGCATGCGCCCGGGATCGCGATCCCCGACAATGCCTGCGATTGCCACGCCCATATCATCGGGCCGCTGGCGCTGTTCCCGCTCGGGGCCGAGCGCAGCTACACGCCGCCCGAGGCCAATCTCTCGGCATATCGGCACATGCTCCAGAGTCTGGGGCTGGCGCGCGGCGTGCTGGTGCAGCCGAGCGTGTTCGGCACCGACAACAGCTGCATGCTGCAGGCGCTGGCGCGGCATCGCAACACGCTGCGCGGGGTCGCCGTGGTCGACCAGAATGTCGATGACGAGACGCTCGACACGCTCGCCGGCAATGGCGTGAAGGGCTTGCGCCTCAATGTGCTGTTCCGCGGCGGCGTGCCGCTCGACCAGATCGAGGCGCTGGCGCGCCGCATCGAACCCCGGCAATGGCATCTGCAACTCCTGATCGATGCGCGGCATCTGCCGGATCTGGCACCGCGCTTGAGCGATCTGCCGGTCGATATCGTGATCGACCATATGGGCCACATGCCGGCCGTGGTCGGCATCCATCATCCAGGCTTCAAGGCGCTGCTGAAGCTCGTGCGCGGCGGCCGCTGCTGGGTCAAGCTCAGCGGCGCCAATCGGATCTCGAATGAAGGTCCGCCCTATCGCGACACGATCCAATTCGCCCGCGCACTCGTCGACACCGACCCGACCCGCCTCGTCTGGGGCTCGGACTGGCCGCATGTCGCGATCGAGGGCCCGATGTCGAACGACGGCGACCTCCTCGATCTCCTCGGCGAATGGGCGCCGGATGAAAGGCTGCAGCACTTGATTCTGGTGGAAAACCCGGCGCGGCTCTACGGGTTCGAGGAATAGGTGTTGAGTCCCGACCGGTCGGAGCCACGGCGCCACAATAATTTCGACCTGCTGCGCCTCGGTGCGGCATCGTCGGTCATCTTCTCGCACGCTTTCCTGGTGACGGAAGGCAGCGAGGGGAACGAGTGGTTTGCGCGGCTTTCGGGTGGCCAATCCGTGCTGGGCCTGGTCGGCGTCTTCGTCTTCTTCACGATCAGCGGCTATCTCGTCACCGGCAGTTATCTTTCGACCGGCTCGGCCTGGCGTTTCGTGATGAAGCGGGCCTTGCGCATCTTTCCAGGGCTTGCCGGCAATCTTCTCTTTGTCGGGCTGGCGCTGGGGGCTCTCGTCACGACCTTGCCGCTTAGCGAGTATTTCGGCGATCCGGGGCTCGGCCGCTTCCTCGCCAACAACATCACGCTCGACGCCGTCGATACGCCGCTGCCCGGCGTCGCCTTCTCCGCCAACGAGGCCGGTCGCGTCGTCAATGGCGCGCTCTGGACGCTGCGCTACGAGCTCATCATGTATGGGATGGTGCTGCTGCTTGGACTTGTCGGCGGGCTCCGGCTTTGGACCAGCCTCGGGCTCCTGCTGCTCGGCATGATCGCGGTCCGGTTCGAGCGGGCGCTGACATCCTGGGGCGATCTCGGCGAATGGGCTTGGCTCGTGGGCTTTTTCGCCGCCGGCATGGCGATGCGGCTTTTGGGCGATCGCTGGCTCGACCCGCGCCTTGCTCTCGCCGCGGCGATCGGGCTGGCGCTCAGCCTCTATCTCCATCTCTTCATCATGCTGTTCCCGCTCTTCGGCGGCTATCTCACCATCTATCTCGCGCGCGGACACGCGCCGTTCGCCGACCTGCCCGGCCGGATCGGCGATCTGTCCTACGGGCTCTATATCTATGGCTGGCCGGTCGAGCAGGCCGTGGTCTGGGCGACCAGGGACAAGCTGCCCTGGTGGCAGGTCTTCGCGCTCTCGATGGTGCTGGCCGTGCCGATCGCCTGGCTTTCCTGGCACGGGATCGAGAAGCGGGCGTTGCAGCTCGGCCGGCGCAGCTGGATCGCGGCACCGCCGGATGAGGCCGCGGCAGCACAGCGGGTGTTGTGATGTCCAAGCATATCGGCATCGTCGCCTGCTCCGCCGAGGGCGCCGCCCTCTGCTATCGGACGATCGCGGCCGAGGGTGCCGAGCTTTTCGGCCTGCATGGCCATCCCGAGCTGTCGCTGCACACTCATTCGCTGGCCGACTATGCCCGTTGTCTCGACCGCGGCGACCGTGTCGGCATCGGCGAGCTGATGCTGTCCTCGGCGCGCAAGCTGGCCGCTGCCGGGGCCGATTTCCTGATCTGCCCGGACAACACGATCCATCAGGCGATGGACCATGTCGAACCCCGCTCGCCCCTGCCCTGGCTCCATATCGCGGAGGTGGTGGCCGAAACGGCGGTGGCGCGCGGATATCGGCACCTCGGTATCACCGGCACGGCCTGGCTCGTCGAGAGCGAGGTCTATCCCGAGAAGCTCGAAGCGCGCGGCATCGGCCATCTATGCCCGACCGATGCGGAGCGGGACGAGATCCACCGCATCATCATGGACGAGCTGGTGCGCGGGATCTTTCGGCCCGAGGCGGTCGCCTATTTCCAGCAAATGTTCGCGCGCCTGAAAAGCGCGGGCTGCGACGCCGTTGTGCTCGGCTGCACCGAGATCCCGCTCATCATGAACGACGCGAACTCACCGTTGCCGACGCTCGATTCGACCCGGCTGCTGGCGCGTGCCGCGCTGAGGCGGGCGGTTGCGGAGATCTAACGATGGCGGTGATCGATCCGTCGCAGACGCTGGACCTCACTTACTCGCGCGGGAAGCCCCTGGGTCTCATGCTCCTGGGCATCCTTATGACGGCGGGCGCGGCCTTGATCGCCTTCCATGTGATTCCCGTCCAGCCGGGCAGCTTGCAGGAATTTCTTGGCGGCGATGTAATGCATCGTCAGAAATTCGTCGTCTTGGCGATCGACCCGGCCGTCGAAGCGTCGCTTACACGACCCCGGTCCGCGCGCTTGTTGCGCGGCACGAACAAGGCGTTCGGCATCGACGGGCTGACCGTATCGGCAGTCGGGCTCAAGACCAACCATGCCGCACTGATGGCGGCGATCCTCGCCTATGCCGAGGCTTGGCGCGGGATCAGGGAATCCAGCCCTCGGCCGCCAGCCATTTCGCGAGGGCGGCATTGACCGCAACCGGCTTTTCCTGGGCCATCCAATGGCCGGACGGCACCACCACCTCGGTCAGCTTGGCACAGGCCCGCCGTATCGGCTCGGCGAGGCCGGAGGTCATGGTCTCGCAGGTATAGTCATAGGCGCCGTGGAGGAAGAGCACGGGCAGGCTCAAGCGCCCGCCATCCTTGGCGTGGTTGGCGTATTCCATATTGCGGGCATGGTTCATGTACCAGGAATCCGGCCCGAAGAAGCCGTTCCGCTCGAGGGCGGAGACATACTGCGAGAGATCGGTCTCGGTCAGCACCTTCTCGTCCATCGGCAGATCAGGGGCGGCACCGCCGCCGAACCAGCCGCCCTGCGCGCGCATATACGCTGTCCGCGACGGCTTGCCCTTGGCCGCGGGATTACCGGATCGGAAGATCGCCTTCACCGCATTGCGGATATCGGCCTCGAATCCTGCCACGGCCTTGGGGAAGCTCTCCTCGTAGAAGAACATGTAGTCCCACTGCCCGGCCGGAAACTCGGCTTCGGGATAGACCGAGCGATCGACCAGCGGTAGCAGGTTGGGCAGCGCGAAGCCGTCCGGCAGATAGGGAATGCAGAGGCTGGCAACACCGAAGCAGCGCTCCGGATGATGGCTCGCCAGGCTCCAGACGACCGGGCTGCCCCAATCATGCCCGACCCAGACCGCGCGCTCGCGACCCTGCGCGTCGATGAGCTCGACCATGTCCTGGACCATCTCGGCGATCGCGTAATCCTCATGCCGCGGATGGACCGTCGACCGTCCATAGCCGCGCATGTCGGGGGCGACGCAGCGGAAACCGAGGGCCGCAAAGACCGGCAGCTGATGCCGCCAGCTGATCGACAGCTCGGGCCAGCCATGGACGAAGATGATGAGCGGCGCATCCTCGGCCCCGCAGGCGAGATAGAAGCTCGTATGCCGCGCCGTCTTGACCGTGTGTTCGGTGATGGGAAAGGCTGCCGGCACGATCGTCTCCCCGCTGTTACGAGGCCGCCGCGATGGCCGACGGCGTCGGGCGCCCCGCGGCACTCCGCCAGTGCTTCAACTCCTCCGCGATCTGGAAGGCGAGCTCGAGCGACTGGCTGGCATTGAGCCGTGGATCGCAATGTGTGTGATAGCGGTCGCCGAGGCTCGATTCCGTGATCGCCTGGGCACCGCCGATGCATTCGGTCACATCCTGGCCGGTCATCTCGAAATGAACGCCGGCGGCGTGGGTGCCTTCGGCGCGATGCGCTTCGAAGAAGCCGCGCACCTCCTTGAGGATGCGGTCGAAGGAGCGGGTCTTATAGCCGCCCGCCGTCTGCGTGTTGCCATGCATCGGGTCGCAGATCCAGACGACGTTGCGCCCTTCGCGCTTCACGGCACCCAGAAGCGGCGGCAGGAACTCCGTCACCTTGTCCGCGCCCATGCGGGCAATGACCGACAGCCGGCCCGGCTCGTTCTCCGGATTCAGCACATCGATGAGGCGCAGAAGCTCGTCGGGCGTCTGGCTCGGCCCTGCCTTGCAGGCAATCGGGTTGGTGACGCCGCGCAGGAACTCGACATGGGCGCCATCCAGCTGGCGCGTGCGGTCGCCGACCCAGAGCAGATGTGCCGAGCAATCGTACCAGTCGCCGCTCGTCGAATCGACGCGGGTCAGCGCCTGCTCATAGGGCAAGAGCAACGCCTCGTGCGATGTGAAGAACTCGGTCTCGCGGATCTGCGGGCTGGTCGCCGAGGTGAAGCCGCAAGCCGCCATGAAATCGAGCGTCTCGGTCAGCCGGTCGGCCAGCTCGCGATACCGCTCGCCCTGCGGCGAGCGGGCCACGAAGCCCTGATTCCAGAGATGCACCTTGTGGAGGTCGGCATAGCCGCCCTGGGCGAAGGCGCGCAGCAGATTGAGCGTGGCCGCCGACTGGCTATAGGCCTGGATCATGCGCTGCGGGTCGGGCACCCGCGCCTCGCCGGTGAACTCGACGCCGTTGATGATGTCGCCACGGTAGGAGGGCAGGCTCTCGCCGCCGATCGTCTCGTTGGGCTGGGAGCGCGGCTTGGCGAACTGGCCGGCGAGCCGCCCCAGCTTCACGACCGGGCAGGCGGCCCCGAAGGTCAGCACCACCGCCATCTGCAGCATGACGCGGAAGGTGTCGCGGATATTGTTGGCGCGGAACTCGGCGAAGCTTTCGGCGCAATCGCCGCCCTGCAGCACGAAGGCACGGCCGAAGGCGGCATCCTTGAGCGCCGCCTTCAGGCGTCGCGCCTCGCCGGCGAAAACGAGCGGCGGATAGTCCCGGAGATGCGCCTCGACCCCTTCGAGCGCTGCCGCGTCCGGATATTCGGGCGCCTGCTGGACCGGCCGCAACCGCCAGCTATCGGGAGACCAGCTGTTGGACACCATGTCGCCTACTCCGCTGCTTGGGCCTTGGGCTCCGGCACCTTGTCGCGCATGGTGACGAATTCCTCGGCCGCGGTCGGGTGGATGCCGACCGTCTGATCGAATTGGCGCTTGGTCGCACCGCATTTCAAGGCCACTGCGAGGCCCTGGATGATTTCCGGTGCGTCGGCGCCCAGCATATGGCAGCCCAGCACCTTGTCGGTGGCGCGCTCGACCACGAGCTTCATCAGCGTCCGCTCCTCGCGGCCCGACAGCGTATGCTTCATCGGCCGGAACCGCGCGCGATAGATATCGATCGCCTTATGCCTGCGCCGCGCCTGGGTCTCGGTCAATCCGACCGTGCCGATCGTCGGCATCGAGAACACCGCCGTCGGCACGCCCGTCGGGTCGAACTTCATCGGATTATTGTTGTAGAGCGTCTCGGCCAGCGCCCGGCTCTCGGCGATCGCGACCGGCGTGAGGTTGAGCCGGTCCGTGGCGTCGCCCACGGCGTAGATGCCCGGGACGTTGGTCTCGGACCATTCATCGACCGCAACGGCGCCCACCTCGTTCATCTCGATGCCGAGCGCCTCCAGCCCGATGCCGCGCGTGTTGGGCCGCCGGCCGGTCGCATACATCACAAGGTCGGTCGAGATCGTCTGGCCGATCGCGGTGGTGAGATCGAACCCACCCTCCTTCTTCTCGATGCGGGCGATCTCGGTACGGGTGCGGATCTCGATGCCGCGCTGCTGCATCTCCTGCGCCAGGCACACGCGCAGATCGTCGTCGAAACCTTTGAGCAGGTTCTCGCCGCGGATGACGAGCGTCACCTCGACGCCGAGGTTTGCGAAGATGCCGGCGAACTCGACCGCGATATAGCCGCCGCCGACGATCACCATCCGGCGCGGCAGCTCATCGAGATGCAGCGCCTGGTTCGAGGTGATGACATGCTCAATGCCGGGAACCGTCGGCACGACCGGATGGCCGCCGGTGGCGACCAGGATCCGCTCGGCCGTCACCTTATGCTCGCCGATCGCGACGGTATGGGCATCGACGAGGCGCGCGCGGCCTTCGAACAGCTGCACCCCGCTATCGGCCAGGAGCTTCAGGTAGATGCCGTTCAGCCGGTCGATCTCGCGATCCTTGTTCGCGATGAGCGTCGCCCAATCGAATTCCGGCGGCGAGAGCGTCCAGCCGAAGCCGGCCGCATCGGCGAACTCGTCGGCGAAATGCGCGCCATAAACCAACAGCTTCTTCGGCACGCAACCGCGGATCACGCAAGTACCGCCGACCCGGCTCTCCTCGGCGATGCCGACACGCGCGCCATAGCTCGCCGCCCGCCGCGATCCGGCGACACCGCCGGAGCCCGCGCCGAGCGTGAACAGATCGAAATCATATTTCGCCATCGCAACCCGATTCCATAGCCCGCGTGAGAGCCGCGGAGACTAATTCGCAAGACCGGATTTGCCCAGCCTCTTCAAAGGCGGGGCTGGGTGGCGCGGGGCTTATAGATTAGCCCTCGCCCGCCTGGCGGGAGAGGGTTCTTCGTCACGGAATCAGCATCACCAGCGCCTTACGGGCCGCCACATCTGTTTCCCCCTTCGGCGGCACGCCGGCATGGGCCTGGATCAGGTTGGGGCTGATCCCCTCCTCCACCAGCCCGTGCGCCACGGAATTGGCACGGGCCTGGGCCAGGGCCGAGCGGTCGTCGGTGGCGCCGTCGGCATGGCCCTCGATCTCGATGCGCGAGACATGCATCTGCTTCGCCTGGAGCGCGATGTCGGCGACGAGATGGCGACCTTCCGGTGTCAGTTCCTCATGATCGTTCCAGAAGAACACCGCGATCGGCTTGGGCGGCTCGGCAGCGCACGCAGCCAGCATAAGAACGATCAGACCAGGCAAGACGAATTTACGCTGCATCGCGATCGAGCCTTTGCATTCTTGAGTGAAAAATCTGCCGACGAGCTTACCGGGTGCGAGCGAATTTTGGCTCGCGGCCGGCGGCCTTGGCAATTTCGTCGAGCCGGTCAAAGAGCTCGAGCTTCGAGACCGAGCGACGACCGCCAGGCTTCCTGCTGCTGCTTCGCTAATCCTTTGACCAAGGTAATCTTTGTCAACATTTCCAGCAAGAACCTACAGCGCAGCACCTTGCTCCCTCATCTGGGGGATACCGCGCTCGGGCTGCGTTCGAATAGCATTCGGGACGATAAGGCCTGATCCGCCAAACCGTCATCCTGCTGCAAACGGCGGACGCTAAGATCGTCCGCAGGGGTTCCATTTGATACTTACAGATACTTCACGGCCGCGATCGGTTGCGCCATCTTGAAATCGAGGCAGCATCGGCCTTCGGTCGATGGACGGAGGACGAATGGACATTCGCCTGACGTTACGATCGAGATTGGGGCTGTGCGGCCTCAATCTTTTGATGATGTGCGGAACCGGTGCCATAGCGGCCGAGCCGGATAAGGCGCCAGACACGATGGCGGCCCGCGTGCTCGCCTGTGCCGCCTGCCATGGTGCGGAAGGCCAAGGCACCAAGGATGATTATTTCCCCCGCCTCGCCGGCAAGCCAGCGGGCTATCTCTACAACCAGCTGGCGTCTTTCAAAGATGGGCGGCGGCGCTACCCGCCGATGAATTATCTCCTGGAATTCCTGCCCGACGCCTATCTGCACCAGATCGCCGATTATTTCGCGGCCGAGCAACCGCCCTTCATGGAGCATGCGCCGACGACCGCGAGCAAGGAGGTTCTGGCCCACGGCCAGGCGCTCGTCACCGGCGGCGATTCGAAGCGCGAGATCCCGGCCTGCGTCAATTGCCACGGACCGCATTTGACCGGCCAGCAACCGGCGATCCCGAGTCTTCTGGGCCTTCATGCCAGCTATATCGCGGCTCAGCTCGGCGCCTGGCGCTACGGCACGCGGACGGCACCGGCACCCGACTGCATGCAGCAGGTCGCCGGGCACCTGACCGAGGCCGATGTGACCGCGATCGCGGCCTGGCTGTCGAGCCAACCGGCCGCTACCGACCCCACCCCCGCCAAGCAGGGTTCGCTGCCCATGCCGCTCGTGTGCGGCAGCGAACCCACCGGGCCGGAGTAAGCGCCATGGTGAAGCAGCTTCTCGCCGCCCTTGCTCTGGCCCTTCTGGGGCCCTCGTTTCCAGCACTCGCCCAGGCGCCGGCGGATCAGGTCAAGCTCGGCCAATATCTGGCGCGGGCGAGCGACTGCGTCGCCTGCCACACCAAGCCCGAGGCCGAAATCTTCTCCGGCAGCCGGCCGATGCCGACGCCATTCGGCACGCTCTATTCCCCCAACATCACGCAGGATCCCGAGTTCGGCATCGGCAAATGGACCGCCGACCAGTTCTACCAGATAATGCATACGGGCCGGTCGCCCGATGGCGGCCTGATCTACCCGGCCATGCCCTTCGCCGCCTACACCAAGATGACGCGCGCGGATTGCGATGCGATCTTCGCTTATCTCAAGACGATCCCGCCGATCCATCGGCCGAGCCACGACCAGGATCTGCGCTTCCCTTACGATAACCGCTCGCTGTTGCTGGGCTGGCGCACGCTGTTCTTCCAGGAGGGCGAATACCAGCCCGATCCGACCAAGTCCGAGGAATGGAACCGCGGCGCCTATCTCGTCCAAGGGCCGGGCCATTGCTCGATGTGCCACAGCCCGATCAACGCGCTGGGCGGCAGCTCGGAATCGCAGGCCTTCCAGGGCGGCCTCATCCCGATGCAGAACTGGTACGCGCCGTCATTGACCTCGAACCTCGAGGCCGGGCTCGGCGAATGGAGCATCAAGGATATCACCGACCTTCTGAGGACCGGCGTGTCGGATCGGGGCGCGGTTTACGGGCCGATGGCGGATGTCGTCTATAACAGCCTGCAATATCTGAGCGATGCCGATGTCCAAGCGATGGCGGTCTATTTGAAGAGCCTCGGCCAGGGCCAGGCACCTGCGGGGCCGGGGCCGGTGACGAGCCAGGCCGAAGGCAGCCTGCTCATCCGCCTCGGCCACGACATCTATCAGGGGCAATGCGCCGTCTGCCATGGGGCCGAAGGCAAGGGCAAGCTGCCCGCCTTCCCGCCACTGGCCGGCAACCCGTCGATCGAGATGGCCTCGGCCGTCAATCCCATCCGCATGGTGCTGAATGGCGGCTATCCGCCCGGAACGGACGGCAATCCCAAGCCCTACGGCATGCCGCCCTTCGCCCAGGCGCTCTCGGACGACGAGGTCGCGGCCGTGGTGACCTTTATCCGCGTCTCCTGGGGCAATCACGGCGAGCCGGTCTCGGCCAGGCAGGCCAACGAGCTGCGCGCGGCACCCTTGAATTGAGGACGGCATGATCAATTCCCCGATCGACTCGCCCGATCCGGCCGTCTCCGAGGAGGAGGCGCTCGATGCGATTGTCCGAGCCGGCCCGGGCGGTGCCTTGGCGCTCGCCAGCGTCGCCACCGGCATCGTCGTGCTGGTCTGGCTCGCCTTCTATTTCTTCGTGTTTCTGGCCCGGGTGACGACGCCATGACCGACTCGACACATCATGGCGGCAGCGATATCGCGCTGAGGACCGAGCGGCGCTGGGCCATGGTCGCCGTCGGCATCACGGCCGCCATGACGATCCTCGCCGCCGCGACTGGACTGCACGAGGCGGTGATGCCGCAGGCCGCCGTCGAGACGGTCGATCCGCGCACGCTTCATTTGAAGGGCGAGTTCGTCGAAAGCAATCTCGGCACCGCGCTGGAGCCCGACGGCTCGGTCACGGTGCGCGCGATCGGCCAGCAATATTCCTTCACGCCACAATGCATCCTGGTGCCGGCCGGGACCAAGATCACCTTCCGCGCCACCAGTGCGGATGTCGTCCATGGCTTCCTGATCCAGGGCACCAACCTCAACCAGATGCTGGTGCCGGGCTATGTCTCGAGCTTCACCGCGAAATTTCCGGAGCCGGGCGAGCACGCCATGCCGTGCCATGAATTCTGCGGCACCGGCCATGAAGGCATGTGGGCCAAGGTCAAGGTGATCGACAAATCGGCCTTCCTCGATCAGGCCAAGCAGGCTGGGAGGCTCGGCTGTGTTGGCTAGCCGGCGTCTCATCCTCGCCCATTTCTGGCTGGGCTTCGCGAGCTTCGGCTGCGCCCTCATGCTCGGCGCCTGGCAGATGTTCGTGCGCAGCCCCTTCAGCGCCTGGCTCGGCGATCCCGAGCTCTATTACCGCTCGGTCACGGCGCACGGCACGGCCATGGGCTATGTCTTTCCGACCCTCATCGCGATGGGTTTCGGCTATGCCATCAGCGAAAGCGCCCTCGACCAGCCGCTGATCGGAAGGCGCTGGGCCTGGCTTGGTTTCGCGCTCGTCGCGATCGGCACGGTGACGGCCATGGTGCCGGTGGCGCTGGGACTCGCCTCGGTGCTCTACACTTTCTATCCGCCGATGATCGGCAATGTTTTCTATTATATCGGCGTGGTCCTGGTCGTGGTCGGATCCTGGATCTGGGTGGCCCTCATGTCGGTCAACCTCTATCACTGGAAGCGTGCCAGTCCGGACCGGCCCGTGCCCTTCGCGATGTTCGCCAATGTCGCGGGATCCTATCTCTGGGCCTGGACCGCGGTGGGTGCCGCCCTCGAGCTGATCTTCCAGATCATTCCCACGGCCTTCGGCTGGACCGACACGATCGATGCCGGCTTGGCCAGGGTCTTCTTCTCCTGGACGCTGCACGCCATCGTCTATTTCTGGCTGATTCCGACCTACATCGCCTACTACACGATCCTGCCGCGCGCGATCGGCGGCCGGCTCTATAGCGACATGATGGGCAGGATCTCCTTCATCCTGTTCCTCGTCGTCGCCATGCCGATCGGCGTGCATCACCTCTTCGCCGACCCGCAGGTCGGGGCCGGCTTCAAGTTCCTCCATTCGGTGTTCACGGCCTTGGTCGCCGTGCCGACCATCCTCACCGTCTTCACCATCTGCGCCTCGGTCGAGATCGCCGGGCGGCTGCGCGGCGGCAAGGGAATGTTGGGCTGGCTCAAGGCCCTGCCTTGGTCCAACCCGATCATGCTGGCGGCGGCATTTTCCTTCGTCATGCTGGGCTTCGGCGGCGCCGGCGGACTCATCAATATGAGCTATCAGCTCGACGCCTCGATCCATAACACGCAATGGATCACCGGCCACTTCCACCTGATCTTCGGCGGCGCCATCGTGATCATGTATTTCGCGATCGCCTACGATATCTGGCCGCACCTGACCGGCCGGGCGCTCGCGGATTTCGGGCTTATGCGCACCCAGCTCTGGCTGTGGTTCATCGGCATGATCGTGACGACCTTCCCCTGGCACTATGTCGGCATCCTCGGCATGCCGCGCCGGATGGCCTTCTATGACTATAGCGACCCGGCGCTGAGCGGCGACGCCGTGCCGGTCATGCTCTCGGCCTTCGGGGGATTCCTGCTGCTGCTGTCGGGCCTGCTTTTCCTTCTCATCCTGATCCGCGGCCAGATGGCGCCGCGCGCGGCAGCACCAATCTACCGCTTCGCCCAGGCGATCCACGCCCCCGTCCGCCTGCCCGTGGCGCTCAACAGCTTCGGCCTGTGGCTGGCGCTGATGATCGGCCTGACGCTCAGCAACTACGCCTTCCCGATCTACCATCTGGCCACCGGCGGCGGCGTGGCCGTGCCGGCGGTCTATGTAGGCCGGCCATGAGCACGGAGCGGCTTTTCTCCTTCGCCAATCCCTGGTTCGCGGCCTCGGTCGGCGGTGTCGTCGCCATCGCTGCGGTCTCGGCCGTGGTGGGCTTCATCTGGTTCCCCTCGCTCGAGCCTGGCACCGGCACGCTCTGGGATGCGATCTGCCGTGCCGCCGGCCTGGTCCGACCGACGGCGCAGCCGGTACCGGTCGCACCGGCGCCCAACGCCTCGACCGTCGTCTTCGTGCCCGGCATGTTCGATCATCCGAGCAACGTCTCGATCGGCCGCGGCGCCACGCTCGCCCACCAATGCGCCATCTGCCACGATGCGCGCCGGCCCGACCAGGCCGACACGCCGAGCCTCGCCGGCCAGTTCGCGCCGGCGATCTACAAGGAGCTCGAGGATTTTAAATCCGGCGCCCGCGTCAGCGCCGTGATGACGCCGCAGGCGGTCAATCTCTCGGAGCAGGACATCCGCGACCTCGCCGCCTACTTCGCCTATCTGCCGCGGCTCGTTCCGGCCAACCCGCCCTCAGCCCCGCGCATCGTCGAATTGGGTGCCCCCATGCGCAATATCCCGCCCTGTGCGGCCTGCCATGGCGGGCTCGACACCAAGGAAGGCAGCCCCTGGCTCCAAGGCCTCTCGGCCAACTATCTCCGCGCCGAGCTCAAAGGCTTCGCCGACGGCACCCGCCACAACGACATCGCCCAGCAGATGCGCAACGTCGCCCGCGGTCTGACGCCGGCGGAGATCGATGCGGCGGCGCAGTATTTCTCGATCGCACCGCCGGGATAGCCTACCGCCCGCGCTTGAACTGCTTGCCCAGCTTCAGTCCCTGGCGCTGATATGTGGATCCGATCCCAACGCCGTAGAGCTTGTCCGGTCGCGCCGTCAGCCGCTCATAGACCAGGCGGCCGACGGTCTGCCCGTCCTCGATCAGGAACGGCACCTCGTGTGCGCGCACCTCGAGCACGGCGCGGCTGCCCGTGCCGCCGCTTTCGGCCGCCCCGAAGCCCGGATCGAAGAATCCTGCATAATGGACGCGGAACTCGCCCACCAGCGAATCATAGGCCAGCATCTCGGCCGCATGATCGGCCGGCACCACGACCGATTCCTTGGATGCCAGGATGTAGAAATCATTGGGATCGAGGATGATCCCGCCGCCGCGCGCCTGCACCGGTTCCCAGAAATCCAGGGGCTCGTAATGATCGATGAGATCGGTGTCGATAAGCCCGGCATGGCGTCGGGCGCGCCAGCCGACGATGCCGGTCGCGGGATCGCCCTGAACATCGACCGTGAAGGCAAGCCCGCCTTTGATATTCTCCTCGCCGGGGGCCGAATCGACGAGCGCGACCGTCTCATGCAGCCGGCGCAAGGCCGAATCACTGGCAGTCGGCGCACCCCGGCGGAGCCGGAGCTGCAGCAGGCGGGTGCCGGCGCGCACGCGTACGCTGAAGGCGCGCGGGCTCACCTCGGCATAGAGTGGCCCCGAATAGCCCTCCTCGACCCGGTCGAACTCGGTGCCGTTATCGGTGATGAGGCGCGCGAACACGTCGAGCCGTCCGGTCGAACTCTTGGGATTGGCGATGGCGCTCAAACGCCGCTTCAAGGCCACGCTTTCCAAGAGCGGCACGATATAGACGCAATGGCGTTCGAGCACGGCGCCGTTGCTGAGGTCGATCGCATGCATCTCGACCTTGTCGAGCCGCTCTCGCACCGTCGCATTCCGCCCGGGCAGGAAGCTCGCCCGCACGCGATAGGCCACCGGCCCGAGCCGGAGATCGAGGCTCGCCGGCTGGATCTGCGCCTCGACGATCGGCTCGTCGGCCAGAATGACACCCTGCCGGATCAGCTCCCGCAACGACTGCGACGGCAGCACGCCCGATGGGTGCTCCGCCTCGCTTTCAACCAATGGATCCGCCATCTCGTCCCGTACCAGAGCGCGCCTAAAATTTGGCTCGAAAATCGACAGAAGCATTAATGAACCGTTGACACAAGCGGGCTAGCTTTGACGCACGGTTGAACCGGATACGGAGACCAAAATGGTTGCCGCGACCTCGTCGCTCGCCTTTGCCTACAATCAAGCTCAAAGTCTCTATGCCCAGCTGAGCCCGCAAGGCAGCACGCTCGGCCTGCAGCAACAGACCCAGGCAGCGGTCGTCCAGCAGAACGCCAATGGCGACGTCTTCGGCGCCGCCGTCGAGGTCGATATTTCGGTCTCGATCCAGAATGGTGCCGTCCAGAACGGCACGACCGCCTCGAGCCCGGCCTCCTCCTCAAGCAGCAGCCAACCGGCATCGAGTGCTGATTCGACCGACGGCTCGGCTGAGACGCCGGGCCAGAAGGCGCTCGCCACCGTCGAGGCATCCAACGCCCAAGCTCGCGCCTTCCCCAAGCAGGAGGCGGCGGAAAAGCTCAAGCACGCGCTCGACGAGCTCAAGATCCTCAAGCTCATCGGCGGCCCGAAGGGTGTTCAGCTCGCCGGCAAGATCGCCAAGGAGGTCGAGTCCGCGGTCAAGGAGTATGCCGGTGCCGAGCAGAACCAGCTGCAGGCCGGCGACATCACCTCGATCCCCGACCCTTCGACCGATCCCTTCTTCCAGGTCGCCACGGCCGTCCTCGGCGAGGTCGGCAAGTACCTCAAGAAGAATGCGCCGGCTGTCGAGACCAGCCCGAACCCTAAGGAGCGCGAGATCGCCAAGAAGGCCGAGAAGGCTTATGGCGACGCGGTGAGCGAAATCCAGAGTGCCGAAAGCGGCATCCAGTCCGCGAATGCCAACGCCTCCGGTGGCTCGGGGAGCAGTGGTGCCGGCGGCAGCGAATCGAGCGTCACCATCACCGAAACGATTACCGAGGTCGCCTTCTCCGAGGCTGCCGGTCAGGATTCGGGCGACACGACGGGCGACACCGCGGACGATAGCTCGACTCCGACCCCCACCACGGCGGCACCGACCCCGACCGTCACGGCCACGCCGGTCGCCACGACCGCCGCCGCCTGATCGCCTCCTTGAGAATCCGTCCGCCGCACGGCACTCTGCCGAGCAGCGGACGGACTCTCGGGGGCAGCCATGGCATCGCTCGTACCGTTTCAGATCGACAATGTGCTGGGTGCAGCGCTATCGACCTTCGGCCGCTGCTTTCCGGCCTATGTCTCGGCGACGATCGTGGGTGGCCTGCCGGTGCTGATCGTCCAGCTGGCGCTCACCGATCACCCCCGTCCAAACCCGGACGATATGCCGATCCTGTTCATGATCCTCGGTGCCGGCTCCCTTACCTCGCTCTTGGCCGCCCTGATGGTCCAGGCCGCAACCCTGGCCGATCTCGGCGGCGGCAAGGTCGGGCTCTGGCCGGCGCTGATCAAATCGCTCGTCCGGTTCCTGCCGATCCTGCTGGCGCAGTTCCTCTTGGGCCTGATGCTCGGCTTCGGCTTCATCCTGCTGATCGTGCCCGGCACCATCCTGCTGCTGATGTTCTGCCTGTCGGCCCCGGTCATGCTGGCCGAGCGGATCGGCCCCTTCGCGAGCTACGGGCGCAGCGCCGCCCTCACCAAGGGCAATCGGCTCCGCCTCTTCGGCGTTTTCCTTGTGGTCGTGGTCGTCATGTTCATCGTCGTGCTGATCGTGAGCCTGGCGCTGGCCTTCACGCTCGACCCGCTGCCTGCCGCGGTCGTCGACTATGTCTGGCAATCGATCTGCAGCGCGTTCCTGAGCGTGCTCATCGTGATCTGCTACCGTTCGCTCAAGGCCGCCCAGGTAGGCTAGGTCCGCTCAGTCCGCGATCGCTTCAAGGAAGTTCGGGGTCGCGAGATATTTTTTCAGTTTCCACTCGCCCTCGATCAGCGTCCAGAGATCGGGCTTGTTCCGCGGCACCAGGCGCATCTCGGGGTGGACGACATCCTCGAAACCCATCGCCGTGTAATATCCTTCGGGTGCTGCATCGATCAGCTTGACGATGCCATTCTTGCCGTTCGTCTCGGAATGGGTGACTGCCCATTCCACCATGATGACGCCCCCGCCTTTGGCGCCGGCATGCGCCGCCAGATCCTCGATCTTGAAGCAATCGGGCAGAGACCGCAGAATCATCAGCGCGACCGGCCCTTCCGCCAGCCTGTAGACGAGCTTGATCAGGTCGTCGCCGCGCCGCTTATAGACATTTGCTTCGTTCAGGATCTTTTCGAGGTCCGCGTTCCATTCCTTGCGCCAGCCCGCATCGCTTTTGGTCTGCCACTTCTCGACATTCTTGATGAGCTGCCTGGCGTCGAGCTCGAATTGCGCATCGTCGACCTCGTATACGGGCGCTCTCGTCACCCATCTCATTTGAACCGATCCCGCTCACAGCCGCTGTCGGAGCAAAGCTGCGCGCGACAGATCGCGCTTCGATTACGGGGACCCGATGTTTCGCTACAACGGTAACGCTCGGCAGCGCCGCCGTATGGAGATTCCCGGCGCGGCGGCGCCCGATCCGGCCCGCTGCTCGCCAGCCGATTCAAAAAATTTTCCTAAATTTGCGTCCGAAGCGGTGTCGGCCTTGTACTAGTGATGGTTGTAATAAGGGGATTCTCTATCATGAATCGCTTTTCCGCTTTCGCAACGATGGCCTTGCTCTCTACCGCGCTTTCCAGCACCGCCAAGGCCGATATCTACGATTTCACGCTGACCGGTTCGCGCGACGCGAGCTTCTCCATCGATACCTCGATTGCGCCGAGCTTCTTCACCAAATCGTCCCTGATCGGCGACCAGATCGGTTACGATAACGTCTCCGGCATCTTCAACGGGGTCGCCGGCGTTGCGGCCGATATCGATTTCGGCCAGGCCCCCATCCTCGCAGACCTCAATATCGACGAGGTCTCGCTCGGCTTTACCCAGTTCGGTGGTCCGACCCTGTTCGAGGAGACGAAGCCGGAGTTGAGCTTCGCGACCGGCACCTTCGACCTCCCCAGCATCGTCTCCGGCCTAAGCGTCCTGACCATCACGGACGTGTCGACTGTTCCCGAACCCGCATCGTGGCTTCTTCTGATTCCCGGTATCGCGGCACTCGCCTTTGCCAGCCGGTCGAAAGCCAAGAACGCGGCCGCCTGCTGAGACACTCACCAAAAGCCGAATCGGATCGGATGGAATCACTGCGCGATTTCACCCGATCCGTGAACCTGTATCGCATCATATGTTTAGTAGAACGGCGCCAGATTCCGCCTGATCCGGTCGATCACGCGCTCGCCCGCGGGCGGCAGCGCGAAGCTCTGGCCGGTGATCGTCTCGAACACCTCGATATAGATCCGCGCCGCCTCGACCACGATCTCGCGCGGAATCTCCGGGATCGCGTCCTTGTAAGGATCGCAGCGCTTGGTCACCCAGCTGCGCACGAAATCCTTGTCGAAGCTCTCGGGCGCCTCGCCGGCCGCTAACCGGCTCTCATAGCTGCCGGCGAACCAGTAGCGGCTGCTGTCCGGCGTATGGATCTCGTCGGCGAGGATGATCCGGCCCGCCGCGTCCAAGCCGAACTCGTATTTGGTGTCGACCAGGATGAGGCCGCGCTCGGCCGCCATCTTCTGGCCCCGCGCGAAGAGGGCGAAGGCGTAGCCGCAGACTTCACGCCATTGCGCCTCGGTCAGCAGCCCGCGATCGAGGATGAGCGCTTCGGTCAAAGGCTCGTCATGGCCGCCATCGAACGCCTTGGTCGTCGGCGTGATGATGGTACGCGCGAGCTTCTGGTTGGGCCTCATCCCGTCGGGAAAGCGATGGCCGTAGATCTCGCGCTGGCCGCTCTTGTAGAGCTGCAGCACCGAGGTCGAGGTCGTGCCCGCAAGATAGTCGCGTACCACCACCTCGACCGGCATGATCTGGAGCCGGCGGGCGAGCACGGCATTGGGATCGGGGTATTCCAGCACATGGTTCGGGCAAAGGTCGCGCGTCGCCTCGAACCAATAGCGCGCGATCTGGGTCAGCACCTGGCCCTTGAACGGGATCGCGGTGAGGATCCGGTCGAAGGCGCTCAAACGGTCGGTCGCGATGATGAGCCGCCGATCGCCCGGCAGATCGTAATTATCGCGCACCTTGCCGCGGTAGTGATTGGGCAGCTCGGCGATCGTCGCATCGTCGAGAATATCGCCATACCGCGCCGCCAGCGCCGCCTGATCCACCATCGTCCTTAGGTCCTCTCCGAGAAAGGCCGCGATGATAGCGCAATCGCGTGGGCCTGCCAGCAGCCCTACAAGGTGATCTGGTATCCGAGATAGAAGGAGAAGCGATCGGTCTCATCGGCATGGTCGAGCCCGCGGCCGACCGTGAAGAGGATATGCCCGGTCTCGCTCAGATCCCAGGTGCCGCCGAGATTGAGGCCGGTCGTGCCGGGCTCGCCTTCCGTGGTCGAGCCCTGGCGATAAAGCTCGCCGCCAAGCTGGAGGTTATCGGCCACCTTGCGCAGCAGAACCCAGCCGAAGAACCAGTAATTGCGATCGGCGCCATGCTGATTGTCCCAATAGCCGGCACCCCCATAGCTCGACCACTGGTCCCAATCCTTTTCGACCCAGATCGGCAGCAAGAGCTGCGGATGCCCGGCACCCAGCCCGTGCGCGGCATCGCCGGTCGGCAGCTCGGCAATCGGATAGATCGCGACTTCCGGCTGCCAGCCATCCTCGTCCTGATGGATGAAGCGGTATTTGATCCCAAGCTCGGTATCGCCATAACCGGCTGCGATCCGGCCGCCGCTTTCGGCATAGGCGAGGCCGAATCCCAGATGCAGCTGCACGTCCGGCAAGGCGCCCCAATTGGAGTCGACCATCGGTGCCGGCGAGGCCGTGCCGCTCTTCTGAGCGAGGCCGATGGCGGCGATATTGATCTCGTAATGCCCCTCCTCGACCGGATCGGGATCGTCGGTGACGAAGGGTGGCCCGGCCAGCGCCGGCTTGGCGAGGCTGGCGAGCAATGCAGCGAGGATGAGCCTTCTCATTCAGCCGGCCGCAAAGGCGAGATGATAGAGAATGCCGAGCGCCGAGCCGGCGGCGAGGGTCGTGATCATGCCGATCCGGAAACGGAAGATCGCGACGATCGCTCCGGCGGAAAGCAGGATCGCCGGGATATTGGCCGTGCCGAGGATGGGAAGGGCGATGGTGCCGCCGAGAAAGGGCAGCGCCTCGACCCGGCCGAACAGCGTGTGGAGCGCGAACCAAAGAGAAAGATTGAGGATCACGCCCACGACGGCGGCCGTGATCGCCGACAAGGCCCCGGTCAGCAGCCGATTGCCGCGCAGCGCCTCGATATAGGGGCCGCCCAGGAAGATCCAGATGAAGGACGGCACGAAGGTCGCCCAGGCGGCAAGAAGGCCGCCGAGCGTACCGGCCAGCGCCGGATCGAGTGCCCCCGGCTGGCGGAAGGCCGCCATGAAGCCCACGAATTGGACGACGCAGATGAGCGGCCCGGGCGTCGTCTCGGCGAAGCCCAACCCGATCAGCACCTCTTCCGGTCGCAGCCAGTGATAGGTCTCGACTGCCTGCTGCGCCATATAGGCCAGGATGGCATAGGCGCCGCCGAACGTGACGACCGCCATCTTGGTGTTGAAGGCCGTGATGCTGGTGAAGACACTCCCGGCGCCCAGCGTGGCCCGGAGCAGAATGAGCGGCGCCAGCCAAATGCCGAACCCCAAGACCGCGACCTTGATGAAACGGGCGAGCGACGGGCGGAGATGCTCCGGAACGTCAGTGCGTTCGGCACGCTCCTCGGCACTGACGGCAAACCAGCCCGGCCGAAGCCGCGACCCCATGGCGCCGATCGCGGCCGACAGGATGATGATCGCCGGGAACGGCACGCCCAGGCCGAAGATGGCGACGAAGGCGAGTGCCGCGACGAGTATGAGCGCCGAACTTTTAAGCGCCCTTCGGCTGATCCGTACCAGTGCCTGGAGCACGATCGCCAACACGGCCGCCTTCATGCCGAAGAACAGCGCCTGGACGATGCCGAGATCGCCGAACCGAGCGTAGAGCCAGCTGAGCGTGCCGAGCGTGACGACGCCCGGCAGCACAAAGAAGCTGCCGGCGACCAGGCCACCGCGCGTCCGATGCAGCAGCCAGCCGAGGTAGATGGCCAGCTGATGCGCCTCCGGCCCCGGCAGCAGCATGCAGTAATTGAGCGCGTGGAGAAATCGCGCCTCGCCGACCCAGCCCTTCTCCTCGACCAGGATGCGATGCATCACGGCGATCTGCGCCGCCGGGCCGCCGAAGCTCAGGCCCGCGACACGCGCCCACACACGGACGGCGTCACGAAACGGGATCTCGGGATCGCTCGGGGAAATCGACACGCCCATGGCTCCTCCGGCGCCGGTGCGGTGCCAATTGAGCAGAGCTTGGACAGAAAAGCGTCTAACGGGGAGTCTGCGTCCCCTTACGGGCTATACAATCGGCCCGGGCGTCAGGCAACCACCATCTCGGGATCGGCGAAGCGCCGGGCGATCTCGGCGAAATCGCCGGCGATGCGGATGAAGGCATCGACGACATCCGGATCGAAATGCTTGCCGCGCCCGTCGAGAATGATGGCGACAGCCTTCTCATGCGGAAAGGACGGCTTGTAGACGCGTTCCGAGATCAGCGCGTCATAGACATCGGCCACGGCCATCAGCCGGGCCGACAGTGGAATCTCCGTGCCGGCGAGCCCCAGCGGATAGCCAGTACCGTCCCATTTCTCGTGATGGCTATAGGCGATCTCGCGCGCATGGCGCAGGAAGGACAGATCGATATCGCCCAAGAGCGCCTCGGCCGCCATGATCGCGTCGCGGCCGAGCGTCGTATGGGTGCGCATCACCGCGAACTCTTCCTCGGTCAAGCGTCCGGGCTTGCACAGGATCTGATCCGGGATGCCGACCTTGCCGATATCGTGGAGCGGTGCCGATTTATAGAGGAGGTCGATGACCGGTACCGTCAGCTCGGCGGCATATTTGGGGTGCAGCGACAGCGCCTCGGCCAGCATTTTGAGATAATGCTGGGTCCGGCGGATATGGGCGCCGGTCTCGTTGTCGCGCGTGCCGGCGAGCGAGGCCATGCTGAGGATGGTCACATCCTGGATGGCGTTCACCTCGCGCGTCCGCCGCGCCACCTCGGCTTCCAGGAACAGGTTCTTGTCGCGCAGGAAGTCCGACATGTCCTTGAGCATCAGATGATTGCGCACGCGTGCCAGCACGACCGGCGGGCTGATCGGCTTGGTCACGTAATCGACGGCACCGAGCTCGAGCCCGGCCTGCTCATCCTCGGCCTCGACCTTGGCGGTCAGGAACACGACTGGAATGTCGCGCGTCCCGGGATCGGCTTTCAGCCGCCGGCACACCTCGTAGCCGTCGAGCCCGGGCATCATGACATCGAGCAGGATGAGGTCGGGCCGCGGGTCCGAGGCGGCGATCCGGAGCGCCTTCTCGCCATTATTGGCGACCTTGACCTTGTAGCTGCCCCTCAGCAGGTCGGCCATCAGCGTCAAATTCTCGGGCGTGTCGTCGACGACGAGCACGAGCTGGCGGTCGAGCATGGCGCCGTCCATCACGCCGCACCCTTGACCCGGACCGGCTCCGCAGCGGCGGCATCCGACTCGATCCGCTGCAGCGCCTTGGTCAGCACGGCATGAGCCTTGTCGAAATCGAACGCCTCGATCGCGGTCGCGACGGCGACGAAGACCTCGCCCTCGAGCACGGCCATCAGGCTGCCGGCCTGGTCGTGCCACAGGCCTTGGGCGTCGGGATCGTCATCGGCCAGGAGTGCGATGAGCGGGCCCAGCGCCACCACGGCATCGGCCGGCGACAAGCGCCGCGCGGGCTCGTCCGCCTTCGGCGCCGCGGTGCGGGCCAGCATCTCTTCGATTTCCGCAAGCAGCGGCTCGAGCGCCTGCTCGAGCCCGGCGAGTGCGGTGCCAAGGCTTTCTGGTGCCGCACCGCGATGGATCGCCGTTTCGAGCAGCTCGGCGGCGCGCGTGGTCGCTTCGGCGCCGAGCGTGGCGGCCAACCCTTTGGCCGTATGCGCTTCCCGCTCGGCCGCGGCGAGATCGGGCTCGGCCAGCTGCGCGCGCAGCCGCAGCATGAGGCTGCCTTGGCCCTTCAGATATTTGGTGAGGAAGGCCTCATACCGGTCGCGCCGTCCGCGCATGCGCCGGAGCGCCGCCGGCTCGTCGAAGTGGCGGAACGGATTCTCGCCGCTCTCGGCCGGCACCGGCCTGGCAGCGGGCTGCGCCGGAGCGCCGAGCGTGCGCGCGATCACGGCATAGAGCTCGTCCGGATCGACCGGCTTGCCGATATGGTCGGTCATGCCGGCGGCAAGGCAGGCCGTGCGATCCTGTTCCAGCGCATTGGCGGTCATGGCGATGATCGGCAGGCCTGAGAAGCGCTCCTGGCGCCGGATCTCGCGCGTCGCCGTGATGCCGTCCATGACCGGCATCTGCATGTCCATCAACACGAGGTCGTAGCTGCCATGGGTCAGCCGCTCGAGCGCCTCGGCACCATTGCCGGCGCAATCGACCGACACCCCGGCCAGCGCCAGCAGATCGCGCGCGACCTCCTGATTGAGTTCATTATCCTCGACCACCAGGATGCGGCGGCCCGTGAGCTCGCGCGGCGGCGCCAGCATCTGCGGCGCACTCGCCGGCGCCCCCTCGTCCGACGGGTTGAAGACGCGCGCGATGGCGTCGAGCAGCGCGCTCGGGCTGATCGGCTTCAGCACGATCTCGTCGATCCGGGCCTGGTGCGCCTGCCGCAGCACATCCTCGCGCCCATAGGCCGTGACCAGCACGAATTCGGGCGGCGCATCGCCGTAATCGAGCTGGCGCAGCCGCTGCACCGTCTCGATGCCGTCGAGGCCGGGCATCCGCCAATCGACCAGCACGACATCGAAATGCCGGCCGGCGCCGAGCTCTTGTTGCATCAGCGTCAGCGCCTCGCCGCCGCTCGCCGTCTCGGCGACCCCGAATTTCAGCGAGCGCAGCATCTCGACGATGGTGGTGCGCGCCGCGTCATTATCCTCGACCACCAGCACGCGGCGCCCGACGAGATTGGGCGGCAGCGCCAAACGCACGCCGGTATCCGCACTCTTGGCGAGGCGGAGGGTGAACCAGAAGACGCTGCCCTTGCCGAGCTCGGTCTCGACGCCGATCTCGCCGCCCATCAGCTCGACCAGCCGGCGCGAGATCGCGAGGCCGAGGCCCGTGCCGCCGAACTTCCGGGTGATGGACGCGTCGGCCTGCTGGAAGGATTGGAACAGCCGGGCCTTCTGCGCCTCGGTCATGCCGATGCCGGTGTCGCGCACAGCGAAGCGCAGAAGCACCCCGCCCTTGGTCTCCTCCAGCTGGCGCACGCTCAGCTCGACTTCGCCCGCTTCCGTGAATTTCACGGCATTGTTGGTGAGGTTGATCAGCACCTGGCCGACACGCAGCGGATCGCCGATGAGCCGCTGCCGCACCTCGGGCAGCAGATCGAAGATAAGCTCCAGCCCCTTCACATTGACGCGGTCGGAGACGATGTCGTTGACCGTGGTCAGCACGTCCTCGAGGCTGAACTCGGTCGCCTCGATCGCGATCTCGCCCGCCTCGATCTTGGAGAAATCGAGCACGTCATTGACGATCGCCAGGAGATGCCGGCCCGATTGCTGCATCTTGCCGACATAGTTGCGCTGCTGGCGGGTAAGGCCGGTATTCAGCGTCAGATGCGCCATGCCCAGGATGGCGTTGAGCGGGGTGCGGATCTCGTGGCTCATATTGGCGAGGAACATGGATTTGGCGTGGTTCGCGGCCTCCGCCTGCTCGCGCGCCAGTACCAGATCCTCCTGCGCCTTCTTGCGCTCCGAGATGTCGCGGATGATGCCGGTGAAGAAATAATCGCCGTCTGCCTCGCTTTCGCTCACCGACAGCTCGGCCGGGAATTCGCTGCCGTCGCGCCGGCGCACCATCACCTCCTGGCGGATGCCGCTGATCGGCGCACGGCCCGTGACGGGATCGCGCTTGAGGAAATCGGCGAACTGATCGGCCACCGCCGCGCGCATCAGCCGCGCGATCGTGCTGCCGAGGATCTCCTCGTCGCGATAGCCGAAGATGCGCTCGGCGCCCGGGCTCCATTGCAGAATCAGGCCGCCGCTGTCGGCCATGATCAGCCCGTCGCCGATACTGTCGAAAATGCCCTGCAGCCGCGCCCGGTCGCGCCGGAGCTCGATCTCGAGGATGCCGCGCTGCGCGATCTCGTTCTTGAGGTCCCGCGCGGTCTCGATCTGCCGCCCGGCGAAGGCGGCGGCCAGCGCCACGGAGGCGACGAAGACGGCGAAGATCGTGATCAGGATCGCCAAGAGCTGCGGCGCCACGGCGAGCGGATTCGGCGCGGCATCCTGGAGCGGGAAGAACACGGCCGCCTGCATGGCGGTGTAATGCATGCCGGCCACCGCGACGCCCATGACCATGGCGGCGAGCGGTTGGGCGAGCCGCGTGCGCTCGCGCAGATAGAACCGCATGCCGAGCGACAGGAAGGCCAACGCGACCGCCACGACGATCGAGGCCAGCACCGTGACCGGGTCGTAGCGGAGCTCGCCACTGAGCTGCATCGCGGCCATGCCCGTATAATGCATGGCGCCGATGCCCGCCCCCATCAGCACGGCACCGATCAGAAGCTGGCCGATGCCGACCTTGCCGGTGCGGCCGATGACGGTCAGCGCCACGCCGCTCGCGATCCAGCCCGGCACCATCGACAAGAGCGTCACCGGCGGGTCGTAGCTCAAGCCGCAGGGCAGCGAGAAGGCGAGCATGCCGATGAAATGCATGGCCCAGATGCCGCCGCCCATGGCCGCACTGCCGGCGCCGATCCAGACAAGCCGGGCGCGCGTCGCTTGGGCCGCGGCGATCCGGTCCGAGATCGCCAGTGCCGCATAGGAGGCCAGCATGGCGATGATGATGGAGAGCGCGATCAGGATCGGATTATAGGAACCGACAAGTGCCGGCCCGAATCCCGGCAAGGCCTGGGCGGGCTGGAAATACCGATCCAGATATTCGACCATAGAATGCTCCGACCGCTTTCGGATCCGAATTGTCAGCGGGGTCGAAATCTGCCGTCGCCCGCCCGGAGGCATGCATGCCTTTGCATGCGCGCCCCCGAAAGCGGCCATTGTCGCCGCAACTGGTTACGGTACCGTCAACACGGAGCTCTGCAACTCGCCTTCTACGATTGTCAGTTGTACGCCCGCATGCGGAGGATCTCTTGAATACGCTCATTTCCCTCTTGCCGCTGACCGGCGTGGTGCTGGTCATCATCGGCTTCGCCTTTCGCTTCAATCCTCTGCTCGTCGTGACGGCAGCCGGCATCGCGACCGGGCTCGCCGTCGGCATGCCGCCGATGAAGCTGCTCACGACGATCGGCGACGCTTTCGTGCGCAACCGATATTTGTCGCTCTTCGTGCTGACTCTGCCGGTCATCGGCCAGCTCGAGCGTTTCGGCCTCAAGGAGCATGCGCAGGATCTGATCGGGCGCTTCCGCCAGGCGACCGCCGGACGGCTGCTGCTGCTCTATCTCTTCATTCGCGAGACCTGCGCGGCCGTCGGCCTCACCAGCATCGGCGGCCATGCCCAGATGGTGCGGCCGCTGATCGCCCCCATGGCCGAGGCCGCAGCCCAACTGGGCCACGAGAAGCTGACGGACGATCTGCGCAACCATATCCGCGCCATGTCGGCCGCAACCGACAATGTCGGCGTGTTCTTCGGCGAGGACATCTTCATCGCTTTCGGTGCCGTGCTGCTGATCAAGGGCACGCTCAGTGAGAACGGCTTCGATCTAGACCCGGTGCAGATCGCGCTCTGGGGCATTCCGACCGCGATAGCGGCCTTCATCATCCATGCCTTCCGGCTCATGCTGCTCGACCGGCGCATCAAGCGCGAGACGGTTCCCGCACTCGCTGCCAGCCCTGTGGAGGCCGCGCAATGATCGTCTCGATCGAGCTCATCTACGTCATCGTAGGATTGTGCGTCGGCATCATCGCGCTCCTCACCGCGCTTGATATCAGCAATCCGCGCCGCTACTGGACGGCGCTCTTTTGGGGCCTCTTCGCCTTCACGATGCTATTCGGCAAGATCGTGCCCGGTGCCGTGACGGGCGCCATGGTGATCGCGATGGCGCTCATCGCCGGTCTGGGCGGCGTGCGCCACGGCCATCATCCGATGCCGCCCGAAGCGGATCGCCACGCCCAGGCGCGTCGGCTCGGCCATCGGCTGTTCCTGCCGGTGCTGACCATCCCGGTCTTCACGGTGATCGGCACGCTCTTCCTCAAGGATGTGAAGATCGGCGGCCTCGCCTTGCTCGACCCCGCGAACCTGACGCTGGCCGCCTATGGCTCGAGCTGCGTGCTGGCCTTCCTCGCCGTCATGGCAGTGACCTCGAGCGGACCGATGCAGCCGCTCCGGGGCGGCAGGCGCCTGCTCGACGCGATCGGCTGGGCCGCCGTGCTGCCGCAGAGCCTCGCCATGCTGGGCGCCGTCTTCGCCGCCGCCGGTGTGGGCAAGGTCGTGGCCGATCTCGTCGGCGGCATCATCCCGGCCGACAGCCGCTTCCTGGCCTGTGCCGTCTATGCAATCGGTATGGCGCTGTTCACCATGGTGATGGGCAACGCCTTTGCCGCTTTTCCGGTGATGACCGCCGGCATCGGCCTGCCGCTCCTCGTCCGCCAGCATGGTGGCGACCCGGCCGCGATGGCGGCGATCGGCATGTTTTCGGGATATTGCGGCACGCTGATGACGCCGATGGCGGCCAATTTCAACATCGTGCCGGCGGCCCTCCTCGATCTGCCGGATCAGAACGGCGTCATCAAGGCGCAGATCCCGACCGCGATCCCGCTGCTCTGCGTGAATGTGCTGCTGATGTACTTTTTGGTGTTCCGGTAGGACGTCGGCTCAAGTCCAGCCGGCATCGACGACGAAGTTCTGCGCGGTCACGAGGCGGCTGTCGTCGGCGACGAGCCAGAGCGCCATGCGGGCGATGTCGGCCGGATAGAGCTTCTCCGGCAGACATTGCCCCTTCATCATCTCGGCCTCGGCTTCGGGCGTCAGCCACAGCTTGATCTGCCGCTCGGTCATGATCCAGCCGGGGGTCAGGGCGTTGACTCGGATATGGCTCGGCCCGAGCTCGCGGGCGAGCGCCCGGGTCAGGCCGATGACGCCGGATTTCGCCGTCAGATAGACGGGCATGCCGGCCTGCGCCAGCATGAAGCTGACCGAGCTCAGATTGACGATGGCGCCACCGCCGGCTTCTTTCATGTCGCCAGCCACGGCCTGGGCAGCGAAGAATTGGTGCTTGAGGTTGGTCGCGATGCGCTCATCCCAATAATCCGAGGTCACCTCGCCCAGCGTATGCCGGTCGTCGCGGGCGGCGTTGTTGACGAGGCTGGTGATCGGGCCGAGCGCCGCGCGGATCGCACCGATAGCTCGCTTGAGCGCCTCCACCTTGCGCAGATCGGCCACCTCGAACGTGACATGGCCGCCCAGACGCTCGACCAGTGCCTCGCCGGCCGCGACATCGAGATCGATGAAGCCGACCTTGGCACCTTGTACCGCGAAATGCTCCACGATCGACGCGCCGATGCCCGAAGCGCCGCCGGTGACGAGGACCGTCCGATCCTGCAGGCTCGGGTATTTTGCAAAGGGGTCAGTCATAAATCCACTCCCGATTGGGGCGCCCGTTCGGCCTCACAGCGCCACCGGCGCATTGGAATTGCGGGTCCACGGCGTGCGATAGAGGCCCTGAAGCACCAGCGAGGCGGCGCCGCGGGCCCAGACCTCGTCAGTCCAGTCGTGAAAGATGATCTGGCAGCGGCCGCTCAGGGCCTTGAGCGAATTGGCGGAAACGGCCGCGACTAAGGACGGCTCCAACAGGTCGGCAGCGCGCATGCCGGCGCCAGAGATGATGACCCGGCCGGGATCGATGATATTGATGAGATTGGCGATGCCGAGGCCGAGCGTAGCCCCCGCCTGTTCGAAGATCTCCTTGAGGCCGGCATGGCCGGCGCGGGCGAGCCGGGTGATTTCCTGTACCGCGGCATCGCTCGCCCGCTCGTCGTCAGTCGGCGGCAGGTCGATGATCTTCCTGGCCTCGCGCAAGAGCGCATAATCGGCGGTGAAAGCCTCGATGCAGCCCGACTGGCCGCAGCGGCAGAGGGGGCCCTGGCGATCGACCTTCGAATGGCCGAACTCGGTACCGATATTGTGGTGACCGCGATAGAGGTCGCCATTGATGAACAGGCCCATGCCGATGCCGGCCTCGACCGTGACCACGACGAAATTGTCGATATCCTGGCCATGGCCGAACCAGCGTTCGGCCAGCGTGATGAGATTGGCGTCGTTCTCGATGACGGTCGGCACGTTGAGGCGCCCGGCGAGCATCGCGGCGAATGGGATCGGCTTCGGCTCCGGCCCCAGAATCGGGCTCCAATATGAGATGCCGGCCGTCGCATCGATGAAGCCAGGCAATCCCACGCCGATGCCGGCCAGCTCCGCCATGGTGATGCCGGCCTTGGCGACGGCGGCACGGATGCCGTCCTCGAGCAGATCGGCGATCACCTCGGCGCCGAGCCGCCAGGTGCGGATCGGCAGCACCAGCGAGGAGAGCGGATCGGCCCTGAGATTTGTCACCGTGATCGAGACCTGGTGCATTGCCAGCTTGGCGCCGACCACATAGGCCGCGTTCGGATTCATGCGCAGCATGGTGCGCGGTCGGCCGCGCCCGGCCGCCACCGGCGCTTCGCCGTCATCGTAGGAGACCACCCCCTCCTCCAGCAGCACTGCGATGATGGCCGAGACGGTAGAGCGGCTCAGCAGGGTGTGCTCGCCGATTTCTGCGCGGGAGGTGGGCTCAAATCGGCGAATCGCATCGAGCACGTGAAATCGGTTGATGGCCCGAATGAGCTCGGTGTCGCCGGTCTGCATCATATCAATGGCTTAATATCAAAGAGTGTCGGCAGCGACGGACATCGCGCCCGCGGCGCTGGTGCCGCATCGGCAGTGTAGCGCGGCGAAATTTAATCCGTCTACTCGACATAATTATCGCGGCCCTCTCGGACAAAACCCCATTGATCGGCAGAAACGCGTCACCAACCCACTGAATTTGCGAAATATTGCAACCTGAATAAGAAAACTTCCGGTGGATGCGCATGAGTTAGGCTTGACAGGTCAGATTGAACACTGAATTATGCGTGACATACAAGCAAAAATGTCAAACAGCCCATGGGAGAGACGCATGATCGGACTGCATGGCAAGCTGCGGCAGAACGGAATTGCGAGTTTGGGATGGGCGGTCGGCCTGGTCGTGGCGGCCTTGGCTGTCCCCCCGGATGCCAGGGCCGCCGATAAACCCATCATCGTCGGCGTCAGCTGGTCGAATTTCCAGGAGGAGCGCTGGAAGACCGACGAAGCGGCCATCAAGGAGGAGCTCAGCAAGCTCGGCGCCAGCTATATCGGTGCCGACGCGCAAAGCTCGCCGTCGAAGCAGCTGTCGGACATCGAGAGCCTGATCGCGCGCGGCGCCACGGCCCTCATCATTCTGGCCCAGGATACCGGCGCCATCCAGCCCGCCGTCGCCAAGGCCAAGGCCGAGGGCATTCCGATCGTCGGTTATGACCGGCTGATCGAAAGCCCCGGCGTGTTCTACCTTACCTTCGACAATCGCGAGGTCGGGCGGCTCCAGGCTCAGGCGGTGTTCAAGCTCGCCGCCAAGGGCAATTACGTCTTCATCAAGGGCTCGTCGAGCGATCCCAACGCCGATCTGCTGCATGAAGGCAATCTCGACGTGCTGAAGCCCGCGATCCAATCGGGCGCCATCAAGGTCGTGGGCGAGGAATACACGCCCGGCTGGCTGCCGGAGAATGCGCAGCGCGAGATGGAGCAGATCCTGACCAAGGCCGACAACAAGGTCGATGCGGTCGTGGCGGCCAATGACGGCACTGCCGGCGGCGTGGTCGCGGCCCTCTCGGCGCAGGGTCTCGCCGGCATCCCGGTCTCGGGCCAGGATGGCGACAAGGCCGCGCTCAACCGCATTGCCCGCGGTCTCCAGACCGTCAGCGTCTGGAAGGATGCGCGTCTGCTTGGCAAGACCGCGGCCGATGCGGCCGTCGCCATGGCTAGGGGCACCGCGCCGGACAAGCTGCCCAATGCCGCGAAATGGAGCGACGGGCCAAAGAAGGTCGCGATGGACGCAGTCCTGCTGGCGCCTCAGCCGATCACCCGCGACAATCTCGATCTGGTGATCAAGGCCGGCTGGGTCACGAAGGATGCGGTCTGCCAGGGCGTCGAGCCCGCCAAGGCGCCACCCGTCTGCCAATGATCCGCTGACCGCCCGGCCGGCGGACCCAGCCCATCGTCATGCCGCGTGAAGAACGGATAAGATCCATGATGATCGCTCAATCCAATCCCGTGCTGTCGAAACGCGGCTTGCGTGATCTGGCGGGTACGCTCGAGGTCGATCTGCGCCTGATCGCGATGCTCGGCGCGGTCGCCGCGGTCTGGCTCGGCTTCGACCTCTTGAGCGGCGGGATCTTCCTCACCGCGCGCAATCTCTGGAACCTCGCGGTGCAGACGAGCGTGGTCGGCATCATGACGACCGGCATGGTGCTCGTCATCGTGACCCGGCATATCGATCTCTCGGTCGGCTCCGTTCTCGGTTTCGCCGGCATGATCATGGCCGTGATCCAGGCCCAGCTCCTGCCCGTGGGCGCCTCCTGGAACTGGGCCGTTTCGCTCGGTGCCGGACTGGCGCTGGGCGCCGTCATCGGTGCTGCGCAAGGCTGGTGGGTGGCACATCGCGGCGTGCCGTCCTTCATCGTGACCCTGGGCGGCCTTCTGATCTTCCGCGGCCTCGCCTGGACCGTGACCGAAGGCCAGACGGTGGCGCCGCTAGACGAGAATTTCCAGCTGCTGGGCGGTGGGCTGCTGGGCTCCATCGGCGCCTTCTGGAGCTGGGCGGTGGGATTCGCCGGCATCGCCGTCATCCTGCTGCGCACCATCGCCGCCCGCCGCCGGCGCCAGCATTACGGCTTTCCGGTGCGCCCGGTCTGGGCCGAGCTGGCCGTCGCCTTCATCCTGAGCGCCGGCATCGTCGGTTTCGTCGCCGTGATGAACGCCTATGACCGGCCGCGCACCGCTATCGCGCAAGGCATTCCAATCCCGGTGCTGATCCTGATCGGGGCGGTCTGCGTCATGTCGGCCCTCACCAAGACCACCCGCTTCGGCCGTTACGTGTTCGCCATCGGCGGCAATCCCGAGGCCGCACAGCTGGCCGGCATCAATACGCGCCGCGTCATCATGAGCGTCTTCGCGCTCATGGGCCTCCTGGCGGGCTTGGCAGGGGCCGTGCAGACCGCGCGCCTCAATGCCGGCGCAAACTCGACCGGCGAGCTTTTGGAGCTCAGCGTGATCGCGGCGGCCGTGATCGGCGGCACCTCGCTTGCCGGCGGCGCCGGCACCATCTCCGGCGCCATCGTCGGTGCCGTCTTCATGCAGAGCCTGCAGAGCGGCATGATCCTGCTCGGCCTGCCGACGCCGATGCAGAATGTCGTGATCGGCCTCGTGCTCATCCTCGCCGTCTGGATCGACACCAGCTATCAGCGGAGGCGCACATGACCTCGATCAATGGCGGCGGCCTGCCGCTGGTCGAGATGTGCCACATCTCGATCCATTTCGGCGGCATCAAGGCCGTGGACGATGTCAGCGTCGATCTCTATCCGGGCGAGGTCGTGGCGCTGCTCGGCCATAATGGCGCCGGCAAATCGACGCTCATCAAGATCCTGTCCGGCGCCTATCGCGCCGATACCGGCCGGATCCTGATCGACGGCTCGCCGGTCGAGATCAATTCGCCGCGCGAGGCCAAGGCGCTGGGCATCGAGACGATCTATCAGACGCTGGCGCTCGCGGAGAATATCGATGCCGCCGGCAATCTCTTCCTCGGCCGCGAGCTCCTGACAAGCTGGGGCACGCTCGACGATGTCGCGATGGAGCATGCGGCGCGCCAGGCGATCCTCGACCTCAACCCCAATTTCACGCGGATGAAGGAGCCGGTGCGGAATCTCTCCGGCGGCCAGCGCCAATCCGTTGCGATTGCGCGGGCACTCCATTTCCGCGCCCGCATCCTCATCATGGACGAGCCGACCGCGGCACTCGGGCCCCACGAGACGCATCAGGTGGCCGAGCTGATCATGCGCCTCAAGGCGCGCGGCATCGGCATCTTCCTGATCAGCCACGACATCCATGACGTGTTCAGCCTGGCCGACCGGATCAGCGTGATGAAGGGCGGAAGGCTGGTCGGCACCGTCCGGACCCAGGATGTCACCCAGGACGATGTGCTGGGCATGATCATCCTCGGCAAGAAACCCAGCGTCGCGGCCTGATCCGCTCGCCCATTGCAGGAGGAAGCGCACAGCCCGCTCAAATAAAACGCTCGAAGCCCTTCGGAACAACCACGTCAGCGCTAATATTCGAAACGGTGAGGTCTCGCCGCCGGCTGACTTGTCTCGAAACTCAGGAGCCCCGCCACCCGATCCAAGGGAAAGGCGGCCGCTCCCAATAAAAGCCCGGGAGATAACCTATGAGGAGCCGATTCATGACCGCACGACCATCGCAGGCTTTCACCAAGATGGGGCTCGCGTCATTCTCCCTGGCGGGCATGATGCTGGCGCTGCCGGTCGCGGCCCAGACGCCCAATCCGCCGCCGCCGGAGCAAGCGCCGCCGCCCGAGATGGCGACACATCTTTTCGGCGATTGGGATGGCTTCCGCACCCGCCTTTACAACGAGGGCATCAAGTTCAGCCTCGACTACACGGCTGAAATCGCCTCCAACGTCTCGGGTGGTTTGCGCACCGGCACGGACTATGCCCATCAGGTCTCTTTCGGCACCGATATCGATTGGCAGCAGCTGGCCAACATCGACGGCTTCTCGACCCACACGGCCATGGTCCAGCGCGCCGGCCGCAACGCCAGCAACGACTATATCGGCGATCATGTCTTGCAGGCCCAGGAGATCTATGGCGCGGGCTTCGGCCAGGCGGTCCATCTGGTCTATGCCTATGTCGAGGAGAAGGTGCTGGACGGCCGCATCGACGTCGCCGGCGGCCGCATGTTCCCCGGTGTCGATTTCGCGGCCTCGCCGCTCTACTGCAACTTCATGACGCTGACGATCTGCGGCCATGAACGCGCGCTGACCTCGACCCAGGGCTTCATCGACTGGCCGCAGAACACATGGGGTGGCCGGGTCAAGGCACGGCCGACGGAAGATACCTACATCATGATCGGCGCCTTCCAGTCCCAGCCCTTCCCGGGCGGCGGACGCAGCGGCTTCGACTTTTCCTCGAGCAAGGCGACCGGCACCACGATCCCGGTCGAGGTGTCGTGGGAACCGGTGTTCCCGAACAATTTGCCCGGCCATTACAAGCTGGGCTATGTCTACGACACCTCGCGCTTCGACGATAATTTCGCCGATGGCAGCGGCGATTCCTTCGTGCTGAGCGGGCTGCCGCCGCGCAAGGATCAGGGGCGCAGCTCCTTCTATATCAATGTCGATCAGCTGGTGTTGCGGAATGGGCCAGGGCCGAAGCAGGGCCTGACCCTGCTGGCGACATATACCCACAACGACCCCGGCACCTCGCTCTTCCAGGATTTCGTCTGGACCGGCCTGCTCTATTCAGGCTTCTGGCCGTCACGACCCGACGACCAGATCGGCCTCGCCTATACCTGGTATCAGGTCAGCCACGGCCTGACCTTTACCGAGGATCTGGAACAGCAATTCAACTTGCCGCCGACCTACGCGCTGGGCGTCCAGAACACAGGCGGCGTGATCGAAGCGAACTACAGCATCCCGATCATCCAAGGCTTCCAGATCCAGCCGGAGTTCGAATATTGGATGCGCCCGGGCGGCGTCACCAACGTACCGAACGCGGTGGTGTTCGGCGCCAAGATCCACGTGTCGTTCTGAGTGAAGCGCCGTGCGGCTGTTCGGGCCGCCCGGCCCCTACTCGACCGTGACGCTCTTCGCCAGATTGCGCGGCTGGTCCACATCCGTGCCCTTATGCACGGCCACATAGTAGGCCAGCAGCTGCAGCGGGATCGCATAGAGGATCGGCGCCACCACCGGGTCGCATTCAGGCAGCCGGATCGTCGCCACCGCCTTGTCGCCGAGTGCCGCGATGCCCTCGGCATCCGACATCATGATCACCCGGCCGCCGCGCGCCATCACTTCCTGGACGTTCGAGAGCGTCTTCTCGAAGAGCTCGTCCCGGGGCGCCACAACGATCACCGGCATCTGCTCGTCGATGAGGGCGATCGGCCCGTGCTTCAGCTCGCCCGCGGCATAGCCTTCGGCGTGGATGTAGGAGAGCTCCTTGAGCTTCAGCGCCCCTTCGAGCGCCAGCGGAAAGGCGGTGCCGCGGCCGAGATAGAGCACGTCGCGCGCCTCGGTCAGCGTCTTGGCGAGGTTGTCGATCGCGGCTTCGTCCATCAGCACCTCGGCGATCCGCGCCGGCACCTCGGCGAGATGGGCCGTGATCGCGGCCTCGGTCTCGGCGCTGATCTTGCCGCGAGCGCGTGCCAGCGCCAGCGCGAAGCAGGCGAGCACGGCCAATTGCGCCGTGAAGGCCTTGGTCGAGGCGACGCCGATCTCCGGCCCGGCCATGGTCTGGAGGATGACGTGGCTTTCGCGCGCCATCGAGCTTTCCGGCTGATTGACCAGCGAGACTATGTGCTGGCCCTGGCTGCGGGCATAGCGCAGGGCCGCCAGCGTGTCCGCCGTCTCGCCCGATTGCGAGATGAAGAAGGCCACGCCGCCGGGTGCCATCTCGGCCGCGCGATAGCGGAATTCCGATGCGATATCGACCTCGACCGACACGCGCGCCAGCTGCTCGAACCAGTATTTGGCGACGAGTGCGGAATGGTAGGAGGTGCCGCAGGCGATCATCGTGACCCGCGTGACCGCGGCAAGATCGAACGGCAGGTCGGGCAGCACCACGCTGCGCGTCGCCGGATTGACCAGGGCCGAAAGCGTATCGCCCACCACGGCAGACTGCTCGTGGATCTCCTTATGCATGAAATGGCGGTGATTGCCCTTGCCGATCATGGCGCCGGTCAGCGCCGTCAGCTTGATCGGCCGCTCGACCCGCCGATCCTCGGCATCGTAGATCGTGGCGCTGTCGCGGGTGAGCACCGCGTAATCGCCTTCATCGAGATAGCAGATGCGCTGGGTCAAGGGCGCCAGCGCCAGCGCGTCCGAGCCTACGAACATCTCGCCATCGCCGAAACCCACCGCGACCGGTGCGCCACGCCGTGCGCAGATGAGCAGATCCGGATATCCCCGGAAGATGAGGGCGATCGCGAAGGCGCCGTGGAGCTGCTTCAGGGACGCGGCCACCGCCGCCTGCGGCTCCATCCCCTCATCGAGATAGCGCGTGACGAGCACGGCGACGACCTCGCTGTCGGTCTCGGTCTCGAAGACGTAGCCGTGGCCCGACAGCTCGGATTTGAGCGCTGCAAAATTCTCGATGATGCCGTTATGGACGACGGCGGCACGCTGGGTCGCATGCGGATGCGCGTTCCGCTCGACCGGCGCGCCATGGGTCGCCCAGCGCGTATGGCCGATGCCGGTATTGCCCGCCAGCGGCTCCGCCGCGAGCCGCTCGGCCAGGCTGTTGAGCTTGCCCTGGGCGCGCCGACGCTCGATCTCGCCATCGACGAGGGTGGCGATGCCGGCCGAATCATAGCCGCGATATTCGAGGCGCCGAAGCCCCTCGAGGATGAGCGGCGCCGCCGGTGCTTTGCCGATGGTGCCGATGATGCCGCACATTGGCCTCTACTCCTTCTGCGCCCGCGCCGCGGCTTCAGCCTTGGCGCGCCGCTTCGTCTCGCGGAACCGGGCAGCATGGCCGGGCTTGTCGATTTGGGCGGCACGCCCGATCGCCGTGGCATCGGCCGCCACATCATGGGTGACGACGCTGCCGGCCGCGGTCATGACGCCGTCGCCGAGCGTCACCGGCGCCACCAACGAGGTATTGGTGCCGATGAAGGCGCCCGCCCCGATCACGGTCTTGTATTTGAAGAAACCATCGTAATTGCAGGTGATCGAGCCGGCACCGATATTGGTCTCGGCCCCGATCTCGGCATCACCGAGATATGACAAATGGTTGGCTTTCGCACCGCGGCCGAACTTGGTGTTCTTGAGCTCGACGAAATTGCCGATATGGGCGTGGGATCCGATTTCGGTCCCAGGGCGAAGCCGCGCGAACGGGCCGATAATGGCGCCGGTGCCGATCCTGGTCCCTTCGATATGGCAGAAGGGTTTGATCTCGACCCCGTCCTCGACCGCCACGCCGGGCCCGAACACGACATTGGGGCCGACTAGGACATCGCGGCCGAACTTCGTATCGGCGGCGAGATAGACCGTGTCCGGATCGATTAGCGTGACCCCCGCCTCCATCGCCTGGCGCCGCAAGCGCCGCTGCAGGATCGCCTCGGCGGCCGCCTGATCGATCCGGGAATTGACGCCCGCCAGCTCTTCGACCGGCGCTTCGACCACCCGGCAGATCCGCCCATCGCCGACCGCCAGCCCGACGATGTCGGTCAGGTAATATTCGCCCTTGGCATTGTCGGCTTTGAGCCTGCCCACGAGATCGAACAGCGCGCCGCCGTCGACCGCCATGAAGCCCGAATTGCAGAGGTCGTTGGCGCGCTCTTCCGCCGTCGCCTCGGCATGCTCGACGATGCGCGCGAGATTGCCGGCGCCATCGAGCACCAGCCTGCCATAGGCATGCTCGCCCTTGACCCGCATGCCGAGCACGACCGCGGCGGCCCCGCTGTCGCGCCTCACCTCGACCATCCGCGTCAGCGTCTCGGACGTGATGATCGGCTGGTCGCCATAGACGATCAGGATATCGTCGAACCCCTCATCGCCGAGGGCCGCGCGCGCCGCCGCCACAGCGTGGCCGGTGCCCTTCTGCTCGGTCTGGATCGCGGTCGGATGCGGGGCGGCAAAGGCAGCAACCGACGGCATGTTGGGCCCGATCACCACGACGATCCGCTCAGGCTCGAGCGGCCGGCACGCATCGAGCACGTGGCCCAGCATGGGGCGGCCGGCGAGGGGATGCATGACCTTGGGCAGCGCCGATCGCATGCGCGTGCCGAGGCCGGCGGCCAGAACGATGATTGCGAGACGCGATTGAGCCATGGCACCTTGCAGGGGAGCAGTCCTTCGGGCTGATCTTTTGCCCCACATGGTTAAGTTTGACCAAACAAGTTTTGTGAACGAGATGACCGACAGGACTAAGCTCAAGGGGCGGCGTTGCCTGCTGTTCGACCTCGACGGCACGCTCATCGACAGCATCGGCGACCTCAACCATGCGGCCAACCTCATGCTGGCATCGCATGGCCGCCCGCCGGTCGGCCTCGCCGAGATGCGGCCGATGATCGGTGACGGCGTCGGCAAGCTGGTCGAGCGCGTGCTCGCGGCTCGGCCCGGCTCACCGCCGATCGAGGATGCTGAGGCGCTGCAGCAATATCTCGATTTCTACGAGGCCGATCCGGCGACCGCGACCACCGCCTATCCGGCAGTGCCGGAGACGCTCGCGGCCCTCGCCGCCGCGGGTTATCGCCTCGCGGTCTGCACCAACAAGCCCGAGAAGGTGACGCGGCTGGTGCTCGACCGGCTGGGTTTGGCATCCTTCTTCGAGCTCGTAGTCGGCGGCGACACCATGCCCTTCCGCAAGCCCGATCCGCGCCTCATCAGTTTTATCGCGGAAAAGCTTGGTGTCGGCCTCGACGACACGCTGCTGATCGGCGACAGCGAGGTCGATGCCGCAACGGCCGAGGCAGCATTCATCCCGTTCATCCTGATGAGCTATGGCTATCGCCGCGGCCCGGTCGAGACGATTCCGGCCGCGGCGGCGCTGGACCGGTTCGGCGATCTCGTCGGACTGCTGGCCGCTTGAGACCGCTCCGCCTGGGCTTCCTCGCCTCGCATCGGGGCACCAGCATGCGCGCGATCCTCGACGCGATCGAAGCCGGCACGCTCGCGGCCGAAGCGGTGCTGCTCATCTCGAACAACGCGGACGCGCCGGCGCTCGACTTCGCCCGCGAGCGAGGCGTCCCTGCACTGGTCCTGAATGCGCGCCTCTGCGGCGGACCCGACGAGGCCGATGCCGCCATCGCCGCTTCCCTCGCCGAGCACGGCGCCAACCTCGTGCTGCTGTCGGGCTATCTGCGCAAGCTCGGCCCCGCTACTTTGAGCACCTTCGCCGGCCGCATCCTCAACATCCATCCGGCTTTGCTGCCGCACTTCGGCGGCACCGGCATGTATGGCGACCGGGTGTTCCGCGCCGTCATCGACGCCGACGCGGCGACCTCCGGCGCCACGATCCATCTCGTCGATGGCGAGTATGACCACGGCGCCATTCTGGCCCAGTGCGAGATCCCGGTCCGGCCGGGCGAGACGGTGGAAACGCTCGCCGCCCGCACCCAGGCGATCGAGGGGCTGCTTTATGTCGAGACGCTAAAGGCCATCATCGACGGTCGCCTCGATCTCGATGCGATCAAGATCCTTCGGCTCACCGCCGCCCCGATGTAGCACCGGAGCCAGATGGGGGTGGTGCTTCGGGTCACGGCGGTCGGGGGTCAGCTCGACCAGGGTGCCACCGTCTTTCAGCAGCAGCACCCGATCGGCGGCGCGCACCGTATCAGGGCGGTGGGCGATGATGATGCGGGTGATCGAGAGCGAGGCCAGCGCCTGGTTGACCTGCATTTCCTTATCCACGTCGAGATGGCTGGTGCCTTCATCCATGAACAGCATCTTCGGCCGGCGATAGAGCGCGCGGGCGAGCAGGACTCGCTGGCGTTGGCCGCCCGAGAGCGACTGGCCCATATCGCCGAGGACCGTGTTGTAGTTCATCGGCATTGCCATGATCTCGGCGTCGATCCCGGCCATGGTGGCGCAGTCGCGCATCCAGCCGATATCGATCTCGCTGTCGAAGAAGCAGATATTGTCGGCGATGGTGCCGGACAGCAGATGGTCGTCCTGTAGCACCACGCCGATCTGCGAGCGGAAGGAGTTGAGGCCGAGCCGGCGCAGCGGCTTGCCGTCGATCAGCACTTCGCCGGCGGTCGGCTCGAACAGGCCCAGCATGATCTTCATCAGCGTCGTCTTGCCGCCGCCCGACGGGCCGGTGACCGCCACGAATTCGCCGGGTGCTATGCTGAGATCGATGCCGGAGAGCAGCTCCTTCTCATATTCCGCATAGCGAAAGCAGAGATCGCGCAGCCTCACGGCACCCTCGATCCGCGCCGGCACCAGTGCCGCGTCGCCGATGCTGCTTTCGCGCTCGTTCAAGGCGATGTCGGCGACGCGATCGAGATGCAGATCCAGCAGGCGCAGCTCCTGCGCGGCATTGATCAGGCGCGCGCCCTTGTCGACGAATTGCTGGCGATAGGCCAGGAAGGTGAAAACCAGCCCCAGCGACATCTCGCCGGATAGGTTCATGACGATCGCCGCATAGATGATGATGACGTTCTCGATCGCGACGATGGCACCCGCCAGCGCCGTCAGGCCCGACTGAAACTGCGTGTAGCCGAGCCTGGCGCGCAGCGCCCGGGCATAGCGGTTCTGCCAATAGCTTTGCCGTTCGGCCTCGCGGCCGGCGATCTTGATGCTCTGGATCGCGAGCGCGGTTTCGACGAAGGCGCTGTGTTCCAACCCCTCGGCCCGCACCATGTCCTGACCAAGCTCCTTGGCCTTGGTCAAGGTCGTCCAGCGCAGCGCGAGGCACAGCGAGAAAGAGGCGATGACGATGCCGGCCAGCTTGGCGCTCGACAACGACAGGGCGACCATCAAAATGCCGACCATCACGCCGTCGACCAGTGCGGCCGGCAACTCCTCGGTGACGAATTTCTTGATCGGGTCGGTCGCGGCAAATTTCGAGGCCATGTCGCCGATGTGCCGCTGCTCGAACCAGGGCAGCGGCAGGCGGGTGAAATGATTGAACAAATTGGTCGCCAGGCTATAGCTGATCACGCCGCCGGTCTTGGTCAGGATCACCGCGCGCAGCCGGTCGATCAAGGCATTGACCATGGCCAGCAAGGTGAAGCCCAAAGCCAGGCCGAGCAGTGCCGAATCATCGCCGGTTACCGCCACTTCGTCGACCGCGACCTTGATGTAGAGCGGGCTGATGACGGCGAAGATCTGCAGCAGGATCGACAGCAACGCCGTCTGCACGGCCAGTGCCCGCACTTCCGGTACGCGGCCGAACAGATCCCGAAGCCGCAATTTGCGGGCGGTCCGCTTGACTTCGAAGTTTTCGGACGGCCTCAGCTCCAAGGCGAAGCCGGTAAAATGCTTGGCGAATTCGACCCAGCTATAGCGGGTGACGCCGTCCGCCGGATCGTTGATCGCGACGGACCGGCGGCCCACCTTGGTCAGCACGACATAATGGCCGTGATCCCAATGCAGGATCGCCGGCAATTGAAGCCCGGCAACGTCTTCGGCGGCGATGCGCAGGCCGCGCGCCACCATGTTCAGGCGCTGGCCGATTCGGAACAAAGCTTGCAGCGTCATCCCCCTCGACGAGGCGGGGAAGCGGCGGCGCAGCTCGATCAGGTCGAGCTCCTGGCCATGAAACGCCGCGACCATGGCGACGCAGGCGAGACCGCATTCCGCGACCGTGCCCTGCAGGATCAGCGGCACTTTCGCCGCGCGCCGCCAGGAGGGGAAGCCGATCGCCATAGCTGCCGCCTAAGCCTGTGCCCCAGCCGGCAGCAACTGCCGGATGGCGGCGGCGGCCCAGCCGAACACGGATTTCCGCTCGACGATGACCCGTGCCGAGACGCGCATGTCCGGCGTCAGGGGAAACACCCGATCATGGTGGCCGATCGCTTGCTTCGGCAGCGAAACCGTCACGCGAAACAGCGGTTCGCGATCTTCCCGGCTCGGCCGGCCAAGCTCCGGATTGGCACCGACCGTCGAGACTTCGCTGACCGTCCCGAACAGGAAGCCGAAATCCTGATAGGGAAACGCATCGAAGGCGAGCCGGGCGGTTTGTCCGGCCTTGAGGATGCCGGCCGCGCGCGAGGGCACGAACAGCTTGATCTCGAGCGGCTTGTCGACCGGCACGATCGTCAACACCGGCTGGCTCGGATCGGCTTGCTGGCCCGGCTGCAGCGACACCAAAGCGACCCGGCCGGCGATCGGAGCCCGCAGGATCAAGCGCCCTTCGGCATCGGCGCGGGCCATCTGCTGATCGATATCGGCGATCGCCGCCTTCAGCCGGGCGACGCTTTCCACCGTCTGCCGGCCGGTCTCCTTCGCCGTTGCCTCGGCATCCGACAGTTCCGATTGGGCCCCGATCTGCTGGCGGTGCAGATCCGCCAGCCGCTGCCTGGCGACCAGCAGGGTTTCCTCGCGGTGATCCAGCTCGACGGCCGTAATATAGCCCTTTTGCCGCAGTTCCTGCACCGACCGCACAGCCGCCGTGTCGAGCGTCACCAGATCGTCCTGAAGCTGCATTTGGCGGCTCAACACCTCGATCTGATCGGCCATTTCCGTCTTCTTGGCGGCGAAGCGGTCGGCCGCCAATTGAGCCCGATCGGTCTCGGCCGCGATCTGCTCCTGCAACAGGTCACGCTGGTTCTTGAACAGGGCCGAGAGCTGCTGGTCGAGCGCCGGGCCGGTGGCGCCGTATTTGTGCAGATCGAGTGTCACCAGCGCCGCCCCCTCGGCCACCAGATCTCCCTCGCGAACATGGACGATGGCGACCACGCCCGGCTGCGGTGCTGCGATTTGCGCCGAACCGCTGACGAACGCCGTCAGCCCCTGGGCCGATACGGTTCGGGAATAGGGCGTCGCCCCGGCGATGACGAGCATCGCCACGGAAAGTAGGACCGCCAGGGCGACCAGGCTGTTGCGATGCGGGAACGCCAACCCGGCAACAGCGCCGCCGTAGGGCCGCTGCACGATGATCGTCGTGGGGTCGAGGCTAGGGTCTCTCGACATGGCCAATCTTTCTCGTGACCGCTCAGCTCAAGCTCCGCTAAGCGACCTCCTCGATCGGGCCGCCATAATGTCTTTCCAGAATCGCCTCATCCTGTTCCTCGGCCTCAAACCGCCGATGGTCGGCAGAGGCGCGGTATTCCGCCATTGTCGGTTGTCGCGACTGCGGAGGGGACCAGCGAAATTCCGGCGATCCATCCTGGAGAAACGCCGCGAAGGCGGCCAGCAAAGGCATTTCCGGCAGCAACTCCTCGACCCAGAGAAACTGCCCCATCTCGTTGACCTCCAGAAAAACCCATTCGCCCGCCGCCGTCCGGATGATGTCGATGCAGCCGAAGACCAGGCCGAGCCGGCGCATCAGCGTGAGACAGGTCGTGCGCAAATCGTCGGGCAGTGCGTAGGGGGCGATCTCGAGTTTCTTCAGATCCAACTTCCAGTCGATCGCCTGCCGTCCCTTGATATGGCCGTCGCTCAGCCGGGCAGCGAAACAGGCCGCCCCCATCACCGTCACGCGCAGCTCGAATTCCTTGGCAAGACAGGGCTGGAAAATTCCCGGAGCCGCCTGGATCGAAAAATCACTCGCCAGCGCGTCGGCCTTGACCCGGTTCGCGGTGAACAAGCTGAGCCGCTGTTCTCCCGAGTGCCAAGCAACGGATCGAAACGGCTTTAGAATGACGTTGCCGTCGTGCCGGCGATAGAAGCGCCGGATCGCGGCAGGGTCGTTCGAGATCAAAGTGTCCGGTATGGCAAACCCGGCTAGAGCGGCTTCCCGGAGCTGCAGCGCCTTGCTGGCGGCAAAGTCTCGCCGGTCCAATGGGTTGATCCATCGGGCCGAGGGCGCCAGGACATTGATGGCGTTCCGCAGGAACTGTTCGCTCTCGTCCCGTGCTACCCGCCGGTCGCTTGGATGCAGGTCGGAATGAACGGTCGGATAGGCACGACGCCGAAACCAGACCACGTCAAACTGCGCATCGCGCGCAATCGTATCTGCGGCCGCAACCGAAACCGACCCGTCCCCGCCAATTTCAATATTCGCTTCCTGGCCCGCCGGGAAACGATCCATCCGCCAAGTCGTTGCCGAGACGTTCAGGTTTCGAAGCCCCCATTCGACGGCCGCGACATGGGCATCGGACGAGTGGCCGAGGATTAATATTCTCGCCATGGATCAGCTCGATCAGCAAACCGGGATGCCCCGGCGCGCGATGCGCCGGGACGGCGAAAATTCTGAAGCTTCGCCGAAAATTACGGCTGGCCGATGCCCGGCCCGTCATCCGGCTGGCTTTTGCGTGACGACACGAACGAGCTCGTGGTGAGAGCGCCGCCGGCGACCGCCGCCATTTCTTCCTCGGTGATCTCCTTGGCCAGAACCCGGCCGAGGATCCGCGACGAAGCTTCGATTTTCTTGGATGCGAAAGCGTTCATAACAACTCCATGCTCTTGGTTGTATTCTAACGTGCATTTCTATCGACACGATCAGCGACGTGCGCTTATTCTACGGTGGAGAGCAATCGCTGGACGCAGTCAGTTGCATTCTTGCGGAAGATTTTTTTCGGGCCGATGTCGCGTGCGGCTGGTCCGCCGCACGGAGCGTGCGCTCGGTCTCATACCAATCGTCGGACCGATCATCGTTGCGCAGGGCAACAACTATCCCGAACCCCTGCAGGCCATCATCGACGGACGCCTCCGATCGCGATCGAGACCTGTGGGTCTACGCCGCCCCGGTATAGCGCCGGATCTTGGCGAGCTCCGCCTTGGCCGCCTTGAGGTCCGGGTTCGGGCCGGTCACGGTGGTGATGTTGTTGTAGGCCGTATCGAGATTGGAGCGCCGATTGACCATCACATAGGCGGCATCGTGCTTCGCCTTGTCGCGAATCTTGTCGACCTTTGCCTTCTCCGCCTCGTTGGTCGGCGCCATGCCCGGGAACAGCCGGTCGCGCTCGGCATAAAGCCGATCCGCTTCGGCGCGGATGCCCGGCAAGGCCAGATAGAGGGCCTGGAGCTCCAGCTCGCGCGCCTTCGCCTCGGCCCCTGCCACATCGCCGGCCTGCAGCAGCGTCTTCACGTCGGCGCGCAGCGGATCGAGCGTCGCCGCCAGGGTCCGGTCGACATCGGCCAGATGCTCGATCGCCGCCGCGGTCAGCTTGCCGATCGACTGGCGCAGCATCTTGGTCTCGTCGAGCGTCCCAAGGAAGTTCGCGACGTCGTTCGGATTGGCGATCCGATCGCTTTCATCGCCCTGGGCTGCTTGATTGACGGTGCCGGATTTATAGAGCCTCAGAGCCTCGGCTGGGTTCGCCATCACCCACTCGCCGAGCTTGCCATGGCCCGGCGACCAGCCATTCTTCTCCAGCGTCTCGAAGATCTCGTCGCGCCGCTGGCTGCTGGTCGTGAAGATCTCGGCATAGGCCGCTCCCTTCGGCTTCATCTGGTTGATGATGGCCGTGGCGACATTGTCGAAATTCTGGTCGGTCGCATCGAACAGCCTGGGGCCATGCTGGCCGATCGCCAGCAGGATCTCGGCTGGGCTCAGATCCGGCGCCGCCTTCTTCAAGAACATCATCGAGCGCTTCGACATCTGGAGGCTCTCGTCGGCCACCATGCCCTGGGCGTTCATGCCCGGATTGACCTGCTCGAGTGCCGTCAATTGGTCGCGCATGCCCTGCACCATCGCGTCGGGATCGAGCAGCGCCAGCTTGGCGATGGTCTCCTCATCGAACTTCTCGTAAGCACCCGGGATGCGCAGCATGGCGTTCTTCACGCGCGCCGTGCCCGCGGCATAGGTCATGCCGCCCACTAGGTTGGCGGTCTGGGCGAAATCGTTGCGCGTCGGCAGCGTGGCGCCGTGATCGATCGGCACCATCTCGGGCGGCCCGCCATTCTGCGGCGTCTGCAGCAGGAGATTGCCGGCATGCCGGTCGAAATTCAGCGCCATGATGTCGTAGACGGCGATCTTCTGGCACTGCTTGGCCGGAATCTGCGCCAAGATCGAGGGCGGCTTGTCCATCACCGACCCGTCCGACTTGGCGAATTCCTGGATCGAGCCGATACGCGATTGCCCGTCCGCCTCGCCACCCTTGAGGTCTAGCGCGTGGGCCGCGATTGTCGTCACCTGCGTCTCGGGAATGCCCATGTCGAAGCCGGTCTGCTGGGCGAACAGCTTGGCGTTGGCCGATGCCAGCGCCTCGCGTGTGGCGCCTCCGCCCTCGACATGGTCCCCGCTCGTCTTGCCTTCGCCCTTCATCGGCTTGAAGATGAAGTTCTTGGTCGCCTTGGCCGCACCCAGCGGCAGGGATTCGACCCAGTAAGCCTGCGACAGGCCGGCCGTGCCCTCCTCATTCAGGCTGGCGCCCTTCTTGTAGCCGGTCTCGAACGCGATCGTAGCCTTGAGCCCGTTGGCACGTGTGTCCGTGACGCGGTCCCAGGGCGCCTGCGCCGTCGGTTCCGGGATCGACTGGATATCCATCGCGAGGACCATCTGCCGCGCCGCCTTGAGTCCTTCGCTGACGATCTGGAACTTCCGCTGATTGGCCTTGTCGCGCTTGTCGCGGTCGCTCAGATCCGTCTCGAAATGGGTGAGATAGGCTTGCGCCACCTGGAACAGCGTCTCGCTATGCTGCTTCACGGCCTGCACATTGTTGGCGGGAAAGGGCGGCGCCTTGGGCAGGTTGGCGCGGCTCGCCTCGACCGTACCCAATGCTTTAAGATATTCCTTGAAGTGCTTACCTGGATTGAGCTTCTCCTTCTCGATACGAGCCGCCGAACTCGCCGCATTGGGATTGAAGTAGGTCCGGATGACCTCGTTGCTGAGATCCGTCATCTCCTCGTGCTGGGCCTTCTGACCCGTCACCTGCCGTACCTTGAAGCTGTTGGCGTCGGCCCGCGCCTTGGCGGTCAGCACCGCCTTCGCCGCCGTCTCCTTGGCCCGGAGATCGGTCAGCGCCGGCCCGTAGATGACAGGTGGCTGCAGCGTGAAGGCGAGCCGGTTCGACATCGTCGTGTATTGGGGCCGTTCCCCCGCGACCTCCTGCGACAGAGGCAGCGCTGCCAGCACGCGCTCGGCCGCATCGATCGTCGGCTGCGCCTTGGCCGCGGCCGCCTCATAGGCCGCCTTGGCCTGGAGATCGACCTGGGGCAGCGGCGGAACGGGCGGCGGCCGGTTTGACGGCGCATTCACCGGAACGCCCCGCTTCAGCACGCGGCGATAGAGGAACGCCCGCTGCTCCGGGTTGGCGACGCGCAGCTGGCCGGGTTTATCGACGCCCATGTCGCTCAAAGCTCGTCTCCCTGTCAGATCGCGGCCAGGACCTCGGCCAGTGCGGCCGTGACCCTCGGCTTGATGTCGAGTGCGACGAAGCCGTTATCGTCGATCTCGTTGATCAGCTCGTCGATCGCGACGCGCTTCTGATAGCCTTCGACGATCGCCCGCGCCTCGGCCGAGATCGCCGCCTTGCGCTCTGGATCGCTGGTACCGCGCAGCTCGTTGAGCTTGCCGCTCAGACTGTCGTCGAGCCATTCCAGCAGCTCTTCGAGATTGCCGAGATTGGCCTTGACCTCCTCGAAATCGGGATCGTCGGGGATCTGCGCCAGGATCGCCTGCTGCAGCTTGGCGATCTGCTGGCCGACATGGCTGCGCGTGCTGTTCCAGACGAGCAGTCCCTGCGCCACCCGCACGGCGGCCCCGGCCGGCCTGCCCTTGGCGGTCCCGTCCTTGGCGGCGCCGAACTGGATGCCGAGCACGCGCTCGACCCACGCCTTCTTGTCGGGCGATTGTTCTTGCACCAGAGTTTCGGACATGGCCCCCCCGAACATGCTTGCGAGGGTATGTTTGGACCATTCGGTTGCCGGTGAAAAGCCGCTATCCGCGCGATACGCGCATCGGTCTATTCAGAGGCCGCGAGATGCACGGCACCGTGGCGATAGTCCGCGAGCCGGCCGCGCACCACGCCCCAATGCCCGTCGGCCGAGAACGCGACGAGGATCGGCGGTTCGTCCGGAGCCGGCCGAGCGACCCAGATCGTCGCCGGCCGGTCGGGCTCCGGATGCTCCTCGATCGGATAGCCGCCCTTGCGCTCGATCCTGGCCGTGCAGCGCTCGGCATTGCCGGCGAAGGCGCTGCCATCCTCGGCCGCCACATTGTCCCAGCCGGCATGGCTCAAGACGAAATCATAGCGCCGCCTGCCGTCGAAGACCGCCATCCGGTCGTCGCAGGAGGCACCCGACGCGATCAGGCGCGAGAGCGCCAGCACGCCGGCGAGCGGATCGATGGCGCCGGGCAGGCTCGCGGGATCGAGCGGCGTCAGCGTCTTGTGCTCGAGCTCGGCGCTCGGCGGCTCGGCCTCGACATGGAACGCGCCATCGGTGCCATGCATGATCTCGACATGGCGCCGCACCCCATTCGTCTCGGCCCGCATCTCGTAGCGCTCGGGCTCGATGGCGAGCCCGTCGACCCGGCCGGCGCTCGAGGAGGTGAGCCGGAGCCCGAGGAACCAGTCGAGCACGCCCAGCGTGCGCGAGGTGAAATCGATCCGGTAGTCCCGCTCCGTCGCGACGAGGCTAAAGTCGAAGCGCATGAGCGCCAGCCCACCGCTGGTGATGAGATAATCGAGCTCGATCGGCGCCGCCGGCTCGGCCCGGGCCGATGCCGCGCAAAGGCTCGCCAGCACTGCCACGATCACCCCGATCCGCCGCATCCGTCCTCTCCCCTCGACCGAAAAGGGTCGTCCCCAACCTTGACAGCGCCGGCACTGCCCGCCTATATCGCCCGACCATCGGTGCGGGCGCGTAGCTCAGCGGTAGTAGCACTTGCTTCACACGCAAGGGGTCACAGGTTCAAATCCTGTCGCGCCCACCATGGTTCCCAGGATTTTGGCGGCTCGGCCTTATAGACCTTCGGGAAGCAGCATCGCGCGCTGCTGTCCGGGAAGCCCATCCAGAATCGCCATCAGCACCATTGGGTCATAGGCGGACGGTTCGCGGCTCATCGTCTTGGGCAAGGCACTGCGTTTGATGGCATCGGCAATGAGCCACTCGAGTATCTGTTGCGGTCTGGAATTATCCCGCTTGCCCGATATCCGCGCGTTGGGCCCGCGCCAGCAGAATTCGAGCAGGCTGTCTTTCCAGAATCCGACATCGCCGCCGAGCCCGCCGCTTTCCGAGAAATCGATGACGACGAGCTTGTCGCCATCGAACTTGATATTGTCCGGGCGCAGATCGAACGGAAAACGCTCGCCCCCCTCGGTCATGAGCCGGAAAGCGCGTGCCACCGCCTTTATGTGCTTCTCGTTCTGCAGATCGAAATCCCCGCCAATCTTCTCGACGATGTAGAAACCGTCGTCGGCAGGATTGTTGTAGACCTTCGGAACAGCGAAATTCTGGCTCACGGTTTTGTAGTTCGCCATCCCCGCTGCCGCAGCTTGCCGAGCGTCCTCGCGCGGGGCGCGGATCAACACCGGGCAACCACACCATTTCGTCACCGCGGGCGGGGCATCGAAGATGGCGTTGAAGCCACCCTTGACACCGCCGCGTTCGGTCAAGATGTGAGAGGCGCCAAGAAGATTGAAGGTCTGTGTCAGGGGCGCGTCAGCCTGCCTATCGTCTTGCGCGACCCCGGCTTGGGGCTGGAAATCCTCGGACAGGCCGGCCTCTTTGAGGTTGATTTGCATATCGTCCGGCGCAAAGGCATTCCACCGGCTAACGCGATTCCAGAGACCCTGCCTGTCCCCCATCACCGTGAAAGAGTTGAACGTCTGCAGCATCAGTTGCCGCGAACGCTTCCAGTCGATCGCCGACTTGTCGCAATCGGCCGTCAGCTTCATCGCGCGAGCGGGTTTGCTCCCCTCGGATTTCGGATAGATCAGCCCATCGAGCTCCTGGATGATGATTTTCGGCGAGTCCGTCGATATCGGCGCGACGCTCTTGGTTTCCTTCTCCGGCTTCTTCTGCGGCTCCGGCTCTTCCTGCGGATCCGGCTTTTCTTGCGGCTCCGGCTCTTTCTCCGGCTGAGCAACCCAGGCAAGCTGAGCCTCGCGCGAATGGTAATATTGATAGATCTGGCCATAAACGGCCATCATCGCCATGTCGTCTGCTGGCAAATCCTGCGTCACATAGGCAGGCAATTTATCCCGCTGGCAGTTCTGCAAAAGATAACTGCGATAGGATTTGGCATAGCCGCGGAACTCGCCGTAATCGACTGGCTGATCCGATGCCTGCCCCTGCCCTTCATTCTCTTCGAACCCGGCGATTTGGCCGACATACTGATATTGTTGATCGGTCGGCTGATTATTCTGGTTCGGCTGGTTGGTCAGTGGCGCTTGACCTTGACCACCGGTGCCGAACGCTTGGGAAGAGCTTCGCTTCATCGCTACCCGTCCTTTTCCCAGCGATTATCGAGGTCCCGCAAGAGCGAGGATCCTCGCCACGGCGGTCGGCACATCGCGGCGGATGGTTACGTCCACACCGAAAGGGTTGGCCTCCAGGAGAGGCAACATCCGATTGCCCAGAACGAAACCGGCCAGCTGGCTCGCATGGCGCTCGAGCTTCGCGGCAGCAGCTTCCTTGTCGGCCGGCGGCGCGTTGCGGCGGTCGATCACGGCGGCCTGAAAGCGTGACAGGACACCGCCGGTGAAAGCACCGAGTCCCTTTTCACACGCCAACTGGGCTTGCGGATGGCCTGTCGCCAGGAAGGCGCGGCGCAGCGCCTCGATCTGCTGGCCCATCGCATCCTTGGCTTCCCACCAGATGCTCATGATGTCCTGGTCGCTCATGCCGGCCGGGCCGTCCTGCACATCACTCGGATGGGAGAGCATCACGCCGAGGACTCGCTCGACCCAGGCACTGCGTTGGGCCATCAGCCCGGGGTCACGCTGTGCTTCAGCCATGGCCGCCCCGATTCTATCTTCAGCATAGCGTCCGAACTCTACTTCGTTCGGTGGTTGAGCGCCAGCTGTCGTTAGCTCATGGGCAGGACGACGCCAGGGTTTAGGGCCTCGTCGCGCGCGGCGGCGTCGTTACCGGCGGCGTTGTCACAGGAGGCGTCGTGGCAGGTCGCGTCGTCGTAGCGCCAGGCAGCGGCGTGAGCGTCACGGTCGTCTCGTCAAAATTCGCCGTGCCGCCGGCGCGCACGGTGACCGTTCCGGGTGTAGTGCCGGGAGTGAGCACGCCTCTGGCGGAGATCCTGCAGCCGAGATTGGGCGGGCGGATCGAGAAGGTGGGATTGGCCCGCTGCCCCTCGGCATGGACGGTGATCGTCGAGGTCGCGGGGGCCGGCGCCCGTCGGCCGCGCACGGCCGGTGCCGCCACCTGGAGTGTGTTGGGCGAGGCCGTGCAGCCGCGGAACACGGTCGGCCCGGCATAATCCTGGACGATCTCCTGGTTGACGCCGGCGCTGGTGATCGCCTTGAGCTGGTTGTTGCGATCCTCGATGGCGCGCCGATGCGTCGTGGATGTGGCAACCCCGGAATCGTAAGCCCGGGTCGGGAAGGTCAGGTTTCGAAAACCCTGCGTCGCGCTGAGATCCTGCGGCAGCACCTGCGCGGGTGTCGGGTTGGAAGCATTGACGACGAACGGACGCGCATCGATAGCGGCTTTTGACCAGGTGACATGGTCCGGCCCGGCCATCGTCCCCGACGCATTCAAGTCCCAACCGGCGTTGGGCGAGTTCGGATCGTTGACCGTGATCGCGAGCGTGCCGAGCGGCCCGGTGAGATTGAGCGTCGTGCCGGAGGCGCCGGTGAACTGCTCATTGACATGAGACCGCTCGAGCGCCGTCTGCTGGCCGCCCGGCGCGGTGAAAGTGTGAGTGAAGGTGCCACCATACAACGTCGCCGACGTTCGGGCGACCGAGCTCGTGCTCATGATCGCACCCGGGATGGCCGTGAAATTGAAGGGTGCCGTCGCCTGGCCCGTCATCGTGGCCCCGTCGGGCGCCGTCGCATTCTGATTGGCCTCGGCATGGGCCCTGCCGCCCAGCTGGCCGGCGTCGACGGAGATGAGGCCTGTGCTGCCGTTGACCACCGTCCCAGCGGCAATGGCGACATTCTCGCCGACGATGGACACGGTCACGCTCGACGCGTTCGCGGGTCGAAACGTCGCCGTGAAGGCGAGGTTGGCGATCGGCGGAACCGTGACTCGCTGGTGATTGACCGAAAGCCCCCTGAGCCCGACCAGCCCGTGCGCCTGCCGGAACAGGCCGGGTGCGGCCGCCGGCGCCAGGGCCGGGCGAGCGGAACCTTCCGCGAGCGCGGCGGCGTGTCGCTCGGCCGCCTCGTCGGGCCGGCTGATCCGGAGCTCCCCGCCCGGCATGGGGGCGCCCTGCGGGTGGTTTGCCGCATGGGCCAACTCATGGGCGAGCAGCCGCCTCCCCGCGTCCGATCCAGGCTCGAACCGGCCCGGCGCGAAAACGATGTGCCGGCCGACCGTATAGGCGTGCGCCGCCACGGCCGCGGCAGACGCACCGGCCCGCTCATCCGTGTGGATGCGGACATCCGCGAGATCCCGGCCGAGCAGCGCTTCGACGGGCTGTCGTGCAGCGGGCGGCATCGGCCGGCCCGGCTCGCGCAGCACCTCATGCACGATCGCCGGTGCGCTAGCCGGGCCCGATCCCGCCGCGTAGCGATGCAGCGCACTGCCCGCAAACAAGGGAATCGCGGCGAAATCCCACGCCACGGACACTGCTGCCGGCCCGGTCGAAGCGTGGCGAACGGTTCGGCTCGCCGGGCTCTTGGCCGGCGTCATCTGCGCTTTCGCGACCTTCGGAGCAAACATGACCGACCCTCCCGATCAAGGAGCCGGATGATCCCGAAGATCCTGACACAGGATCGGTACGCGGCATAGCAGCTGTCGCGGGCAAGAGATCTCTTTGCGAGAACGGCATCGGCGAGCCAAGATCCGGCATGCCTACGACAGAGGATCACGCCGCCATCATCATCGTCCGCTGGATCATGCTGGAGCCGGACTTGGCCGCGATCGCGGACCTCCGGCCGCTGCTCGACGTGTCGGAGCAGGCGCAGGCCGATCGCTTCCGCCTGGCCGCCGATCGCGACGTCTATATCGCCGCCCATGCGCTGCTGCGATCGACGCTGAGCAGCACCATACCGGGCATCGCTCCGACCGATTGGCGGTTCAGGACCGCCGAGGGTGGCAAGCCCATGCTCGATCCGGCCCAGGCGCCCGCTGACCTGCATTTCAATCTGAGCCATACGCGCGGGCTCGCCACCTGCGCGGTCGGCGGGCCGCATGCGCTCGGCATCGATGCCGAGGCCTGGCGCGAGCCTGCACCGATCGACCTCGCCAAGCGCTATTTCGCGCCCGCCGAGGCGCAGCTCGTCGCCGATCAGCCGCCATCGGCGCGGCCCGCGCTCTTCTATCGGCTTTGGACACTCAAGGAGGCTTATATCAAGGCGACCGGCCAAGGCCTTGCCGCCCCGCTCGACAGCTTCGCCTTCAGTCTCGACCCCGTCGCGATCACCATCTCGGTACCGGACGCCACCACCGCTTGGCAGTTCGCCGAGTTCCGGCCCGGACCGGCGCATTCGCTCGCCTTGGCGGTGCAGTCGCCGGAACCGATCCCGCTCGACGCCGCCGCCGTCTCGCCCAGCGACCGCCTCTTCCATCCGGATGCGGGGCCTTGACGTAAGGCCAACACCTTCCCATCGTCCCGAACCGGACCTAACCGGAGAGTGCCAGTGGCGAATCCTTTCGAAAACGACGAGATCGACTACCGGGTCCTGGTCAATGACGAAGGCCAGCACTCGCTCTGGCCGGCTTTTCGCGAGATTCCCGCCGGCTGGTCCGCCGTCGGCCCGACCGGGCGCCGGCAGGAATGCCTCGATTGGATCGAGGCTCACTGGACCGACATGCGGCCGAAATCCGTGATCGAGTTGCCGGGCGGTTCGAGCCAAGGCGGCACCGATTGATATCTAGTCTTGGCCGCGCCTCCACCGCCCTTCGGATGTTTCGCATATAAATAGAAAGAATCTGACGCCACTTTCTCTGTTTGGCGTGATCGCGCGCCTGATTTTCGAACTTGGAATGGATCCGGCGCGCGGTTGTTCTCGACAGGCGCAGACAGCCGGGGCCAAATTATGGCATAGTGGATTTATTGAAGGAGTGCTCGGATTCGGGCTTTTTTTAGGTGCGGGCGTGTAAGTGCCGGATTGACCGGCAATCTTCCGACAGGGAGCCGGGCCGTTAGGCCGGCGCTGTCACTGGAACGATGCACCGCTCGCAAAGGACACAGAGGCCAGATTTGTCAGACGCCGCGGGACCGATACTTTATCCGCTGACGATTGCGCAACGCGACATCTGGATCGGGCAAATCCTCGATCCCGCCAGCGACTTTCTCACGGCTTGCCTGTGCGTCGAGTATTTCGGCACGGTCGACGTCATTTTGCTCGAGCAAGCGCTCCGGCAGACGATCGGCGAGAATGATGCCCAGCATCTGAGATTTGTGAAGACCAGGGACGGGCCCCGGCAATATTTCCGCATCGTCGACGATTTCGAGATTCCTCTGCTCGATTTCAGCGATGCTGAAGATCCGCGCGACGCGGCGATGGACTGGATGCGTCGAGACCGGGCGCAGGCGTTCGATTTCACGAACGGCCCCCTGTTCCGCTATGCGCTCCTCAAACTCGCTCCCGACCGGTTTTTCCACTATGGCGTCAATCATCATCTGATCACCGATCTGGTCGGCTCGTCGCTGTTCGTCCGGCGGCTCGGCGAGATCTATGGCGCCCTGGTCGCGCGCCAGGACCCGCCGCCGCCGGACTCTCTGTCCATGCGCGAGCTTCTGGCGGAGGACGAGGCCTATCATCGCGCAGAGCGGCATGCGCGCGATCGGGACTATTGGTGCCGGCAGCTCGCGGACCGGCCCGAGCCCGCGACCCTTTCCGGCCAGCCGCCGCACTGGCCCGGCACCATGCTCAGGAGCGAGACGAGCGTGCCCGGCACCACGGTGGAACGGCTCGAGCGCCTGGGTGCCGCCCATGGCGCTCCTCTGTCCGCCGTCATCATGGCCGCCGTGGCGATCTATCAGGCACGAATGACCGGCGCCTTCGATGTCATCCTGGGCATGCCGGTGGCCGGCCGGACCAATCCCAGGATGCGCCGTGTCACCGGCCTCGCCGCCAATATCGTGCCGCTGCGCCTGTCGATCGACCCGGGCGGATCGATCGGCGAGCTCCTCCAGCAGGTCGGCCGGCGTGTCCGCGACGCGCTCCGCCATCAGCGCTATTGGGCCGGCGAGCTGCGCCAGGATCTCGGCCTCACGCCAGATCAGCCGGCGCTTTACGGCACGCTGGTGAATTTCAAGCCGGTCGATGAGGATTTCGATTTCGCCGGTGTCGCGATCCGCAAGCACGACCTCGCGATGGCGCGCATCGAAGACTTCATGATCGCGATGCAGGTAGGCGCCCCCGGCGCCGACCTCCGGCTCGATTTCAACGCGAATGAGCGCCATTACGACGAACCGGCGCTCGCGGCGCATCGACAGCGCTTCCTGCGGCTGATCGACGAGCTGGCCGCTGCGGCCGACCGGCCCGACCAGCCGCTCCATCGGCTGGAGCTGCTCTCGGCGGCAGAGCGCGCCAAGATCCTCAATCTATCGACTCCACCTGGACCAAGCGTGACGCCTCGGCCCTTCCCGGCGCTGTTCGAGACGCAGGCCGCTACCGCGCCGGACGCCTTGGCGCTCGTCTTCGGCCGGGAGCAGCTGACCTATGCAGCACTCAACCGCCGCGCCAATCGGCTGGCGCATCGGCTGATCCGCGCGGGCATCGGACCCGAGAGCCTGGTCGGGCTTTCGGTCGAACGGTCGCCCGCGATGATCGTGGCGCTGCTCGCCATCCTCAAGGCGGGTGCCGCCTATCTGCCACTGGACCCGAGCTATCCGGCGGCTCGCCTCGCCTTCATGCTCCAGGATGCGAAGCCATCCCTGATCCTGACCGAGGCCGAGGCGGAAGCATCGCCGGAGCACGACCCGACCGATCTCGATCGCCGGACGCCGCTCCAGGTCGACCATCCGGCCTATGTGATCTACACCTCGGGCTCGACCGGCACGCCCAAAGGCGTGGTCGTAACCCATGCCGGCATTGCCGCCCTCGCCGAGGCCCAGGCCCGGCATCTCGGCGTCACGGCCGAGGCGCGCGTGCTGCAATTCGCCTCGCTCAATTTCGACGCTTCGTTCTGGGAAATGGTGATGGCGCTCGCCAATGGCGCAGTCTTGGTACTGCCGCCGCCCGAGAGCTTGAGCGGGCCGGCGCTGGCCGCGGTCCTGGCCGATGAGCGCATCACGCATGCGACCTTGCCGCCGGCCGTGCTGGCCACCCTTCCGATCGCACCGCTGCCGCTCGCAACTCTCGTCGTCGCCGGCGAAGCTTGTCCGCCGGCGCTCGCCGAGGCCTGGTCCCAGGGCCGGCGCCTGATCAACGCCTACGGACCGACCGAGACAACGGTCTGCGCCACGATGAGCGCGCCACTTTCGGGCGGCCCCGCCCCGATCGGCAGCCCGATCGCCGGCAGCCGCGTCTATCTCCTCGATGCCGGGCTCGAGCCGGTGCCGATGGGCGTCTCGGGCGAGCTCTATATCGCCGGCGCCAGTCTGGCGCGGGGCTATCTCGGCCGACCGGGCCCCACTTCCGAGCGCTTCGTCGCCGATCCTTACGGCCCGCCCGGCAGCCGCATGTATCGCACCGGCGACCTGGCATACTGGCGCGCCGATGGGCAGCTCGATTATCTCGGCCGCGCCGACTGCCAAGTGAAGATCCGCGGCTTCCGCATCGAGCCGGGCGAGATCGAGGCGGCCCTCACATCCGAGCCCGGCATCGCCCAGGCCGCCGTGATCGCACGAGAGGATCGGCCGGGCGGCAAGTATCTCGCGGCTTATCTCGTTCCGGTACCCGGCATCCGGCCCGATCCCGTGCTGCTGAGGCGCCAGCTCGCCGACAAGCTGCCGGAACATATGATCCCGTTGGCATTCGTGACGCTCGACCGGCTGCCGGTGACACAAAACGGCAAGCTCGACCGCGCAGCACTCCCCGCCCCCGACCGCGCCGCCGAGGCACGCCGAGCCAATGCGTACGCGCCGCCTGAAGGCCCGGTCGAAACCGCCCTCGCCGAGATCTGGGCCGAGCTGCTCGCGCTCGACCGGATCGGCCGGCACGATAATTTCTTCGAGCTTGGCGGCAATTCGCTGCTGGCCGTGACGCTGATCCAGCGGCTCGAGGAACGGCACTGGCGTGCCGAGGCGCGCGCCGTGTTCCTGCAGCCGGTCCTGGCCGACCTTGCGGCAAGCATCGATCCGGCCGGCCCCCGCATCACGCCAGAGCTACCGCCGCTGGCAGCACTCGGTCGAGCCGAGATCGACCTGATCGCCGCCACCGTGCCGGGCGGTGAGGCGAATCTCCAGGACGTCTATCCGCTGGCGCCGCTGCAGGAAGGCATTCTCGTCCATCATCTGATGACGAGCGAAGACGACCCCTATCTGCTGCGCTCGCTGATCGCGTTCGACAACAGCACCGGGCTGGACGGCTTCCTCTCAGCATTGCAGATGGTGGTGGACCGGCACGATGTGCTGCGCACCGCGATCCTGTGGGAAGGCTTGCCGGAGCCGGTGCAGGTCGTCTGGCGCAAGGCGCCCTTGCCGATCGAGGAGGTGACGCTTGCGGGCGGTGATCCCGCCGCTGCCCTATGGCGCCGGTTCGAGCATGCCCGCATCGATATCCGCCAGGCGCCGTTGGTCCGCGCCGCCATCGCCCGGGATCCCGTCGAGGATCGCTGGCTGCTCATGCTGCTGAGCCACCATCTGGCGACCGATCACACCACACTCGAGCTGATCCTTGCCGAGGTGCGAACACTCCTCACCGGCACGGCGGACAGCCTGCCGCCGCCCATCCCGTTCCGGAATTTCGTGGCGGAGGCCCGGCTCGGCGCCGATCGCGCGGAGCAGGAGGCGTTCTTCCGCGCGATGCTGGGCGATATCGACGAGCCGACGGCACCCTTCGGCCTCGCCGATGTGCGCGGCGACGGCTCGTCGATTGCCGAGGCGCGCTTCCAGCTCGATCCCGGCCTCGCCGAGCGCCTGCGCCGTACCGTGCGGCACCACCGCGTTACGGCGGCGAGCCTGTTCCATCTCGCCTGGGCGCTGGTGCTGGCCCGGCTCAGCGGCCGCGAGGATGTCGTGTTCGGCACGGTGCTGTTCGGCCGTTTCCAGGGCGGCATCGGTGCCGATCGCGCTTTCGGCCTGTTCATCAACACGCTGCCGCTGCGCGTCGGCGTCAAGGGCGCTTCGGTCGTCCAGGCGCTGCGCGAGACGCAGGACCGGTTGGCCCAGCTGCTGCGTCACGAGCACGCCTCGCTGGCGCTGGCGCAGAGCTGCAGCGCGCTGCCCGCCGGCGCGCCGCTCTTCACCGCCCTCCTCAATTACCGCTACACGCCGGTCGCGGCCGAAACAGCGCTGCAGCTGCCGGGCGCGCGGCTGCTGCGGGCGGAAGAGCGCTCGAACTATCCGCTGACGCTCTCGGTCGACGAGACCGGCACGGGCTTCGAGCTCACAGCCCAGATCGCCGACCGGATCGAGCCAACCCGCATCTGCGGCTTCATGCAAGCCGCGCTGGACTCGATCGTGGCCGCCCTCGAGACGGCCCCCGGCACACCAATGCGCAGCCTCGGCATGCTGTCGGCGGAAGAGCGCGAGCGCGTCCTGTCGAGCCTCGCGGCCGGCGGCCCGATAGCATTGCCGAAACCCTTCCCTGCCTTGTTCGAGGCGCACGCTGCCGCGGCACCCGACGCCGTGGCGCTCGTCTCCGGCCAGGAGCAGCTGACCTACGACGCGCTCAACCGGCGCGCCAATCGGCTGGCGCATCGGCTGATCCGGGAAGGGATCGGCCCAGAGAGCCTGGTCGGGCTGTCGGCCGAGCGGTCGCCCGCGATGGTGGTGGCCCTCCTCGCCATCCTCAAGGCCGGCGGCGCCTATCTGCCGCTCGATCCGGCCTATCCGGCGGCCCGCCTCGCCTTCATGCTCAAGGATGCGCGGCCCGCCCTTATCCTGACCGAGGTCGATTCGTCCCTGCCGCAAGAGCCGCGGCACCTCGTCATCGCGGAGGCCGAGGCGGAGGCATTGCCGGAGCACAACCCGACCGATCTCGATCGCCGGACGCCGCTCCAGGTCGATCATCCCGCCTATGTGATCTACACATCGGGCTCGACCGGCACGCCCAAGGGCGTGGTCGCCACCCATCGCGGCATCGCAGCACTTGCCGAGGCCCAGACCGATCGGCTCGGCCTCTCGCCCCGGGCGCGCGTGCTGCAATTCGCCTCGCTCAATTTCGACGCCTCGCTCTGGGAAATCGTGATGGCGCTCGCGAGCGGCGCCGGCCTGGTGCTGCTCCCGCCCGATGCCTTGAGCGGGCCGGCGCTCCGGACCACCCTTGTCGAGCAGCGCATCAGCCACGCGCTGCTGTCGCCGACCGTGCTGGCGACACTCGAGCCGGGCCATGACCTGCCGCTCGCAACTCTCATCGTCGGCGGCGAGGCCTGCCCACCGGCACTGGCCGAGGCCTGGTCCCAGGGCCGGCGCCTGATCAACGCTTATGGCCCGACCGAGACCACCGTTTGCGCCACGATGAGCGCGCCGCTCTCGGGCGGTCCTGCCCCGATCGGCAGCCCGATCGCCGGCAGCCGCGTCTATCTCCTCGATGCCGGGCTCGAGCCGGTGCCGATGGGCGTCTCGGGCGAGCTCTATATCGCCGGCGCCGGCCTCGCTCGCGGCTATCTCGACCGGCCGGGCCTCACGGCCGAGCGTTTCGTCGCCGACCCGTACGGCCCGCCCGGCAGCCGCATGTACCGCACGGGCGATCTGGCATACTGGCGTGCCGATGGGCAGCTCGATTATCTCGGCCGCGCCGACTGCCAAGTGAAGATCCGCGGCTTCCGCATCGAGCCGGGCGAGATCGAGGCGGCCCTCACATCCGAGCCCGGCATTGCCCAGGCCGCGGTGATCGCGCGGGAGGATGGGCCGGGCGGCAAATATCTCACGGCCTATCTCGTGCCCACGCCCGGCATCCGGCCCGATCCCGTGCTGCTGCGGCGCCAGCTCGCCGACAAGCTGCCGGAACATATGATCCCGTTGGCATTCGTGACGCTCGACCGGCTGCCGGTGACACAAAACGGCAAGCTCGACCGCGCAGCACTCCCCGCCCCCGACCGCGCCGCCGAGGCACGCCGGGCCCATGAATACGCGCCGCCTGAAGGCCCCATCGAGATCGCCCTCGCCGAGATCTGGAGCCGCGTGCTGCGGACCGAACGGATCGGCCGGACCGACGATTTCTTCGAGCTTGGCGGCCATTCCCTGATGGCGCTCCAGGTCGTCTCGCAGCTGCGCGACCGGTTCGGGCTCGAGCTGCCGCTCAAGACCCTGTTCCAGGCACGCGTGCTCGCCGCCCTCGCGTCCGAGATCGACCAGGCCGTGGCGGCGCGCCAATACAGGCCGCGCGTCCCGCCGATCACCGCCTCGGCGCATCGCGGGCCGGTGCCGCTCTCCTATTCGCAGGAACGGATGTGGCTGATCCAGTCGCTCGACCCGGAGAACACCGCCTACAACATGGCCTTTGCGGTCAGGATCATCGGCCCGCTGGCGCCAGACGCGCTTGCCCGCGCGCTCAAGATACTGATCGAGCGGCACGAGATTCTGCGGACCACGATCCGCCTTGTCGATGACCGGCCGGTGCAGGAGGTCAGGCCCTGGACCGGCCCGGCGCTCGCCTTTGTGGATTGCCAAGCCCAAGGCGAAAGTGGCGCGATCCGCGCGGCCGAGATCGAGGCGAAGCGGCCGTTCGACCTGGCCCAAGGCCCGGTGATCCGCGCCGCACTCTACCGCACCGGGCCGGAGGCGTATCTGCTGGCCATGGTGCTGCACCATATCGCCGGCGACCAATGGTCGATGGGCGTGCTCGGGCGCGAGCTGGCGCAGCTCTATAACGGCATGCACCGGGACGCGCCGTCGACACTGGCGCCGCTCGCGATACGCTATCGCGATTATGCGATCTGGCAGCGTGACGCCGCGAACGCGCCGGAGTTCGAGCGGCAGATCGCCTATTGGCGCACGCAGCTGGCCGACCTGCCGGTGCTCGACCTGCCGACCGACCGGCCGCGCCCGCTGCTCCGGAGCCTGCACGGCGCCTTTTGCGAGGCGCTGGTCTCCGACGCGCTGCTCGACGGGCTGGCCCGGCTCGGCCACGAGGCGGGCTCGACCTTCTTCATGATCATGCTGGCCGCCTTCGCCGGCCTGCTGCATCGTCTGACCGGCCAAACCGACATTCCGATCGGCGTCCCGGTCGCGAACCGGACGCAGAGTGCCGCCGAGAGCCTGGTCGGCACCTTCGTCAACACGCTGGTGCTGCGCATCGACGTTGCCGGCAAGCCCAGCTTCCGCGAGCTGCTGCTGCGCGTGCGCGCGACCGCCCTCGACGCCTTCGCGCATCAGGACGTCTCCGTTCGACCGCTTGGTCCAGGAGATCGGACAGCGCCGCGACGCCAACCGCGCCCCGCTGGCGCAGGTGCTATTCAATGTCGCCAACGCCCCCACGCATGGGTTGGCACTCGACGGCGTCACCTGGGAGCCGATGCCGCTCGACCGCGGCGGCGCGCAATTCGAGCTGAGCCTGTCGATCGACAGCGAGGTCACGCGGCGCATCAGCCTCGAATACAATACGGATTTGTTCGACCGCGCCACGATCGAGCGCGCGCTGGGGCATTACCTGACGCTGCTCGAAGCGGCGATCGCCGCCCCCGAAACGACGCTCGGCATGCTGCCCCTGCTGCCGGCGGCGGAGCAGGTGCTGCTGCAGCGCTGGAACGAGACTGCCGCCCCCTATCCCGACGACCGGATCTTCGCCCGGCTGTTCGAGGCGCAGGCCGCGGCGACGCCGGAAGCGCCCGCGATCTCCTTCGAAGGCAGCGTCACAAGCTATGGCGAGCTCAATGCGCGGGCGAATGCGGTAGCGCTGGCACTCAGCAGCCTCGGCGTCGGTCCCGGCAGCCTGGTCGGGCTCGCGGCCGCGCGCTCGCCGGCGCTGATTGCCGCCCTCATCGGCATCCAGAAGTCGGGCGGCGCCTATGTCCCGCTCGATCCCGGCTTTCCGGCCGAGCGCCTCGCCTACATGCTGGCCGACAGCGGTGCCGGGGTGCTGGTGACGAATGACGATATCGCCGGCCGGATCGCGGTCCCGGACGGTGTCGCCATCCTCGATCTCGACCGCCTGGCCGAGGCCCGATCAGCCGATAACCCAGCGGGCGGCGCCGAACCCGCCGATACCGCCTATGTCATCTACACGTCGGGCTCGACCGGGCGGCCGAAGGGCGTCGCCGTTTCGCATGGCGCGGTGATGAACTTCCTCTGGTCGATGCGGCAGCGGCCGGGGCTCTCGGCCTCCGACACCATCGCCGCCGTCACCACCATCTCCTTCGATATCGCCGTGCTGGAGCTCTATCTGCCGCTCTTGATGGGGGCCCGCATCGAGCTGGTGCCGCGCGAGACGGCGACCGACGGCGCCGCCCTCGCCCTCCTGCTCGAAACCAGCGGTGCCACGATGTTGCAGGCGACGCCGGCCACCTGGCGCCTGCTGATCGAGGCCGGCTGGCGCGGCGGCCCCGGCTTCCGGGCCCTCTGCGGCGGCGAGCCGCTGCCGCGCGATCTCGCCGACGCGATCCTCGACCGCACGGGCGAGCTGTGGAATCTCTACGGCCCGACCGAGACCACGGTCTGGTCGGCGGTCGATCGGGTCGCGCGCGACGGTGCTGCGATCAGCATCGGCCGGCCGATCGCCAATACCGCGATCCATATCCTCGACCCGGCCGGCGAGACGATGCCGATCGGCATCCCCGGCGAGATCCATATCGGCGGCTTGGGCGTCGCCAAGGGTTATCATCGCCGCCCCGCGCTCACGGCCGAGCGCTTCATGCCCGACCGTTTCTCCGACCGGCCGGGCGCCCGCCTCTATCGGACCGGCGATCTCGGGCGCTGGGGGGCGGACGGCAAGCTCTATCATCTCGGCCGGCTCGATCATCAGGTGAAGATCCGCGGCTTCCGCATCGAGCTTGGCGAGGTCGAGGCGGCCCTTGCCGGCAATGAGGCGGTGCTCCAGGCGGTCGTCACCGCGGGCGAGGCGCAGCCCGGCGACCTCCGGCTCGTGGCTTATATCGTCTATCGCGACGGCGAAGAGCTGACCGCGAGCGATCTCCGCCGCCAGCTGCGCCGGCAGCTGCCCGATTTCATGATCCCCTCGGTAGTCGTCTCACTCGACTCGATGCCGTTGACCCCGAACGGCAAGATCGACCGGAACGCGCTGCCCGACCCGTTCAAGGCCACGCGCCGGGCCGCACTCGAGCATGAGCCGCCCGCACCCGGCCTCGAGCAGAAGATGGCCGAGATCTGGCGCTCGATCCTGGCGGTTGACGCGGTCAGCGCCGAGGATAACTTTTTCGAGCTGGGCGGGCACTCGCTCCTGTCCTTGCGCGTCGCTCAGGCCGTCGAGAAGGAAACCGGATATCGCATGGACCCGCGGGCGCTCTTCTTCAACACTCTGCGCCAGGTGGCGCGGCTGGTCGCGCGCGAGACCGCCGAGCCCGGGATCGGTGAAGGATGAACCCGTTCTATTTCGGGACGGCCGAGCGGCGGCTTTTCGGCATCTACGAGCCGCCCGCCGCGGGTGCGGCCGGCAAGCGCGCCGCGATCCTGTGCTATCCCTGGGGGGCCGAGTATCTCTATGCGCATCGCACGCTGCGCCAGCTGGCGCTGAAGCTCGGCGGCGCCGGCTTCCACACCTTGCGGTTCGATTTCTACGGCACTGGCGATTCAGGCGGTGAGCCGACCGACGCCGATCTCCAGGGCTGGGAATCCGACCTCGAAACCGCGATCGAGGAGCTGGCCGAGATCACCGGCCTCGCCAAGGTCACGCTGATCGGCATGCGGCTGGGCGGCACCATCGCGGCCGCCGTCAGCGCCCGCCGGTGCCGCGCGGTGGACGCGCTGGTGCTGTGGGATCCGGTCGTGTCCGGCCCCGAATATCTGGCCGGGCTGGGTGTAGCACCGGATGCTGAGCCGCCGCTCGAAGTGCTGGGCTTTCCGCTGACCGAGCACATGCTGCGCCAGCTGACCGCGCTGGAACTAAGCGCGTTGATTTTAAAATATCACCCGCGTACGCTGATGCTCATAACGGAACGATTACGGTCCCATGGACCGTTAGTACCTTTGACCGCCGGACCGGAAACGGGGTCGCTCTCGATCGAATTTTTAACCGACGTGCGCCCCTGGCTTGAGATTTCCGTTAACTCCGGAATGGTACCTTTTTCAGTAATGCAGCGAATTTCGAACTGGCTCGAATGATTCAAAAGGTCAGCGAACAAGCCGTTCTTCTGGGCAAGCAGCATTCGCTCGTCGGCATCATGACGCGGGCGGTCACGGCTGCGCCGTCGTCGAATCCGACCATCGTGATCCTCAATACCGGCATCGTGCACCGGGTCGGGCATCACCGGATGTTCGTCACGCTGGCGCGCGTCCTCGCCAGGGCCGGTTTCAACGTGCTGCGCTTCGACTTCGCCGGCATCGGCGACAGCGAGCCGCGGCCCGACAGCCTGTCGCCGGTCGATTCCTCGCTCGCCGACCTCAACGAGGTGCTGGATTGGCTGGAGCGGGAACGCGGCATCTCGCGGGTCGTCCTCGTCGGTCTCTGCTCGGGGGCCGATCACGCGATCCTGCATGGCCATAGCGACCCGCGCGTGGCCGCCCTCGTCCTGCTGGACCCGTCGATACCGACCACCATGCGCTTCTATGCGCAATATATCCTGCGGCACCTGACGCGCCTGCGCAGCTATATCAGCGTGGCGCTCGGGCGCAGCGGCCTCTTGCGCCTGTGGATGGGCGAGCTCTTCTACGGCCTGCGCTCGAGCTCCGACACGCGTCCCGCCTCGCTCAAGGATCTGCGCTTCCACAATTACCTGAAGCAAAGCTATCGCAACGCCATGGATAATGGCGTCCGGATCCTTGCCGTCATCACCGACGACACGACGCGCCAGACCTATCGCGGGCAGATCCTCGACGCCTTTCCCGACATCGTGTTCGGGGATCGGCTGAAGCTGGAATTCTTCCAGGGCACCGATCATCTCTTCACCTCGGAACAGGATCGCGCGCGGCTCTTCGACATCATCCTCAATTGGATCACGGCACTGCAGGCCCGGCCCGAGGCGCCGACCTCGCCAGCACCCGTGCCGCAGACCGGCTGATTTTGCCTCTCGCCATCAGGCTAGAGCAGATCGCGATCAGGTCGAACCGACCTGATCGCATCGGGCTCTAGGCGTTCCCGGCGCCGGCCAGCTTGACGGCGATCCGGCTTCTGAGCTTGGCGCCGAGCCGTAGCATCTCCTGCAGCAGCGGATGACGCGTCAGCCACAGCCCGGCGATCCAGCCGGCCCCGGCGAGTGCTGCGGCCGCGATCGCGAGCGGAATCGACAGTGCGGTCGGCCAACCCGCCGCCGCCATCACCGCCACGGGACCAGCGGCACAGGCTAGCGTGGCCACGGCACTCCGCGCCGTCGCGGCGGCGAGCTCGAGCCAGCCGAATTTGAGGAAATACCGGACCACGATGAGCGAGAGCAGGCCGCAGAACGGGATGATGACGAAGGTGCTGAGCGCTACCGCCTCAAGCCCCGCCGGCGCTGCCGCGGCCAGCACGCCGATCGCCACGACCGCCTGTGCCAGCACCGTGACCGGGACGATGCGGATGGCGCCGAGCGCCACCAGCGTCGGATAATGCAGCGCCAACGGAAAGGAGAACAGGAGCGCCCCCGACAGGATCTGCAGCACCGGCACCACGCCCAGCCATTGCGCGCCCAGGAGGACCCGCACGATCGGGTCGGCCAGCAGCATGAGGGTCACGAGGGCCGGCCATTGCGCCGCCGTGATGAGGCCCAGCACCTTGAGATAGCTCGATTTGGGGGCAACGCCCTCGCGCACCTGCTGCGAGAAGGCCGGCAGCGCCACCGCGCCGACGCCCGCCAGGATGACACGCTCGGGAAAGAAGGCCAACAGGACAGCGCGCTGGAACAGCCCGACCGCGCCGGCGTCGAGCGCCCGGCCGATGATGAGATAAAACACGGCCTCGGCGACCTGCGAGAGAATGCCTGAGGCACTGTCATGGAGGCCGAACCCCAGGACACTGCGCCATTCGCTCAAGGTTGGCCGAAAGATCGACCAATCGCGCCAGGAAACGAGATAGAGCACCATGGCGGCGAGGGCGGAGATCGCCGCCGCCCAAGCAAGGCTCATATAACCAAAGCCGAGGAGCGCCAGCGCGATGCCGGCGCCCGCATTGACCGCGGCGGTCGCCGTGGTGATGAAGGCAATCTGGCCGAAAGCCAAACTGCGGCTCATCAGCGCCGAGATCTGATAGCTGATCGGCCCGGCGAGGAAACCCAGCGCCGCCACGCGCAGATAGGGCTCGAGCTCGGGCCGCTCGAAGAATTCCGTCAGCGGCCGCACCAGCAGCAGCAGGGCCGCGATCAGAACAACGGTCGCGATCAGGCTGATGGTGAAGTTGGTATGGATCTGTGCCGGCGTCAGATCCTTCTGCTGGACCAGATAGGCGCCGCCGCCGAGCCCCCGGATCGCCTCCGCCACCGCCAGCACCGATCCCGCCAGCACGGCCACGCCGTAATCCGCCGGCGCCAGCAGCCGCGCCATGATCAGCGTGGCCGCCAGATTGACCACCATCATCAGATAGCGGCCCAGGCTGGCCAGCACGAAGGCGCGCCTCACTCCCGTCATCGGACCCGCCCATCCCCTCCCCGAACCGGGCGCCATGATCGCCGGAATATCTTTCGATGGGAAGGCGCCCCATGAAGAGCGGCACACCGCTTGCACACCAACCTTGTATGCAAGCGTGATGAACAGGGACATAGGCATGGATTCGCCGGCCGAGCCGCTGCCTCTCGCGATCGATCGCGTCATCGTCGACGCCGTGCTCGCCGGCCGGCTGCGCGCCGGCATGCGGCTCGGCGAGCAGGCTTTGGCGACGCTCTTCCAGGTCTCGCGCACCTCGGTCCGCGAGGCGCTGATCCGGCTCGAGACGCGCGGCATCGTCCAGGTCAGCCCGCGCCGCGGCTGGTTCGTGGTCGAGCCCTCCCTCGAGGAGGCGCAGGACGCTTTTCAGGCACGCATTGCCATCGAAACGGGCATCCTGCGCACGGCGGGCGCGGTCGAGCCGTGGGTGGCCGGCGCCTTGCGCGACCACATCACCCGCGAGCGCGCCTCGATCGCGGCCGGCGATGTCGGCGAGCGCAGCTTTCTCCTGGGCGATTTCCATGTCTGCCTGGTCGAGGCGCTGGGCAACCGGCTTCTCGCCGAGATGCTGCGCGATCTGACCGCGCGCACCATGCTGATCTCCGCCCTCTATCAATCGACCCATGATGCCGCCGAATCCTGCGACGACCATGAGCGCATCACGCGCTCGATCGCCGAAGGCGACACCGAGCGCGCCGCCCTTCTGATGATCGACCATATCGGCAGCGTCGAATCCGGATTGTCGAAGCGCATCGACAGCGATCCGCTCCTCGATCTGCGCCATGCCTTGCGCCTGCCCGCCCACGCGTCCCGACCCGGAACAGGAGACCAGCGATGACTGCCGCAGCCATGCCGAGCCCGACGTCAAGAAAATCGGGTCCACTTTACCAATCGCTCTTCGTCCAGGTGCTGGCAGCCCTGGTCCTCGGCATCGTGCTCGGCGTCGCCACACCCGGCTTCGCGGTCGAGCTCAAGGTGCTGAGCGACGGGTTCCTGAAGCTCATCTCGATGATCGTGGCGCCGATCGTGTTCTGCGTCGTCGTCCACGGCATCGCCGGTGCCGGCGACCTCAAGAAGGTCGGCCGCGTCGGCGTCAAGGCGCTGATTTACTTCGAGATAATGACGACGGTGGCGCTGGCGCTCGGCATCATTCTGGCCTTCGCCATCGGGCCCGGCAACGGCATGAATATCGACCCGTCGAAGCTCGACGGTGCGGCGATGGCGACTTATGCCACCAATGCGTCGAAGCTCAAGAGCGGCGGCTTCGGCGGCTTCCTGCTGAACGTGATCCCGACCACCTCGATCGACTCGCTCGCCCGCAACGACGTGCTGCAGGTGCTGTTCTTCGCGGTGCTGTTCGGCGTGGCGCTGTCGCTGGTCGGCGAGAAGGGCAAGCCGGTGACGAACCTCATCGAGGCGGTCGTGACCGTGCTGTTCAAGACGATGAGCCTGATCGTGCGCGTCGCCCCCTTGGGCGTGCTCGGCGCCATCGCCTACACGGTCGGCCAGTACGGTGTCGGCTCGCTCACCCAGCTGATCTCCCTGGTCGTGCTCTATTACGTCTCGCTCGCTCTCTTCGTGCTCGTCCTGCTCGGCGGCGTGATGCGGTTGGCCGGGCTCAACATCTTCAAATTCCTGGCGTACCTGCGCGAGGAGCTGACCATCGTGCTCGCCACCGCCTCCTCCGACGCGGTGCTGCCCCAAATCATGCGCAAGCTCGAGGAGATGGGCATCAAGAAATCGGTCGTCGGCCTCGTCATCCCGACCGGATATTCCTTCAACCTCGACGCCTTCTCGATCTATCTGACGCTCGCCGTCGTCTTCATCGCGCAGGCGACCAACACGCCGCTTTCCTTGGGCGATCTGCTGCTGGTGCTCGGCATCTCGCTCCTGACCTCGAAGGGCGCCCATGGCGTGCCCGGCTCTGCCATCGTCATCCTGGCCGCAACGCTCAACGCCGTGCCCAGCATTCCGGCGATCGGCCTGGTGCTCGTCCTCTCGGTCGATTGGTTCATCGGTATGGCCCGCGCGGTCGGCAATCTGATCGGCAATTGCATCGCCACCGCCGTCATCGCCGCCTGGGAAGGCGACCTCGACCGCGCCAAGGCAGTGGCGGTGCTGGACGGGGAGGAGATGGTGGGCGTGCCGGCAGAGTGAGGGAGCACTCCGACGGCGTCTTATCGGCACTTATAGCTATGAGACCCTCAGGGGTGATCTTCCCATGACTCACTATTCGGCCGGCACGTCCCCTCTATCGGTCGTGCCGTCCAACCATTCCAACGATTGTCCCATTCAAGCGTGGCTTCCATCTCGATTTCGCCGACCATGTAGATGGTGACCATCATCCCTTCTCGCGGGCCGTCCGGTATACGCGCCAGGTCCTGGACAGACTTGCCCAACCACAAGCCATAGCGTTCGTCGTCGGTGCCTTCGTTGCCGTCGAAGTACACGCGGTGCATGGCGCTAAGCAGATCAGCCAGCGTCAGCGCCACCACCTTGGTCGCCTTAAGCAGATCCTCCAGCACCAGATTCTCGTCCGCCCGGTGCCCGTTCGCCTCGAGCAGCGAATGGGGGCCGGCGCCGTAAAGAACAGTCGGAACGCCGGCCGCACTGTAGAGCCGCGCATCGGTATAGATCGGCACACCGTTGGCCGGGATCGCCTCGCCGGTGATCGCCTGTGCATGGCGCTGCAGGAGCGCGACGAGCCGGTCCGTCCCGGGTTGCGGCACCAGCGGGCGGGCGAGCAGCACGCGGCGGGTCATGACCTTGATTCCGGGCAACGTGGTGGCGACGCGCTCGATATGGGCGACAAGCTCGGCCTCGACCGTCTCCGGCACCTCTTCCGGGATGATCCGCCGATCGAGCCGCAGCGTGACGAGATCCGGCACCACATTCGTGTTGATGCCGCCCGAGATCAGCCCGACGACGAGCGTCGGATGCTCGATGCCTTCGACCTTGGAACGGATCGCCTGGTAGCCCGCGCGCAGCGCGTAGAGCGAGGTGAGCAGTGTCGTCGCCGCCTCGAGCGCATCGACGCCGGTATCGGGCCGTGCGGCATGGGCCGATTTGCCTTCGACCCGCACTTCGAGATGCAGGCAGCCATTATGCGCCACCACGACATTGTAGGCGAAGCCGGCGCTGATCGCGTAATCCGGCTTCGACAGCCCTTCGGCCAGGATCCGCCCGGGCCCGATCAGCCCGCCCGCCTCCTCGTCATAGGTCAAATGCAGCTCGACCGTGCCGGCGAGATCCAGCCCGCTCTCTTCCAACGCCTTGAGCGCGAAGGCATAAGTCGCGAAATCCGATTTCGACACCGCGACGCCGCGGCCATACATGCGGCCGTCATGGATCTCGGCGCCATAGGGCGGATGCGTCCAGCCCTCCCCCGGCGGCACGACATCGCCATGGGCGTTGAGCGCCACCACCGGCCCCGGCCCGAAGCGGCGGCGGATGATGAGGTTGGTGGCGCTCACCATGCCGTTCGCACGTGCCACCTCGGCCGGCACGGGATGGCGCTCGACCGTGAAGCCCAGCGCTTCGAGCAGCGCGGCCGCCCGCGCGGCATGTGCCTCGCAATCGCCCGGCGGATTGTCCGACGGCGCCTTCACCAGCTCGGCCAGGAAAGCCACCGCCTCGGCGTGGCGGCGGTCTATGATCGCCAGCAAGCGCTCTTCGGCGGATGGAGTCATGCATTCCTCTGCGGCTGGAAATTCTCGATGAAGCGCTTCAGCACGCGCGCCCCGGTCTCGGCATCTTCGGCAGTGATCGCCTCGGCCGGATTGTGGCTGACGCCGCCCAAGCAGCGGGTAAAGATCATGCCGATATCGGCAACAGCGCACATCGCCATGCCGTCATGCCCGGCCCCGCTCGGCAACCGATGAGGTACGACGCCCTCGGCCGCGAGCGCCGCCTCGATCTGGGCGATGAGCCAGGGCGCGCACGGGGCAGACGCGCCGTCATGGGTCTTCTCGGGCCGGATCGCGACATTGCGCGCGGCCGCAATCTCGGCAAATCGGGCGAGCAGCCTCGCCTCCGCCGCTTGCCGCCGCGCATCCGCCGGCGACCGGAGATCGAGCGAGAAGCGTGCCTTGCCCGGCACGACATTGACGGCCCCGCCGAGGCTCTCGGCGATGCCGACCGTACCGACGAGATCGGGCTCGCCGCGGCACAGCGCTTCGACCGCGAGAATGCATTCGGCCGCGGCCGCGACCGCATCGCGCCGCCCCGCCATCGGCACCGTGCCGGCATGCCCCGCCTCGCCTTCGACCGCGATCCGATAGCGCGACGCGCCGCTGATCGCGGTGACGCAGCCGGCCGGCAACCCGAGCCGCTCCAGCACCGGCCCCTGCTCGATATGCAGCTCGACATAGGCCAGGATCTCGTCCCGCCGCCGCGTCGCCACCCCGATCCCGTTCGGATCGAGACCGAAACGATCGAGCGCCGCCGCCATGCTGATGCCGTCATCGTCGGTCCGCTCAAGCACAGTGGGATCGAACGTCCCGGCAATGGCGCGGCTGCCGAGCAAGGTCGCACCGAAGCGCGTCCCCTCCTCGTCGGCGAAGCCCACCACCTCGATCGCAAAGGGAAAGCGCCTTCCCTCCGCCTTGAGCGCATCCACACAGGCGATCGCGGTCAGCACGCCCAGCATGCCGTCATAGCGCCCGGCATCGACCACCGTATCGAGATGCGAGCCCAGCATCAGGCAGGGCGCTCCCGGTTCAATACCCTCATAACGCCCGACCAGATTGCCGATCGCGTCGGTCCTGACATCCATCCCGGCATCACGCATCCAGCCGCCGACCAGCGCGTTGGCGTGCCTATGCTCCGGCGTCAGGAAGCGCCGCACCAGCATGCCGGGCCGCTCGCTGATGAGAGCCAGCTCGTCAAGCCGGGCGAGCAGGGTTTGGCCGTTCATCGGGATCTCCAGAGCTCCCGGCATGTCTACTGTGCCGCCCGCCTGGTCGGCAAGCGGGCCGGGCTTCTCAAGCCCCCTCCTTCCATCCTACTCTCGATGCCCCATGACCATGCTGACGCTCGACCTCGCCCTTGAGCTCGCCCGCCGCTATTGCGCCGAGCGCTATCCCGAGGCGTCGGCGCTGCTGGCCGGCTCGGTCGCGCGCGGTACGGCCACGCCCACCTCCGATCTCGATATCGTGCTGCTGTTCGATCGGCTCGATTGCGCCTGGCGCGAGACGACCGCGATCAACGGCATCACCACCGAGCTCTTCGCCCATGATCCGGCGACGCTCCGCTGGTTCTTCGAGCTCGATGCCAAGAGCGGGCGCGCGCCGCTCGCCCGCATGATCGCCGACGGGATACCGGTCGGCGGTGCGGCCGCGCGCATCGAGGCGGCGAAGGCGCGCGCGGCCGCCTGGCTTGCCGCCGGACCGCCGCCGCTCGACCTTCATGCCATCGAGGACCGCCGCTATATCGTCACCGATCTCGCCGAGGATCTGCGCGGCGGCGGCACGCCGGGCGAGATCATCGCCATCGCGGCCCGGCTCCACGATGTGCTGGCCGAGCTGGTGCTGCGCACGGCCAGGCACTGGTCCGGCACCGGCAAGCAATTGGCCCGCGAGCTCGAAACGCTGAACCCGGATCTGGCGCTGCGCTTCGAGCACGCGTTCGGCGCCCTCTTCCGCCACGGCCATGCGGCCCAGCTTCTGGGCCTGGTCGAGGAGCTGCTGGCACCCCTGGGCGGCCCCGCCGCCGCGGGATACCGCCGCGAGGCACCGCCCGATTGGCGGACCTAGTTATTTTACCTCAGCGATCCGGCTCCAATCCTCCATCTGCACACGGGCGACGAGCGTGTAGCCACCATTCTCGGGCCGGAAGATCGATGCCTCGCCTTCCTTGACATCGAACCAATCCTTGCCGAGGGCGGCGATGATGTTGGGCTGGTGCGTCACCAGGATCGTGTTGGTGCCAGGTGCCGGTGCCGTCGAGATCAGCTTGCGGAAGGCGTCGGCCCGGCGCTTGTTCTCGTTCGGTGTGACGACAAGGCCGCCTTCGGTCAAATCCGCCGTCTTCTCGATCTCGGTGAAGCCGGCATCGACCGCGGTCTCATAGCCGCGATTGTATTTGCTGGTATAGACCTTGCCGATGGGGGCGCCGACCTGGCGGATCGCGTCGCCGAAGGACTTCGCCAGCGCCTTGCCCTGGTCGTTCAAGTTCCGCTGGGCCGCGACATTGTCGAAATTGAGCGGGTCGGTATCGGCCTGATCTGGAAAGGTGGCGCCGTGGCGCAGCACGATCACGAGGCCGCCATGATGCAGCGCATCGGCAATCGCCTGATTGCCAGGATCAGGCGAGGCGTGGCTCGCCGTCGCCAGAATTGCAGACATGCCGATCCCGGCAGCAAAGGCCATCACGGCCCGCATTGCGCGCCCGAACATATTGTTTCCCTCAATAAGTTGGTGGCAGCAAATCCTCGTTGCCTGATCTCGCTGCCTCTGCCCTGTTGATCGAAGGTCGCGCGGTTTTATTCCGCGCTTATTTGCCGGGAGCTCAAAATCTGCACCGAGGACGGGCCCAGCTGGCCCGCTTCGCCGCCGTCGCTTGCGAGTTCCAAGCCCCAGCGGCCGGGCGGCAGCGTCACGTCGGCGGGCTCGAGCCCGCCATTGAAGAGCAGCAGAAGATCGCGTCCTGTCGGGTCATGGAGCCGGAGCCCGAGCAGCCGGTCGCCGCCATCCTCCCATTGCGCGGCGTCGAGCGGCCCGCCATCGCGGCCGCACCAGCCGGCATTGCCGTCCTCGAGCCAACGCGGATGCCGCAGCACCGGGAAGCGGCGCCGAAGGGCCGCGAGCTCGGCCACGAAGCCGGCCAGGTCCCGATCGGCCGAGGCCCAATCCAGCCAGCTCACCGCACTGTCCTGGCACCAGCCATTATTGTTGCCGCCCTGGCTGCGGCCAAGCTCGTCGCCCATGCTCAGCATCGGCACGCCTTGCGACACCATCAGCGTCGCCAACAGCGCGCGCTTCAGCCGGTCGCGGCGTGCCAGGATCAGGAGATCGTCGCTCGGCCCCTCGACGCCGGCGTTCCAGCCGTGCTCATGGCCCGAGCCGTCGCGGTTCTCCTCGCCATTGGCCTGGTTCCGCTTGCGCTCATACGTCACGAGGTCGGCGAGCGTCGAGCCGTCATGGCAGGTCACGAAATTGATGGAGGCCGAGGGCGCGCGACCGTCATGCCGGAAGAGATCGCTCGAGCCGGCGAGCCGATGGGCCAACGCCCCGCGAGCACCCGTGCGGCTCAAGAAAAAGCGCCGGACATCGTCGCGATAGCCGTCGTTCCATTCGCTCCAGCCGGGCGGAAAGCCGCCGGTAAAGCGCCCGCGCACATCCCAGGGCTCGGCGATCAGCTTGACCCGGCCGAGGATCGGGTCCTGGCGGAGGGCCGCCAGAAACGGCGCCTCGGCATGAAACGCTTCCGGAATGCGCGCCAGCACGGTCGCGAGATCGAAGCGGAAGCCATCGACATGATACTCGGTGACCCACCAGCGCAGCGAGTCCATGACCAGCTGCACGACCGGCGCGCGCCGGAGATCGAGCGCATTGCCGGTGCCGGTCGGATTGTCGAAATGCCCGTGATGATGCAGCCGGTAATAGCTCTGATTGTCGATGCCGCGGAAGCTCAGGATCGGGCCGGCCTGATCGCCTTCGCCGGTATGGTTGTAGACGACATCGAGGATCACCTCGATCCCGGCCGCGTGCAGCCGCTGAACCATCTGCTTGAATTCGCGGGCCGCATCCTCGACCGCATAGCGATCGTCCGGCACGAAGAAGCCCAGCGTATTGTAGCCCCAGTAATTGACGAGCCCGCGGGCCTCCAGGATCGGCTCGTCGATGAACGCCATGACCGGCAGCAGCTCGACCGCGGTGACACCCAGCCGCTTCAGATATTGCAGCGGCGCCGGCTCGGCGAGACCGAGATAAGTGCCGCGCAACGTCTCGGGCACGCCCGGATGCAGCCAAGTGAAGCCTTTGACATGAAGCTCGTAGATGAGGCTGTCGGCGAGCGGTGTTGCCAGCCGCGGATCGCCGCGCCAGTCGAAATTCTCAAGTCCCGCCACCACGGCTTTGACCATGGTGCTGCCATTGTCGCGCGGATCGAAGACGCTTTCGGTCTCGGGCGGCCCGATCTGATGGCCGAGTGCCGGGTCGGCCCGGCGGAACGACCGGTCCCAGCTTGTGGCGTAGGGATCGAGCAGCAGCTTGTTGGCATTGAAGCGCTGGCCGCGCCCGGGATCGTAAGGCCCGTGGACGCGATAGCCATAGCGCTGGCCCGGCCCGATCCCCGGCACGAAGCCGTGCCAAATCTGGTCCGTGCATTCGGGCAGAAGGAAGCGCGCCGTCTCGATCGCACCCGCCTCGTCATAAAGGCACAGCTCGACCGCGTCGGCATGCGCCGAGAAGAGCGCGAAATTGACGCCGTCCCCGGTCCAGTGAGACCCAAGCGGCCAGGGCCGGCCGGTTTCGATCATGATATCTCCTCTCCGCCCCATTGGGGCGGAGAGGTCGGGTGAGGTGGGGAACGCTCGAAACTTCCTGACGGCATAGGCTGTTGAAGCATCCCCCACCTCACCCAGCCCCTCCGCCCCCCAGGGCGGAGAGGAGTATTTACAGCGACACCTTCTCCACGCCCCAGATCTCGGTCGCATATTCCTTGATCGCCCGGTCGCTCGAGAACGGGCCCATGCCGGCGACGTTGAGGATCGCCTGGCGCGACCATTTCTCGGGATGCTGGAAGAGGCGGTCGACCCGATCCTGCGCCTCGACATATGCTGAATAATCGGCCAGCAGCAGATAGTGATCGCCGTGCCGCAGCAGCGCATCGATGATCGCCTGGAACCGGCCCGGCGCCTCGGGGCAGAAATAATTCGACGCGATCTGGTTCAGCACCCGGTGCAGCTCGACATTCTCCTCGTAATGCCGGCCCGGATCATAGCCGCCCGCGCGCAGCGCACGAACCTCGGCGGCACTGTTGCCGAAGATGAAGATATTGTCGGCGCCGACATTGTCGCGGATCTCGACATTGGCGCCGTCCTCGGTGCCGATGGTGAGCGCCCCGTTCAAGGCGAGCTTCATATTGCCGGTGCCCGACGCCTCGGTGCCGGCCGTCGAGATCTGTTCCGAGAGATCGGCCGCCGGGATCACCATCTCGGCGACCGAGACGCTGTAATTCGGCAGGAACACGACCTTGAGCTTGCCGTCGAGCCGGTCGTCGCTGTTGATCTTCTGCGCCACGCAATTGATCAGATGAATGATCAGCTTGGCCATGAAATAGCCCGACGCGGCCTTGCCGGAGAAGATGATCGTGCGCGGCACGAACAGGCCCGACGGCTCGGCCAGGATGCGCTGATAGCGGGTCACGACATGGAGCAGATTGAGCAGCTGGCGCTTATACTCATGGATGCGCTTGATCTGCACGTCGAAGAGCGAGTGCGGATCGATCTCGATGCCGGTGTCGTGCAGGATCTTGTTGGCGAGCCGGGCCTTGTTCTCAGCCTTGGCGGCGCGGAACAGGGCGCGGAATTCGGTATCCTCGGCGAGCGGCTTGAGCTTGCTCAGCTGATCGAGATCGACGCGCCAACTCTCGCCGATCCGCTTGTCGATGAGCGCCGCCAGCGGCCGGTTCGCCTGGTTGAGCCAGCGGCGCGGGGTGACGCCATTGGTCTTGTTGACGAACTTGTCGGGATAGATCTTGGTGAAATCGGCGAAGATCGTGTCGCGCATCAAGGTGCTGTGGAGCTGCGACACACCATTGACCTTGTGGCTCGCCACGACTGCCAGATACGCCATGCGCACGCGCCGCTCGCCCGCCTCGTCGATGAGCGAGAGCCGGCGCGGCAGATCCGGATCCTCCGGCTGGCTGAGACGCACCTCCTCGAGGAAGCGCTCATTGATCTGCAGCACGATCTCCATATGGCGCGGCAGCACCCAGCCGAGGAGATCGACCGGCCAGGTCTCGAGCGCCTCCGGCATCAGCGTGTGGTTGGTGTAGGAGAAGATCTTCTGGCAGAGCGGCCAGGCCTCCTCCCACTTCAAGCCATGCTGATCGATCAAGAGCCGCATCAGCTCCGGGACCGCCAGCACCGGATGCGTGTCGTTGAGATGGATCGCCACCTTGTCGGCGAGCCGCCCCATATCCTCGTGCGTGCGGAGATAGCGGTTGAGGATGTCCTGCAGCGAGGCCGAGCAGAAGAAATATTCCTGCCGGAGCCGAAGCTCGCGGCCGGCGCGCGATGAATCGTCGGGATAGAGCACGCGCGTCACATTCTCGGAGCGGTTCTTGTCCTCGACGGCCCGCGTATAGTCGCCCTGATTGAACAGCGACATCTCGACATCCTGGGTCGCCTTGGCCGACCAGAGGCGGAGCGTGTTGACCGCCTTCGAGCGATAGCCCGGGATGAACATGTCATACGCCATGGCGCGGACATCCTCGGTATCGACCCAGACGACGCGATTGCCGAAATGCTCGACCCGGCCGCAGAATTTCACCGTATAGACGACCTCGGGCCGCGGCGTCTCCCAGGGGAAGCCCGCATGCAGCCAATTGTCCGGCGTCTCGGTCTGGCGGCCCTCGATGATGCGCTGGGCGAACATGCCGTATTCGTAGCGCAGCCCATAGCCGAAGCCCGGCAGCTCCAGGGTCGCCATGCTGTCGAGGAAGCAGGCGGCGAGCCGTCCCAAGCCGCCATTGCCCAGGGCGGGATCGCGTTCGAGCTCGGCCAGCGCGTCGAAATCATGACCGCTTTCGGCGAGCCCCTCGCGGAACTGCTCGTAATGGCCGGTGGCGAGCAGGCTGTTCGACAGCGCCCGGCCGATCAGGAACTCCATCGACATGTAATAGACGCGCTTCACGTCGGTCTGGTACTGCTGCCGCCGCATCCAGATCCAGCGGTCGAACAGGCGATCGCGCGCCAGATAGCTCAGCGCCGTCAGCCATTCATTGGGCGTCGCCTTGTCGGGATCGCAGCCCACCTGATAGGTGAGCTTCTCCGACAACCGCTTCTGGAAGGATTCCATCGTCTCGTCGGGCAAATCCATCGGCTTCGCCGCCGCTAAAGCACCATCGTCAGCCATGACAAACCCCGAGCCATCCTAAGGGGTGGAAGCTAAGAACCAGCGTGGTTAACATGGCCTGAATTGCCGGGTCTTGTAGACAAAAGAATCCTGCCTTGAAACCCCCGGCCCCTCTTGACTCGATTCCACTCATCCGCCGGAGGCAAGGCATGCTCAACGAGTTCAAAAAATTCGCGATGCGCGGCAATGTGATCGACCTCGCGGTCGGCATCATCATCGGTTCAGCCTTCACCGCCATCGTGAATTCGCTCGTCAACGACCTGCTCATGCCACCTCTCGGCCTCTTGATCGGCGGCATCGATTTTTCCGATTTCTTCGTGACGATCAAGGGCAGCGGACACGATACGCTGGCCGCCGCCAAGACGGCAGGCGACGTGACCATCAACTATGGTCTCTTCATCAACGCCGTGATCAAGTTCGTCATCGTGGCCTTCGCCGTGTTCATTTTGGTACGCCAGATCAACCGCCTCGCCGGCCCCAAGGAAGATGCCGCCCCGCCGCCCCCGCCGCGCAGCGAGCTGCTGCTGGAGGAGATCCGGGATTTGCTGAAGCAGCGTTAGCCGGGGTCCGGCCTCTCTGCCGGACTGGCGATCAATCGGCGGGTTCGCCCGCTCCGATCGCGGCTGCCGCGAGGGCCAGCCGCGCCAAGGCCGGAAGCGATTTCGCCCCCGTCCTCCGCATGATCTGGGCGCGGTGATTCTCGACCGTGCGCTGGCTGATGCCAAGATCGGCCGCGATGTTCTTGCTGGGATGCCCGGCGAGAACGAGATCCATGATCTCGCGCTGCCGCAGCGTCAGGCCGGCGACATGGCTCATGGCCGCCTCGCGCGCAGCCGATAGCTTGCTCGCGTCCCGCGATTGCTCGAGCGCACGGTCGATCGCGGCAAGCAACTCGTCGTGGCCGATCGGCTTCTCGATGAAGTCGGAGGCGCCCGCCTTCATCGCTCGAACCGCCATCGGCACGTCGCTGGTGCCGGTGATCATGATCGACGGCACCTGGTGGCCTGCCGCCTTCAGCCGTCCCAGCAATTCAAGCCCGTTCATGCCGGGCAGATAGGCATCGACCAGCAGGCAGTCCGCGGGCCCCGGCCGATAGGCGTCGAGGAATGCCTCGCAGCTCGCATAATCCTCGACGGTGCGGCCCTCTTCCTCGAGGACGGCGCGGATCGTCTCGCGGATTTGGCTGTCGTCATCGACGACGAAGATGATCGGCGGCCCCGGCCTGCCGATCGCTTCGGCGGGATGGGACGCACGCGAGCGCGGCCCTGTCAGCAAGCGCTGGATCGCTTGCGTCAGCTCTGTCAATTTCACGGGCTTGTTGAGCGACACGCAGTCCGGAAGCCCGATGCTGCCGGTCGAGATGTCCCCGGTCAGAATGATGACCGGGATCTGAAAATGCAGCCGCTCCCGCAGCTTGGCCGCAAGCTCAAGCCCATCCATTCCATTCGGCAGATTGTAATCCGTCAGGATCAGGTCGGGCCGGACCGTCCCGCGGATCAGGTCCAAGGCGGCGATGCCGTCCGACACCGCCACCACGCGATGGCCCTCGCCCAGAAGGAAAAGCTCGAGGAGCTCGCGCACTTCCGGATCGTCTTCGACGACCAGGATCAGGCCGGTATCGGGAAGATCGCGGGCACTTGCCTGAACCTTGCCGAGCAGGCGCTGCTCGGACGGCGGGACCGATCCGCTCGGCGGCAGCGCGATTTCGACGGCAAAGACGGAACCCTTGCCCGTCCACGAGCGCACGCGCACCCGGTGACCCAGCAATTCCCCCAAGCGCTGCACGATGGAGAGGCCGAGGCCGAGGCCGCGGCTCCGTTCGCGCGCCGGCATTGTCGAGCTGATGATATTCCTCGAAGATCGCTTGCAGCTCGGCCTCGGGAATGCCGATGCCGGTGTCCCAGATCTCGATGCTCAGCATTCCTTCGTGCCGGCGGCAACCGAGCAGCACCTTGCCGCTCTTCGTGTATTTCAGGGCATTCGACAGCAGGTTGCGGATCATCTGCTCGAGCAGACGCGGGTCGCTGTGGATCGACAGGCTGCACGGGACGACCCGCAGCTGGAGCCGCTTCGCCTGGGCATGATAGGTGAACTCGTCCCGCAGCCGGTCGAACAGCTCGGCGATCGGGAAGGTCGACATCTCGGCGCGGACGGTGCCGGCCTCGATCTGGTTGATGTCGAGCAGGGTGTTCAGCATGCCCGACATGGCGCCCAAGGTCTCGTCGAGCCGGGTGACCAGCTTCTGCCCGGGCTCGCCTTCGACGTTTTTCGCCAGCAGGCCCTGGAGCAAGGCCAGCGTCTGCAGCGGCTGGCGCAGATCGTGGCTGGCGGCGGCGAGAAAGCGCGATTTCGCGACATTCGCCGCTTCCGCCTGCTGCTTGGCCGCCTCCAGCGCCTTCGCCGCCCGCTTGCGCTCGGTGATGTCGGTAAAGGTGATGACCACGCCTTCGACGCCGTTGCCTTCGGTGCGGTAGGGCAAGATCCGGCGGATGAACCAGATGCCGCGCTGCGCCTCGATCTCGCGCTCCATGCGGGAGAGAGTTCCGCAGCACCGTCGAGCGCGTCGGCCAGCAGCGCGCCGTCGGCGGCGAGCGATGTCAGATCGGCGAGCGGGCGGCCGATATCGCGTCGGAATGACGTTGAACAGCGATCTCGTCGCCGGGGTGAAGAAGCGGATCTTGAGGTCGGTGTCGAGGAACAGCGTCGCGACCTCGGTGCTGTAGAGGACATTTTGCAGATCGTTGGAGGTCGTCCGCTGCCGCTCCAGCGTCTCCTGAAGCTGGCTGTTGAGCGCGGTCAGTTCCTCGTTGAGCGACTGCAGCTCCTCTTTCGAGGTCAGCAGCTCTTCGTTCGTCGACTGATATTCCTCATTGACGGACAAGGCCTCCTCGTTGATCGCCTTCTGCTCTTCGCTGGAGATCTCGAGGTTGCGGATGGCGCTTTGCAGTTCCGTTCGCGTCGCCTCCAGTTCCTGCTCCAGCTCCGCCACGCGGGGCAGATCCTGCGGCATAACCGCCTGACCGTGCCGCCGCTCCCGCGCCGGCTCGTCGACGAAGCAGATCAGCAGCAGCGCCTCGCCCTCGCTCAGAACCGGCTGTGCCGCGATGCTGAACGACACAACCTTGCCTTCGAGGGTCATCCGGCCGCCGGCAACGACGACCCGAGCGTTCGCCTGGATGGCCTGCTGGATCGCCGACCTGAGCTTGGTCCGCAAGCCCCCGCGGGCCATGGCCAGCAGATCATGCGTCGGATGCCTCGGCGCCATGCGCAGGTAGCGATCCGTCGGCCCCAGCGAATAAAGGCATTCGTGCTTGTGATCGATCAGGACCGCGGCCGGGGCATAGGTCTCCATCACCAGCCGCCGGCACAAATCGGCGAGTGCGGCCTGGCGTGTGGCCAACTGGGTCCTGCCGGGGCGCGGCGGGACACGGACATCGCCGGCGTTCATCGACAGGGAGAGTTCGCCCGGGCGGCTGCGGCGGATATGCCGATAAAGCCGCGCCGGCTTTGAGATCACCTTGAAATGATCTTCGAAATTGCCGACCGTCTCGGCGCTGCCGAGCAGCAGGAGCCCATCTTCGCGCAGCGCGAAATGGAAGAGCGAGATCACCTTCGCCTGCGCCTCCGGCCTGAGATAGATCAGAAGGTTCCGGCAGGACACCAGATCGAGGCGCGAGAAGGGCGGGTCGGCCAGCACATCCTGCACCGTGAAGACGACCACCGCGCGCAGCTCGGACGACACGCGATAGGCATGGGGCTCTTTGGTAAAGAAGCGGGCCAGCCGTTCCGGCGACACCTCCGCCTCGATCGTTTCCGGATAAAGCCCCTCTCGCGCCTGGGCCACGGCGTCCGGATCGACATCGGAGGCGAAGACCTGCAGCTTGATGTTGCGCTGCGCCGCCGTCAGCGCCTCGTGAAACAGCATGGCGAGGGAATAGGTCTCCTCCCCGGTGCTGCAGCCCGCGATCCAGATCCGCAGCGGCTGGTCGAGCGGCTGGTTGCGCACCAGGTCCGGAACGATCTTCTCCGACAGGAGATCGAACACTGTCGGATCGCGAAAGAAGCTGGTGACGTTGATGAGAAGATCCTTGGCGAGCAGGTCGAGCTCGACCTTGTCGTTTTGCAAAAGGTCGCACATAGCGGGCCATGCTGCCGGCCGCTATTGCCAGCCATCGCCATGCGCCGTTCGATCCGCCGCTCGCAGCGTTCCCGGCTTGTAGAGGGTGAAATCGTGCGCGGTCCGGGTCCGCAGCAGGTCGATGATCTCGCCCAACCGGTCAGGGGCATTATTCCCCCCGATCATGCCGCCCGGCGCCGTGCCGAGCGCCATGCGCTGCCCATAGGTGACCAGCGCATCCGCAATGCCGGCGACCGGCAGCACCAGATCCACCACACCCGTCATAAGCGCGCTGCGCGGCATGCCGCCATACCCCGCCTCGTCGGGATCCTGCGCGATGACGAGGCCGCCCTTTTCCTTGACCGCCTTCAGCCCCAAGCTGCCATCGGCCCCGGTGCCGGAAAGGATCACGCAAATGGCGCGCGCGCCGTACTCCTCGGCGAGCGAATGCAGCAGGAAATCGAACGGCAGGCGGGCGCCGTGCCGTGCCTTGGGTTCGGACAGGTGGAGCGCGCCATCTCGCGACGGAAAGATAGGTTCCAGGCGGAATGATATAGAGATGCTCGGGCTCGATCGGCATGCCGTCCGTCGCTTGCCGCACAGTCATGGTGGTGTGGTCGGACAGCAGATCGACCATCATGCTTTCGTGGGTCGGATCGAGATGCTGCACCAGGATGAAGGCCATGCCGGTCCCGGCCGGGAGCGCCTCGACGAGCTTGGAGCAGGCGTCGAGACCGCCCGCCGAGGCGCCGATCCCGACGATTGGAAAATTCGGGGATTCCCGAGGCGGCCCGCGCGCCGGGACGGCGCGGCCACGCGAGCGCGGCGCTTTAGATTGATCGGAACGATCGTCTGACATTTTCGCTTGGTCTCGAAACGTCTCAGGTGAGACGCGTAGCACTAATCTACACGGTTCCCGACCGCAGCGATACTCAACTGATGATGCCACGAGGTCGCGCTTCCGCCTTTTATGCGGGAAACTTCGTCATGACAGTACCGCCGGTATTATATCCAGTTCGGCCAACACCTTTTTCAGCTCCCCCAGCACAGATCTACGCAGCTTCGACTCTGCCGGCGTGAGTATTTTCCGATGGCTGAAAATCCAATGCCCGATCGCCAATTAGATAATATTCGCTGAACCGCTCATGTGCGTTCAGGCGACGAACTTTGCTCACCTACACTTAAAATTCGAAAGGGGTAACGGCGATGTCACGCTTCACTCAGCGCCTTACGATCTCCGTGACTGCGGTCAGCTCGGTTGCGATGACGGCATTATTGGGAACCGCGATTCTGGCCGGCCCTTGGGCCTCGGCCTATGCCGATCCGGCGCCACTCCATGCGCAGCAGGCCGCAACCGGCCAGAACGCCAGTGAAACCGTCGAACAGCGGATCACCAACCTTCACGCATCATTGAAGGTTACACCGGACGAGGAATCCAACTGGAACGGCGTCGCCCAAGCGATGCGCGAGAATGCGGCCGCCATGGAGAAACTGGTCGCCGACAAGACCACGCAGCCGGCGCAGAACATGACCGCCGTCGACGATTTGAAGACATACGAAAAATTCGCGCAAGCTCATGTCGATGGGCTGAAGAACCTGATTTCGTCGTTTCAAACCTTCTACGGCGCCCTCCCCGACGCGCAGAAGAAAATCGCCGACCAGGTGTTTCAGAACGCCGGGATGAAGGGCCACGCGGCGCACGGCTGATCGATCGCATCCACTTTGAGGAGGTCGCCATGACCAGCAATATCAATTCGAAACCGCGTCCGTCGGCGAGGATCGCGACGGGGCTCGCCCTGTCGGCCCTGCTCGTGCTCGCCATGTCGGCCGGATCGGTCCGCGCGGAGGATCGGCATGACGATCGCGGCCACGGCGATCGGCGCGGCTACGATCACCACGGAGGAGACGGCGGCTGGACCGGCGGCTACTACGCGGCACCGCCCGTCGTCTACGGAACGCCCTATTACGCCCCGCCGCCGGTAGTCTACGGCCCGGCCGTCGGCATCAGCCTGCCGGGCGTCAGTATCGGCATTCGATAGCCGAGCGAGCGAGCTCAGAAGCCGACCCCGCGCTCTGCGCCAATCAGGATGGAGAATAAGATGTCACGAAGCATCATCACTTGGCGCAGCCTCGCCGCGGTGGGCGCCCTTTCGCTCCTTGGCGCCTGCGCCGACACCTCGCCTCGAGTCGCCGTGTCGAACCCGCCGCCGGTGTCCCCCGGACCGAATGCCGTCTGGTATCACGTGGCCTTCGATACCGGCAGCTTCGTCGTCAATTCCACGGGACAGACCGTGGTCACCGATGTGAAGACCTATCTGCAGCAGAATCCATCCTCGGTCGCGACCATCATCGGCAAGACCGATACGGTCGGCACCGCCGAATACAACATGCATCTGTCGCATCAGCGGGCGGACGCCGTGCGCGACATGCTGGTCTATTCCGGAAATATCGCGGCCGATCGGGTCGAAACGCGCTGGACCGGCGAGAAGCGTCAGGCCGTGGCGACGGGTACGGATGTGGCGGAGGCCTCCAACCGGGTGGTCGATATCGCGATCCATTAGAGCGGATCGCGATCAGACCGAATCGTCCGATCGCGTGAATCCGATCTAGAGTCAAATAGATAGAGACCGATTCAGCGACCAGACCGGGTCGGTCTGGTCGCATCGTGCTCTAGCGATGGCGGGCGCCTTCGCGCCGCACGGATCATTCTGTTTTGGAGCCAGTCATGAAGCTACGTGCCTTGATCGTTCTCACCCTCGCTTGCCTGGCACTCGCCGGCTGTATCGTCGAACCCTATGGCGGGGACCGCGGTTACTACGGCGACCATGAATACGGGCGCCGCGTGTGGCACGAATGACCCTGGCGACGCGTGGCCTGAGTAGTTTCCGAAGCTGCTGACAGCGCCCTGCGATCTTTAAGGTTCGACACTCCGCCCGATCAGGAAATCGCGCAATGAGTTCCACCCGCGTCCTCGTTATCGAAGACGATGCCATAATCGGTATGTTTCTCGGCGAGATGCTGGCCGACTTGGGATATGAGGTTTGCGCGATCGAGGCCACCGAGGACGAGGCCGTGGCCGCCGCCTACCGATGCCGGCCGGGGCTGATGATCGTCGATGCGCTGCTGGGCCATGGCAGCGGCATCTCGGCCGTCGCCACGATCCTTCGGACCGGGCCGGTTCCGCACGTGTTCGTCAGCGGCGATACCGCACAGGTCAGGGCGCTCCGGCCGGATGCCGTGGTGCTTCAGAAGCCGTTTCGGAAACTCGATCTGACCCGCGCAATCGACCGTGTGCTCGGCACCTTGGCCTTGTCCTGAGCAGGCAGGCGGCGTTCGCCACCCCACAAATCTCACACCCGCCGCCTTGACATCGCAGCCCATCGCCCGTATCTCCCTGGCACTCGCCGGGGATGAGTGCTAACAGCGCCGCCCGACCGGTAGTCTTTTGCCATGTCAGGCTCAATAGGGAGCTCCCAATGCATTTCCGTCCTTTGCATGATCGCGTCGTCGTCCGGCGCATCGAGTCGGAAGAAAAGTCCAAGGGTGGAATCATCATCCCGGACACCGCCAAGGAGAAGCCGCAGGAGGGCGAGGTCATCGCCGTCGGCCCCGGCGCCCGCGATGATCAGGGCAAGGTTCATGCGCTCGACGTCAAGGTCGGCGACCGCATCCTGTTCGGCAAGTGGTCGGGCACCGAGGTCAAGATCGACGGTGTCGAGTATCTGGTGATGAAAGAGTCCGACATCGTCGGCGTCATCGAGACCGGCTCGGCCAAGAAGTCGAAGGCCGCCTGATCCCTCACCAGTCTCAAGAAATAGGAAATTCCAGAAATGGCAGCCAAGGACGTAAAGTTCTCGACCGACGCGCGTGAGCGGATGCTCCGCGGCGTCGACATCCTCGCCAACGCCGTTCGCGTGACGCTGGGGCCGAAGGGCCGCAACGTCGTCATCGACAAGTCGTTCGGCGCGCCCCGCATCACCAAGGACGGCGTCACCGTCGCCAAGGAAATCGAGCTTTCCGACAAGTTCGAGAACATGGGCGCGCAGATGGTCCGCGAAGTCGCGACCAAGACCAACGACCTCGCCGGCGACGGCACCACGACGGCCACCGTGCTGGCCCAGGCCATCGTCCGCGAGGGCGCCAAGGCGGTTGCCGCCGGCCTCAACCCGATGGATCTGAAGCGCGGCATCGACATCGCCGTCGAGGCCGTCGTCAAGGACGTGAAGGCGCGCTCGAAGAAGGTTTCGACCAACGCCGAGATCGCCCAGGTCGGCACCATCTCGGCCAATGGCGAGACGGAAATCGGCCGGATCATCGCCGAGGCGATGCAGAAGGTCGGCAATGAGGGCGTGATCACGGTCGAGGAGGCCAAGAGCCTCGAGACCGAGCTCGATGTCGTCGAAGGCATGCAGTTCGACCGCGGCTATCTCTCGCCCTACTTCGTCACCAACTCGGAGAAGATGCTGGCGGAGCTCGAGAGCCCCTACATCCTCATCCACGAGAAGAAGCTCAGTGGCCTCCAGGCCATGCTGCCGGTGCTCGAGGCGGTGGTGCAGTCGGGCAAGCCGCTCGTCATCATCGCCGAGGATGTCGAGGGCGAGGCGCTCGCCACCCTCGTCGTCAACAAGCTCCGTGGCGGCCTCAAGGTCGCGGCCGTCAAGGCGCCGGGCTTCGGTGATCGCCGCAAGGCGATGCTGGAGGACATCGCGATCCTGACCAACGGCCAGCTGATCAGCGAAGATCTCGGCATCAAGCTCGAGAACGTCACCCTCGACATGCTGGGCAAGGCCAAGAAGATCGTCATCACCAAGGAAGAGACGACGATCGTCGACGGCGCCGGCACGAAGAAGGCGATCGAGGCCCGCACGGCCCAGATCCGCGCCCAGATCGAGGAGACCACCTCGGACTACGACAAGGAGAAGCTGCAGGAGCGGCTCGCCAAGCTGGCGGGCGGCGTTGCGGTCATCCGCGTCGGCGGCGCCACCGAGATCGAGGTGAAGGAGCGCAAGGATCGCGTCGATGACGCGATGCACGCCACCCGCGCCGCGGTCGAGGAAGGCATCGTCCCTGGCGGCGGCGTGACGCTGGTCCGCGCCATCAAGGCGCTCGACAAGCTCAAGACCGACAACAACGACCAGAAGGTCGGCATCGAGATCGTCCGCAAGGCGTTGCAGACCCCGGCCCGGCAGATCGCCGAGAATTCCGGTGTCGACGGCTCGATCATCGTCGGCAAGCTCATGGACTCGAAGGATCCCAACATGGGCTACGACGCCCAGAAGGGCGAGTTCACCGACCTGATCAAGGCCGGCATCGTCGACCCGACCAAGGTCGTGCGCATTGCGCTGCAGGACGCCGCTTCGATCGCGGGCCTCCTCATCACGACCGAGGCGATGATCGCCGAGAAGCCTGAGAAGAAGGCCCCGCAGATGCCGGGTGGCGGCATGGGCGGCATGGGCGACATGGATTTCTAATCCAGCCGCCCGAACGTCAGTATCGAGTTGGGAAGCGCCGCGGAGGGAGACCTTCGCGGCGTTCTCCTTTTTGAGCGAGACCGCCGGCATCCGAGCCCCTTTCGCCCCGGCATTTCATTTGTCGCCTCGTCGTTTCAGCCGTAATCGAATATCTCTGCGGATTTGCAACCGGTGCGTCTAGGATCACCCTCCATCGCCGCTCGCCGATGGACTGCCCAATGCCGAACCGCCGCCTCTTCGCTGGATTTCTCTTAGCGCTGCTCGCTGCCGCATCGGCCGCCCATGCCGAAACGCCGCCCGTTCGCCTTCAGCTCGTCTACGAGCCGTCCTCGGTCGACCCGCACAAGATCGAATCCGTCGAGGAATACGAGATCGCGGCCGACCTGTTCGAGGGGCTGACCATCATGTCGGCGACCGACGCGGTGACGCCGGGCGTGGCCGAGAGCTGGGACAAGAGTGCCGACGGCCTCACCTGGACCTTCCATCTCAGGCCCGACGCGCTCTGGTCCGACGGTTCGCCCGTCACATCACAAGATTTCGTCTATAGCTTCCGCCGCGCGATCGACCCCGCCACGGCCAACCCCTATACCGTGGCGCTGCTGCCGATCCTGAACGCGCCCGAGATCTCGGCCGGGACGGAGAAGGATCTGGCGAAGCTCGGCATCTCAGCCCCCGATCCAAGCACTGTCGTGGTCCGGTTGGCAAAGCCGACGCCGTGGCTGCCCGAGCTGATGACGAGCCAGACACTGATGCCCGTGCCGCGCAAGGCGATCGAGCAGTGGGGCGATAAATGGACCCAGGCCGAGCACATCGTCTCGAACGGCCCTTTCACCCTCAAGGAATGGGTGCCGCTCAGCCGGATCGCGCTCGTCCGCAATCCCAAATTCCATGATGCCGCCTCGGTCAAGCTCGGCGAGGTCGACTACATGCTGGCCGACGATGCCCAGGCGGCCCTGAAGCGCTACGAGGCGGGCGAGCTCGACACCGTCGCCATCGCGGGTCAGGACCTGCAGCGCATGAAGCAGGAGCGGCCGCAGGAGCTCCGCAGCACGCCGCTCCTTTCCAGCCGATATATGGTCTTCAATATGGCGGGGCCGCTCGGTGCCGATCTGCGCATCCGCCAGGCCCTGGCATTGGTGATCGATCGCGACGTGCTCGAGGAGAAGGTCGTGCGCCTCGGCCAGAATCCGGCCTATGCGATGATCCCGCCCGACATGCCGGGCTATGCGGAGGTGAAGCTTGATTGGAGTGCCCGGCCGATGGCGGAGCGGATCGCCATGGCCAAGAAGCTGCTGGCCGAGTCCGGCGTCGCACAGCCGCTGAAGCTGCATCTGCTGTCGCTCAAGCGAGATCGCGAGCAGCTCTATACGCGTGCGATCATCGAGATGTGGCATGCGGCCCTCGGCGTGGAGACCGAGGAGGAGGCGATCGAGGCGCGCGTCTATGAGGGGCGCGTGAACCACCATGATTTCGAGATCACCTATCTCGGCTGGACCGCCGACTACGCCGATCCCTGGACCTACCTCGCCAATTTCCGCTCGGATGCCGGCGCGCAGGATTTCGGCAACTATGCCAACCCGGCCTTCGATGCGCTGCTCGATCAATCGCGCTCGGCCAGCGATCCCGCAGCGCGCATGAAGCTGCTGGAGGCGGCCGAGCACACGGTGCTGGCCGACCTGCCGATCATCCCGATCAATTACGGGGTCGCCCAGACGCTGGTGAATCCGCGCCTGCGCGGCTGGGCGGAGGCGCCGCTCGACATCCACCCCGGGCGCTTCCTGTCGCTCGCCGAGAAGTGAGCCGAAAATCGCTTCGGTTCCACCCCGCCGGCTCCTAAGATCGCCGCCCATCGCTCCTCCAACGATGGACCGGCCCATGCCGAACCGCCTGATTCTGACCGGGCTTCTCTCAGCCCTTCTCGCCACCGTGCCGGCGGCGGGCTTTGCCGATGCTCCGCCCGTGCGCATTCAGCTGCTGGGCGAACCCGGCTCGCTCGATCCCCATAAGTTCGACCAGCTCGAGGAATACCGGATCGCCGTCGACCTCTTCGAAGGCCTCACCATCATGTCGGCGACCGACGATGTCGTGCCCGGCCTAGCGACGAGTTGGGAGACAAGCGCCGACGGCAAGGTCTGGACCTTCCATCTCAGGGAGGCCCAATGGTCCGACGGCACGCCCGTGACGGCGGAGGATTTCGTCTACAGCTTCCGCCGCGCGGTCGATCCGGCCACGGCCTGCCCCTATATCATCGCCTTGCAGCCGATCCTCAACGCGGCCGAGATCAGCAGTGGCAAGGAGAAGGATCTCTCTAAGCTCGGCGTCTCGGCATCCGACCCGCACACGCTCGTCATCACGCTGACCCAGCCGACGCCTTGGCTGCTGGCACTCATGACCAGCCAGACGGCGATGCCGGTGCCGCGTCAGGCGATCGAGAAATGGGGCGAGAAATGGACCGTGCCCGAGCATATGGTGACGAACGGCCCCTTCACACTCAAGGAATGGGTGCCGCTCAGCCGCATTGCGCTTGTCCGCAATCCTAAATTCCACGACGCCGCCTCGGTCAAGATCGCCGAAGTCGACTACATGGTGGCCGACGACGCCAAGGCGTCGCTGAAGCGCTACGAGGGCGGCGAGCTCGACGTTGTTGCCGTCTCCGGCAAGGATTTGCCGCGCGTGAAGCAGGAGCGGTCGAAGGAGCTGCACACCTCACCGCTGCTCGCCACTTATTATTTCATCATCAACATGAAGGGCCCCCTCGGCACCGATGCGCGCATCCGCCAGGCGCTGGCGATGACGATCGATCGCGACGTGCTGGAGAGGCAGGTGATCCGCCGCGATGATGTCCCGGCCTACAGCTATGTCCCGCCCGACATGCCGGGCTATGCCGAGCAGCGGCCGGATTGGGCCTCGAAGCCCATGCCCGAGCGGATCGCCCTGGCCAAGAAGCTCCTGGCCGAGGCCGGCGCCCCTCAGCCGCTGACCGTCCATCTGGTCTCGGCCAAGCAGGATTTGACCCAGCTCGTCACGCAGGCGGTCTTCCAGATGTGGCACGCTGCTTTGGGGGTGGAGGCCGAGGAGGAGACGATCGAGGCGCGTGTGCTCGACGGCCGCCTGACTCATCATGATTTCGAGATGAGCCTCAACAATTGGTACGCCGATTACGCCGATCCCTGGACCTTCCTCGCCAATCTCCGCACCGACGCCGCCGAGCTCAATGCCGGCCAATATGCCAACCCGGCTTATGACAAGCTGCTCGACCAATCCCGCCTGACGCAGGATCCGGCCGAGCGCATGAAGCTGATGGGCGAAGCGGAAAAGCTGATGCTGACCGACCAGCCGATCATCCCGATACAGTTCAATGTCACCGAGACACTGGTCAGCCCGCGCATCCAGGGCTGGCAGTCGGCGCCGCTCTCGATCCATCCGGATCGGTTCCTATCGCTCGCCCCCGACAAAGGCTGATTCATGCGCTGTGCGACCCTTTCGCTGCTTCTCGGGCTCTGCCTCGCTACCCCCGCCATGGCCGAGCCCGCGATCGTGCGCGTCCAGCTCGTGTTCGAGCCGACCTCGCTCGATCCGCATAAATTCGACGGGGTCGAGGAGTATCGGATCGGCACGGACCTGTTCGAAGGGCTGACCACCATGTCGGCGACCGACGCGGTGATACCGGGCGCCGCCGAGAGCTGGGACAAGAGTGCCGACGGCCTCACCTGGACGTTCCATCTCCGCTCGGACGTGCTCTGGTCCGACGGCACGCCCGTGACGGCGGAGGATTTCGTCTACAGCTTCCGCCGGGCACTCGATCCGGCCACCGCCAGCCCTTATGTCATCGCACTCCTGCCGATCGTGAACGCGTCGGAGATCTCGGCCGGCACGGAGAAGGATCTGTCGAAGCTCGGCGTCTCGGCCCCTGATCCGCGCACCGTCGTCGTCACGCTCGCCAAGCCGACGCCGTGGCTGCTCGAGCTCATGACCAGCCAGACGGCGATGCCGGTGCCGCGCCACGTCATCGAGCAATGGGGCGATAAATGGACGCTCCCCGCGCACATCGTCTCGAACGGCCCCTTCATGCTCAAGGAATGGGTGCCGCTCAGCCGGATCGCGATGGTGCGCAATCCCAAATTCCATGATTCGGCCGCGGTCAAGCTCGACGAGGTCGATTATATGCTCGCCGATGATTACAAGGCGGCCTTGAAGCGCTACGAGGCGGGCGAGCTCGACATCACTCAGGTGAACGGTCAGGACATGCCGCGCCTCCGCCAAGAGCGGCCCAGCGAGCTGCGCAGCACGCCGCTGCTCGCCACCTCCTACATCACCTTCAACATGAATGGCCCCTTGGGCGCCGACAAGCGCGTCCGCCAGGCGCTCGCCATGGTGATCGACCGCGACGTGCTGGAGAATCAGGTGATCCGGCGCGGCCAGACGCCGGCCTACAGCTTCGTCCCGCCCGACATGCCGGGCTATGCCGAAATCAAGCCCGACTGGAGCACCAAGCCGATGGCGGAGCGGATCGCCATCGCGAAGCAGCTGCTGGCGGAGTCAGGCGTGTCGCAGCCGCTCACCATCCATCTCCTCTCCTTCAAGCAGGATCTGAGCCTGCTCTATGACCGCGCGGTCATCGAGATGTGGCATGCCGCCCTCGGCGTCGAGACCGAGGAGGAGGCGCTCGAGGCGCGCGTCGTCGATGGGCGCATCACGCATCATGATTTCGAGGTCACTTTTACCAGCTGGTACGCCGATTACGCGGATCCCTGGACCTTCCTTGCCAATCTTCGCTCGGACGCGGCCGGCCTCAATTACGGCAATTACGCGAACCCCGCCTATGATGCGCTTCTGGAGCAGTCGCGTGCCGCCGCCGATCCCGACACGCGCATGAAGCTGCTCGAACAGGCCGAGGCGCTGATGCTGGCCGACCAGCCGATCATCCCGATCCACAACAATGTCGGCCAGAATCTGGTGAATCCGCGCATCCGCGGCTGGGAATCGGCCCCGCTCAGCATCCACCCGGACCGGTTTTTGTCGCTAGATCAAGGTCCGGCTGGGTTGTCCCAACCCAGTCGGTGAATCTTGATCTAATTTCAACAGGCAGAGACCGATTCACCGCTTAGGTCGAACCGACCTAAGCGGATCGGGCTCTGGTCTCTACGCAGCCGTGACGCGCCAGATCACATGGCCGACATCGTCGGCCATCAGCACGGACCCGTCCGGGCCGATCGTGACGCCGACCGGCCTTCCGTAGGACACCTTCTCGTCCGGTGCCAGAAACCCCGACAGGATGTCGCGGGCCGGGCCGGACGGGCGGCCATCGGCGAATGGCACGAAGACGAGCTTGTAGCCGCTGAGCGTGCTGCGGTTCCAGGAACCGTGCTGGCCGATCGCCATGCCGTCGGGAAAGCCCGGCAGCGTGCCGGCCGGCAGCCAGCAGAGCCCGAGCGAGGCGGTATGGCCGCCCAGCGCATAATCCGGGGTGAGCGCCGTCGCGACCAGGGCCGCATCCTGCGTCACCCGGTCGTCGACCGTCTGGCCCCAATAGCAATAGGGCCAGCCATAGAAGCCTCCCTCGCGCACCGAGGTCAGGTAATCGGGCGGCGTCTCGTCGCCCAGCCCGTCACGCTCATTGACCACGGTCCAGAGCACGCCGGTATTCGGTTCCCAGGCCAGCCCCACCGCATTGCGCAGGCCGCCGGCGAAGATCCGATTGGTGCCGCCGGCGAGGTCGAGCTCGTAGATGGCGGCGCGCCCCGCTTCCCTGTCCATGCCCAGCTCGCTGATATTGCTGAGCGAGCCGACGCCGGCATAAAGCTTCGTCCCGTCCGGGCTCGCCAGCAGGCTCCGCGTCCAGTGGCCGCCTGGCTTGAAGGTCGTCAACCGGCGCCCCGGCGCGGTGATGCTGGTGGCGCCCGGTATGTAGGGGAAGGCCATCACCCCGTCGGTGTTGCCGACATAGAAGGTGTCGCCCACAAGCGCCATCCCGAAGGGCTGATTGAGCCCCTCCATGAACACCGTCCGGATCTCGGCCACGCCATCACCGTCGGCATCGCGCAGCAGGGTGATGCGGTTGGCGCTCTCGCCGAGCGCGCCCGCGCGTCGCATCGTGGTCATCGCCGCGAGCTCGAGCGCGTTGCGCGGCTTGCCGACGACGCTCGTCGCTTCGGCCACCAGCACGTCGCCATTGGGCAGCACATAGATCCAGCGCGGATGCTTGAGGCCGGTGGCGAAGGCATTGACCTTGAGCCCCGCTGCCGCGGCCGGCAGCTGTCCCGGTGCCCAGCCCTGGGCCGTCGGCATCTTGAGGGTCGGAATGGCGCCTTGCGATTTTGCGTCGGGGATCTTGGGCGCGCTGCCCCAGGCGGGCTCCGACACCTTGTCCGTCATCCGCCTGAACGTGACCGTCGCAGCACCGATCAGAAGGACGACGCGCGCGAACATTGCTGAAAAACCCAATGCCATCTCCCCGCAAATCGGTGGCCCCCATTTGTCCTTCCATGTTGAAGAATGTCAATGCGTTGGCGCCCCGTCGCCGCACGCCGAGGAAAGAGGTGGCGAGGGCTGATGCCCTCCCCTATCCTGCGGCTCGATCGGTATTCTGGAGGGGTCATGAGCAAGTTCGGCATGGGGCAGTCGGTTCGCCGGGTCGAGGATCAGCGCTTCATCACCGGCACCGGCCGCTATACCGACGACATCAATCTGCCGGACCAGGCCTATGGCTTCGTCCTGCGCTCGCCGCACGCGCACGCCCGCATCCTGAAGCTCGATACGAGTGCCGCCAAGGCCGCCCCCGGCGTGCTGGGAATCTTCACCGGCCCCGACCTGACCGCCGACGGCGTCGGCTCCATGCCCTGCCTGGCACCCGTCAAGAATCGCGACGGCTCGTCGCCGACTTATCCGCCGCATCCCTGCCTCGTCACCGACCGGGTCCGCCATGTCGGCGACTATGTCGCCTTCATCGTCGCCGAGACGCTGGACCAGGCGCGCGATGCCGCCGAGCTGGTCGAAATCGAGTACGAGACGCTGCCTTCCGTCACCGGCACGGCCGAGGCGCTGGAGCCTGGCCGCCCTCTCGTGTGGGACGACATTCCGAACAATCAGTGTTTCGATTGGGAGATGGGCGACGCCAAGGCGGTCGAGGAAGGCTTCGCCAAGGCCGCCCGCACGGCGTCGATCGACCTCATCAACAACCGCATCGTCGTGGCCTCGATGGAGCCGCGCAATGCGCTGGGTTCCTATGATCCGGTCGAGGATCGCTACACGCTATATGTCTCGACCCAGGGCTCGCACACGATCCGCCAGATCATCATCGGCGGCAAGGTGCTGGATCTGCCGGAATCGAAGCTCCGCGTGGTGACGCCCGATGTCGGCGGCGGCTTCGGCATGAAGCTCTTCCTCTATGCCGAGTATGTGCTGGCCATCTGGGCCGCGAAGAAAGTCGGCCGCCCGGTCAAATGGACGGGCGAGCGGTCCGAGGCCTTTCTGACCGACACCCATGGCCGCGACCATGTCACCCATGCCGAGGTGGCGATGGATGCCGACGGCAAGTTCCTGGCCTGGCGCTTCGGCATCACCGCCAATCTGGGCGCCTATCTCTCGAACTACGCCACATTCATCCCGACGGCGGCCGGTTCCGGCATGCTGGCCGGCGTCTATTCGACGCCTTCGGTCTATGTGGCCGTCAAGGGCGTCTTCACCCACACCACGCCGATCGACGCCTATCGCGGCGCCGGCCGCCCGGAAGCGGCCTATGTCGTCGAGCGCCTGGTCGACAAGGCTGCCCGCGAGCTCGGCCTCGAGCCCGAGGAGCTCCGCCGCCGCAACTTCATCAAGCCGGAGGAGATGCCGTTCCGCACGGCCATGGGCCTCGTCTATGACAGCGGCGATTTCGCCAAGAACATGGAGGACGCGCTCGCCATCATCGACAAGCCCGGCCTGCCCGCCCGCAGGGCGGAAGCCCTGAAGCGCGGCAAGCTCCTCGGCATCGGCATCGCGACATACATCGAGCAGTGCGGCGGCGGCAGTGACGAGATGGCCGAGCTGCGCTTCGCCGAGGATGGCTCGGTCACGCTCATGATCGGCACGCAATCCTCCGGCCAAGGCCACGAGACCGCGTACGCCCAGATCATCGCGGGCGGCCTCGACATCCCGCTCGACAAGATCACGGTCGTCCAGGGCGACACCGACATCGTCAGCTCCGGCCGCGGCACCGGCGGCTCACGCTCGCTGCCGGTCGGCGGGGCCTCGACCCAGAAGGCGGTCGAGCAGGTGATCGAGCGCGGCCGCAAGATCGCGGCTCATCTCATGGAGGCGGCCGAGCCCGATATCGAGTTCAAGGACGGCACCTTCACCATCGCCGGCACCGACCGCCAGGCCAGCCTGACCGCCGTCGTCCAGGCCGGCCTCGCCGGCAATGTCCCGCCGGGCCTGGATGCAGGCTTCTCGGAAACCGGCCGCTGGCAGCCGCCCGCCGGCACCTTCCCGAACGGGACCCATGCCGTCGAGATCGAGATCGATATCGACACCGGCGTGCCCACCATCACCCGCTATGTCGTGGTCGATGATTTCGGCACGGTCGTGAACCCACTGCTGCTCGCCGGCCAGGTCCATGGCGGCGTCGGCCAGGGTGTCGGCCAGGCGCTGCTCGAAGAGGTGGCCTACGACCCCGAATCGGGCCAGCTGCTGACCGGCTCCTTCATGGATTACGGCATGCCGCGCGCCGACAATCTGCCGGCGATCGAATTCTCCTACAATGTCATCCCGTGTACCACCAACGCGCTCGGGCTCAAGGGGGCCGGCGAGGCGGGCGCCATCGGGGCGCCGCCGGCCGTCATCAACGCGCTCGTCGATGCGCTCTACCCACTCGGCATCGACCATGTCGACATGCCGGCGACGCCACGCCGGATCTGGCAGCTGATGAGGCAAGCGGCCCCGCGCCAAGCCGCCGAATAAGATGGAAGCGCTCCTCGCCCGCATCGAGCTGGCCGTCGTCGAGGCCGGGGCGGAGATCATGACGGTCTACGCCTCCGACTTCGCGGTCACGCAAAAGCGCGACGCCTCGCCCGTGACCGAGGCGGATGCCCGCGCCGAGGCGATCCTGCTGCGTCATCTCCATGCCGCCACGCCGGACATCCCGGTGATCTCGGAAGAGCATTCCGAGCTGCACGGGCTGCCGGCCGAGGCCGCCCCCCGCTACTGGCTGGTCGATCCGCTCGACGGCACCAAGGAATTCATCGCCCGCAACGGCGAGTTCTCGGTCAATGTCGGGCTCGTCGAGCAGGGCAGGCCGATCCTGGGCGTCGTCGGCGTGCCGGCGAAGGGGCTCGTCTATGGCGGCATCGTCGATGAACACATCGCCCGCATCAGCGACAACGCGCTCCATCACCGTGCGATCCAGGTGCGTCCCCGCCCCTCGGACGGTGCGACCATGATCTGCAGCCGCTCGCACGCCGACAATGCAGCCCTCGAGGCGTGGGTCCGGGACCATCACATCGCCCATCGCCTCACCGCCGGCAGCGCCCTCAAATTCTGCCGCATCGCCGAAGGCAGCGCCGATATCTATCCGCGCTTCCGCCCGACCATGGAATGGGACACGGCCGCGGGCCAAGCCGTGCTCGAAGCGGCCGGCGGCACGATGAGCTTCCTCGATGGCACGCCGTTCCGGTATGGGAAGGAAGGGTTCCTCAATCCGGGCTTCGTGGCGGCGGGCGGCTAGAGCAGATCGCGATCAGATGGAATCATCTGATCGCGTGAATCTGCTCTAAATTCAATAGATTAGAGACCGATTCAGCGATCAGGTCGAACCGACCTGATCGCATCGGGCTCTAGGCGACCGAGGCTGCGGCAGAAAGATCATCAATTTTCGTCATGGCCGTGCTTGTCCCGGCCATCCACGTCGCGACGTGGGGAACATTGTCTTCAAGCAAAATAGGTGTCGGCCCGACGTGGATTACCGGGACGAAGCCCGGTGATGACGATGAGGTGAAGGGGAGCCTTAACTTCCCGACCTACCCTTCGTGCGTCTCGAACGCGGCCGGTGCCGTGATCTCCAGCAATTCCAGATCGGCGGAGTGCTCGATCTCCCGATGGCGGATGCCGGGCGGCTGGTAGACCGAAGACCCCGCCTTCAACAGCACCTCACCGGTGCCCTCATATTCGAAGCGCACCCAGCCTTGCAGCACATAGACCATCTGGAAGCCGAGATCATGCCGGTGCCATTCCGGCTTCGCGTCCGTTCCGGGCCGGGCGCGGATGACATGGGCGCCGATCTGTCCCGCCGTCGCGTCCCGGACGCCGAGATCGCGATATTCGAAGAAAGCTCGCAGCCCTTTGGGCTCAAATGCATCGTCGCTCAGATGCCGTACGACCACCCTGTTGGTCACTTTATTTCCCCAAAAGGACAATGGCCGTCGCGCTATCAGGCCAGAAACGCCTTCACCACGAGCGACATCATCGCCGCCAAGGTCGTGCCCGTGACCCATTTGAGCGCGGTCAGATCCGTGTCGATCCGAGCGAAGGGATTTTCATAGGCCGCTACAGTCTCGGCCGCCTTTCTTGCCTTGTCCTCCGAGGCGCCGGCGTCCTTGAGCGCGTCGTAGAGCTCGGCGATCATCGTGGTCATTCAATGTCTCCGTGAAGCATCGCGGGCTTCCAAGCCGCACCCGCTTTGCCCCGCGCTCTTGCGCACGATCCGCGAACATCTGGACCAGGATATAGGCATTAAAATTTCAGGCAACATGGCCGTCGCTATTAATCCGGTGATACTTATCCACAAGCTGCTCAGGCCGTCTTGATTTTTCCTACCATCTTGTTCATGTTTTGTCCATGACAACGGATGAGGAGGGCGTGACGGTGGAGACGGATCGGGATCGCGAGATCCTCGAAGAGCTGGCCGAGCTTGGGCTTGCGGTCGCGAAGACGCTCAAGGAGCGGATCGCGGCTGCGGGCGATGCCGGCTGCGCCGATCTCAGCCTCGCCTTCACCGGTGTCAGCCGCTCGATCCGTCAGACGCTGGCCTTCAAGGCGAAGCTTGCCGATGTAAAGGCCAAGAGCGCCGAGAAGCGTCAGGCGAAGGAGCGCGATCACGCGATAGAGACGACACGTCTGCGCGCCAAGAAGCACCAGGTCGCCCGTGATGTCGCCCTGATGGTCGAGGCCACATCGGAACCCGAGAGCCTGCTGACCGATCTGCACGAGCGTCTCATGGACCCGGATATCGAGGATGAGCTCCTCACCATCCGGGTCGGCGACGTCATCATCGGCCTCTGCGACGAGCTCGGCATCCCGGTCGAGCTCTCGGTCTGGCAGGACAAGGGCTGGTTCATCAACGAGGGCAGAGAAGCGCCGGAGCCGCCGCCGCGCCGGCCAAACTCCCTCTCTACCCCGTCGGGGTGGAGAGGGCCGGGGTGAGGCGGGGCAGTCCCGCTTACTCCGCCGCCAGTCCGCTTGGCCCGGCAGCCCCCACCTCACCCGACCTCTCCGCCCCAAGGGCGGAGAGGGGATAGATTCTGTTCAACACACCCAACGCGTTCAAATATCAATATTTGACATTTCAAAACGGTATATTTAACCTGAAACAACCATCCATCCCGTGAAACGGGCCCGCCATGAGCAACGCCGAGACCGATTTCACCAGCGTGCAGCGGCGCACGCCCTCCTCGACCGGCTGGCGCGAGCTGTGGCTCAAGGAGGATTGGTGGGCGATCTGGCTCGGCCTCGGCATCGTGCTTGTGGGCCTCGTCCTGTTCGCCAAGGGGACGAGCTGGCGCTGGGTCGCCGTGGTGCCGCCGCGCTGGACCGAGTTCAGTCAGTTGGCCTCCCACTTCGCCGGCAATTGGCCGCGCTACCTCGTGCAGTTCCTGCTCTGGACGGCCGGTTTCTCGGTGGCACTCACGGCGCTTGGCCATAAGCCGCGCGAGTTCCTGCCGGCCTTCACGCTGCTCTACCTCTTCTCGGTGATCGTCTTCGCCGCTGGGCAATGGGATCGCGCCATCTATTACGATCTCGAGCCGCCGCTGGTGGCGCTGGCGCTGGGCCTCGTCCTCTCCAACCTCGTGGGCTTGCCGCGCTGGCTCGATGCCGGATTTCGCGTCGAATTCTACGTCAAGATCAGCATCGTGCTGCTGGGCGCCACGCTGCCCTTCACGCTCATCCTCTGGGCCGGACCGATCGCGATCCTGCAAGCCTCGATCGTCTCGCTCGCGACATTCTCGGTCATCTATTTTACCGCCAAGCGCCTCGGGCTCGACCGGCGGCCGGCCGCCACCCTCGGCGTCGGCGGCGCGGTCTGCGGCGTCTCGGCCGCGATCGCGGTGGCGGCCACGGCCGGCGCCAAGCCGTTCCTGGCCTTCAGCGCCGGTGTCGTGGTCAATGTCGTGCTGGGCCTCATCCTCTCGGCCTGGGTCTTCGCCGAGCATTGGGCGAATCTGGCGCCATGAGCGCGCCGCAATGCCGGGATTGCCGCCATTTCCGCAATGACCCGGCCTTTCTCGAGGCGGCCTATAAAGGCCTGCCGAGCCTGAGCTCGGCCTGGGCGTCCGTCCGGTCCGATGACGGGCTTTGCGGCCGCCACGACCGCTATCTCACGGCCGACAGCTTCTGCGCCGACTTTTCCTCAAGCCTCCCACAACCGTGACACACCGCCCCTGAAGATCGCTTTCAGCCGTCACGCCGGCTCTGCTAGCTTGTGCGGACAGGAGAGCTGAACGCAGGCCCGCGATCGGCGCGGGCGAGAGAATCTCAGGGAGCGGAACATGGATTTCGAATATTCGCCCAAGGTCAAGGGGCTGCAAGCGCGCCTCACCGCCTTCATGGACGAGCATATCTACCCGAACGAGGCGCGCTTCCATGCCGAGATCGCCGAGGGCGACCGCTGGCAGCCGACCGCCATCGTCGAGGAGCTGAAAGCGAAGGCGCAGGAAGTCGGCCTCTGGAACCTGTTCCTGCCGGAGAGCGAGCGCGGCGCCGGCCTCACCAACCTCGAATATGCCCCGCTGTGCGAGATCATGGGCCGCTCCGGCATGGCGTCCGAGGTGTTCAACTGCTCGGCCCCCGACACCGGCAATATGGAAGTGCTGGAGCGCTACGGCACGCCCGAGCACAAGGAGGAGTGGCTCCGGCCGCTGCTCGCCGGCAAGATCCGCTCGGCCTTCGCCATGACCGAGCCGGCGGTCGCCTCCTCGGATGCCACCAATATCGAGACCGAGATCAAGCTCGACGGCAATGAGTACGTCATCAACGGCCGGAAATGGTGGACCTCGGGCATCGGCGATCCGCGCTGCAAGATCCTGATCTTGATGGGCAAGACCGACAAGCAGAACCCCGACCGCTATCGCCAGCAATCGATGATCCTGGTGCCGCGCGACACTGAAGGCGTGCATGTGAAGCGCATGCTGCCGGTGTTCGGCTATGACGACGCGCCGCACGGCCATGGCGAGGTGGTGTTCGACAATGTCCGGGTGCCCGCGACCAACATCCTCCTGGGCGAAGGCCGCGGCTTCGAGATCGCGCAGGGCCGCCTCGGGCCCGGCCGCATCCATCACTGCATGCGCACCATCGGCGTCGCCGAGCGGGCACTCGAGAAGATGTGCTGCCGCGCCAAGTCGCGCTTCGCCTTCGGCAAGACCGTCGCCGAGCAGGGCGTGACGCGCGAGCGCATCGCCGACTCGCGCATGCTGATCGACCAGGCGCGGCTCCTGACCTTGAAGGCCGCCTATATGATGGACACGGTCGGCAACAAGGCGGCGCGCATGGACATCGCCATGATCAAGGTGGCAGCCCCCAAGATGGCCTGCCAGGTGATCGATTGGGCACTGCAGGTCCATGGCGCCGGCGGCGTGTCGGAGGATTTCGGCCTGGCCTCCGCCTATGCCCATGCCCGCACGCTCCGCCTCGCCGACGGGCCGGACGAGGTCCATCGCGACCAGATCGCCCGGCTGGAGCTGGCGAAGCACAATTGATGAAAGCTGGAGCGGCTGGCCCTTTACACCTCCGGGTGCGCCCGGGCCAGCCGCTCCGCCGCTTCGAGATCTTCCGGGTAATTGACATTGAAGAAAGGATCGACCGAGTCACCCGAAAACTCGACCGATGCGACCCGATGGAGCGCCTGCCATTGCTCGACCCGGCGCGCGCCGTCGCGGGTGATCGCCCGGCGCAAGGCCCCTTGCAGCTTGAGCGGCCAGAGGGCGGCCACCGGATGCCGGCGTGCGGCCGATTGCGCCACGGCAATCTGCGCGCCACCCCTGCCCTCGACCAGCCGTTCGACCAGATCGCATGGCACGAAGGGCGTGTCGCCCGGCACGCTGACGATGTCGTCCGCCTCTGGATACTCGGCATCGGCCCATTCCATGCCGGCCAGCACGCCGGCCAGCGGCCCGGGCCAGCCCGGCACCGAATCCGCCACCACGGGCAGGCCGAATTCGGCATAGCGTGCGGGATCGCCATTGGCATTGATCGCGATCGCGGCCCCCTGCCCCGCCAGCCGGTCGAGCATGCGGCCCATCAGGGTCGTGCCGTCGAACGGGATCAGCGGCTTGTCGCCGCCGCCCATCCGGGTGGCGCGGCCGCCCGCGAGAATGATGATGACCGGACGCATGATGTCACTTTCCCGTGTTGCGCCGCAAAAGGAAAGAGGCCGAGGGCGCCAACCAAGCGTAAACCTTCCGAGCGGCACTCTGGTCGCCTTTTGCGGAGAGGCGCATGAGCGGGACGGACGCAGCACTCGAGCATCTGGCATCCGCGGCCGGCATCGAGCCCGCCTATCGCGACACCGGCGGCATCGTCCGCCCCACCACGCCCGAGACGGCGCGCGCGATCCTGACCGCCATGGGTTTCGAAGCCGACAGCGATGCCGGCATCGTCCGCTCGCTCGCCCGGCTGCGCGATTTGACCGAGGCACGGCCGCTGCCGCCCGTCATCGTAACCCGGCCCGGCCGCCTGCTGCCGCTGCCCCAGGCGCCGGATGGTGCCGAATGGCGGATCTCGTTGGAAGAAGGCGGCACGCTGTCGGGCCGGCTCGAGGCCAAGGCCCTGATGCTCCCGGCCGATCTGCCGACGGGATATCACCGGCTTGAGGTCGCAGGATCCGAGGCACCGCTCATCGCGACGCCGGGCTCAGCCTATCTGCCGCCCTGGCTCGAGCGCGGCGAGCGCCGCTGGGGCATCGCCTGCTCGCTCTTCTCCCTAAGCCGCGACGGCGGTGACGGCATCGGCGATTTCACCGACCTCAAGACGCTGGCCAATGAGGCGGCCGTGCTGGGCGCGCTCACCATCGGCATCAACCCGCTCCATGCGTTGGCGCCGGCCGATCCGGAACAGGCAAACCCCTATTGGCCGTCGAGCCGGCTCTATCTCAACCCGATCCATCTCGATCCACGCGCCATCGACCTCGGCGCCGTGCCCGCCGACCCGACCTGCGGCACCACGATCGACTATGGCGCCGTCTGGACCCATAAGCGTGCCGTCCTCGAGACGCTCTATCGCCGTTTCGGGGGCGATCCCGGCTTCGATGCCTTCTGCGTCCGCGAGGGCGACCGGCTCGACCGTTTCGCGCTCTTTTCGGCCCTGGCCGAGACGCATCCGGGTCTCGATTGGCATGACTGGCCGGCCGACCTCCGCAGCCCCGACGCCCCCGGCATCGCCCAATTCCGCGCCGCCGAGGCCGACCGGATCCGCTTCCATGCCTGGCTGCAATGGCAGGCCGTGCGCCAGCTGGCGGCCGCTTCCGCCCCGCTCGCCGATCGGGACGAGGCGGCGGGCTTCTATGGCGATCTCGCCGTCGGCGTCAGCCCGCATGGTGCGGATGCCTGGGCCGATCAGCGCTGCTACGCGATCGGCGCCCGCTTCGGCGCGCCGCCGGACGGCTTCACGCCCGCAGGCCAGGATTGGGGCATGCCGCCGCCCCATCCGGTGGCGCTGGTCGAAGCGGGCTATGCCCCCTTCATTGCCGCATTGCGCGCCAATATGCGCCAGTCGCGGCTGCTCCGGATCGACCATGTCATGGGGCTGGCGCGGCTCTATTGGATCCCACGGGGCGCACCGGCCAAGGAAGGCGCCTATGTGCGCTATCCCTTCGAGGATCTCATCGGCATCGTGGCGCTCGAAAGCCGGCGCAATCGCTGCCTCGTCATCGGCGAGGATCTCGGCACCGTACCCGACGGCTTCCGCGACCGGCTCGCCGAGGCCAACATCCTCTCCTATCGCGTCCTGATCTTCGAACGCTGGGAAAACGGGCTCTATCGCCGGCCCGAGACCTATCCGGCCCTGGCGCTGGCCACATCCGGGACCCACGATCTGCCGAGCTTCATATCGTGGTGGCGCGGCAACGACATCGTGATGCGCGACGGGCTCAAGCTGCTCTTCGCCGCCTCGCTCGAAGAGGAACTCGTCGAGCGCCAGAACGAGCGGGCGCTCCTCATCTCGGCCCTTTCGGATCAAGGGCTGGTGCCGAGCGATTTCCCGGCCGCGGCAGCCCTCGACGAGATCGAGCTCGGCCGGCTGATCGCCGCCGCCCAGGCCTTCCTGGCCCGCACGCCCGCCGCGCTCATGATGATCAACCTGCCGGATCTCTTCGCGGAATCGATCCAGATCAACCTGCCCGGCACGGTGCACGAGCATCCCAATTGGCGCCACCGCTCGGCCCGGCCGGTCGCCGGGTTGGCGTCCGATCCTCTGGTCGCCTCAATCATCGCGGCGATCCGCGCTCAGGGCCGCCGCTGAAGAATAGATCGCCGGGGTTTCAGGACAATTTATTGAAATTCACTTCCGATCGCCGGTATTCGGCGCTAGGATAACAGTGTCAATTTCTGCGCTTTGGCGAGAATCTTTCGCCACCCGCTACCAAACGTAGCTGGCGGCAAATCGTCGCCTCTTGATGGCGGCCGGTCATCCTTAGGGAGAGATTCATGGCTGGAAATTCACGCAAAACTATTCCGGGCAGCGAAAGAAAGCCGATGACGACAGGCCGCCATGTCGGGCCTGTTCCGGACACGGAGACTATCGAGGCGAGCCTTTATCTGCGCCGCCGCGCGCCCCTGCCGGCGGCCGGCACAGTCCGCCTGACCCATGAAGAGCTCGCGGCCCAACATGGCGCCGATCCCGCGGATATCGCCAAGGTCACGGCTTACGCCCAGGCCCATGGCCTCAGCGTCGCCGAGGCCGACGTGGCGCGCCGCCGCATGGTGCTGACCGGCCCCGCCGCCGCCTTCCACGACGCCTTCGAGGCGCAACTCGAGCATGTCGAGACCGATGATGGCGCCACGCATCGCGTCCGCAGCGGCGTGCTGACGGTGGGATCCGAGCTCGATGGTATCGTCACCGCGATCCTCGGTCTCGACACGCGGCCGCAGGCCGTGTCGCATCGCCTCCGCCGCACTGTCGCCCCGCATGCCGGCACCGATGTGAACGGCTTCACCGGCCAGCAGGTGGCGGGCTTCTACAATTTCCCCAAGGCGACCGGTGCCGGCCAATGCGTCGGCATCATCGAGCTCGGCGGCGGCTACAAGACCACCGATCTCCACAACTACTTCAAGCCGCTCAACATCTCACCCGCGGTCGTCGCCGTCGGCGTCGACAAGGCCAAGAACAAGCCGGCGGGCAGCCCGAACAGTGCCGATGGCGAGGTCGTTCTCGATATCGAGGTCGCGGCCGCGGCCGCACCGGGCGCGCGCTTTGCCGTCTATTTCACGCCCAACACGGATGCCGGCTTCGTCGATGCGATCAGCCAGGCGATCCATGACAAGACCAACAAGCCCTCGGTCATCTCGATAAGCTGGGGTTCCGCCGAGTCCCAATGGACTCAGCAGGCCATGAATGCGATGGACCAGGTGTTCCAGGCGGCCGCAGCTCTCGGCATCACGGTCACGGTCGCGGCCGGCGACAATGGCTCGGCCGACGGTGTCACGGACGGCAAGGCGCATGTCGATTTCCCGGCCTCGAGCCCGCATGTGCTCGCCTGCGGCGGCACCAACCTCCAGGTCTCGAACGGCGCGATCCTCAAGGAGACGGTGTGGAACGAGTTCGAATGGCGGCGCCACCGGCGGCGGCGTCAGCGATGTCTTCGCGCTCCCCTCCTGGCAGGCCAACGCCAAAGTGCCGCCCTCGGTCAATCCCGGCGCCCATGTCGGGCGCGGCGTGCCGGACGTGTCGGGCGTCGCCGATCCCGCGACCGGCTACCGCATCCTGGTCGACGGTCAGCAGGAGGTGTTCGGCGGCACCAGCGACGTAGCCCCGCTCTGGGCCGCCCTCATCGCGCTTCTCAACGAGACGGCAGGGCAGCATGTCGGTTTCATCAACCCGACGCTCTATGCCAACCCCTCGGCGCTAAGGGACATCACCGTCGGCAACAACGCCGTCTCCGGCACGCCCGGCTATACCGCCGGCATCGGCTGGGACGCCTGCACGGGCCTGGGATCACCCAACGGGGCTGCCCTGGCCGCTCTGTTCAAGCCGGCGACGACGGCTTAAGACCAGCCGCACGCGGCGAGCGCCGCCCGCATCGTGTCGGGCGGCGCCGCTTCGGCGGTAACGGGCGGCCGGTCCTGCCAATAGGGCACCGCGATACGGCGCGACAAGAGGTGGAGCGGCGAACCACCCTTGCCATAGACGGCGTCGCCCAGCACGGGACAGCCAAGCTCGGCGAGATGGACGCGGATCTGGTGCGTCCGGCCGGTCTCGAGATCCAGTTCGAGCCAGCTCAGCCGATCGGAACCGCCGAGCCGGCGCCAGCGCGTCACGGCCTTAAGACCGCGTGCTGAATCGACCACCATGCGCCAGCCCGAGGGATCGTTGCGCTTGAAGAGCGGCCGGTCGATGACGCCCTCCTCGCCCGGCGGCGCGCCTTCGACGATGGCCCAGTAAGTCTTCTCGACCGCATGCGCCGTGAACAGCCGGCCAAGCCGGCTCAGCGCCTTGGGATGCCGGCCCAGAACCAGGCATCCCGCCGTATCGCGGTCGAGCCGATGCGCCGGCATCGGCACATGGCGCAGGCCGAAGCGCAGTGAGGGCAGGAAGTCTTCGAGGCTTTCGGGTGTGCGCGGCCCGCCATGGACGGCGAGCCCGGCCGGCTTGTCGAGGATGATGAGGTTGGCGTCGCGCAGCAGGACCCGCCGGGCCAGGTCCTCGTTCACCTCACCCGTCGATCTCGACCACGACCCGCCCGCGCGTCTGGCCGGCCAGGATCTTGCGGCCATACTCGGGCAGTGCGCCGAGCGGGATCGTCTCGGTCAGCCCGTCGATCAGGCCGGGCGCCAGCTCCTTGGCGAGTCGTGTCCAGGCTTCCTGGCGTTCGGCGAGCGGCGCCATCACGGAATCGATGCCGAGGAGATTGACCCCCCGAAGCAGGAACGGAATCACTGTCGCCGGCAGATCGCTGCCGCCGGCCAGCCCGCAGGCCGCGACCGAGGCGCGGTATTTGAGCTGCGCAATGAGGTTGGCGAGCGTCGTGCTGCCGACCGCATCGACGGCACCGGCCCAGCGCTCGGCCTGAAGCGGCCGGGTCGATGGTGCGGCCAACGTCGCGCGATCGATGAAGTCGGCCGCCCCCAGCTCCGTGAGGAACCCATGCGTCTCGGGCCGGCCGGTCGAGGCCACGACGCGATGGCCGAGCTTGGCCAGGAGCGCCACCGCGACGCTGCCGACACCGCCGGCACCGCCCGTCACCAGCACCTCGCCATCGCCGGGCTTGAGGCCGTGCCGCTCGAGCGCCATGACGGCCAGCATCGAGGTGAAGCCCGCCGTGCCGATCGCCATCGCCCGCTTCGCACCCATGCCGTCGGGTACCCGCACCAGCCACTCGCCGGGCACGCGGGCATATTGCGCAAAGCCGCCCCAGCGCTGCTCGCCGACGCGCCAGCCGGTCAGCAGCACCTCGTCGCCCGGCTTCCAGTGGGCGCTCGACGACTCCTCGACCGTGCCGGCGAAATCGACGCCCGGCACATGCGGATAGGATCGCACCAGCCGGCCGATGCCGCCCAGGACCATCCCGTCCTTGTAGTTGAGCGTCGACCAATGGATTCGGACGAGCACATCACCGGGCGGCAGCTCGCCCGTCTCACGCGTCGTGATCTCGGACGTGACCTTGCCGTCGCGCTCGGTCAGGAGAAGGGCGCGAAACGCCGTCATGGCTACCGCAGCGGCTCGAGGATGCTGACGAAGTTGGCGACCGCGGCCCCGCCCATATTGAAGATGCCCGCGAGCTTCGCATCCGGGATCTGGATGCCGCCGGCGGTCCCCGTCACCTGCATGGCGCCCAGCACATGCATCGAGACGCCGGTGGCACCGACCGGATGGCCCTTCGCCTTGAGGCCGCCCGAGGGGTTGATCGGCAGCTTGCCGTCCTTCTCGGTCCAGCCTTCCTCGATCGCGCGGGCACCCTGCCCCTTCGGCGTCAGGCCCATCGCCTCATATTCGATGAGCTCGGCGATGGTGAAGCAGTCATGCGTCTCGACCAGGCTGAGATCGTCGAGCGTCAAGCGCGAGGATGCCAGCGCCTTCTGCCAGGCGAGTGCGGGCCCTTCGAACTCGACGATGTCGCGCCGCGACATGGGCAGGAAGTCGTTGACCTGCTCGGCCGCACGGAAGACCACCGCTTTGTCGAGCGCCAGCGAGGTGTCGAGATCGGCCAGCACCAGCGCCGCAGCGCCATCAGAGACCAGCGAGCAATCGGTCCGGCGCAGCGGGCCCGCGACGAGCGGGTTCTTGTCGGTGACAGCCCGGCAGAACTCGTAGCCCAGATCCTTCTGGACATGGGCCAGGGGGTTGCTGGCGCCGTTCCGGTGGTTCTTGGCGGCGATGCGGGCAAGCGCGTCGGACTGGTCGCCATAGCGCTGGAAATAGAGCTCGGCAATGCGGCCGAAGACGCCGGCGAAGCCCGCGGGCGTGTCGCCCTCCTCCTTGATGTAAGATGCTTTGATCAGAATCTCGCCGACCTGCTGGCCGGTCACTTCCGTCATCTTCTCGACGCCGACGACGAGCACGCGCTTCGCCTTGCGGGCATCGATCATGTTGATGCCCTGATATATCGCGGCCGAGCCGGTGGCGCAGGCATTCTCGACGTGGGTCGCGGGCTTGAAGCGCAAGGCAGGGTCGGCCTGCAGCACGAGCGAGGACGGGAACTCCTGGCGGACGAAGCCGGCATTCATGGTGCCGAGATAGATCGCATCGATATCCTGAGGCTCGAGCCCGGCATCGGCGATCGCGTCGGCAGCGACGCGCACGATCAGGCTTTCGAGGGTCTCGGTCTCGAGCTTGCCGAAGCGGCTGTGAGCCCAGCCGACAATGCAGGCGGTCATGGCGATTGCTCCTATTCGTTGTCCGAGACTATGGGAAGTTGACGGGAGCCGCGCAACGCCCGAATTTGCCGCCCAGACCCGCCGCCTTGACCGGACTAGATTATGACCGACAGCCAGCGCCTGACCATCCGCCGCCCCGATGATTGGCATGTCCATCTGCGCGACGGCGCCATGCTCCAGGCGGTGCTGCCCTACACGGCCCGGCAATTCGCCCGCGCCATCATCATGCCGAACCTGGTGCCGCCGGTGACCACGGCCGCGGCGGCTCGGGCCTATCGCGCCCGCATCCTGGCCGCCCTTCCGGACGGCCTCGACTTCACGCCGCTCATGACCGCCTACCTCACCGACACGACCGATGCTTCCGATCTCGAGGCGGGCTTCCGCGACGGCATCTTCACGGCGGCCAAGCTCTATCCGGCCAAGGCCACCACCAACTCGGCCCATGGCGTGACCGATATCGTGAAGCTCGATCCGGTCCTGGCCCGCATGGCCCAGATCGGCATGCCGCTCCTGATCCATGGGGAGGTGACCGATGCCGAGATCGATATCTTCGACCGCGAGGCCGTATTCATCGAGCGCGTACTGATCCCGCTGCGCCGGCGCCAGCCCGGCCTCAAGATCGTGCTCGAGCATGTCACCACTGCCGAAGCCGCTGCCTATGTCGCTGAATCCGAGCCCGGCATCGGGGCGACGGTGACACCGCACCATCTCATCATCAACCGCAACGCGCTCTTCGCCGGCGGGCTTCGGCCCGACGCCTACTGCCTGCCGGTGGCGAAGCGCGAGCAGCATCGCCAGGCGCTGCGCCGGGCGGTGGCGAGCGGCAGCGACCGTTTCTTCCTCGGCACGGACACGGCCCCGCATCCGCGCCATGCCAAAGAGGCCGAATGCTGCGCCGCCGGCATCTTCTGCGCCCCCAACGCACTCGAGCTCTATGCCGAAGTGTTCGAGGATCTCGATGCCCTCGATCGCTTCGAAGCTTTCGCGAGCCTGAACGGCCCGCGCTTCTACGGCCTGCCGCTGAATGATGGCAGGGTGACGCTCAAGCGCACGCCGCTCGAGATCCCGTCCGCACTGGCCCCCGAAACCGGCGGTCTCAAGCCGTTCCGGGCCGGCGAAACCCTGCGTTGGGCTGAGTCCGAGCCGATCTGAACTCTTGGTTTTGTCGCATAAATATTGTGCAGTTTGCAACTGACACAGTTATTTTGCTTTTTCTATATTAATGAGTCGATCGTAAATCCATCCCTTGTCCCATTTTTCCCTCGGGACATTAGGAATTATCCTTTTAGAAATACTTATAAGCGAAAACAGTCGTACAGCAAACGCTGTGCCGATCTCAGGGAACATTGTCATGCGCTTTTTGAGTCTTTCCGCTTTTCTCACTGGATCTTTAATTTTAGCAGCGCAGCCTGCGGGCGCAGCAGAGATCGGCATTTATGCCGGTGCCGGCTGCAACGGCCTGCCGCATCTGGCGTCCTATAAGACTTGGCTGGGCGCCCCGGCCGTCCATGTGACCGAGAATTTCGACCAGAGCAGCTGGGCCAATCTCAAGAGCGAGTCCGGCTGGTCGATCGGCTGCTACGCCCCGGTCCGGAACTCGTACAGCATGACCTACTCGGTGCCGATGCTGCCGGCCGACGGCGTCTCGACGCTGGCCAAAGGGGCTGCCGGCGCCTATGACGCCACATTCACCGCCATCGCCCAGTCACTGGTGGCGAACGGCTTCTCGACCTCGATCGTGCGCATCGGTTGGGAATTCAACGGCAATTGGCAGCCCTGGTCTGCTTATAAGGACCCAGCCGATTTCATCACCTATTACCGCCGCATCGTCACGCTGATGAAGGCGGTGCCCGGCGCCCGCTTCCAGTTCGAATGGTGCCCGAACATCGGCACCGGCTATTTGGCGCCCGACCAGAGCTATCCCGGCGACGGCTATGTCGACATCATCGGCATGGATGTCTACGACGCCCATTATTCGGTCAACGATGCCGTACCCGCCACGCGCTGGAACTACTTCGTGACCGAGCCCTACGGCCTGCAATGGCAGGTGAATTTCGCGGCTCAGCACATGAAGCACCTGTCGCTGCCGGAATGGGGCTGCTGCGGCAACAATGCCGGCGACGACCCCTACTTCATCAATGCGATCGACGCCTGGATCACGGAATACAGCTATCTCTATGCCGATTACTGGGACAGCACGGCCGCCTATAATGGCCAGCTGTCGAACAACCAGTATCCGCTGGCCGGCGCCGCCTACATCGCCGACTTCCGCTGAAGGACGAGAGCGGCGCCCCGAGCGGGCGCCGCCTAACCCTGCTTCGACAAAGTCTGGAACACGTCGAGGTCCGGCGGCAGGCGCTGGATATGCGCGCGGTGCCAGAGCGCATAGAACAGCAGTGACCAGGCGGCGAAGCCGTGCCGCTTGTGATCGATCGTCTGGAACAGCTTTTCAACGGCGCCCGGCACGCAGATCTCGGCGATGCCGGGCTGGCGGGCGACGAGCGGGCCGAGCGTGGCGCCGCGCCGCTTCAGCCATTCGCCGACCGGCACGGTGAAACCCTGTTTGCGCGCCATTGGCTGGGCCGCCGGCACATGCTCTTCGAGCCAGCGGCGCAATAGCCATTTGCCGAGCCGATCGCGCACCTTGAGCCCGTCCGGCAGACGGAAGGCGAAATCGGCCACGACAGGATCGAGAAAGGGTGTGCGGCCCTCGACGCCGAACGCCATCAGGCAGCGGTCGAGCTTGGTCAAAAGGTCGTTGGGCAGCCAGTCGGCGCAATCCGTCGCCTGCGCGATCTGAAGGCGCGTCCTGCCGTCGCGCGCCGCCCGCACATCGGCCGCGACCATGCCGTCGCGCCAGCCGGTGAGATCGCCGCGCAGCACGCCGAGCCCGTCGAAATTGCCCCGGCCGCGCAGCAGCTTGCCGCCGGCCCACCAGGGCCGCATGACGCTGCGGTAGCGGCCGTAGCCGGCGAAGAGCTCGTCGCCGCCCTCGCCGGTCAGGATCACCTTGAGGCCAGCCTCGCGCGCAGCAGCCGCAAGCTTGAAGGTCGGCAGCACGGCGTAGTCGGCGGCCGGATCGTCCATCACGCGCGCCACCTCGGGCAGCAGATGCCAGAAATCGGCCTCGCGGAACTCGATCTCGACATGCTCGGCGCCAGAGACTCTTGGCCATGGCGCGCGCCGCCGGCCGCTCGTCGGCCGCCTCGCCGCTCGAGAAGCCGATCGTGAAGGCCTTGACCGGCCGGTCGTTGAGCGCCGCCATGAGGGCAAGGATCGAGGCGCTGTCGATGCCGCCCGAGAGAAACATGCCGTAAGGCACGTCCGAGCGCTGATGGAACAGCACGGTGTCGCGCAGCACGACGTCGAGCCGTTCCAGTGCCTCCGCCGGATCGAGCGGGATGGGCGCACCCTCCGGCAACGCGTCGCGCCGGCGACGCTCGATCACCCGCCCCTCCGCCACGACCAGGATCTCGCCTGGCAGCACGCGCTTGATGCCCTCGAAGATCGTGTCGCGCCCAGTCGAGAATTGCAGCTGCAAGAGCTCGTTCAGCACCTGGGGCTGGATCTTCGGCTCGGCGAGGCCCGATTTGATCAGCGCCTCCGGCTCCGACGCGAAGGCGAAGCAATCCGCCGTCTCGAGATAATAGAGCGGCTTGATGCCGAACGGGTCGCGGGCGAGCACTAGGCGGCCGGACGCGGGATCATGGATCGCCAGCGCATACATGCCGCGCAAGCGATGGGTGAAATCGAGCCCGTCCCGGCGATAGAGATGCAGCGGCACCTCGCAATCCGACTGCGTGACGAAGCTCGAGCCCGCCATCTCTCGCTTGAGCTCGCGGTAATTATAGATCTCGGCATTGCCGATGAGCGCGCAGCCGCCGGCTTCGAACAGCGGCTGGTCGCCGCTGACGAGATCGATGATGGCGAGCCGCCGATGGACCAGCCCGGCATTGCCGTTGAGATAATAGCCGATGCCGTCGGGGCCGCGATGAGCCAAGGCCGTCGCCAGACGCTGCAGCACCGTCTGCGGCGGTGTGCTGCCGTCGGTCGTCATGATGCCGGCGATCCCGCACATCAGCGGGCGATCCGGTCGAAGAAGTCGCGATATGCCGCGACCACGATCGGTTCGGCATATTCGGCTGCGAAGGCGGCATGCCCGGCCGCGGCCAGCGTGTGCCGGCGTTCGGGGGATGCCAAGAGGGCGCGCACTGTCGCGGCGATGGCACCGGCATCGTCGACGGGTACGAGCATACCGGTCTCGCCGTCGCGAATGAGCTGGCGCGGCCCCGCGGTCGCCGTGGCGACGACCGGCACGCGCTGCGCCCAGGCCTCGAGCACGACATTGCCGAGCGGCTCGTGGCGCGACGGGCAGATCAGAAGATCGGCCGATGCCAGGAGCGGCGCGCTATCCTCGCGCCACCCCAGAAAGCGGACCCGGTCGCCGAGCCCGAGGGATGCCACCTGGCGCCTGAGCGCCTGCCTTTCGCCACCGTCGCCGGCGATCCAGAGATAGGTCCCCGGCAGCGACGCCATCGCTGCCACCAGCAGATCGAACCCCTTGACCGGATGCAGCCGGCCGAGCGCCAGCAGCAGCGGCGCCTCCTCGGGCGTGTCGAGTGCCGACCGTGCGATCGGCAGTGCTGCATCGCCGGTCACGAAATTGGGCAGGTAATGCACCCGCTCGGCCGGCCAGCCCTGCTGGATGAGATAGGCCACGATATCGTGCGTATTCCCGATGAGATGCTGGCAGCCGCGATAATATTTGAGATCATAGTAGCCGCCGAGCCGGGCCGCATGCACGAAGGAACCCGGCGGCATCAGTGCGGTCGCGCGATTCATCCAGGTCAGCACGATTTCCGGGCGCCAGTCGCGCAGCAGGCGCTTCAAGTGCGGCACGGTCGCGAAATCGAGCCAGCCGCCGAAAGGCAGCTCGGTCACCGCGACGCCGCCGGCGCGCAAGGTCGCGACCCGCTCGGGCTGCGGCCGGATCGCCACCAGCTGCGTCAAGCCGGCACGCTCGAACGCCAGGGCGAGGCGGGTGAAAAAGGCCTCGGCGCCGCCATGAACGGCCCCCGCCATCGCCTGGAAGAGCCGCGTCACGGCAACAGCCGCTCCCACTCATGGGCCGCCTCGACCCAGGAGAGTCCGCGCTGGAGTGCCAAGCTGGCCCGATGCTGGGCGAGCCAGAGCGCATCGTCGGTCATGAGCTCGACCGCACGGGCGGCGAAACCGGCGCCATCCGCATCATCGAGCACGAAGCCGGTCTCGCCATCGCGCACCCGCTCGGCCAGGCAGGTCGAGCGCGCGACCACGCCGGGAATGCCCGCCGCCTGCGACTCGGCGGCGGCCAGGCAGAAGGTCTCGCCAGGATCGCCGCCGTAAAGGAAGAGCCGCGCGTCCGCCAGCTCGCGCGCCAGTTCCGGCTTCGAGACGGGCGGGCGCAGCACGACACCGGCCCCTTCGAGGGCGCGCGCCCGAGCCAGGATCGGGGCCGCCCGCGCCTGTTTCTGAGCACTGCCGCCACCATATGTCGCAAGGCTCGAGAAGATATGGAGCTCGGCCCCAGGCACGCGCGGCTGGATCTCCGAGGCCCAGCGCTCGAGCACCCAATCAAGCCGGCGGAGCGGATTCGAGGTGAAGACCGCGCGTGGCGGCGGCGCCGTCGTCCGGACCGGGGCTTGCCGGAAGATCTCGGTCAAACCGTAGGGGATGATCCGGCGCCCCCCGCTCGGAACCCAGCCCGGCAGGGTCGTGGCGTGGAACGGCCCCAGCGTCACCATGACCGGCCGCCGGCGCCAGAAGCGCCAGAGATAGCGCGGCTTCAGCACATAGCCCGCCGGATTGTGCAGCCAGAAGGCGGTTCGGCGCGCATCCTGCACCAGATCGAGCAGGCGATGGCCGCGATTGGCGACATAGAGATCGGCGGCATCGGGCACGCCGTCTTCGATCGGCGCCCAATCGACGCCATGATGGTTGAACCGGCGCTTGCTCTTGGTGAAGGCCTGGACGCGATGGCCGCGCGCCGCCAACCCTTCGGCGAGCCCGATAAAGGACGTTTCCGCACCACCGAGCGGACCGGCGTCGAGGCTGGTGCCGTCGAAGACGACGCCATCATCGGCCATGACGATCTCAGCACCGGTCATTCCGGGTCGAGCCGCGCCTTCAGATAGCTCAGGATCGGATAGAGCCCGGCGCACAGCGCGATCATGAAGCCGTAAGGACCCTCTCGATACCCCCGCCGCCCGACATAGCATTTCCAGAAGCGGGATGGGATGCGGCGGAGATTATGCCGATAGGAGCCGATATCGCCCGATTCGCGCAGATCCTTGGCCCGCGCCGTCGAGTAGCGGTCGAGCCGCTGCAGCATGTCGGAAAGGTTACGGTCGACGAGATGGTCGATCCGGTTCCTGAGCGCCGGGCCCTTATGCCCCGAGAAGGCGAGCCGCGGATGCACGCGCTCGTTGCCCCAGCTCTTCGCCCCCTTGCGGAACAGGCCCGGATAGGCGGATTTGCCGAAGCTGGCCCCCCAGCCCCAGCGGACCAGGTGGGTTCCGATGTAATTATCGACCGGGATTTCATGCCAATCATGGGTCGAGTTGCGCACGATCACCGCGATCTCACTTGCGAGCGCTTCCGGCACGCGCTCATCGGCATCGATCTCGAAGATCCACGGGCCCGCGCAGGCGGCGATGCCGGTATTGCGGCGCTCGCCCTCGCGCTCCCAGGCGCCTTCGATCAGCTTGGCGCCGTAGCGCCGGGCAATCTCGGCAGAGGCGTCGGTACAGCGATCGAGCACGACCACGAGCTCGCTCGCGAAGCCCAGCCGGTCGAGGCAATCCGCCAGCTGCTCGGCCTCGTTATGGATGACGACGAGAATGGAAAGGCCGGAAACGCTGGTCACGCGGCACTCGCCCGGCTGCGCGCGAAGAGCGCTAAAGCGGCCGTCTCGACCCGATCGACCGAGAGCGTATCCATGAGCGTGCCGGTCCGCCGATGATCGAAACCGGGTGCGGTGACGAGCTCGGTATAGCTGAGCTCGGTCTGGGCCACGGCCGTGTGGCGTCCCCAGGGCGCATATTGCTCAGCCGGGCTGGGGCCGAAGAGACCGAGGGTCGGCGTGCCGACCGCGGCTGCGATATGCATCAGCCCGGTATCATTGCCGATGAAGAGAGCGGCCCGCTTGAGGCACGCGGCGACGGTCAGCAGATCAGGCTCGCGCGTAAGATCGAGCCGTTGCGCGGCCGGCACGGATTCCAGCACCGGCCGGGCGGCCTCGCGCTCATGCGGAGCGGCGAAGATCGCGACAGGACTGCCGGCGAAGGCCGCACCCGGCGCCACCAGGCGGCCTATGAGCTCGGCAAAACGCTCGACACGCCATTGCTTGCCGATCCAATTGGCCGTCGGCCCGATGGCGAGGACCGGACCGCTGCCCGAAATGAGCCGCTCCGCCGCGGCAACATGATGCGGTGCGAGCCAGAGCCGCGGCACGGGCGGCGGCATCAGCTGGAAATAGCGGGCCAATTGCACGACGCGATGCAGGCCCGGCTCGCCCTTGGCCGTGACCCAGCGCGTCCGCGCCCGCAGCAGCCAGGCGAGTGCGGAACCGCGCAGATCCACGACCAGATCCCAATGCCGGCCGGCGACCTGGCGATAGAGATCGAGCCAATGTGCCGCGAAACGCCGCTTGGCGAGCGGGATCAGCCGCTCGAGCCCGGGGAGATCGGCGAAGAGCGGGGCCGCGACCGGGCCGGCCGCGATGGTGAAGCGCGCGGCGGGATAATGGTCGGCGAGATGGCCGAGCAGCCCGGTCGACAGGACGGCATCGCCGATCCGCGTCGCCGTGACGAATAGGATCGCCGGCTCGGGACGAAGGGACGGCATGGTGATCGACATGGCGCGGCTTATACGTTGCGCGCGTTGGCTTGCCAAGCGAGCGTGGCTGCGCCACCTATGAGAGCAGCCTCGATTGGTCGGGAGCGGAGATGATCGCAAAAGCAACCGCCCTTGCCGAGCCGGCGCGCGGCGTCCTGAAGCTGACGGGTCCGGATCGCCAGAGCTTCCTGCAAGGGCTCGTCAGCAATGATGTGCGAAAGGTAGCACCTGACCGTGCGATCTGGGCGGCACTGCTGACCGCGCAGGGCAAGTATTTGCATGATTTCTTCATCGCCGATCTCGGCGACGCCTGGCTCATCGACGGCGAAGGCGGCCGGATCGGTGATCTCAAGCGCCGCCTCGGCCTTTATAAGCTGCGCGCCAAGATCGCAATCGAGGATGTGAGCGCCGATTGGGAGGTGAGGCTCGGCTGGGGCGATGAGGCAGCCGCTTCATTCGGTCTCGATGAGCCGGGCCGCGCTTGCGCGGTTGAGGGCGGAATCGTCTTCGCCGATCCGCGCCTCGCATCTCTCGGTATCCGGTCCTTGGCACCACGCGGCACGGCAGAGCCGGTGCTGGCGGCGCATGGATTCGCGGCGGCCGATGCCGGTGAGTGGGATCGGCTCCGTCTCGGCCTTGGCGTACCCGACGGCAGTCGTGATTTGACGCTGGAAAAGGCGATCCTGTTGGAGAGCGGTTTCGACGAGCTTCATGGCGTCGCTTGGGACAAGGGCTGCTATATCGGCCAGGAGCTGACGGCGCGCACGAAATATCGCGGGCTGGTCAAGAAGCGCCTTGTGCCGGTCGCGATCGAGGGGCCGCTGCCGCCGCCCGGAACGCCGATCCTCAGAGGCGATGCCGAGGCTGGCGAGATCCGATCCGGCCGCGACGGGCTGGCGCTCGCCCTCCTGCGCCTCGACGCAATCAAGGCCGGCCCAGCGCTTACGGCCGACCAGGCCGTGATCCGGCCGCGCTTGCCGGATTGGCTCAACCTCGAAAGCTGACCCGGCTCAGCCGGTGTTCTGCTTCCAGGCGTCGGCGCGCTTCTTGGCCTCGGCCCAGTCGGCGTCGGTCAGGCCCTTCTTCAGCCGGTCGGCCAGCTTCGGATCGAGCTCGTTGCTGCCGCTGATATAGCGGGTCCGGTTCTGCTTCCAGATCAGATACCATTTGCCGGCCTCGGCCGGCTCGACCGCGAAGGGGCCGCCCTCGATCGAGAGGTGGATCAGCTCTTCCTGCGCCTTCGCCTCGCCGCCATCGGCCGCCTTCACGATCCATTCGAGCCCGGTTTTGCGCGCCCGCTGTGCCGATTCTTCCGTCTGCGCCTTGGCCGCAGCCTCGATATAGCATTCGCCGAGCGTCATCTGCGCCAGCTCGTAGCCGCGGCCCCACTTCGCCTCGGTCTCGAGCAGCTTGATCGCCTTGTCGTACTCGCCCTGCTGCTTGAGGGAGAGGGCGGCTTCGTATGGCGTGAGCGCGAGCGGCGGATGCGAGGCGGTCGGGTTCTTGTTCTGGGTCGGCGCCGCATCATGAGCGGTCTGGGCCGCGGCATGGCCGGCCATCGCCAAGCTCAGGACAGCCGTCGCGAGCATGGTGCGAGAGCGAAGGAAGGCGGGCGGCAACAAGAGACCTCTCCGGGGCAAAACATCGGGATCGGCGGGTTCGACCGCGCTTTCAGGCATTAGAGCGCCATTGACCCGACCGCGCAATGCCCCCGTATCCCGAGGCGCAAATGCAACAGGCGGGATACGAAAGAAAAAATTCATGGAACCTTTTTTCGGGCCGCCGGTCGCGTTAACCTTTTTGACAGCATCCCGTAAACACTCTATTAACCAAGATCAAATCCCGATTAACGAAGAATTAACCTTAACACTTTTCGGGAAAGTCGAATTTTCTTAAAATTTATCCCAATTTGTTGGTCACAACTTTGCCGTTTATTGGTCATATCATGGGGCAATGAAGAGACCACAACTCGAAGGAATGGGTGGCCTTTGATATAAGACTTCGATAATTCCAGGAAGATTCTAATGTTATCCGGCTAATCTGTGGATATAGCTTGGGAAATTTATCTGTGAAATACAACCTTGCTGCATCCAGATTGGACGAGGTACGCGCAATTCAGTATATGGACATACCAGGATGCCTCGTGCGATACGAGAGGACACGGTCTACCAACCGTTGTATGGCAAGCATCTCGAGCGAGGACGCATCATGCTAAAATATACCCTTGCAGCAGCATTCGCAGCATTGGTGGCAGGTTCGGCGTCGGCAGCAGCCCCCACTCAGACTGAAACGCTTTCCATCGAGAAATTTGGCACCGGGATGCCTACGGCACCCTCATCGCCGACCACGCCACAAGACGTGTTCGTACCACCCGCCTCAGCCTAATAGAGGTTGGGTTCCCAAATTTAACAATGCATTGAACCGTGCGCGGCGTGCGATCCATCTGCTTCGCCGTCAGAAAAACACGGGGCTTTGCAAGAATTCGCTAGGAGGGCCTACCAGTGAATAAAGCTTTTGTACTTTCTGCTCTTGCAGTCTTCGCTGCGACTCCGGCGTTCGCTGGCGGTCACAGCGCCACGCCCAACAATGTGTTCGTGCCGCCGGCCGTCGCGCGCCCGAACAATGTGTTCGTTCCGCTCGCCCAGCCGCAAAACGTGTTCGTGCCGCCGGCCGTCGCGCGCCCGAACAATGTTTTCGTGCCGCCGGCCCAGCCGATGGCAGCGACCGTCAAGCCGGCCTGGTAATTTCACGCATACCGCCTAAAGAAACGGAAAATCCGTTTCCCTGTACATTGGGATCGGCACTGGGCGGCTTAAGATCGTCCAGTGGGGGTTAAACAGGCCGCAAATATTCGTACTGAAGCGGCCACTGCGATTACCGAGAAGACCACTGATTAATGACGCGATCGCTTGGAAGCCGCAAGGTGACGGTGGTTCCGACATTGAGTTCGCTCGTCAGCTCTGCGGTTCCGCCATGCAGCTCGATCAGCTGCTTCGTCAGCGGCAATCCTAGTCCGGTGCCCGTGCCGGCCTTGGTGTTCCCGCCTTGGCCAAATCTCTCGAACACCTTCGGGATCTCCTCCTGACGCAAGCCCACGCCGGTATCGGAAACCGATATGCACAGGAAATCGTGCTCGAGCCGCGCCGCAATGACGATTCGGCCGCCGATCGGCGTAAACGTAACCGCATTCGAGAGCAAGTTGATCAGGCATTGCTTGATGCGGAGGAGATCGGCACGGATCAGGATTTCCCCGAACCCGACCCTCCGGATGGTGATGCTTTTTGAGGTCGCCGTCTCGCGGATGAGCGCGACCGAGCTGTCGATGACATCGCTCAGATTGACGATCTCCTCGATCAGCTCCAGCCGCCCCGCCTCCGCCTTGGAGATGTCCAGCAGCTGATTGATGAGGTCGAGCAGATGCTGGCCGCTGCTAAAGATGTCCTCGACATAATCCTTGTATTTAGGAATGACCGGGCCGAACAGCTCCTGCCGCATGATGTCGGTAAAGCCGATGATGGCGTTGAGCGGTGTCCGGAGCTCGTGACTCATATTGGACAGGAACTCGGATTTGGCCGAGCTGGCAGCCTCGGCAGCGAGGCGGCGATACATTTCCGTCTCGGCCTTGCTCTTCTCCAGCTGGAGACGCGCCGCCATATGGCGGGAATACTGATCGGCAACCTCGTTGCTGATGTGCTTCGAGAGCTTGGCATATTCGTCGAACTCGGCGAACGCCTCCTCGAACCGGCCAAGCGTCCGGAGAGCCCGAACCGTGGCGAGTCGCGCTCGGGCCAGCATATCCGGCGCCAGCAACGCGCTATAAGCATTGAGAAAGTTGCGGAAGATCTCGAGCGCCTCTTCTGGCCGATTGAGGTCGAGCAGCGCTTCGCCGCGCCCGAGCAGCGAGCCGTGGCGCCAGAGATCGTGCTGACGATGTTTGGTCTGCTCGAGATTGTAGTCGAACATCTCAAGCGCTTTGTCGGGTAATCCGCGCATGATCAAACATTGACCAAGCGTATCTCGGGCCGAATGCGGAAAGCTCTCCGGTCCCGTCTTGCTGATCTGCTCCATGATTTCAGGACTGAGGATCGCGTGCGCTACCTCGACATCTTGCTGGGCCTGCTCGGGATCGGCTGTCTCTCGAGCGCGATTCAGGAGAAAGAGCGCCTTGTTGTTGAGCAAGAACAATCGGTCAGCCGCGAAGCGTTCGTCGGTGCAGAGCGCCAGCCCCTGGTCGCAGCTCAACAAGAAGGCCGAATAATTTTTCAGCGTGCCAAACACCACGGCGATCATGTTGAGGCAGCGAATTCGCCGCTCAATGGCGCCGACCTCCTCCGACAAAGCCCCCGCCCGCTCGAGCCAGATGAGTGCTTCGGTCATCCGGCGCAAATGCCAGTAGGCGGTGCCGACATGATAGCGCGCCTGGCTTTCGCCGTTCTTGTCGCCACTCGTATTGAAGAGCTGCGCTGCCTCGATGCCGAACTCGATGCTTTCGGCCCACAGGCCGGCCGATTGGTGCGTACGTTCGCAGGCGAAGAGCACCCGGGCGATAAGCACCGGATCGTCGAGCTGACGGGCAAGCGTGAGCGCGTTCTTACTGTCTTCGAGCTTCAATGCCGAGAAGCTGCTTGATTCGATCTCATCAAGCAGCTGGAAAGGCTGGTCGTCGGAGCGAGCGGTCGCCAAGGTACCTTGTGCCATGTCAATCCAAGAAAGCGCCGTCCACCAATTTATAACAGCAAGACATTTAAGGTGTTCTTGTCAAGCGTACCAGTATCTGGACCGCCTGCAGCGGTGCGGAGTCAGTGCCGGTCGCCATCTTATTGGTCATTCTAGGAGCTCAGGTGACGCTGAAGCGAGGCAATCTTGGAAAATGGTGTCATGGGTGGATAAAATTCAAGCGATCCAGCGCGGGCGAGGCCCGTCGAACCCCAACGAGCCTTGATCGCCCCGGCGACCCAGGCCCGCGCCTGCTTGTGGCGCAGGGCGCTAAGATCCTCTGAAATCACGGCCTGATGCCGATCGATGGCCGCGGCCAGCTCGCCAACGCCCTCGCCAGTACGAGCGGACACGCCAAGAAGCGCCGGCGCCTCCGTGGCGGATAAGCGGAGCGAGGCAGCGAGCTCCGCCCGGGCGCGGGCTGCCGACTCGCCCATATCGGTCTTGGTCACGACGACGATGTGTGGCAGCTCGAACAGCCCTGCCTTCATGAATTGGAGCGTGTCGCCCGAGCCCGGCTGCACGCACAGCACGACCGTGTCGACGATCGAGGCGACATCGGTCTCCGACTGTCCCACGCCGACCGTCTCGATCAGCACCAGATCGAAGAGGGCGCGCATCAGCACCATGGCGGCGAGCGTCAGGTCGGCAATACCGCCCAACCGGTCGCGCGCCGCCATCGAGCGCACGAAGACGCCCTGGTCGGACGGATCGGTCCTGAGCCGCGTGCGATCGCCGAGGAGAGCCCCGCCGGAAATCGGCGAGGACGGATCGACCGCAATCACCCCCACCGTCCGGCCGCTTTGCCGCCACGCCTCGATGAGCTTGCCCGTCAGCGTCGATTTGCCGACACCGGGCGGGCCGGTCAGTCCGATCGTCGACGCGCGGGCCGCCGCATAGGCGGCATCGAGAAAGGCGAGCGTGCCCAGCGTTTCGGGTTCCGCCTCGATCTCGGCGAGCGCCTGGGCGAGTGCCGCCTTGCCGCCCGCGCGGACGGCGTCGAGCGAGAGATCTGCCTCAAGCCGTCGTGGCAATTGTGTGGCCGCTCGCAAGGGCGGCGTGAGCCGCGGCGAGACGTGCGATCGGCACGCGATAGGGCGAGCAGGAGACGTAGTCGAGCCCGACCGAGGCGCAGAACTGCACCGAGGCCGGATCGCCGCCATGCTCGCCGCAAATGCCGAGCTTGATATCGGGTCGCGTCTTGCGCCCGCGTTCGGCCGCGATCTCGATCAGTTGGCCCACACCCTCGACATCGATCGAGACGAAGGGGTCGCGCTCGATCACATTCAAGCGCTGATACGCCGTGAGGAAGCTGCCGGCGTCATCGCGCGACAGCCCGTAGGTCGTCTGCGTCAGATCATTGGTGCCGAAGCTGAAGAACTCCGCCCCTTCGGCGATCTTGTCGGCGATCAAGGCCGCACGCGGCAGCTCGATCATGGTGCCGACCATGTAGCTGCCCTCCTTGATGCCGACCTCGCCAGCGATCTTGTCGACCAGGCGCTTCATCAGGTCGAACTCGGCCTTGACGGCGACCAGCGGGATCATGACCTCCGGCTTCACCTTGTCCTGGCCGACCTCCTTCATCGCCTCGAAGATCGCGCGGACCTGCATCTCATAGATCTCGGGAAAGGTGACGCCGAGGCGGCAGCCGCGATGGCCGAGCATCGGGTTGGTTTCATGCAGCGCCGAGGCGCGGTGGTGGATGAAACCGAGATCCTTGCCGGTCGCCGCCGCGACCTCGGCATATTCGGCATCGGTCTTGGGCAGGAACTCGTGCAGCGGCGGGTCGAGCAGGCGGATCGTCACCGGCAGCCCGTGCATGATCTTGAAAAGCTCGACGAAGTCGCCGCGCTGCATCGGCAAGAGCTTGGCGAGTGCCTTCTTCCGCCCGGCCGTGTCGTCGGCCAGGATCATCTCGCGCACCGCGATGATCCGGTCGGCCTCGAAGAACATGTGCTCGGTGCGGCAAAGCCCGATGCCCTCGGCACCGAATTTCCGCGCCGTGCGGGCGTCGAGCGGCGTCTCGGCATTGGCGCGCACCTTCATAGTGCGGATCTTGTCGGCCCAGACCATGAGCTCGGCGAAATCGCCCGAGAGGTCGGGCTGCACGGTCGGCACGGCACCCAGGATGACCTCGCCGGTCGAGCCGTTGATCGTAATGATCTCGCCGGCCTTCACGCTGGTGCCCATGACCGAGAATGTCTGGGCCTTGTAGTCGATCCTGCAGATCGCCCGCCCCCGAGACGCAGGCCCGGCCCATGCCGCGCGCCACTACGGCGGCGTGGCTGGTCATGCCGCCGCGCGTGGTCAGGATGCCCTTGGCGGCATGCATGCCGTGGATGTCCTCGGGGCTCGTCTCGATGCGCACCAGGATGACGCTCTGGCCCTTGGCCGCCTGCGCCTCGGCATCCTCGGCCGAGAATACGACTTTGCCCGACGCCGCCCCCGGCGAGGCCGGCAGGCCCTTGGCCAGCACCTGCCGCTCGGCCCTGGGGTCGAGGGTCGGATGCAAAAGCTGGTCGAGCGAGGCCGGATCGATGCGCAGCACCGCCTGGGTATGATCGATCAGCCCTTCGCGACACATATCGACGGCGATCTTCAAGGCCGCCGGCGCCGTGCGCTTGCCGTTGCGCGTCTGCAGCATCCACAGCTTCTTCTGCTGAACCGTGAACTCGATATCCTGCATGTCGCGGTAATGGCCCTCGAGCAGCTGGCGGATCGTGAGCAGCTGCTCGAACACCTCCGGCATCACCTCTTCCATCGCCGGCAGCTTGGAGCCCTGGGCCTGCTTGCCGGCGACGGTCAGATGCTGCGGCGTGCGGATGCCGGCCACGACATCCTCGCCCTGGGCATTGACGAGATACTCGCCATAGAACTCGTTGGTCCCGGTCGACGGGTTGCGCGTGAAGGCGACGCCGGTGGCGCAATCGTCGCCCATATTGCCGAACACCATGGCCTGGACATTGACCGCCGTGCCCCAGCTGGCCGGGATCTCGTGCAGGCGGCGATAGGTGATGGCGCGCTGATTCATCCAGCTGCCGAACACGGCGCCGATGGCACCCCAGAGCTGGTCCGACGGATCCTGCGGGAACGGCTCCTTGAGGTGCTCCTCGACGACATCCTTGTAGCCGGCCACGACCTCGCGCCAATCCTCGGCCGAAAGCTCGGTATCGAGCGTGGCGCCGCGATCGAGCTTGTGCTCCTCGAGGATCTCCTCGAACAGATGATGCTCCACGCCCAGCACGACCTGGCCATACATCTGGATGAAGCGGCGATAGCTGTCATAGGCGAAGCGCTCGTCGCCACTGCGCTTGGCCAGGCCCACGACGGTCTCGTCATTGAGGCCGAGATTGAGCACCGTATCCATCATGCCCGGCATCGAGGCGCGCGCACCGGAGCGGACCGAGACGAGCAGCGGGTTTTCGGCATCGCCGAACTTGGCGCCGATCAGCGTTTCGATATGCCGGATGCCGGCTTCGACCGACGGCTTGAGATCGACCGGATATTGCCGATCGTGATCATAGAAATAGGTGCAGACTTCCGTGGTGATGGTCAGGCCCGGCGGGACCGGCAGGCCGAGATTGCTCATCTCGGCGAGGTTGGCTCCCTTGCCGCCCAGCAGATTCTTCATGTCGGCGCGCCCTTCGGCGGCACCATCACCGAAGCTGTAGACCCATTTCGTCATGTCCAGCCTATCCCTCGATCTTCGAGAAATCCGCGACGCGGTCGAGCGTAGCCCAAATTTGCGCGAGCAATCGCAACCTATTCGCCCGGAGCGTTCGTGAATCCGTATTAACCGTCACCTTTTCGAAGAATTCGTCAACAGGGTGACGGAGACGAGCCATCTCAGCCATGGCACCTGTGAAGTCCTCCTTGGCAAGCAGCGACCCGCTCGAAACGCCAACCTGGCCGAGCCGTTCCACGAGAAGCTTCTCTTCCGATACCTCGAGCAGGGAAGGGTCGACGGCATCGCGATAGGAGGCCCCCTCCTTGCGCTCCTCGATCCCGACGATGCGCGAGGCGCGGCGATAGGCGCTGAGCAAATTGGCGCCGTCGTCGGAGCCCAGGAAATCCTTGAGTGCGCGCACCCGCGCCAGGAGCCGGACGAGGTCGTCTTCGTCGCCAAGCGCGAAAATGGCGGCAACATGGTCGTGCCGGACACCCTGCTCGCGCAGGAAGACTTTGAGCCGGTCGGCGAAAAAGTCGAGGAGCTGCTGCCTCTGTGGAAGGGGCGGATCAAGGGTTAGCTGTCCGGGCTGCGGCGGCTGAGCTTTGAGCGCTTTATCTAATATTGGGCTCAAAGGTATTCGCAGTCCATTGTCGAGGATGATGCGGATGATGCCGAGTGCGGCACGGCGGAGCGCGTAGGGATCGCGCGAGCCGGTCGGCTTCTCGTCGATCGCGAAGAAGCCCGCGAGCGTGTCGAGCTTGTCGACAAGGGCGGCGACAATGTCGAGCGGCGCCTTGGGTGTCGGATCGGCTATGCCGGCCGGCGCATAATGACGGGCGATCGCCTCGGCCACTTCGGGCCTTTCGCCATCATGAGCGGCGAGATAGCGGCCCATGATGCCTTGCAGCTCGGGAAACTCGCCGACGAGCGCGCTCGACAGATCCGCCTTGGCGAGATGCACGGCACGCCGTGCAAGATCAGCATCGGCGCCGGGTACGAACCGGACGAGATCGGCCACGAGCGCCGCCATGCGCTCGACCTTGTCATGGACGCTGCCGAGCTTGGCGTGGAACACGCGTTCCTTGAGCTTCGGCACGCGGCTGTCGAGCGTCGTCTGGCGGTCGAGATTCCAGAAGAATTCCGCATCCGACAGGCGCGCTCGCAGAACGCGCTCATTGCCCGCGATCATCTGGGCGCCGCCGTCGCGCGTCTCGTTATTGCCGACGACGATGAAGAACGGCGCCAGCGTTCCGTCGCTCGTTTCGCAGGCGAAATATTTTTGGTGCGTGCGCATGGAGGTCGTCAGTACCTCGTGCGGCAGCGTCATGAAGCGCGCCTCGATCCGGCCCATCCGGACGACCGGCCATTCGGCCAGGCCGGAAACCTCTTCAAGCAGCGCGTCATCCTGCTTCACGCGCAGACCCTCGACGGCAGAGAGCCGGGCGCCCTCGCTTAGGATCACGGTTTTCCGATCTTCGCCGGCGAGCATCACCTTGGCCGCGGCTAAGCGATCGCGATAATCGGCAAAGCTCGTCACCGCGAAGCGCTCGGGCGCCATGAAGCGATGGCCGAAGCTCAGATCATTGGCGGTCAGCGTCGAGGGCAGATCCTGCCCGCGATCGAGCGCCCAATCGAAGGGCACAATCGTGTTCCCCTCCGCCCGCACCAGGAGCGCCAGGATGTTATGCAGCGGCCGGACCCAGCGCACATCATGCCCGGCCCAGCGCATCGATTTCGGCCAGGGGAAAGTGTCGAGCACCTCGGCCAGGATCCCGGCCAGCGCCGCTTCGATCGCCTGCCCCGGCACCTGCTTGACCGCGAAATGGAACACGCCCTTACCGGTGTCGCGCGTCTCGCACTGATCGATCGAGCCCAAGCCGGCCGACCGAAGAAAGCCCGCAATCGCCTGTTCCGGCGCGCCCAGGCGTGGGCCTTTGAGCTCGATGGTGCGGTCCGGCTGCCGCTCCGGCAGGCCTTCGATGACGAGCGTCAAGCGTCGCGGGCCGGCGAAGCTCTGGGATTGGCCGCCGGCCAGATCGAGGGCCGACAGCTTGGTCTCCACGAGCCGCTTGAGATCCTCCGCCGCTTGGCGCTGCATGCGGGCCGGGATCTCTTCCGAGAAAAGTTCGAGCAGGAAATCCGGCATGGCTCAGGCCTCGGCCTTGAGGCCGGCCGACCAGGCCTCGCAGCAGCCTTTGGCGAGTGCTCGCACGCGGCCGATATAGCTCGCCCGCTCGGTCACGCTGATCACGCCGCGCGCATCCAGCAGATTGAAGAGATGGCTCGCCTTCAAGCACTGGTCATAGGCCGGCAGCGCCAGCTTCACATCGAGCAGCGACCGGCATTCCGCCTCGGCGTCCCGGAAATGCTCGAACAGCTTTTCCGTGTTGGCGTACTCGAAATTGAAGGCCGAGAATTCCCGTTCGGCGCGATGGAAGACGTCGCGATAGGTGATCTTCTCGTTGCCGCTGCCGCCATTGTAATCGAGATCGTAGATGCTCTCGACGCCCTGGATATATGTCGCCAGCCGCTCGAGCCCGTAAGTGAGCTCGGTCGAGACCGGATCGCATTCGATGCCGCCGACCTGCTGGAAATAGGTGAATTGGCTGACTTCCATGCCATCGAGCCAGCACTCCCAACCCAGGCCCCAGGCGCCGAGCGTCGGGCTCTCCCAATCATCCTCGACGAAGCGGATATCGTGCAGGCTCGTGTCGATGCCGAGCGCCTTCAGGCTGTCGAGATATAGGGCCTGGCTGTCGGCCGGCGACGGCTTCAGGATCACCTGGAACTGGTAGTAATGCTGCAGCCGATTCGGATTGTCGCCATAGCGCCCGTCGGTCGGCCGGCGGCAGGGCTGGACATAGGCAGCGCGCCAATAGCCGGGGCCGAGCGCGCGCAGCGTCGTCGCCGGATGGAATGTCCCCGCTCCCATCTCGACATCGTAAGGCTGCAGGATGACGCAACCCTGCGCCGCCCAGAAGCTCTGGAGCCGCAGGATCAGCGATTGGAAGCTATTGTCGGACGAGCCGGGCGTCATACCGAAACCATCTTGTCGATCGGAAGGCAGCGAGGCTGCCGGGGCGCGCGACCCTACTTCGCACCCGCGAAGGGGTCAACGGCGCGGGCAATCCGTCCGGCCGCAGGACCGCGCCGACGCGGTCACATAGGTGCCGCAGGTGGCACAGCGCACCATATCTTCGATCTGCCGCTGGCTCTTATCCGCACCCGATCCCGCAGCACCTGGCGGACGCTCGGCCGGGCGCCGCGGGCCGGGCAGCTGCGCCGTGATCGAACGCCAGACGCGCCAGACGACGAAGGCGATGAGCGCCAGAAGAATAAGACGAGCCAGCATGGCAGCTTAGAGGCCGAACCGGGACCAGATCGCCCGATCCTCGACCGCCTCGACGAGATCGCCCACCAGCTCCGCGGGCCAGCTGCCAGCGGCCACCGGCACTGCCCGCCGACGCAGCCAGCCGCCACCGCGCGGCACGATCGGCTGCAGCCGGATCCCGTCGCCGAACCGGTCGCGCAAGACGCCTCTGAGATCGCCGATGCCGTCGATCAGCCCCTTGGCGACGGCCTGCCGGCCCGTGAAGATGGCGCCGGTGAAGATCTCCGCATCTTCCTTGAGGCGCGCTCCGCGCCGGTCGCGCACGCGCGCCTTGAAGCCGTCATGGATGTCGAGCTGCAACGCCTTGAGCCGCGCGATATCATCCGGATCCTCCGGCCGGAACGGGTCGAGCATCGCCTTGTTCTCGCCCGCCGTATGGACACGGCGCTCGATGCCGAAGCGCTTCAGCACCTCGGTGAAGCCGAAGCTCGCGCTGACCACGCCGATCGAGCCCACAATCGAGCTTTCGGTCGCGAAGATCTCGTCACCGGCGAGCGCCAGCCAGTAGCCGCCCGAGGCTGCGACATCCTCGGCGAAGGCGAGCACGGGCACATTCTTCTCGGCCGCGAGCTGGCGGATGCGGCGTTCGATCAGCGCGGATTGCGCCGGCGAGCCACCCGGCGAGTTGATGGTGAGCGCCACCGCGGCCAGCCCATCGAGGGCAAAGGCCCGCTCGATCTGGTCGGCCAAGCCCATCAAGGACAGTGCGCGCTGCCGGAAGCCGCCGCGGGACGCGATGATGCCTTCGAGCCGCAGCACGGCCACGACCGGCGCCGGCACGAACAGGCGGCGGCCGCTCAGGCGATAAAGAAGACGGTGCAAGAACATCGACGCGATATAGGCCAGCGGCAGAGGCTTTACCAGCGTTACGCGTTCAGATCATGCCGCTCGCAGCCAGGGATCTCGAGAATGAAATCGGCCCCGAAGAGGTGCGACGGCGTTTGGAAGCCGGGCTCGGCCGCCCCGTTCAGAACGCGCTCGGCGATGCCGAGGCCGGTCTCGATCGTGAGCGAATAGCCTTCCGGCGTCTTGAGCCGCGACCGCCGGACCTCACCCGCTGCATTCCGCGCCTCGCCGATGAGCACGGCCCGGCCGGCGGCGCGTTGGGCCGCGGTCGGCCCTTCCGGCTGCCGGTCGACCGCCCGTTTGAGGAGCGTCTGCACGACCCCGCGGCTCAGCACCCAACGCCCGACCGGGCCGAGCGTCGCCACCCGATTGAGCTCCGGACTCGTCTCGAAATAGACTGTGATGTCGGGAATGCCGGTCGAGTGATAGGCGGTCGAGACATCGCCCCAGCCGATCGCGATCGTTTGTTTCGGCCCCTCGCCGAAATCGACCTCGCGGCGCAACAGCTTCGGCGTGTCGAGGATGCGGCCGCCACGGCGGATGCGGGCCGGACGGCCGAAACCCTCGACCGCGGTCTTGGCGGTGCCGCGCGACATATGCGCACCGAGCCCGCCCAGCGACAGCGTCAGCTCGGTCGCGTCGGGCATCAGCACCTTCATATGGGCGGCCAGGCAATCGCTCGGCACGACATCGAATCCCACGCCGGGCATGACCAGGATCCCGGCCGCCTTCGCCTCGCTGTCACGCGCCGCACAGGCCTCGAACACATCGATCTCGCCGGTGATGTCGAGGTAATGCGTCTTGGTCTTGAGGCAGGCATCGAGCATCGGCCTCGAGGTCGCCGAAAAGGGCCCGGCGATATGGAGCACGACATCGATATCGGCCAAACTCGCCTCGAGCGCCTGGGTATCGCCGAGATCGATCGCGCGCCAGCCGAGACCGAGGGATTCCGCGATCGGCCGCAGCTTCCTTTCATTCCGGGCGGCCAGCACCGGCTTGAGGCCGCGGGCCTTCGCCGCCTCCGCCACCAGCTTGCCGGTATAGCCGGTGGCGCCATAGATCATGAGGCTCATGGGCGCGGCCGGCGATTGAGATATGCCACCGTCTCGGGCGCCTCCTGCAAGGCCTTGGCCCAGCGCTGCAGCACGCGCTCGATCCGTCCGGCCGCGACGCCGAGCTGGACCATGGCGACGCCGCCATTCACCGATTCCCGATAATCGGCGACGAGTCCGTCCTTGATCTCAAACCGGCTCATGCCGTCGATCACAACCCGCTTGCCGGCAAAATCCGGGACCTTGGAGGTGAAGCTCGACAGCGACCAGACGTAGCCGATGCGGCCGTCGAAGACCGGATCGAACATCTCCCAGCGATAATCCCCGGCATCGCGGTGGAACAGGCCTTCGAGCATATGGGCGATGTCGTCCCGGCCGCGGTGATCGCCATAGATATAGTCGTGATAGATGCCATCGGGCGTGAAGCAGGCGGCGAAAGCCGCACCGTCACCCGCATCGGCGGCCGCCGTGAAGCGGCGGATAAAGGCCGCGAATTCCTCGGGGGTCATGCCCGGCTCCTCTCGAAAGAGATCGGGCGGGGTCGCCCCCGCCCTTTGGTTCGACCTCAGTCCGCCGTGCCGGCGACCGGCGCTTCGGGCAGGGGCACAAGATATTCGCCCTGTCCCTCGTCGAAAGCGCGGGCGATCTGCTCGTCCTGGGCCATCATCATACTGGAATCGAGAGCCGCGAACTCGATCACGCCCATATCGGTGAAGGCGGCCTGCACCTTCGGGCCCCAGAGACCGATATCCTTCACGATCGGCACGATGCGGCTGAACAGCATGCGCCGGAAATCGCGCATGCCCTGCGAGGTCTCGACGTGGCGGATGCATTCGGCGACCGGCAAGCCGGTCGCTTCCCACAGCTCCTCGGACAGGAACCGATCGCGCATGTGGTAGCAGCCCTCGACCACGAACTCCTCGCGGATGTTGCGCTCATGCTGGGTCAGCTGCGGGTAGTAGTCGCGGAGCGCCAGACGGCCGAAGGCGACATGGCGCGCCTCGTCCTGCATGACATAGGCGTTGACGCTGGCGGCGAGCGGATTGCGCGATTCATTGCGGATGCCGTGGAATGCCGCGAGTGCCAGCCCTTCGATCAGCACCTGCATGCCGAGATAGGTGAAGTCCCAGCGGCTGTCCTCGATCACATTGTTGAGAAGCGACTTCAAGGGCGGGGTGATCGGATAGGCCAGCTCGAACTTCTCATGCAGCAGGCGCGAATAGGCCTCGACATGGCGCGCCTCGTCGATCACCTGGGTCGCGGCGTAGAATTTCGAGTCCATGTTCGGCACCTGCTGCACGATCTTGGCCGTGCAGATCAAGGCACCCTGCTCGCCATGCAGGAATTGCGAGATGTTCCAGGCCTGGGCATGGCGCCGGAAATTCGCCTTTTCCTTAGGGGTGAGCTTGTCCCACATCGGCGTGCCGAAGATGGCGATCGTATGCTCCGGCAGCAGCATCGGGTTCTCGGGATCGAGATCGAGCTTCCAATCGATCCGGTCGGCGGCATCCCACTGCCCCTTCTTGCCCTTGTCATAGAGCGTCAGCAGCAAGTCGCGGCCATCGTCATATTCCCAGCGCAAAACCGTCTCGGTCTGGCCGTTCACGATCCAGTTGGTCTGGTCGACCGGCAGCGCGTAGCGAAGCTCCGTCGTCATATTTCCTCCCGAGGAACGCGACCGGTTTGATGGCCGCTTTGATATCGATATTATCATTATCGTTTACCGGATCGGCCGTATCGCGTCAAATGCTCGCGACCTTTCGGCCGGCGGCAAGACGGGCTACAACATTGTTATGAATTTCGCGCGCGAACCTCGAGCATGAATAGCGGCGTGGCCAAGACGACCGCGGCGCGGCGCCAGCCGATGCAGGAGCGCAGCCAGGAGACGGTGCGCCGGATCCTGGACGCGGCGGCGCGCCTGATCGAGGAGCGCCCCCTCGACGAGATCACCACCAACCGCATTGCCGAGGCTGCGGGGCTGACGATCGGCGCGCTCTACCGCTTCTTCCCCGATCGCGAAGCGGTGATCCGCGCCATCCTGCTGAGCTTCATCGAGCGGTGCCGCGAGCGGGTGGTGGCATATCTCGTCGAGGTCAAGCCGGCGACGCGCGAAGTCATGGCCGACGGGCTGATCGATCTCTATGTCGATTTCATGATCGAGGAGCCGGGTTTCCAGGCGCTCTGGTTCGGCGGCTATCTTAACGTCAAGGCAGTCGACAACGACCAGACGGCGACGCTCGATCTGGCCCATGCGATCAAGAACTATCTAGTGACGCGACTGGATAATGAGGACGAGCCGGGCCTCCTGATGCGCATCGCCGTCGCGGTCGAGGGCGGCGGGCATCTGCTCGAATTCGCGTTCCGGCAGAAGCAATTCTCGCGCGCGGCCGTGATCACCGAGGTGAAGCGCCTCGTGGCATCCTACCTGTTCACATGAGCGATCTGCCTATTGCGGCGCCTGCCGCGGCCCTGCCGTGGCGCCTGCCGTTGATCCTGATCGGCGCCGCTCTCCTGGTCCTCTTCTCGATCGAGTTTCTCGACCAGCCGATCGCGACCTGGTCGCATGATCATCTCCACGAGATGGTGGCATTCCACTGGTTGACCTGGATCGTCGATCCGCTCGTCCCGGCGGCAGTGGCGCTCCTGTTGGGCTGCGGCCTCGCATCGCTCGCGGGATGGCGCCCTGGACCGCGGATGCGGCTGGCGATCGCTTGCGCGGTCGCCGCTCTCGTGGCGGTGACCATCAAGGAATATCTCAAACTCGCGTTCGGCCGGACCTGGCCCGAGACCTGGACCAACAACAACCCATCCTGGATCAGCAACGGCACCTACGGCTTCTTCTGGTTCCATGGCGGCCAGGGCTGGGCCTCGTTTCCGTCCGGCCATATCACGCTGATTTCGGCACCGATGGCCGTGCTGTGGCGCGAATGGACGGCGTTGCGGCTGCTGTGGGGCGGTCTTGTCGCCCTTGTCGCGATCGGCCTTCTGGGGAGCGACTTTCACTTCCTCGGCGACATCATCGCCGGCACCTATCTCGGCACGGCCTGCGGCTTCGGCATGGCGGCACTGATCATCCGGCGCGGCTAGAGCTTTACGCAGCACCCCGATGCAGCAGCATGACCTGACTCGGCGCGTAATCGATGATGCCGATCAGCATATTGACCCGGCGTCCATCCTCCGACAGCGGCAGCAGCCCGCGAGTCAGCGGCTTGGTCTTGCCGTCGAGATCCTGCCAGCGCGCGATATGGCAGGTCGGCCGGCGCTCCAAGACCGTCATGCGGCAGAAAGCGAGAAAGGGATCGCCGAGATTCAGCTCGAGCTGATCGAGCCATTTGCCGGTCGGCTCGCCACGCACGACGTGCACGATGCGCGTGCCGGCCAGGCGCCAGCGGAAGCGGATGGCAAGCCCGGACCGATCGATGCCGAGCTTGTCGGCCGGGACCACGTCGAGCAGCAGAACATTGGGCAGCAGCCGAGGCAACGATGCCGGGTCGATATCCCGCCGCGATGGCATTGGACGGCCGCGCCGGACGCTTTGCCAGTAGGTTTCGAGCTGGCCAACCAGTCCGCTCGGCACAACCTCCGACTCAGCAGCCGGCAAGCAGCGCGCGGGGCCACCTGGATTAACCATTCCGGCTGTCTCCATCGAAGTTCCGCCTTCGAGCAGGCCCGGGCGGGAAAGTGCAACACCCGGAACGGCCGACAAGCTATCGCGGTCACCATCGGGCGGAAACACAAAATGCATGAATTTCCGGGACATAGGCGTGAATTTTATCGACAATTTTAGATAATCCGGAGATCGTTGAGCGATGCCTCTGTCAAGGCATTTTTGGTTAACACGCCCCAACAACCAACATCCGAACGGGGCGCCGGTTCCGCTTCTGCGCAGAAACGCTTTGCAACCCATGGTCCGCTCATGACATCCCTGCAGGCGACGCCTCCCATGCTGATGCTCGAGCGGGTCGGGAAGCGCTTCGCCAACGGCACGGCGGCGCTCGACTCGGTCGATCTTGCGGTGCGCCCCGGCGAGTTCCTGAGCCTTCTCGGCCCGTCCGGCTGCGGCAAGAGCACCGTCCTGCGCCTGATCGCCGGCTTGAGCGAGCCCAGCGCCGGCAATCTCCACTGGGCCGGCGGCAAGCCGCCCGAGCTGGGTTTCGTCTTCCAGGAGCCGACCCTCATGCCGTGGGCGCGCGTGCTCGGCAATGTGCTCCTGCCGCTGAGGCTGACGCGGGTCCCGCGCGAGGAGGCCGAGGCGCGCGCCCGCGCCGCCTTGACGCAGGTCGGGCTCGATGGGTTCGAGCGCGCCTTTCCGCGCCAGCTGTCGGGCGGGATGCGCATGCGCGTCTCGATCGCGCGGGCACTCGTGACCCAACCTCCGCTGCTGCTGATGGACGAGCCCTTCGCCGCCCTCGACGAGATCACCAGGCTCAAGCTCAATGACGATCTGCTGGCTCTGTGGCAGGCACAGGGCATCACCATCATCTTCGTGACGCACAGCGTCTATGAGAGCGTCTATCTCTCGAGCCGTATCCTGGTGATGAGCCCGCGGCCGGGACGGATCATCGCGGATCTGCCGGTGGAGGCCCCCTATCCGCGCGACGAGGCGTTCCGGCATTCAGCCTCCTACGCCGCCGCCTGCCACGCGGTCTCGGCCGCCCTCGGTCACGGGATGGCGGCATGAATCCGGTCCTCGGCCGGCTGTTGCCGACGCTCCTTGGCCTCGCCGTGCTCGGTGCGTGGGAGGCGGGCGTCCGAATCGAGAATATCCCGCCCTATATCCTGCCGGCGCCGAGCCTTATCCTCGCCAAGCTCTGGATCGACCGCACAATCCTCTGCCCAGCCCTCCTGTTCACGCTCGAAACGACGGCACTCGCCCTCTTTGCCGCCGTCATCGGCGGTGCGGCACTGGCCATCCTCTTCGCCCAGTCGCGCCTGATCGAGCGGATGCTGCTGCCTTACGCGGTGATCCTTCAGGTGACGCCGATCGTGGCCGTGGCGCCGCTCATCATCATCTGGTGCCATAACACGCTCGTGGCGCTGCTGATGTGCGCCTGGATCGTCGCCTTCTTCCCGATCCTCTCGAACACGACGCTCGGCCTCAACAGCGCCGACCGCAACCTCGTCGCCCTCTTCCGCCTCTATGGCGCCAGCCGCTGGCAGACGCTGCGCCTGCTGCGCCTGCCTTCGGCCTTGCCCTACTTCCTCGCAGGCTTGCGCATTTCCGGCGGTTTGGCCCTCATCGGTGCCGTCGTGGCCGAGTTCGTCGCCGGTGCCGGCGGAGTCGAGACCGGCTTGGCCTATCGCATCCTCGAATCGGGATATCGGCTCGATGTCGCACGCATGTTCGCGTCGCTGATGCTGATCTCGGTCTCCGGCATCGCGATCTATGGGCTGATGTCGGGCCTGTCCTGGCTGGTGCTGCATCAATGGCATGAAAGCGCTGCACCCACCGAGGAATAGGCGCCCCTTGTCCGGCCCGGCTTCGTTCCGTAGGGTGCAGCAACAGCTCCCATCTATTCGAGTGATGCCCCATGGACATGACCGGCGAATACCGGATCGCCGCCCCGCGCGAGAAGGTTTGGGCAGCGCTGAACGACCCCGAGATCCTGCGTCAGTGCATTCCCGGCTGCGACGAGATCGAGAAGAGCTCGGACACGGCATTCAGCGCCAAGGTCACGGCGAAGGTCGGCCCGGTGAAGGCGAAGTTCGGCGGCAAGGTGACGCTCAGCGACCTCGATCCGCCCAATAGCTACACCATCACCGGCGAAGGCAGCGGCGGTGCCGCCGGCTTTGCCAAGGGCGGCGCCAAGGTGGCGCTGACCACCGACGGCGCCGACACGATCCTCAAATACGAGGTCCAGGCCAATGTCGGCGGCAAGCTGGCGCAGATCGGCTCGCGGCTGATCGACGGTACGGCACGCAAGATGGCCGATGATTTCTTCAGCACCTTCTCGACGCTGGTCGCGGCCTCGGCTGCGGCACCCCCGGCCCCCGACCCGGCCGTTGAAGTGGTCATGGCCGCGGCGCCGATCGAGGTACCTGCCCCGGTTCCGGTCGATACCGCGGTCCCGTCAGAGCCTCCGCAGCAGCCTGCGCTTGCCCCCGCTCCAGTCTCTTCCGGCGGCTTGTCGCCGATGGTATGGATCGCGGGGCTCGTCATCATCGTGGCCTTCATCCTCTGGCACGTCACGAGCCGATAAGCTGCACCGACAGCGGCTTGACCCGCGGCTCTGCCGCTACGAAACTCCGATCGCGATTGAGCGCTCGTGCACCAAGGAGAGATCGAAGATGACGACTGCCGTGACGATGACCGTGAACGGCCAGTCCCGCACCGCCACGGTGGAGTCGCGCACGCTGCTCGTGCACTTCCTGCGCGACAAGCTGGGGCTGACCGGAACCCATGTCGGCTGCGACACCAGCCAGTGCGGCGCCTGCGTCGTGCATGTCGACGGCAAGTCGGTGAAGAGCTGCAGCATGCTGGCGGTCCAGGCCGACGGCGCCCAGGTCGTGACCATCGAGGGCCTGGCCAAGAACGGCACGCTGCATCCGATGCAGGAGGCGTTTCGCGACAATCACGGGCTTCAGTGCGGTTTCTGTACGCCCGGCATGGTGATGAGTGCCGTCGACCTCGTCCGATGCAATCCCAATCCTTCCGAGCACGAGATCCGCGAGTGGCTCGAAGGCAATATCTGTCGCTGCACGGGCTACCACAACATCGTGAAGTCGGTTCAGGCGGGTGCGGCAGCGCTCGCTTCGGCAGCCGAGTAAGGAGGCCTCCCATGTACGACTTCAACTACCAGGCCCCGACCTCGCTCGCCGACGCGATCGCCGCCATCGGGGCCGCCGATGACGGCAAGATCCTGGCCGGCGGCATGACGCTGATCCCGACGCTGAAGCAGCGTCTCGCCAACCCCTCCGACCTCATCGACCTCGCCAAGATCGCGGAACTCAAGGGCATCAAGCGCGAGGGCGATGCGATCGTCATCGGCGCCATGGTGACTCATGCCGAGGTTGGGGCATCCGACATCGTGAAATCGGCGATCCCGGCGCTGGCGGCCCTCGCCGGCGATATCGGCGATGCCCAGGTGCGCCATCGCGGCACGCTTGGCGGCTCGATCTGCAACAACGACCCGGCGGCGGATTATCCCTCCGCCCTCGTGGCACTGGGCGCCACGGTCATCACGAGCAAGCGCCGCCTCGCCGCCGAGGATTTCTTCACCGGCATGTTCGAGACTGCGCTGGAGCCCGACGAGATCGCGACCGCGGTGAGCTTCCCGATCGCGGAGCAGGCGGCCTATCAGAAATTCCCCAACCCGGCCTCGCGCTACGCGGTAGTCGGCGTGTTCGTCGCCAAGACCGGCGGCACCGTTCGCGTCGCCGTCACCGGCGCCGGCCCGTCGGTCTTCCGCCTGCCCGAGTTCGAGCAGGCGCTTGGCACGTCCTTCACGCCCGACGCAGTGGCGAGTCTCAAGGTCGCGGCCGACGATCTCAACACCGACCTTCATGCCAGTGCCGAATATCGCGCCCATCTCGTGACGGTGATGGCGAAACGGGCGGTCGCCAAGATCGCTTGATTGCCGGGCGGGTGCGGCGCGTCACCGCGCTTCGCTCACTTCCTGCTGGAATTTCTGCTCCATCGCGCGTTCGAAATCGGCGAAGCCGTTGGCCGGGATCTCGAAGGCGCCATCGCCGCCGATGACATTGTCATGGTACCAGCCGGCCAGCGTCTCGCGCTCGTCACCCTCGAGGATCGGCAGGCCGTTGATGGTGACGCCGGCCGCGACAAGATCGGCGCGGGCCGCACTGGTCTTCACATCGGTATTGCAATTGTCGGCACCGTCGCCCGACACATCGACGACGCTGTGCGTCGCCGGCGTCGGCAGGAACGGCAGCACCTTGTCGCCGACGAAGGCGAGTGCGCGCGCCATGCAGGTGAACTCGCCATCGGCCCGGCCGACCGCACGGATGCGCCGCGCGAAGGCGTCGACATCCTCGTCGCGGCTGATCAGCGTCCAGGGGATCGAGAGCGTCGGCCGGTCGGACCATTCGACCAGGCTCACGAACATCGCCCGGCCGCCCGACAGGATCGCCGCACGCACACCGGGTGATTCGAAGGCCCGCGCCAGCCCCTCCATCTGCAGCTTGTAGCGCACCGAATTGACCGAGCCGGAGACATCGACGGCAAGCACCAGCGCCGTGTCGGCCGTCTCGGGCCGATCCGCCGCCCCGCCGAGCAGCAGGGCGAGGCTCCCGATAGCAGCCAGCCTCGCCAGCGCCTTCATCGGACCAGTCCCACCACCGTGTCGGCATGGCGCGCCCGGTCGAAGCCCTTGGCCGCTGCCGAATCGCGTGCGCCGCGCAGGATCGTGCCATCGAGATCGGCTCCGGTCAGGTCGGCGCCGGCCAGCTCGGCCCCGCTGAGATCCGCACGCGACAGATCGGCATCGATCAGCACGCAATCGGAGAGGTCCGCCCCGCCCAGCCGCGCGAAATCGAGGCGCACGCCGCGGAAATTGGCGCCGGCGAGGGTGGCACCCGTGAAATCGGCCGCCGAGAAGCTCGGTGCGGACGAGCCGCGCAGTATTGTCATAGCGCTCGAGCCCGATCCGGGCCCCGCTGAGATTGGCGCCTTTGAAGTCTGCCCGGCTCAGCTGCGCCGCGATATGGGCATGGCGGAGATCGGCGCCGGCGAAAGTCGGTGCTTCCACCGCTTGCGGCACGAGCGTCGAATAGGCTGCGACCATGAACAGGCTGGCATCCGCCATATTCGCATTGACGAAGCGCGTGCGCGTGATGGTGCTGTGATCGAGCATCGCCTGTGCGAGATCGGTGCCGCTAAGATCCGCATCCGTCAGATTGACGCCATAGAGATTGGCACCCGAGAGATTCGCCCCCTGGAAGTCGAGCCCGCTTAGATCGAGATGGCTGAGATCCCGGCCGGGCAGCTGCACCGGATGGGCGTGATCGGCCTTGGCAAGCAGCGTCGTCAGCTCATGGACGGTCATCCTGGCGCCGTCGGCCCGGACTGCGGGCGAGAGCGCAAGAATGAGCAGGGCCACGAGCCAGGGCCGAAGAGGCATTGAGCAAACTCCAACAGACTGCCTCGCTACATTAACGCAGGGCCGGCTCGATCCGCACCTCGACATTCGGCTGACCGAACCTTGAGCTTTCGATCGAACCCCGCAGCGCGAGGCACGAGACCTCATCTGCAGCGCGCTGGCGTCGCTTAGGCCGAGATTGCAGGGCTGAGACGGATCCTGTTCCGCGGCAACATCGCCGCCCGCCCTGCCAAGGTCGAGGCATAGAACGCGGCTCGTCGTGATGGTTGAAAATGGGGTCCGCTCGGGCTATCAATATTTCTATCCAAAGTCTGCGGGGCGCAGCACTTCGGATCCCTCAGGTTGACCTACGAGAGCACGCGATGCACCTTCGAGTTCTGTTGGCCCTAGCCAGCCTGTGCCTGTTGTCGGGCTGCGGCACCTACTCCTACTCTTCCGTCGCTAAAGCGCCGAATGCGACGACAACGCCCGGCGCAACGGCTCCCGCCGCCAAGACGCCGGCCGACATCCTCTTGACCGAGAACGACATTACCGACCGGAAATACCGCTCGCTCGGCGACATCAAGGTGACGGTCAACAAGGTCACCATCTTCGACAAGGATCCAACGGTCGAGCAGGTCGGCGACGCGCTGCGCGAGAAGGCGGCGGAGATGGGGGCCGACGCGGTCGTGCTCGCCCGCTACGGCACTGTCGGGATCGGCTTTTCGAGCTGGGGCGTCAGGGAAGGTGCCGGCCGTGCCGTCGTATTTGAACAATAGCCGCGGCACCTCTGCCGCCCTCCTGCTGCTGGCGCTCGCCGGCTGCGCATCGCATGTCGCGGAGCTTCCGCCGGACACGACCGGCACGAACCGGGGCAAGACGGTGCGCATCGAGGATTTCTCGGCAGAGGACGCGGCGCTAAGCTGCATCGACATCGCCGCCGAGCGGCAGTCGCTAAGCGCCAAGATGCAGGCGGCGAACGCCTCCATCGAAGGCAATCGAGTACAGAACGAAGCGGCCGTCTATGCCGGCGGCTTCCTGCTCGTGCCCTACCTTGCGACGGAGAGCAACAGCAAGGAAAAGGACGAGATCAAGGCGCTCTATGCTCGCCAGGACACGCTGATCAAGCTCGCCGGCGTTAAGAACTGCACGGGCACTTAGGTGGTGATCCTGTCCACTCCCGCCTGCCGCGGCCTCCGCCTCGCAGCTGCATTCCTGTTGCTGCTGGTCGCCGGCTGCAATTCCGCCGCTCCGACACTGCCGCCGGATACGACCGGCACTAACCGAGTCGCCAGCGTGCGGATTGAGGATTTTTCACCTAGCGACGCGGCGATGAGCTGCGCCGACATTGCAGCCGAGCGCCTGTCGATCAGCACTCGGATGCAGGCCGTGAACGACAGCGTGGCCGCGTCGCGTCCACCGGGTCGAAAACTGGCCTGGAATCCGATCAGCCTCGCCTCCGGCGATACGGCGATCGACTTCAACGATTCGCAGCGCGACGAGATGAAAGCGCTCTACGCACGCCAGGACACGTTGATCAAGCTAGCCGGTGTGAAGAGCTGCCCGAGCGGCACCGCCCTGCGTTCCTAGCCCTTCCGCTCTGCGGCGCGTGGCAATAGGGTGGCGGCGGCCTTCCTTGCAGGTATCCGCTCCGCATGTCTTCCGCCCACACCGTTCCCGAAACCGTCGATGCCACGCTCGCCCTTCTCGGCCGAGAGCGCTATGTCGCCGACCGGAGTCTCGCCACCGCGATCTTCCTGGCACTGAAGCTGGGCCGGCCGCTCTTTCTCGAGGGCGAGGCCGGGACCGGCAAGACCGAGATCGCCAAGGTGCTGGCCTCCGGGCTGGGGCGGCGGCTCATCCGCCTCCAATGCTATGAGGGACTCGATGTCGCTTCGGCTGTCTATGAGTGGAACTATGCCAGGCAGATGATCGAGATCCGGCTTGCGGAGGCCGGCGCCGGCAGCCGGGAGGCGCTGGCCAAGGATGTGTTCGATGAGCGTTTTCTGATCAAGCGGCCCCTGCTCCAGGCGCTCGAAAGCGATGCGGCCGGCCCGCCCGTGCTGCTGATCGACGAGCTCGACCGGACGGATGAGGCGTTCGAGGCCTATCTGCTCGAGGTGCTGTCGGATTTCCAGATCACCATTCCCGAGATCGGCACGGTCAAAGCGGCAGCCCCGCCGATCGTCATCGTCACCTCGAACCGCACGCGCGAGATCCATGACGCGCTGAAGCGGCGCTGCTTCTATTACTGGGTCGACTATCCCTCCGCCGCGCGCGAGCTCGAGATCCTGCACGTCAAGGCGCCGGGCACTTCGGCCGCGCTTTCGCGCGAGATCGTGGGCTTCGTCCAGAAACTGCGCGAGATGGATCTCTTCAAGCTGCCCGGCATCGCCGAGACGATCGATTGGGCCGAGGCGCTGATGCAGCTCGACGCGCTGGCGCTGACGCCGGAGGCGATCAACGACACGCTGGGCGTGATCCTGAAATACCAGGACGACATCCAGCGGCTGCAAGGCAGCGAAGCGCAGCGCCTGCTCGACCAGGTCAAGTCCGAGCTCAAGGCCGAAGCCAACATCACGGTATGATGGAACCCTCGCCCGAAACCAGCGGGCGGCTGCTCGCCAACCTCATGTATTTCGCGCGGGCGCTCCGGGCGGCCGGCTTGCCGGTCGGGCCCGGCAATCTCATCGACGCGGTCGAGGCGGTGCGTGCCGTCGGGCTCGGCAACCGGCGCGATTTCTACTGGGCACTGAGCGCCGTCTTCGTCAATCGGCGCGACCAGCGCGAACTCTTCGACCAGGCCTTCCACATCTTCTGGCGCAACCCGCGCATCCTCGAAAAGCTGCTTGCCATGGTGCTGCCGCAGACACGGATGGAGACCGGGACCGAGCAGGCCGAAGTGATGCGGCGGCTGGCGGACGCGATGCGCGAGCTCGATGGCACCCCGCCGGCAGAGCCGGAGCAGGAGGAGATCGAGCTCGACGCCGCCTTGACCTTCTCCGCTCGCGAGATCCTGCAAAAGGCCGATTTCGAGCAGATGAGCACGGAGGAACTGGCGCTCGCCAAGACCGAGATCGCCAAGCTCAGGCTCGACGCGCATTTCGCCGTGCGCACGCGCCGCTTCGCACCCGATGCGACGGGCCCGAGCGTCGATATGCGGGCGACACTCCGCACCGGCCTCCGGAACGGCGCCGGCATGATCTGGCTGAAGCGGCGGAGTGTACGGACCCGGCCACCGCCGCTCGTGATATTGTGCGACATCTCCGGCTCGATGAGCCGCTACAGCCGCATCTTCCTGCATTTCATGCATGCGGTGACCAATGACCGCGACCGCGTCCATACGTTCCTCTTCGGCACGCGCCTTACCAACATCACGCGTTTCCTGCGCCACAAGGATGTCGATGTGGCACTCGACCGGGTGACCGAAGCGGTCGAGGATTGGTCGGGCGGCACGCGCATCGGCGCCTGCCTCGCCGACTTCAACCGCCTCTGGTCACGGCGCGTGCTGGGCCAGGGCGCCATCGTGCTGTTCATCTCGGACGGGCTCGACCGCGCCGGGGGCGAAGGGCTGGGAGCCGTGATGGAGCGGCTGCACAAATCCTGCCGTCGGCTCATCTGGCTCAATCCGTTGTTGCGCTGGGACGGGTTCGAGCCAAGATCCTTGGGCATGAGGGCGATCCTGCCGCATGTCGACGAGTTCCGGCCGGTCCATAATCTGGCGAGCCTGGCCGATCTGACCGCAACGCTGGCGCGGCCGGCCGGGCGGCGGCTCGAAGCGGCGGCGCAATGGAGAGCATCAGCATGAGCGATACAGAGAGCATCCTCGGCCAGGCTGCGGAGTGGCGCCGCGCCGGCACCGGTGTGGCCTTGGCGACCGTGGTCACGACTTGGGGCTCTTCGCCCCGCCCGGTCGGCTCGAAGCTGGCCGTGGACGACCAAGGCCGCTTCATCGGCTCGGTCTCGGGCGGCTGTGTCGAGGGGGCGGTGGTCGAGAATGCGCTCGAGGTGATCCGCTCGGGGGCGCCGAAGCTCCTCGATTTCGGCGTCACCGACGAGCAGGCCTGGGATGTCGGCCTCGCTTGCGGCGGCAAGGTGCAGATCTTCGTCGAGCGCCTGTCGTGAAGCTCGAACTGCTCGACGCCCTGCTGGCGGCCCGGCGCGCGGGCCTGCCGAGCGCGCTCGCGACCGATCTCAAGAGCGGCGCCCAGGCCGTCGTCCATGAGGATCGGGTCGAAGGTGATCTCCTGCTCGGCGAAGCCGCACTGGCCGAGGTGCTGAAGGCGATCGCCGACGATACCAGCAGGACGATCGAGGCCGGCGAATCGAGGATCTTCGTCGAGGTCTGGAACCCGCCCCTGCGCATGGTGATCGTCGGTGCGGTCCATATCGCGCAGGCGTTGGCGCCGATGGCCGCGATCGGCGGCTGGAAGGTCATCATCATCGATCCGCGCTCAGCCTTTGCCTCTGCCGCGCGCTTCCCCGGCGTCACCATCGCGATCGACTGGCCGGACGAGATCTTGCCGGGGCTCAGGCCCGACCGGCGTATGGCGATCGTGACCTTGACGCATGATCCCAAGATAGACGATCCGGCCCTGCAGGCCGCCCTGCGCTCGGACGCCTTCTATGTGGGATCGCTGGGATCGCGCCGGACCCATGCCAAGCGCTGCGACCGGCTGGCCGAGGCCGGCTTCTCGACCGACGATATCGCCCGCATCCATGGTCCGATCGGGTTGGCGATCGGCGCCTTGACACCGGCCGAGATCGCCATCTCGATCATGGCCGAGGTGACGGCAGTGCTGCGCAAGGCCGAGCCCAAGGGCACGCCCGCGTGATCTTTGGCCCGACCCGTCTCGCCGATGCCGAAGGCGCCATCCTGGGCCATGGTCTGAAGCTGCCGGATCGAAGCTTCCGCAAAGGCAGGCGCCTGTCCGCCGAGGATATCGCAGCACTCGAAGCCGCCGGCATCGAAACGATCATCGCCGCCCGGCTCGATCCCGAGGATCTGGCGGAAGATCGTGCCGCCGAGCGCGCGGCGGCCCCTCTGGTGGGCGCCGGCATCGTCGCGGGGGAGGCTTTCACGGGCCGGGTCAATCTCTTCGCCGAGGCCGCCGGGCTGCTCGTCATCGACCGGGGCGCGATCGACGCGCTCAATCGCATCGACCAGTCGGTGACCGTGGCGACGCTCGAGCCCTATGCGCCGGTGGCCCCGCGCCAGATGGTCGCGACCATCAAGATCATCCCCTTCTCCGCCCCCGAAGCCGTCATCGCGGCTTGGGAAAGAGCCGCACGGCCGCTCCGCGTGGCGCCCTTTCGCAGTCGGCCCGTCGGGTTGATCCAAACCACGCTGCCCGGCCTCAAGCCGAGCGTGCTCGACAAGACCGTCGAGGTGACGCGCCGGCGGCTTCAGGCGCTCGGCTGCACGCTCGCGGGCGAGCTCCGGACCGCGCATCGCGCCGACGCCGTGGGCGCCGAGATCGAGGCGCTCATCGCGGCCGGGGCCGAACTCGTGCTGGTCGCGGGGGCCTCCGCCATCGTCGATCGGCGCGATGTGATTCCGGGCGGCATCGTCGCGGCCGGCGGGGCGATCGATTATTTCGGCATGCCGGTCGATCCCGGCAATCTGATGCTGATCGGCCATGTGGGATCCGTGCCGGTGCTGGGGCTGCCGGGCTGCGCACGCTCGCCCAAGCTCAACGGCTTCGATTGGGTGCTGCAGCGGTTGATCGCCGACCTGCCGGTCGGGCCGGACGAGATCGCCGGCCTCGGCGTCGGCGGCCTGCTGGCCGAGATTCCGAGCCGGCCCTTGCCCCGTGCCGAGATCGGCCGACGTGCCGCCGGTCCCGTGCAGCCGAGCATCGCCGCCATCGTGCTGGCCGCTGGTCAATCGCGTCGGATGGGGCGCAACAAGCTGCTGATCGAGCTGGAGGGGGCTGCCCTCGTCGAACATGCCGTCGATGCGGCATTCGCTTCAGCCGCCAAGCCGGTGATCGTCGTTACCGGGCATGAGGCGTCCGAGATCCGGACGCGGCTCGCCGGGCGCGATGTCGTGCTGGTCGAGAATTCGGACTATGCGGAGGGGCTCTCGACCTCGCTGAAGCGCGGGTTGGCTGCGTTACCTGACGCTGCGGACGGCTTCGTCGTCTGCCTCGGCGACATGCCGGGCATCGATGCGCGCCTTATCGACCGGCTGATCGCCGCTTTCAGTCCCGTCGAGGGGCGCGAGATCATCGTGCCGGTCCGGCGCGGCAAGCGCGGCAATCCAGTGCTGTGGGGCCGGCGCTTCCTGCCCGAGCTCATTGGTATCACCGGCGATAGCGGCGCCAAGCATCTGATCGGGGCCTATCCGGAGTATCTCGTCGAGGTCGAGGCGGAGACCGACGGCGTGCTGATCGATCTCGACACGCCGGAGGCGCTCGCCCAATGGCATGCGCGCGGCGACGGTGCTATTTGAAATAGGGTGTCGCCAGATACCAAAGCACGCCGATGATGAGGGCCACGGTGATGAGCCCGCTGGCGCGGCGGATCAGCGCCGGGCCGGAAAGGCCGCGCTTCTTCTTGACCGGCCCGGGTGCGGCGGCCGCCTGCTTCGACCGCTTCGGCGCCCCGACCTCGAACAGCACCTCGCGGGTGCCGCCGTTCATCTGGGTTAGGCGGACAAGCTCGAACGCGCCGCTGGCGCAGGCCCTTTCCGCCTCGGCCCTTGCCGACGCTTCATCGGCAAAGACCGCATTGGTCGCCAGCCGCCCGGTGCGGGTGGTCTGGAGTACGTAGCTATCCTTGTCCATGGCGACCTCGGCTCGAAAGTCCTCTCAGCCTATGCTCGGCAATTTAAGAAGATCTTGAATATATGACGGTTGACCTGCAGCGGCTTTATCACGCGACCCGCTATGTCGCGACCGAGGGTGCGGCGGAGATCGCCGTCCGGATCGGCGAACCCTCGCCGCTGCTCGACGCCCTGCTCGACCGCCGCGGCGCCGAGACCGCGGCCTTCATCACGGCTTGGAACCCCGGCAGCCGCCCGCTCGACCCTGCCGCCAACGCGACGGCGGCAGCGCGGCTCGAGGCACTGGTGACAGCCCTCGGCCTCGACAGCCTGCCGCAACAGGGTATTCCCGACGAGCCCGGCTGGGCGCCCGAGGATGGGCTGTTGATCCTCGGTCTCGGCCACGACGCGGCCTTGGCCATCGCCGAGACGTTCGGCCAGAACGCGCTCGTGCTGGTGCGCCGAGGCGAGCCGGCCGAGCTCGTCTTCACCCGGCTGATGCAAGATTCCGGGTAGGATCCACACCTTTTAGTTGAAGCCCCGAACAGCCGGCGCTCGATCGCGGCAGACGAGCGTATGGCGGACTCCGTTCGCCATTCCGACGCCGATCGCATGACTGCCATACGGTGCCTACATTGCAAATGGAAGTGATAATCATTTGCAAATCGACCCCGCCCTGCTCGATAACCACCGCAAGGAGAGCGGCGGGGGATCCGCCTCTGGGTAGGAGTGAGCGAATGTTCAGTGAAGCGCGTTCGGAGAATGAGGTCGGCAGCCTGGGGCGCCGGATCTCGGTGCTGGGACTGCCGACCCTGTGCCTGACCTCGGCGGCGGTTTCGAGCGCCATGGCCCAGACGGCGCTGGCGGATGACCCCAAGCAGCAGGCAGATGCCGCCTCGGAGCAGATCACGGTCACGGGCCTGCGCCCGCTGGTGAATGACAAGCTGCCGACCGGCCTGCAGGACGCGCCGCAATCGATCAACATCATCGATCAGCAGCTGCTGAAGGATCAGGCGACGACCCGGCTCGAGGATGCGCTCCGCAACGTGCCCGGCATCACCTTCAATTCCGGCGAGGGTGCGGCGCGGGGCGATTCGGTCAATCTCAGAGGCTTCTCGGCCTTCAACGATTTCTTCCTCGACGGTATCCGCGACGCGGCCGTCTATACCCGCGACAGCTTCGATCTCGACCATGTCGAGGTGCTGAAGGGCCCCTCCGCCGTGCTGTTCGGGCGCGGCTCGACGGGCGGCGTCATCAACCAGGTCTCGAAGGCGCCGACGCTCGACCCGCTCTATGCCGGCACCTTCTCGGTCGGCACCAACTCGCTCGTGCGCGCCACCGCCGATGTCGACCAGCCGATCGACTCCGACTCGGCGATCCGCCTCAACGGCATGGCCGAACGCTCGAACGTGGCCGATCGCGACTTCACCGAGAATCAGCGCTGGGGCCTCGCCCCCTCTGTGGCACTCGGCCTCGGCACGCCGACCACGCTCGTCTTCTCCTACCTGCATCAGGAGGAGAATAACGTGCCGGATTTCGGCATCCCCTTCGTCGATGGCAGGCCGGCGCCGGTCCCGCGCAACTTCTTCTACGGCCTCGCGGGCGACACCAACCAGACGCGCGACGATATCGGCACGATCCGCCTGAAGCATGATTTCGACGAGGATTTCTCGATCGCCGACACGGTGCGGCTGGCGAGCTATATGTTCGGCTACCATTTCAACTCGCCGAATTTCGGCAAGAATGTGCCGACGGCCACCACACCGCTCGACGACATCCTGGTCGGCCGCGACTCGCCCTCGAGCCAGGGCGCGCAGACCAACCTCACCAACCAGCTCGACTTCACGGCGCGCTTCTCGACCGGGCCGCTGAGCCACATCGTCGAAATCGGCACCGAGATCTCGCGCCAGACCTCGGATATCGGGCGCTTCAACAACCCGTTCAACAACAACAACAGCTGGATCCCCGAGACGCCGCTGACCAACCCCAACCCGAAGGAGGTGGCGCCGAGCGAGGCGGTCTCGTCGGAGCAGAACACGACGGCCTACTCGTCGGCGGGCTATGTCACCGACACGATCGGGATCACCCGCTATGTCGATGTCATCGGCGGCTTCCGCTACGACCGGTTCGCGGCGAGCTATAACCAGTACACGGTTGCGAGCGGCGCCACGCTGCATCTCGACCATACCGATCATGTGCCGAGCCCGCGGGCGGCGATCGTGGTCAAGCCGACCGACGATCAGAGCGTCTATTTCTCGTACGGCACCTCCTTCGACCCCTCGGCCGAGGCGCTGACCCTCACGACCAAGACGGCCGGCCTGACGCCGGTGAAGGCGAAGAGCTACGAGTTCGGCGGCAAATCCTCCTGGCTCGACAATCAGCTCAATGTCACGGCTGCGATCTTCCGCACGGAGGTCGACAACGCTCAGACCAACGACCCGGACAATCCGACCATCACGACGCTGGCCGGCAATCAGCGCGTCGACGGGTTCGAGATCGGCGTCAACGGCTATATCACCAAGGAATGGGAGATCTATGCCGGCTACACCTATCTCGACGCCAAGACGACCGCGTCGGGGACGGTCGCCGATGTCGGACAGTTCCTGCAGAATGTCGCCCGCAACTCCGGCAGCATCTTCACCGAGTATGATTTGACCGAGCAGCTGGAAGTCGGCGGCGGCGCCACCTGGGTCGGCCATCGCTATGCCGATTTCGCCCAGCAGGCCAATCTGCCGGGATATGTCGTGTTCAACGCGATGGCGTCCTACAAGCTCAACGACAGCGTGACCTTGCAGGTCAACGCCAACAACCTCTTCGACAAGCTCTATTACGACGCCGCCTACTACACCTCGGCAGCGGAGAATCACGTCGTGCCGGGCGCCGGGCGTACGGTCATCTTCTCCACCAGCTTCAAATTCTGAGCCGCCATGCTGCTGCAGATTCCAGCAATCCTGTCGGCCGAGCAGGTGGCGCAATGCCGCCACCTGCTCGATCGAGCGGATTGGCATGACGGCAAGCTCACTGCCGGTCCGCAATCGGCGCGGGTCAAGCAGAACGAGCAGCTGCCGGACCAGGACGAGACGGCGCGGGAGCTGAGCCTCATGGTGACGCGGGCGCTCGAGCGCAGCCCCGATTTCATCGCGGCGGCCCTGCCCCATCACGTCTTCCCGCCGCTCTTCAACCGCTATGCCCCCGGCATGCGCTTCGGCGCCCATGTCGATAATGCGATCCGGCAGGTGCCGGGAACGCCGCACCGGATGCGTACGGATTTGTCGGCGACGCTCTTCCTCAGCCGGCCCGATGAATATGATGGCGGCGAGCTGGTCATCGAAGACATCTACGGGACGCATGCGGTCAAGCTCGCGGCCGGCGATCTGGTGCTCTATCCCGCGACCAGCCTGCATCGGGTCGAGCCGGTGACGCGCGGGGCCCGGATCGCCTCCTTCTTCTGGATCCAGAGCATGGTGCGCGACGAGGGCGAGCGCAGCCTGCTGTTCGATCTCGATCTCGGGATCCGCGAGATCGTGCACGCGGACCCCGACGCACCGGTCGCCGTGCGGCTGACCGCCTGCTACCACAATCTGCTGCGCCGCTGGGCGGAGCTTCTGACGCGCCATGCGATTGCGCCGGCGACGAAGCAGCGGCGACGGCTTCGGCCCACCCGATGTGACGCGGCTCGCCCGCATGTCGCGCCGGGAGCTCGAGATGCTGTTGGGCGGCGATGCCGGCCATGCCGCCCCCTGGGTGCGGCTCCTGGCCGAACGCGGGCTGACGGCGGCGCAGACGCGGCTCGGCCGGATGCTGCTCGAAGGCGAAGGGGTGGCGAAGGACCCGGAATCGGCCCTCGGCTGGTTCCGCACGGCGGCCCGGGCGCATGATGCCGACGCCATGAATATGCTGGGCCGTTGTCACGAGAATGGCTGGGGCACGGCGGTCGATATGGCCGAGGCGGCACGCTGGTACGCGCGATCGGCCGAGGGTGGGCATGATTGGGGCCAGTATAATCTCGGCCATCTCTATCTCGACGGGACCGGGGTCGCGCGCGACGCGGCGACGGCGTTGGCCTGGTACCTGAAGGCGGCGCGCCAGGGGCATACGCGGGCGATGAATTTGGCGGCGCGCTGCTATGAGGAAGGCTGGGGCACGATGCCAGACCTGGAAGCGGCCTTCGACTGGTATCGGCGCTCTGCCGAAGGCGGCTATTTCCGCGCGCAATATAACTACGCGACGGCGCTGGCCCAGCGCGGCGAACGGGCCGAAGCGCTCGAATGGCTGAAGCGCGCGGCCGAAAGCGGCACGCCGGCGCTGCGCGAGCGCATTGCGGCGATGCTGGGTGCAGCAGACTCCTCTCCGCCCCTCGGGGCGGAGAGCTCGGGTGAGGTGGGGGTGGCCGGTTCAAGCGGGTCGGGGGCTGAGCAGGCTGAACTGCCCCGCCTTACCCCAACCCTCTCCACCCCGACGGGGTAGAGAGGGAGTTTGGCCGCCGCGGCGGCGGCTCGGGCGCTTCCCTGCCCTCGTTGATGAACCAGCCCTTGTCCTGCCAGACCGAGAGCTCGACCGGGATTCCGAGCTCGTCGCAGAGGCCGATGATGACATCGCCAACCCGGATGGTGAGGAGCTCGTCCTCGATATCCGGATCGTTCAGACGCTCATGCAGGTCGGTCAACAGGCTCTCGGGTTCCGACGTGGCCTCGACCATCAGGGCGACATCGCGGGCGACCTGGTGCTTCTTGACGCGCAGACGCGACGTCTCGATCGCCTGATCGCGTTCCTTCGCCTGACGCTTCTCGGCACTCTTCGCCTTCATCTCGGCAAGCTTCGCCCTGAAGGCCAGGGTCTGGCGGATCGAGCGGCTGACGCGGGTGAAGGCGAGGCTGAGGCGATCGGCGCTCTCGGCATCGGCCGCCGCCACGATTTTCTCCTTGAGCGCCACCGCCACCTCGAGGCCGAGCTCGGTCAGCGTCTCGAGGATCTCGCGATCCTGATCCGCTGCACCTGCCGTCGCCTCGATCTCTGCCGCCACTCTTTCGCCCTCCTCATCCGATATTTCGAACAAAGAAAGAACATGACGAGCCGTGGCCGGTAAAGGGGCGGCGGGGGCGGCTTGTGGATAAGTCCGCCCCCTGCCCTTCTCAGCCGGTGATCGGCCGCTCGACGGCGCGGTTCAAGGCGCCCTCGATATCATCCTCCCAAAGCGATCGCGGCAGTTCGTAGACGAGCTCGATCTCGTTGCCGTCGGGATCCTCGAGATGGAGGCTGCAGGTAGCACCACGCTCGACCCGCCGTTTCATCGGTACGCCGCGTGCCAGGAGGAAGCGGATCTGCGCCTCCCAGGCGTCGCGATCGGGATAGGAGATGGCGACATGGTGGAGCGCCTGCGGCATGCCGGCAGGGAGCGCCGGCTCCTCCAGCAGGGCGATGTCGTGATGGGTGAGCTTGCCGTCCCGCTCGCCACTATAGAAACGCATGATCGCGCGGGGCTGGCCGTCGGGGCCGGGACGCCGGAACGTGCCGACCTGGCGGAAGCCCAGGCATTCGGTCCAGAAGCGGTGCGCCGCCTCGAGGTTGCGCACATTAATGACGAGGTGGTTGAGGCCGCAGGGCGCCTGCGCCCGCGCGGCCGGAGTTGCGGTGTGAGTCATCGGATTTCCTTCAAGGGAGGATGGGGCGCCGGGGCGTGGGCCGGGGGCGCGATCGTCCGGCATGCGGCGATGCCCGCCCCTAAGGGAGCGGCTCGACAGCGTGGCTTTGGACGGAAGAGCGTGCACGACATGACCTCGGCGCGATGGACCGGCCGTTGCTCATCGAGCGACGGGGGTCCGGATGCGCGTTGGTTGACGTTGAACGCTTACGGCTGCGAATAAGTCGCAACAGCAGTTTGATAGCATCCTGGCGGGGTGGATGCAAGGGAGCTTTTCGCTGTTTCTCGGCCGGAACCCAGCCTAGCTTAGAGGCCGGACGCGGATTGGGACGACGAAGACGAGATGCGCGGCGAGGAATATACGATCACCTTCGGCAACAGTGCGCGGCTTCTGCCCGAAGCAGCCCCGGCCAGCTTGGCTCAGCGCGAGCGGTTGGCACTTTATTCGCTCGTCTACGGGCTGGCGCCGCAGGCCTGTCTCGAGATCGGCTCGTTCAAGGGCGGCTCCGCCTTCATCATCAGCGGCGCCTTGGACGATATCGGGCTGGGCGGCCGGCTGTTCTGCATCGAGCCCTTCACGCACCAGATCCTGCCGGAGATGCGGGCGGCGACGGAACACAACACCACGATTTTCGAAGGCTACTTCCCGCAGGACATGCCGGCCGAGTTCGGCGGCCGCAGCACCGAGGCGCTGTTCGAGTTCTGCTTCTTCGACGGTGATCATCGCTACGAGAAGGTGCGCGACCATCTGGTGGCGCTCCGGCGCTGGATGAAGCCCGGCGCCTTCATCCTGAGCCATGACGGCTATAACGAGCAGCAGGCGAAAGGCATCGCGGACGCGGTCGAGGTGGCCGGCTATATCGATTGCGGCATGATCACGCGCTGCGTGAACGATATCGCCGATCCGGCCGAGCATTATGGCGGGATGCGGCTGTTGAAGGTGCCGGGCGAGCTACCGCCGAATTCCTAGGCGGCGCGCGGGACGCTAATCCGCGAACGCCGGCGCGCTCTCATCCATCGCATCGATGAAGCGTCCGAGCAGGACGCGCAGCGTCATGAGCTCGCGCTCGGAGAAGGACTCGCCAATGACCCGGTCAAAGGGAGCCATCAGCTCGCGCGCACCCGCCAGCGCCTCGCGCCCAACATCCGTGATGTGAAGTTCCAGCACATTCGGGTGCCGCGGATGGACGCGTCGCGTGATCAGCCCCTGCTGCTCCATCGATTTCAGCAGGATCATCATGGCCTGGGGCGAGACCTCGCAACCGCGCGCGAGCGAGGCGGCCGTGACACCCTCCTGCTGATCGAGCTCGGCAAGAGTCACGAATTGGGCAAGCGTCAGCCCGACCGGCTTCACGGCCGCACCTTTGGCCCGGACCATCGCCTGCTCGGCACGCCTGACGAGCTTGCCGAGGGATTGGTCGAGAACGGCGGGGCGGCGGAGTTCGAGGGAATCCATGGTCGTGGTCCTGGATCGGTTCGGGCATGCGCCCGGGCGTCGATGGCGACTTCGAAGGATACTAGATCAACGAGATAATTCGTATCAACATGTTTATATCATGTATATGCCTTATCCGTCGAATGCCCCCTTGCGACGACGGAAGACCAGGACGCCTCCTTGCTAAGAGCTAGGCCCGCGATATTTAGTGCACTGTCACCGAAACTCCGAGATCGATTCACTGTGATTCAGCCGCATCGAAACCCTAACCGCCCCCAGCGTCAGTGCGCGAAGTCGTAGGGTCCGCCCTGCTCGAGCGCGCGTCGATAGGCGGGTCTGGCGTGGATCGTCTCGAGGAAGCGCCAGAGATGCGGCCGGCTCGCATCGAGGCCGGCGCGGCTGGCCGCGGCCTCGAGCGGGAAGCTCATCGCGATATCGGCGATGGTGAGATCGGGACCGGCGAACCAGGGGGTCTTGGCCAGCTCGGCTTCCAGATAATCGAGATGCAGCTTGATCTGCGGCAGGATGAACTCGCCTTTGACCCGTCCGGAGAGGGCCCGGGCGATCGGCCGGATCAGGAACGGCACGCGGTTCGATTCGAGCGTGTCGAAGACCAGCTTCAAGAGCAGCGGCGTCATGGCCGAGCCTTCGGCATAATGCAGCCAATAGGTGCAGCGCAGCGCTTCCAGCGTGCCCTCGGGCGGCAGCAGCCGGCCTTCGCCGTAGCGCCGGGCGAGATATTCCGCGATGGCGCCGGTCTCGGCCAGCGTGAAGTCGCCATCGGTGATGACCGGCGATTTGCCGAGCGGATGGATCGCGCGCAGCGAGGCCGGCGCCAGCTGGGTCTCGGCGTCACGCTGGTAGCGCACCACCTGGTAAGGCAGGCCTAGCTCCTCGAGCAGCCAGAGGACGCGCTGGGACCGGGAATTGTTGAGGTGGTGGACGGCGATCATGTCGGCTCCGATCGTTGGGCAGCGCTATGGTTACGTTGATGCCGTCCGAAATAGATGCCTCGCTCAGCACACGATCTCGACCAGATAGGGTCCCTTCACCGCCAGCCCCTCGACGAAGGCCCGGTTGAACTCATCCATATCCTCGACGCGGGTCGCCGGCACGCCCATGCCGCGGGCGAGCGAGACCCAGTCGAGGTCGGGGCGGCCGAGGTCGAACATGTCGAGCGCCTTGCGGCCGACATTCTGGGCGCCGACATTGACGAGCTCGCCCTTGAGGATCGCGTAGGAACGGTTGGCGAAGACGAGCACGGTCACGTCGAGCTGTTCGCGCGCCTGGGTCCAGAGCGCCTGGAGCGTGTACATGCCGCTGCCGTCGGCCTCGAGGCAGACCACCTTGCGGTCGGGGCAGGCGACGGCGGCACCCGTCGCGAGCGGGAGGCCGAGCCCGATCGAGCCGCCCATATTCTGCAGCCAATCATGCGGCCGGCTGGTGTGGGACGGGCGGAAGAAGGAGCGGCCGGTCGAGACCGATTCATCGATGACGATTGCCTGCTCCGGCAGCAGCGCCGCGATCGATTGGGCCAGCGTCTCGGGCGTGATGGCGCCGGTGGCGGGCGGCGGCGGGTCGAGCGGCGAAAGAAGGGGCTGCGTGCGGCGGGCGCCGAGCTCGTCGGCCAGCGCGTCCAGTGCTGAGAAGGAATCCTCGCCGAGCTCGGAGAGAAGATGCATCTCCGCCCCTTCCGGCGTCAGCACGCTCGGCTTGTCGGGATAGGCGAAGAAGGCGACCGGGCGCTTGGCGTCGACCAGGATCATGTGCTTGAAGCGGGCGAGCGCTTTGAGCGCCGGGTCGACCGGATAGGGCACGCGCTCGATCGCGACCCGGCCGGCGCCGCGCGCGATGCGCGGATTGAAGGTTGCGGCCGAGAGCGCGCAGCCGGTCTTGGCGGCAATGCGGCCGGCGAGGTCGAGCGCGTCGGCGCGCAAGGCCGGGCCGCTCAGCAGGATCACGGTCGGCTCGCCGCTCCGGAGTATTTCGGCGGCGTGGCGGATGCGGGCGGGATCGACCTTCTGGCGCTCGGGGATCGCCGGCACCTTGGCCGGGCCGTCGGCCGCGTTCCAGGCCGTGTCGGCGGGCAGGATGAGGGTTGCCACCTGGCCCGGCGGGGTGCGCGCGGCGGCGATGGCGGCCGCCCCGTCGGCGGCGATGAGGCGCGCATTGGGCGAGGTCTTGACCCAGTCCGAGAAGGGCCTGGCCGCCGTCTCGATATCAGAGGTCAAGGGCGCATCATAAGCGCGATGGTATGTGGCGTGATCGCCCACGATATTGACCATCGGGGTCGACGCCTTGCGCGCATTGTGCATGTTGGCGAGGCCGTTGGCCAAACCGGGGCCGAGATGGAGCAAGGTTGCCGCAGGCTTGCCGGCCATGCGGGCATAGCCGTCGGCGGCCCCCGTCACGACGCCTTCGAACAATCCCAGGATGCAGCGCATGCCGTCGACCCGGTCGAGGGCGGCCACGAAATGCATCTCGGACGTGCCGGGATTGGCGAAGCAAACCTCGACCTCGCCTTCGACCAAGGTGCGCACCAGGCTTTCAGCGCCATTCATCGTCATCCGGGCTTCCCTCCTTTTATCTGGGGCCCGAGGTTAGCGGGCCGGGGCGGATGCGCGGAAGCGCTTTCGATGCTCGGGTGATGGGTGCCGGGCGCAGGGCGGCACCGAGGCGGCGCCGACCCCAGCGTTTCAGTTTAGAACCTGTTTGATTTATCACCCACAATTCGATTTGGGCGGGCCGCTATGCAACTGCCAATGATTGAGTCAATCGAAGGTGCATTCAAATAATACGAGTTAACTATTAGTTGTAAATTTATCGCAATCCTTTTGTTGACACAGGTATACCGAATCAAATCGTTATCCGATCAAGTCTCCACGCGATACCGTGAAGAATTAGCACCATTTCGGGGGGGAGATGACGATGCTATTGATGCATACAGGATTCGGTTTCCCTATCAGAATAGTGGTATCAGCACTTTGTGTGCTAATTGTTTCGACTGGCGTAACCTTGGCGCAGTCGGATCCGGGGCCGCGTGGCGGCGCGGCTGGCGTGGGCGGGCCGCTGCCTGGGCTCGATGCACAGGAGCAGACCTTCTTCGCGGCGGCGACGGGCCGGTTCGGCGAGGTCGATTCGGTGTCCGGCACCATCGCCGATGCGCCGCCGGGGCGTCAGAACGGCTCGGGCCTGGGCCCGCGCTTCAACGACAACAGCTGTGCGGGCTGTCACGCCTTCCCGGCGATCGGCGGCTCGAGCCCGCCGACCAATCCGCAAGTGGCGGTGGCGACGCTGGACGGCGCCGCCAACAAGGTGCCGTCCTTCATCACCAGCACCGGCCCGGTGCGCGAGGCACGCTTCATCCAGAATCCGGACGGCTCGCCGGATGGCGGCGTGCACGACCTCTATGTCATCTCCGGCCGCAGCGATGCCGCCGGCTGCACCATCACGCAGCCGAACTTCGCCCAGGCGCTGCGGCAGGGCAACGTCATCTTCCGCATCCCGACGCCGATCTTCGGCGGCGGCCAGATCGAGAATACGCCGGACGGCAATCTCGAAGCGGATTCGGCCGCGATCGCCAATCAGCAATCGGCGAACGGCATCGCGTCGGGCGTCTTCAACACCAGCGGCAATGACGGCACCATCACCCGCTTCGGCTGGAAGGCGCAGAACAAGTCGCTGCTGATCTTCGCGGGCGAGGCCTACAATGTCGAGCAAGGGGTGACCAGCGAGCTCTTCCCCAATGAGCGCGACAATACCGCGGGCTGCCAGTTCAATGCGCTGCCCGAGGATGTCACCAACATCAACAATCCGAACATCAGCGGCTTCGCGCCGTCTGATTACTCGTCGGACGTGGTGAATTTCGGCGTGTTCATGCGGCTGGCCGCCGGGCCGACGCCGGCGCCGGCGACGTCGTCAACCACGGCAGGCCTGCGGGCCTTCAACAATGTCGGCTGCAATCTCTGCCACCTGGCATCGCACACGACGGGACTGTCGGTCTTCACCAACCAGTCGAACGTGACCTACTCGCCCTTCAGCGACGTGGCACTGCACGATATGGGCAATGGCCTCGCCGATCAGATCAGCCAAGGCCAGGCCGCCGGCGACCAGTTCCGCACGGCACCGCTCTGGGGCATCGGCCAGCGGCTGTTCTTCCTCCATGACGGCCGGACCAGCAATCTCCTGACCGCGATCGAGGACCATGCCAGCCGCGGCTCCGAGGCCAATACCGTGATCGGCAACTTCAACGCGCTGTCGCCGACGTCACAGCAGAACATCCTGAACTTCCTGCGCTCGCTCTAAGCGAAGCTCCCTGGGAAGAAACTCGACCGCGGGTGCCACAAGCATCCGCGGTTCTTTTTGGCACTATTTCGGCTTGATCTCGAAGGTGAGGCCAGTCTCGATCTCGACCGGCTTGCCATCGACGAGACGCGGCTTGAACTGCCATTGCGCAAGGGCCGCCTCGACCGCGCTCGCCTGCTCCGGCGTGCCGCGGATGACATGGACGTGGGTCACCTTGCCGTCGGTGCCGACGATGACGCGCACCGGGATCCGGGTGAAGTTGGTGCCGGTGAGCTCGGGCTCGACCCGGTGGACCAGCGTCTCGGCGCTCGCATAATCCCGGACGCAGAGCGGCGGCGTCTCGGGTGCGAAGGCGATGTGCTCGAGGCTGGCGGCGAGGCTTTTGAGCTCGGCCCGGTCGGATGCCGCGAAGGTGAAGCTCACGACATGGCAACGTATGTCGGCGGCGTAGACGATGCGCGACAGCACCTCGCCGCCGAGCTCGAGGCGCACGAATTCGTGGCCGGCCACGGTCACGCGCTCGGGCGGGCCTTCGGGCTCGAGGCCGGCCGTGTGCGCGGCGACCGCGCGCAAATCGGCCGCCATCGCCATGGCGTCGCCGCGCTTCGATGCGAAGAACTCGTCCTGGGCGGCGATCAGCAGCGTGGCGCGCTCGCCGGGGGCCGGCTTGGGCGTCTCCAGCACATAATATCCCGTGACCGAAGGCTCCGGCGGCGCCAACCCCTCCTCCCAGCCTTGCGGCAAGGGATAGGAGAGGCCGAAATAGGCGCTTTCATAGGTCCCGGCAGCGAGCTTGCCGGCCTCGGGATCGGACTGGGCCAGCAGCAGGAGCGAGAGGAGTGCGATCACGGGTCAGCCCTTGCTGAGCCAGGTCCAGGTATCGGCGCCGTCGAACTTCCAGACCGGTACGCCCGAAAGCGAGCCAGGCTCGAACAGGCGCGAATTGACGCCCATGCGGTCCGCATTCTGGTCGATGGGCTGCCAATGGGTGATGCAGCCGCAAATCTTGCAGTGATGAAGCTCGAGCGTGCGATCGCCGCGGACAAAGCCCTGCGTGGCGTTGGGCTCGCCCAGGAACCTGACCTCGGCCGGGCGGAAATAGGCCCAGAGCGTGCCGTAGCGGCGGCAGGCGGAGCAGTTGCAGTCGGTCACATGGTCGGGTGTGGCGTCGATCTCCATCCGGACGGCGCCGCATACGCAGGAGGCCTGGATCATGCTCGTCCTTTCCTAGTCGAATTCGGGCGGCAGCCCCGGATCCCGCCAATGCTTGAACAGCATCGCGACCATCGCCTCGGTCGTGCGGCCGAGCGACAGGGGCGGCAGCGCCTCCTCCGCGAAGAAATCCACGTCCAGCGTTTCGATGCTGCCGCGCGCGGCGCCGCCGACGATATCGCAGAGGAAATAGAGCTTGAAGCAATGGCGCAGTGTGGGATGCGCGCCATGATGCCGGCGCCGGTCGAGCAACGCCACGAGCCGGGTCGCCTTGGCGATGAAGCCGGTCTCCTGCTCGATCTCGGCCTCGATCGCCTGCGCGGGCGAGAGGTTGATCTCGGCATAGCCGCCCGGCAGCGCCCAGAGCCCGTCCGTCGCCTCGCGCACCATCAGGATGCGGCCGTCGCGGAAGACGCCGCCGCGGACATCGAGCTTCGGCGTCACATAGCCCTTCTCATCCTCGAGCAGGCTGGCGATCGTCTCGGGTGATGTCTGGGTGCGGTCGGCGATGGCTTGGCGGGCAAGGGCCGCGATCTCGCCGAAACGCTGCAAATCGAACGGATCCTTCGAAAAAAACAGCCCGGTCTCGGCATGAGCGGCGATGCCGCGCAGCAGTGGGACCCATGGCGGCTCGTCGGTCATCGGTGAGGCCCCGGAATAAATCCGCTGGCCGCCCGTTCTCCTCGCATCCGCGGTGCCTTTGAGGGAGAGATCGACATGCAGAAACTCATCGGCTGGCTCACCATCTCAGCCAGCATCGCCGCGGTGGCGCTGGGCCAAGTCTCGATCGGCCTGCCCTTCTTCGGCGTCCTCATCGGCTCGGCCGTCCTTCTGTCGCTCGACAGCTCCTACGCCCAGTCCTGACTTAGTTAAAACTGCAGGAAGCCGGGCAGGAACGACCAATCCCCATAGGGTGTGCATTCGACGCGCGTAACGGCGAACGTGCCAGAATCGGACGGCAGGGTCATCTCGTCGAGCTTGTGATAGCCGTCGGCGCAATAAAGCTTGGCGATCTGGTCATTGACCTGGGGATCCGCATTGCGGAAATCCGCCGGCTGCGGCGCCACCGAGCCGGCGATGGTGAAATCCGGATTCTGGCTGGCCGGCAGGAACCCGCAGGCGCCGAGTGCCGAGGTGCCAAGGAGGGCAATGCCCACCCTTGCGAGAAACCCGATGCGCATCGCCTCATCTCCGCCCGTTCGGTGAACCGAGCGGGAGATTAGGCGACGAACGCTGCGGACGGAAGCCCTTAGAGGCCACCGGCTCCGCATAATCCAAGCTCGCGCTTGCGCGGCACCCGTTCGATCAATTGGAAGGCGGCGGCGAATCCGGCGGCAAGGGGCGGGCCGGGATTGGGAAGATCACGAAGTCCGGGTGAGGTTCTTCGCTGGGGGTCTCGCCCATGGTGTGGATGGCAGCCTGCACCTCGATGAGCACCGAGAGCGGAAGCTCCAGCACATGCTCGTCCGGATGGCTGGGCGCCTCGTCGGTGATCAGAACGCCCGGCTCGCGGGTCATCTCGATATGGGCCCCCAAGAGGTGAGAGACCGGATGGGTCTTAGTGAAGGCTACCAGGCGGTCCGTGCCGTCGCGGTAGACGTCCCACTGATCGGCCGGAACATAGAGCCGGCACGAGCAGATGGTATCGCCCGTGAGCAGCAGCTGCGTGCGCTCGTCATAGAGCACGATGTGCGCGACTTGGTGGCCGGGTGTCGCGATGACGTCCAGCACGCGTCCGCCCAAATCGTATTGGACGATATCGTTGGGCCAATCCTTGAACCCGAAGAAGGCGGCGACCTGGCTGCGGTAGAGGCCGACGATGGTGGTGTCCGGCCGATCCGTGAACTCGACGTCGCCTTGATGATGGTCGTTGTGGCTGTGGGTATGCGCGATCACCAGAGGGATGGAGGTGCGGTGATGCTCGGCCAGCCACTGAGCGATCACGGCCTCGATGATCGGGCGGATCTTGAGGCCACCGGCGCCCGAATCGAACAGCAGGACCCGATCCTGGCCGAACAACATGTAGAGGAACGGCCCCTCGAAATTAGTGCGGATCGACTGGCGGATCACATAGGTGTCGGCGTCATAGCGCTGCACCTGCATCTGCGGCTCGTCGGCCGAAACGCCGTTGATCCAGGGCTGGAACAGGGGCGGCGCCGCGGCGATGGCACCTGTAGCCAGAGCAAGGGCGCCGCCGACGATCGCCAATATCACTGAGACTCGCATCGCTTATGCTCTGCTACGCCAAGGGGACCAGAGCCCAATGCTAGAGCGGGTCGCGATCAGATGGAATCATCTGATCGCATCGGGCTCCTAGAGCAGGTCGCATTGGCTGGAAACCGGCCAATGCGACCCTGCTCCAAATATGTGATCCGCTTTTGCCGTTTCCGCTCAAGCACTGAAGATCGGTATGCGGATATGCGCCGAGGGGGCATAGCTAAGGCCGGCCTCCAGGCGATCGAGGGCAACACCGCGCGCCAGCAGATGATGGATGGCGATCTCCACGATGAGGGGTGCCAGCTTGTCGGCAGGACAGGCATGGGCACCGGCCCCGAAATCGAGCGCGCGGCGCTCCGGGCGGTCGATCTTGAAGGATCGGGCATCGTCATTGAGCGCCGGATCGAGGCCGGCGGCGCCCAGCATGACGATGATCATGTCGCCGGCACGCATCGCCTGGCCAGCCACGACGCCGTCGGCAGCGAGGAAACGGACGGTGCTGTGCGTGATCGGATCGCAGCGCATCACCTCGGCGACGAGCGGCCGCAAGGATTTGCGATCGGCCTGCGCTGCGATCCTCGTGTCGGGCTGCCGCGCCAGCGCCAGCAAAGTCAGCCCGATGGCGGCCGCGACCGCCGGATAGGCCTGGATGAAGAACCCGGCGGCGTTGGCGGCGATGTCTTCTTCCGCGCACCCAGCAGCGCGCGCTTCGCCAACCCAGGCGTCGAGCAACGGTGCCGGCACTGGCCGATCGATCACGCCATTCATCACGGACAGCAGCAGATCCGCCGCTTCATGGCCTTGCGCGATAAGGGCATCGGTGGGAGCGGGAAAGCCGGTGGCCGCGGCGGCGACGGCGGTGACATAGGCACTGAGCGCGGTCGCGATGTCGGCGCAGCGTTCGTCGGGAATACCAAGCAGGCTGGCCATCGTCGCCAGCGGCGCGGCGGTGGCGAAGCGGGCGAGCCGGTCATTGCCCCGCTCCGGACCGAGCTCTTCGCAGAGTGTCCGGCCCCAGCGATCGGCGATCGCGGCCGCTTCGGCCAGATCGATCTTGTGGAAGGCCCGCACCATCGCCTCCTTGAGCACGCGGCCGGGCCCATCGTCGCGCAAGCGCACGAGCCGGCCGTAGATCCTGCCCATGGGACCGGCCTCGACCAGTGCCGGGATCCGTCCCGCCCGCGGCCTGGTCAGGCAAAGCGGGCTTTCCAGCACGGCCTTCACAATATCGGCACTGGCCGCGACCCAGAAGCCATGCGCCTCGTCGCGGAACAGCGGGCGCTCGGCGACGAGCGATGCGTAATAGGCATAAGGGTCGGGATGAGTCGGGCCCTCGCGGACTTCGCTCGGCGCACCACAAGAGTTTTTGGTCACGATCAGCTCCAGCGAGGGTTGTGTCCGGCTCTTGTGCCGAATTCGCTCGCCTGCGTCCAAGTTATAGTTCTTCTATAGGTCATGCATCTTCTGCATCGGGTTTAAATGGACACGGAAGCATTGCGGACCTTCCTGGCGGTCCACGAGACGGGCGGCTTTTCCAGCGCCGCCAACCGGCTCCTGCGGTCGCAGCCGGCGATCAGCCGCCGGATCGCCCAGCTGGAGCAGGAGATCGGCGCTCCCTTATTCGAGCGGGCGGCCGGCGGCGTGGTGCTCAGCCAGGCCGGCCGGGTACTGCTGCCGCACGCTCAACGGTTGCTCGCAGTGCTGAAGGATGCCGAGGACGCGCTCGGCGCCTTGGCGACCCATGCGGGGCCGGTTTCGCTGGCAGTGGTGGGCACCCTGGCCGGCGAGGACTTGACCGCCGTGCTGCGCTTGTTCGCCCGCCAATGTCCCGATGCCAAGCTGTCGCTCAGGACGGCGGCCAGTGCCGAGGTGAGCGAGCTCGTCCGCCGTGGCGAGGCCGGGATCGGCCTCCGGTATTTCGACGACCCTGCCCCCGATCTCAGCTGCGAGGTGCTGGCGCAGGAGAAGCTCGTCGTGGCCTGCGCGGCCGATCATCGCTTCGCCGGCCGGACGCTGGGCTCAGTCCGGGACCTGCGGCACGAGCCCTGGCTGGCCTTTCCCGAATTGTTCGGGCGACGCGAAGCGTCATCCGCCAACATCTTCGCTCAGCTGCTCATCCACGGAATTGCCGAGGTGGAGTGGACGCCGGTCGACAGCCTGACCGCGCAGAAGCGCCTGATCGAAGCGGGATTCGGCATCGCCCTGCTGCCGGAGGGTGCGATCGAGGAGGAGCTGCGGCGCGGATCGCTGGCGATGATCGCCGTCGCCGATCTCAATGCCGCCAACCCCATCGCGGCGATCACCCGCCGGAACGGGTATCTGAGCCCGGCGGCGACTCAATTGCTGGCACTGCTTCGCACCCGATTTTCACCGGGGCGGGTTGTTTGAGGATTTTGATCACGCGGGAATTTGCGCCGCCGCCGGCTTATGACCCAGGCGGGCGGAACGCTTTGGTCGATGATTTCTGCGTCCGTGATCCGGCGACCTGGTCGAGCGTCGGTACCGCGATGCTTGATGACGATCCGATCTCCGTCTCGCCTCAACCTGGTGGACGGGGGTTCTCTCCTGACATTGATCAATTCGGCTGCGGTCGGCTGGTTTCCCGTCGACACGACGTGGCACAGCCCTTGATAATCTCAAATTCAGAACTCACTCTCTACGCGGTTGAGGGGAGAAGATGATAGGTCGCGGGGTAAGTGATCCTCTTGCTGGTCGGCGGCGTCCGCACGGCGAAACGCCGTCTCGGGATCGGCATCACCCTTCGACATACGCCGCTATGATCGCCGCGGCGACCATCCCGCTCTTGTCGACCAGCCTCGTTTCGACGAGTGCCGCGGCGGCTGGCCCGGCCGCGGTTTCGGTCGTGGCGGCCGAGCGGCACGATCTGCCCGTTTATGTCTATGCGCCAGGCACCGTCGAAGCGTCGCAAAGGGTCACCATCCGATCTCGCGTCGATGGCATCGTGACGCAAGTTTACTTTCGCGAGGGCGAGCAGGTTGCGGCCGACGCCCCCTTGTTCGAGATCGATCCCACCCTTTATCGGGCCGAGGCGGATCGAGCCGACGCCACGCTGCAAAAGGACGAGGCCACGCTCGTCCGCGCCCGGGCCGATCTGCAGCGCGGCACGGACCTCACCGGCCATGGCTTCCAGGCGCGCAAGGATTTCGATCAGCAGACCGCCACCGTGGCCGAGCTGGAAGCGGCGGTGAAGGCCGATCGCGCCACCTTAATCTCCGCCCGCGCCCGGCTGGCCTGGACGACGATCCGGGCGCCGATTGCCGGGCGGGTCGGGCGACGCCTCGTCGATACCGGAAATCTGGTTCAGGCGGTGAACGGCACGCCGCTGACCGACCTGGTGCAGCTCGATCCGGTGAACGTCGTCTTCGACATCGCCCAGGAACATCTTGGCGAAATCCAGGACGAGTTGAGCAATGGCGCGCTACCGGTCGGCATCCAGTCGCTGGCCGAGCGCCAGACCGTCGCCGCCGGCCATTCGCTCCTGCTGTACAACAATGTCGACCCGACGACGGGCACCGCCAAGCTGCGCGTCCTGGTCGACAATCCCGATCGGCGGTTCTGGCCGTCCGAAGCGGTCAATGTCCGCATGGTCGTGGCCGTGCGCCACAATGTCATCAGCATTCCAGAGCGGGCCGTGTTCGAGGCGGCAGCCGGCACCGCGGTCTATGCCGTCGACGAGTCGAACCATCTGGCATTGCGCACGGTGAAGACGGGGCCGCGGGCGGATGGCCTGATCGCGATCGAGGATGGCCTCGCCGCGGGCGACCGGGTCGTCACGGCCGACCAAGAGCGATTGGCACCCGGCCAGGAGGTGGCGCCGCAGGCCGATTTGGCAGCCAGCAAATGAGCCGTTCGGCCGAACCGGGTACGGACGGGCTGCGCAGGCTCGTGGCACGGCCGCTGCCGACACTGCTGATTTTCGCGGGCATCGTGATCTTCGGCCTCGCGGCGCTGGTAAATCTGCCGATCGCCGCACTGCCCGATGTCGACTATCCGACGATCTATGTGGCGGCCAATCTGCCCGGCGCCAGTGCCGAAACCATGGCGTCGACGGTGGCGGCACCGCTTGAAAGTCAGCTCGGCAGCGTGCCGGGCGTCCGCTTGATGAGCTCGACCAATCGGCCCGGCATTACATCGGTCGCATTGCAATTCGAGGCTAATAGAAATCTCGACGACGCGGCACTCGATGTCGAGAAGTCCCTCGCTGAAGCTGCCAACGACCTCCCGCGCGATCTGCCGCATCCGCCGACCTATTATAAGACCGGGTCGGCCAGTTATTCGATAGCCGTCGTGGCGCTGACCTCGCCCTCGATGCCCCTGCCGAAACTGAGCCGCTTGGCCGAAGAAGTGGCGGTCCGGCGCCTACAAGCGGTGCCGGGTGTCGGACGGGTTTCCATCGCCGATGAGCAACGGCCGACCGTGCGCGTTCTGGCCGATCCGGCCAAGCTCCTCGCCCGCGGCCTGACTCTCGCCGATGTCCGCGGCGCGATCGCCAGGGCGACCACGATCCGGCCGAAAGGGCAGCTGATCGGGCCCGACCGCACGATCGAACTGGCGGCCAATGATCAGATTCAGAGTGCTGCGGACTATGGCGCGCTGGTGCTCGCCTGGCATGACGGCGCGCCGATCCTGCTGCAGGACGTGGCCACCATCGAGGATGGTGCTGAATCCTTGAACCGGGCGGGCTGGTACAATGGCACACAAGCCATCGTGTTGGACATCGCGCGCAGCCCCAAGGCCAATGTCGTCGCCACCGTCGACGAGGTCAGAAAAGCGCTCGCTGAGCTCAGAGGAACCTTGCCCCAACTCGGTGACGCTCATACCTTGTGTCCGATCGAACGACCAACACCCGCGCCGCCCTCCATCATCTCAGCATAACCCTGGCGGTTACCGTCTTCGCCGTCATCGCGGTGATTTTCCTGTTCGTCAGGCGCGCCGCCGCCACGGTCATTCCGGCGCTGGCCATCCCCATCTCGTTGCTGGCCACCCTCATCGGCATGGTGCTGCTGGGCTACACCATCGACAATCTTTCGCTCATGGCGCTCGCCATTTCCGTGGGCTTCGTCGTCGACGACGCCATCGTCGTCGTCGAGAATGTGGTCCGCCGCCTCGAGCGCGGCGAGCCGGTGCTCGAGGCGACCATCGCCGGCACGCGCGAGGTCGGGTTCACGATCCTCTCGATCACGGTGTCGCTGGTCGCCGTGTTCATCCCGGTGCTGTTCATGGCCGGGGTCGTCGGCCAGTTCTTCCGGGAGTTCGGGGCGGTCGTCAGCATTGCCGTCATCGTGTCGGGGCTGGTCTCGATCACGCTCACGCCCGTCCTGTGCGCAGCGATGTTGCGGCGGCACCGATCGGGCGGCGCGTTCGAAAGCAGCCATTCCGGCTGGACGATCCGGCTCTATGGCCGAAGCCTCGGCTGGGTGCTGCGCCATCAGACGGCCGACCCTCCTCGCGTTTCTGGCGATCACCGGTGGCACGATCTGGCTCTATGCCTATGTGCCCAAGGGTTTCCTGCCGCGCCAGGATATTGGAACGATGTCCGGATTCATCGACGCGCCCGCCGGCACCTCGGCCGAGGCGATGAAGTCGCACATCACGGCACTCATCGCGATCGTCCAGCAGGATCCGGCCGTTGACACGGTCACCGCCTATCTCAATGGCGACAATGCCGGATCGATGTTCGTCAATCTGAAGGATCGCAGCGAGCGCGACGGTGTCGATGCCGTGATCGGCCGGCTGCGCAAGGCGACCTTGGCGGTGCATGGCGCGCAGCTCTATCTGCAGCCGACGACCGGAGCTGGCGCTCGGCGTCGACATACCACCGACGGAATACCAATATACGCTGTCCGATGCCGACGGAGCCGAGGTGCGGCAATGGGCGCCGCGCTTCGAAGCGGCGCTCAAGGCCCTGCCCTTCATGCGGGATGTGCGCAGCGACATCCGCGCCGGCGCGCCGGAGCTGACCGTCGACATCGATCGCGCCGTCGCTGCCCGCTATGGCATCGACGCGGCCGGCATCGACGACGCGCTCTATGACGCGTTCGGCGAGCGCCGCGTGGCCGAGATCTTCGACGATGCGACCCAGCGCTATGTGCTGCTGCAATATGATCGCGCGTCGAGCCTCGACGAGGGGGCGCTCGCCTACACGCGCGTACGTTCCGCGAGCGGCGCGATGGTGCCGCTGACCTCGATCGCTCATTTCCGGCGCACACAGACGCCGTCCGTCATTCGGCACAAGGGCAGGCTGCCGGTCGGCACGATCAACTTCAACCTGGCACCGGGAACCTCGCTCGGCACCGCGGTCGAGGCGGTCCATCGCATAGAGCGCGATCTCGCCATGCCGCCGAGCCTCCACGGCTCGTTCGACGGCACGGCCGACGAGTTCGAGCGGTCGCTTGACCGCCGAGCCATGGCTCGTCGCGGCGGCACTGATCATCGTCTATATCGTGCTCGGTATCCTTTATGAGAGCGCGCTGCACCCGCTGACGATCTTGTCGTCGCTGCCGTCGGCCGGCACCGGCGCCTTTCTGGCGGCTTTGCTGCTCCATCAGGAATTCACGCTGATCTCGCTGATCGGGGTGCTGCTGCTGATCGGCATCGTCAAGAAGAACGCGATCATGATCGTGGATTCGGCACTCGACGCTCAGCGTCACCGCGGGTTGGCACCGCAGGACGCGATCTTCCAGGCCTCGGTGCAACGGTTCCGGCCGATCATGATGACGACGCTGGCCGCACTGATGGGGGCGTTGCCGCTGGCCTTCGAGCAGGGTGCCGGCGCCGAGCTGCGCAATCCGCTCGGCGTCTCCATCATCGGCGGACTCTTGATCAGCCAAGCGCTGACGCTCTACACCACGCCCGTGATCTATCTGGCCCTCGATGGGGTGGCGAGGCGATTCCGCAGCCCGCGGACGGCGGAGATTGCCGTGGCAGCAGGCGAATAGCTGACATCGGGCTTCGGCATCGGCCCAACACAATTAACCTGCCAAGATGCCCGCGCTCTTTGCTACCTTAGGCCGCCGGCTCGACCTCGGCCGCCGGCGCCGGATCGTCGAGGCGGACCAGGAGGTAATCGAGATCGTCGGCGCCCAGCTCCTCGAACTGGGTCAGGATGCGCTCGATCATGGTGCGGCGATAGCGCTCGCGGTCATAGGGCAGCCCGTCGAGCTCCGTCTCATGCGCCACGGCCATGGCGACGCGGAAGGCCGGATAGTAGCTCGCGGGCAGCTTCGCCCGGTCATAGAGCGATTTGAGGCCGAGCTGGCCAGAATCATGGATGAGGAGCCGCACATTATGGAGCGGCACCTGGCTCAGCTGTGCCAAGGCCGCCTCGAAGAAGCTCATATCGCCGACGCAGAGCGCGCGCAGGATGAGCGACGGCGTCAGGCGCTTCACCGCGGCCAGATGCTCGACGAGGTCCACCGCCTCCTCGGCCGGGAAATGGGTCGAGCGGAGATCGAGCGTCACTTGCTCGCGCGTTTGCAGCACCAGCTGGGTGATGGCGGGCTCGCTCAGATCGGTGCGCTTGGTGATGTAGGCGCGCAGCGATTCGGCCGTGAAGGCCACCAGCCGCTCGGCGATGCTGATCGGCAGGTCGGGCCGCTTCTTGAGGTTTTCCGCCATGCGCGGGTCGGAGCCGTAACGCTCGGCCGCGAATTCGAGCTGGTCGGACTTGAGATCGGCCCCCGGATTGCCGACGAGCGTGGCGGCAGCCCTGGTATTGCCGGTCTGGAGCAGCTCGCCCGCGACGACGGTCGAAACGGTGGCGCGGCCGGCGATCGCGACCTGCTTGCCGGGGGCGCCGCTCCTGACGATCTCGATCAGATCCTCGTCCGACAGGACGGAGGAGAATTGCAGCACGGGGATCGCGACCGATTCCACGTCGCGCGCCAGCGTCAGTGCCATGTCATGCGGCACGAACGGGCTGTCCTTCAGGGTTTCGGCCAGGATCTGGCGGATCTGGAGGGCTGCGCCATCGAGCATGCCGCGCAGCACCTGCTCGGCCGCGGCGCGTTCGGCCGGCGTAAGCTTGCCTTCGGCGACCTTGACGCCGAGCCGGCTTGCCGCAGCCTCGGGCGCACTCACATCGCTCAGCAGCGCTGCGACGTCCCGTTTGCTCAGACCTTCGCTCATGGTGCCTTCCTGTCCCGCGCGTACCGCCGGCACTCCGCCAGCCAAGGATGACGCGCCAGCTTGAGGGTCGGCTCCCAGCCCTTAAGGTTCACTTAATCACGGGCTCCAAAGCGTGGGATTTCTGTGTCCTCCAATACCGGGGCATGGAACGGCATCCCCCGGGCCTCCGTTAAGTAGCGAACATGCCATGGCGGAAGGAGAAACGAACGTGAATAGCAAAATCAAGGCTCTGGCTCTTGGCCTCGCAGTCCTGGGCGGCACGATGACGATCGCGGCTGTGACAGCGCCGGCCCAGGCGGCCGATGTCGTGGTCGGCGTGAATGCCGGCGGCATCGCCTTTGGCTATCAGGACGGCTATTGGGACCGCGACCATAATTGGCACGCCTGGCGCGACCAGCAGGAGGCCGCGAAGTGGCGCGAGGCCAATCACGACCATTACTATGACTACAAGCACGACCGGGACCATGATCAGGGCTGGCGTGAGCAGGACCATTACTGGGATCACCACTGATCCTTGACAGGCGGGCCCGGGATCGATTCCCGGGCCTGATCTAGCCGGCCGGAATTCACTTGCGGCCGCGACCGGGTTACAATGCCGCGGCCATGATCACGCTCTATTCCTATCCGCCCTTGTTCGGCGTGGCCGACAATAACGGCTATGGGCTGAAGATCTTCGCCTTCCTGCGGCTCGCCGGGCTGAGCTTCACCCACGAGCATATTTTCGATGCGTCGACGGCGCCGCGCGGGCAGCTGCCCTATATCGTCGATGACGGCGAGACAGTCGGCGACAGCGAGACCATCATCGCGCATCTCGGCGCGAAGTACCGTCTCGGCCTCGACGCGGCGCTGGGTGAACGCGAGCGTGGCCTGAGCCTGCTGATCACCCGCCTGCTCGACGATCTCTATTGGGTGATGTCCTATTCGCGCTGGAAGGACGAGCGCTACTGGCCTGCCTTCCGCGCGGCCCTCCTGCGCGAGCATCCGAGCCTGACCGATGAAGGGCTGGCCAAGGCGCGCGAGTTCAATTTTCAGCGCTACCATTTCCAAGGCATCGGCCGCTACGCGCCGGACGCCGCCTATGCGCGCGGCCTTGCCGATCTGGGCGTCCTGGCCGACCTCATTCCGGCCGACGGCTATGTCCATGGTGCCGAACCGACCAGCATCGATGCCGGCATCTACGGCTTCATCGCCAACATTCATTTCTATGCGATCGACACGCCGCTGAAGCAGTTCGTTTCGGCGCGGCCGACACTGGTGCGCCATTGCCTGGCGATCCATGAGCACGTGATGCAGGCGTCCTAACCGGTCCCGAGCAGCGCCGACACCTCGGCGGCGAGGTCGAGCTTGGCTTCGGAGGTCACTTCGAGCCTTCGATCCTCGAAGACATGGAGCTGCCGGCTGCGGCGGCGGCGCCAATCCATTACGGCCACGTCGCGCGCTTGGATCAGCGCCACGATGCGCGGCCGCAGGAGCCGCAGGAGGGATGCCAGCCAGCGATCGAGCAGCGTCGCCGTCTCCGCCTCGAAACTGAAGCCGTCGAGCATGCGGATCGCGTCCTCGGCCCGGTACCAGGTCTCGCCCGTGACCCAGCGATTGGTCGTGAAGAGCGAGATCGGCCGGCCGGCCGCATCCATGCTGACGCCGATCAGATGACCGAACACGCCGCGGTCGCGCTCGGACCGGTGCGTGCCGGGGTCGCCGCGGCCCTCGACTGGTGGCGCCAGCGCCATTTCCGGCAGGATCAGGGGCGCCGTGCCGGGCAGCATGCCGCCTTGGCCGAGGAAGGTGTGGAAATGCCCGACCTCGCCTGGGGCACGGCCGCCCTCGGGATGGGCATGATAGAAATATTGCGCATGGGAGACCGGGTCCCACACCTCGCCCGGCGGGTAATGTCGGCCGGGAGCGAAGGGACCGGCCGCCCCCAGCTCGTCGAGGATGGTCCGGCCGCCGAGCTTGGCATCGAGCGCCACCAGCTCGCGTGCCGCCTTCACGCGCGGATCGATCGCGGGTGACGCCGACGCAGCCAGCTTCGACGCCGCCGATCGGCGTGCCGGAGCAGAAGGTGCAGGTCTCTGCAAGCGGTTCAAGGCGGGGGGCGAATCCCGATCGGGCGAAAAGAGGCGAATCGGGGCATTATCCGGCGTGCATTAGAGCCGGCGCAAGCTCCATTCCACGATTTCCTCGAGGACGGGTGCCAGCGTGTCATTGAAGGCCGTGACGATGCTGTCGATATCGTTGCGCGCCGCCTTGCCCTGCCGTTCGGGTGCCGCCGTGCCGATGATCTGGCGGTTGGGCATGCGGACGAGCTTGACGCCCAGCCGTACCACGATCGTCGGCGGCTGATCGGGCGCGTCGTAGCGCGCCTCGAAGTCGCGCAGCTCGGGCAGCAGCATCGCATCGGAGCGCAGATCGCCCGTGTCCCGCCCGACCGCTTCGATGCGGCCGCTATTCTCGAAGCTTTCGACGAGCAGGCCCTGGATCATCAGCGGCGCCCGATCGGCCCAGGCCGATCCCGCGAAGTAATCGAGGCTGGTCTGGTTGCGGGCGAGCAGGATCCGCTCGGTATCGAGGCTCTGGAGCGCCTGGGGTGCCGCCACGACGAGCTGCAGCTTCGCCGCCGGCAAGCCTGGGACAAAGCTGGTGGCGGGCGACAGCCGATAGAGATGCGGCGGGTCGCCGCCGCCCAAGAGCGGCGTGCAGCCGGCGAGCAGGGCCGCACTGGAACCGAGCAGGATGCGCCTGCGGGTGACGCCGGCGGGAGGTGACATGTTCATTGCGGCTTGTATCCTTCGCGGCGCTCGCCGAACAGGAAGCGTGAGGGATCGCGTTCGAGCGCGTTCGAGACTCGGTTCAGGCTCTGCACCAGGCTGCGCGATTCCGCGAGAAGCGCCGACAGCTGCTCGAAGCCGTTGGTCGTGAGGTCGCGGATCTGCGGCCGCGCCTCGGTGACGACGGTGTCGACATCGCCCGAGAGCTTGGTCACCTGCTTCGCCGTCTGGTCGGCGGATTTGGCGAGCTCGTCGATCTGCGCCGCGAGACGATCGAACTTGGCGACCAGTGCGGGCAAATCATTGGTGCCGAGCGCGATATTGTGGACCGCCTTGCCGCTGTCATCGATCAGCTGGTCGATATCCTTGCCGTGCTTGTCGATGATTGCGGTCGTCTCGCGCAGATTGGCGAGCGTCTCGGCGATCGCCTGCTGGTTCTGGTCGCTCAGGACAGCGGAAAGCCGGTCGGCGATCTCGAGCAGCTTCGCCACCAGCTGGGGCGCGCCATTGATCACGGATTGCAGCGAGGAAGGCCGGGACGCGATCATCGGATAGCGGTCGTCATCGATCCGCTTCAAGGGCGGCGATTCCTTGGTGCCGCCGGCGATCTCGACATAGGAGACGCCGGTCAGGCCCTGAGTCTCGAGCGAGGCCACCGCGTCGGTATGGATCACCAGCCCCTCGCGCACCTGCATCACGACGACGACGAGCTGCGGGTCGCTGGGGTCGAACTCGATATCGGTGACACGGCCGATCTCGATGCCGTTGAGGCGCACGGGCGCGCCTGTGCCGAGCCCCGTCACCGGCCCGCGAAAGCGCGTGGCATAGAACTCGTACTCCGCCCGGAACTGCGCGCCGGCGAGCCAGAGCATGGAAATGAACAGGCCGGCCAGGATGACCAGGACGAACGTGCCGATCGCAATGTAGTTGGCGCGCGTCTCCATCGGGGGCGATCTCCCAGGGTGTCTAATCTTACCGAATCACAAGGCCGCAATATGTGGTGGTTTGTCGTCCTGAAGCCTCAGGATACCGTCTTTTATCATCGCGTTGCGGCATGAAGCCCGGATGACCCGTCTGTCGAGCGAAAAGAGTGAATTGCGGTTTTCGGCGGATGTCGAGAGGCTTGTCTGTGCGCGGCGGTGCAGCGCCCGCCGCTTCGGCGCCTCGTCGGCAACGCGCCGCCGGTCGACCGCGCCTGGGCGAAAGCGTCGCAGGGCATGGAGCGCCGTCGAGGCGGCTTGTGACGGTGCCTCGCCCAACCGACGTAAATCGCGCGGCGGCAGCGTCAGGGCAACCCAGGCGAGGACGCCTCGCCAGCGTCGAGTCCAGGGCGTCAAAAGAAAAATGCAACAAAATCAACATGACGTTCAGCAATCTACAGTTGCATCAGATTTTATAGTTAACCAAAAAGGAAATGTTGAGATCGCACAGCTCTAAACCAAGAATAGTTACATATTTTTGAATAGAGTGAATAAAAGAGAAGTTAAGGTTTCAAGAAAAAGCTACATTGACCGTCAGAGTTTTATTGAATATGAGTCAATGGCCAGCGAATGGAAGCTGGAATTGTATCACTGCAATAACTGTTCTAATCTAGTCTATAGGAGATCTAGGTGAATACGAATCATATCGACCAGTCCGAAGAGGCGCCGCGCATCCTCGCTCGGATCGTCGCCACGGAAATGACGGAAGAAGAGATGGATCGGATCGCTGGTGGGTCGATGAGCTTCAGCGGGGCTCGCGCCACGACTGTCGACGACTTCGGACTCTCCGTACTGTAATCGGACCGCCCGCGTCCGTGTAAGACAGGATCCCGGTGCCGCGCGCATCGGGATCTCGGCCAGAACCAAGAGATTCTTCGTGCCCCGAACCCTGATCCTGAGCCATTCCCACGATGTCCACGTCGCGGCTGTCGAGTGGGCCTTGCGTACCCGCGGCGAAGCGCCGGCGATCTGGTACATGGATCAATTCCCCGTCCGCCAAGATGGCAGCATCAAGATTTATCCCGACGGCGCCGTTTCGGTGGGTGCCACCGGCGCCGTCGCCCCGGACCGGCAGGATTTCAGCGTCGTATGGCTGCGGCGGCAGGCTCGGCCGACGGTCCATCCCGCACTCCACCCCGGCGACCGCACGATCGCCGAGCGGGAGAGCCGGAGCTTTCTCAGAAACGCCCTTCCGCTCCTGGCCCCGTCGGCCCGGTGGGTCAATGCTCCGGCGAGCCACCAATTCTCCGACAACAAGGCGCTCCAGCTGCGCGAGGCGGTCCGCGCCGGATTTCACATACCGGAGACGCTGATCTCCAACGATCCCGTCGAGATCCGGGCATTTTGCGATCGGCACCATGCCGATATCATCATGAAGCCGTTCCACCCGGCGGCTTGGCAATCCGAGAAGACGACCCACACATTTCTGGCAACCCGGGTCGATCCGAGCGCGCTCGAAAACGAGTTCGCCGTGCGGGCGGCACCAGCGATCTTCCAGCCCCGTCTGGCCAAGGAATTCGAGCTGCGTGTTACGATGATGGGGCAAAGCTGCTTCGCCGCGCGCATCTCCGATCGCCACATCAGCGAGCGGCAGGCAATCGATTGGAAGGAGGACTTCTCGGCCCTCGAAGTCGGCCCATTCGAGCTGCCCGAAGATCTCTACCGAAGCTGCGTCCAGCTCATGCGCCGGCTCGGCATCGTCTTCGGCTGTCTCGACATCATTCGTGGGGCCGACGGCGGCTGGACATTTCTCGAAGTCAATGAAATGGGCGCTTTCCTTTGGATCGAGGAGTTCGTCCCGAGCATTCCGCTGCTTGCGGCCTTTGCCGATTTCATCATGGATGGATCCGCCGAATTCCGCTGGTCCGGCGGATCGCGCCGCCCGTCGATGGCCGAGTTCCGAGCATCCGCCGACTATGCGCGATTCGAGTCGGAAATGAATACGGCCGCGCTCAGTCACCAATATCCGGTGACCGTGGCGGAGGTCGCCTGACGGATCCGGCTCTAGGACGCCAGTGCCGCGCGGCCGCGGACACCGGTGAAATATTCGTGGATCCAGGGGTCCGGATCCCGCGTGAGCTCGGCGATCGTGCCGACCTTGATCTTGCGGTTGACCAGCACGGCGATCCGGTCGGTCACGGCGTGGAGACTGTCGAGATCATGCGTCACCATCAGGACGGTGAGCGCCAGGCTCTTCTGCAGATCGCGCACCAGCCGGTCGAACTGCGATGCCGAGATCGGGTCGAGACCCGCCGTCGGCTCGTCGAGGAACAGGATCTCGGGATCGAGCGCCAGCGCGCGGGCGAGGCCGGCGCGCTTGCGCATGCCGCCCGACAGCTCGGACGGGTATTTCTTGGCCGCATCCGCCGGCAATCCCACCATGCTGATCTTGATGGACGCGATCTCGTCCATGAGCGATTGCGGCAGGTCGGTATGCTCCCTGAGCGGCACCTGGATGTTCTCCGCCACGGTCTGAGCGCTGAAGAGGGCGCCGTCCTGGAACAGCACGCCCCAGCGCGCCTGGAGGCGGCGCAGGGACTCGCCCCTGAGCTCCGCCATGTCCTGGCCCAGCACTTCGATCTGGCCTGCGGCCTGCTGCTGGAGCCCGATGATGGTGCGCAACAGCACCGACTTGCCGGTGCCCGAGCCGCCGACCACGCCCATGACCTCGCGCCGTTCGACCTCGAGATCGATGAATTCGTGCAGCACGCGGCCGCCGAGCTCCGTCAGCAACCCGGTGACGCGGATGGCCGGTCCGTCTTCGCCGCCGATCATATCCGCAGCGTCGAGAACAGAACGGAGAAGGCGGCATCGGCGACGATCACGAGGAAGATCGATTCGACGACCGACTGGGTGGTGAGCTTGCCGACGCTGTCGGCATTGCGCTCGACCCGGAGCCCCTCGAAGCAGCCGACCAGCCCGATGATGAAGGCGAAGAACGGCGCCTTGATGAGCCCGACCCAGAAGGTCCAGCCAGTCAAGGCCGCATGAAGCTGCCTGAGGAAGGCCGGGAAGGTGATGCCGAGGTCGAAATAGCTCATGATCGCCCCGCCGGCGAGGCCCATGAAGTTCGAGTAGAAGGTCAAGAGCGGCAAGGTCAGCATCAGCGCCAGGAGGCGCGGCAGGACCAGCACCTCGACCGTGTTGAGGCCCAGCGTTTCGAGCGCATCGATCTCCTCATTCACGCGCATCGTGCCGATCTGGGCGGTAAAGGCCGAGCCCGAGCGGCCGGCGACGATGATCGCCGCCATGAGGCCGCCCAATTCGCGCAGGATCGAGATGCCGAGGAGATTGACGGTGAAGATCTCGGCGCCGAACTGCTTCAGCTGATCCGCCCCCTGATAGGCGAAGACGACGCCGATGAGGAAAGACAGCAGCCCCACGATCGGAACCGCGTTCAGGCCCGTCTCCTCCATCTGCCGGAAGAGGGCGGCCACGCGCAGGCGGCGCGGCTGGAAGATGGTCTCCACCGTCTCGACCGAGATCAGGCCGAAGAAGCCCACGAGCCGCGCCGCCTGGCTCAAGGCCTGGACGAAGGCGCGGCCGATGAGCTCGAGCCGGTGCAGCGAACCGTCGTGCGGCAGCTCGACCGGCGGCTCGCGGCAATCCTGGTCGATCGTGTGGATCAACGGCAGGAACTCGGGCTTCACATTGATCGGCGTCACGGTAAAGCCGCGCGCCTCGAGCCGGCGTTTCAAGCGCAAGAGCAGCCAGGCGCCGACCGTGTCGAGCCGCTCGATCGACGCACAGCAGATCTCGGCGGCGTTGCCGCCCGACATGTCGAGATCCTGGACCATCGGATCGAGCTTCCGCGCCTCGCCGATCAGCCAGTCGCCACCCGCGACGAGCCGGCGGATCGGGCCGTCATGCTCGGTATAGAACCAGGCACGGTCGGTGCCGCGACCGCCATGGGGGAGAATCGATGAGCTGATCGCTGCCATGATGCCACCCAATCTACACGCGCCTGCCCGCCTCTATCCATTGCGCCGGTTGGGGAGGCAAGCAAAAAGCCTACGATCCTGAGCGCTCTGTCGCTAGATTGCCGCCAGCCCGTCTTTGCACCCTATCGGAGCCTTTAGCGCAAGATGAACATCAAGGACCATATCCGTTCCGTCCCGGACTTTCCGAAGCCGGGCATCCTGTTCTACGACATCTCGACGCTGCTCGCCCATGCCGGCGCCTGGCAGGAGACGGTGCGGCAGCTCGCCGAAACGGTCAGGCCGACCAAGCCCGACCTGCTGGTGGGCATCGAATTGCGCGGTTTCCTGGTCGCCGCCCCGTTGGCGCTGGCGCTCGGCTGCGGCTTCGTCATGGTCAGGAAGCGCGGCAAGCTGCCGGGCCCGACCGTGCGTTTCGACTATGCGCTCGAATACGGCACCGACACGATCGAGATCCAGGCGGATGCGATCCAACCGGGCCAGCGCGTGGTCGTGCTCGACGATCTGCTGGCGACTGGTGGGACGATGGAGGCCGCGATTCAGCTGTGCCGGCAGGTCGGCGGCATCGTGGCGGGTGCTGCCTGCATCATCGAGCTGAGCTTCCTCGGCGGGCGCGAGCGGCTCGACGCGCCGTTCCATTCGGTCGTGGCCTACGACGAATAGTGCCGTGAGCGAGACGGCGCTCATCGGGCTGATCGGCGGGCTCGGGCCGGCCGCGACGGTGCATTATTATCGCGGGCTGCTGGCGATTGCCGCCCGGCACGGTGTGACGTTGAGGCTGCTGATCAACCAGGCCGACATGTCTCTCCTCGTCCCGGCGGCCAATCGCGGCGATGTCGAGACCGTCGCCGACCATCTCTACGCGCGGCTCGAGGAGCTCGAGCGCGGCGGCGCCGAGCTGCTGGCCATTCCGGCGGTGACGCCCCATATGGCGATGCCGCTTCTGAAGCCGCGCCTCTCGAGGCCGATCGTCGATATCCTCGCCGAGACCGACCGGGTGCTGCGCGCACAGGGCGTCCGGCGCGTGGCGTTGATGGGGACCCGGGCGACCGTCGCCGGCCGCTTCTTCGGCCGCCTCGAAGCCACGGTCGTCGATCCGGCGCCGGGCGAGATCGAGGCGGTCCATACGCTCTATTTCAAGCTCGTCGATGACGAACGCTGCGATGCCGGGACGGCGGCGAGCCTGCGCCGGCTGGCACAGCACTATTTCGACACGCTCGGCATCGACACCCTGCTCCTCGCGGGCACGGATCTCTGCGTGGCGCCGCCCGAAACCTGGGATGGCATGACCATCACCGACTGCGCCCAACTGCATATGGAAGCAATCGTCGAGGCCGCGATTTCCCTTGCCGCCGAGCCGGATCGGGGGACACTGCCCCCGGGGTAATAAATGTGGGGAGGCAAAACATGAGCGGTTCCTACAATGGTGCGTGCTTCTGCGGTGCGGTCGAGATCCGGGTCTCGGGCGAGCCCAACGCCATGGGCTATTGCCATTGCCGGTCGTGCCGGTCCTGGTCGGGCGGGCCGGTGAATGCCTTCTCGCTATGGGCGCCGGAGGCGATCGAGGTGGTGAAGGGTGCCGAATTTGTCGGCACCTTCGCCAAGACCGATATGAGCCACCGCAAATTCTGCACCAAGTGCGGCGGGCATCTGATGACCGAGCATCCGCCCCTGAAGATGATCGACGTGTTCACGGCGACGATCCCGGATCTCGCCTTCGTGCCCGGCGTCCATGTCAATTATGCCGAGACGGTGCTGCCGATGCGCGACGGGCTGCCGAAGCTCAAGGATTTCCCGGCCGAATTCGGCGGCTCAGGCGAGATGCTGCCGGAATAGCGAGAAAACCACCGAGGCCAAGGCCGAGGAGAGCCAGCGCGCCGCTGGCGATCCCGGCCAGGATCGCGTCGCCGGCATCGAGATTTCCGGCGAGATTGTCGAGGCTCAGGATCACCGGCACGCCATAGAGCAGGCCGCGGCGCCGTAAGGCCGCCAATCCCAGCAGGAACGCCGCGCCCAGATAAAGGGCGAAGGCGGACGGTTCCGGCAGAGGCAGCGCCGGCCCGATGAGCGAGGCCGCCCCGTCTGAGAGGCCGAAGGCGAGCGCCAGGCGGAGGCGGCTCGGCCAGTCCCGCAGCAGCGGTCCGGCGGCAAGGCAGAAGAGCAGGCTGTCGAGGCTGAAGAGCAGGAACATGATGCCTCCTTAAGCGAGCGTGAGCACGAGGAGCTGGCCGCCGTAAGTCGGCACCAGCACCTTGCCGTCGACCGGGACCGGGCGGTTGAATTTCGGGTGAAGGATGTTCCAGTTCCAGGCTTGAGAATCCCAGATCGGCACGATCTCGCCGCCGCCGCCTTGGAAGGTGCCGAAGGCCTGGGCGTCATAGGCGAGCAGCCGGGAATTGGTCAGCTCCATATTGGCGTCGCCATAGGGGATCATCGCCCAGAGGATGCCGCCCGATCCGCCATTGGCCGAGAGGTTGAGGCTCCAACCCGGCATGCCGCCGGTCGGCACGGCACTTTGCGAGGACGCCCAGGCCTCGCTGCAGGCGAGATATGCGGAGGAATGATCGGCCGCGATCTTCCAGGCGCGCAGATTGCCGTTCTCGCCACCGCAGAAATGCATCCAGCCGGCCGCCGATTTCCAGGCGACGGGCGTGCCGTGGAGATGATGGGTGACGTTCGCCGCCAAGCGGTTGAGCGCCGCCGGATCGGTCGGCGCCGGATTTATGGTCGGGTCGTAAAAGGTGTAGAGGATGGGTGCCGCCGCCAGCTTGGCGTAGTTGCCGGGGACGGATGCCGGGGCCAGATCGGCCTCGGCCGTGTCGCCCGGCGTGGCAAGATTGATCGTGTAGAGGATGCCGTCCTTGCACGAGACGAGGCCGATGCCGAGCTCCTCGATCAGCACGATGCCGGCCGCCCCCAGATCCTGGTCCGACCAGCCTTCATCCATATCGGCCATGCCGAGCCTGGCGAGGAGCGGGCCGATGCGCAGATTGGACGGGATGCGCTTCGGCAGCACGGCCGCCACCGCCTCGCCGCCCGGATTGCCGCCCGTGCGGCCGTCATCGGTCCAAGGCGTCCACCAGCCGGTGACGGCGAAGGCGCCGTGCTTGCCGTTTGCCGGCGGCGTGTAGGTGAGGCGCACGACGCTTTCGCCGTAATCATGTTGGCCGTCGAAATCGCCATTGCCGGTGACGACCCAGATCGAGCCGTCATGGCCGATCGCCGGCCCCGAGCCGCTCATCCAGATGCCGCCGCCGGTACCGCGCACGGTCGAGCACCAGGATGCCGCAATCGACCAGCTGGCGATATCGACCGCGATGAGCCAGCCGCGCGCATCGCCGCCGGTCTCGGCGATGGTGCCGAACGGGATGATGACGGCGCCGTTGACGATGCTGAGCGCCGAGCGCTGCTTGCGCTCCATCGATTTGAACTGGCGCGCCGGCAATCCAGCACCCGGGCTGAAGCTCGTGCCTTCGAGATTGATCGGCGGCTTGGCCGCGGCCCCGGTCTTGAGATCGAGGGATGCGAGGAAATGCTGGCCCTTCTGCCAAGTGCCGTCCGGGCTCGTCCAGTAGCAGGCATAGAGGCAGCCGGTGGCGCTGTCGATGACCGGGGTCGAGAGGATGCCCCAGAGGATGTTGATGTTATGGGCGTCGATCGCGGTGTCGCCCTTGATCGGGGGCCCAAGCTGCGTCTTCCAGAGCAAGGCACCGGTATCGGCATCCCAGGCATAGACGCAATTTCCCATCGTCGCCTGGAAGATGACGTTGCGCTTCCGGTTCTTGACCGTGACGCCGGAGAGATAGAGAGGCTGGGCCTCGAGCCGCGGATCGTCCGGTGTCGCGAGCACCAGCGCCTGCTTGACGCCCTGGGCACTCACCGCGGCCGGCGTCAGCACGGTTTCCGAAGTGTTGGCGCCCGAGCGGGCGTAATCGAAGGATCGGGTCGTGACGGCGCTGAGGTTCGGGGGCGCCTTGGCCATCGGCGGATCTCCTAAAGCTGTTGCGGGCCCTCATATGTCGCGGCGAGCTCGAACGATGTCGGCGATTTGAGGCCTGATGCAGTGGTGCGGAAGCTGTGCCAGCCCGCGGTTTTGGCGCGGGCTTCGAGCGCCTTCGCGGGATGGCCTTCGGTGATGGTTTCGTGGGCGATGACGGTGCCGTCCGGGGCCAGGAACTCGAGCAGCACCGAGGCACCGGCCGCCCAGCCGGCGCCCGCAAGGGTCAGCTTGGCGCTGATCGTGCTGCCGGCCGCGGCATGGATCTGGCCGATCGTGCCGGCGCCGTTGCGGAGTGCGGCGATGTCGAGATCGTCGGCACCGAAGAAGATTTGCGTCGTGGGCCGCGGCGCCAGGGTGAAGGGAGCCCCCTGCCCTGCGCGCGAGAAGCAGAGATAGCTCTGGCCCGATTGATAGGCGTTGGGCGGGATGGTGAAGCTGGCCCGGCCTTGGCCGTCGGTCCAGATATCGGGATGATGACCCGAATAATCATGGAGCTGGACATGGGCGCCGAATGCGGTGGCGCAGGTGATCGGGCGGCGATTGTAGGTGTCGAAATTGAGCGCCGTCAGCAGGCCCGGCGCCCCCGTCCGGTTGAGCACGATCACGGTGTCGTCGAGATATTGCGTCACGGTCAGGCCGGCCGCCAGATGCTCATGGACCCAGATCAGATTGTCGATCCAGGGCTTGAGGCCGTAAGCGCCGGGCCAGATTTCGGGGCCGAAGTAATCCTTGCCGTAGATGAAGGGATAGCCTTCGACCGAGAGCAGAAAGGCATAGGCGAGCAGCTTGCTCGAGATGACCTGCTCGCCGGGCGAGGTGTCGGTGTCGGGATTGTCGACGAAGGTGCAGGAGAGGAACGGGTTCCAGCTGGTGTAGCCCGCCCCGTTCAAGGCGCGGGCATTGCCGCCGTCGCAGGCGGCCTGGAGCGCCCAATGGAGCGTGAAATCCTCGACCAGCGAGCGGGAGTCCATCGGCTCGCCGGTCGCCCAGCCATTGAGGTTGGCGGGATTGCCGTCGAAATATTCCGAATAGGCGAATCTGGCCGCCATGGCCTTCGAGCGCATGAATTGCGCGACGAAGGGCGCCCAGGTGCCCTTGGTGTCGTCGAACCGCATGCCGTCGGCGCCAGTCGTGCGGAAAAGCCAGTCGCCGTAATCGATCGCGTCCTGGATCGTGTAGCCGGGCGGCTCGGCATTCTGATAGACCTTCTCGCGCCCGAACGGGAAATCGTCGGACGGCACGGGGACATCATCCTCGGGCCGAAAGGGCGGGATCGGGTCGCTGTTGCCGGTGCCGCCGCGAAAGCAGCCGGGCTTCATGGCGCCGCGTCCGGTGAGCGATTTGCCATCCGCCCCCATATAGTTGAACACGCCCGGGCCGCCATTCTCGCCGATCAGCTGATGCAGCACGATGTCGAGATAGACATCGAGGCCGGCTGAATGGCAACAGGCGACGGCGCGGCGGAGTGAATCGACGCTGCCATAGCGGGTTGGGGTGCTGCCCTGTTGCGGCTTGGAACCCAGGTCGCGCGGATCGAACACGCCATAGCCGTCGCAGCCGGCCCCCGCCCCGCCTTGCGCCTTGCTGGCCGGCGGCAGCTGGATGGCGCTGAAGCCCGCGCGGCGGAGTGCGGCCGCCTCGCCGGCGATGAAATCCCAGAGCCAGGGTGCGCCGGGGTTGGTGCTGGGCGCCGGCACCGTCACCTTGCTGCCGTCGGCCTCGACGAACCGCCCCCACGCGATCAGCGCCACCCCCATCTCCACGGCTCCCCAGTAGCGTGAGATAAGGTGCTCGCGCGCGACGGACGTATTTCCTGCCCAGTATTTCGAGTGTTTTCGACAAGGAAGACTAGCGATACGCCGGAGAGGCTAGCATCGCCGTCCCTTGGCCGGAAGCCGCAATTGCCGCGCCGCAACGAATTTATGAAATTCCTTCATCGCTTTAAGGGATGCCGAGCGGCAGCCAGGGTTATTCACGGATTTTCACGGAAATTTCAGTGATCTTCGGCCGCAGATTCATAGAATTTCCATTGTCGTCATTAGCGACGCTCAGCCCTTCAAGGGAAGTGAAATGGCAATTCCACATATCATTTCATTCGAGAACGCCAATTTCAGCCGGGCACAGACTGCAGCGCGCGGGGCCCAAGCAATCGTCGGCCATTTTCACGACGGGGCCTCGCTCCATATCATTCCTGAAACAAAGTGGAATTGCTTCGTCGACGCCAATTTTGCCGGCAGGCGAGACACCGCCGGCGGCGGTCGACGGCTTGGTACCAGGCCCGCATAACCTCCCGCAGGACTGGACCAATGCGACGGGGCCGGCAGTAAAGTTGCCGGCCCCGTTTTTGTTTCGCCGGTTTTCCCGCGTTTCTCGGCGAAATTCCCCGCTTGGTTCCTGCCTCGCTTGACCCTGCTTAAACTACTTGCAATCCCCGTCATGCACCAAAGTGAAACCGGCGTTCTCGGCGAAGCACAAATTCTTAAAAGTGATTTGGGCGCTCGTCTTGGTATCGATCACACAGACGTGCTGTTCGAGCTCTGGACAGTGCTCGCCGGTTGAGACGCATTTCCCATCGTGAAGAAGTCGAGCTCCACGCTGTTTCGTCGCAACGCATTCATTGGGAAAAGTGTCTGGTTTGCCATCGGTAGTAAATGCACAGACCGGCTCGTACACTTGCGTGCATACCTCTTCGGCGAACGCTGCAGTGCCCAGCCATGTGAATTGTGCTGCCAAGATAGCGATAAGGAGCCGCATAATGCCCTCCCAGCGGTATAAGCGCCTTATCCGTGTTAGCACAAAACTTTAAGTTGTAAAGACGCCGCCCCATCGGGACGGCGCCTCCATCACGGCCTCAATGCGTATGCGCCACCGGCTGGAACGCGGTCTTCAAGACATAGTCCGCGACCGCGCGGCCGGCCGAGACGCCATTGTCGGCGTCGAACTGCCAATGCACGCCGATCCAGATCCGGCTTTCGGCGTTGAGGTATTCGGCCTGGGTCAATGACTGGAAGGTCACCGGTTCGAGCGGCATCAGCTGGCCCAGCGTGTTGAAATTCTGGCCGTTGAACTCGTCCGAGACGAAGGTGAAGGGCTGGTTGTCCTGGAAGTAGGCCCGCAGCACCTCGAAGATGGTGCCGCCGAAGGTGGCGTGGCCCGAGGGATAGGCCGGGAAGGGCGGCGTGAAATTGGGGCCGGTGGTGTTGGTCGCCTGGCCGCCCAACGGATACCAGGTCGTATTCGGCCTCAAGGCCGGATTGCCCTGGTTGCCGGTGAAGCGGATGCCGGTGATCGGCCGCCAGAATTGATAGTGCCATTTGGCCTCCCAGGCGGCGAGGCCGGAATCGGCGAGGGCGGTATTGAACACCGCGAAGAAGCGTGCGGCCTCCTCGACATCCGGCAGGCCGCGCTGAAAGATGATCGTGCGCGCGATCTGATTATAGAGCCGGCCCGGCGCGCAGATGTTGGGCGTGCCGTCATAGGTCCAGAAGATGCCTTGCTGGGTCTCTTCCGGGGTGCGGAAGCTGGGCGTGCCGTTGTTGGGATCGCCGCCGAGCGCTTCGACCTGATAATAGGCCAAGGTATAGAGATCGCTCGACAGCGACGGCGGCGGGACCGGCCGGAACTGGTCGGCACTCTTCATCACGAAGGGTTTCACTTGCGCCCAATTGGCGCCAAGCGCCGTGGTCGATTTGCTGATCGGGTCGGGTGCCCACCAGCCGGCCCCGCCATGCGGCGTGAAATTGACGCCGACGACGGGCTCCTGCGTCTGAGACCCGTCATTGCTGCGCAACGCCACGATCGCGGCCGCCGCCTGCTTGCCGAGCGCAACGCTGGCGGGGTCCGGCTTGATGAAGGAGAGATCGTAAGCGAGCAGTGCATCGAGGCGAGCTTGCTGCGACGGGTAGAGGAAGACGAGCGCGTCATGGGCCGACTGGGCGATGGCGGCATCGACCGAAACCTTGCCCTTCACCCCGGGCACGCCGGCATAGCTCTGATAGCGCTGATAGACGGCGTTCACCGCCTCGAACATGGCGATATGCGTGATGGCGAGTGCCCGCGCCGTGCGCGGCGGGCCGAATTGCTGGCCGAAAATGTAGGTCTCGCCCGGGGGCACCGGCGTGTGGTCGATCGCGGTGGTATCGAGCGCTACCTCGTTCCAGGCGAAGAGCCGCTGATAGGATGACAACGGCTCGTTCGGGATCTTGGTGCTGGTGAAGGACACGGCAAGCTTGTTCACCTGCGGCGCCAGCAGCCCCTGCCATTCGGCGGAGGATTCGGGTGCCAGCGAGGATTGGCCGGACGCGGCGGATTGTTCCGTTGACGCGGCCTCTTCGGCAAAGGCGGGTGCTGCGGCGAGCAGGGCAACCGCGGCGAAGCCGGCAAGCCTCGCTGAAAGAGTGCCTGACTGATGTGGCATTCAAAGACTCCTTCTGACTATTATTTGGGCGAAGTGCAAAACTTGCGTAACGAGAGCGGGAGCGAGCTTCAATCATTAGCCATTTTCTCGCCCTCACCGCGAGGATACTAAAGGAATCGCGCCGCAGTTACGAGCGCCCACCGACAGATCGCGCTTAAATTTCCTTAAAACCTCTAAGTCATCACGGGAAACCTGCGCGGTCTTGATGTTACGAATGCTGCGATAATATGCAGATATAGTGTCAGTACAATTGACGATTGCTTAGCGGCGCGCGTGTACGTCAGGACGAGAATGGCCCCCACCCCGACGCAGCGCTGGACCGCTGCGGGGCCGTGCGGTAGACGGGATCGATGCAGCTCGACAGCGGGACGATTAACGAAAACAGCGCCGATTCCGGTTCCTGGCCGGCGCTCCGGGCATTGTTCGGGCCGTCCTGGCGCCAGCCCTGCCCCGGCATCGGCCTGGTCACGGGCGATGCGTTCCATTGGCTCGAGCGGCTGCCGGCGCACTCGGTGCAGGCGATCGTGACCGATCCGCCTTATGCGCTTATCGAGTACGAGGTCAAGAACCACGCCAAGCTGCGGGCCGGGCGCGGCGGGGTGTGGCGGATTCCGCCGGCGCTGGGCGGGGCGGCGCGGGCACCGGTGCCGCGCTTCACGGTGCTGACCGCACGCGACCGCGCGCGGCTCGACAGCTTCTTCCGGGACTTCGGCACACGGGCGCTCGCCGTGCTGGCGCCGGGCGGGCACCTCGTCATCGCGTCGACACCGCTTCTGTCGAGCGGGTGCTTCGCCGGGCTCGAGGCGGCCGGGTTCGAGAAGCGCGGCGAGATCATCCGGCTGGTCCAGACGCTGCGCGGCGGCGACCGGCCCAAGGGGGCGGAGGCCGAGTTCGCCGAGGTCACGGTGATGCCCGCCTCCGGCTGGGAGCCCTGGGGCCTGTTCCGCAAGCCGCTGGGCGAGGCGACGGTGGCGGCTAATCTCAGACGCTGGGGCACGGGTGCGCTCCGCCGCCCCTCGCCGGCCGAGCCGTTCCGCGATGTGATCGCGGTCGGGCCGACCCGCGCCGCCGAGCGGCGGATCGCGGCGCACCCCTCCTTGAAGCCGCAGGCGCTGATGCGCCAGCTGGTGCGGGCAGCGCTGCCGCTCGGCACGGGCATCGTGCTCGACCCGTTCGCCGGCGGCGGCTCGACCCTGGCCGCAGCGGCGCACCTCGGCTACCAGGCGATCGGCATCGAGCTCGACCCGGGCTATGCGGTGATGGCCGAGCGGGCGATCCCGCTCTTGAGCGCGCTCAGGCCGGTGTCGCCAGCACGATCAGGTCGGTAGCCGGATCGGGTACCTGACTCACTCCATTTCGGGGGCGGATGTCCCGTCTGACCAGTGTGTGACGGGCACCATGATCACGCTCAAAGCCTCCGGCGACTCCTGGAACTGTGGGTTCAGCATCGGCGGCGCACCGGGTAGATCCGCACCCCAGGTCGCAGCTTCCGCGCGCGGAAAATAGAACATGAGATGCGGCACCCAATTGTGCGCCTGGTCGTTGAGATACCCCTCTTTGGACATCATGTAGGTCATGGCGCCGGCTTCGAGCGGCGGCAATTCATGATCTCTGATGGCATCCTTGATCGCGGCGATCATCTCCGGCTTCGAGCGGCCGGCCAGAACCAGCTCCGTGCGTTTTATCGTGTAGGGCAGGATCGAGCGCACGGCCGCGGGATTATAGCAAAGCGGCCCGCGCATATGCGGATTCCAGAATTGCGGGAAGTCATACTGCGACATCCATCCGCGCTCGACCGCGCAAACGAATCCGTTGCTGCCCTTGACCGCGGTGTCGTAGCCGCGGGGCGTCAGCACCAGCACCGTCGCCTTATCGGCGATGGCGGGCGGGGCGGCACTCTTCGCCAGGGCGATTTCGGCAGCAGGATCCATCATGTATTGATCCTTGGGCGCCATCGCCGGGTAATCCGCCGCCTGTGCCAGGGATGTGCAGAACAAGGCCGCACCGACTACGGAATGGTATCGCATCTCATTGCGCCTTCTTCGGCCGTAACCGGAAGTATGAACCGATATGGGCTTATCGGGAATCACGAGATTCCCGATAAGCCGCTAATCATTCAATCCCTTGCCATCGAGAATTTGCGGCATGCATTTTTCAATTCTCGCAGTCCGCGTTTTGGATTGCTTGGGTGCCGAGAAATGGAGGAGATAGGCTCGCTGCCGCCCCGGCGTCAGTGCTGCAAAAGCCGCCTTCAGGGCTGAGTTCTGATCCAGCGCATCTTGGAACTCCGCAGGCATTGCAAACTCTTCGGTCTTTTTGAGCGGCACTTTCAGGCCGGCCTGCTCCACCGCGATCGCCTCGCGGATATAGGCTATCAGGACCGCTTCCTGCTCGACTATTTCCGCGAGATCAGTGAACCGAATTTGCCGCCCGGCCTGCACATTCTCCGTCTGCTGGATCAGGATGTCGTCGGGATCCTTCATCAGCGCGCCCTTGAAGAACAGCAGCGCGCAATATTCCTTGAAGCCGTGGATCAGGACGATGTTGTGCCCTTCCAGCGTGTAGCAGGGCTGACCCCACTTCACCTGCTCGGCGAGGCCGCAATCCAGCACGATCTTGCGCAAGGCCTCGAACTCGGCCCGCCAGCTTTTGGCCTCGCTAAGGAGGCGATCGATTTCGGGGTTCATGTTTCGAGCCGGAACGGCAGGGCCAGCAGCTCGGCCAGGCGGAAGCTGCCGACCCGGTCGACATGAATGAGGAGATCATTGCCGCCGAACTCGGCCATGACCTGGCGGCAGGCACCGCAGGGCATGAGCGATTCGGGCGGCCCGCCGGCCGGCGCGTCGATACAGGCGACGGCGATCGCCTCGATCCGCCGGGCTCCGCTTGCGATGGCGCGGAAGATCGCCACCCGCTCGGCACAGATCGAGAGGCCATAGGAGGCGTTCTCGATATTGACGCCCTCATGGGTGACGCCGCCGGCTTGGACGGCCGCACCCACGCGGAATCTCGAATAGGGCGCGTAGGCGCCCTCGGCAGCATTGCGCGCCCGGTCGAGAAGCGCCTCGCCGGTCATTTCTTCAGAAGCGGGCATTTCGACTCCGCGAGCGGGGCGAAGGCCTCGCTGCCGGGAATGGTGGCGACGAGCTTGTAATAATCCCACGGCGCCTTCGATTCCGCCGGGGTCTTGACCTGGAACAGATACATGTCGTGCTCCATCAGCCCGTCCTCGCGGATATGGCCGTGCTTGGTGAAGACATCGTCCACCGGCATCGCCTTCATGGCGGCGAGCACGGGATCGGTGTCGGTCGTGCCGGCCTTGGCGACAGCTTTGAGGTAATGCAGCACCGAGGAGTAGACGCCGGCCTGGGACATGTTCGGCATACGCTTCAGCTTGTCGAAGAAACGCTTGGAGAAAGCGCGCGTCTCATCATTCATGTCCCAATAGAAGGCCGAGGTGAAGACCATGCCCTGCGTCGCCTCGAGGCCGAGCGCATTGACATCGTTGATATAGACCAGAAGCCCGGCGAGCTGCTGGCCGCCCGCGGCGAGGCCGAACTCGCGCGCCTGCTTGATCGAATTGGTGAGGTCGCCGCCGGAATTGGCGAAGGCCACGACCTTGGCCTTGGACGCCTGGGCCTGGAGCAGGAATGACGAGAAATCGGGGGATCCCAACGGCACCTTGACGTTGCCCACCACCTTGCCGCCAAGGGCAGTGACGACATCGGTCGTGTCCTTCTCGAGCTGGGCGCCGAAGCTGTAATCGGCGGCCACGAAGAACCAGCTGTCGCCACCCTGCTTGGTCACGGCCGTGCCAGTAGCATGCGCCAGCGCATAGGTGTCGTAGGCCCAATGGATGCCGGTCGGGATGCAGGAGGCGCCGGTGATGGCGGACGAGCCCGGGCCGCTCATGATGACGAGCTTGTTGCGCTCCTTGGCGACCCCCATGACAGCGAGTGCGGGTGCGGTGGCAGCGACATCGAGGATGGCGTCGATATGCTCCGTGTCGAACCATTCGCGGGCCTTGGCGGACGCGATATCGGGCTTGTTGAGATGGTCGCTGACCATCACCTGGATTGGGCGGCCCAGCACCTTGCCGCCATAATCCTCGACCGCCATGCGGGCGGCGAGCTCGCTGCCCGGCCCGGTGACATCGGCATAGACGCCGGACATGTCGAGCAGCAGGCCGAGCTTGACCGGTTCCTCGGCTCCTGCTGTCCCGGCAACCAGGCTCAGCGCCAGCATCGCCGCAATGCGCTTCATCATGCTCTCCCCCAATGTCGCTTGTTGGTGATCGATTGGCTCTTGCATCGGCCCCGCCCCGCGGCCTAGTCTCCGGCCGCTATGACGACGCGCTCGCCTTCCCAACGATTTTGGTACCGCTGGTACAGCCCGGCGGTCTAGGAAAAGCGCATCTCTGTCGCAAAAACCGAAGCCGCCCTGCACAGAGGCGGCTTTCTTTTTTGATGCAAGGCTCGATTGTCGCCATCGCGGGGCGGCCTCCCACTCAGGAGGTCACGATGGACGATTTCGATTTCGATGTACTGACCGGCCCTTCGGGCCCCGATTGCCGAGCCTGCCGGCCGGTCAAGCCGCCCGCTTCAGAGCACGTGCCGGCCGAACCGGAAACCAAGGAAATGGCCGTCCCCGCAAAGTCCCCCTCCGCCCTCCGGGGCTAAGGCGTTCACACATCTTATTGTGGCGTTTCAATGAGATGCCTTTACCTCACCGTCATCACCGGGCTTGTCCCGGTGATCCACGTCGGGCCGACGCCGATTTGCTTGAAGAAGATGTTCCCCACGTCCCGACGTGGATGGCCGGGACAGGCCCGGCCATGACGAAAACTGATGATCTCTCTGATTTTGCTAAATGAATTGTGTGAATGCCGTAGCCATCGAGGGGAGAGGGATTTAGGGTGAGGTGGGCATCGCCGCACAACCGGGCACCGCCCTGGAATCCCTCACCTCACCCAACCTCTCCGCCCCCGGGGGCGGAGAGGAGAGTTCTTGCGCTAACTCTCCGCCGCGAACTCGCGCTCCTCGTCGATGCTCTTGTTCGTGTAGTCCTTCACGAGCGAAGCCGCGATGACGCTGATCACCGCGCAGCCGGCGATGAAGATCGCGATCGCCATGCCGGAATGGTATGTCGCAAAGAGCGCCGTCGCGACCAGCGGTGCCGGGCCGCCGGCGATGATCGAGGCCAGCTGGTAACCGAGCGACGCGCCGGAATAGCGCAGCCGGCCGGTGAAGAGCTCCGCGATGAGGGCGGCCTGCGGCCCGTACATCATGTCGTGCGGTACCAGCGACAGCACGATCGCCAGGAACACCATGCTCGGCGACAGCGTGTCGAGCATGGCGAAATAGACGAAACCGAACAGGCCCGTGACGACGGCACCGATGAGATACATGCGGCGGCGGCCGATCCGGTCCGAGACATAGCCGAAGAACGGCACCGAGAAGAAGGACAGCGCCGAAGCGGCCAGCACAGCCTTGAGCAGGAAATCGCGCTCGAGCTTCAGCTGACCCACACCATAGGCGAAGACGAAGGCCGTGAAGATGTAGAACGGCGCCTGCTCGCCCATCCTGAGGAAGGCGGACAGCAGGATCTCCTTGGGCTGGCGTCGGATGACCTCGAGCATCGGCGCCTTCTCGATCTTGTTGGTCTGGACCAGGCGCCGGAAGGTCGGCGTCTCCATGATGCCGAGCCGGATATAGAGGCCGACGGCGACCAGGATGATGCTGAGCAAGAACGGAATGCGCCAGCCCCAGGTCAGGAACTGGTCGCCCGACATGGCGCTGAAGCCCAGCACGGCGAGATTGGCCAGGAACAGGCCGGCCGGCACGCCGAATTGCGGCCAGGAGGCGATGAAGCCGCGATGCTGATTGGTCTTGGCCCATTCCATCGACAAGAGCACCGAGCCACCCCATTCGCCGCCGACGCCGACGCCCTGGACGAAGCGCAGCACGGTCAGGATGACCGCCCCCCAGACGCCGATCGAGGCATAGCTCGGCACCAGCCCCACGAAGAAGGTTGCCGCCCCCATCAGGAGAAGCGTGATGATGAGGGTCGATTTCCGGCCGATCCGGTCGCCGAAATGGCCGAAGATGGCGGCCCCGATCGGACGGGCGATGAAGCCAACGGCATAGATCAAGAACGCGTTGAGCGTGCCGACGAGCGGAACGTCGCCCGGGAAATAGAGCTTGGCGAAGACGAGGCCGGTGACCACCGAATAGAGGAAGAAATCATACCATTCGATCGTGGTGCCGATCGTGCTGGCGATGACCGCGCGCGTCAGCTGGATGCGGTGCTCCCGCTCGGTCAGATGCGCCAACGCCTGATCCATGGTGGTCATGTCCGATACTCCCATCTCGCATTATTCCCGCCGCGCTGTAGGTCGCGCCGCTTGCAGGCCTAATTTACCAGGAACGGCCGGCGAACGCACGATTCAGCATGGTTGCGCCAAAGTGCCTCAGGGTATTCGCATAGCGGTATCCGAGGGTGGCTTGACGCCGCGCGGGAACCCTCCTACATTAAATGAACGATCGTTCGTTCATAACTAGATTGTAACATGCGCCACGGCACCCAAACCAATTCCCGTATCCGTGAAGAGGCCATCCGGCTGTTCGCCGAGCGCGGCATCGATGCGGTCTCGATGCGCGACATCGCCGACGCGGTCGGCATCCGTCCCAGCACGATCTATGTGCATTGGCGCTCGCGGGACGAGCTGGTGCGCGAGCTGTTCTTCGAAGGCTATGGCGAATATGGCCGGCGCGTCGCCGCGATTGCCGAGAGCGGCGGCAACTTCGCCCAGCGTTTCGAGAAGGTGGTGCGGCTGATCTGCCAGCTGCATGGCGAGGATCCAACCCTCTTCAATTTCCTGCTGCTGACCCAGCATGAGCATCTCGTGCGCATCACGCCCGAGACGAACAACCCGATGGAGACGCTGCAGCGCATGGTGGCGACAGCGATGGCGGCCGGCGAGATTCCCACGGGCGATTCAGCACTCGTCACCGCCGCACTGGTCGGTGTGGTGCTGCAAGCCGCCACATTCCATGCCTATGGCCGCCTGCCGCGCGACCTCGAGGCGATGGCGGACGAGCTCGTCGTCCTCTGCCTGAAGCTGGTGCGGCCATGAGCGAGATCGGCCAAGACGAGGTGATCCTCGCCGGGTTCCGGCCCTGGGCCGATATCTGGGTCCGCTCCGGCTGGCGCGTGCGGGTTAACGCCCGTTCGGCCGAGCATCGGCTGCTCGATCCGCAGGACAAGCCGGTGCTGATCGGTACCAAGGAAGAGTGCCTCGAGCTCGGCCGGAAGCTGGCGCCGCCGCCCACGGGCAAGCGCGCCGTCATACTGATGCATGGGCTGGGCACCTCGCGCCGCTTCATGCGGCGGCTGGAGAAGGCGCTGGCGAGCCAGGATTGGACCGTGGCCAATCTCGATTATCCGAGCCGACTTCTGCCGCTCGATGCGCATGCGGCCCAGGCGCGGCTTGTCGCCGACGGGCTGGTCGCGGACGGCGCCGAGCAGGTCTCCTTCGTCGGCCACAGTCTGGGCGGCCTCGTCGGCCGCGCCGCCATGGCCGCCGGTTGGCCGCCCGGCCGCGCCGTGCTGATCGGCACGCCCAATGCGGGTGCGCACATCGCCGACCGGCTCGAGCGCTACGCCCTCTTCCATCGCGTCTTCGGCCCCTGCGCCGAGGCCGTGACAAGGGGTGCCGCAGCCGGCATCCCGATCCCCGATCGCGAGATCGCGATCATCGCCGGCGGTACCGGCCGGCGCGGCTACAACCCGCTCCTGCGGGACGACAATGACGGGATCGTGACGATCCCGGAAGCCCGCCTGCCCGGTATCGAGGCGGATTTCCTGACCCTGCCGGCGATCCATCGGACGCTGCCGTTCCGCCGCGGGGCCATCGGCGCCACGGTCAATTTCCTTGCCACCGGACGTTTCGCGGCCTGACTCCCAGGAGTAAGTAATGGCTGACAGCTTGCTTCGGACGCGGCGCTTCCTGCCGCTGTTCCTGACCCAGACGCTGGGCGCGCTGAGCGTCAATCTGTTCAGAAGCGCGCTCGCGGTCCTCATCCTCTATCGGGCCGCCGAGAGCGGCGGTGCGACGCTCGTGGCATTGTCGGGCGGACTGCTCGTCCTGCCCAACGCGCTCCTCTCGGCCACCGCCGGCCAGCTCGCCGATCAGCTGGAGAAGACGCGACTGATCCGGCTGACCAAGCTCGGCGAGGTTGTCCTGATGGCCGCCGCCGTCTACGGCTTTGTCGCGGCCGATCTCGTCGTGCTCATGACCGTGCTGTTCGGGCTCGGCGTCCAGGGAACCTTCTTCAGCCCGCTCAAATACGGCATCCTGCCGGAGCATCTGGCCGAAGCCGAGCTCGTGAACGGCAACGCCCTCATCGAGGCCGGCACTTTCGGCGGCGTCTTGGCCGGCACCATCGCCGGCGGCGCGCTCATGGGCCTCGAGGGCGGCGGCGCAATGGTCGCGGCAGCGTGCCTCGCCCTCGCCGTGGCCGGCACCGTCACCGCCTTCAAGATCCCGGGCTCGGTCCCGGCCGCGCCCGAGCTTCGCCCGAGCTGGAACATCGCCCGCGAGACGGCGACCCTCTTGAGAGAGGCACGGGCCAATCAGCCGGTCTGGTTCGCCGTGCTGGGACTCAGCTGGTTCTGGACCTTCGGTCTCATCCTGCTGTCCGAGTTCCCGGTCATCGCCAAGGACACGCTGGCGGCCGGGAGCAGTGTCGTGACGCTGCTGCTGACGATCTTCTCGGTCGGCGTGGGCGCCGGCTCGATCCTGGTCGGAAGGCTGCTCAAGGGCGAGGTCTCGGTCAGGCATGTGCCTTTCGCGGTCCTGGGGCTGTCGGTCTTCGCCGGTGATTTCGCGCTCACCTGCGCCACTGCCGGCGCGCTGCCGACGATCCCATCGGTGTTCGCCTCGGTCCAGGGCTGGCACCTCATCGTTGATCTGTTCCTGACCGCGATGTGCGGCGGCGTCTTCTCGGTGCCGCTCTATGTCCTGCTGCAGGAGGAATCCGAGCCGTCGCACCGCGCGCGCATGATCGCCGCCAATAATGTCGCCAATGCCGTGCCCATGGTCTTGGGCACGCTCGTTATCGGTCTCCTCGCCGGGCTCGGCCTGTCGGCGCCGATGATCCTCGGCCTCGCCGCCTTGGCCAATCTGCTGGTCGCCATCCAGATCTGCCGGCTGTTGCCGCATGAGATGATGCGGGCGGCGCTCCGCTGGTATTTCGAGACGCTGCACGGCGTCGAGATCACCGGCATGGAGCATTTCCGCAATGCCGGGCCGCGCCGGATCGTCGTGTGCAACCATCTGAGCTTCCTCGATGGCTGCTTCGTCGGCGCCTATCTGCCGGGCAACATCACCTTCGCCGTCAACACTTTCATGACCCGAATCTGGTGGGCGCGGATCTTCCTGGTGTTCGTGCGCATCTTCCCGGTCGACCCGTCGAATCCGTTCTCAGTCAAGGCGATGATCAAGACCGTGCGCGACGGCCAGCCGCTCGGCATCTTCCCAGAAGGCAGGATCACCACGACGGGCGCCCTCATGAAGATCTATGAGGGTGCCGCCACGGTCGCCGACAAGTCGGATGCCGAGGTCATTCCGGTCCGGATCGACGGGCTGCAATTCACGCCCTTCACGCGCATGGGCCGCAAGGTCAAGCGGCACTGGTTCCCGAAGCTCAAGATGCAGGTGCTGCCGCCGGTCAAGCTCAGCGTGGATCCCGAGATCCGCGGCCGCAAGCGCCGGCAGATGGTCAGCATGGCGCTGCAGGATCTGATGGTCGATACCGCGTTTGCGACATACGACATCGACCGGACGATCTTCTCGGCCTTGCTCGATTCGCGCGACCGGTTCGGCCGCAAGCTGCCGATCCTCGAGGATGGCGAGCGCAAGCCGATGTCCTATGACCGGCTGGTGGTGGGAGCCGCGGTGCTCGGCCGCAAGCTGGCCGCCGTCACCAAGCCCGCCGAGCGGGTCGGTGTGATGCTGCCGAACTCGATCGGTGCCGTCGTGACCTTCTTCGCGCTCCAGACCCAGGCGCGGGTGCCGGCGATGCTGAATTTCTCGGCCGGTGCCGACGGCATGATCTCGGCCTGCAAGGCGGCCGAGATCCATACCGTGCTGAGCTCGCGCCGGTTCGTCGAGCGCGGCAAGCTCGACAAGGTGATCGAACGCCTCTCGCAGGAGGTCCGCATCGTCTGGCTCGAGGATGTCCGCGCCAGCATCGGCCCGTTTGCCAAGCTCAGGGGCCTCATCGACGCCAAATTCGCCCGGCGACTGCCGGGCTGTCATGTCGATCCAGAGGCGCCGGCGGTGGTGCTGTTCACCAGCGGCTCGGAAGGCACGCCCAAGGGTGTGGCCTTGAGCCACCGCAACATCGTCGCCAATTGCGGCCAGGTCGCCGCCGTCATCGATTTCCACCCGGCCGACCGGGTCATGAATGCGATGCCGATGTTCCACAGCTTCGGCCTGACCGGTGGCACGATCCTGCCGCTGCTCTATGGGGTCAGGACCTTCTTCTACCCCTCGCCGCTCCATTACAAGATCGTGCCGGACCTGATCTACGACACCGACGCCACGATCATCTTCGGCACCGACACCTTCCTGACCGGCTGGGCCCGCTTCGCGCATCCCTATGATTTCTATGCGGTGCGCTATGCCTTCGCCGGTGCCGAGAAGGTGCGCGACGAGACGCGGCGCCTCTTCAGCGAGCGGTTCGGCGTGCGCATCCTCGAAGGCTATGGCGTCACCGAGACGGCGCCGGTACTGGCCATCAATTCGGCGATGCATAGCCGGCCGGGCACAGTCGGGCGCTTCCTGCCTGGGATCGAATGGCGGCTCGAGCCGGTGCCGGGTGTCGCCGAGGGCGGCAGGCTGTTCGTGCGCGGCCCGAATGTCATGCTGGGCTATTTCCTGACCAACGCGCCGGGGGCGCTCGAGCCGCCGGCGGATGGCTGGTACGATACGGGCGATATCGTGCGCGTCGATGCCGCCGGTTTCGTCACGATCCAAGGCCGCGCCAAGCGCTTCGCCAAGATCGCGGGCGAGATGGTGTCGATGACCGCGGCCGAGACGCTGGCGGCGCAGCTCTGGCCGGAGCAGCAGCATGCCGTGATCGCGATCCCCGACCAGCGCAAGGGTGAGCAGCTGGTGCTGCTGACCACGCGCGCCGAGGCCGAGGTGAAGGAGCTCCTGGCCTTCGCCCGCGAGCGGGGCACGCCCGAGCTGATGGTGCCGCGCGTGATCCAGCCGGTCGACGCAATGCCGCTCCTGGGCACCGGCAAGGTCGATTACCCGGCCGTGCAGCGGATGGCAGAGGCGCTCGGCATCGGGCGGAGCGGCACGGACCGGCAGGCCTCTTAACCAGCGAACAGCCCTGCTGACGGCATGCTGTCAGCAGGGCTGCCCTATTCTCCGTGGAAACCCACGGAGATCAGCATGCAAGCCACCATCCTCGACCGCTTCCCGATGCCGCCTTGCGCCAGGACGCTGGGGTTCGAGCTTATCGAGGCCGATGCCGCCAAGGGCACTGCCAGCATCCGGTTCGAGGCACTGCCTTCCTTCTGCAATCCCGCCGGCCAGGTGCAGGGCGGGTTCCTCGCCGCCATGCTCGACGACAGCATGGGGCCGGCCGTGGTCATCGCGAGCCGGGGCGAGCGATATCCGGTGACGATCTCGCTGACCGTGACCTTCCTGGCGCCGGCCTCGCCCGGGCCGATCACCGGCCGGGCACAGATCCGCCAGCTGGGAAGGACGATCGGCTGCGTCGAGGCGAGTCTCGAGGATGCGGACGGCGTCGAGCTGGCGCGGGCGGTTGCGAGTGTCAGGCTGATGCCGCTCGGAATCATGGTCGAGGCTTAGAGCCGGGGCCGCCCAGACCAAGACTCTCTCAGTGGAGCGGGCGTCCCGCCCCACTTCGTTTCCGTTGGAGCGTCACTGGACAATCCGGCCGGCTTCCCTGAAGGTGGCGCTTTCAACCCCGTGATGAAGAAGCGGATTTCGATGCGCCAGATCGGCCTAGTCGGCACTGCCCTTGCCTGCCTTTTCGCTTTCGCACCGGCGTATGCCGCCGCACCCGATTACGACGCGCTCGTCAAGAGCTTCTATGACGAGGAGCTTCGCGCCCATCCGGCCGATGCCACGGCCGAGGGCCTGCATGATTACGACGCGAAGCTCGACGATATCTCGCCCGCGGCGCATGCGCGCGAGACGAAGCGGCTGAAGGCAGCGCTGGCGGCATTCCAGGCGATCGATCCGGCGAGCCTCGATCCCAGCCGGCGCGACGATCGCGAGGTGCTGATCGGCCAGATCAAGGGCGATCTCCTCAATCTCGAACGCATCCAGACCTGGCGCACCAATCCCAATCGTTATGTCGAGCTGGCGACCGGTTCGGTCTTCTCGCTGGTCCAGCGCGATTTCGCGCCGCTCGCCGACCGCATGCGCTCGGCCATCGCGCGCGAGCGGCAGATCCCGGCGATGCTGGCCACGGCACGGAAATTCTTGAGCGACACGCCGAAGCCTTTCGTCGATACGGCGATCCTCAATGCCGGCGGGGCCATCGATTTCTTCAAGAATGGTGCTCCGGCCGCCTTCGCCAGTGTCACCGATCCAGCATTGCAGCGGGAGTTCAAGGCCTCCAACGAGGGTGTGCTGAAGGCGCTCGAGAGCTACCGGCAATATCTCAAGGCCGATCTCCTGCCCAAGGCGAACGGCAATTTCGCGTTGGGTGCCGAGGCGCTGGCCGAGCACCTCAAGGACTTCGACATGATCGATGTCCCGCTCGATCAGCTTCGTGCACTCGCCTGGTCGCATCTCTGGGCCGATCAGGCAGCCTTCGCCGAGACGGCCAAGCAGGTCGATCCCGGCGGCACGCTCGACTCGGCCATCGTCAAGCTGCAATCGGATCACCCGAAGGCCGACGGGCTGGTGACGGAGGCGTCGAAGGAGCTGGCGGATCTCAAGCAATTCATCAAGGACAAGAACATCCTGACGATCCCGCCCGAGCTCGATCTGCATGTCGCCGAGACGCCGCCCTTCGCCCGCGCCCTCGTCTCGGCCGAGTTCGACCCGCCCGGCCCGTTCGAGCACGAGGCGCGCGAGGCCTTCTATTACGTAACGCCGCCGGACATGAGCGAGCCGCCGGCCAAGATCGAGGAATATCTGGGCGCCTTCGATTATTCGGACTTCATCATCACCTCGGCGCATGAGGTGTGGCCGGGCCATTATGTGCAGTTCCTCGTCAACAAATCGCATCCCGACTGGTCGCTGGTGCGGCAGCTGAGCGGCACGCAATCGAGCACCGAAGGCTGGGCGCACTACACCGAGGAGATGATCGTCGAACAGGGCTATGGCGGGCCGACGCCGATGCTGAAGCTGGGGCAGATCGAGGAGGCGCTGCTGCGCGACTGCCGGATGGTGGCATCCTTCGAACTGCACACACAGGGCATGAGCGTCGAGGCGGCGGCCGAGCTCTTCAACAAGCAATGCTATGTGCCGGCACCGGTCGCATTGTCCGAGGCGCGGCGCGGCACCTCCGACCCGGGCTACCTCACCTACACGCTCGGCAAGCTCGCCATCCTCAAGCTGCGTGAGGATTATCGGCAGAAGATGGGCGACAAATTCACCCTCGCCGATTTCCACGACCGGTTCCTGGCCGCGGGATTGCTGCCGATCCCGATCATCCGGCGCGAGCTGATGGGGGCGGACGGGAAGCTGCTGTAGCAATTCCGAGAATGCCGGACGCGATCGATGCCGCGTTGAACAACGCCCAATGGTGCGCGGCGGTCTGGCGTGCGCACGGCCTGCCTGTGGAATCGCAAGACGGCCTCTGGCTTTGCGCAGCGGAAACACCGCCTTTCTATCCCAATGTCGTCACCATCGATCCGGGCGCCGATCCCTCGACGCAGGCCGACTTCATCCGATCGCTGGCGGATCGATCGGGCTTCGATATCAGCGTGAAGGACAGTTTCGATCGCCTGCAGCTCGACCGGCATGGCTTCCGGCGGCTGTTCTCGGCCAGTTGGCTGAGACTTGAGCCCGTAGCGGTGAGATCGGTCGCGCCCACACTGAGCTGGCGCCGGATCGAGCCGTTTGAGCTTCCGCAATGGGAGCTGGCCTGGGGCGGTGCGGCCGCGCGCATCTTCCCTGATCCGCTTCTGGACGATCCGCGCGTTCTGATCCTGGCCGGTTTCGATGCCGCCGGGACGATCGCCGGCGGCGGCATCGGCTTCGAGGCAGCGGATGTGCTCGGCCTTACCAATGTCTTCGGTCCTCGCAACGAGCTGATCGCGGCATTGCTGGCCCATTTCCAGTCGAGCGCGCTTGTCGCTTACGAGACCGGCGAGGATCTGCGGCAGGCCGAGCAATATGGCTTCGAGCCGCTCGGCTCTCTCACCGTCTGGAGCCGTGCCGCTAGGATGGCTGAGCCTCGAGCAGCCCCTTGAACTCGGCCATGCCGAAGGTCGTGACGATGTTCAGATCGTCGTCGAGGATCTCGTAGACGACATCGCCGACATTCCGGTTGCTGAAGAAGACGATCGTGTCCTGGTCGCCGCCGCCCTCGCGATGCGGCTCGCCGCCGGCCTCCTTCATCACATAGCTGCCGACCGGACGGACTTCGATCAGCTCGCCATTGGCGCGATAGATGCGGAGCTCGCCTTGCAGCACGAGCGTGCGATAGGCCGCCTTATGCCGATGCAGCACGATCTGCTGGTTGGCCGCGAACTTGAACAGCAGATCGACGATACGGCCTTTCTCGTCGACATCGTAGATGTAGTAGGCGATGTGCTCGAGACCGTCGATGGTGCGCCATTCGATGTTGCGCTCATCGAATTCTTTCGTAGGCATCTGTTCCTCCCCTGACGTTCCCACCGATGCTAGCGCGGGCCGGCGCTCGTCACTTGCCATTTGGTGACAAACTAAATTTAGGTCGAAAGATGCGGCTGCCCCGATCGGCCGGCAGCGATATCCTGCCCGCCCGGGGAGGATGACTTGACGGCGCTGGCACTCACGAGAGCCGGAACGATTGGGCCCTTGGCCGCCTGGGTCGAGGCGTCGGGCGGCTCCGTCGCCCGGCTCTTCCGCGCCGCCGATCTGCCGCTGGAGATCATCGAGCAACCGGATCGGCTGATCCTGCTCAGGGACCAGTTTCGCCTCGTCGAGGCGGCCGCGCGCGAGCTGGGCGACGATGCGCTGCCCGCCCGGCTTTCGACCGCCGCCGGCCTCGACGGGCTGGGCCTCTATGGCCAGCACATGCTGTCGTTCGAGCGTCTCGGCGACGCGATCTCGATTGCCTATCAAGCCTATGGCAGCCTGCTTCAGGCCTCGACCGAGATGGAGCTCGAGATCTGCGGCGGCTGGGCGCGCTGGTCCTATCTCATCACGGCCCCGTTGACGCTCGGTCGGCAGAAGAACGAGCTGCTGGCGTTCGGCTACATGCTCGATTTCCTGAGGCGGTTCCTGGGCCGGCACTGGACGCCCGACCGGATCGAGCTGCCGGGAGCGGTTCAGGGCAGGGGCCGGATCGAAGCGCTGTTCGGCTGCAATCTCACGGCCGGCGACCGCGCCGCAATCGTGTTTCCAGCCGAGCTGCTGGATGCGCTCAATCCGACGCCCGTCGCGGCGGGAGGCGACCTCCCCGCGATCGTTCCGGCTATTTCCGATACGATCGATATCGTCCGGCACATGATCGGGCTCGGCCGTTTCACCGGCGACACCGGCATCGAGGCAATCGCCAATCGGATGGGGATGACGCGGCGGACGCTGCAACGGCGGCTGGCCGCCGCCGGCACCAGCTTTGCCACCCTATCGCAGCAGCTCAAGGAAGCCGAAGCGCGCGCAGCACTCGGGCAACGTGATGCGTCGATCACCGCGATCGCCCTGGCACTCGGCTATTCCGATGCCGCCCACTTCACCCGGGCGTTCCGCCGCTGGACCGATCAGGCGCCGAGCCGCTGGCGCGGGCGGTAACGGTTCAGCCCAGCACCGAATAGCCGCCATCGACCGGGATCGCGGCACCGGTCACGAAATCCGAGGCGGAGCTCGCCAGGAAGACGGCCACGCCGGCCATGTCGCTGGCATGGCCCCAGCGGGCGGCCGGCGTGCGGCTCAAGACCCGCTCATGCAGCCCGTCGACCTGCTCGCGCGCCGTCTGCGTCATGTCGGTATCGATCCAGCCGGGCAGCACGGCATTGACCTGGATGTTTTCGCCCGCCCAGGCGGTCGCGAGCGCCTTGGTCAGCTGCACGATGCCGCCCTTGCTGGCGCCGTAGGCGGCCGCGAAGGAGGTGCCGAAGAGCGACATCATCGAGCCGATATTGATGATCTTGCCGCCCTTGGCCTCGACCATCGCCGGATAAGCCGCCTGCGCCGCGAAGAGCGGGCCGCCGAGATTGGTGTCGATGACCTGATGCCATTCCTTGGGGGTGAGCAGCTCGGGCCGCTTGCGGATCGACATGCCGGCATTGTTGATGAGGATGTCGAGCCGGCCGAATCGCTCGACCGTCGTCGCCACCATCGTCCGGCAGGATTCGGCGTCGGCGATATCGACCGGCACGAAGGCGGCGTCAGCCCCCATGCCGGCGAGATCGGCCAATGCCGCTTCGGCCTTCGCCTCGTTGCGGCCGGCGACCGCGATCTTGGCACCGGCCTCCGCCAGGCCCTTGGCCATGCCGAGACCGATGCCGCCATTGCCGCCCGTGACGAGCGCCACCCGCCCGCGGAGGTCGAAGAGCCGCATGGGATCAGGCCGCCGCACTCGGCCGCGCCTTCATGCGCTCATACCAGGCCGGAATGTTGGCGAGCCCCTCCGGCAAGGGCTGTCCGACCTGGGCGCCGAATTCGAGGAACGGATAGAGCAGGAGATCGGCCATGGTGAGCCGCTCGCCGGCGACGAAGCTGTTGCCTGCCATCAACCCGTCGAGCCAGGCCAGCTTCTTGCGCGCGGTCGCCTTGAGGCCGTCGGCCGCCTCGGGAATGCAATGCAGGCGGTTCTCGAACAGCCGAAGCCCTTCGGAGAAGCGGAAGCCGTTGGCGAGCGGTTCGAGGATGTTGAGATCGATGCGCCGCGACCACATGCGGGTCTCGGCCCGCTCCTCGGGCGTCGAACCGATCAGCGACGGGCCGGGCCCGATCTCGTCGAGATATTCGCAAATGGCCGTGATCTCGGCCAGCACAGTGCCGTCATCGAGCTCGAGCGCCGGCATCTGGCCCGATGGATTGACGGCGAGATAGGGCGCCTGGCGATTCTCGCCGCCCATGAGATCCACCTGCACCAGCGGCAGCTCCATGCCCTTTTCCATGAGGAACATGCGGACCATCTTCGGGTTCGGCCCGATCGAGTTGTAAAGCTTCACGAAATCCTCCCTGATTGCACGCTCATCGTAGCATGGCACCCGCGGCTGGGAGATGCTTAGATGCTCCCGCTGGAAGCTTTTCAGGGAAACGGTATGCTCGCTTGGGATATCGAGAAAGCGCGCTCGTCGCGCCTGCTCGTCGCGATCAGCTTCCATTATGTCCGCGAGCGCCTGGCGATCCTGTCGCGCACGCTGACCTCGCTGTCGGGCTTCCTCACCAAGCGGCTCGATGTGATCGTGCTGACCAATACCGCCGATCCTGAGGAGCTCGCAGCACTCGAGACGCTCTGCCGCGACTATACCGAGCCGCCGATGCGCTCGACGCCCCGCTCCTGCCCGGATCTGGCCCATCCCTATATGCTGACCTGGGAGCACAAAAGGCTCATTCCCGAGATCTTCCTGGCATCCGACAGCCCCTATACGCATTTCCTCTATCTCGAGGACGACATCCAGTTCTCGTTCTTGAATTTCTGCTATTTCGTGACCTGCCGGCCCTTGCTGAAGCCGCGCAACCTGATCCCGTCCTTCACGCGGATCGAATATAGCCGGGCGCTCGAACGCAACGTCATCACCGACAATATCCCGGATCTGGGCCTGATCCGGAGCGAGGTCTGCCGCTATGGCGACCATATCTTCGTCAATCCATGGAGCGCCTATGCCGGCATGTATCTGTTGGATGCCGAGCTCGCGCGCGAATATGCCGCCAGCGCCTCCTTCGATTCCGAGCAGAGCAAGAGCGTGTCGAACTGGGAGATCCGCGAGCGCGCCGCCATGGGCCTGGCGTTCGAGGCGATCCCCGAAGGCGGCGCCTCGCGGCTGGTCCTGCCCGTGCTGGCCGAGACGAAGCTGCCGCCGCTGTGCAGCTGGATCTATCATCTGCCCAACAATTACGCCGACGACCCGGACTCGCCGTTCGGCAAAATGACCGCGCGCCCTACCAGTCAGGTGCCGCGAGCGGCCAATGGAGCGGCAAATTGAGCACGCTGTAATGGCTGCCGGCCTCGTCCTGCCGCCGTTCGGGCAGGTCGGGGCGATGCGAGAGGGCCGTGTAATGCGCGATGAGGGCGCGCCGCTCGATCCCGGGCCGTGCCGGCTTGGTGCCGCGATGCATGAGCCCGCCATGCCAGATCAGCACATCGCCTTTCTCGGCCAGGAACTGCTTCGGCGGGGTGCCGTGCCGGCGGATCTCGGCCTCGATCGCGGGGACGACATATTTCTGCGTGAGGGTCGGCCAGAGATGCTCTTCGTTTTTCGCCTTGAGCTCGGCGCGGTCGGCATCGGTCATGCAGGCCTGCACCTTGCCGCCGCGCAGCAAGGGCCAGCGATGGCTGCCCGGGATATATTCGAACGGGCCAGATTCCGGCGAGATATGGTCGAGTGCCACCCAGGCGGCGGCGTACCAGCAATCGACGAAGGGCGGGTTCAGGTAATCATCCTGATGCCAGTCTCGCTCCGTCGAGACCCAACCGGTGAGGTTGAGATGGAGCAGCATCTCCTCGCCGATGAGATCCTTCATCACGGCCATGAGCGGGCGGTGGAGCGAGAGCTTGAGCAACTCCGGCACATGCTGATAGGGCTGCGGCGTCTGCCAGCCATGGGGCTTGGGCAGTCGGGCGCGCACGGCGACGTAAGCGTCGATCAGATCGTCGGGTACGAAGCCCCGCAGGACCACGACGCCGTCGCGGTACCAGGAGAGCTGCTCCGGGCTGAGGCTAGACGGATCGACATCCGGCCGGTCGAGCGGCGGGCGCGTCGCGGGGTCGGGCAGCTCGGCGAGATCGGCGAAGCTCGGGGCTGAAGGGCCCCTCAGCTGCTTCCAGAGCCGGGCGAGCATCGCGTCAGCGCACCTTGCCGTCGGCCGTTGCGATCGCGCCGTAAAGCTCCGGCCGGCGGTCGCGGAACACGCCCCAGCTGTCGCGCTGGCGCCGGATCTTGTCGAGATCGAAGCGGGAAATCAACACCGCCTCCTCCTCCCGCCCGGCCTCGGCCAACTTGGCGCCAGTCGGATCGGCGATGAAGGACGAACCGTAGAAAGTCGTGGTGGCGAGAAGCCCGGCCTCGCGCCCGACACGGTTCGATGCCACCAGCGGCACGAGATTGGCGCCGGCATGGCCCTGCATCACACGCTGCCAATGGTCGCGGCTGTCGAGCGTCGCATCCTGCGGCTCGGAGCCGATCGCCGTCGGGTAGAACAGCAGCTCCGCCCCTTGCAGCGCCATGACCCGCGCCGATTCCGGGAACCATTGGTCCCAGCAGATCGCGACGCCGATCCGGCCGAAGCGGGTCGCCCAGACCTTGAAGCCGGTATCGCCCGGCCGGAAATAGAATTTCTCCTGATAGCCGGGCCCGTCCGGGATGTGCGACTTGCGATAGAGGCCAAGCTGGGTGCCGTCGGCATCGATGATCATGATGCTGTTGTAATAGGCGTTGTTGGCGCGCTCGAAGAAGCTGACCGGCAGCACCACCTCGAGCTCGCGGGCCAAGGCGGAGAAGCGCGCCAGCGTCGGGTTGCCCTCGGCCGGCAAGGCCTCGGCGAACCATTCCGGCTCCTGATCCTTGCAGAAATAGGGGATCTCGAAGAGCTCGGGCAGCAGGACGATGTTGGCGCCCATGACGGCGGCGTGGCGCACCATCGACACCGCCTTCTCGATATTGGCGGAGCGGTCGTCGCTCATGGCGAATTGCGTCGCCGCCACCGTGACCTCGGTCATGTCCCCTCCAAAGCCGCCGGGCGACCCGCCGGCTGCTGCTGCGTGATGCAATGGATGCCGCCGCCGCCTTCGAGAATGTCGAGTGCGGACACCTGGACGATGGCGCGATCCGGAAAGGCGCGCGCCAGGATCTCGGCCGCCTGCCCGTCCATCGGGTCGTCGAAGGACGGCATGATGACGGCACCGTTCGCCAGATAGAAATTCACATAGGTCAAAACAAGACGCCCGGCCGCCGTCTCGCGCCGCGCCGGCAGGGGCAGCGGAATGATCTCGAGCGACCGGCCCTTGGCGTCGCGGGCCTGGCGCAGCCGGTCGATATTGTCGTTCAGCACGCGATAATTGAAGTCGGCGGGGTCGTCGCAGGTGGCGGTGATGACGGCGCCGGGCCGGGCGAAGCAGGTGATGTCGTCGACATGGCCGTCGGTATGGTCGTTCTCGAGCCCTTGGCCGAGCCAGATCACGGTATGGACGCCGTGCATACAAAAGTTTGCATTTCTTAAAATTTGCACAAAAACATTTTCAATAATGTGTTTTTCAACGAAAGAAACATAACTGACCAGTTCCTCAGCGTCGCCATCTGGTTGGACGACGTTGATCACCTGACCAGCCTCAAGGTCAATCTCTTCAAGGTCATCGTCTGCCCTGTAGTCATTGGTCACGACCACCTAACACCCAGCCAATCAGAGACTTGCAGTGCAATGAAATTCACAATTTTCTTTTTTTTCGTACAGCGCTGATAGCTCAGTCAGAGCGTTGGACTCTCACTCGAGAGGCCAGGGTTCGACTCCCGGCTGTGGCAGTTTGCGTCGTGGTCTTGAGCAAGCCACTCATGCACAGTTGCTTCGGTCCACTCAGCCGATGGATTATGAATGAGTAGCAGGCCTTGTGTCTGCGGAAGGTAACCGCACGCGCTGTGAAACCCTGGTCCAGTTTCCAGTGCACTGGCATTCGTCATGCCGTGCGGGCTCGGACCTATAAAGGAGATGAGCACCTCGCCTACGCTCTGAATAAGAGTATGGCTCCTTTACCTTTATTTGATCTGTCCATGCCATAGTATCAGTACTGACCAAAATTAGGCGTGGAAATCCACTTTTCTGTCTTCTCTCTCTAACAAACTGATGACCGGGGGGAGGGGGTGCAAAATATGTTCCAAAATTAACCGTAGGGGTT
>CAVXLN010000039.1:0-62666 GCA_963762435.1 uncultured Alphaproteobacteria bacterium | reverse complement strand
GTACCAAGCGTTAGATTCGATCCACTAGCGTACCCCGAAGCTCGGCAGATCCTGCTTGGCGAAACCCGGCGGCAGCTCGAAGGTCGATCCCGGGATGCTCGAATGCTGGATCGCCGTGACGGTCCGCCGCATGAAGGGCTTGCCGTTGGTGTAGATCAGCGTCTCGAGCGGCAGCCCGTCGAAGCCCAGCGCCTGGCGCTGCGCGTCGAGATCGTAGAGCGCCGGCTTGTCGCCACCCGACGGCAGGAACTTCAGCATTTGCGCGAAGACCCTGAAATCGTCGCGGCTGAGGCCCGCGGCATCGAGCCGGGCGATGCAGACGTCGGAGATCTCGCCCCCCGCCTCGCGATGATAAAGCTCGCAGCTATAGCCCGCGATGGTCTTGGTCTCGCCGAGCTTCCGGTAGCTCGGCGGCAGTGACGGCGTGGTGGGCGCCATCATGCCGCCGCCGCCTTTCTGGGCCATCATCGCCTCGACCTGCTTGCGCTGCGCTTCGGGCAGGTTGGCCAGCCTTTGATCCATCGCGGCATGAGCCTGATCCTGCATCGCCTGCATCGATCCCGGCGTGATCTCGCGATATGAATGGCCCGGCTCGTCGATCATCCACATGCGCTGGAGGTCGCCGCGGAAGATGACCGTGTGGCGATCCGACCCCGCCTTCATCCGGTCGCTGTCGATGAAGACGGTGTCGTTGCTGGTCGATTGATTGCTGAGATTGACCACCTGCTCGGTGACGACCACACCGGCCTCGGCAGCGCCGCCAGCCATGGCCATAAGTGCCGCGAAGCCGAAGCCCGCCAAGCTCCAACGCATGGTTTTGAACTCCCTCGATGATATTCGGAAAGTCCGGCCGGGCGCCGGCCCGATATCGGCGCCCGACGCCCGTTACATCATACCCAGTCCGACGACACCACCGATGACGACGAGGACGATGACGATGACGATCGCGACGGCGATCAGCGAGAGGAGATATCCGACCGCGCGGCTTTCCGGCACGGTCATCACCACCGAGATACCGAGATAGAGCAGGTAGAGCGCGTAGAGCCCGCAGAGCAACGAGATCAAGCTGCCGAGCCGGGGAATGATCAGGAAGATGCCGCCGATCCAGACTGCCGTATTGGTAAAGGCGGTCAGCTTGACACCTTGGACGAGATCGTCGCGACCGCCGAACATCGGCGCAAGCTTGGCAGCGATGAAGCCGAACAGCAGAACGCCGATCAGGCTGAAGACGTAACGCAACACGGCGCTGGTGATGACGAGCCCCAGCGGCAGGCCGAGGATGGTCAGACCGATCAGCGACGCCAACGGCGGAATCGCCGCAAGAATGACGATATAGCCGGTATAAAGCTGGGCAATATCGGTCGGCTCCGCCGCGATGACTGGCCATTCGGTTTTCGGCGTCATGAGGATGTTCTTGACCCGTGCAACAATGTCCATCGGTTTCTCCCCTGCCTTGTCTTATGATGAAAATCTTATCTCGTGACGAAATCCCCTGAACAATGTCGCCGCCCGTTCGGATCCCCGCTATTCTATCGGGTCCGCAGGTCGGCATGGTACCTTCGACTGACGAAGAGAGTCTAAGGCCGCGCCGGACGAAAAGGAAAGCAGGAAATTGAGCCGGCCACGACCGCGCTACCGGTCGTATTGTCAGTAACGAATACGATTTTGAGGAGCATCTGCTCTTCGGCGGCGCACTATCCACCGGTCCGGGATTGCGACGGTCAGGCCGCGTGGGGGGCGAGCAAACGCTCCGGCGGCAGCCAGATGATCGCGGTGGTACCCCGGCCGGGCGCGCTGTCGAAGATCAGGCTGCCGCCGTGAAGCTGGATCAGCCGCTTGGCGATAGGCAGGCCGAGGCCAACGCCGTCATTCTTGCGCACGAGCGGGTCGTTCTCGACGCGGATGAAGGGCTGCATCGCCAGCTCGATCTGTTCCGGCGTCATGCCGCAGCCGGTATCGGCGATGCGCAGCTCGAGCCCGCCGCCGCTCGGCAGCACGGCCGAGGCCTCGACCCGGCCATTCTCGGGCGTGAACTTGACCGCATTCGACAGGAGGTTGACGATCACCTGGTGCAGCTTCGTGGCGTCGGCCCAGATGGTCAGGCTTTCGGCCACCGAAACCTCGATCTTGGTACCGCGCGCCACCGCCTCGCTCAGCATCAGCCGGCGCGCCGATTCGACCAGCTCGAGCGGCGCCACCTCTTCCTCGATGAGCGCCAGGCTCGCCGATTCGGCTTGGGCGACATCGAGGATCTGATTGACGATCTTGAGCAGATACTCGCCGCTCGACCGGATGTCGCCGGCATATTCCTGATAGCGGCGATGGCCGAGCGGCCCGAACATCTCCGAGCACATCATGTCGGAGAAGCCCAGGATCGCGTTCAGCGGGGTCCTGAGATCATGGCTCATATGGGCCAGGAACTCGGCCCGCGCCTGATTGGCGGTGATCGCGACATCGAGCGCCTTGGCGACGGCTCGTTCCCGCGCGCGCTCGTCGGTCACGTCTTCCAGGATCACGACGCTGTTGGCCGCACGCCCGGCGCTGTTGCGCACCGGCGCCACCAGCAGCAGCCCGTCGAACACGCTGCCGTCGGCGCGCCGGATACGGTTCTCGCCGCGCCAGACGATGCCTTCGCGCACGTGCCGTACGATCTCGTGATAGATGTCCTGATCCTCCACCCCGGCCGCGAGGATGAGGGCCGACTGGCCGAACACGCTGCTGGCGGCGTGAAAGGTCAGCTGCTCGAAGGCGGGATTGGCATATTCGATCTGCCCGGCCGAATCGGTGATGAGCACGGCCGCCGGGCTTTGCTCGACCGCGGCCGCCAGCTTGCGCAGGCGGCGCAGCAGCATCTGGTTGGCCTGCTGCTCGCGGCTCAAGAATTTCGCCATCGAGAGGAAGGCCGCTTCGGTCTCGCGGATCTCGCTGAGGCGGCTCTCCGTCGGCTGCAGCGCGTTCCAGGCGCCGCGCTGGACCGCCCGCGCATTGCGACGCAGCCGTTCGAGCGGGCCGGCCAAGCCGCGCCAGATCAGGAAGCCGATGCCGAGGCTGACCAGCCCGACCGCGACGCTGAGCAGGAGAGCCGAGCGCTGCGCGTCATAGAACCAGCCGAGATAGTCGGCCTCCGGCACGGCGATCAGCAGGGTCCAGGGCAGATCGGCGGTAAAAGGCGCCGTGACCGCGAAATAGCGCGCCCCTTCGGCCTCGAATCGATAGGTCTCCGGCAAGCCCGGCGCCTCGGGTTTCTCGAGCGCACGTCCTTGGAGCAATGCGGCACTGAGGGCCGGATCCTCGATCGGCGTGAGCGGCAGAAGCGGTCCGGGAGGCTCGGCGCCCTTGGCCGACGGATCGGCGAGCGGCGTGCCGCCGGCACGGCTGGCGATCATGGCGCGGCCATGCGGGCCGATATGCAGCCCCTCGAGGAAACGGGCGATGCCGACCAGCTCGATATCGCCGCCGATCACGCCCGTGACCTGGCCCGAGGGTGCTACCAGCGGCCGGGCATAGGTGATACCCGGCCGGCGGGAGCTGTAGAAATTGTAAGGCGCCGTCCAGCCGCCGCCGCCCGCCTCGAGCGCCTTGCGATACCACGGCCGGCTGAGCGGCAGGAAATCGTCCGGAGCCGGGTCGAGCTCGCGCTCGGCCCGCCAATGCAGGTCGCGCAGCACGACCGTCTCGATGCGGCGATCCTCGTCGTCGATATGGAGGCTTTTGACTCGGAACAGATCGTCCGAGCCTGGCTGCTGGCGCATGACATAGACGAAGTCGCCGCGCGCCGTACCGTAATAGAGCCCGTCGAGCTGCGGATCCTGCTTGAGCGCCTCGAACAGCAGCAATGCCAGGCGCTGCTGGTCGGCCGGATCGACCACGCCATCGCGAATCTGGCTTTCAACCGATCCGACCGCCGCGGACGCGTTCGACAGCAGATCCTGAGCATGGGTCACGGCATCGCGCGCGACCTGGCGTGCCAGCGCCTGATAGCTTTCCGAGAGCGCACGGTGAGCGCCGAAATATGTCACCAACGCCACGGCCCCGACCGAGACAAGCTGCAGCGAGGCGAGGCCGATGATCAGGAGTCGCCGAATCGACCAGAGCGACGGGCCGCCCTGGGGCCCGCTCGGAGACGTCCCCGGCGCCTTGCCCTTTCCGGTGATTTCCGGCGGCTCGGCACCACCCCTGATGTCAATGTTCGACAAGCAATCGCTCCCGGCGCGCACGGAGGATCGTCTGCCATGATGTCGCGATTTTCGGAAAAACCAAGGAATTCCGCCGTCTAACGAAAAAATCTTTTTTTGCTGGCGGTTCCGTCGGCGGTTTCGTTGAGCATCGCACACTCATCACGGCAAATCACGACAGCACGTTCCTTGACACCATGCCCTATTCGACTCCGGCGGTCATCTCCGTCCGGTATGCGGATAGCATGCAGTCCTCAATCGCGTCGAGTTCCCAACATGGGGCCCCGGTTCGAGTGATCGAATTGGGCTTTGCTTCGATCGGTTCGCCGACTATCTGCAAGGATAGAGACTGTTTTGAAATTGCGCGCTGCACGGCCTCGAAAATGCGCCCGTCGCGCATTTTCAAAACAGTCTCTTAGACGATAAACCACGCTGCAGAAGAGGAACGGAACGGTGGAACTCATCTGCTATCTCGGCCCAGGCTGGGCCCCGTTGATCCGGCCGGCGCCGGCCGCGCGCCCCTGGATGGATGCAACGCCCGAAGCCTTCGCCTATCGCTGCCTGCCGCTCAACATCGCCAACGCGCATGGCTGGGAGATATTGAGCCCGTGCGGCTTCGAGGCCGTGTGGAATGGCGGGACCGGCACCGACGCCGTGACGATCCTGACCGACGAGGGTACGCCCGCCCATCGCGCACCGGTGTCGCTGTTCGGTCAGGCTGTCGTGACCTTTCACATCGAAGGCATCTTTCGCACCCCGCCCGGCTGGAATCTCTGGGTCTCGGGTTCGCCCAACCGAGCCAAGGACGGGATCGCACCGCTGGGCGGTGTCATCGAGACCGATTGGTCGCACTTCACCTTCACCATGAATTGGCGCTTCACCCGGGCCGATCATCCGGTGCGGTTCGAGGCGTTCGAGCCGATTTGCTTCGTTTTCCCGGTGGAGCGCGGGCGGCTCGACGGCGTGCGGCCCCGCATGGCGCCAATGGCGGAGGACCCGGTCCTGGCCCAGCGCTTTGCGGCATGGAGCGCTTCGCGCGACGCGTTTCATCGGAAAATGGCGGCATCACCCCCCGCCGCGCCCGCGGACAAATGGCAGAAACATTATTATCGCGGCGTGGATGCCGAAGGCCGCTCCCTCGTCGATGATCACGCGACCAAGCTTCGTTTGAAACCCTTCGATCGCAAGGCTGTCCCGGCAGTCCCGGCGGCGCCGGCGCAGGACGTGGTCGAGACGGCGCCGAAAAGGCTGGCGCCGCCGCCCGTGACCGCTGCGTCGGACCTGGCGGTTCGGCAGCTGCACAAGCGGGAATGGCTGCTGGAGGCGCTGGAGCGGCAACGGCTGCTGTCGCCGACCGGTACCACGCTCGAGCGACGGGCCGGATTGAGCCGCGAGGAGTTCCTCGACCGTTATTACGCGCCGGCACGCCCGGTGATCCTCGTCGGCGAGATGACCAACTGGCCAGCCTTGACGCGCTGGACGCCCGCCTATCTTGCCGCGACGGTCGGCACCGAGATCGTCGAGTTCCAAGCCGGCCGGGCGGCCGATCGAGACTTCGAGGTCAACAAGGATGCCCATCGGCGCGAAGCACCCTTCAACGCCTTCATCGACCTCATCACCGGGCCGGGCGTCCCCAACGATACCTATCTCACCGCCTTCAATTCCGCCCGGAACGAGGCGGCGCTGGCGGTCCTGCGGCGTGACCAGGGCTTTCTCGACAAATTCCTGTCCCGCGACGCGCCGCAGCCGGACGGCATGATGTGGATCGGCCCGGCCGGCACGCTGACCGCCTTGCATCACGACCTCACCAACAACCTCATCGCGCAAATCGTCGGGCGCAAGCATGTGAAGCTGCTGCCGGCGAGCGAGGTCGGCCGGCTCTATAACCACACCCATGTGTTCAGCGAGATCCCGGATCTTGAAGCGCCAAACCTCGACCTCGCCCGGTTCCCGAGGCTGAACGGGGCGCGGGCTTACGACATCCTGCTGGAGCCCGGCGAGATCCTGTTCGTGCCGCTCGGCTGGTGGCACCAGGTGAGAGCGCACGATTTCAGCGTGACGCTGACCTACACCAACTTCCTCTGGGACAATACGGCGTCGGCGAGCTATCCCGGCGATTGAGGCCTGCCGGCGCAGGCTTGTTGCTCCAGCCGGGCGATGTCGGTCTTCATCGGCCGTCGATGCCGAGAGCCGCCAGCAACGGGCCGAGATGGGCGGCATGGGATTTCCAGCGGCCGGCGGAGCTGCGGTAGATCGGCTGGCGCACCTGATGCAGGCTGGCCGTCTGCACCTGCCGCTTGTTCTCGTGGAAGCGCAGGCAGGAATTGTCCCAGGGCAGGCCCACGGCATCGATCAACCGCCGGGCCTGGCCCTCCAGATCGTCGATCACCGCCTCATAATCCACTTCGATGAAACGGTGTTTCGGCAGCACCTTGCGCCAATGAGCCATGAGCGCCTGGTAGCCTCGATGGAAGGTGCCGAGCTCGGCCAAGTCGTACGCGAACATCTGCTGGGCGGCGAACAGCTTGGTATAGCAGGAAAGGCACGTATCCACCGGATCGCGCCGGCAATGGATGATGAGCGCGTTGGGCAAGGCCAGGCGGATCATCCCGGCATGAAGGAAATTGGCCGGCATCTTGTCGACGACGTGGCTGCGCCCCGCGGCAAGGGGGCGGACCCGGTCGATATAGGCAGCCCCCAGCCGGTTCAGGTCTGACGGAACTAACCGGCTCGCCGCTTCCGGCCAGCTGCCCAGCCCGTCGACGAGCTGCTGAAAGACCCGCAGCTCGCCGGCACCGTGGATCCGTGGATGCGATGCCAGGATCTGCTCGATCAGCGTGGTGCCGGAGCGCGGTATGCCGATCACGAAAACCGGCATCGCCGACGGATCGCCCACACCGGTGAATTTCTTGAAGATCGCCGCGGGGAAGCTCTTGGCGATGCTTTTCATCCAGCGCGTGTTTGCAGCGGCATCGAAGGCGATGGTGCTCCGCTTCATGCGATTGCCTTCGCCCAGATGCAGGAAGGCACGCGCCGAGTCGCCATGATCGAGATAGGCCTTGCCGAGCGAGAAATGCAGGGTCATGCGGTCGTCGAACCTGATCCCGCCTTCCGCGCCCAGCAAAGCCTCCATCCGAGCGATGTCGGGATCGCCGGCCGCGAATTTCTTGAGTTCGGCCCGGGAGGCCCAGACGGAAGCGTCACGCGGATTGGTTTTCACCAGCTGGTCGAAGACGGCGCGCGCCTCGTCCATGCGCCCGGCCTCCATCAGCAGGACACCGCGATTCAACCGGGCGGTATCGCGCTCCGTGCCAGGCAGCGTCTCGGCTCGATCGAACTCGGCGAGAGCTTCGTCAAGCCGGCCCAGATCCTTGTGGATTTCGCCCAACGCATTGTGGGCCCCAGCACTGAGCGGTGCAGCGGCGATGGCGGCTTGCGCCGCGGCGAGCGCTTCATCGGCCCGCCCCAGCTGCTTCAGCGCCTTGGCGCGGGCGACGAGCCCGGCGGCATGCCGCGGCGCGAAGTACAGCAGCGCGTCCAGCCAGCGCAGGGCTTCGGCATGGTTCTGTCGCGTAAGCTCGACCTCGGCCCGGTTGAGATAGGCATCGCCCAATTGCGGATTGAGGTCGATGGCCCGCTGCGCCGCGGCTGCCGCCTCGTCATATTGGCCGAGATCGTGCAGCAGATGAGCGAGGTTGCTATGCGCCTCGGCGTAATGGGGATAAAGCGACAGAGCCCGATCATATTGCAGCTTGGCGCCGTCGAGTCGCCCCATCCGAAAGAGCGTGTTGCCGAGGTTGTTGTGCGTTTCCGGGCTGCCGGGCTCCAGCGCCGCCACCCGCTCGAGACAAAAAACGCTCTCCTCGAACTTGCCCGCCTCCTGCAGGATGATGCCAAGATTGTTCCAGGCGCCGACCAGGCCGGGCTCAAGCGAGGTCGCTCGCCGTGCCGCCGTTTCGGCCTCTTCGAGCAGCCCGTTCCGTCGGCACATCTCGGCGAGATTGCTGAAATAGAGCGCCGGCGCCCGCGGCGCTGTGCAGGCCTGCCGCAGATGCTGGATGGCGAGCTCGTGATTGCCGAAGGCATGAGCCATCAGCCCCAGAAGATGGAGGGCGCCCGACTGGCCGGGCCAAACAGCCAGCACACGCTGGCACAGCAGCTCGGCCTGAGGCGACTGCCCGGCATTCCAATGCGCATAGGCCCGGTTGAGCGCCTCTTCGACACTGAGGGTTGGGGCTTGCGGTTTGGGCGTCGGCTTCGGCGGCTTCTTGCGACCCATGAATGCGGACCGAAAATACCATGACGGGAAACCGGCATGCCGGCAGCGCTGGTATAGCGCAGTGTCGGTATCTTGCCTCACCCGAATTTTCAAGCTCCCGCGGCGGGGCTTTCACGTCGGGTTATTAACTAAAAGTTAAGGCAATTTCGCCGAAGAATAGAGTACCCGAGCAAATGCACCAAATAGTTGCAGGGTCAGGGAGATCGATCATGCCTAAGGTGCGTAAGCGGTCTCCCAGGACAAGAATCACTCTGGCGATTACAGGCGTGGTCGTCGGAATGGCGCCCTTCGGCGCACAAGCGGATTGCGTGTCCGGCGGTACGGTCGCCAGCAGCACGAACGGCAATATCAACTGGTCTTCGGGCGACTGTACGATCAACACGAACGTCGTCGTTTCCGATTTCTTCCAGCAGACGGCGATCATCGCCTCATCCTCGGTCGGGACGCTGTCGAACAGTGGAACGCTGACCGGATTCCGCTTCGGCTTGCTGAACAGCGGCACCATTGCCTCCATTCTCAACAACAGCCCCGGGCTGATATCGGGCGAGAGCGTGAGCGGCGCCGGCCTGGTCAACAACTCGACAATCGGCACCCTGACCAACAATGGCAGGATCACCAGTGGCAGCAGCGGCCTGCTCAATGCCGGCATCATCGGCACGCTCACCAACAACGGCTCGATCATCGGCAGCGGCGGGTTCGGCTACACCACCTTCCGCGCCATCGACAATCTCGGCACGATCACGGTCCTGACCAACAATCAAACCGGGCTCATCAGCGGCGGCAGTGAAGGTGTCTTCAACAGCGGTACGATCGGCACGCTGACCAATGCGGGCACCATCACCGTGGCGAACGGCCCTGACCTGCAGGGCATTCTCAACTTCGGCGGCGGGACGATCCTCACGCTCACGAATCTCGGCACCGGACTGATCAGCGGCAATACCGGCATCGGCAACAGCAACGGCATAATCGGCACGCTGTCGAACAGCGGCACGATCACCGGCAGCCAGTTCGGCATCCAGAATTCCAGCACGATCACGCTTCTGAGCAATCTCGCCGGCGGCACGATCAGCGGCCAAACCGCCCTGTCCAATTCGGGCACCATCGGCACGCTGTCGAACGGCGGCACGATCGGAGGCTCGGGACTCGGCCTTGCCAACGGCACCGGCGGCATCATCGGCACGCTCTCGAACACCGGCACGATCCAGGCCCTGGTCGGCATCAATAACCAGGGCAACATCGGCACGCTGACCAACGATACCGGCGGCACGATCCTGGCCAGCGGCATCGGCACCGCCATCGGGCTCCAGAACACGGGCAGCATCGGCACGCTGACGAATGTCGGCACCATCAACGCCGGCGATTTCGGCATCAACAATGCCGGCACGATCGGCGCGTTCTCGAATAGCGGCACGATCATCGCCGGCACCGCGATCAACAATCTGGCTTCCGGCGTGCTCGGCACGCTGACGAATTCCGGGCTGATCGCGGGCAACATCGTGAACGCCTCGACTGCCAATCTGACGATCAACGGCGGAACGGGTGCTACCTTCGGCACGCTGACGGGGCCGAGCGGCGGCCTCGGCAGCGCCGATCAAGGCATCATCACGAACACCAGCTCGAACCTCGTCTTCGGTTCCGGCAACATCCTGCTGAACAACGCGGTCAATGTCGGCAGCAACACGCTCAGCAATAGCGCGGCTGTGCTGCAGGTGAACAACACGGTCAGCATCACCGGCAACTACAGCCAGCTGGCGGCGGCCACGCTGCAGCTGGGCGTGGCCAGCGGTGCCGTCGCGGGTGGCACGATCGGCACCGACAGCGGCTACGGCCGCCTGGTGGTGTCGGGCAGCGCCACGATCGCGTCCAGCTCCTCGGTCGTGCTGCGGCCCTTGACCAGCTATGCCTTCGTGCCGGGTCAGCGCTTCGTGGTCGTGGATGCCTCCAGCACAGGCACGCAATATAACCAGGCGAACCTCAATTACGCGGCGACCGGCTTCACCGGCATCGTGAGCGGCCTGGACGTTGTCGCGGGCAACCGCAGCGACCTGGTGGTGACGATCACCGCGACGCCGACACCGACGCCTACTCCGACGCCCACCCCGACACCGACGCCTACTCCGACGCCCACCCCGACACCGACACCTACTCCGACGCCCACCCCGACACCGACGCCGACACCAACCCCCACACCGACGCCACCGCCGCCGCCACCTCCTCCCCCACCAACACCAACACCGACCGTCACCGCGACGGCGCCAAACGCCATATCCTCCTTGCGCGGCCTGTCGAACTACACCGGCATCAACCCGTCGCTGCTCAACGTCTTCAACGCGGCACTCGCGGTGGACGCGTCCGGCAATACCGCGGCAGCGAACCGGGCGGGCACACAGCTCAGTCCAGTGCCGCAGGCGGCGGCCACCTCGACCGCGGCAGCGCCAACGCTCGATGTGCTGAACATCGTCGCCGCGCATGCCGACAGCCTGCGTCTGGCGATGCGGGATGGCGACAGGCTCGGCGACGAGACCGGCATCGCGACCGGCGAGGGATCGCCGGTTTGGGGCCTGTGGGGCCAGGCCTTCGGCGGTTCTGCCAGCCAGGGCACACGGGGACCGCTGGACGGCAGCGACGCCAACTATGGCGGCCTCCTGCTGGGCGCCGATCATGCCGTCGGCGACAATTGGCGCTTCGGCGCCGTGTTCGGCTACAACCTGACCTCGATCGACGACCGGGGCGACAGCGCCGGCGCTTCCGCCCGAGTGAACGCCTACAATCTGATCGGCTATGCGAGCTATGTCGGCGATCCCTGGTACGTCAATCTGTCGGCCGGCGGCGTGCTGCAGACCTATTCGACGCACCGCGAGATCGACTTCCCGGGCTTTGCCGGGCTCGCCACCGGCAGTTTCGACGGCCAGCAATATGTGGCACGCGCCGAGGTGGGCTATCCCCTCGCGGTGACCAGCTTCACCGTGACGCCCGCGGCGAGCCTCACCTACAGCCATCTTCATCAAGACGATTATGCCGAGAGCGGCGGCAATGGCGCGGCACTGGCGGTCGGCTCGACCCAGGTGAATTCGGTCCGCAGCACGCTCGGCGTCAAGCTAGAGCGCGGTTACGACACAACCGTGGGCACCTTCGTGCCGGAACTGCGGCTGCAATGGATACACGAATTCGACGATGCGGCGCAGCACACCGGAGCGAGCTTCCTCGCCGACACGACCGGCGAGACCGCCTTCACCTCGGTCGGCTCCCGCCCGGTCGGCAATCTCGCCGACATCTCGGCCGGCCTCACCCTCCTTCAGGCGGGCAACCTCAGCCTGACCGTCCGCTACGAGCTCCAGACCGGTTCCGGATTCATCTCCCAGACCGGCAGCCTGAGATTGAGACAGCTGTTCTGAAGCTGGATCGGCACATCAAGGCATCTTTGGGTTTCGCGCATACCGAGAATCCTCGTCCGAGCAACTACTCTGAGCGCTGTCGGACGGCCCCGGCGGATGCTAGTCTTGGCCCGACATTGCTCTAGGCAGGACCGGAAGAGCCCATGGAAACGAACCCGGCCGAAGCGGACCACGACGCCGCACCATGGAACATCATGGAGGCGATCGAGCTCAGGGCCGGGCGCCATCCGGCGGCTCTTGCCTTGATCCTGCCCGATCGGCTCATCAGCTATCGCGAGCTCGTCACCGCGGTGCATGGCGTCGCCCACAAGCTCATCGCCAGCGGCTTGACGGCCGGGCAGACGGTCGGCGTGTCCATGGCGCAGACGGCACTCCATCTCATCACCCAGCTGGCGCTCGCCCGCATCGGCGTCATCTGGGTGCCGGTGCACCCGTCCCTGCCGGAGGATCGGCGCCTGCTGGCCGCCAGGCGCTTCGAGATTGTCCGCGTCATCGCGGCTCATGCTACGCTCGAGCTGCCGGGCATCCCGTTTCTGCTGTTGAGCGGAGCCGATCTCAACGCGCCGGTGCCGCCGCTGGCACCGAGCGGCAGCGGGCCCGACAGCCCGTGCTGGATCGCGCTGTCCTCCGGCACTTCCGGCGATCCGAAGGGCGTGCTGTGCAGCCATGGCTATCTGCTCGACCGCGTCGGCAAGTCCGTCTATGTGCGGGCGCCGGGCTCCCGCCTCATGCCGATGGACCTCAATTTCGGCACCGGCTTCGGCCAGTCCATGCGCATGCTGGTGGCCGGCGGCACCGTCGTGCTGGTGCCCAACATGACGCCGGCGAACACCGCTTACGTGATGCGCGCCCATGCCGTGACGCATTGGCTGCTGTCGCCCGCGATGGCGGAAGAACTGCTGCCGCTGCTGGTCGACGAGGACATTCATTTCCCGTCCTTGGCCTATCTGCAGGTCGTCGGCGGCACGCCGAGCCGGCGCCTCATCGAGGCGCTGCTGACCCAATTCACGCCGAACGTCTACATCGTCTACGGCACGGTCGAGATCGGGCCGATCTCGATTGCCGATCCCGAATTACTGCGCCGTGTCCCGGAGAGCGCCGGGCGCCTGGCGCCCTGGGCAACGGCGGAGGTCGTGGACGCTGCCGATCAGCCGGTGGCCGCGGGCACGGTGGGGCGCTTGCGCCTGAAGTCGGACGGCATGCTGCATGGCTATCACCGCGACCCCGCCCTCACGGCGGAACGCTTCCGCGACGGCTGGTACTATCCCTATGACCGCGCCAGGATCGATCGGGAGGGCCTGCTCTATATCGAGGGGCGCGAGGACGAGGCGCTCAATATGGGCGGCGCCAAGATCTATCCCTCGGACATCGAGCGCGTGCTCGAGACGCATCCGGCCGTGCGCGAGGCCGCCATCTTGCTCTTGCCGGGCGCCGGCCCCGAGCGTCTCGCGGCCGCCATCATCCCGATCGAGCGTGTGCCGCTGGCGGAGCTCGCAGCGTGGTCGGCGCAGAAGCTCGGGCCGCTCAGCCCGGCCAAGCTGTTCTACGTCGAGAGCCTGCCCCGCACGCCGAACGGCAAAATCGTGCGGGACGAGATCGCCCTGCCGTCCGCATAGAACGAAATCAAGATCCAGGGAAGGATCATCGGCCCCATGAGCACAGCCATGGCCATCGACGTGCATGCTCTGATCGATCGGGGACCGATCGGCCGCCTGCAAAAGCTGGTGCTGTTCTTCGGCTTCTGCATCATCACCCTCGAGGGCTTCGACATCTCGGTCATGAGCTTCATCGCCCCCGTGCTGAAGCAGCAATGGCAGATCGGCAACCAGGCGCTGGGGGTGGTCCTGGGCATGACCCAGGCCGGCCTGGCGATCGGATCGCTGACCGCGGGGCCGCTGGCCGACCGCTTCGGGCGCAAGGTGGTGATCCTGGTCTGCATGGTCGCCTTCGCTCTCCTGACCCTTGCGACCGCGCTGGCCCGCGACCTCGACTCCCTGATCCCGCTCCGCTTCCTCGTGGGCTTCGCCATCGGCTCAGTCGTGCCCAACACCGTGACGCTCGTGTCGGAATATGTGCCGGAGCGGATCCGGGCCTTCTCCGTCGCCCTCATGATCTCCGCCGTCGCCTTCGCCGGCACCTGCGGCGGCTTTCTCTCGGCAGCACTGATCCCGCGCTTCGGCTGGCAGAGCGTCCTCATCCTGGGCGGCGTGCTGCCGCTGCTGCTGGTGCCGGTCCTGATCATGCAGCTGCCGGAATCGGTGCGTTTCCTGATCGTGCGGGGGGCGCCCAAGGCGCGCATCCTCGCCATCCTCGACCGCATGGCGCCCGGCGTCGCGAACGCCCGGCAGGATTTCGCGCTGCCGGCGGAACCCGACACGGAAGGTGCGATCAAGACGGTGCTGTCGGCCCGCTATCGCTTCGGCAATTTGATGCTGGGGACGACCTATTTCGCCTCGCTCTTCGCCAGCAATATCCTGTCCGGGTGGCTGCCGACCCTCATCAAGCAAGCGGGCTACAGCCTCAGCGACGCGGCGACTCTCACCGGCATCTACCAGCTGGGCGCCGTGGTCGGCTCGCTGGTCTTGGGTTGGGTCATGGATCGGGGCAATACGCACAGGGTGCCGCCGGCAGCCTACTTTGCCAGCGCCGTGCTGCTCTGCGGGCTCAGCGTCACCTATCATGTCCTAGCACTGCTCGCCGTGCAGGCGTTTCTGCTTGGCTTCTGCCTCATCGGCGCCATCTGCGGCGCCAACGCGCTCTCGGTCGTGTTCTATCCGACCGCGGCGCGCGCCACGGGCTCTGCCTGGATGCATGGCATCGGCCGCTGGGGCGCGGTCCTCAGCATCTTGGCCGGCGCACAGATGCTGGAGCTGGGGTGGAGTGCCCCCGACGTGTTCCGGGTCCTGATCATCCCTGTCGTCCTCGCAGGCATCGCCCTGCTGGCTAAGTCGATGCGCCCGCTGCAGCCTCCGGCGTCAGATCCGGCTGGGCTCGATCAACCCAGCCGGTACGTCTCGAGTTAGAATCGGCCGTTCCAGGGCGACAGCTGGCGGCAATCGGCCCATTGCCATCTCAAGCATAGCAGTATCGGCTGGCGGTTAACCGGCCCACCGGCAATCAGGGTCTCGGTCGCGACAATCGCAAGAGCGACGGCGGTCTCCGGCGGGATCCCCAGCGCATGAGCGGCAGTCCCCCGGGCGGTAAAGGGAAATGGGCTATATTCCTCGGCAATCCAGAGCGGATTGACCCGGGTGATGGCACCGAACAGCATGAGCGCGTTGAGATAATCGCCATAGACGCTCGGATGATATCCCACCGGCACTTGGCAGCAGGCGAGCAGCGGGTTGCTGTCCCAGAGATCGACCTGACCCCATGGCTCACGTGCCAGGAATGGATTGCGCTGCGCCACGCCCAGATTCATCGCCGAGACCCAGGCATCGCCGTCGAGGGCGACATTGACGGTGCTCTGTCCCGAATGAGCCGCGTTGTAGCTGGCCGCCGTGTTCTCATAGGCATTGTGCAGGTCAGACGCCATGGCCGACATCGGATCGGCATCGCCGAGATAGGGCGCGTAGGCCGGGTTGTTGTTCTGCTGGGCGAGCGTGCTGACGCCGAAGATCGGCTCCGCCGGATTGGTGCTGGTATAGCCGTATGAGGCGAGCGGCGGGGTCTGGGCCAGCCAGATTTCGGCATCGAGCACGCCCGCCGCCTTATCGGCTGCGTCGATGCCGTTAACCAAGGCCGTGACCCCGGCCAGGAAGCCGGTCGGGTTGCCGCGAGTCGGCACGGCCTGGCCGTTGACGGTGATGCTGGTCGGCAGCGGATCGAAGGTCTGGTCCTGCATGATCACCTTCGAGAATTTCGCATTCTCGATCAGGGGCAGGTCGCCGGCCTCGTTGCCGGTATTGTTGGAGTAGCCCTTCAGCGTGGCGCTGCTGACCGCCATCAGCGAGACGTCGTAATCGAGCCCGGCCTCCTTGGTAAATTGCAGGAAGATGCCGGCCACGCCGCCGAACGGCCCGACCTCGGTATATTGATCGCCGGGGTTCGCCTGGAGAAAGGCAAGCTGGTCCAGAAGCGTATAGCCCGGCGTGTTGGCATTGGTCGGCACCACCGGCGCCACGCCCTCAACTCCCGTGAAGGGCACCGTCGGGCACAGGAGATCATGGACCAAGGCACTGCTGGTGCCGTCGCCCGGGCCGGCATTGTAGTTGAGCGCAGGGGTGTACCGGCCATGCGTGTAGCTGTTGCCGACGAACAGGATCTTCGTCGGCTCCGCCGCCACGGCGCCGGCCCCCATGCCTGCAGCCCATAGGCCGGCCAGTGCCGCGTTGAGGAATCTTCGAGCCATTCCGTCCTCCCTTTTTTTGTGTTGCCTTGCGGCTTGGCGCCAGTGGAGGTGAGGGCATGCCTCATGTCAAATATCTTGGAATGGCCCCTTCCATACTTTAAAGATATGATAATGGAGCTGCGTCACCTTCGCTATTTCCTGGTTGTGGCCGAGGAACAGCACATCACGCGTGCTGCCCAGCGGCTCGGCATGCAGCAGCCGCCTTTGAGCACACAGATCAAGCAGCTCGAGACCGAGCTCGGCGCCAGCCTGTTCACCAGGACGGCGCGCGGCGTCATCCTGACGACGGCAGGCCGGGCTTTCCTCGAGGACGCGAAGGCGATCCTGGCCTCGGTCGAGCGCGCGGCGGAGCGGACGGCCGAGATCACGCACGGGCGACGGGGGCGCCTGTCGGCCGGCTTCACGACCTCCGCCATCCTGCATCCCTTCGTCCGTCGCGTTGTCCGGGCGTTTCGCGAAGCCTATCCGGCCGTCGAGCTCGACCTCGATGAAGGCAATGCGGCCGAGCTGATCCGGTCCGTTGCCGAGGGCGCCATGGCGGTGGGGTTTCTCCGCATGCCGGTCAGCCGCCCGCCCGGCGTCGCGTTCGTTGAGTTGTTGCGCGAGGATTTGCTGGTCGCGCTGCCGATCGGTCATCCGCTGTCCGGCGAAGCGGGTGCCCTGGATTTGGGCGCGCTTTCGAAGGAGCGTTTCATCCTCGTGCGCCGGCCCGGCGCTCCCGGCATCTACGAGAATGTCATCGCGGCCTGTCGCGCCGCCGGCTTCGAGCCGTCGATCGCGGCCGAGGTGCCGCACATGCTGACCAATGTGAATCTGGTCGCAGCGGGCGCCGGCGTCTCGGTCGTGCCGGCTTCGATGCGCGAGATTGGCCTCAGGGACGTGCATTATCGCCGGCTAGACGCCACACCACCGCTGACCGCTCCGCTCACCGTGGCTTATCTGACCGACAGCGACGACCCGATCCTGGCCAACATGCTCGCCATGGCACGGGCCCATGCGGAGCGGGAGCCGCCCGCATAAGGCGGGCTACGCTGTCACCAGAGCTGCGGCGTCAGAAAACGGTCGATCATGTCGCGCAGCAGGCGCCCGGCCTCTTCGCCGCTGCCCTCGCGGAGTGCCGCCAGCACGGGCCGATGCGCCTCGGCGAAATCCGGCAGCTTGGCGCCGATCCGGCGTGTGGCGATCCGGGTGCGCACCTCCCAATGCAGCGCGTCCCAGGCTCTGAGGAACGCGCGATTGCCGGACATCTCGACGATGCCGCGATGGAAGGCCAGGCTCGCGACCGAATAATCCTCGAAATTGAGCGCGCCCGCGGCGGCACGCATGCGCTCGAACGCCGATTCGAGAAACTCGAGCCCGTCCGCCTCGCACGGGACGGCGAGTGTCGCCGCCCGCTCCTCGATCACCGCCTTGAGCTCATAGGCCTCGCCGAGATCGGCTGCATCGGCGCCCAGCACGCGCGTGCCGCGGAACGGCTCGGAGACCGCCAGGCCGGAGGCTTCGAGCTCGCGCAACGCCTCGCGCACGGGCGCCTGGCTGACACCGAACTCGTTCGCGAGCGCCAGCTCCTTGAGCCGCGTGCCGGGCGGGTAAGTCCCATCGAGAATCCGCGCCACGACCGTGTTGCGGATCTTGTTGCGCCGGCAAGGGCGATGGCCGCCGCCATCCATTATGGCTTGGTACCGGACATATCGCTGCCGGCCTCCTTCTCTGCATCGGCGAGCTTCAGCCCGGTATCGGCCTGCCAGCCGCCGCCGAGCGCCTTGATCAGCTGGACGCTGGACGCGATCCGCCGAGTTTCGATATCGGCCTCGGTCAGCTGGGCCGTCAGGGCCGCATTCTCGGTGTCGACGACCTCGATATAGGTCACGAGCCCGGCCCCGTAGCGCAGCTTCGCCTGATCGAGCGCCTGCTGCGTCGCGGTCACCGCGGCCTTCTCGGTCTTGGTCTCGCGGTCGAGATAATTGAGTGCTGCGAGATTGTCCTCGACCTCGCCATTGGCGCTCAAGACGGTTTGGCGATAATCGGCGATCGTCTCGTCATAGGCGGCACGGGCCTCGTCGGTCAGCCCGTCGCGCTTTCCGCCATCGAAGATATAGTCCGTGATCTGGGGCCCGAAGGCCCAGAGGCTGCTCGGCGCCTGCAGCAATTTCAGCGGCGCCTGGGTCTCGAATCCCACCAGGGCGTCGAGGCTGAAGACCGGGTAATAGGCGGCGCGGGCAACGCCGATATTGGCATTGGCAGCAGCGACCCGGCGCTCGGCCGCGGCGACATCCGGCCGGCGCTCGAGCAGGCTCGAGGGCAGGCCCGCATCGACGGCCGGCAAAGCCTGATTGTCGAGCGGCAGCGGCGCCAGGCTGAATTGCGAGGGCGGTTCGCCGACCAGGATGGCGATGGCGTGCTCGAGCTGGGCGCGGCGCAAGCGATTGTCGCTCGCCTGAGTCTTGGCCGTCTCGAGCTGCCCCTGGGCCTCCGCCACATCGGCCGCCGGCTGCACGCCGCCTTCATGACGCCGGCCGATGAGATCGAGGGCGGCGGCAAAGGCCGTGACCGTCTCGTCGAGAATGCGCTGCTGGGTATCGAAGCCGCGCAGCATGAAATAATCGCCGGCGAGCTCGGCCCGGATGTCGAGATCGGTCGCGGCGAGATCGCCGGCGCTCGCCTGCTCGCTGTCCTTCGCCGATGCGATGCTGTTGCGCACCCGGCCCCAGACATCGATCTCGTAGGACACGCTGGCGGTCAGCTGATAATCGGAAAAATTGGTCGGCTGGACCGGCCGCGAGATGGTCTGCGACCGCCGCTGCCGGGTCCCCTGGCCATTGCCGTTGACCTGGGGATAAGCCGCGGCACCGGCAACCTCGACCTGCGCACGCGCCTCCTGGAACCGGGCATAAGCCGCTTTCAGATCCTGGTTGGCGTCGGCGACCTTGTCTTCGAGCCCGTTGAGCCGGTCATCGCCGAACAACAGCCACCAGGTGCCCTTCGGCATCTCGTCGCCGGGCTGCGCCTGCTTCCAATCGCCCGTCTCCTTGTACGCAGCGGGAATAACCGTGTCCGGGACATTATAGTCGGGCGCCAGATTGCAGGCGGCCAGCGACGCGGCGGCAAGCGCCATCATCGCGACCGAGGCCGCGGGAAATGTGCGGATCATTTCTCGGCGACGCTCGCACTGCCCTTGTCGGACGGCGCCTGCACGATGCGCACTTCCTGGCCGTCCTTGATTGAATTGGGCGGGTTGAGCACGACCGGCTCGTCCGGCGCCACGCCGTCCACCACCTCGACCGAGGTGCCGAAATCGCGCCCCAGCGTCAGCGGCGCCAGAACGATGTGATTGGTCGCATCGACCTTGGCAACCCGCAAACCTTCCGAGCGGAACAGCAGCGTGTTGATCGGCAGCCGCACGGTCGAACCGGACGGTGCCACGGCGAGATGCGCCTCGGTATAGCCGCCCGGCAACAGCTCATGCTTCTCGTTGTTGAACTGGAGCTCGACGAGCAGCGTGCGGGCGAGCGGATCGATCGCCTCGGCCGTGCGCACGACGGTCGCGGCGAAATCGCGCTTGGGATGCTCGATGAAACGCAGGCTGGCGATCATGCCGATCGAGATCATCGGTGCATAGGCCTGCGGCACCTGGATATAGATGCGCAGCTTGTTGGTGTCGGCGACACGGAAGAGCTCCGGCCCGACGCCGCTGCCGGCATTGATGAGGGCGCCGACATCGGTCCTGCGCGCGGTCACCACGCCATCGAACGGCGCCACCACACGCTTGAAGGATTCGAGCTGCTCGAGCCGGGCCACATTGGCGCGCGATGCGGCGACGACCGCATCCTTGGCCGCGGCGTCGGCCACCTTTTCGTCATTCTCCTGGCGCGAGACCGAATTGGTCGCAACCAGCGCCTGCCAGCGCTTGGCCGTGCTGATCGCGAGCTTGCTGTTCGCCTCGGCGGTGGCGAGATCGGCCTGCGCCTGGCGCAGCTGATCATCGACCTCGGGCGTGTCGATCTCGGCCAGCAATTGGCCTTTGGTGACCTGGGCGCCGATATCGGTATACCAGGCTTTGATATAGCCGCTGGTGCGCGCGAAGATCGGCGCATCGACGAAGGCCTGGACGTTGCCCGGCAGCACCAGATCCTCGGATTTGGGACCGTGCATGGCCTTGACGAGCACGACGCCGGTCACGGCCTCACGCTCGGTCGTCGCCTTGAGGTCGGTATGGGCGCGGGCGCGTACGATCAGGCCCCAGGCGCCGCCGGCGACCATGACGATGATGATGAGGACGCCCGCCAGCCGCAGCATGCCGGGCTTGGCGCGGGTCGGATGAGTTGGGCGAGGCGCGATCTGGGACATGGGATCTCCGGGCATCAAACGCGATGGCGCGCCGAGCGGCGGCCATGCACCAGACAAAAGACGGTGGGGACGAAGAAAAGCGTGGCCATGGTGGCGAGCAGCAGGCCGCCGATGACGGCACGGCCGAGCGGCGCATTCTGCTCGCCGCCCTCGCCCAGACCAAGCGCCATCGGCACCATGCCGATGATCATGGCAAGGGCCGTCATCAGCACGGGGCGGAAGCGGCCGAACCCGGCCTCGAGTGCGGCGGTCAGCGCGTCGCGGCCATGGTTGAGCCGCTCGCGTGCGAAACTGACCACCAGGATGCTGTTCGCCGTGGCGACGCCCATGCACATGATGGCGCCGGTCAGCGCCGGCACGCTCAAGGTCGTGCGCGTGATGAACAGCATCCAGACGATGCCGGCCAGCGCCGCCGGCAGCGCCGTGATGATGATGAAAGGATCGACCCAGGACTGGAAATTGACGACGATCAGCAGATAGACGAGCACGATCGCGAATGCCAAGCCCGCATAGAGGCCGAAGAAGGAGCTCCGCATCGTCTCGGTCTGGCCGCGCGCGATGACGGTGGTGCCGCGCGGCTTCTGCTTGTCCATGTCGGCCACGATCTTGTTGATGTCGGCGCTGACCCCGCCGAGATCGCGGTCCTGGACGGCCGCAAAGATGTCGATGACCGGCTGGACGTTGTAATGCGTGTTCACGACCGGCCCGACGCCACGATCGACACTGGCGAGCGCCCCCAGGATCTGCGGCTCCTGGCCGGTACCGCCGGTGACCGGCATGTTCTTCAAGGCCTGCAGCGTGTCGAGCTTATATTGCGGCGTCTGCGTCACGATCGAATAGGACACGCCGTTCTGCGGGCTGAGCCAGAAGGTGGGCGCCGTCTGGAAGCTGCCGCTCAACGACACCAGCATGTTGTTGGCGACGTCACGCTGGGTCAGGCCCAGCTCCTCGGCCCGGCTGCGATCGACATTGATGTCGAGCTCAGGCAGATCGACCGCCTGCTGGATGCGAAGATCGGCGATGCCCGGGATCTGCTTGATCCGCGCGAGCATCTCGTAGGCATATTGCCGGTTGGCCGGGCTGAATCCGACGACCTGCACATCGATCGGCGCCGGCAGGCCGAAATTCAGGATCTGACTGACGATATCGGCCGGCAGGAAGGCGAAATCGACGCCCGGAAAGGCACCCGGCAGCTCTGCCCTGAGCTGGCGCACATAGTCCGACGTCGGCTGATGCCCCGTATTGAGCGAGATCAGAATGTCGGCATCGGACGTGCCGGTCGGCGCCGAGTTGCTGTAGGACAGGTTGATGCCGCTGTTCGGCAGGCCGATATTGTCGACCATGTTCTGCACTTCCGCGGTCGGGATGATGCCGCGGATCTTGGTCTCGACCTCGTCGCAGATACGCGCCGTCTCCTCGATGCGGGTGCCGGCATGCGCCCTGAGATGCAGCTTGATCTGGCCGCCATCGACGGCGGGGAAGAAATCCTCGCCGAGCTGGGGCGTCAGCACGAGCGAGACGAGCACCAACGCCATGAAACCCACCGAGAACACGCGCCCATTCAACAGCGCCAGGCCCAGAAGCGAGCGGTAGCGCTTGCGGAGCTCGGTGAAATAATATTCGAAGCCGGCCTGGAAGCGGCCGAGGAAACCTCTGGGCGGCGCCTTCTCGTCGTGCTCCTCGTGCTTCCTGAGCCAGTATTTGGCGAGCGTCGGCACCAGCGTGCGCGACAGCACGTATGACGCCAGCATGGCGAACACGACCGCCTCGGCCAGCGGCACGAAGAGGTAGCGGGCCACACCCGACAGGAAGAACATCGGCACGAAGACGATGCAGATGCACAGCGTGGAAACGAGCGCCGGTACGGCGATCTGCTGGGCACCGTCGAGGATCGCCGGCTCGACATCCTTGCCGTGCTCGAGATGCCAGTTGATGTTCTCGATCGCGACCGTCGCATCGTCGACCAAGATGCCGACCGCGAGCGCCAGGCCGCCCAGCGTCATGATGTTGATGGTCTGCCCAAGGGCCGAGAGCGCTATGATCGAAGCCAGCACGGAGAGCGGGATCGAGATCGTGATGATGAGGGTCGAACGCCAGCTGCCGAGGAACAGCAGGATCATGAGGCCGGTGAGGGCGGCCGCGATGATACCCTCGCGGACGACACCCTCGACGGCCGCGCCCACGAACACGGACTGATCGCCGACGGCGTTGATGGCGAGCCCGTCCGGCGAGCTTTCGCGCACCCCCGGCAGCCGGTCCTTGATGCGTTGGATGATATCGAGGGTGGACGCGGTGCCCGTCTTTTGGATCGTCATCAGCACGGCGCGATGGCCGTCGACGCGCACGATGTTGGTCTGCGGCGCGTAGCCGTCGCGGACATGCGCCACGTCGCGGATATAGATCGTCGAGCCCCCGACCGCCTTGACCGGCAAATCGTTCAGCTCGTTGACCACGAGCGGGCTGGCATTGAGCTTCACATTATATTCGTAGAGGCCGATCTTCTCGGTGCCGGCCGGCAGGATCAGGTTCTGCGCGCCGATCGCGTTGCTGACATCCTGGGCCGACAGCCCTTTCGACTGCATGGCCCGCTGATCGAGATCGACCTGCACCTGGCGCTGCTTGCCGCCATAGGGGAACGGGATCGCGGCCCCTTGGACAGTGGCGAGCTGCGTGCGGATGAAGCTGTTGCCGATATCGAACAGCTCCTGCTCCGACAGCGTGTCGGACGACAGGCCGAGCTGGATCACCGGCACGCTCGACGCGTTGTAGCTCAGCACCAGCGGCGGCGTCGTGCCGGGCGGCATCTGGCGCAGCAAGGTCTGCGAGATCGCCGTCGTCTGGCTCAGCGCGACATCGATATTGACGTTCGGCTGGAAGAAGATCTTGACCACGCTCACGCCCAGGAGCGACTGCGACTCGATATGCTCGATATCGTTGACCGTGGTGGTCAGCGCGCGCTCGAAATTGGCCGTGATGCGATTGCCCATCTGGTCGGGCGGCAGGCCGGTATATTGCCAGACGACGCTGACCACCGGGATGCCGATATTCGGGAAGATATCGACCGGCGTGCGCAGAATCGTCAGCGGCCCGAAGATGAGCAGCAGCAGGGCCAGCACAATAAAAGTATAGGGCCGCTCAAGCGCGACTCTGACAATCCACATCGAAGCTCTCCGAGCCGATAGCCGGCTGACAGACGCCGACGCCAGGCGGCCGCAAGCCGCTCAAGACGCCCGCAAGGTTCGGACCACCGGGCGGAGCGCAAATTATCGATAATTCAGCCCCAGTAAAGAGAGACTGAACGACGCAGGACCGATCGGCGCCGTCGATCGCTCGATCGGCGATCTCGCTCGCGGCGCCGCCAAACCACATCCTGTGCAGAAACCCGTCGCCAAGCACGACATAATGGAAAAGCGCCGCGTCGACAGAAGCGGCGGCGACCCCACCGGTCAGCAGCTTTGTTAGAACAGCATGGACGATGTGCAACGCCAACTCGGTGGGCCGCCGCATTGCGTGGCGGACCGCAATCTGTCTCAGGGCGATCCTACCGATCGCCGGGCCAATGCCGGCCTGGATTAGGAGAGGCCCGATCTTCTCGGCGTCATTCACCATATTATTCAGTATTGGCGCACCGAAGATCGGAGAGAACAGGACCATCACGGCGAATATCTGCACGCACCGTGGAATATCTATTGCTCCTTAACTGATGACCGGCAAAATGCGATCGGCCGCACGCGACGGGCCGGACAGCATGGGGTGGCCGCGTTGAAAAAGATCCAGCCGGGCGTCGGCCCGAAATATCCGCAAGTCCTGGTGCTGGTCGGCGCCACCGGCGATCTGTCGCGGCGCAAGCTGCTGCCGGGTCTGTTTCATCTGGCGACAGTGGGATTCATCCCCGGCTGCCGGATCATCGGCCTGTCACTCGACGATATCGATGCCGATGCGTTCCGCAAGCTCGCGCGCGAGGCGCTCGACCAATTTTCGAGCCGGCCGATCAAGGATGAAGATTGGGCCGCCTTCTCCGACTGCCTCGACTATGTGCCAATGGCGGCGGGCGCCAAGGCGCTCAGGAAGGCGGTCGAGAAGGCGGAGCATTCCCTGGGCGGCGAGGCGCGCCGCGTCCATTATCTGAGCGTGCCGCCCAATGCGGCACTGCCCGCCGTCAGGCTGCTGGCGGAGGCCGATCTCGTCGAGCGCTCGCGCATCATCATGGAAAAGCCCTTTGGCACCGATCTCGCGAGTGCCGTCTCGCTCAATGCCAAGCTGCATGAGGTGTTCGCCGAAGAGCAGATCTTCCGGATCGATCATTTCCTCGGCAAGGAGCCGGCGCAGAACATCCTGGCCTTCCGTTTCGCCAACGGCCTGTTCGAGCCGATCTGGAACCGGAACTTCATCGATCACATCCAGATCGACGTGCCGGAGACGCTGGGGCTCGGCCGCCGCGCCGCCTTCTACGAGCAAACCGGCGCCTATCGCGACATGGTGGTGACCCACCTCTTCCAGATCCTGGCCTTCGTCGCGATGGAGCCGCCGACGGCGCTCGAGCCGGTGCCGATCAGCGAGGAGAAGAACAAGGTCTTCCGCTGCATGGTGCCGATCGATCCCAAGGATGTCGTGCGCGGGCAATATTCGGGGTACCGGTCCGAGGAAGGGGTCGATCCCGAATCGGACACCGAGACCTTCATCGCGCTCAAATGCTCGATCGACAATTGGCGCTGGGCCGGCGTGCCTTTCTTCCTGCGCACCGGCAAGAAGCTGGCCGAAGGGCAGCGCATCATCTCGATCGCGTACCGCGAGCCGCCGAAGAGCATGTTTCCGACCGGCTCGGGCGTGGGCGCCCAGGGGCCCGACCATCTGACCTTCGATCTCGCCGATGCTTCGAAGATGTCGCTGTCCTTCTATGGCAAGCGGCCCGGCCCCGGCATGCGGCTCGACAAGCTGAGCCTGCAATTCGCCATGCATGACACCGGCCTCATCGGCGATGTGCTCGAGGCCTATGAGCGGCTGATCCTCGACGCGATGCGCGGTGACCATACGCTCTTCACCACGGCCGAGGGCATCGAGCGGCTCTGGCAAGTGTCGAGCCCGCTGCTCGAGGCGCCGCCGCCGGTCCGGCTCTACCCGCCCGGCGCCTGGGGCCCGAAATCGATCCATCAGCTGGTGGCACCGCATGCCTGGCGCCTGCCCTTCGAACGCGCCTGGCGCGATCCCAATCCGCTCGGGGCATAGGAGCGGGAGATGAAAAGTGGGGCGGGCATCCTGCCCGCCGGCGGGCGGGACGCCCGCTCCACTTCTCTGCCTAACCCCAGCTTCTGACGGTCAGGATCGCGTCGGCAAAGGCCGCCGGCGCCTCTTGCGGCATGTTGTGCCCGACATTGGGGATGACCCGGTGTTCGTGCCGGCCCGCGAAGTGCTGCGCATGACGCGCGGTACCGCCGGATGTCACGCCATCGACAGCGCCGTCGAGGGTGAGCGTCGGCACCGCGATCTTCGGCTGCTCGGCAAGTCGGCGCTCGATTTCCTCATAGGCCGGATCGCCAAGAACGAGCCCGAAGCGGTGCCGATAGGAATGGATGACGATCTCGACGAAATCGGGATTGTCGAAGGCGATGGCGCTCTGCTCGAAGACCGCCGCGTCGAACCGCCAGGTCGGCGACCAGAGCTGCCACAAGAGACGGCAAAGCTCGCGCCGGTTTCTTGCCAGCCCAGCCCTGCCCCGCTCGCTGTGGAAATAATATTGGTACCAGAGCCGCAGCTCGGCCTCGGGTGCGTGCGGCTCGGCCGATCGCGCAATGTTCTGGATATTGTAGCTGTTGAAGGAGACCAGCCCGGCCACCCGCTCGGGCCAGAGGGCGGCCACGATACAGGCGGCCCGCCCGCCCCAATCATAACCCGCGAGAGTGGCCTGGCCGAGACCGAGCGCGTCGAGAAAGGATAAGAGATCGGCGCCGAGAGCGGCCTGCTCGCCCGAGCGCGGCGTCTCGCCCGAAAGAAACCGGGTCGGCCCATAGCCCCGCAGATACGGCACGATCACGCGCGCGCCCTGCCCCGCCAGGATCGGCGCGACTTCGTCGTAAGCGTGAATATCATAGGGAAAGCCGTGCATCAGCACGGCCGGCCAGCCATCGGCAGGGCCGGTTTCCGCATAGGCGACGCGGAGCACGCCCGCATCGATCTCTTTCAGCATGGTCGAGGCTCCTCAGCACCATCTGGGCCGAGGAGATCCTAACCGCGTGCTTAGAGTGCGGCTACCCGGGCCGCTGCAGCGGCGTTGGCGTGGTGATAGATGCCGCGATGATTGGTCATCGGCTGGAACTTGTCCGTGATGCCGACCACCGTCTCGGCACCGCCGAGATAGAGGAACCCGTCCTGGGAGAGCTGGCGGGCCATGCGCTCCAGCACCATCTGCTTGGTCGGCTGGTCGAAATAGATCAGCACGTTACGGCAGAAGATGACATCGAACTGACCGAGCGCCGTCATATCCTCGAGCAGGTTGAAGGGCCGGAACCGGATCATGTCGCGCAAGCCCGCATCGATCTGCCAGCGGTCGCCCGCCTGCTTGAAATATTTCATCAGCATCTGAATCGGCAGGCCGCGCTGGACCTCGAACTGGGAGTAGAGGCCGGCCTGGGCCTTGGCCAGGATCTCGGTCGAAAGGTCGGTAGCCACGATCTCGATATGCCATCCGGCGAGCCGCGCCCTCTCCTCCTTGAGGATCATGGCGAGCGTATAGGGCTCCTGTCCGCTCGAGCAGGCGGCCGACCAGATCTTGATGCTCTTGGCATTGGCCCGCGTCTGCAGCAGATAGGGCAGGACGACCTGCTTGAACTGGTCGAACGGCTTGATGTCGCGGAAGAAGAAGCTCTCATTCGTGGTCATCGCCTCGACCACGTCGCGCACGAGCCCCTGCTCCTGCCGCGTCCGGAGCCGCATGACCAGCTCGTCGAGATTCTTCATCTGATGCTTGCGCGCGACCGGCAAGAGCCTGCTCTCGAGCAGATAGGCCTTGTCCTTGGTCAAGGTCAGGCCGGACTTGTCCTTGATCATCTTGGCGAGCAGGTTGAAATCGTCGACATTCATGCCGATGCCCTCCCTGCGATCCGGCGGATATATGAGGCCACCTCGGGCAGCGGCAGCACGGCGCTGCAAAGCCCCGCCTGGGCGACGGCCCCCGGCATGCCCCATACCACGCTCGTCGCCTCGTCCTGGGCGATCAGCGATCCGCCGGCCTTGATGACCGCTTCGCCGCCGCGCAAGCCGTCCTGGCCCATGCCGGTGAGGATCACCGTGAAGATCTTGCGGCCATAGATCGAAATCAGGCTGCGCAGCATCGGATCGACCGACGGGCGGCAAAAATTCTCGGGCGGCGTCTTCAGCAGCCGCAGCACGCGCTGAGTCCCATGGGATTCGGCAACCATATGGAAATCGCCCGGCGCCACATAGACATGGCCACCTTCGATCGGCATGCCGTCGGCCGCCTCGACCGTCGGCAGGCCGCTGGCCCGCGCGATATGCTCCGCCAGGATCGTCGTGAATGTGGCCGGCATATGCTGGGTGATAACGATTGGCTGCGCAATGCCGGGCTTGAGGCCCGAGAGCACCGCGAACAGCGCCTGCGGACCGCCGGTCGAGGAGCCGATCGCAACGATCTCGGGAATTTCGGTGGGTGCCGGACGCAGCGTCAGCGGGCCCTTGGCAATGGGGCGCGGCAGGGGTGCCGACGCGGCGGCAGGGCGAGCGACGGCCGGCGCGCTGGGAGCCCCGAGCCGGCGTGCCGCCGGCGACGGCATGCGCTGACCCGCGGCGCGGCGGCGGGCCGCTCCCAGCGCCTTGACCTTGAGCAGCAGCTGCTGCTTGAAGTCGGCGGCGGCGTTGAGCGCCATCGTCGTGGTCGGCTTGGCGAGATAGTCGGCGGCACCGGCGGCGAGCGCCTGGAGGCTGATATCGGCGTTGCGGCGCGTCAGCGTCGACGCCATGACGATCTGCAGATCGGGCTGGGCCGCGATCAGCTTCGGCAGCGCCGTCAGCCCGTCCATCACCGGCATCTCGATATCGAGGATCAGGACCTCGACATCGAAGCGCGACAGCGCATTGACCGCGAGTTGGCCGTTCGACACGGTCGTCACGACCTGCACCTCGGGGTCGGCCTCGAGGCAGCGTGCGATCAGGCCTCGGATCACTGCGCTGTCATCGCAGATCATGACCCGGAACGGCCCGCTCGCAGCTGTGGCCGCGGACGACAAGGCTGAGACGCCTTCGATCACAGAAGTCCCACCTGGGCAAATTTGGCGTGGATGATGTCGCTGTCGAACGGCTTCATGATGTACTCGTTCGCACCAGCGCCGATCGCGGCCTGGATATGGGCGATATCGTTCTCGGTCGTGCAGAACACCACGATCGGGCTGTCGCCCTCCGGCAGCTGCCGCAGCTCGATCAGAAATTCGAGCCCGTTCATCACCGGCATGTTCCAGTCGAGCAGCACCACATCGGGCAGCCGGCGCTTGCAGGCTTCGAGCGCCAGCTTGCCGTCGGCAGCTTCCTCGATCTCGAATTGCAGATCCTCGAGGATGCGCCGCGCCACTTTCCGAACGACGCGTGAATCGTCGACGATCAGGCAGTACTTCATATCGCCCTCCACCTGCGGCTCACCCCCCGAAAAGGGCGTCACGCCGCGTCGGCCTTGCTGGTGATGTCGAGCAGACGGGCGACATCGAGGATGATGAGCAGATTGCCATCAAGCCGATGGATACCGACCGAGACCTCGCGCCAGCGGGGATCGAGCGTCGGCGGATTGCGCTCGAAGGTGGCCGCCGACAGGCTGAGCACCTCGCCGACATTGTCGACAAGCAGGCTGTAGGCTTCGCCGTCCTGATCGACGACGACGCTCATGCTCTTCTCGCCGGCGGCCCGCTTGGGCAGGCCGAGGCGGGTCCGAAGATCGATCGCGGTGACGATCCGGCCGCGCAGATTGAGCGAGCCCGCGACCTCGGCCGGCGCCAGCGGAATGCGGGTGATGCGCTGGGGGCCCAGCACATCCTGCACTTGCAGGACCGGGATGCCGAACATCTGGCCGGCAACGATGATCGAGACATATTCATGGGCCACGGACGAGGCGAGGGCCTTGCCGCCCTGCTGGGCGACGAGGGCGCCACCGGCGCTGGCCGGAACGATCTGCTGGCTCATGCCGCACTCCGCTCTTGCAGGTTCAGAGTAGCCGAGAGCGAGGTCAGGAGCGCATCCCGGTCGAACTTGGCGATATAGTCGGTGAAGCCCACCTCGCGACCGCGGTCGAGATCCTGGGGCGTGGCGTGGGAACTCAAGGCCACCATCGGCGTGTCGCGCCAGCGTCCGGCCGTGCGGACCGTCTCGGCGAATTCGAAGCCGTTCATGCCCGGCATCTCGATATCGCTGATGATGACATCGAAATCCTCACCCGCCTCCTGCAGATCGAGCGCGCGATCGGCCGAGTTCGACCGAGCTCACATCGTAGCCCGCGACCGACAGCAGCGGCGTGAGCAGATTGCGGAAGAAGGGCGAGTCGTCGACCAGCAGCACGCGCTTGGCGCGGGCGATCTGGCCGAATTCCGGCTCGTTCACCGTGCCGAACCAGTCGTCATAGGCCTGCATCAGATAGTAGCCGGCATCGACCAGGTCGGTCGCCTTGCCGGCGACGATGGCGCTGCCGACGAGGCCCGGCCGCTCGGATCCCAATTCGATATTGAGCGTGTCCTCGACGATATCGACGATCTCGTCGACGAGCAGGCCCATCGAGCGGTTCTGGTCGGAGAAGACCAGGATCGGCTGGCGGCCCTCGGTTTCGATCTGACCGGCGCCGTCGACCGCGACCAGCGGCATGAGCTTGCCGCGATACTGCACGACCCGCTTGCCGTTCGAGTACTCGATCTCGGAGCGCTCGATCTCCTCGAGCCGGGCAACGAGCGCCAGCGGCACCGCCTTCGGGCCCTGATCGCCCGCGCGGAAGAGCAGGAGCGAGGTCCGGTTGTCGTGGCGCACGCTGGCCTTGGCGGCCTGCTCGATCGCCTGGCTGTCGCCGCTGACGGCGATCTCGCCCGCCGCGGTCGCAATGCCGTTCGGATCGAGGATCATGATCACCGTGCCGTCGCCGAGGATGGTGTTGCCGGAGAACATGGAGATGTCGCGCAGGATCGGCGCCACCGGCTTGACCACGATTTCCTCGGTGTCGAAGACGCGGTCGACGATGATGCCGAGCGTGTTGTTGCCGACCTGGGCCACGACGATGAAAGTCTCGGCCGAGTCCGAATTGGCGCGCTCGAGATGGAGCAGGTCGTCAAGCGCCACCAGCGGCAGCAGACGGTCGCGCAGCCGCAGCACGGGCGTGCCGTTGAGGCGCTCGATCTGGGTCTCGGTGCCCGCCGCCGCACGCACCAGCTCGACGACGCTGATCTGCGGGATGGCGAAACGCTCGCCGGCGCATTCGACGATCAGGGCCGAGACGATCGCCAGCGTCAGCGGGATCTTGATGGTGAAGGTCGAGCCCTTGCCTTCGACGCTCTTGAGCTCGATCGTGCCGCCGATCTTCTCGATGTTGGTCCGCACCACATCCATGCCGACGCCGCGGCCGGAAACGCTGGTGATGGCGGCGGCAGTCGAGAAGCCGGCCTTGAAGATGAACTGATAGATCTGCTGGTCCGACATCTGGGCCAGCTCGGCCTCGGTCGCGAGACCGTTCTGCACCGCCTTGGCCTTGATCTTCTCTGTGGCCAGGCCGCGCCCATCGTCGCCGATCTCGATGACGATATGGCCGCCTTCATGGAAGGCGTTGAGGATGATGGTACCGGTCTCGGTCTTGCCCGCCTTGACGCGGTCGGCGGGGCGCTCGATGCCGTGATCGCCCGAGTTGCGCACCATGTGGGTGAGCGGATCCTTGATCAGCTCCAGCACCTGGCGGTCGAGCTCGGTCTCGGCACCCTTCATCTGCAGATCGATCTTCTTCTGCAGTTCGTGGCTAAGGTCGCGGACGAGACGCGGCAGCTTGGCCCAGGCATTGCCGATCGGCTGCATGCGCGTCTTCATGACGCCTTCCTGCAGCTCGGTCGTGACATGGGAGAGGCGCTGCAGAGATGCCGAGAATTCCGAATCCTTCTGGCCGCGCAAAATCTGCATCAGCTGATTGCGCGTCAGCACCAGCTCGCTGACCATCGTCATCAGGTTTTCGAGCAGGTCGACATTGACGCGGATGCTGGAGGCCGCGACAGCCGATTCCTTGACCTCGGCCGGTACATCGGCTGCAGCAGCGGCGACGCGCGCGGGCGCCGGGGCGGCAACGGGTGCGGGCTCGGGCACCGCGAGAGCGGTTTCCTCGACCATCACCGGAACGGGCGCCGGCTCGACCTTGACCGGGGCCGGCACGGCAGCGACGGCGGCTGGAACCGGGACCGGAGCAGCTTCGACGAAGGGGGCGGCCGCAACGGGCGCTTCGACCGGTACCGACGCGTCGAGCCGGCCTTCGGCCAGCGCGTTGAGCTGATCGATCAGATCCTGGTCGTTGCCTTCCGGCTCATGCTCCGTCGCTTCGAGAGCGCCGAGGAGCATCTTGATCCGGTCGAGCGATTTCAGGATCAGGCTGATGGCGACCGGGGTCACCTCGAGCTTGCCGTCGCGGATGCGGCCGAGCACGTTCTCCGACGCATGCGCCGTCGATTCAAGCCGGGGCAGCGACAGGAAACCGCAAGTACCCTTGATCGTGTGAACGATACGGAAGATATTCCCGAGCAGCTTAGGATCATTCGGGTTCTGCTCGAGCCTGACCAGCTCGACGTCAAGAGTGGCAAGCCCTTCAGCCGTTTCGGTCAAGAACTCGCTGAGCAAATCATCCATGGATCATAATCCGCTGTAAAAGTGCCGGGCGATCATGCGCAATCGTGCCGTCCCGCCGGGGGGATCCGGGCGCTGACGACCTTGACGATTATTCCTTAAGAAGCAGTTACGTATGGCGCTTGACGGAACGCCGTCGGGCGTTCTCGGCGGTCTCGGCGCCGCGTTTTGGGCCGGCGAACGAAAGTGTTGAGCGTTGCTTAAAAGAGTGCGGATCTATTCTCGAATGCGCGCGCTCAAACCCACTTCGTTAGGGCGATCGGCACCGAGTGCTACGCCGACGCCGAGGCGCCGGGCGAGCGCGCCGGCGAAGGCCGCCTGGACCGTGCGCGGCGTAAGATCCCCGGCCTCGACGGCCCCGTCGAGCAAGGACGCCGTCCCCTCGGCCCAGCGGACACCCTCGCCGATCGCGGTCACGGTGACGGCCTTCCCGCCCGCCTCGATATCGAGGCGGAGATCGCCGCCGCGCAGCAGCGCCTCGCCGGCCAGCAGCAGGAGATTGCAGATCAGCTTCTGCCAGCCGCCGGGCAGCGGTGCCGTGGGCCAATGGCAGCGGACCTTGGTATGCGCAAAGAGTGCTGTCGCCGCGTCGCGCGCGATCTCGTCGCCGATCGCCTGGATCGAGCCATAGGCGATGCGGTAGAATTGCAGCCGGGTCGCGGCCTGCTGCACGCTCTGCGAGATGAGGGCGCCGGCGTCGGCCGCGAATTCGGGCTCCTCATTCAGGATCTCGAGACCGTTCGAGATGGCGCCGACCGGCCCGACCAGATCATGGCAGAGGCGCGCCAGAAGCAGCTCCGCCATCCGTAAATCCATCGCATTCGTCACGCTCGGCCCGCCTCTTGCCGGTTATGCTGCGGGTCAGTATATCCGCGATTGCACTGCCATGCCGACACGCTTGATGCCGGGCCTTGTCCCGGGCGCCCGAATTCGCCATCCGACCCGGCCCGATTGGGGCGTCGGCCAGATCCAATCCGTCATCGGCGACCGGGTCACGGCCAATTTCGAGGAAGCCGGCAAGCAGGTCATCAATGCCGCCGTGATCACACTCGAACTGGTCGATCCGGACTAGGGAAGGCTTGCTCCAACGGGCACGCGTTCAGCCGCCATTTTGAAGATCCTGATAAACCGTGGCCGCCAGAAGCATATCGACGCAGACGCCATCGCGGGCGAGCGGCAGCAGCAGGCGCTGCTGGGGCACGAAGCGCCTGCTCGTGTGGAATGCCGGAAGTCCATGGCGGAAGGAAGGGCGTCCGCTGGTAGCGAGATCGACATAGTCGCAATAATACCGATGAGCCATGAAATCGGGGTGGATTTCATCGAGCCAGAACCCGACCGGGTTAAGACCCAGCGCCCGCTCCCGCTCGGCACCGACCAGGCGATACTTGAAGCGGAGCGGATTGTGCTGGATGTCGAGCAGCCAAATCCACCGCAATATATCCCGAACCTGTATCGGATCAAAATGCTGCCGGCCCGGAATATCGGCTTCTGGCGGAGTGATCGATCGCCAATAGCTAAATAAGCGGCGGAACGTAACATCGCAGTTTCCCGGCAGAAGATCGGACGTGGATTGAATTGCGTCAACAGACATCGAAAATTCCCTTGCCTGGGTTCTAGCCCACGACCGTTGCATTTGAGCGGGAGGTTGATACGGGTGATCCGATTAGATATTTACCTTCAAAATGTTTTCCTGGACGAGCCGTTTCCGGCTTCACCGATTGGCGGCTATGCAGCCTCGACAGTCTGTTCACCGCGCGCCAGACAGTTCTCGATGCGCCTGACGGCGGCCTCATCGGCAGTAAAGCGCAGATGCTGACCATGAGCATCGGCCTGCACAGTCACGAAGGATACCTCGCCCAACTCGGCGGCCGTGATCTTGCCGCTCATGCCGGCCGCGAGCGCCCCGGCACCGGTCATCCCGGCCCCGCCCGTCGACAAGTCCCGCAGCCGCGCGGCAATGCGCGGCCCCGTGTCGATCGTCAGTTGACAGGGGGTCTCGAACTCAAAACGCCTGGCGCGGCGGCGGTCGACCTCGGCGGTCGAGGTCCGGACGGCACGAACGATGGTCCGGCGCAGCGAAGACACCGCTTCGGTGACGTCGGCCGCCAAGAGGTGAACCCGTCCGGCCTCGTCTCCGGCACGGGCCGCCTCGGCCGACACGTCGGCGATCCGGACCGAGACCTCACGTGCCGCATCCGCCGTCTCGGCAACGTTGCGGGCAATTTCGCTCGTCGCGGAATTCTGCTCCTCGATCGCCGCCGCGATCGAGCCGGCAATGCCGTTGATCGAGCGCACCGTGTCGCTCACATCGTCCATGCCGCGTACGGTTTCCCGGGTGATCGCCTGGATCTCGCCGATCTGCCGATTGATGTCGTCCGTCGACCGCGCGGTCTGGTCGGCCAAGCTCTTCACCTCGCTTGCCACCACGGCAAAGCCTTTGCCGGCATCACCGGCGCGCGCCGCCTCGATCGTCGCGTTCAAAGCGAGAAGATTGGTTTGCGAGGCGATTTCCGAAATCAGCGTCGTCACCTGGCCGACCCGGGCTACTGCCTGGGCCAGGTTCGCGATCGTCGCGCGCGCTTGGTCGCTGCGCCCGACCGCATCCGTCGTGGCGATCGTCGCACTGGCGACTTGGCTGCTGATCTCGCGGATCGAGGCCGACAATTGCTCTGTGGCGCTGGCGACGGTCTGCGCATTGGCGAGCGCCTGCTCGGACGCAGCAGCAACGGTCTGCGAGCTGACGCTGACCAATTCCGCCGACCGGCTCATTGCGCCCGCTGCCTTGGTCATCGCCGCCGTCCGATCGCCGATGCCGGCGACCGCCGCGTCGGTTTCGGTCTCGACCGTGGTCGCCATGCCGATCAGCGCCTGCCGCCGCACCAGTTCGGCCTCGGCCTTCTGCCCATCCACCGCCGCGTGCAAGCGCTCCGCCTCCGCCGCGTTCGCCTTGAACAGCTGGAGCGCGCGCGCCACGCTGCCGACCTCGTCCTGCAAACGCAGATCACGCTGGAAGTCGGTCGACGGCGCCTCGGACATCGGCTGCTCGGTAAATCGGACCAGGCGACCGAGCGGACGAGTGATCCCACGCGACAGAAGGTAACCGCACACCGCCATGAACAAGCCGACGACGATCGCGATCGAGAAGAACTGCCAGGCGATTTGGGCGAAGCGCGTATCTATATCGTCGACATAAACGCCTGTGCCGATCACCCAGCGCCACGGATCGAAGGCGATCGTATAGGTCAGCTTGGGCACGGGCACATCCGATCCCAGCCGCGGAAACATCAAATAGACGGAACCCGTGCCGTCACGCGCGCGATCGATCTGCTCCTTTACCAGTTGCTTGCCGCTCGGATCGACAGCAGCATAGAAATTCTTGCCCTCGCGCTCCGGTTTTGCTCCGTGTGCGACGTTGACGCCGTCATAATCATAAATAAAGAAATACTCGTTGTTGCCGTATCTCAGCTTTCTCAGCTCATCCTTGACGACAGCCTGTGCGGTTTCCTCAGTCAGCTCACCGCCTTTAAAGCGAGCATAGGCGGTTTTAACCATGGACTCGGCAGTCTCGGTCAGGCTTCGCACCTTGTCGACACGTTCGGCGCTGATGCTCTGATAAATCTTCCAGCTTGCGAGCCCGGCAATCAGCGCAAATCCGACGAACATCATCGCGGAAAACGCCAATAGCTTGCCGCTGATGCCAAATTTGAGCATTTCAACTCCATGTACTGCAGATATCGGACTGCGCTTAGGGTCCAACGATGCGCGCGATGTCGAATAGGATCGCAAGCACCGCGTCGAAGTCCCGGGAACCATCCGGATGTATCCGGTCGAGACTGTCCTTACCCCTTTAACAACTTAGGGAGTTAAAACGGGCCTGTCTGGAACAAATGTGACGTGCGAAGCAAAACTGGATCATCTTGCGGATGGCCGTCGACTTATGAGAGCCGAGATTGTCCATGACGACGATGTCGCCGGGCTCCAGGCCGGGCACGAGTTGCTGTTCGACAAAGCTCGAAAGCACCAGCGGTTAATCGGTCCGTCGAAGACGCGAGGCGATGTCCATCCATGACGACGATACCCGCGAGCGGGCCTTACTTGAGGGGCACTGACGGAATTACCCCCGGGAACACATATTGCTGGAGCGCCACCAGCAGACCCAGGATGAGCGTCAGGATGATGCTGTGGCTGAAGGTGCGGGCGAAGACCACACCCTCCTGGCCCTTGAGCGGCGTCACCGCGACGCCGGTCGCGATGTTCTGCGGCGAGATCATCTTGCCCATGACGCCGCCCGAGGAGTTGGTCGCGGCGAACAGCACCGGGTTGAGATCGAGCTGGCGCGCGGCCACGACCTGGAGATTGCCGAAGAGCGCGTTGCCCGAGGTGTCGCTGCCCGAGAGGAACACCGCGATCCAGCCCAGGAACGGCGACAGCAGCACGAAGATATGGCCGGTCGCCGCCACTGCCTTGCCGAGCGTGTAGGCCAGGCCCGAATAGTTCATGAGATAGGCCAAGGCCACGATGAGCATGACGGTGACGACCGCGATCCAGGCTTGCTGGACGGTCGAGACGATGCAGCCGACGAAATCGCCGGGCGACAGCCGGACCACGACCGCCGTCAATGCTGCCGCCAGCAGGATCGCCGTGCCCGTGGCCAGCGGCTGGAACACCCAGACGGCGGCATAGGGCTTGTTGTCGTAGAGCGTGATCGAGATCGCGTTGTGCAACCCCGGCCACTGGATCGCCTGCTGGTCGATCGCGAAGATCTTGAAGCTGGTCCACAGGATGACGACCATCGAGACCAGGATCCAGGGCAGCCAGCCCTGCCAGGGCGAGATCGTGGATGCCTTGATCTCGGAGGCCAGCACATTGTGCTGGATCATGAATTCGGGATCGGGCTTAGGCTTCCAGACCTGCAGGAACAGCAGCGTGATGATGAGCGAGCCCAGCGAGGACAGCACGTCGGTCAGCGTGTAGTCGATGAAGTTCGACGAGACGAACTGCGACACCGCGAAGCTGCCGCCGGCGACCAGCAGGACCGGCCAGAGCGCCCGGATCGACCGCATGCCGCCATAGAGCCCGATGACGTAGAAGGGCAGGATCAGTGCCATGAACGGCAGCTGCCGGCCGATCATCTGGCCGAGTGCGGCTGCCGGCAGGCCGGTGACGGCACCGAGCACGGTGACCGGCGCACCGAGTGCCCCGAACGCGACCGGGGCCGTGTTGAAGATCAGCACGAAGACCAGCGCCTCGAGCGGCGGATAGCCCACCAGGATGAGCAGCGAGCTGGTGATCGCGACCGGTGTGCCGAAGCCCGCAATGCCTTCCAATAGGCAACCGAAGCAGAAGCCGATCACGACAAGAACAACGCGCCGATCATTCGGCAGCCTGGTGATGACCCAGTTCCGGAACGCGTCGAACCGGCCCGACTTCACCGCAATGTTGTAGAGCAACAGCGCATTGACCACGATCCACATCACCGGCCACAGCGCGAAAACCGCGCCGTTGAGCGCCGCATTGAATGCAAGACCGGCCGGCAGCTGCCAGACGCCGATCGCAACGATGAATCCCACGATGAGGCCGGCGAGTGCTGCCTGCCAGGCCGGGCGCCGGAAGACGCCCAAGAGCACCAGGACTGCCAGGATCGGCAGAACGGCGACGAGGAAGGACAGTCCGAGACTGTCCCCAACCGGTGTCAAAAGCTGCTGAAACATGCTTCGCCTTCTGTATTAGATTCTGATCGCACGGGAACGCCGGGGGGCCCATGGGTCGAGGCTACGGCATCATTTTGTGAGGCCTTGCCGCAGCAGACGATGCGGCCGAGCCGCTTCATCTGAACCAGCGAGGCATCGAGGGCCCGAACGCCTCCGACCGCTGTTGAAGACAATAAGGCAGAAGCTCATCTGACCGCCGCCGACGGCTGCGAGCATATCCGTCAAGCGGCAGGCTGACTGACTGAGGCGCTGCTGCGCGGCGCACCACATGGTCGCGTGCAAGATGTGGGAATGTGAGCTAACGGCGCGCTCGGAATGCTACCGACTGCCGTCCCGATCGGCCTGGCGAGCGCGGCATTCACCGCCCGTGCGCGGATTTTCTGAATGGTCAGCGGATCGCGCATGCGGGTTACCCTCGGCTCACAATTTGGCTATCTAAAAGCCGCAAGCGCGGGCATGTCTGGAACAAATGTGACGTGCTAAGGGAAATTTGCCTCGCGATAGGCGCCTGGCGTCGCGCCGAACACGCGGCGGAACTGGCGACCGAGATGGCTCTGATCGGCAAATCCCGTTTCAGCAGCAACCGCCGCGATGGTCTCGCCTCTCCTGAGCAGCAGGCGGGCTTCGTTGAGGCGCTGCATCAGACGAAAAGCATGCGGCGACATGCCGATCTGCCGGGAGAACTGGCGGATGAAGCCCTCTCGGCTGAGGCCGATCACCGAAGCAACGGCATCGATCCTGGCCCCGCTCGCCAGCATTTCCAACGTTGCGCGATCGGCCTGCCTGTTCGGAACGCCGATCAAAGGTGCCGTCCGATCGAGATCCGCCGACAGTTCGCCGAGGCTGAAAGAGGCGCCCAACAGCCACGCTGCGCGCATCGGCAGAACGGCAACGCTGGCCGAATGGAACTGCTGCTGCCCGACGGGCACGTAGATATTGATGACAGTGGTTCCGCATTGATCGTGTGGAACCGACGCGTGCGGCAGCAAAGCAGGGATGAAGATCCACTCGCCGGCCGTCGCCGTGACGATTTGACCGCCGACGAAAAAGCGGTAGCGCCCCGTGAGCACGAAGGTCATCTGAATTTCGTCATGGAAATGCAGGCCCAGGCGCAACCCGCGATCGCCGCTCCAGACGCCATACTCGATGGGAGATATCCTATCGCTCCGGCGATATGCGAAACGTCGCCCGCCGGGCAGCGCCCCCATCGGATCCAATCTCATGATCAATGGCTCATCCGACCCAGCCGGAGCCATTACCTGCCGCCCTTTGTTCGGGTAGAGCATCATTTGAGGACCGCGCGTCGATCTGCTCCGTCTACACCGAATAGGGCGGCTCGGTAAAGCCCGAGGGCGAGAGGGTAAAGATCTCGACGCCATCGGCCGTGACGCCGACCGAATGCTCGAACTGGGCCGAGAGCGAGCGGTCGCGCGTGACCGCGGTCCAGCCGTCGGACAGCACCTTCACCTCGGGCCGCCCGGCATTCAGCATCGGCTCGACCGTGAAGATCATGCCGGCCTCGAGCCGGAGACCCCGCCCCCGCCGTCCGACATGATGCACCACGGGCGCGTCGTGAAACACCTGGCCCAGGCCATGGCCGACGAAGTCGGTCACGACCGAGAAGCGCTCGGCGCGTGCCGCCGCCTCGATCGCAGCCCCGACATCGCCGAGCGTGGCGCCCGGCCGGATCTCGGCAATACCGGCCATCATCGCCTGGTAGGTCGTGCGCACCAGCCGGCGCGCCTTGAGTGCAGGCTCTCCAACCAAATACATTCGGCTCGAGTCACCGTGCCAGCCATCGAGCTTCGGCGTCACATCGACATTGAGGATGTCGCCTTCGGCAAGGATCTTGGCCGCGTCCGGAATGCCATGGGTGACGACGTGATTGACCGAGATGCAGCTGGCATGGCGATAGCCGCGATAGCCGATCGTGGCCGGCACGGCGTCGTGATCGCGCATGAAGCCTTCGAGCAGACGATCGAGCTCAAGGGTGGAGATGCCGGGCTTTATATGGGGCGTGATGAAATCGAGTGTCGCGGCCGCGAGCCGGCCGGCGCGCCGCATGGCGGCAAAGCCCGCCTCGTCATGGCGCTTGACCGGGCGCCCTTCCTCGTCCCGTGCGGCCATATCGCTCATCATGCGAGCGCTCCTTCGGCGCTGAGCTGGAGATCGGCGACGAAGCGATCGAGCCAATCGGGAATTTCGGAGCCGGCCAGCAGATGCGGGCGGAGAAGGGCGATCGGCCCGTCGAAGACGAGAAACCGCCAGCGTGCCGCGAGGGCTGAATCGGCGGGATCGCCGTGCCGGCGCAGCAAGGCCTGGAACGCCGCGTCGAGCGCCTCCTCCTGCCGGCGCATCTCCGCGCGCACCGGCTCGGGCGGAGCGGCATCAAGCAGGCTCGTCGCATCATTGAGCAAGAGGAAGCGCGCACCGCGCGGGGAGCTCCGCGCCCAATCGACCAAACTCAGCGCCGGCGGCCTGCCATCCCGCTCGAGTGCGGGGATCATGGCCGCCGTGAAGGCGCCATGGACGCGGTTCCAGGCCAGGCCGAGGAGGGCCGACCGGGATTCGAAGCGATGATAGATCGAGCCGTTGGGAGCCCCCACCCGGCGTGCGATCGCTGCGATCGTGGCGGCGCCAGGACCGCCTGCGGCGACGAGCGCGATGGCAGCCTCGATAAAGGCCTCGTCCTCGAAACGATGAATGCGAACCATCGCTCTAGAATGTATGCTCTAGAGCGCGCCGTCAAGAAACCCGCGCGTAAACCTCCCTCTAAGCATTCGCATGTTAGAGAGGCGCCATCGCCACAAGCCCTTGTCCCGCCGCGGCGGGACCGACATATTAACCCAATGATCGACCCATTCGGCCGCACCATCAGCTATCTCCGCGTCTCGGTGACGGACCGATGCGACTTCCGCTGCGTCTATTGCATGGCGGAGGACATGACCTTCCTGCCCAAGGCGGAGATCCTGTCGCTCGAAGAGATGGAGCGGCTGATCGGCACCTTCATCCGGCTCGGCACGCGCAAGCTCAGGCTGACCGGCGGCGAGCCGCTGGTGCGGCGGAACATCCTCTGGCTGATCGAGCGGTTGGGCCGGCATCTCGAGACCGGCGCCCTCGACGAGCTCACCCTCACCACCAACGGCAGCCAGCTGGCTCGCCATGCGGACGCGCTGGCGGCGGCCGGCGTCAAGCGTATCAACGTCTCGCTCGACACGCTCGATCAGGGCAAGTTCGCCGCGATCACGCGCTGGGGCCGGCTCGACCAGGTGCTGACCGGGATCGAGGCGGCGAAGCACGCCGGGCTGCAGATCAAGATCAACACGGTGGCGCTCAAGGGCGTCAACGAGGACGAGTTCGACCGGCTGATCGGCTGGTGCGGGGCGGAAGGCTTCGACCTCACCTTCATCGAGGTGATGCCGATGGGGGAGATCGGCGGCGATGCCAGGCTCGACCAGTATCTGCCGCTGTCGGCCGTGCGGGCGCGGCTGGCCGAGCGCTGGAGCCTCACCGAGAGCGACTATCGCACCGGTGGCCCGGCACGTTACGTCACGGTCGGCGAGACCGGCGGGCGGTTAGGATTCATCACCCCCCTCACCCATAATTTCTGCGAGAGCTGCAATCGCGTGCGGCTCACCTGCACCGGCACGCTCTATATGTGCCTGGGCCAGGAGGATGCCGCCGACCTCAGGGCCGTGCTGCGCGCCGAGCCCGGCGAGGCAGCGCTCGAGGCGGCGATCCGCGAGGCCATCGCGCGCAAGCCCAAAGGCCATGATTTCATCATCGACCGCCGCCATAAGGCACCGGCCGTGAGCCGGCATATGAGCGTCACCGGTGGCTGACGCGCCGCCCGGCCCGGCCGTGGCCGAGCGCAATATCGCCTTCGTCGCCTCGGACAGCGATGCGGCGCAAGCCGCCCTCGTCGAGCTCCAGGAACGCTACCGCTCGGTGCCGGCGAACGAAGCCGATGTGATCGTGGCCTTGGGCGGCGACGGTTTCATGCTCGAGACGCTGCACCGCTTCATCGAAAATCACGTGCCGATCTTCGGCATGCATCGCGGCAGCGTCGGCTTCCTGATGAACAGCTACACGCCGGACGGGCTCATGGAGCGGCTGACGCGAACCGATCCCGTGCGCCTCCACCCGCTCGAGATGCGCGCCATCTGCGCAGATGGCTCCACGCATCACGCGCTTGCGATCAATGACGTGGCGCTGCTGCGGCAGACGCGGCAGATGGCCAAGATCCGCATTTCGATCGATGGCGTGCAGCGCCTCGATGAGCTGATGTGCGACGGCGTGCTGGTCTCGACGCCGGCCGGCAGCACCGCCTACAATCTTTCCGCCCACGGCCCGATCATCCCGCTTGCCGCCGATGTGCTGGCGCTGACCCCGATCAGCGCCTTCCGGCCGCGGCGCTGGCGCGGAGCCATCCTGCCGCACAGCGCCAAGGTGACGTTCGAGATGCTGGAAGTGGGAAAGCGGCCGGTCAGCGCCGGTGCCGATTCGACCGAGGTGCGCGATGTGATCGCGGTCGAGGTCCATGAGAATCGCGATATCGGGCTGACGCTGCTGTTCGATCACGACCAAAATCTCGACGAGCGCGTGCTCAAGGAGCAGTTCTCCGCCTGACTCCGTCCCTTTTTGCTTCGACCATCGATTTTGAAGGAGTTGCGCCATGTCGATCGGCGCCGAGGACAATTATCCGGTCGAGCTCCGGGCACCGGATATCTCGCCCTTCCGGGCCGGCAATACCGGCATTCCCTATCTGACCCGCTTCGATTCCGGCAAACCCGGGCCCCATTCGATGGTCCTCGCGGTCACCCACGGCAACGAGCTGTGCGGCGCCCTTGCCGTCACGCGCCTGTTCGAGACCGGCTTCCGGCCGGCGCTGGGCAGCGTGACGCTGGGCTTCGCCAATGTCGCCGCCTTTCAGCGCTTCGATCCCACCGATCCCGGCGTCTCGCGCTATGTCGATGAGGATTTCAACCGGGTCTGGGACAAGGCCACGCTCGACGGGGGACGCCGTTCGATCGAGCTTGCCCGCGCCCGCGAGATGCGCCCGCTCATCGATACGGTCGATTTTCTTCTCGACATCCATTCGATGCAGCAGGCGACCGACCCCTTGATGCTGGCCGGGATGCTGCCGCGCAGCACCAGCTTCGCCCGCAAGGTCGCCGTCCCGCAGCTGATCGTGCGCGATGCCGGCCATGCCGCCGGCCGCCGGCTCCGGGATTATGGCCGTTTCGGTGACCCCGCCGCGAATGCCGCCGCACTCCTGGTCGAATGCGGCCAGCATTGGGAAGCATCCTCGGAAGCGGTAGCTTGGGAAACCGCTCTACGCTTCCTCGATGCGCTCGAACTGCTCACGCCGGATTACCGTGCCCGCCATTTCGAATTCCCACCACCGGCACCGCAACAGGCGATCGAGGTGACCGACGCCGTCACCATCACGACCGAGCGATTCCGCTTCCTCGGCGATTTCCGCGGTCAGGAAGTGATCGTCGAGGCCGGCACGGTCATCGCGGTCGATGACGAGCGCGAGATCCGCACCCCCTACCCCAACTGCGTCCTGATCATGCCGTCGCGCCGGCTGATGCGCGGGCAGACGGCGGTTCGGCTGGGACGATTCGTCGACTGAACGCTTCATGCATGGCCGAACGGACCACTCGTCATCACCGGGCTTGTCCCGGTGATCCACGTCGGGCCGACACAGATTTTGCCTGAAGAAAATGCTCCCAATGTCGCGACGTGGATGGCCGGGACAAAGCCCGGCCATGACGATAAAATGATAAATGGCGCCGCCTCAAGCCGCCCTCAGAGTCGCGAGGAAGCTGCCGACCTCCTGCCGCAGCCGGTCGGCCTGGCCGGCGAGCGTATCGGCTGCCTCCAACACTTCCGACGCGGCCGCACCCGTGCGGTCGACCGAGGCGCCGACATCGCCGATATCGCCGCTCACCTGCTCGGTGCCACTCGCCGCTTCCTGCATGTTGCGGCTGATCTCCTGGCTGGTCGCCGATTGCTCCTCGACAGCGGCCGCGATCGAGGACGAGATCTCGGTCACCTCGAGAATGGTCTTGGTGATGCCGCCGATCGCGGCCACGACCGTGGTCGTCTCGGCCTGAAGCGCGTCGATCTGGGTGCGGATATCGTCGGTCGCCTTCGCTGTCTGCGTAGCCAGATTCTTGACCTCGGAAGCCACAACCGCGAAGCCCTTGCCAGCCTCGCCGGCGCGCGCTGCCTCGATCGTCGCATTCAAGGCCAGGAGGTTGGTCTGGCTCGCAATGCCGTTGATGAGGGCGACGACCTCGCCGATCCGCTGTGCCGACTGGGCCAAGCCCGCCGCGGTGTCGTTGGTCTGCTGACCCTCGTGTGCTGCCGCGCGCACGACCTCGTTGGCATGGTCGACATGGCGCCCGACCTCGGCGAAGGAAGCGGACAGCTCCTCTGATGCCGCCGCCGCCGATTGGACGTTGGCCGCGGCGAGCTGGACGCCGGAAGCAGCGCTGCCGGCCTGGCGGCGGGTGTCGCCGGCGGCGTCCGACATCGAACGCGCCGTGCCCTGCATGGTCTCGGCCGAACGCGCCAGCCCATCGACGATGGTGCTGACCTGGATCTCGAAATTCCGGGCGATCGCCGCCATGGCGTCGCGCTTGTCGCGCTCGGCCTGCTCCTTGCGCCGCCCCTCGCTCGCCTGCATCTCGCGCATGGCGACGGCGTTGTCCTTGAAGACTTGAACGGCCTCTGCCATCTGCCCCAGCTCGTCGACGCGATTGCGGCCCAGAATCTCGACATCGAGATCGCCGGCGGCCAGCCGCTCCATGCTGCCGGTCAGGCCGCGGATCGGCCCGGACAGGCTGCGGCCGATCAGAAGCGCCAGACCGAGCGCCGCCAGCAGCACGACCACGATTCCTGTGATCATCATCCGCCGCGAGGCGGCAATGCTGTCGGCGAACAGCGACGCATCCTTGACGATCGCGAGCACGGCGACCGGCTTGCCGGCGTAGGAGAGCACCGGACCGGCATAGATCACCGACGGGCGTAACGCGATCGCCATATTGCGCTGCACAATGCCGCCGGCGAGCACCGCATTTACCTCGTCCTTCTGGAGCAACGTGACATCCGGCTGCGTGCTGGCAACGGCCGCCACGTCACCATCTTTGGGCGCATAGATCGCGATATCGACATTGAAGCGGCTCTTCAAACGCGCCGCGAAGACATTGTCGAGCGATATGCCAATATCCGCCGATCCCACATGCTTGCCATCAAGCGCGATGGGTACCGCCGCGAAGATGTTGACAGTCTCGCGCCCGACCTCGGGTCCGGTCAGCTCGATCTGCTTTTCGTTCGACTGCACGATCATCGGACGCCGGACGGAGATATCGTCGCCGCGCGCCCTCGGCGCATGCAGGCGGCACATGGCCGTGGCCGGCGGCGTCTCGAAGGTGACGAGCGGCACGTCGTGGCTCTTCAGCGCCGCCTCGACCGGCCCAAGGAATGCGAGCAGCTCGTCGCAATCGCTCCGCGCCGTCGCCTCCTGCACTGGCCGAAGGTTCGCCATGACAGCGCCGGCGATGAGGCCGGTGCGCCCCTCGGCCGCGATCGCCGCCTTGACGTTCTCATATTGGGCCTGGACCATCTGATCGAGCGCCAGGCCGGCCATGGCACCTTCCTGCTGATAGGCGAACACGCCGATCGCCATCGACGCCGCGATCGCGGTGCCGGCGATGGCCAGGATGATGCGCGCGGGAATCGATCGAAGATTAAGTGCCATCGGGTCGCCTCTCGGGAGCTGAGGCGAGATCTAGCGCACGGATCTTAAACGGCGCTTAAGGCTGTAGCCCGTTGGAGCCCCGTGCTGCCAAGGTAGCGTCGCCAACCAGGCCAAATCGCCGTAGCATCCCTACAAGAAAAGATGATGGGGAGACGCCGATCATGAGCTTCTATTCCAGCCGCCAGCGCGCGCTGCAGGACGAGTTCGGCCGCCGTCCGCTGGCCGATCTGCTCGAGGCGGCGATCGTGCATGCGGCACTGGCCGAGGATGAGCGCGCCTTCATCGAGCGCCAGGACATGTTCTTTCTCTCGACTGTCGACGAGCAGGGTCGGCCGACCGTCTCCTACAAGGGCGGTGCGCCGGGCTTCGTCCGGGCGCCGGATCCCGAGACCATCCTGTTTCCCTGCTATGACGGCAACGGCATGTTCTATTCGCTGGGCAATATCGATGCAGCACGCCATGTCGGGCTGCTCTTCATCGATTTCGCCGTGCCGCACCGCCTGCGCGTTCAGGGCGAGGCGGCACTGGTGCGCGACCCGGCCGTGCTGGCGGAATTTCCAGGGGCCGAGATCGCCGTGCGCGTCACGCCGACCGAGATCTTCGTCAATTGCGGCCGCTACATCCATAAGCGGGTCGCCAGCGAGCGCTCGCCCTATGTGCCCGATGCCTCCGGCACCGCCCCGACGCCGGCCTGGAAGCGGATCGACCTGATTCAGCCGGTGCTCGATCCGGCCGAGCGTGACGCCGTAGCGGAGAGCGGCGGCCCGATCACGCAGGAGGAATATGGCCGGCGCGTGGCCGACGGGCGGCCCTAACGATCAACTGCTATGCCGAGATAGCGCTCGAATCCAGCCTGGCCGGTGAAATGGAACGCCTCGAACCCGGCGGCACGGGCGCCTTCGACATTGCGCTCGGCGTCGTCGATGAAGAGCGAGCGGGCAGGCTCGATGCCGGCCTTGGATGCGACCAGCCGAAACGCCTCGACCGCCGGCTTTTCCGCCCCGATCTCGTGCGAGAGATAGGCTTCGAGCCGCGCCAGCCGGCCTTGGCTCAGCGCCACCAGGAAGTCCCAATGCTCGGCGTTCGTGTTCGAGAACAGCATCACGCGTTGCCGGGCGGCGAGCCGTTCCACGAGCTCGAGCATCGCCGGATCGAGGCCGAGATGAGAGCACCAGATCCGGGCGAAGCCCGGCCAATCCGCATCGAGGCCGCAATCTGCCACGAGGCGCGCATGGAGCACGCTGACCGGCTCGCGGCCGGACCCGATCTGCGCTGCGCGCAGGACCGCCGTCACTCGGTCCGCGGCATCCGGCCCCGGACAGCGTGCCGCGACCCGGGACAAGAGCAGATCATTGTCATGGCTGGCGATGACGCCGCCCAGATCGAAGACGAGCGCCTCGAAGGGCAAAGGACCGGTGCCGCTCACAGATCCTCGGCGAGGGCGGCGCGCACCGGGTCCGGCATGACGGCGATATGGCCATAATGCTCGTGATCGAAGCCCACCAGGATCTGCAGGCCGCGCGTGCGGAACCCTTGGACGGAAGCCGCATCCAGCGGAAAATGAAAGAACTGGACCGACGAGGCCTTGCCCTCTGGCGAGGTGTTCTCGCGCTCGGCATCCGGAATGCCGCGACTCTCCCGGTCGCCGACCCGGAGGAAGGTCCGGTGCTCGATGCCGCCGATGCGGCTGAGCGCCGCCAGCCGGCGCACGGGGTCGTCGATTTCGAACATCACCGTCGCCACCAGTTCGCCCCCGCGCGGCACCAGCGGGCCATAGGCCTCGAGCTCATCGGCGAGCTGTGCCGCTCCGCCCTTCTCGATATAGAGCATTTCCTGGATTTGATGACGGATCGTATCCCAGCTCTCGAAATAGAATGTCGCGTATGGGCCGACCTCGAGCCGCCGGTGGCGCTTCACGGCCGAGATGCGCTGCCGCTCGGCGACGCGGACCGGGATATAATCCTCGAGCGGCAAGATGTCGGCAGTGTCGATCGTGCGTTTGGACATGAGCTAAAATCCCAGTCAGACGAGGCCGTAGGCCTGGGCGAAGAGTTCGATCGGGTGGGCGTTCCGCGGCAGCGGTGCCTCGCCGCCGAGCCGCTCGATCCCCTGTTGGAGATGCGTGCCGGCGAGCGGGCACTCGGACACGACGAAGGCAGTGCCGTTCTTGGCGGCCTGGCGCGCCGCCGGCTTGCCGACCTTGAGGGCGACCTCGAAGAATTCCTCGCGCAGGCCCCAGGAGCCGCCATGGCCCGAGCAACGCTCGACCACCTCGATCTTGGTCTCGGGCACGAGCTTCAAGAGCTCGGCCGCCTTCTGCCCCATATTCTGGGCGCGTGCATGGCAGGCGATATGGACGGTGACGCCGCCCGGCAGGGGGGCCAGGCCAGGGGCCAGCCCGTCCTTGCGCGCGATATCGACGATGTACTCGCTGATATCGCTGGTGTGCTTGGAGAGGCGCAGCACATCCGGATCGTCGGGCACCAGCAGCGGCCATTCGAATTTCAGCATGAGCGCGCAGGACGGCACCAAAGCCAGCACGCGATAGCCCTGGTCGATGAACGGCTTCATCGCCTGCGCCACGCGCTTCGCCCGGCCGGCGACATCGGCGACATCGCCCTGTTCCAGCTGCGGCATGCCGCAGCATTCGGGATATGCCACATCCGTCTCGACGCCGTTATGCGCCAGCACGGCGCGCGCCGCGAGGCCGATGCCGGGATCGTTATACTCGACATAGCAGGTGGCATAGAGCACCGCCTTACGGCCGAAACCCGGCGCCGCCCCGTTCACCGGCGGAGCGGCAAGCGCCTGCTGCTGAAAGGTCCGGCCGGCGAAGCGCGGGATCTCGGCATCGGCCGCGACACCGGCGACCGATTTCAGGATCGGCCGCGTCAGCCCGTTGCCGCGGGACGACGCCCAATTGGCGAGCGGTGCTGCCAGCGTCGCGAGCTTGCCGTTGCGGTCGGTCTTGACCAGGGCGCCGATGACGCCGTCGGATTTGCCCTGCTTCAGCTCGGCCGCGCGATAGCGCAGCATCAGATGCGGGAAATCGAGATCGAACTCGTGCGGCGGCACATAGGGGCACTTCGTCATGAAGCACAGGTCGCAGAGCGTGCACGCATCCACGACGGGCTTGTAATCCTTGGGCGAAACCGCATCGAGCTCGCCCGTCGCCGACTCGTCGACGAGATCGAACAGCCGTGGAAAGGAATCGCACAGATTGAAGCAGCGCCGGCAGCCATGGCAGATGTCGAAGACGCGATGCATCTCCGCCTCGATCTTGGCCATGTCGTAGAAATCGGGATTCTGCCAATCGATCGGATGGCGGAACGGTCGGCCGTCATCCACGGGTTCGGCCTCACGCGATGTGTCGGCGATCGCCATGCGATGTCCTATATGGAGATTGGTCAGAGGATGCGGTAATCGGGGACCATTCTGCGGGGCCCGCCGACTACCGGCGCTGATATCAGCCGTTCAGCGAATCGAGGGCCTTCTGGAACCGCCCGGCATGCGAGCGCTCGGCTTTGGCCAGCGTCTCGAACCAGTCGGCAATCTCGTCGAAGCCTTCCTCGCGGGCCGTGCGAGCCATGCCCGGATACATATCGGTGTATTCATGCGTCTCGCCGGCGATGGCGGCGATCAGATTCTTGTCGGTCGCCCCGATCGGCTTGCCGGTAGCGGGATCGCCGACAGCCTCGAGGAATTCGAGATGGCCATGCGCATGGCCGGTCTCGCCCTCGGCGGTCGACCGGAATACGGCCGCGACATCGTTGAAGCCCTCGACATCCGCCTTTTGTGCGAAATAGAGATAGCGGCGATTCGCCTGGCTCTCGCCGGCGAAGGCCTCCTTCAGATTTTCCTCGGTCTTCGTTCCGCCCAGACTGCTCATCCTTGCCTCCACCAGAACTCCGCAGCTCAGCACTGCGAACGGCCCGGTATATGGCGCAGGCGGGATCTTGCGTCAACAGCTTGGAATCATTCCAAAATTTTGCCTAATATCTTGCCAAACCGATCACATTTTAACCGGTGGCAAGGGCAGAAGATTGGCGCCGACCTCCTTGATCAGGGCCTTGAGCGCGGTGAAATCGATCGGCTTCACGAGGTAGCCGCTGGCCCCATGCTCGCTCGCCCGCCGCCGACGCTCGGCATCACCATAGGCGGTAACCATGACAACATGAAGAGTGGGGCGGCGCTGCTTCAGCGTCGCCAGCAGCTCGAGCCCGTCCATGCCCGGCATGTTGATATCGGTCAGGATGAGAATCGGCTCGGGCTGCACGCCATTCTCGATCAGGCGCAGACATTCCTCGCCCGAATGCGCGAAATGCAGCACGCACTCGCCGTCCTTCACCTCGCGGCGAAAACGCTGCCGAAATAAATCGACCACATCCGGCTCGTCATCGACGATGAAGAAACTCAGAGGCATCGTAACCGCGGCTCCGGCCGCCAGAGCCGGCAGGCCGATCCGAGGAAGATGGTGATTGGCGATTGGTCTGGCATAGCCGATCCATCAAAGCCCATTAGGGATGAGCCAGCTTGGCACCGTCCCCGATCAACAACAGTTGAATCAAAACACGCTAATCGCAATGAATCGAGCGCAAACTTTCGCTAAAAGCCCCTTCGGCATACAAAATAGGGATTGAAAAACCGGAAGCGGTCTCACGCGCGGCTTTCGATCAATAGTCCGATGCCAACTGGCCGGCAAGGATCGCGCAAGGCGCCGTCACGAGTCCTAGAGCAGGTTTCAAGCCGGCGGAAGCTCGGGATAGCGCGCGCCGAGCGCCTGCTGAGACTGATCGAGGCTGGCGCGCAAACCGACGATCAGCGAACGGATCTCGTCATCCGGCTCGCCGAGGGCCGCATTTTCGAGCGCTTTTGCCTGCCGGCTCAGCCCGACCAGTCCGATCGATCCGGAACTGCCCGCCATCTGGTGCGCCAAGGCTCTAAGCTGCATACGGTCGAGCGTGCCTTCGAGGGCGGCCAGGCGCTGCCCCAGATCCCGGCCATTGCTGAGCTGCACCGCCAGCACCTTGCACAGGCGCTCGCGCCCCAGCCGACGCTCCAGCTCGTCCAATATCGAAGGATCCAATAGCGCGTCCGTCATCTCAGCCATCGAGCGCCAACTCATCCCGCACGGGGCCATCCCGTGCGATGCTGGAAAACTATAGCGCGATTACGCGGAAGCGCGATGCTCTTAGCTCTCGCCGATGCGCCAAGAACGACACCGGCCCGGCCCCGCAACGATGCGTTCAACTTCTTGATAATGAACACCGAATCGATGCTGCATCCGGATCGGTCTTCAGCCTTCGTTAACCAAGACGCCGCTAGTTTAGCGCCGCGCGGCTAGGCTCGTCGTCCGGAACCACGCGCCGGCGAAAGGAAAATGTTTTGACCCGGAAACGAATCGGCTCGGTAGCAGCGGCGGCGTTGCTCGTTCTGGCGATCGGCGCCTGCTCGAGTGTCCGCTCGATCCCGCCGCTCCAGACCGACGACCGGACCGGCGGCAAGGCAGCGCCCGATTACAATTCCCTGATGCGCGTGGGGGCCGCCATGCGCTCGGCCAACGATCTCGAGGGCGCGGTCGGCGTCTATCGCCAGGCCAGCATCCGCGATCCCCTGAAAAGCGATCCGCTCGTCCAGCTCGGCGAGACGCTCCTCGATCTCGGCAAGTACAATGAGGCAAGCACCGCCTTCGAGGCGGCCTTGCGGATCAATCCCAACCAACCCGCGGCCCTGGTCGGCCAAGCCAAGGCGCTGCTGCAATCGAACCGGCCGCAGCTGGCGCTGGCGCCGCTGGAACATGAGATCAGGGCACATCCGGACGATGTCAAAGCACGCACGGCGCTTGGTATCGCGCAAGATCTGACCAACGATCACAAGGCGGCGCAGGCGACATATCACGATGCGCTGATGCTCGATCCGCAGAATGCGGCGCTGACCGGCGATCTCGCCCTGTCGCTGGCGATCGAAGGCCGCACCGACGAGGCGATCCAGCTGCTCCGGCCGCTCGCGTCCGGCCCCGATGGCACCCCGCGCCTGCGTCAGAATCTGGCGCTGATCTATGGTCTCGCCGGCGATCACGACGCGGCGTCGCGCTTGGCACGCCTCGATCTCGACGAGACGTTGGTCGCGCATAACCTTGAATTCTACGAAACTCTCCGGGCATTGCCGCCCGAGGCGCGCACCCGCGCCATCCTGTCGACGCCGTCGACCATCCGGACCGTCACGCCAGGTACGTCCCCCGCCCCCGAGCGTTGAGAGTCCGTTTGAAAGTGCGCATCGGGCGCATTTCCGGGCCGGTGCAGCGCATTTTCAAACGGACTCTGACAGTGTCGCCGCTTCGAAAGCAGCGGTTTTCTACATCCCGTGGAGAGTATCGAGCGTGGTGATGATCGCCGGCCCCATCAGGACGATGAAGAGGGTCGGCAGGATGAAGATCATCATCGGCACGGTCAGCACGGCGGGCAGCCGGGCCGCCTTTTCCTCCGCGCGCATCATACGCTGATCGCGGAATTCCGCCGACAGCACCCTGAGCGAGTTGGCGAGCGGCGTGCCGAACTTTTCGGCCTGCTGCAATGTGCCGACGACGCCGCGCAAGGTCGGCAGATCGACGCGCAGATTGAGATTGTCGAGCGCCTGCCGGCGCTCCGACAGGAAGGTCAGCTCGGCCGCCGTGATCGCGAATTCATCGGCGAGCTGGGCATAGGAGCGGCCGAGCTCCTTGGCGACGCGGGCGAAGGCGGCATCGAGGCTCAAGCCCGCCTCGACGCAGATGACCAGCAGATCGAGCGCGTCCGGCAGCGCCTTCTGGATCAGCACGCGCCGCTTGGCGGCGAGATTCTTCACATAGATGCCGGGCGCCAGATAGCCCAGAAAGACGGCACCCACGCAGACGACCAGCTTGAGCGAATCTTCGATCGGCACGATCGGCAGCAGATAGGCGTCGATAAGCGCGATGGCGCCGAAGGCGAGCGGCGTCGCCATGCGGTAGAAGAGATACTTCACCATCGCATCGGGCGACCGCATGCCGGCGCGCGCCAGCATCAGCCGGGAATTGGTCGCCTCGCGGCTCTTCAGCAGATTGAACTGGCGCACGACATTGTGCATGAGGCCGGCGCTCTTGCGCTGCCCGCTGTTGAGGCCGGGCCGGGCCGAGCGCGCGTTCAGCTGCGCGCGTCTGAGATTGTCCCGTCGATCCTTCATGTCCCTGAGCCGGCGCTCGAAGGAGGTGTCGAGGAGGAACGCGTCCCACAGGGCCACGATCACGACCAGCACGGCGGCCGCGGCCATGAAGGAGACGGCGGTATCGATGCTGAGTCCGAAGGGGATCCAGTCTTCGATGTGAATATCGGCGGGGCGCATTGTCATATGTCGAACTTGATCATTTTGGCCATGATGACGATACCGGTCAGCAGCATCGAGCCGGCGACGGCGAGCATGCACCAGCCTCGGAAATCGGTGAAGAGCGGGTCGATATAGGCGGGCGTGGTCAGCACGATCATGCCGGTCACGACGAAGGGCAGCGATCCCAGGATGAGGGCGCTCGCCCGCGCCTCGGACGTGAATGCTCGGATCTTGAGCGTCATCTGCCGCCGGCGGCGTAGGATTTCGGAGAGGTTATCGAGCGTTTCCGCCAGATTGCCGCCGGTCTGACGCTGCACCGACAGGCTGATGACGAAGAAGCGGAATTCCGGCAGATCGAGCCGGCTGGCAATTTCCCACAGCACGTCCTCGAGCGTCCGGCCCATCTTGAGGCCGCCTTCGATCTTACGGAATTCCTCGCCGACGGGATCGGCGACCTCGGCCCCGACCGTGACGATCGCCTCGGTGATCGGCAGGCCTGACTTGATGGCGCGGACAATGAGATCGATCGCGTCGGGGAAAAGCGCATTGAAGCGCGAGAGGCGGCGCTTGCCGAGCCAGCCGACCACGAAGTGCGGCAAGGCCAGGCCCAGCAGCACGCCGATGAGCAGGGAGGGCAACAGGCTCAGCCCCACGAAGAAGGTCACGAGCGAGGTCACGGCCAGCGCCACGCCGCCTATCCACAGGAAGTAATGGCCGATCGTGATCGGCCGTCCCGTGCGCGCCAGGCGTTGTTGCAGAACCTGCGGGTTCGGCAGAAGGCGCAACATCAGCTTGTCGAGACCGGGCGTGCGGCTTTCGGCATTGAGAAGGCGGAGTGCCGGTGCCGAGCCGGCGCCAGCGCCGGCCGGGCTCGCCCCGGTCACGCGGCCGAGCCGGCGCTTCAGCCGCCTGTTGCCGCCGCTGCTGCCCGCGACGGCCGTGCCGATCAGCAGCAGGAACAGGAGCGTGCAGAAGAACGCGCCGCCAATGAAGAGAAGGTCGTTCGGATTCTGCATCTAGATCGCCTCGAGCAGCGCGCGATCGAGGCCGAAATATTCGGCCCGCGACAGGAAGCTCGGGCGGATGCCGGCCGACTGGAAACTGCCGCGCAGCTTCCCGTCCGGGCCTTCGCCCTGATACTGGAACGTGAACAGCTCCTGCGTCGTGATGATGTCGCCTTCCATGCCGACGACCTCCATCACATGCGTGATCCGCCGGATGCCGTCGCGCATGCGGTTGATCTGGATGATCATATGGACGGCGGCGGCGATCTGGGTGCGCACGGCGCGCGACGGCAGGTTGGTGCCGGCCATGCCGATCATGTTCTCAAGACGCGTCAAGGCTTCGCGCGGGCGGTTGGCGTGGATGGTCGACATCGAGCCGTCATGGCCCGTATTCATGGCCTGCAGCACGTCCAATGCTTCCGCACCGCGAATCTCACCCAGGATGATGCGGTCGGGGCGCATTCTGAGCGTGTTCTTCAAGAGATCACGCATGGTGATCTCGCCATTGCCTTCGAGATTGGCCGGTCTCGTCTCCAGCCGGACGACATGCGGCTGCTGCAGCTGCAATTCCGCCGCGTCCTCGATCGTGACCGTGCGCTCGGCCGAATCGATCATGCGCGACAAGGCGTTGAGCATGGTCGTCTTGCCCGAGCCGGTACCGCCCGAGATCAGGATGTTGAGCCGGCAGCGCGCCGCGATCTTGAGCACGGTCGCCATGGCAGGGGAGATGTTGCCCTGCTCGGCCATCAGGTCGAGCGTGATGCCTTTCTTGGAGAATTTTCGAATCGAGATGGACGGGCCGTCGATCGCGAGCGGCGGGATGATGACATTGACGCGGCTGCCATCCTCGAGGCGGGCATCGCAGAGCGGGCTCGATTCGTCGACGCGCCGGCCGACGCGCGTGACGATGCGCGATGCGATGTTCAGCACATGCGCATTGTCGCGGAACTTGATGTCGGTGAGCTCGAGCTTGCCGCGCCGCTCGACATAGGTCTGATAGGGCCCATTCACCATGATGTCGGTGATGGTCTCGTCGCGCAGCAGCACCTCAAGCGGCCCCAGCCCCATCATGTCGGCCAGCAGCACCTGCACCAGCTCGCGCTGCTCCGCCAGATTGAGCTGGATCTTGTTCTCGGCGAGCAGCTCGACGACGAGCGTCATCAGCTGTTTCTCGAACTCCTCGCGCTGCATCTCGGCCGCGACGGCGGCGTCGATCCGCTGGACCACGATCGGCTGCAGCTTCCCCTTGGCCTGCTCGACGCGCGACCGGTCGGCATCGGCCTTGCGCGGCTCCGCGGGGGTGGTGGGTACCGGTGTGTTTTCCGGGCGCGGCACGCCGGCCAGCAGCTCGCGCATGAGGGAGGTCACGAGATCGCGATGCTCGATCGCCGTGATCTCGATGCGGTGCTTCGAGAGATGCGCGGTGGCGGCAGCGCCGACGATGCCGGCGATCTCGCCGCGGGTCAGCTTCTTGCGCTGCTCGATATCGATCGCCATCGACAGGATCGGCAGCAGCTGCTCGATTATCTGGTCGACCAGGGCGCGCGTCGCCGGCACGCGGGCGGGCGCTGCGGGAGCGCCGCCTGTCCGCCCCGTGGAAGATGGCGGGCTCGACGGTGCGGCGGAACGCTCGCGCCGGGCGGTCAGATCCGCGACACGATTGCCGATCGGTGCAGCCTCGGCGTTTCGGCGAAACATGCCGCTACTTCCTCAAAAGCTTTTTCATCCAGGACTTGCCGCCCTTGGCGGCCCTGGTCGGACCGGCCAGGCCCGACGCCACCGCCTTGAAGGATTTGACGAGCGGGATCGTGGGGGCGGCTACGCACAGCACCTTTCCGGCATTGGAGGCGGCGGTCGCCTGCTTGGGATCGGGCGGCAGGACATGGTCGATCTTGTGGCCGAGGCTCTTCTCGAACTCGCCGCGCTCGACGCTGGCCCTGCCCGCCTGGGCACCGGCGCCGGCCTGGAGCACGGTGACCCTGGCATGGGACGCCGATTCCTTGACGAGCCCGTTCAGGCGGATTGCGTCGCGCAGGCCCGCGAGCGACGGCTCGCACATGAGCACGACATGGCTTGCGACATTGAATGCCGCACGCTGCAGCACGCCCATGCCGCGCGGCAGGTCGATGACGACCCAATCGAATTTCTGCTGCAGCTCATGAAGCAGGATGTCGATCGCGGAGGGGTCGATCACCGCATCCTCCTCGATCGGCTCCTCGGCCGAGAGGACGGCCAGATGATCGCCCTGGCGCACCATCGCCCGCTCGATGAACAGGCTGTCGATACGGGAAGGCTGCTCCAGCGCCTCGCGCAGGCCACGGCCGGGATCGAGATCGAGCGCCAGCGCCACGGTGCCGAAATAGAGGTCGAGATCGATCAGGGCCGTACGCCGGCGATGCTCATGTGCCAGCAGCCACGCCGTATTGACGGCCACCGTGGTCGTGCCGATGCCGCCGCGCGTGCCGGCGAAGACCACGACGCGGCCGAGTTGCTGGCCGGCCGGCTGTCCCGTCGCCTGCACCTGCGCAGCGCGCTCGATGGCTTGGCCCAGATGATGCGGCTCGAGCGGCTTGACGAGATAGTCGGACGCCCCTGCGCCCAGCAGATCGCGATAGAGCCGGACGTCATTGACGGTGCCGAGCGCCACGACGCCGAGCCCGGCGCCGGCCTCCGCCACCGTCTTCTCGAAATCGGCAAGCGGCGTGGCGCTGCTCGAGAGATCGAGGATGAGCACGCCCGGGACGGCTCCGTCGGCGATCTCCTTGAGCACGCCGGCGGAACCACCGGAGACGAAGACGGCGTCATGGATATTGAGCTCGGCCAGCGCGGCCGACACGACGCGCTTGGTCTCATTGTCGGATACGGCGACCAGCACCCCGGCACGCTCATGCGCATGTGCCGTCGGCATGGCCAGCGCTGCATTCATTGCGACGCGCCGCCGGTGATCGGCGAGAGGCCCGTGTCGATCAGCGGCGTCGGCTTGTCGGTCCGATAGCGCTGGATCGCGAGAGAGGCCGGATTGCCGTCGAAGGCGCCATGGCCGCGCCCGGCCAGGAGATCGCCCGGATCGGCAATTTGGAGCGCCAGATTGGCGGCATCGGCACAGCCGAAATTGCTGGCGGTCTCGGTCGTGTAGTCGCCTTCCGGCGTATGTCCCCATTGCGGGCAAGCCGGCGGGGTCGCCACATAGCGGGCCATCTCGAGCGTGACATGGCCGTTGCGCGGCTGTGCTGCCGGCACGGCATCGGTCTTGACCACCACGCCATAGCCGCGCAGCAGCAGCGTCAGCTGGCGCAGCCGCGCGATCGCCAGCTTGTCGTCGGGCGAGGCGCCCAGCGTCACGCGGTCGCTGTCATCGAGGCCGCCGGCGGCCAGGAAACCCTGGAGCTTGACCGCCTCGGCCTCGCTGAGCGTCGCCTGTCCCGGCGTAAAGCCGACATCGAGCGTCCGGCGCGCATAATCGACGCGGATCATCTTGGTCGCCTCGGCCGTCGAATATTGCGTGGCGTCGGAGGGCACATAGGGCACGCCGTTGCAGGCGGCCAGAGCGAGCATCACGGCCGGCGCCAGGGCGGCCTTCAGGCACGAGCGCATGGCAGAATCTCCCGTCATTCGAATTGGAAGCCGGCCGGACCGATCAGGCCCATGCCGTTGAGCTTGGGACCGGCGCTCGACCGGGCGGCAAGGGCCGGCCGGTAGGTCGCACCGTAGAGAATGCGGTCGGCGTCATTCGGCGTACGCAGCCCGTCGGTCGGGGCGGCCAGCGCCATGGCGTTGGTCGGCCGGACAAGATAGGGCGTCACGATGATGACGAGCTCGGTCTCCTGGCGTTGCCAGCGGTCCGAGCGGAAGAGCGCCCCCAGGATCGGCACGTCGCCGAGGCCCGGGATCTTCGAGATGTCCTGCTCGGAGTTATTTTGCAGCAATCCTGCGATGGCGAAGCTCTCGCCGCTGCCGAGCTCGACCGAGGTGTCGGCGCGCCGCACGGTCAGGCCCGGAATCGTGGTGCCTTCGAGCTGGACCTCGCCGGTCGTGGTGAGCTGGCTCACCTCGGGCCGGACATGCATGCTGATGCGCGTGCCGTCGAGGATCGTGGGCGTGAATTCGAGCGACACGCCGAACTTCTTGAATTCGATGGTGATGACGTCTTGCTGGTTCTGGATCTGCGAGCCGACCGGAACCGGGAACTCACCGCCGGCCAGGAAGCTGGCGGTCTGGCCCGAGAGCGCCGTCAGGTTCGGCTCGGCCAGGAGATGGATCAGCCCTTCCTGGCCCAGCGCGTCGATCAATGCGTCGATGTTGGTGCTGTTGGCGTTGAAGCCGATCGTCGCCGTGTTGGTGGCGGCGGCCCCTGCAAGCGTCGTCGGGTTTTGCGTCACGAGGCCGAAGGCGATACGTCCGACGTTCGCCATCGTTTGTTGCCAGTTGATGCCGAACTCCTTCAAGGTGTTGCGGTCGATCTCGGCGATGCGGACGCGAAGATTCACCTGGTTCGCCTGGATGACGGACAAGCGATTGATGACGGAGCCGTACTTGTTCTGGTCGGAATAAGCCTGGACCAGCGCACGTGCATCCTCGGCGCGGGCGGCCGACGAGATATTGCCGCTCAGCAGCAGCGTGGCGCCGACCGGCTCGATCGTCACCGGCTCGTCCGGCATCATCTGGTGGAGTGCCGTGCGCAGCGGCGCCAGGTTGGGCACGACATGCACCGTGCCGTTGAACAGCACCTGCTCCTGCTCGTCGACGGCATAGAGCACGGTCTCGCCGGCCGCCTTGCCGTTGACATAGATCAGCGAGGCCGACTTCACCTGCACATCGGCGGTATCGGGATTGGCGACGAAGACGGTGGCGGCCGGGCGTTTCAGCCGCACCAGCGTGCCGCCGCCGACGGGAATCTCGATGCCGGCCTGATCGGAGGTCTCGATCTTGCCGCCGCGCGTCGAATGCTGCGGAATGCCGGCTGCGGCCGCGGGCACGATGGTGGCCGGCGACGGCAGGGCGGGCCGGACCACAGCACCCGGTGGGGTCGCGATCGCGGGCGCCTTCACGGCCAGCGATGATGCCGGCCGCGCCGAATTCCCAGGTGCCGCCGCCACGGCTGCATTGTCGGCCGAGACCGGCGCTGCAGCAGGGGCCGCTTCGGCCACGGGCTCGGGGACGGGTTGCGGCTGAGGTGCCGGTGCCAGCTGAATGGGGGGTGCCGTGGCCTCTGCAGGCAGTGCCGCCACGATCGGCGCTTCCGGTGCTGGCGCCTCGGAAATGTTTAGCGACGGAACCGGCGCCTCGGCGACGGGGGCCGTGTGCGGGAGGGGCGCGATGGCGACCACAGCCTGGCCGCGCTGTGCCTGATCCTCGGCATGGCTAACGGCACTCGGGGCGAGTGCCGTTAACAGGACCGCGAAGGCCGCGGCGAGAATCCTGCGGCTCATTGCGACGGGACCGAGATGAGCGCGCCGACCTTCGGCGCATTGGCTGCGCCCTTGCCAGCCGACGGCGCGCCGGTCGGCTGATTACCAGCTGATTGCTGGGCTGAGGCTGTTCCGTTCAAGCCATTATCCTCCGACGAACCGCTGCCTCGAATGACCGTGACACCCGAGCCGACCGCAAGGAACGGCGGCATGAGTCGGCTGACCTGATTGTCGAGCGTATAGGAGGTCTTTTGTTTAATGGTAAACGCGGGGTGGTCATTATTGGTCCCCGGCTTGGCCGCCGGCTTGCCCTTGGGTTTGGCATCCGGCTTCGGGTCGGTCACCAATGCAGCGACCTGCACCGCGTCGTCGCCCAGGCCGTTGAGGGTGAGCGAAAGCTTGCCCATCTCCTCGGCCAGCGTGATCTGCTCAGCCTCCTGCTCGGTCACTTCAAGCGTCGCGGTATGGGCGACGACCGGCTCGCCGGCCTTGCTGTCGACCTTCTGGTCGATACCGAGGACGCGGAGATTATGCTCGATCGTCTCCGCCGCCTGGCGGGCGACGTGGTCTTGCTCGTTAAGCACGCCGGCCTGCTGCGGCAGATGGTGGATCAGCACCAGATCGACATGGTCGCCGGGAAAGACGAAGCCCGAAATATCGGTGGTGGGCGTCACGGTGATCGAGACCGCGCGCATGCCGGGCTTCAGCACGGCGGCCAGAAAACCGCGATCGCCCGGCGAGATGACGCGGCCCTCGACGATCGGCTCGCCGGCGAGGAACGGCGTGCGCACGACCCAGCCCGTGAGATCCTCCGGCTTCTTCGTGCCTTCGAGGATGTAGCCCTGATCGAGATTGGCGGTGTCGGGCCAGGGCTGCCAGGAGAGATCCTCGGGCTTCAAGAGCGTGCCCGTGCCGAGCGCCTTCTGAGCCACGAGCACCTTGCGCTCGACCTTCGGCTGGACCGGCTCCGGCGCCGGCGGCGGGGCCTCGGCGACGATGGTCTGCCGCTGCGCGTTGAGCCACGCGTTGGCGAGCATGGCGGTAGCGCCGGACAGAACCAGCGCCAATAGAATCAAGACCAGAGTGCGGGGCCGCATCGGGGGCTCTCCTGCTTAGAATCCGAGAAGGCGGGTGGCCACGACCAACCCGCCGGCCGCGATAGCGAGGCCATAGGGCATCGGCCGGTGCCGGCGGCTGGCGTTGGGCGCCATGCTGACGCGCAGATGGCTGAGGCCACCGGCATCCTGGATGCTGGCTTCGAACCAGCTGCCGAGCGGCGTCATGAGGGCGACCGCGATAGCGCCGCCGCAAATGGTGGTAACGATCAGCAGCTCGGGCCAGAGATCGGGGCCGGCCCAGAGCGCCGTGACGGCGAGCAGCTTGACATCGCCGCCGCCCATCAGGCCGGCCATGAAGAGGCCGAATCCCGCCATGAAAATGATGAGCGCCACGATCGGTGCGCCGATGAGCGACACCGGCGGATCGGCCGTGGCAGGCGCTGCCAGAGCATAGGCGAGCCACAAGGCTGCGATCGCGAGCGATAGCCGGTTCGGAATCAGCAGCCGGCGCAGATCGCTCCAGGCGGCCGCCAGCAGAACCGCGACGAAGCAGAGGATGGTGGCGAGCTCGGCCGGGGGAATGGCAAAGCGCATCAGTAGAGCCCCGGGATGATGCGCGCTGTCCCGGCGGCATAATCGGCGTAGTCCGGGAAGGCCTGGCCGAGCACGTCCTCCTCGAGCTTCATCCGCTCCACTTGCAGCCAGGCATGGCAGACAAGCAGAAGGAAGCTCCAGGGCGAGGCCACGCGCACCCAGATGCCCAGGATGGCAAGCTCCTCGGCGAGATAAAGCGGATGCCGCACGAAGCGATAGGGGCCGCCCCGAACCAGGCGGCGGGCCTCGGGCATGATGCTGAAGGACCGGCCGAGATGGAACATCACATAGGCGCCGATCAGGTCGCCGGCCGCGATGAGCGAGGTGGAGAGGATGTTCCGGGCGGTCGCGGCAGCGGTGCCGCTGTCCTCGATCGTCGGGAAGGCCGACAGGCCGAGCAGCAGGAAGGCGCCGAGGAATGCCACGATCTTGGGCATGATGCCGGCGCTGGACGCCACCGGCCGGCGCCGGAACAGCGCGAAGGCGGCGATCGTCAGCATGAAGAGGACATACATGGATTGCGCGGCGAGATCCGCCGCTTCGGCCAAGCCGAGCGACCCCAAATCGAGCGAGGTCAGCCTGAACCACAGCATGCTGGCGACATGCACGCCCATGAAGCCGAACCAGCCGACCACGGGCATCCGCATGATCCAGTCAATGACGGTGCCGGCATCGAGCTTGAAAGGTCCTGCCGGCTCGACGGCGCTCACGGCCACAGCTGCATCTCCCTTTCGTTCGGCGCGCCGCACGCAGCGAGCGGCGACGGCCGGTACTTTTGGACGGCGATCGCCCGGATGTCGGGCGGGCCGTCCGCAGCGTGGGGTCCGGCCGGGATCCGGCCGTCCCACGCTGCCAATCGGATCAGCCGTTCGCGGCGTTAAGCGACGAGCTGACGGTGTTGAAAGTGGTCACGAGCGAGGTGCCGACGGCGCGGAAACCAGCGATCGCAGCAACCGCGATCAGGGCGGCAATGAGACCATACTCGATCGCCGTGGCGCCTGACTCATCCTTGCAGAAACGAATAAACGTGTTGATCATTTTGAACTCCGATTTGATAACTTGGGGCAGCGTTTACACCATCAGATCTTACCGACAGCTTCTTAACCCTACATGAAAATCCGCCCAACACTTGAAGAATTAGATTCCGCATACAATAAAGTCTCATGTTATTGCTTAACGTTGTTTATTTGTTTTCTACTATAATTTGGATAAACTTTTCCTCAACCACTCGATTATTTTAACGATCAGAACCGGCACGCAAGCAATCCGTGCGCAGAGATAGTTAACCATCACGACTCTTAACCCCCACTTAACCGGCCGGGGAAATGATGCGCGATCAAGATGCCGCCCGAGCGAGCCCCATGTCCTTCATCCTCAGC
>CAVXLN010000038.1:0-84314 GCA_963762435.1 uncultured Alphaproteobacteria bacterium | reverse complement strand
GTAACGACGGGATGAGCACGCTGACGTGGGCTGACCAGCTTGATCTGGACGAATGGCTGAAGGACTATTCTCTCGATGAGCTTTGGAGTAACGGTCGCCTTGGGGCGCGGTAAGTGAAGATCACGATCGTCGTGGAGGGTCGGACAGAACAGGCGTTCAAGCCTCATTTGATTGATTTCTTAGAGCGTCGGCTGCGCGGTCAGATGCCTTGGCCTAGTCGTCCGTGCAGTGGGAGGATTTACACGCGAGAAAAGCTCAAACGAACGCTTCCGGCTCGGATTTCAGCTTCAGCGATCTGAGAAATCGAGCGTGTCGAAATCGAGTGTCGGCTGTTCAAACCCGCTGAAGCTGGCGTACAACCTGTTCGCCGATTGGCATTTCCACAGCTTCGTCTTCGGCCGCCAATGCCATGACCCTTACGCGCAGCCCTTCGGGCAATCTCTGGAGCAATATGGTTTCCCCGTCGGAAAATCGTAGCGCGTCGCGGTAGGCGTAGCTTTTTTCGGATCGACGAGATCGTCTCTACAATCTCCGCCGCGGTCGGCCAGCAAGGCTCGGCGACCGACGAGATCGCGCGCAATGTCCAGCTCGCCGCGGCCGGCACGCAGGATGTGGCGCATAATATCGGCGGCGTGACCGAGGCGGCCTCCGACACCGGCACCATGGCGAGCCAGCTCCTGGGCGAGTCCGAGGATCTCGCCCGGCAGGCTGAGACGCTGCAGCGCGAGGTCGACCGCTTCACCGCCAATATCCGGGCTGCGTAACGCGTCCGGCTCGATTATCCTGTTCTGCCGCAGGAGGCGAGCATGGGCGAAAGCAGCGGGACGCCCTTCGGCGACGAGGCGGTCAAGTGCCGCACCGGCCGGGACTGGGCCGAATGGTGCGCGCTGCTCGATGGCGAGCAGGCGGCGAGGCTGGCTCACGTCGAGATCGTGGCACTCGTCACCCGTCATGGCGGCGGCCCCTGGTGGTCGCAGATGGTGGCGGTCGGCTATGAGCGGCTGCGGGGCCTCCGGCAGGAGCGGCAGAAGAGCGATGGCAGCTTCACGGCCGCGGTCAGCAGGACGCTGCCGATCGCGGCGGCCGAGGCGCATGATTGCTTTACCGCCGCCGGGAAGCGTGCGCTCTGGCTTGATGCGGATGTGGTGATCCGCACGGCGACCAGCCCGAAATCGGTCCGCCTTACCTGGCCGGACGACACGCGCGTCAATGTATGGATCACCGACAAAGGCCCGGCCAAATGCAGCGTCGCGATCGAGCATGAGCGGCTCGACAGTGCAGAGTCGGTCGAGGCCGCCAAGAGCTACTGGAAGGCGGCGTTCGACCGGCTGGCCTCGCTCTAGAGCCCAATGTGATCAGGTCTGCTCGACCTGATCACTGAATCGGTCTCTAACTATTTAGATGAGCGAAGGATTCAGATTTCAGGTCGATTCGACCTGAAATCATCCTGCGCTAGGGGCTCGCGCGCGTCAGCCTCAGCAGCGTGCCGTTATGATCCTCGGTGACGAGCAGGCTGCCGTCCGGCGCTTCGGCAAGCGCCACCGGGGCGCCCTGCGGGTGACTGCCCTTCACCGTGTCCCAGCCCGTGACGAGCTCGTCCAGCGCGCCCTTCGGCCGCCCATCGCCGCCGATCGGCAGCAGCATCAACCGGTGCCCGCGCGCGCGGTAGCCGTGGAAGCCCATGACCAGGCGGCCGTCGAGGCCCGGCAGAGCCGTGCCGTGATAGACCAGCATGCCGAGCGGGGCGGCATGCGGCGGCAGCAGCAGGGTCGGCGCGTGCTTGGCCCCGCAATCGGCGGCGCGGTACTCGGGGCTCGGCACATTATTGTCGTAGCAATAGGGCCAGCCATAGTCGGCGCCTTCGTCGACCCGATCGAAGGTGTCGTGCGGCTCCTCCTCGTCCGAAAGCGCGGGATCGGCCTGGTCGATGAAGTCGCGCGCATTGACGGCGGCCAGCAGCGTCCCGTCGCCCAGGACCGTGAGCGCCATGCTGTTGCGCAGGCCGGTGGCGTAGGGCGCGATGGTGCTCGCATCGACCGGTTTGTCGGCGGGCGAGATATGCAAGATGGCGCCGCGCGGCGGCTTGCCGAGCGTCTCGGGGCATGGCTTCGCCGCGTCCGGCTTGGCATCGTGGGCGCCTTCGCAATGATCGGTCGCGGAGCCGACATTGACGAAGAGCGAGCCGTCCGGCGCCACCGCGAAGGCGACCAGCGGATGCCGCCCGTCGCTCGGCAGTCCCACGACGATGTCGCGGGCGGCGGCGGCGGGGTCCGCGGGGTCGAAGCGGATGATGCGGCCGAGGACGCCGATATAGAGCGTGCCGTCGGGCCCCGGCATCAGCCCGTTGGGCTCGTCGAGCCCGGTCAGGATCGGCGTCGGCGCGCCATGGCCCTTATCGGCGAGGCGCAGGATGCGGCCCTTGCCTTTGCGCCAGCCGCCCATGTCGGCGACATAGAGGTCGGTGCCCAGCACGGTGACACCGCGCGCAAAGCCCAGATGCTCGGCGACGAGGCCCATGCAGGTGCCGTACTTCGTCTTGAGCGCCACGCGCGGAAACCCGTCGCAATCGCCTTGCTGCGCATAGGGCTCGGCGGCGGCCGGATGGTGGCAGAGCGCCAGAATGAGGGCGGCGGCCCCAAGGAGCCGCCGCCCGGTCGTGATGATCATCGCATTTCCCTCCCGACACGCGCGGCACCATAAGGCGCCGGTGCTGAGAGGCCCAGCCGCTCAGCTGACGCAGAGCCGGCGCTGGCCGAGGCCGGCCGCCAGCACCGCGCCGGCGGCGTGGGAGACCGCGATGCCGAGGAGGGTGAGCGCGAAGGCGTGGGCGATCGCGCCGGGGTCCGTGTGCGGGCCGAGCACGCCGAAGAAGAGGCCGCCCAGAACGGCGACACCGATCGAGGCGCTGACCTGCAGGGTCGAGTTGACGAGGCCACCGACCAGGCCGGCGCGGCTCTGCTCGACCCGCTCGACCACCGCCCGCATCATGGTCGGGATCGAGAAGCCCATGCCGAGGCCGATCAGCATCAGCGAGGGCGCGAGAAGGGCCTGGGGCGGCAGCGCGCCGGCGGGGGTTGTGGCGATGAGCCGGGACAGGATCGCAAGGCCGCTCGCCGACAGCACGAAGCCCAGCGACGAGGAGGCCGGGCCGAACCGGCGGCCGATGCTGGCGCTGCTCGACGAGCCCAAGAGGAAGCCCAGGGAGAAGGGCAGGATGGCGAGCCCGGCCTGGAGCGGGCTCTGGCCGAGCCCGGTCTGGAGATAGATCGGGAAGGTCAGGAAGAAGGCGGCCAGCATATAGAGCGTGCCGATCGCACCGAGGCCGCGCAGCAGGCCGGGCTCGCGGAAGATCTCCATCGGCACCAGCGGTTCGCCGCCCGCCTCGGCCAGGCTCAGCTCATACTGGCGGAATGAGGCGATCAGGATCGGCGCCGCCACGAGCAGGACGAGCGTCCACCACGGCCAGCCCTGCTCGCGCCCTTCGATGAGCGGCAGGATCAGGCTGCCGAGCGCCGCGGCCGAGAGCAGGACGCCGACGAGATCGAGGCGCGGGCGCCGGCCGGCGCGGCTTTCCTTGAGCAGCGGGATCGCAGCCGCGAAGGCCAAGGCCGCGACCGGCAGATTGATGAGGAAGATGAGGCGCCAGCCGAGCCCGCCGAGATCGGCCGCGACGAGGGCACCGCCCAAGAGCTGCCCCGCGATCGAGGAAAGGCCGAGCATGACGCCATAGATGCCGAGCGCCAGGCCGCGCTCCCGGGGCGGGAAGAGCGCATGGACCGAGGCCAAGGCCTGCGGCACCATCGCGGCGGCGGCAAGCGCCTGGATGAGCCGGCTGACGATCAGCGCGGTGGGCGACCAGGCGAGACCGCAGAGCGCCGAGGCGGCAGCAAAACCCGCCAGCCCGATCAGGAAGATCTGCTTGCGGCCGAAGATGTCGCCCAGCCTTCCGCCCGTGATCAGGAACACGGCATAGATGACGGCATAGCCCGACATGACGAGCTGCATCTCGCCCGAACTCGCCTTGAGCCCGCTGCTGATCGAGGGCAGCGCCACATTGACGATGAAGAAATCGAGCGGCGCCAGGAAGGCGCCGGTCAAGAGCACGGCGAGGGCGAGCCAGCGGCGGGGATCGGCCGTCTCGGCGATCCCCGCCGACTGGATCGGCGCCGCCACAGCAGTGGAACTAGACATGAAAGCCTCTCTGATTGGGAACGATCAGTTCCAAATTACAGCGAAAAAAGCTCAGCCGAGGCTGCGCATCGCCTCGTCGACGATCTGGGCGAGCTCGTCCTTGGATGCTGAAAGCTTGCCCAGCATGCGCATGCCTTGCGTCACGGAGTAGAGATGGCGGGCGATCGCCCGCTCGTCGCGCTCGGGTGCTATCTCGCCCGTCGCCTGGGCGCGGATCACCGTCGCGGCGAAGAGATCCTGGGTGCGCCGGAACAGGCGCGCGATGGCGGCGGTGACCGCCGGATCCTCCGGCACCATTTCCATGGCCGCCCCGGTGACGAGGCAGCTGCGCTGCCCATCCTGGCTGGACGCCCGCTCGGCATAGCCCATCAGCGTGTGGCGAAGCGCATCCTTGGCCGAGCCCGGCTGTGCCAGATCATTCGCCAGCCGCTTGAGCGAGGCCGCGATATAGTGCTCCAGCGCGGCCACGAACAGCGAATGTTTGTCGTTGAATGCCTTATAGAGGCTGCCGCGCGCGAGACCGGTGCCCTTGGTCAGATCGTCGATCGAGGTGCCGTGATAGCCGCGCGCGCGAAACACCTCGATCGCGTCGATGACGGCATCGTCGGGATCGAACTCACGCGGCCGGCCGGGACCGGGGCGCTCGGAGGGTTTCAGCGTGTTCATGGGCGCAATATGGAACCAATCGATCCATAATGCAAGCGTTAACCGTCACCGCCCAGCGCTGCCGAGAGGCGAGCCAATTGCATGTCGTCATTGTGATGGGATGAGAGCCAATCGCGGATTGGTGCCGCCGCCTCCGGCCGATGGGCGGCGCGGGCGGCTTCGAGGACCAGCCGCGCATCCCACGGCTCGCGCTGGATCTCCCAATTCTGCAGCGCAAGGGTCAGGGCGGTCGCGGCATCGCCCTTGAGATGCAGCGCGAACCGCGCCTCTTCGCGCCGGTGCGAGACGTCGCCGCGCAATTTTGCTTCGTCGAAGCGCTCGCCCTGAAGCTCCACGAGCTGGTCCGCATCGGCATCGCGTTCCGCGCGGGCGGCAAGGGCCAGGCGCAGCAGAATCGCATCGACCTTGGTATCGCTGCCGAGCAGCGTGCGGACTTCGGCCGGCCGGCCGGCATCGAGCAGGAAATCGGCGTAGGAGGAGATGAGCGCCAGGTCCTGGCCGTCGATCGCCAGCGCCTCACGATAGCGTGCCTCGGCCTTGACCGGATCGCCGTGGCGCGCCGCCATCTCGGCGGCAAGCGTCAGCGCCCAAAGGCGATAATCCGGGGTCGACGGCATGACCAGGCCGACAGCGAGAAACCTGGCGGCTTGCGCGGTGTTTCCAGCCGCTTCGGCCGCGGCCGCCCGGCAGGTCGCGATCAGCACGAGCTCGACGTTGCGCGGCAGGGAATTGCAATCCGCAGCGGCGCCCGCAATGTCGCCGACAACCTGGCGCACGGTGGCGCGGGTCAGCCGCTCCTCGGCATTGGCGGGATCGGCCGTCAGTAGCGCATCGAGCGTGGTCAACGCGCTGGCGAAATCATGACGGTATTGGTGCAGAACGGCATCCATGAAGATTACAGCCGGCGGCGCGTCCGGGCGATTGAGCCAGGGGCGCAACGCCCCTTCGGCATATCCCGCATAACGCGGATCGCCATTGTGCCGGGCAAAATCGATGGCGCGGCGGGCGTAGGCAATGGCGGGGGCGCTCGAGTCAGGGTTGGCATGGGCCGATGCCGCAAGCTTGCGCAATTCCTTGAGCGCCGGATCGCCCGGCGGGGTGAGAGTCTCGACCACGACATCGTCGCCGGTCGGGGTGAAGGCAGCGGCGAGGCCCGGTCGCGCGAACGCGACCAGGCTCAAGAGAGCGGCGGCACAACCGCACCAGATCGAGCCGCCTCTCTGCTTCGTCACGTCAGTTGCCGACAGTCGCCAGATTGCCCGGGAAGGGTGGCTCGAGATAGGGGAACGCGTTGAGGAAATTGGCGGACGACTGGCGCGCGCCTTGGGTAAAATCGACCAGCCCCGACGGCGCCTGGTTGACGGTGCCATTGGTGCCGTTGGTGCCGAACAGGCCGAGCGAGATCAAACGGCCCATGGCGACACGCAGCGTGATGTCGACCGAATCATCGCCCGGACGGCGGCCATTGGGGTAGCCGGCATCATCGCCTCCGATCACGCCGAGCGGGTTCTGCGCTGCCATGGGGGTCGGCGCGATCGACGTGTTGAGCCGCATCATTTCGGCCGGAACGATGACGGGCTCCTGCGGCTGATTCACTCCTTTGATGCCGGTCAGGAAGGTGGCGACGAGATCGGCGCGCGGGAAGAGCGTCGGGGCCACCACGCCCAGCTGGGCAAATTCACCGTTGGGGCCGTAAATGGCCTCGATCGCCGCCGGGAAGGCCGGGGTGTTCACGTATTTCAGGAAGCCGAACGGGCCGGAATCGTTGAACGGCTCCGAGGAGTTGTACCGATCCTTGTCGGGCAGGCCGACGACAAATTCGTCGAACAGCGCCATGGCATCGCGCGAGACCTCCACGAAATCGCCTTCGACATTGGCGACCTCCTGCTGCACGGCTTCCGGCATGCTGCCGAAGACGGTAAAGCGGGGCAATTCCGCGACGGTCCAGGCGCCGATGACCGGGTCCTTGTTGTTCGGGTTGGTCAGGCAGGCGGTCGGCACCTCAAGCTCGATCGACGTGATCGCCTGATTACGATTGGAGTTGACGCCGGCATTGGCATTGGCTTCGCCGGCAGGGACGAAAGGTGTGGCCACATTGTCGGAGACGAGGCCGGTCGTACCCGTAACGGCCGGGTGGGTGATCGTGGCGAAATTCAGCAGATCGAAGCCTTGGCCGAGGCTGACATTGAACGGATCGCGGCGCTGGCCGACGAACACCTTGCCCGGCGTGGAACAGCCCGGAATTTTGATCGGGAAGATCTGGGCGGCGGCATAGGCGGCGTAATCGGGTGCCGAACGCTGGCCGATATTGTCTTCCGGCTTGGTGAAAGTGGCCGAACCGGTGACGGCATTCGTCACGCGCTCCACCCGGCTGAACGGGCTGTGACGCGGGCCGCGAATCAAATCGATCGTATAGGTCGTCAGGCTGGAGAGATTGCCGGTATCGTTCGGGTCGCCGTTGCGGCCGTACGGGCCGACATTGGACAAGGAACTGGGTATGATCTTGCCATCAACCGGAAATCCGGCGCCGGTGAGCGTGTTGGTGAAGCGGAACTGGAAAGTGATATTCTCGACGGCCTTGCCGTCATTGTTGATCAGAATGTCGTAATTGGCGGTGTCGTCGAGCTTGTAGTACACGACGGCGCCGAGCGAGGTCTGGAACGGAATATAATTCGCCATCATCGTGACGAAGCCGTCGCGCCCGGGCTCATAGCTGCGGAACATGTAGAAATCCGTGCCGTCAACGCGCGGCAGACCGGCGATGAACGGTGCTTCACGATGACTTGAGGCCAGTGCGGGGTCGCCCGGCATGACCGTCGCGGCCAGGGCGAGCGGGCCCAGGGCCAAGAGACTTTTATAATTCATCGCAATTCCTCCGAATGGTGAGCCCCGGCAACCGCCCTGGTCTGCGCCAGACATTCAGTCAACCGTTTATCGGATACGCGCGACCACCACCCTCGGACGCATTGCTTTGCACAAATAATATTCATTGGGGAAATTACACCCAATCTCTGTGAAAGAGACTCTCGTTTGGGATCCCTAAGAGCCGACCATGGACGGTGCGTGGCGGCGCCGCGGCCGGTTCGGCAGCAGCGGCTGCAAGATCGACCACTCAAAATCCGTGAGCTCATCGCGGCGAGACGTCATGATCCGGGGCCCTTTGAAGGGCTTGAATCACATCCGCCTCCCCGGCGGAATCCCTTTCCGAGTTTGTGACCTGCATCCGTCTGATATCAGGCGGGTTGCACAAGGGATTACTCAATAAAACCCCGGGTCTTTAGGGCGTCGTTTATGGCCAGATTTCGAACCTGATGGCCGATTTCGAAACTGGATTGCCGATCGTTTACTCTATATTTAGCGCGCCTGAGAAAAGGGAACCGTGCGGCCGACCTTAACCTCAGCCTGTTGGCGCACCTCGAGGGACGTGGCGCAGCGCGTTAGCAGTCGGCCCGATCGGAGCGGCGAGACGCAACGCGCGGCAAGCGTCGGGAGGGAAAACAATGGAAGCGGGCCACAACCCGACGCAGGCCTCACCCGCGCGCGACAGTCAGATCGGCACTCGCCTGGGCCGCATCAGCTTCGATGTCACGAGCCTCCAATATCTGCATATGAGCCTGGCGTCGAATTGGCGCGGCGCGTTCCTCACGCATGTCCGAACGGATGCCGTTGGTGGCTGCAAGGGGTGCTGGTCGACGCTCATGGTGAGCGTCAACAGTCGGCCCAGAGGCACAAAATCATTCGGCTCGGACAGCCAAGCTCATCCTCGTCTGCGAATAGGAGTCCCCGGCCAGCCATACGAAGGGACCTGGACCACCGCGCTCGAAAGCACGAACCTGTTCATCGACACATCGGCGATCGAGGACGTCTTCCACGCTGCCTATTCCGAGTCGCTGGTAATGGAGGCGGCGCGGAACCTGCACGCGGACCCGATGATCGAGTACCTGCAGCAAGCCCTGCTGGTCGACGTCATCGGCGGCAGTTCCAACGGGCCGCTGGTTGGCGAGACCATCGTTGCGGCGATCTTGCAGCGGCTGCAAGCGTGTCGGATGGCCACGACCCCGGCGTCCGGCCGCCGATTGTCGCAACGGGAACTCCGGCGGTTGCGGGACTATGTCACCGCGAACCTGGCCGAGCCGCTGCATCTGACGGACCTCGCGCAGCACTTGAATACCAGCGTCCGTCATCTTTGCCGCACGCTCAAGGCCGCCACCGGCTTGTCGCCCCACCAGTTCGTCATGCGGTACCGCCTCGAGCAGGCGCGTCAGCTTCTCGCGCGTTCCGAATTGTCGCTCGACGAAATCGCGGAGGCATCGGGATTCGCCGACCGCAGCCATCTGAGTTCGGCGATGCGCAACGTCTTCAACGTTACCCCCTCGCAGATCAGGCAAGGCTGCGATGACGAACTAAATGCGCCCACCGGTCTCCTTTATGAACCGAATGGCCAGATCCAAAACCATCATTAGGGTTGGACTGGGTTAGCCTAAGCATTGGGAAGCTTAACGCATCCGTGACCATGCCCGACAGAAACGCTAATCAAGTAAAGATGGGAGGCAATCTTGAAACTACTATCCTGGCTCGGCCGCTGTGGCCGGCAAATCGGCTATGGGTGTCTGGCGGCGATCGCCGTCGCGTCAATATTCGAGACCGTTGCGACGGCTCGAGCCGCCACCGAGAACGACGTTGAAATCCAGGTTCTCTCCTCCAAGCCCTATCTCGTGAGCGGCGAGACCGCGCTGGTGCAAATCTCGGGGCCGTTGCGGCGGGTATTGCCGCAGGTGAACGTGCTCGTGAACGGCAAGCGCGTGACCGCCAGCTTCAAGCGTGTGCAGAACAATTTGATCGGCCTCGTCACCACGCTCCATCAAGGCGAGAACGAAATCGCGGTCGCAGCACCCGACGGGGTGATTCTGAACCGGCTCAGGGTCACCGATTATCCGATCACCGGACCGATGATCTCCGGTCCGCAGCAGGAACCGTTCATCTGCCAGACGCAGCAGTTCGTCCTGCCCGACGGCACCAACCTGCCCCCAGCCAGCGAGCCCGAATGCTCGGTCAAGACGGTCGTGCAGTATGTCTATATGTCGACCACTTCCGAGACATTTGTCCCGCTCACCAACACAACCAGCCTGCCGTCCGATGTCGCCAGCACCACAACGCTCGACGGCGTGACCGTGCCTTACGTCGTGCGGGTGGAGATCGGGACCATCGACCGCAGCATCTACCAGATCGCGATCCTCAACGACCCGACGACGCAGCCGAACCCGACGGTGAACGATCCGCCGAAGGGCTGGAACAAGAAGCTGATCTGGTCGCACGGCGGTGGTTGCCCGCCCGGCTGGTACATCCAGGGTTCGACCACCGGCGTGGTGCTGGACGACCAGCATCTGAGCGAAGGGTTCGCGCTTGCCTCCACCTCGTTCAACGCGCCCGACCAGGTGTGCAGTGCCGTGAAGTCCGGCGAAGCGACCTCGATGACCAAGGCGCGCTTCATCGAGCGGTTCGGCGTGCCGACCTACACGATGAGCATCGGCTGCTCGGGCGGGTCGTATGACAGCGAGCTGCTGGCCGACGCGCACCCCGGGCTGTTCGACGGTATCGTGATCAGCTGCATCTTTCCCGATCCGAACTCGATCGCGATCTCGGGCATGGATGCGCGGCTGCTGGTGAATTACTACACCAACACTGCCCCGGGCGCGCTGACCAACGCTCAGATACTCGCGGTCGCAGGATTCGCGGAGTTCGCGCAGATACCCACTGCCGCGGTCACGGCGGACCGCACCGACCCGATCCAGAATCGTCCGCCGATCCCGGGCGTGTCGCCCTACTACGCCACCTCGCCGACCGGTGCCGACTGGGATCCGGACGTTCCGGCCAGCCTGCGCTACGATCCGACCACGAACCCGCACGGCGCGCGCCCGGACATCTGGGACGAGAACCACAACATCTACGGCATCGACCGGAGGACGGGCTTCGCGCTGCGGCCCTACGACAATACCGGCATCCAGTATGGGCTCGCCGCGCTGAATTCGGGCGCGATCACGAAGTCGCAGTTCCTTGATTTAAACGAGAACATCGGCGGCTTCGACATCGACGACAACTATATCCCGCAACGCACGGTGGGCGATCCGGGAGCGATCCGCCGGGCCTATGAGGGCGACCTCAATCTCAGCGGCGGCGGTGGGCTCAAGTCCACGGCCATTCTGGGCTGGAACCAGATCTACAGCGACCTCGACCCAAACGGCGAGTATCACCTGCACTACCACATGTTCGAGATGCGGGCACGCATCGAGCAGGCGAACGGGAACACAGACAACGTCGTGCTGTGGAGTGCCGGGCTGCCGTTCAGCGCCTTGTTCACCCCAACGCCGACGGACACGCTCTATGGCAACACGCTCGCGCTCCAGACCACGCTGGCGATGGATTCGTGGCTGACGAACGTGGCGGCGGACACGTCGCGCCGCACGCTTGCGGCGAAGGTCGCTGACGACAAGCCCGACAGCCTGCGGGACGGCTGCTGGATCGAGCCGTCGTCTGGCGCGCCGAATTTCCTCGCGGAGAAGCAGTTTTACGGTGGACCCGGCACGTCGACCTGCAACTCGGCTTTCCCTGCATTCTCATGGCCGCGCCATGTCGCCGGCATGCCGCTGGTCAACAACATCCTGAAGTGCGACCTGAAGCCGATCGACCAACGCGACTACGCCGTCCGCTTCACGAGGGCGGAGACGGCTCGGCTGGAATCGATCTTCCGGGGCGGCGTGTGCGACTGGTCCAGGCCGGGCGTCCAGCATGTGCCCGTGGTCACAGACGCCTCGTTCGGCCCATCGCCGGTCAATGAGGTCTTCAACGTGGTGACGGGTGAAGGGAATTAGCCTTCGCCGTTGCCCGACTTGAGTTGGGTTGGTCCGCGTTCCGCGAGGGGCGCGGACCAACATCCCTGATATCGCTCGGTTCGGCACCCGGCTTTAGTCGAAGGCGCGGGCCGCGCCGGCTTGCAAAGTCTCTCGCAGCGGGTCGTCGCGATCGAGGCTTGCCGCCAATGAGGAGATCACTTGATCGGACCGGCGCCGATAGTCCAGGGATTTATCGCCCTCGCCGAGACTGCCATGGATCAAGGACGCCGTCTGATAGACCTTCCAGGCGGCGAGCGGCAGATCGCCGTTTTCGACGAGGGCGACCGCGCGTGACATCTGTTGCCTCGCTTCGGCCGGATCGCCCTCGGCGAGGGAAATTCGGGCCAGCAGCCGGTGCGCCAATGCCAGGTAATTGCGATCGGGTGCGGCCGCCGTGACATCGTAAAGCTGCAACGCCCGCTGCCGGGCCCGGGCCAGGTCTCCGGTCGCGAGATGATAGCTGCCAAGAGAATGATAGAGATGCGGACGGATATTGGCGTCGATCTCGTCCTTCTGGACAATCTCCGTGCAGGCCGCCAAGGCGCCGGCGAAATCGCCGAGCCCGAGACAGGCGCGTGCCAGGATGACCCGGCGGAAGAAGAAGACGAACGCGTCGGTCTCGAACGCGGAATCGGGCGTGTCCTCGCAGCGCTCTTTGGCGCCGGCGAAATCGAGCGCCTCGACATGCAGGAAGGCGATGGTCAGCCGGCACCAGATGATCGCGCGCTCATTCGCGTTCTTTTCCGCCATGGCGAGCGCCGCGTTGGCTCTTCGCTCCAGGTCGCCCCATCGGCCGAGATGGAGGAGCGCTATCGATTCGACCGTGTTGTAGAGGCCGAACAGATAAACGTCGCCATTCTCCTGCGCCAGCGCCCGGCCCTCGGCCGCGGCGATCTCGCAGCCTCGATAGTCGGAGCGCAGATAGTCGAGTATGCAGGCAATGCCGGCGCGTCGGATCAGGACTCTGGGATCGCGCGACTTGCCGGCAATGTCGATTGCCTTGCGGCAGAGTTCGGCATCCTCATCGCTCCAGCTTTTGAGCTGAAATCTTGATGATAGCGCTGCTGCCCTGCACCAGCGTTCGGAAGAATTCATCATCGAGAGCCTGGCTTCTCGCGAGTGCGCGTTCCGTCGCGTCCAGGCAGTGCCGCCGATCCGCGAACAGGTGAAAACGGCTGAGATCGAGCAGGCCCACGACTTCCATGAGCAGATGGCCGCCGGCTGCGGCCCAGGCCACCATGGCGTTGAGATCCTGGAACGAGCCGGCGAGATCACCGACGGCGCGCCGGATCCAGCCGCGCTGCTGCAACAGCCTGATCTGCAGCAATGCATGGTCATCGCCGGCGGACGAGCGATCGAGGAGATCCAAGGCGCGAGTGAGATAATTCACCGCCTCCGGATTGCTGAAGCGCCGCGCCGAATTCTCGGCCGCCTGGGCCAGATACTGCACCGCCTTGGCGAAATCGCGGCCTTCCACGAAGTGATGCGCAAGCTGGGCTGCGATCTCGGCCGCGCGGGCCCCGTACCCGGTCTCGAGCTGGTCGCCGAGCAGCCGGTGCGTCTGAACCCGCCGGCCCGGCGCCAGCCGCTGATAGAGCACTTCCTGATAAAGCGCGTGCTGGAAGGCATAGCGCCCCGAAACGGTGCCGTCCGGCCATTCGGCCGCACCGATGGCGGTCACGATCTGGCCTCTCCGGGCCAGGCCTTCGAGTGCCAGCTCCGCCGCGGCAATCTCGCTGTGCACAGCACCAGCGATGGCGGCCGCGGCGAACTCGGCGCCCGATGCGCTGGCGATCTCGAGCAGATGCTGCTCATCGAGGCTCAGCCGATCGATCTGGCGCGTGATCACGACCCGCAGGTCGCGCGGGATATCGTCCGCCGCGATCGACTCTATCGCCGGCAGATGCCACTGCCCGTCGATTTCGACAATGGTCCGTTGCTGGATCCAATGATCGATGACGGAGACAAGGAAGAGGGGCTGACCCTGCGTCCGTTTGAAGATCGGTGCGGCAAAGGCCTCGGACAGGTTCGGGGCGCCGAAGCGCAGCGCCAGATATTGCGCGGTATCGGCCAGCGACAGCCGATCGACGGCGAGCTCCGTCGCATGGCCATGGATCTGGAGATCCTGATGCACCGTCCGGACTGGATGCGCGTGGGCATCGGCCGGCCGGTATGTCGCGATGACCAGCACGGCGGCTCTGCGGTCCCGCCGCGCAAAGCGCGAGAGCAGATCGAGCGTCGCAAAGTCGCTCCAATGCAGATCCTCGACGACGATCACCCAAGGGCGATCCGCACTCACGACCTCCATGAGATCGCAGAACTCGCGCAGCATGCGGTCGCGCGACGCGCCGAAAATCTCGTCCTGAAAGGCTGAGCGATCGGCCTCGTCGAGGAAGGAAGGCATCTGGGCCAGCCAGGTCGGCGCATGAGTCCGGAGTGCCGCCAGCACCGGCTGGCGGTCGGCGCCGCGGCAGCGTTCCTCCAAGGCCTCGATCAAGGGCAGAAAGGCCTCGTTGGTGCCGAACAGCTCCGAGCACCGGCCCCAGAGGAAGCCCACATCGTGCCGGGACATCCGCTCCCGGGCCATTTCCACGAGCGTGGTCTTGCCGATGCCGGCCTCGCCCGTGACGAAGACGAACCGGCGTGTGCCGCCCAGCGCTTGGCTCAACGCCTGGTCTAACATCTCGAGCGGGGCATCCCGCCCGACGCGCCGGTCGGGAGGTGCCGCGGCCGCCGCGATCGGGCGGTGCGGCATCGGGTCGGACGCGGCCGGCTCCGGGTCTGCCGCCCCGGTCACGGGTCCGACGAAGCGATAGCCCTGGCCCGGCACGTTGACGATGAAGGGCTGGCCATGCGGCCCGTCGCCCAGCACCTTGCGCAAGGCGGAGATCTGGACGGCGAGATTGTTTTCGTCGACGAACAGCCCGCCCCACACCTGGTCCATGATCTCGTCCTTGGTGACGAGCCGCCCGTGATTCCTGACCAGCAATTCGAGCAATGTGAAGGCGCGCCGACTGAGCGGCGCCGGCTGCGCGTCGCGGCGCAGGATACCGCCGACCGGGTCGAGCTCGAACCGGCTGAATCTGTAGGATGGAGCCGACCTCATCGCCGATACCTCGACGCGAATACAATAGGTTAGGGGACGGTCAATCTACCGATTCGGGTCGGCCTATTCACGAGAATTCGAGCCACCTTCGCCGGGGCAAAAGAATTCAGGATCTAAACGCTTGCAGTTAAAGACCTAAAACCATCTCAGCAGGCAGTCTCATCGGGTCGAACGCCAGTCGGACACTTCATCCAACGGAGATTCGGTCGGCGAAAACATCATTTACTTCAACCCGATTGCGAGGATGTCGTCATGTTTACCCGTATTTTGCTTTCCATCAGTGCCGCCGCCATGCTGGCTTATGTGCCGTTCGCGGCCAATATCGCCGAAGCCAAGACGGATGCTACGTCCCCGGTCGAACGCGGGTCGCCGATCTGGGCGGCGCTCGAGGCGACCAAGAAGTTCCCGGCCCCCTATGCCGGGCCTCATGCTTTCGATCACATGGAGGGAAGCGTGCTCGTGCGCTTCCATGTCGGCCCCGACGGTCACCCGCAGAATGTCGACATCCTTCAGGGTGCGCATTTCGCGGCACTCGATGCCCAGACGAAAGAGTCGATCGAGCAGGCTTACTGCCCCGAATGCGCCGGGCAGGATTACACGGTGACGTATCACTATCAGCCGGAATAAATCCGGCCGATAAGGCGATGGTATGCCGCTTGCGAGGTGCCGTGCCGAAGGAGTTGGCATGGCCCACGCAGGCGCGCTTTTACTCGGCCGGATGCTCGATCCAGCGCAGATGGCGCGCGATCGAGATGCTGAGCGCGTGCTTGCCGCCGGACAGGATGATCAGGCCCCACCAGGCGCCGTAGATCTGGTCGAACTGCCACGGCGCCAGCGCCGCTTCGATCCGCTTCAACGCCGATGGGCCGAGCGGGATGTAGTTCGGATAGCTGCGCATGAAGCCCAGATGCTGCCGGTCGGCCACGACCTGCAGGATGTCGCCGGTGAGGAGTGCTCCCTTGCCGTCCGCACCATCCGCCCAATGCAGCACTTGACCGCCCTCGAAATGGCCGCCGCAGCGGATGAGCGTCAGGCCGGGCAGGATTTCCTTGGTTTCGCCGTGCCAATGATCGATCGCGGGACCGGGGCGCATGACCCAGCTTCGGTCGTCGGCATGGAGATGGATCGGCACGCCGCCGAAGGCCTCGCTCCATTCGATCATCGACGAGTAGAAATGCGGGTGCGAGATGGCGATGGCGGCGAGCCCGCCGAGGCCCTCAATGAGCTCAATCGTGACTGGGTCGAGCCGGCTGATGCAATCCCACAGCACATTGCCTTTGGGCGTGCGCACCAGGAGCGCGCGCTGCCCGATCGCGAAGGCCGGGCTCGAGCCCAGGCCGATCAGCCCCGCCTCGTCGCGGAACACGGTCATATGCGATTTGGCAAGGCGCTCGAGCGTCGTCCAGCCTTGGCCCGATGCGGGCACGAATTGGCGCTCATCCGTGCAGATCGGGCAAATTTCCGGCGGCCGCTCCGTGGGCGCGAACTGAACGCCGCAGGTCGTGCAGATGAAGGCTTCCACTCGTCCTTCCTTCCGTTCCGGGGATGCAACCGATCGTGACTGTAAAACCCTTTCACCTCGCCTGGTTCACCAATTTCACGCCCGATGAGTGGAACGGCCCCTTCTCCAATGGCGGCCTGCCTTGGGACGGCAAATTCTATGTCGAGATGGCCCAGGCGCTCGAGCGCGCCTGTTTCGACTACATCATGTTCGAGGACAAGCTCGCCATCTCCGAGGCCTATGGCGGCTCGATGGCGGTGTATCTGAAGCACGCGCTGGGCATGGCGCCGAAGCATGATCCCGTGCCGCTGGCGGCCCTCATCGGGGCGGCGACCAGCCGGATCGGCGTGGTCGCGACCATGTCGACCTTGGGCTATCCGCCCTTTCTCTTGGCGCGCCTCGCCTCCACCGTCGACAGCATCGCGGGCGGGCGGTTCGGCTGGAACATCGTGACCAGTGCCGAGAATGCGGCGGCCCAGAATTTCGGCCTCGACGCTTTGCCGCCACGCGAGCTGCGCTACGAGATGGCGCATGAATATATGGAGCTCGTCTATCAGCTCTTCGATTCCTGGGCGCCGGACGCGGTGGTGCGCGACCGGGAGACCGGCACCTATGCCGACTACACCAAGGTCCGGACCATCGATTTCAAGGGCAAGTATTTCAGTTCGCGCGGGCCGCTCAATACGGTGCGCTCGCCGCAGGGTGTGCCCACGCTGGTGCAGGCCGGCGGCTCGCCCAAGGGCCGCGATTTCGCGGCGAAGCATGCGGACTCGGTCGTGGCGGTTTGCCCGGGACCGGTCGCGATGAAGGAATATCGCGACGATATCCGCGCGCGGGCCGAGCGCCATGGCCGCAATCCCGACGACATCAAGGTGCTGTTCCTGGTCTCGCCGGTGCTGGCCGAAACGAACGAGGAGGCGCGCGCCAAATATGCGCGCATGGTGTCGGCGCCTGCCTTCATCGAGCAGAATTTGGCGCTGATCTCGGCCATCACCGATATCGACTTCAAGCAATATGATCTCGACCGGCCGCTGCCGGGGCGGCTCGTCACCAATGGCGAGCAGGGCTCACTCGACGCGTTCCAGCAAGCGGGCAGCGGCAAGAGGCTGCGCCAGCTCGTGCTCGACGCCTCGGGCGGGGTCATCGCCTCCGTCGAGCTCACCGGCACGCCGGACGAGGTCGCCGACCGCATGGGCGACGCGATGGCGGAAGTGGGCGGCGACGGCTTCCTCATCACCACCCCCAGCCTCTCGGTCAATCGCCGCCAGATCGCCGAAGTGACCGACGGTCTGGTGCCGGCGCTGCAGCGGCGCGGGCTGATGCGGACGGAATATGGGGAGAAGACGCTCCGGGAGACGCTGCGGGCGTTTTGAAGGTTGTGCTATAAGGCGCTCATGACCATTCGGCCGCGCCGGCTTTTCCGTACTACGCTGCTGAGCTGGATGCTTTCGGTGATGATGATCTCTTCCAGTATCGCCGGTCAGGATGCGTGGCGAGACTGGCAAAGCCTGCTACACCAAGCCTGCCCGGGCCATCATGTCGATTGGGTCTGTGATGGGTGCGGGCTGCAATTGGTCGAGGCATTCGAGGACACGCTGAGCGAACGGGTCCAGCGCCAGATTGCTCGTATTGCCGATATCGACCACGCCTGCGCCCAGGAACAAATTGGCTTTTACTGCGACAGGGCTCGTCACCTTGTGGCCTTCGAGCGGCTGGGGCTGATGCACCGCTTCGTCGTATTCGGCTGCAAGACGGTCAAGTGCGAAGAAGCGGCAATATGTAGCCGCCTACCGGATCACGCGCTCTGAGGCGTCTCTATCGATAGGTCACGAACGAGATCACGTTTCCATCGAGGTCCCGCACATGGAAGTCGGTGCCGCCCCAGGCCTGTTCGGTGAGCGGCTGGGCGATAGGGGCACCGCGGGCCATCAGCTCTTCATGAAGCGCCCGGACATTCTCGACCTCGATCGAGGCGAGAATGAGTGATTCCTCGCGGGCGGCGAGCTCGGCGAAGGTCGGTTCGTGCACGAAGCGGAGATGGAGGCAGATGCCGTCGCGCGACACAGAGCCGTAGAAGGGTGGGTCGCCATGGAGGAAATCGATCTCGAAGCCGAGCTTCTCCTGGAAGAAGGCGGCACTCGCCGGCACGTCGCGGACGAAAAGGATCGGCACCGCGCTTTTGACGGCGGGCGGCCGCGCGCGGCTCGAGAGCTGGAACGGGTTGCCGTCGGGGTCGCGGCCGTCGCACATGGCGAAGGCTGGCGACGATTTGACCGGGCCGATATCGGCCGCACCCCGCGCGACGAGCGCGGCACGGGCGGCCGCGACATCCTCCGCATGGAAAACGAGCTTGGGCGGTCGACTGCCGGGCTTGGGATTGCCTTTGTGGAGGGCGATCGTGCAGGCGCCGGCGGCGAGCTCGACCCAGCCTGCCTCCTCGCTCACGATTCTGAGCCCGATCACGTCGCGATAGAAGGCGGTGAGGCGGGCCATGTCGGCAGTGAAGAGGATGATCCGGCTGAGTTCCATGCCCTATGCTAGCATGTGCTGTTCGGTCCAGTCGCGGCAGCGTTCGGCCCATTCCGCCATGGCCGCATCACCCTCGGCGATCAGGAGCGTCTGCCGTCTGAGGATCGCGTCGATGATGCCATCGACGCCCGGCCTATAGGCCTCGAGGAAAAGCTTGAGGCGCCGCGCCTGTTCTGTCGGGCTGCTCTCGGACTCGCCGAGATTGAGCCACAGCCAGGCGGCATAGCCCAGATCATGCGCCCGGTTGCCGGGAGCGGCGGCGTCGAAATCGATGAGGGCTGCGGGCAGGCCGTCCCGGAAGACGAAATTGCAGGGCGAGAGGTCGTTGTGGCAGATGGTCTCGGCATCCGGCACCAAATCCGCCGCAGCATCGTGGTAGCGGCGGATGAGCCCGGCGGCCGCGATCAGAACCGCGTCGGCATGATCGGAGAGATCGGGCGGCACCTCGCCCGCGATGAAGCTCAGCATGTCGCGGCCCTCAGCGTCGATGCCGAGCCAGGCCGGGGCGGCGTCGAAGCCCTTGGCCACGAGATGCTGCAACAGCTGTTGCACGAAATCCGAATTCTCCGTGCGCGGCCGGCGCACCGTGTCGCCTACCCGCACCACGCCTGCCGTGACGCGGCCGCCGGCGAGCGGGATCTCGCGGCTCACACCGCCTCGGCGAAATGGCAGCGGGCGGCATGGATGCCGTCGAGGAGCCTGAGCGCCGGCGCGGTCTCGCGGCAGAGTGCCTGCGCTTGCGGGCAGCGGCCGGCGAAGCTGCAGCCTTGCGGCAGCTCGATCGGGCTCGGCAGCTCGCCCGCGACTGCTTCGGCGGCCGCGCGCCGGCCAGGCTTGAGGCTGGGCGCGGCGGCGATGAGGCCGCGTGTGTAAGGATGGCGCGGCTCGGTGAACACCATCTCGGCCGGGCCGCTCTCGACGATCTCGCCCAGATACATGACGGCGACGCGATGCGAGATGTGCCGGACGAGGCGCAGATCGTGCGAGATGAACAAGATGGCGAGGCCGAGACGGGCCTGGAGCTCCAGCAGCAGATTGATGATCTGCGCCTGGATCGAGACATCGAGGGCGGATGCGATCTCGTCGGCGACCAGGCAATCGGGCTCGACGGCAAGTGCCCGGGCAATCGCGATGCGCTGGCGCTGGCCGCCGGAGAATTCGCGCGGGTAGCGATCGGCGGCCTCTTGCGGCAGGCGGACGAGATCGAGCAGCTCGGCGATCCGGGCCGGGATCTCGGCACGGGGCCTTAGCTTGTGGACGCCGATCGCCTCGGCCAAGGCCGTGCGCACGCTCATTTTCGGGTTGAGCGAGCTGTACGGGTCCTGAAACACCATCTGGGCACGCCGGTTGAAGCGGGCGCGCGCGCTGCCTTCGAGGCGGCGGACGTCAGTGCCGTCGAAGCGGATCTCGCCGGCATCGGGCTCGACCAGGCGCAGCAGGCAACGGGCAAGCGTGGATTTGCCGCTGCCGGATTCGCCGACGATGCCGAGCGTCTCGCCGCGCTCGAGGGCGATGCTGACGCAGCGCAGCGCCTGGAGCCGGAGCTTGCTGCCGCCGCTGCGGATCGGGAAGCTCTTGGCGAGGCCGGTGACCTCGAGGAGGTGAGTCATTGGAGCCGATCCGCCTCGCGGCACCAGGTGATGCGGTCGGGGCCGAGAGGACGCGCCACCGGCGGCTCGGCGCAGCGCTCGACCGCGAATTCGCAGCGGGGCGCGAAGGGGCAGCCGGGGATCCGCTCACCGGGTCCCGGTGGCATTCCCGCGATCGAGGGCAGCTTCGTGCGCGGCACGCCGCCTCCGGGGATCGAGCGCAGCAGGCCCAGCGTGTAGGCGTGGCGCGGCGACTTGAAGAGCTCGGCGACGGGGGCGGTCTCGACGATCCGGCCGGCATACATGACGGCGACACGGTCGCAGCTTTCGGCCACGACGCCCAGATCATGCGTCACCAGGACGACGCTCATGCGGAGCTCGTCGGCCAGGCGCAGGATCAGCTTCAGGATCTGGTCCTGCACGGTCACGTCGAGCGCGGTGGTCGGCTCGTCGGCGAGCAGCAGGGCGGGCTTGGCCGCCAAGGCGATGGCGATCATCGCGCGCTGCCGGATGCCGCCCGAGAATTGATAGGGGTAGTCGTCGATGCGCCTGCTTGCTGCCGGAATGCCGACGAGGTCGAGAAGCTCGATGGCGCGGCGCTTGCGCTCGGATCCCGAAAGATCGGTATGGGCGGCGAGGCTCTCGCGGATCTGCTGGCCCACCGTCAGCACGGGGTTAAGCGCGCTCATCGGGTCCTGGAAGATCATCGCGATTTCGGCCCCGCGCACGCGCCGGAGTGCTGCAGGCGAGAGGGTCGTGAGATCCCGGCCTTGCCAGAGGATCTCGCCTTCGATTTGGCCGGGCGGCTTGATCAATCCCAGGATCGAGCGCAGCGCCGCACTCTTGCCGCTGCCGGATTCGCCGACCAGGCCCAGGATCTCGCCCGGACGGACCGTGAAATCGATGCCGGCGACGGCGGTGATGGTGCGCTCGGCCGTGCGGTAGAGCGTGGTGAGGCCGCGCACCTCGAGGAGAGCCTCCGTCATTGGCGCGCGCGCAAGATGTCGGCGAGGCCGTCGCCGAAGAGGCTGAAGCCCAATCCTGCGAACACGATCGCGGTGCCCGGGAAGACGGTGATCCACCAGGCCGTCACCATGAAATTCTTGCCTTCGGCGATGAGCGCACCCCATTCGGCGAGCGGCGGTTGGGCGCCGAGGCCGAGATAGCCCAGGCTCGAGCCTAAGAGGATGGCGAGCGCCATGTCGGTCATCCAGTAGGTCAGGATCGGCGCCACCGCGTTGGGCAGCAGATGGCGGAAGATGATGCGCGCCGGGCCGTAGCCGAGGCCGCGTGCCGCGAGCGCGTAATCGAGCCGGCATTGCAGCTGGATCTCGGTGCGGGCGAGGCGGGCGAAGAAGACCCAATCGACCAGGCCGATCGCGATATAGAGGTTGATGAGACCCGGCCCCAGAATGGCGACGATGCCGATCACCAGCACCAGGAACGGGAAGGTGACGGTGATGTCGATGAGCCGGCTCAACAGGATGTCGCCGATCCCGCCATAATAGCCCACCAGCGTGCCGATCAGCGTGCCGACCAGCATCGGGCCGGTCGTGGCGAAGATCGCGATGGCGAGATCGATCCGCGTCGCCCAGAGCGTGCGCGACAGGATGTCGCGGCCATAGGCGTCGGTGCCGAAGAGATGGCTCCAGCTCGGCGGCCGGAGCGTCGCGTGATAGTCGAAGCGGATCGGGTCGTAGGGGGCGACGAGGCCGGGCAGGAAGGCCACGAAGAGGAGGGTGCCCAGGATGAGGCAGCCCGCCAGCAACGGGATCGAGAGACGGAGCCGCGGCAGATGCTGGATGGCGACGGCCGCACTCATCGATAGAGCCTCGGATCGAGCCAGGCATGGAAGAGATCGGTCGCGATGAAGGTGAGCGAGACCAGGATCGCGAAGCTGAGCGTCAGCCCTTCGATCACCGGATAGTCGCGGCCGAACACCGCATCGATGAGCAATCGGCCGACCCCCGGAATGGCGAAGACCGTCTCGGTGATGACGGCACCGCCGATCAGCTGGCCGAGATTGAGGCCGAAGAGCGTCACGGTCGAGATGAGCGCGTTCCTGAGCACATGGCGACCGAGCACGGTGCGCTCGGTCAGCCCCTTGGCGCGGGCGAAATCGACATAGTCGGCGCCGAGCACATCGAGGATGGCGGCGCGCAGGCTGCGGCTCAGCACGGCGGCGAGGCTGAAGCCCAGCGTCAGCGCCGGAAGAAACAAATGGTAGACGAGGTCGAGCGGCCCGCGCCCGATGCCGCCGACTGGGAAAAGCCGCAGATGGGCGCCGAGCACGGTCAGCAAGATCAGGCCGATATAGAAGGACGGCATCGAGAGGCCGAGCTGGAAGAGTCCCCTGAGCGCCATATCGATCGGCCGGCCGCGATGGAGCGCCATCAGGAAGGCCAAGGGAATGGCGAGGCCGGCCGCGATCAGCATGGCGAAGAGGGCCAGCGCCAGCGTGATCGGCAGGCGCTCGGCGATGAGCTCGGTCACCGGCGTATGCAGGATCTGCGAGTTGCCGAGATCGCCCTCGGCGAGCCGGGCGATGAAGCGCCCGAACTGGGTCCAGATCGGCTGGTCGGTGCCGAAGGCGGCATTGAGGTTGGCGACCGTGGCATCGGTGGCCCGGTCGCCAAGCATGGCGCTGGCCGGATCGCCGGGCAGCAGCCGGACCAGCACGAAGATCAGCACCATGATGATGAGGAAAGTCGGCACCGATTGCAGCAGCCGGTGAAGGGCGAAGCGTGCGAACCCCATGCTCACCGCTCGAGGTAGGTTGCTGCGAACATATTGTTGCCGAGCGGGATCTGAACGAAGCCTTTGACTGAATTCGACAGTGCCACCGCGTATGGGGATTCGAAGAGGAAGGCGATGGGGGCGGCGGCGATATAGCGCGCCTGGATGTCGCGGAACAGCTGGGCACGCTTCGCGGGATCGGTCTCGTGCTGGCTCGCCTCGAACTCGGCATTGATCTCCTTATCCTCGAAACCCGAATGCTGGCATTCGATGTTGGGCGAATAGGCGAAGTAGGAGGTGATCTCGTTGGGATCGGCGATGTCGTCGGTCCAGGCGCCGGTCCTCAGCTGAAAATCGCCGGCGCGGTAGCGCGCCGTGAGTGTCGCGGCATCGACCAGCTCGAGCGAGAGATCGACGCCGATCTCGCCCCACATCTGCTGCGCCACCGAGGCGACCGCGACATCGTCGGCCCCGCCGGCGCGCACCAGGATGGAAAGATGGAAGCCTTTCTCGTAGCCCGCCGCGGCCAGCAGCGACTTGGCCTTGTCGGGATCGTAGGGATAGAGCGGCCCGTTGAGAACGGCGAAAGGCGTCACCGACGACATGTAGCTCTCTGTCGCCTTGCCATGGCCGAAGCCCACGACCTGGATGAAGGCGTCCTTGTCGAGCGCGTAATTGAGAGCCTGGCGCACGCGGGTATCGGAGAGTGGATTGGGAGTGCCATCCTTCAAACTCGGCCGGACCATGAAGGTCAGGTAATCGACCTTGGTCGAGGGGAAGAGCACCATATTGATGGCAGGATCGGAAGCGAGCTCGCCGACGCGGGCGAGTGGGATCATCTCGGCCCCGTCGATCTCGCCGCCCTGAAGCTTCAGGATGCGGGTCGCATCGTCGGGGATGATCTCGAAGCGGATGCCGTCGAGATAGGGCAGCTTCTTGCCGTCCTCGCCATCGGCCCAGTAATGCGGGTTGCGGGCGAGGTGCATCACGACATTCTGATGCCAATCGGTCAGCATGAAGGGGCCGGAGCCGATCGGATGCTTGGCGAAGGCGTCGGCCTTCTCCGCCATCGTCTTGCCCGGTGATGCCATGAAGGCGCGCTCCGGCATGATGCCGGTATTGAAGGTGGCAAGCGCGGCCGGCAGCGTCGGGTCCGGGCGGCCGAGATGCAGCACCACCTGGTTGGACGCCGGCGTCTCGATCTCGGTGATCGCCTCGAGCAGGAAGCCCCATTGCCCGGCCTTGGGATCGCGCGCGCGGTCGAGCGAGAATTTCACGTCGCTCGCCGCGATCGGCGTGCCGTCCGAGAATTCGATGCCGGGGCGGAGCATGAGCGTCATGGTCAGCTTGTCGTCGCTGAGCGTCCAGGATTGCGCCAGACCCGGCGTCAGCCCCTTGCCGTCCGCCGATGGCTCCAGCAGCGTGTCGTAGAGGTTGGTCAGAATCCAGATATCGGCATTGGAATCATTGATGACCGGATCGAGAAAGAGGGAGTCGGCAAAGCGGGCATAGACGAGCTCGCCGCCGCGCTTGGGTGCCGCATTGGCCGGCATCGCGGCACTGCCGATGAGCAGGAGCAATGCTGCGAGTGTGAGACGCGCCGCGATCATCGCGCTCCTGCCGACCGTCTTTATCCACAAAGGTTTCAGGACGATAGGGAGGGGGTAAGGAGCTGTCAACGCCGGGTCCGATGGGTTGCGCACCTTCTCGCCTCGTCCTAGTCTTCGGATGGGTGAGTTCCGGAGGGGAACGATGTCGATCGACGAGCGCTATATCCGCAATCCGGGCCCGAAGGCCCCCGTCACCGGACTCAAGGCCGCTGCCAGCACGGATCATGCCATCGCCACCGAGACGGTGCTGAAGGTGCTGGCGGATGGCGGCAACGCCGTCGATGCGGCGATTGCCGGCTGTCTCGTCCAGACGGCGGTCGAGCCCTTCATGACCAACCTCACCGGCACGGTCACCGGTCTTTTCTACGAGGCCAAGACGGGGACCATTCATCAGCTCGACAGCGTCGGCACGATGCCGTCGGGGTTGCCGCCGTGGAAGCCGATTCCCGCGGTCGGCAGCGGACTCGGGGCCCATCCGACGGCGGCCTGCATCCCGGGCTTCATGCCGGCGATGAAGATGCTCCATGCGCGGTTCGGCACCAAACCCTGGTCGGTGCTCGCCGCCGATGCGATCCGCTGGGCCGAGGACGGCCATCCGGTCTCGTCGTTCGAGTACGGCGTCCATCTCGGCAGCCAGGATTTCACCACTTACTTCCCAGAAGGCCGGAAATTCCACATGCCGGGGGGCAATTGGGCCTCGGTCGGCGAGGTGTTCCGCAGCCCGGAGATGGCGGACACGCTGCGCGGCGTGGCGTCCGACGGGCCGGACTATATGATCACCGGCGCCTGGGCCCGGAAATTCATTGCCAAGGCCCATGAGATGGGCTGGATGATCACGCCGGATCATATGGTCGAGACGCCGCCGCGCTGGATCGAGCCGGTGCGGTTCCGCCATGGCGAGCATGAGGTGGTGGGGCTGGCCCCGCCGCAGCAGCAGGGCGTGTTCTGCGCCATTGTGCTCGGCATCCTCGGCGAGCTCGGCATCCGCGACATGGCGCAGGGCTCGGCCGAGCACATCTTCGCCATGGGGCACGCGCTCCGCTTCGCGCAATATCATTGCGGTTTCCTGGGCGATCCAGAGATCTCGCCCTATGCCGTGGACCAGCTGCTCGACGGCGATTTCCACCGGATGGCGGCGAAGCTCATCAAGGGCATGAGGCCCTCGCGCGATCTCAGCGAGCATGTTCGGCTCACCTCGGGCGCCGGCGGCAGCGCCTTCGGCAATTCCGATGCCGGCATTCCGACCGGCGGGATCTCGAAGAAGCCGCCGAGCGGCAGCTGCGAGCTGGCCGTGGTCGATGCGGACGGCAATTGGGTGCAGATGATGAACACGCTCCAGGCCGGCGGCATCCCCGGCATGGTGGTGGGCGGCGTGCCGATGATCGGCACTCATGCGAGCTTCGGCGGCCTCACCGGCTTCATGGACGCCAAGGTGCTGAAGGGGGCGCGCATGCGCTGCGTCATCGGCAACACGATGGTGCTGAAGGATGGCAAGCCCGTGCTGTCGCTCGGCACGCCGGGCAATGTCCATTTCACCGTGCCGCAGGTGCTCTCCTATCTGCTCGACTTCGACCTGCCGCCCTATGAGGCATCGGCCGCACCGCGCATGCTGGGCCTGGCCGAGGACGGATCGATCACGATGGAGGACCGGCTTTCGCCGGACGCGATCCGCGGGCTGGCAGCGATGGGTGTGCAGGTGCGCGCACTGCCGGCCTATGACTTCCATATGGGTTCGTTCCAGATCTGCTATCGCGACGCGCACGGCACGCTGGGCGCCAGCGCCGATCCGCGCCGGTGCGGGGTGGCGGACGGGTTGCGCTAAACCCGCGACATCTTCCGCGATACGGAAATCATTCCGGGCGACCGAGGGCGGATAGGCCGCCGGAGAGCGGAAATCGGTCTTTCGGCGGTCGATTCCTGCCTTCATCTACAAATATTTTCAATAGCTTACCGGACGATTTCCACCCACCGGAAATCTGTTCCGGAAAAATCTGGCCCTCGCGGTTCCACGTGCGCAACTGAAAGCATCGACCATCTCGCGCGAAAGGATACGGGCGATGGCCAAGATGAGAGCGATCGACGCGGCTGTCTGCGTCATGGCTAAGGAAGGTATCACGCAGGCATTCGGCATTCCGGGTGCCGCGATCAACCCGCTCTATTCGGCGCTCCGGCGCCATGGCGGCATCAAGCATGTGCTGGCCCGGCACATGGAGGGCGCCTCCCATATGGCGGAAGGCTATACCAGGGCGCGCCCCGGCAATATCGGCGTCTCGATCGGCACGTCGGGGCCGGCCGGCACCGACATGATCACCGGGCTTTATTCGGCCCAGGCGGATTCGATTCCGATCCTGGCCATCACGGGGCAAGCGCCGCGCTCGCGTCTCTACAAGGAGGATTTCCAGGCGGTCGATATTGAATTGATCGCCCGTCCGGTGACGAAGTGGGCCGTCACCGTGCGCGAGCCGGCGCTTGTGCCGCGCGTATTCCAGCAGGCGTTTCACCTGATGCGCTCGGGCCGGCCCGGGCCAGTGCTGATCGACCTGCCCTTCGATGTACAGATGGGCGAGATCGAGTTCGATCTCGAGACCTACGAGCCGCTGCCGATCTACAAGCCGCATGCGACGCGGGCGCAGATCGACAAGGCGCTCCAGATGCTGAACGAGGCGGAGCGGCCGGTCATCGTGGCCGGCGGCGGCGTCATCAACGCCGATGCGGCCGATCTGCTGCTGGCCTTCGCCGAGACGACGGGCGTGCCGGTGATCCCGACGCTGATGGGCTGGGGGTCCATCCCGGACGATCATCCGCTGATGGCCGGCATGGTCGGGCTCCAGACCAGCCACCGCTACGGCAACGCCACGATGCTGGCGGCCGACTTCGTGCTGGGCATCGGCAATCGCTGGGCGAACCGCCATACCGGCTCGGTCGAGACCTATACGAAGGGCCGGAAATTCGTCCATGTCGATATCGAGCCGACCCAGATCGGGCGCGTGTTCCAGCCCGATTACGGCATCGCCTCCGATGCCAAATCGGCGCTGGCGCTGTTCGTCGAGGCGGCGAGCGAATGGCGTGCCGAAGGCAAGCTCGCCGACCGGTCGGTGTGGGCGGGCGAGTGCCGCGAGCGCAAGCGGACGATGCTGCGCAAGACCAATTTCGACAATGTCCCGATCAAGCCGCAGCGCGTCTATCAGGCGATGAACGACGCTTTCGGCAAGGACACCTGCTACGTCTCGACCATCGGCCTGTCGCAGATCGCGGCGGCCCAGTTCCTTCATGTCTACAAGCCTCGGAACTGGATCAATTGCGGCCAGGCCGGCCCCTTGGGCTGGACCGTGCCGGCGGCCTTGGGTGTGTGCGCCGACAATCCCGAGCGGCGGATCGTCGCCCTGTCCGGCGATTTCGATTTCCAGTTCATGATCGAGGAGCTGGCGGTCGGCGCCCAGTTCCAGCTGCCCTTCATCCAGGTGCTGGTCAACAACGCCTATCTCGGCCTCATCCGCCAGGCGCAGCGCAATTTCGATATGGATTACGCGGTGCAGCTGGGTTTCGAAAATATCAATGCGCCGGAGCTGGGCGGCTATGGCGTCGACCATGTGAAGGTGGCGGAAGGGCTGGGTTGCAAGGCGATCCGCGTGCATCGGCCGGAGGAGCTCGACGGCGCCTTCGAGCAGGCCAAGGCATGGATCCAGCAATATCGGGTGCCGGTCGTGGTTGAAATCATCCTCGAACGGGTCACCAATATCGCCATGGGAACCGAGATCGACAACATCACCGAGTTCGAACCGCTGGCCGATCGGCCCGAGGATGCGCCGACGGCCGTCGGTCTGCTGGATTAGGTCCGGAGAGGATTGAGATGCCTAAATTCTGTGCCAATTTGACCATGCTCTATAATGAGCATCCCTTCCCCGACCGGTTCGCGGCGGCCGCGGAAGACGGCTTCACGGCGGTCGAGTATCTCTTTCCCTACGCCTATGCCAAGGAGCGGCTGGCCGAGCTGCTGGAGGTGAACGGGCTGAAGCAGATCCTGCACAATCTGCCGCCCGGCGATTGGGATGCGGGCGAGCGCGGCATCGCCTGCCTGCCCGACCGGATCGGCGAGTTCCAGGACGGGGTCGGCCGCACGATCGACTATGCGACGGCGCTCAAATGCCCGCAGGTCAATTGCCTGGCCGGCATTCCGAAGCCCGGCACCGATCCGGCCGCCCTTTACGAGACGCTGGTCGGCAATCTCCGCTTCGCCGCGTCCGCCCTCAAGGAGGCCGGCGTCAAGCTGCTGGTCGAGCCGATCAACGACAAGGACATGCCGGGCTTCTGGCTGACCCGGGCGGAGCAGGGCATCGCCCTTATCGATGCCGTGGGCTCCGACAATCTCTTCCTGCAATACGACATTTATCACCAGGCCCGCATGTCGGGCGAGCTGCTGGCGACCTGGCGCCGCTACAAGGACCGGATCGCCCATATCCAGCTGGCCGACAATCCGGGCCGCAACGAGCCGGGCACCGGCGAGATCAATTATCCGTTCCTGTTCGCCAAGCTCGATGAGGAAGGCTATGCGGGCTGGATCGGCTGCGAGTATCGTCCGGCCAATCAAACCACGCCCGGCCTCAGCTGGGCGCGGTCTTATCTCGGCCGCTAGCTGTTAGGGAGCGACAAGCATGAAAGTCGGATTCATCGGCCTCGGCATCATGGGCCGGCCCATGGCGGGGCATCTCATCGCCGGTGGGCACACGCTCCATGTCCATGACATCGCGGCACTGCCGGACGATCTGGTCAAGGGCGGTGCCGTCCCGTGCGGCAATGCCAAGGAAGTGGCGCTCAATTCCGATGTCATCATCACCATGGTGCCGGATACGCCGCATGTCGAGGCGGCCCTGTTCGGCGATAACGGTGTCGCGGCCGGCCTCAGCGCCGGCAAGATCGTCGTCGATATGAGCTCGATCTCGCCGATCGCGACCAAGGATTTCGCGGCCCGCATCAACAAGCTCGGATGCGACTATCTCGACGCGCCCGTCTCGGGCGGCGAGGTCGGCGCCAAGGCGGCGTCGCTCACCATCATGATCGGCGGGCCGGACGCGGCGTTCGAGACGGTGAAGCCCCTCTTCCAGCTGATGGGCAAGAACATCACCCTCGTCGGCGGCAATGGCGACGGGCAGACGACCAAGGTCGCCAACCAGATCATCGTGGCGCTGACGATCGAGGCGGTCGGCGAGGCGCTGCTGTTCGCCTCCAAGGCCGGCGCCGATCCGGCCAAGGTGCGGGCGGCCCTCATGGGCGGCTTCGCCAATTCGCGCATCCTCGAAGTGCATGGCGAGCGCATGATCAAGCGCAATTTCGATCCGGGCTTCCGCATCGAGCTGCATCAGAAGGATCTCAATCTGGCGCTTCAGGGTGCCAAGGCTCTGCAGATCAGCCTGCCCAACACGGCGACGTGCCAGGAGCTGTTCAATGGCTGTGCCGCCCATGGCGGCTCGGCCTGGGACCATTCGGCCATGGTCAGGATGCTGGAGCTGCTGGCGGGACACGAGATCGGCGGGTAACCTGCGTTACGCATTTGGTTCTAGAGCCCGATCCGCTTAGGTCGGTCCGACCTAAGCGGTGAATCTTGATCTAGAGTGAAGAAGAAGAAAATTGCCTGTAGTACCGCGTGATCTCCTCCGAGCGATGTTCGACGCCGCGGTCGCGGCGGCGATGCCGGCCGAACGCGTGCCGGCGCATCTGCCGCCGCCGCCCAAGGGGCGGACGGTGGTGGTCGGCGCCGGCAAGGCGTCCGCCGCGATGGCGGCGGCGCTGGAGGCGCATTGGCCGGGGCCGCTCTCGGGGCTGGTCGTCACGCGCTACGACCACGCCGTGCCGTGCCGGCAGATCGAGATCGTCGAGGCGGCCCATCCCGTGCCTGACGCCAATGGCGAGCGGGCGGCGGCGCGTATACTCGAGCTGGTCAAGGGGCTCGGGCCCGATGATCTCGTCATCGCGCTTATTTCGGGCGGGGCGTCGGCGCTGTTGAGCCTGCCCGCTCCCGGGCTGACGCTCGCCGACAAGCAGGCGGTCAATCGCGCGCTTCTCAAATCGGGGGCCCATATCGGCGAGATGAATTGCGTGCGCAAGCATCTCTCCGCGATCAAGGGCGGCCGGCTTGCCGCGGCGTCATATCCGGCACCGCTGGTGACGCTCGTCATCTCCGACGTGCCGGGAGACGATCCGGGTGTCATCGGCTCCGGCCCGACGGTGGCCGATGCCACCAGTTTCGCCGATGCGCGGGCGATCCTGGCCAAATACGGCATCACCGAGCCGGTGGCCGCCATCCGGCATCTGGAAGAAGCCCGGGACGAGACGCCGAAGCCCGACGATCCGCGGCTTCAGCACACAAGCACGGTGCTCATCGCCACCCCGCAATCCTCGCTCGAGGCAGCGGCCGCGGTGGCGCGCTCTGCCGGGGTGGCGCCCGTGATCCTGGGCGATGCGCTGGAAGGCGAGGCGCGTGAGGTCGGCCGCGTCATGGCGGGCATCGCGCGTCAGGTGGCGCGGCATGGCCAACCGGCCGAGCCGCCGGCCGTGCTCCTGTCGGGCGGCGAGACGACGGTGACGGTGCGCGGCGAGGGGCGCGGCGGCCGCAATGTCGAATTCCTGCTGTCGCTCGCGGTCGAGCTCAATGGCGCCCGAGGCATCTATGCGCTCGCCGCCGACACGGACGGGATCGACGGCCAGGAGGAGGTGGCGGGCGCCATCGCCACGCCGGATTCGCTGGCGCGCGCGGCCGCCCTCGGCATCGACGCCAAGAAGAGCCTGGCCAATAATGACGGGCATAGTTTCTTCGGCGCGCTGGGCGACCAGGTCGTGACCGGGCCGACATTGACGAACGTGAATGATTTCCGGGCCGTGCTGATCGCGCGCTAGTGCCATGGGGGCGCAACAGGGCCGATTGATGGAATAGCCAGGACCTTTACCGAGTTGTGCAAAGCCGAGGAGTTTATACGACTTTCGATCTATGGAGTTGTAAGAATCTTGTAAGCGAAGCCCTAGGTCCGTTGCCGGGAAACGTGGCAATATCAACATGGTCCCTGCCGAAATCCGGTTCCGGTCGGGATAAAGAATTAAAAACAGGGGGTGGGGCATGTTTCAGCAGCTTTTGACACCGGTTGGGGACAGTCTCGGACTGTCCTTCCTCGTCGCCGTTCTGCCGATCCTGGCAGTCCTGGTGCTCTTGGGCGTCTTCCGGCGCCCGGCCTGGCAGGCAGCACTCGCCGGCCTCATCGTGGGATTCATCGTTGCGATCGGCGTCTGGCAGCTGCCGGCCGGTCTTGCATTCAATGCGGCGCTCAACGGCGCGGTTTTCGCGCTGTGGCCGGTGATGTGGATCGTGGTCAATGCGCTGTTGCTCTACAACATTGCGGTGAAGTCGGGCCGGTTCGACGCGTTCCGGAACTGGGTCATCACCAGGCTGCCGAATGATCGGCGCGTTGTTCTTGTCGTGATCGGCTTCTGCTTCGGTTGCCTATTGGAAGGCATTGCGGGCTTCGGCACACCGGTCGCGATCACCAGCTCGCTGCTCATCCTGGTGGGCTATCCGCCGCTCGAGGCGCTGGTCTTCGTGCTGATCTTCAACACGGCCCCGGTCGCGTTCGGGGCACTCGGTGCGCCGGTCACCGTGCTCGGTGCCGTCACCGGCCTGCCGGCAGCCGCACTCGGCCAGATGATCGGCCGGCAGCTGCCGTTCATGGCACTGATCCTGCCCTTCTACGTCATCGGGCTCTATGGCGGCATGCGGTCGATCCGGGCGCTCTGGCCGGTCCTGCTGGTCGCCGGCGGCAGCTTCGCGGTGTCGCAGTTCGTCTCGTCGAACTTCATCGACTACACGCTGACCGACGTGCTGTCCTCGCTGGGCTCGCTCATCATCACGCTGCTGTTCCTGCAGGTCTGGAAGCCTAAGCCCGATCCCGAATTCATGATCCAGCACAATGTGCTGGCCTCCGAGATCAAGGCATCCACGATCTCGCCCTGGCAGGGCTGGCTGCCCTGGATCCTGGTCTCGGTGGTCGTCATCCTGTGGACCAGCTTCAAGATCTTCGCGATCGACCAGCAGGCGATCCAGTGGCCGGGGTTGCACAACGCGATCTCGATCACGCTCTACGACAACAAGCCCTATGCCGCCGTCTGGGTGTTCCAGCCGCTGGCCACGGGCACGGCGATCCTGCTGGCGGCAGCATTGACGGCGGTCGTGGTCCGGCTGTCGCCCGGCGATTTCGTCGGCTGCATCGTCTCGACCGTCCAGCAAGCCTGGATCGCGGTCGTCACCGTCATGCTCATCGTGGCCTTGGCCTATCTCATGAACTATTCGGGCCTGGCCTACACGCTCGGCAAGGCAGTGGCGGCGACCGGCCATATCTTCGTGCTGCTGTCGCCGTTCCTGGGCTGGATCGCGGTGTTCCTCTCGGGCAGCGACACCTCGGGCAACGCGCTCTTCGGCAATCTCCAGGTCGTGGCCGCGCGCCAGCTCGATCTCAACCCGGTGCTGTTCGCCGCGACCAACTCCTCGGGCGGCGTCATGGGCAAGATGATCTCGCCGCAGAACATCGCGACCGGCGTCGCGGTGACGCCGCTCAAGGGCCAGGAGGGTGTGGTCTTCGCCCGCACCTTCAGCCACAGCATCATCCTGACGCTCATCCTGGGTCTGCTGGTTGCCTTCCAGCAATATGTGGTCCCGGGCATCATCCCGGTTATCGGGCAGTAGCGCCGAAGCTGAACGAAGAAGGCCGCCGGGATCCAATCCCGGCGGCCTTTCGTTTTTCAGCTCGGAGCAGCCTCACCCCATCAGATTTTCCGGCTCGCGCCCGCCGATCTCGGCCGTGATGAGATGGGCGCGCGCCTTGACCAGCGCGCCCAGCTCCAGGAGCTTCGAATCCGGGATGCGCGAGGCTAAGCCCGAGATCGAGACGGCGCCGAACACCTCGCTATGCTCGTTGTAGATCGCCGCACCGACACAGCGCACGCCGATCGAATGCTCCTCATTATCGATCGCGAAGCCGTTGCGCCTGATCTCGCGCAGCTCGCGGCGCAATCCGGCCAGCGTCGTGATCGTCTTGGTCGTGAGCCGGTGCAGGCTGACCTTCTGCAAGGTCTTGTTCAGCTGCCCGTCATTCATGGCCGCCAGGATCGCCTTGCCCGAGCCCGAGCAATAGATCGGCACGCGCGCCCCCGGCCCGGCCAGCGCCCGCATCAGATGCCGGCATTCGACCTGCAGGAGATAGATCACGTCGCCGCGATCCTCGACGGCGAGATTCGCGGTCTCGTCGCTCTCCTTCATCAGCTCCCTGAGATGCGGCCGCGCCAAGGTCACGACATCGCGCGTGTTTGCGAAGGCGTTGCCGTTGATGAAGGCTTGCACGCCCATGTACCAAAGCCGCCGCTCGGCATCGAAGCGGACATAGCGTCCCTGCTGCAGGCTGGTCAGCAATCGATGCGTGGTCGAGGCGGCGAGGCCGACCCTGAGCGCCAGCTCCATCAGCTGGATGCCATCCTCGGCCTCGGCGATGCAATTCATGATCTTCATCGCCCGCATGACCGACTGGACCTGGTTGGAGCTGTCCTCGGCGGCATCGGCACTCGATGGGGGTCGCTTCTGCGCTTCTATCGAGGTCATTTTGATCCTCCCCTTTGCGGCGAGGATCGGCCAAGCGCCCGCGCGGGTCAATTCCTATAGATGGAATGCATTTGCATAGGGTGGAAGCATTTCCGCGTGGGCAGTCCTCTTCCACCATACGGAACTACCAGGTCCCGAGGCCATGGAGCCCGAGGCGCACACCCAGCCGCGAGCGCGCCGCGCGACGCCTTTCGGTAGAGTTCGTTCAACTATTTCGGCTATTGCGCCTATATTTGCCGACAACGCACCTGCGGTAAGCCATTCTTACATAGAGATCATCCAAGAGATTTCCGCTTTGTGGAAGTGATCGCGCGAAAGTCGGTGGCGATGTTTCCGAATTGTGCTTTATTGATATCATTGATCAATCGGGAAATCGCGTGCCGAACAGGACAATTATCTTGGCTGTATCGGTCGCGCGTCTTGGTTGTCAAGCAAAGGGGGAAAATCGATCACTGCTTTCTGTTGGAGGTGTTGCGACGAGTTGAGTAGAACGTCTAATTAACTGTACTAATCAAAAGAAACCAGGGAGTACCGTCATGAGACGTAAATTGGTTATGCTGGCCTCTTCGCTGGCACTCATGTGCCTGAGCGGGTACCAGACCAGCGCCCTTGCCGCCAAGGCGGATCTGATCGCGGCGCGCCAGAAGTTCTTCGGGATCGAGAATGTCGACAGCAAGACGGGGGATGTCGATTCCACCAAGGTGATCTTTTCGTGGATCACCAACGCCAGCGTGCTCGCGTCGGTCGAGGGCCGCGTGATCATGCTCGACACTTATCTCAACCGGCCCGAGCTGCCGCCGCAGTTCGGCGAGGTGGATCTGCGCCGCACGCCGATCAGCGTACAGGACCTGGTCGATGTGAAGGCGGAAGCGATCTTCCTCGGCCATGGCCACGGCGACCATGCCGACAACGCCGCCTACATCGCCAAGCAGACCAACGCTCCCATCTACTCCACGCCCGAGACCTGCGCGGTCATGCAGGCGGACGTGGCGCGTATGGCGGCCGATCCGAACGCGATCAATGGCGGCGTTCCGATCATCAAGAACGCGAAGCCGGTGACCTGCATCGAGCTCGTGAGCCGCGGCTCGGTACCGGGCACGGAGATCGCGCGCATCAACCAGCTCGAGCCGCTGGCCTGCATCGTCGCGTTCAAGCACATCCACTCCGGCTCCGTGCCGAACGACCCGACCTTCCCGTTCTTCCCGGTAACCAACACCTCGGATCCGCGCGAGCCGCAGCTCTATCCCACCACCGTCAGCTTTATCCCGAGCGCCACAGCACCGGTGGCGGGTCAGATGAACCTGCAGACCACGGGCTTCGGCACGATCGCCGGCAATGCCGGCGGCCCGATCAGCATTTTCTACGACTTCGTCCTGCGTGACGCGAACAACTTCAGCTTCGTCTGGCACAACACGACCGGTCCGCTGAAGGAAGGTGTCGGTTCCGACCCGGGCCTGCCGTCCCCGGCCGTCGGTGCGCACCTCTTCGCGATCATGGACGCGCTGCCGCATACCGACGTCGAGATCGGCTCGATCGTGACGCTCGGGCTCACCACCAACGGCGTGCGCGATGCGGTTCTCTACCAGGCGCATATCCTGCCCAAGGTCTACATCCCGCTGCATGTGACTGACGTGGCCGCGATCAGCTCGTCGCTCTTCTGGAAGAAGAGCTATGTCGAGTCGATGAGTGCGGTGAACTTCCAGAATCCGCCGGACGCCCGTTGGCTCGTCGATCCCAACGATTTCGACCGGCCGATGGTCTATGACCCCGCTGCGGCGGCCTGGGCGAAGCCCAAGGACGAGGCCAAGCGTTTGAATCAGTTCTGCAGCTGAAGAATCGCCGGAGGGGCCGGGCCGCCGAACGCGCCCGGCCCATTCGGCGCAAGTGCGTGAGCCGAACCTTCTCAATAAAATCGGGGAAAACAAAAATGAGGGAGGTTCGGCATGCGCCTAAAACCCTATCATTTACTGCTGGCGTTACTGCTGCTGTGCAGCAGCGGCTGGCAGAGCGCGTTCGCGGCCAAGGCTGACCTGATCGCCGCACGCCAGAAATTCTTCGGCTTCGAGAATGTCGACAGCAAGACCGGCGATGTCGACGCCAGCAAGGTCGTCTTCGCCTGGGTCACCAATGCCAGCCTGGCGGTGTCGATCGAAGGCCATGTCGTCCTTCTCGACACTTATCTCAACCGCCTCGAGGTGGCCCCGCAATTCGGCGAGGTCGATCTCAGGCGCACGCCGATCAGCGTCAGCGACCTGGTGAACCTCAAGCCGGAAGCGATCTTCCTCGGCCACGGCCATGGCGATCACGCCGACAATGCGGCCTTCATCGCCAAAGAGCTCAACATTCCGATCTATGCCACGCCCGAGACCTGTGCCGTGATGCAGGTCGATATCGCGCGCATGGCGGCCGATCCCAACACCGCCAATGGCGGCGTGCCGATCATCAAGAACGCGAAGCCGGTCACCTGCGTCGAAGTCGTGACCCGCGCTTCCGTGCCGGGCACCGAGATCAACCGGATCAACCAGCTCGAGCCGCTCGCCTGCATCATCGTCTTCAAGCACATCCATTCGGGCACGGTGCCGAACGATCCGACCTTCCCGTTCTTCCCGATCACCAACAGCTCGGATCCGCGCGAGACTCAGATCTATCCGCCGCTCCTGTGCGTGACGCCGACGGTCGCCACCAGCCTCGAAGGCTGCAGCGGCAACGGAGCGCCCGTGACACCGGTGGCGGGGCAGGAGAATCTGACGACGACGGGCTTCGGCACGATCCCCGGCAATGCCGGCGGGCCGATCAGCCTGTTCTATCAATTCGTCGTTCGCGACGATAACAACTTCAACTTTGTGTGGCACAACACGACCGGCCCGCTGAAGGAAGGGGTCGGGTCCGACCCCGGCCTGCCGTCGCCGGCGATCGGGGCGCATCTCTTCGCGATCATGGATGCGCTGCCGCATACCGACATCGAGTTCGGCTCGATCGTCAGCGCTGGTTTTACCACCAATGCGACGCGCGATGCGATCCTCTATCAGGCGCATCTGCTGCCGCTGATCTATGTGCCGTTGCACATGACTAATGTCGCCGCCGTCAGCTCCTCGCTCGAATTCAAGAAGAGCTATGTGCAGGCGATGAGCGCCATCAACTTCCAGAATCCGCCGGACGCCCGCTGGATGGTCGATCCGGACGATTACCTGAAGCCGATGGTGTTCGACCCCGAGAATCCCGCCTGGTTCAACAAACAAAACGCCAAGCGGGTGAAGCAGTTCTGCAGTTAAGAATGCGGCCGTGGCCGGGCGCTTGAAGCGCCGGTCGGAGCCGTCCCTATGCGTGAGCCGAACCTTGAAGAATCACAAGACAAGGGAGCTTTCGTCATGCGACGCAATATGTATCTTCTTGTGTTATCGCTTGCGCTGTTATGCCTTTCGGGCTGGCAGAGCGCATTCGCGGCCAAGGCCGATCTGATCGCGGCCCGCCAGAAATTCTTCGGTTTTGAGAATGTCGACAGCAAGACAGGCGATGTCGATCCGACCAAGGTGATCTTCGCCTGGATTACCAATGCCAGCCTGGCCGTGTCGGTCGAGGGCCGTGTCCTTCTGCTCGACACCTATCTCAACCGTCTCGAGGTCGCGCCGCAATTCGGCGAGGTCGATCTGCGCCGCACGCCGATCAGCGTCAGCGACCTGCAGGACCTCAAGCCGGAGGCGATCTTCCTCGGCCATGGTCATTTCGACCATGCCGACAATGCCGCCTATCTCGCCAAGCAGCTCAATATTCCGATCTACTCCACGCCCGAGACCTGCAATGTCATGCAGCTGGACATCGCGCGCATGGCGGCCGATCCCAACACCGCCAATGGCGGCGTGCCGATCATCAAGAATGCCAAGCCGGTGACCTGCATCCCGGTCGTGACCGCGGCCTCGGTGCCGGGCACGGAAGTCAACCGGATCAACCAGCTCGAGCCGCTGGCCTGCATCATCGTCTTCAAGCACATCCATTCGAGCTCGGTGCCGACCGATCCGACCTTCCCGTTGTTCATCCCGGTGCAGAACTCGGATCCGCGCGAAGCGCAGATCTATCCGCCTCTGCTGTGCGCCCAGCCGCACGCGCCGAGCGGCCCTGGCGGCCTTCAAGGCTGCGCCGGCAATTCCGCAGCCGTTCCGGCCGTTGCCGGCCAGGTCGACACGACCACGACGGGCAATGGTTCGGTCGCGGGCAGCCCGGGCGGCCCGATCAGCCTGTTCTATCAATTCGTGCTGCGTGACGCGAACAACTTCACCTTCGTCTGGCACAACACGACGGGTGCCCTGAAGGAAGGCAATGGCTCGGATCCGGGCCTGCCGTCCCCGGCCGTCGGCGCGCATCTCTTCGCCATCATGGATGCGCTGCCGCACACCGACGTCGAGATCGGCTCGATCGTCAGCCTGGGCGCTCCGACCAACGGCGTGCGCGATCCGATCCTCTATCAGTCGCATCTGCTGCCCAAGGTCTACATCCCGATCCACGAGACGGATGCGACGCCCATCAGCTCCTCGCTCCAGTTCAAGAGGGTCTATCTCCAGGCAATGAGCGCCATCAACTTCCAGAACCCGCCGGACGCCCGTTGGCTGGTCGATCCCGACGATTATCTGAAGCCGATGGTCTATGATCCGACCAGCACCGCTTGGGCGCAGCCCAAGCAAAATACCAAGCGAATCAGTCAGTTCTGCAGCTGACGAGACTGGCCGGGCGCTTTAAGCGCCCGGCCGGCTTCATACGAGTGTGCCGGGCGAACCTTGATAACCGCAATACAAGGGAGGCTCATCATGCGTCGTAATCTCTATCTCTTCGCCCTATCGCTTCTGCTTTTGTGCCTGTCGGGCTGGCAGAGCGCGTTCGCGTCCAAGGCCGATCTGATCGCGGCCCGCCAGAAATTCTTCGGTTTCGAGAATGTCGACAAGAAGACCGGCGATGTCGATCCGGGCAAGGTCATCTTCGCCTGGATCACCAATGCCAGCCTCGCCGTCTCGATCGAAGGCCATGTCGTCCTCCTCGACACTTACCTCAATCGCCTAGAGGTGGCGCCGCAATTCGGCGAGGTCGATCTCAGGCGCACGCCGATCAGCGTCGGCGATCTCGTCGATCTCAAGCCGGAGGCGATCTTCCTCGGCCATGGCCATGGCGACCATGCCGACAATGCCGCCTTCATCGCCAAGCAGGCGAAGATCCCGATCTACTCGACGCCCGAGACCTGTGCGGTCATGCAGGCCGATGTGGCGCGGATGGCGGCCGATCCCAACACCGCCAATGGCGGCGTGCCGATCATCAAGAACGCGAAGCCGGTCACCTGCGTCGAAGTCGTGACCCGCGCTTCCGTGCCGGGCACCGAGATCAACCGGATCAACCAGCTCGAGCCGCTCGCCTGCATCATCGTCTTCAAGCACATCCATTCCGGCCTGGTGCCCAACGATCCGACCTTCCCGTTCTTCCCGGTGATCAACAGTTCCGATCCGCGCGAGAGCCAGATCTATCCGCCGCTCCTGTGCGTGACGCCGACGGCGCCGAGCGGGACCGGCCTGCAAGGCTGCAGCGGCCTCGGCGCACCCGTGACGGCGGTGGCGGGCCAGGAGAATCTGACGACGACGGGCTTCGGCACGATCCCCGGCAATGCCGCTGGGCCGATCAGCCTGTTCTATCAATTCGTGCTGCGCGACACGAACAACTTCAGCTTCGTCTGGCACAACACGACCGGCCCGCTGAAGGAAGGCGTGGGCTCCGATCCGGGCCTGCCGTCGCCGGCGATCGGCGCCCATCTCTTCGCCATCATGGATGCGCTGCCGCATACCGATGTCGAGTTCGGCTCCATCGTCAGCCTGGGCTTCACCACCAACGGCGTGCGCGACCCGATCCTCTATCAGTCGCACCTGCTGCCCAAGGTCTATGTACCGCTGCACATGACCGACGTGGCCGATATCAGCTCGTCGCTCGAATGGAAGAAATCCTATGTGCAGGCGATGAGCGCCATCAACTTCCAGAACCCGCCCAACGCCCGCTGGATGGTGGATCCGGACGACTTCCTGAAGCCGATGGTCTATGATCCGACTGCCACCGCATGGACGCCGGCCAAGGACAATGCCAAGCGGATGAAACAGTTCTGCAGCTGAAGCAAAGACAGCCGGCGAGGAGCCAAAGCCTGCTCGCCGGCCAAGAAAGAATAAATGGGAGGAAGCGTCTAAATGGTCAGGGATTTATTGCTCGCCGCGGTGATCGCCGTCGGCGTGATGGGCGTAGGATCGGCCGAAGCGGCCGATGAGACGCCGGTTCGGATCGGTATCACGCATAATGCACGCTCGGGCCCGATCTTCGTCGATGAGGTGCGGGGCTATTTCGCCAAGAACGGCCTCGCGGCCGAGATCCGGTACTTCGATTCCGACGCCGCCATCACCGACGCGGTCGCCGACGGCCAGATCGATATCGGCACGGCCGATCTCTCGGCCCCCTTCCTCGCGGCGGCGGCCCAGCATCGTCTCAAGATCATCGCGTCGGCCAGCAGCGACGAGACCGGCTTTCCCAGCACCTGCCTGCTGGTCGGCAATCCCGCCTATGATACGGGTTTCCGCAAGATGGCGGATATCGCGAAGAAGCGCGTCGCTGTCGGACCCGCCGGGATCGGCGAGCGCTACGGGCTCGAGAAGAATTTGGAGCGGGTCAAGCTCACGGCCAAGGATGTGACGCTCGTCACTGCGGATTCCGCCGATGCCGAGCTGGCCGATCTCACGGCCGGCAGTGCCGACGTGGCCGTGGTGCCCTATCTTGCGGCTCGGCAATTCCAGCTGGAGCACAAGCAGGGCTTCACGATCCGCTTGAGCGACCTGGCGCAGCGTCAGCAAGGCGTCATCTTCGTTGCCGCCAAGGCGATCGAAACCAATCGCGGCATGATCGAGAAATTCATCCGCGCCTATCAGCGCGGAGCCGATGAATATCGGCTGGCGCTTTTGGAGCGCGACGACGGCGGCGACGTCATCGAGGGCCCGAGCTACCAGGAATTTCGGGATCTGGTTGCGGCGAAGGCCGGCATCGCTCCGGACCTGCTGATCCAGACCGTGTCCTATGTCGACCGGCTGGCGCGGCTCGACGTGACCGACACCGGCCAACAGCTCAAATACTGGCAGGATCAAGGGCTGGTCGATAAAAAGGTGACGCAGGCGGAGCTCCTGGATCTCTCCTTCATTCCCGATCAGATCGGCGCGTCGGCGAAACAAAATTAGCTAGGTCAAAGTTGCGCTGCCGTCCGTCATGCTGGACGGGCGGCAGCGCAGCGGTAGAATGCTGCAGTGCGGAACTTTTCGGATCCGCCGCGGTTTGCCGACGCTCGCACCTTTTCCCTTTCCCCCGAAGGCGAGCAGCCGGCCCATGGCAGAAACTCTCCCGTCCGTCGACGTCATCCTCCTGTCCTGGAACCGGGTCGAGGACACGATTGCCGCCCTTGAAAGCTGCCTCGTTCAGCGCGGTGTCGATCAGCAGATCCAGGTGATCGATCAGGGCAGTGCGGAGGACCAACTCACCCGCCTCATCGCCTTCGCGGCGGATCAGCCGCGCATCCGCCTCTCGATGATAGGCCGCAATCTCGGTGTCGCCGGCGGCCGCAATGCCGCGACGGCGCTCGGCCGTGCGCCCTATGTCGTGGCGCTGGACAGCGACGCGGTCTTCGCCGATGACGCTGCACTGGGCCGCGCCGTGGCCGCGATGGAGGCCAAGCCCGAGCTCTGTGCCATCGCCTTCCGCATCACCAACTGGTTCACCCGCGAGAATGACGCGACCTCGTGGGACTATCCCGCCGGGCGCAATCCTGACGAGCGCTTCCCGGCGAGCCGCTTCATCGGTGCCGGCCATTGCATCCGCCGCGCCGCCTTCGAGGCGGCCGGCGGTTATGACGACCGGCTGTTCTTCTGCGGCGAGGAGCTCGATCTCTGCTATCGCATGCTCAATCTGGGCTACCGCATCGACTATGTTCCGGATGTCGAGATCCTGCACAAGGTCTCGCCCGAGCATCGCGTCTTCTGGGATCGCGGCCGGTTCCGGCTGACCGTGCGCAACAATCTCTACACGCTCTATAAATTTGGCACCCCCTGGCCGCGGCTGATGCTGGCGGCGGCGGCCTTCCTGGCCAAGGGTGCCCGCAACGGGTTGGCGCTCGAGGCTTTGAAGGGCTGTTGGCAGAGTGCCGCCCTCTGCGCCCAATTCCGGCGGTCGGACGAGGATCGCAGCCTCTACCGGCTCGGCGACGACACCTGGCGCTACATCCTCGACTGCGAGCCGTCGCGGCGCGAGGGCGTGCTCTCCAAACTCAAGCGCCAGTTCCAGCGCCTGCCGCACCAATCGCCGACGGGCTCCGCGGCGGGTTAACGGGAAACGATCGCCGTCCGCGCGAAATCGGTCAGGCTCAGGCTCAGCCGTTTGTTGAAGAGCAGCATGCCGGCGCCATAGGCGAGCGCGCCGACTGCGACCAGGACCACAAGCTCGAGCGCCGGCGTCGGCTGGAGCTCGGTCAGCGAATGGCGGGTGAGCTCGACGGCGGCGACCATGGCACCGGAGATCGCGAGGAGGCGCGGCACGCCGTGGAATTGCGCCTCGGGCTTCATGCCGGTAGCGCGGTGCAGCATGAAGACATCGACCGGCGTCGAGATGACGAGCCGCCCGACCCACACCGCCATCGCCGCCACGATCGAGGCATGGCCGATCGTCAGCACACCCACGATCATGGCGCTGAGCCCCACGATGGCGGCGACGAGCGCATAATCCGGCTTGCCCAGCGCCGACATGGCCGGCGTCGCGAACATCCGGCAGTAATAGGGAATCGCCGCGATGGCGAGGCCCTGGATCAGCGGAATGGCGGGCCGCCAGGTCTCGCCGAGCAGTGTCGGCACGAGCTCGGGCGCCACCGCGGCGAGGCCGAGGAAGACCGGGAAGGCCACGGCGCAGGTGAATTCGACGGCGCGGTCATAGGCGCGGAAGAGGCCGGCGCGGTCGTCCTGCAATCGGGCGAAGACCGGTAAAAGCAATTGCGAAACGGCGCCGGCCAGCAGGTCGCGCAGCATGTCGACCGTGCGAAACGCCATGTTGAGATAGCCGACATCGGCGCTGCCGAGGAAATATCCCACCAGCAGGATGAAGACGCGCTGGAAGGCGATGAACAGGCCCAGCACCGAGGTGGCGCGCAGCCCGAAGCCGATGAGCTCGGCGAAGGCGGTGCGCGAGATCCGCAGGCGCGGCCAGCGCTCGGCCGACAGCCAGAGGATGGATGTCGCGAGCCCGACCATCAGCACCTGCTGGGCGACGAGGCTCCAGACGCCGAAGCCGGCAATGGCGAGCGCCAATGCCGCCAGTGCCCCCGCCACACGGCCGCCGAGCGAGCGCAGCGCCAGCGGGCGGAACAGCATGTCGCGCCTGAGCTTGGCGATGATGGCGCTGCCGAGGCCGGTCGCGGGCAGGCTCAAGCTCATCCAGCGCAGCACGGGTGCCGCCTCGGGCTCGCCGACCCACCGTGCAAAGAGATCGGCCCCCGCCCAGCAGCCGAGCGACAGGACAATGCCGAGGCCCAGCGAGATGGTGAAGGCGGTATCGAAATGCCGGTCCTCGACCGTGCGCCGCTGCACCAGCGCGTCATGGAACAGCATCTCGACCGGGATATTGAGGATCTGCACGACGCTCAAGGCGAGCGAGGCGATGCCGAACTCGGTCGGGCTGAGGAAATGCGAGAGGGCCACCAGCGTGACGAAGGAGAGGCCGGAAAGCCCGCCGCTTTCCAGCATCGTCCAGGCGAGCGACCGCGCCGCCGACTGTCGGGTCGGCTCGGTCATGACGCCGGACGCTCGGCGATGGCGAAATAATTCTTTGGATGACCGGCTGCGGTGAAGCGATGCCGCGCATCGATCAGCTGGAACAGGACCGATGACATGAGAAACAGGCCGCGCAGCGCCATGATGAACGGGCAGAAGAGGAGTCCGAGCAGGCCGAGCTTGGCGAGTTCCGTGGTCGGCAGATGCCGGGCCATCAGGCGCAACTGATATTCGGCCGTGCAGTAATAGCCTTCGAGCCATTGAATGTTGCGCACGGTCAGCCCTGCCTTGGCGAACAGATGGCGCACGCCGAATTGCGTGTAGCGGTAGAAATCATAAGGCTGTTCGTGTTCCTCGTAAAAGAGCGGTGCCGAATAGAACAGCCGTCCGCCCGGCTTCAGCACGCGCCGCAGCTCGCACAAGGTCCGTTCGGGCTCGGCCATATGCTCCATGACCTGGTTGAAGATGATGCAGCCGAAACGCTCATCCTCGACCGGGATCTCGGCCAAGTCGCAGACATAGGTCTGCTCGCCATCGAGCACCAGTGTGCCGGGCGGGATCGTCGCGGCGAAGCGCGCCATCTCGCGCGTCAGCCAGTAGCGCGACGCGTTGAAGCCCAGGACCCGGTTCAGCATGGGTCGGTCCCCGTGCAAGGTTCGTCCTCGCTGAGACGCGGCTGCGTCAGCCGCCCGACATTGGCGAGATCGGCCATCCAGGCATCGGTATAGGCGCCGAGCTTGCCATAGGAATTGTCGAAGAACCGCACCTCGCGCTCGAGCAGGGCGCCCAGGATGCAGGCATGCAGCCGATTGGTGACGATCACCCGATGCTCGCCGAAATAGGCGGCCATCCGACTGCATAGAGTCCGGCAAAAACTCTGCCAAACATCGGCGCCGCCGAGCGTGTGGCCGACCCCGCCTTCGAGCGTGTGCAGTGCCCGCACCAGCCGATGCAGCTTGCGCTGGCGCCAGGGAATGAGGTCGATCCAATCGACCTGGTGGCCGAATGTCACGAGCGGCTCGGTCGCCTCGATGTCCTGGCGGATGAGCTTCAGCGTGCCGCTGCCGTCAGCCGAGGGATCGCCGATCGTGCCCCAGAGCTGATGCGCCATGTCGGGCACGATCTCGATCGGCGCCCCGAAATGCTTCGCCACGAAATCCCGCGACGGCTCGTCGCGCACGAAGAAGGTGATGTCGCGATGGCGATTGAAGATCCGTGCCGTGGTGATGGCATTCTCGATATCGTCGAAATGCACGGTCTGCGGCAGCAGGATCAGCTTGTTGTCGGGAAAAGCCTCGGCGACGCGCTCGCGGAAACGCTGATGGACCGGATAGAGATCGCCGAAATTGCCGCCGCCATGCATGACGATCGTCGTGTCAGGCGTGATCCGCCGCCTGAGATCGCGGCGCAGGCCGGGCCCAGGGTCGCGGCCCTCGATGCGATAGCGGTGCCGAGCCAGGAAATCCTCCGCCCCCAGCCAGATCAACAGGTCGCCGATATTGAGGTGCAACGGATAGTCTAGATAGATCAGCGGTTTGTCTGGCGGTATATAGGTAGTAATGACATCGAGACGGGCCTTGAGAGCGGCCATCCCGCTCTCGTTCATGAGGACGACACCGTGATCGAGCGGATGACCATGTCGGACGGGTAGTCATGCTCGATCAGATTGGAGCCGTTGCCGAGCCGGGCCGGGTCCATGCTGTCGGTCGGCTGGATGCCGAGCTCGTTGAACGGCCATTTGCCGCCGACCGCGTATGTGACGAGCAGATACATCGGCGTCTGCAGGGAAGGCGGCGTCGTGGTCTGCCAGATCTGCCGACCGTCGAAGCTCATCGCGAGCGAGGTGGCGCTCCAGCTGAGCGAATAGGTGTGGAAGCCGCTCGTGAGGTCGGTGCCGACATTGTACCAGTTGCCGATTCCGCCCGACACGCCGGCCGGCAGGATGATGCCGGAATGGATCTGCTGGGCATGTGGCGTCCAGGGCATCGCTTCGACGATGTCGATCTCGGGCGGCCAGGCATGGCTGGTCGGCAGCAGCCAGAGGGCGGGCCAGGATCCCCGCGCCGCCGGCATCTTCGCCACCATGGTGATGGTGCCGTACTGAAGCGAGAATTTCGAGATCAGCATGCCGGAACCGAAATGCCGGAAGCCCGAGACGGTGTAGGCCGCCTGCTGGGTCGGATTCAGCGGCGTGGCGCGGATATGGAGCCCGTCGGCGGCGATCGAGAAGGGATCGTAGCGCTGCGCCGGCGGCAGCTTGGCCGCGATCGGCGTCATCGGCGTCACATAGGTTTCGGCATCGCCATTGCCGGCGAGCCAGTTGGTGCCGTCGCCATAGCTGGTCGGCCATTGCAGGCCGGGCCAGAAGGTGAAGCCCCAATTGGTCGTATCCGGATATTGCTTGGTCGAGCCGTCCGGCATGGGTGTCGGCACACCAGCGAAATTATCGCTGAAATCGAGCGCCAGGGCCGGCTCGGCGAAGATGGCGAGGAGGAGCGTCGCGAAGAGGGCGGAGACTCTCATGTCAGGCGGCCCTCATGCGGCGCGGGAGCAGCCGGTCCCGGCTGATCTCGCCTTCCTCGGCGGCCGGCAGCACCTCGATGGCGCTCGTCTCTTCCGTATAAGGCCAGACGACGAGGGCCAGCATCAGCACATGGACGATCGGCGTCAGCAGATAGCCGCCCAGCGCCAGGAACTGGATGGCCAGCGCCAGCTTGATGAATTTGTGCTGGCTCGTGCCGAAGACCATCACCGCCATGCAGGGGAGATAGACCGCGGCGCCGAGGAAGCCATATTCGAAGACGAGCTTGCCCCAGCTCGGATCATGCACCTTGTAATAGACGAAGTTCATCATGTGGCCGATCGAGCCGGCACCCATGCCGAAGAGGGCGGCGCTGGGATCCGGCAGCAGGAAATCGTCGATCAGATAGAAGATCGACAGGAAGCGGGCAAAGCCGCTCGATCGGACATTCTGGAACTCGTCGATGCGGTCGATGAAGACCTGCAGCTGCAGCTCGCTGGCGAAGGCCACGAGCACGAAAAGCAGCGCCCCCAGCAGCAGCACGGCGTCGAGCCGGCCGCGCTTCATCAGCACGAGCGGGATGACCACGGCCAGCACGATGAGGCCGGTGCCGGAATAGGCCACGATGAGGGCGCCGGCAAAGGCGGCGATGTAGAACAGCCGCCGGAAATGCAGGAACTCAATGATCATGGCGACGGCCATCAGCTGGCTCAAGAGCGAGGCCTCGAGCATGAAGAAGCCGTTCGAGCGATAGATATGGCCGGACGAGCCGACCGGGTTGAGCGGCATATAGCCTTGATCGAGGAACTGTTTCGGGATCTCCGTGTCCAGGATGAAGGCGGTGTGCCAGCCGATGATGAATTGCAGCGCGAACTGGGCGACGCCGCAGAAGGCCATGATCAGCGCCACTTTCTGGAACAGCCGGAGCGGCATCTCGGGATCGATCAGCGTGCGCCGGAAATGCACGACATAGGGCAGATGGACCGCGAGCAGCAGCGCCAACGACGGCTTGGAGAAGTCCTGGTCGCCCAGGATCTGAGTGCCGATCAGCGCCGTCGCGATCAGCAGATAGAGCACCAGGTTGCGGCCATGGAATTTGAGCGTGCCGAAGGCCAGCCCCGCCACCGTGACGATCGCGATCAGGAACAATCCCAGCGAGAGCGAGCTTTCGCTCGACACCGCGATGCCGAATTTCTGCAGGAAGGTGGTCGAGATCAGGAGGGCGGCCAGAAGCGCATATTGGCCCATGTCCCGGCGCCCAGTCCGGATCGGGCGCAAGGTGGGGCGCCGCGAGCCCAGCTCGCCCGGCGGCCCCAAAGCCGGGCTCTTCGGCCGGCGCTCTTCGGGCGGCAGGATGTCGATCGTGGGGGAGAAGCGCATGGGCATGCTGGTCCCCGGTTCAGGCGTTCGAGGCCGGATCGGCGGCTTCGAGCGAGGTGCTCGAAGCCCAGATCTGGAAGCGCTCGCCCCGAAGCGACCGGAACACGCCGATGCCGGCGCCCAAGAGCGCCGCCAAGATGCTGACCAGCTTCGGGAACGGCCGGATGCCGAACCAGCCGCCACCCAGCAGGGCGGCGAAGCCCAGCAGCATCGCGGTGATGCCGAGCCAGGGATGGCCGGCGGCCCAGCCCAAGCCGATGAAGGCGAGGCAGGCCAGGCCCAGCGAATAGATGCTGAGCCAGCGCAACAGCTTGTGCGAGATATACATATAGAGCATCAGCGGCCCGAGCCGGCGAATCCGGGGCCAGAGCAGGCGATGCACGTTGAAGGCCTGGCAGGCGATGCGGATCTTGCGATTGAACTCGGTGCCGAGTGCCGCCACCGCCTCCTCATAGGCCAGCATGTCGGGTGCCCGCACGATGCGATGGCCGCCGACGAGGATCATGAGCGAGACATACATGTCGTCGATGATGCTGTCGGGCGGTGGCTGATGCAGGGTTCGGCGGATGGCGAAGAGCGAGCCGTCGGCGCCCATCGCCGAGCCCAGATCGCTTTCGAGCTGCTTGATCCGCTCCTCGAGCTGCCAATAGACCGAGCCGCTGTCGGCGGTCGCGGAATCAGTGCCATTGACGTAGCGCAGATGGCCGCAGACGCAGCCGATCGCAGGATCGGCGAAATAATGCTGGAGCCGGTCGACGACATTCTCGTCCAGCATGACGTTGGCGTCGGTGAAGAGGACGATGTCGGCGCTGGCCTTGGCGACCAGCAGGTTCATGCCATGGGTCTTGCCGTGCCGGGCCGGCGAGACATGAGTCTCGATCTCGGGCGTATAGCGCTCGAGGAGCGCTGCCGTGCCGTCGGTGGCGCCGTCGACATAGACGAAGAGCTCGAGCTCTGGATGGCGCTGCTTCAGCGCCAGGAGATTCCGGCACTTCGCCTCGATCACACGCGCCTCGTTATAGGCGCACATGCAGATGGCGACGCGTAGCGGCCGGCCGTGGGCGTCGGCCACGACGCCCACGGCCGGCCGCCAGCGCCGGATCAGCATGAGCGACAGCGGATATGTGAGGAAGGGATGGGCTGCCAGCAGCAGGAAGACCAGGAACAGGCCGAGCAGGATCGCTGCCATCATTGCTTGCCTCCGCTGGTTGCTTGGAGCGGCAGGGACCGATCGGGGAGTGCCTGGCGTCGTGCAGCTTCGAGCAAGCTCTCATAGAGAAGCCGCGTAGTGCGGCCGACCTCGGGCCAGGTCGGAACCATGTCCCGGACGCGCAGGCTGGCTGCACCCAGGCGCTCGCGCAGGGCCGGATCCGCGATGAAGCGGGTGAGCGCCGAGGCGAGCGCGTTGGCGTCGCCCGGCGGCACCAGCAGACCGGACTCGTCATCTTCCAAGAGGTCGACGAAGCCGCCGAGCGCCGAGGCGATGATCGGCCGGCCGGCGGCCAGCGCTTCCATCAACACGCCGCTCGCATCGATCTCGCGATAGGGGAAGATCGCCGCACTCGCCTGGCGCATGAGATCCGGGATCTCGTCCGTGTCGACGAAGCGCAGCTCGAACACGAACCGGTCGGCGACGCCGAGGGATTGCGCCAGCTCGAAATGCTGCGCCATGTCCATATAAGGCTTGCCGACGACGCGAACGCGGCAGCGCGCGCACAAGGCCGGATCGATGAGGGCGAGCGCCCGGATCAGCACGTCGAGACCCTTATAGGGCTTGATCTTGCCGAACAGCAGCAGCTCGACATCGGGATCGGCGAGGTCCTTGCCGCTCATGGACCGGCTGGCCTCGGCAGCGGACGGCCTCCAATCAAGCCCGCCATGCGCGATGCGGACGAGGCGGGAAGGGTCCGCGAGGACGGGCCCCAAGCGCTGCATCGCCTGGCCGGTATGGACGACGAGTGCGTCGAAATCATCGAGGATGGCACCAGCGCCGACCGATTGCAGCCGGGTGCTGGGATTGCCGTTGAACGGCATCGAATCATGGACGGTGAGCACGAGCGGCCCGAATTGCCGGAGGGCCGGCAGGAAGCGGCGATCGACCACCGGCAGCGGCGTCCATTGGAAATGGATGATGTCCGGCCGCCATTGCTGGAGGACGCGGACGAGGCGCGCCATGCCGGCGATATGCGCGCATCCCTTGAGCGCCTGGAACAGGGGTTTCGGCAAGCGCTTCGCACCAATCGCGTCGAGGCCGCGATAGAAATGCAGCCTGGTGCCGGGCCGGCTTGCCAGCGGATCGCCTGCCGGCAAATTGCCGAGGAAGAGCCGCACCTCGGCCCCGGTCTCGGCGAGCCCCTCGGCCAGGCCCGCATCATAGGGTCCGGTGAAGCAGGACGGGTCGATCAGCGCCACTTTCATGCGCGGGCTCCAAAGCAGGCTTGAGCGAAGCGGCGGTTTGCCCAATGGTTGCGGCAGGAACTTCCCGTGGCACCACGGCGTTGTCCGGCTCGTTCGGCGGCCGGACAAATCGTCCCCGCCCGATCGAGGCGACAAGACAGAGTGGAAGCCGGCCGATGATCAGCATGGTGATACCGACGCGGAACCGGGCGCATACGCTGCGCCTGGTGGCGGAAAGTTATTTTCGCCAAGAGCTTGTGACCGAGATTCTGTTCGTGATCGACGAAGGCACGGACGACACGCCTTCCGTGGTCGCGACCCTGGCGGCGACATATCCCGATGTCCGCGCGCGGATCATCCGCAACGAAGCGCGCCAGGGCGCGTCCCAGTCGCGCAATATCGGCGTGGCCCAGGCCACCAACGATTTCATCCTGTTCTGCGACGACGACGAATATCTCGAAGCGGGATATGCCCGGACCTGCCTCGAGAAGCTCGAAAGCCTGAATGCCGCCGCCGTGTCGGGCCGCCGGGTCTACATGCTGGGCGACGAGACGCCCGAGGCGGCGTTGCAGCGCTTCGGCCAGGGGCTGCGCCGAGCCGCACCCTTCAACCGCACGATCTGCGAATATGTCAACGGCGCGCGCTTCGCGGGCGATCTCAAGCTGCCCTTCACCAACGCGATCATCCTGACGCGGCGCGAGCTGCTGCTGCGCTTTCCGTTCGATCCCTTCTACGCGCGCGGCAACGGCTATCGGGAAGAGACCGACTACCAGATGAACCTGTTCACCAACGGCTTCGACATCTATGTCACGAATGCGTGCCACAGCATTCATCTGCCGCTCGCCCAGGTCCGCACCGGCGGCCAGCGCACGCGCCCGTTCAACCGGATCTACTGGTCGATCTATTATACGCGCTACTTCTTCGACAAATATTTCGACCGGTATGCGGCGCGCACGCAGCTGGCGCTGCCGAAGCAGGCCGCACTTGCGCTGTTCGCCGTCTTTGCGATCTATCGGGAATTGCTTCGTCCAACCTTGCATAGCGTGGCCCTTGCGATGATGAGGCGGGCAACGCCCGGGTGAACCGGGCGGCCGGAAACGGATCATCAGTAAGGCGGGCGCCTCGTATCATATTGATAGGGATCGGTCGGCCCGATCGCGCCATGGTCGTAGCAGACGCCCTTCTTGCGCGGGGCGTCGGCGTTGCAGCTGCTGTAGTCGCTATAGATGCAGTATTGGATGCGCTGCTCGGTCGCGACGCAGTAGCGGTTGCTGCCATAGACCTGCTGCATCTCGTTGGGGTTGGGAATGCAGCCGAAGGTCGGATTCTCGGACGCGGCCGTGCATTGCTGGATCGATTCATAGGTACACAGCGGCGCCATGGTATTGGCGACCAGGCAGAAGGCCGCCGCCTCCGCCGAACGCGGGGCGGCGGGCAGCAGCAAGGCCGTAAGCAGCAATGCCAAGGGAAGCAGGGCGAAGCGCATCATGCCGCCCTCACATCAGTTCGTAGATGCGCTTCGGAATATGGAAGCGCCGCTTGTTGAGGACGGTGCCGAGCAGCTTGGCCCGGCTGTTCTCGAGCTGCTGCAGCGACCAATCGACCACCGGCATGCGCGTCCGCTCGGCCTCGACCACCAGCACCACGCCATCGACGGAGCGGGCCAGCACCGGGCTGAAATGCTCGCCTTGGGTGGCGCCGCCATCGACCAGGATCAGCTCGTAATATTGCCGGAGCCGGGTGAACAGCGTCTGGACTGCCCGCGTCGTCGGCTGCTTGTGATTGTTGAGCCCGCCGATCGAGAGCGTGGCGAAATGGAGCTCGACATCCGGCAGCGTCGCCAGCGCATCGGTGATGGGGGCCTGGCCCATCAGCACCGTGTCGAGCGTCGCGGGGAGTTCGCTTTCGAGGCTCCGCCCGAGCGGCGAGGGGGCGCCGGTCGCATCGATCAGGAGGATGCGGTTCTTGAACAGGCCGCAGACGGCGAGCGCCACCTCGGTCACGATCGTGGTGGTGCCCTCGCGCGGCACCGAGCTTACGAACTCGATCGCCGGCGTGCTCGTCTCGTCGAGCAGCGAGAGGCAACGATTATAGAGCGCCAGCACCTCGCCCAGCGGCAGGAAGCGGGGGAAATCGGACGAGGGTATGGCGCCACGGCGCACGATCTTCAGATCATGCGGTACCGTGACAACTTCGGGATCGATATAGGCCGATGATAACGACATACGGCGGACTCCTTTAAGTCAGCAATTTCTGGCGATGGGGGAGGGGCCTGAGGCTCATATCGGGAAAGACCGCGAGCACCGGCAGCTGGCTGTAGGAGGTCAGCTGCTCCGGCAGGCTGAACCGCTCGTCGACCTTCTCCCGGACCATGCAGGCGGCCAGGCCCAGCGCCACGCTGGCGCAGAACCCCAATGCCAGGACCAGGAGCTTTCGCGGTTTCGCCGGCTCGAACGGCACCACCGGATGCTCGATCACCTCGACATTGGTGATGTCGCCGAGATTCATATTATTGGTGACGCGGGCCTCGTCGTAATGCGCGGCCAGCGACTTATAATTATCGGTATCGACATCGACCTGCCGCTGCAGATCGTCATATTGGTTCTTCTTGGTGCGCAGGATGCCCAGCTGCTGGTCGATCTGCGCCAGCTCCTTGGAATAGACATCGACCTGGGCGCCCTCGGCGTCGAGGGCGGCCACGGTCTGCAGATAGTTGGATTCGATGCCTTCATAGACCTGGCTCGGCGTCTGCTTGATGCGGCGCGACAGTTCCGCCTGCTTGGATGCCGAGTCCTTTTCGGCGAAGGCGATATCCCTTTCGATATCCTTCACGACCCGGCTTTGCGGGTCGTAGCTCCTGAGCGCCTGCTGCTCCTTGTTGTGCAGGTCGCGCAGCCTTTCCTCGGCGTCGTCGATCGGCTTGAAGCGCTCGGATTCGACCGAGATCGGCTCGTTCTTCGGCAGCGACTTCATGGAATTCCGAAGATTGGCCGCCTTGGCGTCGGCATCGGCCTTGCCGGCCTGGTGCTGGGCCAGCTGGGCTGCCGTGTCCGAGCGCCGCTTCACCAGCGATGTCAACTCCTCATCGACCGCGGCGAGCCCGGCCTTGGCCATGTATTTGTTGAGGGTGGCGCGCGAGTTGTTGAGCTGAGTTTCGGCCGCCTTCAGCTGGGTGGCCAGGAACTCCGCCTGCGGATTGGCATAGACATTCGCCTGCCGCGCCACGAAGAGGGCGACCAGCTTGTTCGCCATCTCGGCCGCGATGACCGGATCGGTGTGATCGACCTCGATATCGGCGACATCGCCCGAGGGCGACATCTTGATCGTCAGCCGACGATCAAGCTTGGTCACAGCCGCATCCATGATCGAACCATGCTCGGGCGGCGAGGCTGCGAGGCCCGGATAGACATGCTCGACCTTGAGCGCCTTCAGAAGCGACTCGACCATGTCGCGGCTTTTCAGGATGTCGATGTTCGACTGGATAATCTTGGCCCGCTCATCGGCCGAGACATCCGCCGTGCCGCCATCCTGCTTGGCGACCGAGGGCCGGCGGTCCTGGCCGAAGCGGAACAGCAGCTTGGCGCTCGATTCATATTCGGGCGTGGCGACCAGCAGATACGTCACCGCCAGGCCGTTGATGACCACGAAGATGACCAGGAATTGCTTGATCTGCCGGAATACCGCGGTCATCAAACCGCGCGGCGTGGACTGGACGATCATGTCGCGAGCCTCATTGAATGATCCCGGTGGTCCGGAGCGGCAGGGAAACGCTGAAGGAATCCGGCAGGAACTGCTGGACGTACTGCTGGAACTGGACATAGACCTGCGCCACGCCGGTGCGCGGCACGAAGACCACGTCCAGCGGCGCCAACCGGGCATCAAGCTCGGCGTGGCCGCCCTGCGTCGCGGCGTAGTAGTCAACCGAGAAGACCTGGGCCTGCGAGCCGATGCCGGCACCCTGGCGCATCACCAGCACATTGTGGAATTCGGCCGAATTCTTGATGCCGCCGGCGCGCGCGATCGCCTGGCTGACGGTCAGGTTCGGCCCGATATTCAGGAATTCGCCGGGCGAGGCCACCTCGCCGCCGACATAGATGCGGGTCGGCGAGAAAGAGCGCACCACGAGATTGGGCGGTGCGATCACATGCTCGGCGCGATATGCCGTGCGGATGAGATCGGACGCTTCCGGCACCGTGTGGTTGTAGACCGGGATCTCCGACGCGATCGAGGTCGAGATCTTGCCGTCCGGCCGGACCGTGACCTCCTCATTGAGCTCGCTGTTGGCCTGGAAGCGGATGTCGAGCACGTCGCCCACCTGCAGCCGATAGGCGTCGAGATCCGGCGCCGCGGGCGCTTGCGGCGAGGCCGTCATGGGCGGTTGGGGTTGGTCGGGGGGGCTGGTGCAGGCGGTGGTGACCGCAAGCAGAGCGAGAGCGGCGGCGGCCGCAACCGGAGAGAAGGAATGGATCATTTTCGACCGCTTTCTTGGGGAGACAAACGGGCTTCTGAAGACCGAAGACGCCGAATCGGGCACCGGAAGGGGTGACATCGATTCGGATGAAGAGGGAATCCAGGCGCTACTCAATACGCCTCCTTTGTGTTGATCAGCGCGAACGCCGTCATGAAAATGATGTATAGATCGAGAGAAAGCGACCAGTTCTCCATATAGAACGAGTCGAACTCGACCCGGCGGATGATCTTGTCGGCCGTATCGGTCTCGCCGCGCCAGCCATTGATTTGCGCCCAGCCGGTGATGCCGGGGCGGATCTTGTGGCGGCGGGCGTAATTGTCGACGACGCTTTGATAGAGCCGGCCGTCGGCCTTGGCGTGGAGCGCGTGCGGGCGCGGCCCGACGATCGACATCTCGCCCCGCAAGACATTGAACAGCTGCGGCAGTTCGTCGAGGCTCGAGCGGCGCAAGAAACGGCCGAGGCGCGTGACGCGCGGATCGTTCCGGGTCGTCAGCCGGTCGGCATTATTGTCGGCCAGATGATGATGCATGGTTCGGAACTTGAAGACCTCAATCAAATTGTTGTTGAAGCCGCAGCGCTTCTGCCGAAAGAACACCGGCCCGGGGCTGTCCAGCTTGATCGCGAGCGCGATGAGCAGGAGCAGCGGCGACAGCAGGGTGACGGCGATGGCGGCCACGACGAAATCCTCGATGCCCTTGATGATCCAGTTGCCCGAGCCCAGGGGCTTGGCCATGACATTGAGCGTCTGCATCCCGTCCAGATCGACCATCCGGGAATTGGGACTGCTCTGAACGATCTGATCGGGCCCCATATGGATGTTCGCGGGGATCTCGCCGATCCGGCCCAGGATCTCCTGTATGCGCGCTTCGGCACTCCAGGGCAGCGCGATGACGATCTCGTCGACCCGGGTATGGCGCGTAAACGGGACGAGATCGGCGATGGTTCCGAGCACCGGATAGCCCATCACCCGCGTCGGCGTGCCCGGGCGCCGGCGGTCCTCGAACACGCCCAGGATGCGCGTCCAGGGCTGGCGCAGCCGCTCCAGCGTGGCGATCAGCTCGCAGCCGCGCTGGCTGCCGCCGATGATGACTATGCTGCGCTCGATGCGGCCGGCATAGGCGAGCTTCTCGAGCTGACGGCTGGTGGCGAGCCGGGCCGTGGTCATGAGTCCGACAAAGGCCACCAGGAATGCGAACGCCCAAAGCAGCGCCTGGCCGATGGTGCCGGTCACCGGCAGCACGACCAGAGTCGCGATCAGCAGCAGGATCGGGCAGGACTTGCCGATGATCCGGACCTGGTCCGGCCGATTGAGGATGTGGCTGGAGCTATAGAATTGCAGATAGGAGAGCGTCACCGGTACGGCCGGGAGCATGATCAGCAGAATATGGAGATAGAGCGGGGTGTTGTTGCGGAAACCTACGGTCGTCATCGTGATCTTGAAGGCGAAATAGACGGCCGGGATGACGATCAGGACATCGCACAACAGCAGAAAGGCCGGGATCGCATCGCTGGGCAGGGTGAAACGATTTGGCTCGACCATGGGGCTCGGGCTGGGCCCGGTGGATTTAGCGGCCTGGAATGAGGCCCGAGAACTGACGGACTCCGAATATAAGGCGTTGCGGAACGGCTTCATGCGTTGACGATCCTCGTGCTGGCCCTTGGGAAGTGCTGGCGACGGCACCGGCACAGGGGCAGATGATGTGCTTGATCGTCATATTGCGTCGCAGCAATTCGAGGCTGCGCAAGGGCTTGTCGAACGCCAAAATTCGGGGTGGCCATCGACCGGCAAAGGTGCGGATGTCAGCAGGTCAGTGTTATGCACGACATTGGCAGCAGAACGCATCGCAACATAACAAGGTTTCAAATCTTTTCCGAGGCCAATAAGCGGGCAAAGTTACGCCGTGCCGACATTGCGCCGGCACGGTGCAGTATTCCGGTATGGATCAATTAAAAGTTATGCAGCTGGGGTGTGGAGAGTGCGTATCCTATCTGCTTGATCGGAAAAGGCAAGTGGAGGTGATTGACCGTCACGATCACATTACTGCCACAATTTTCCGCAGTACTGATATGAAATTGAGCATACATGCGGCAAAAAATCCGTTCAAGACGCGTGACATAAAAGGCGCGGCTCTTAGCATGGCTATACCGCGCCAGGCCGCCGAATCGGAGAGGTTCGAGGCGAATCGCCGCAATTAATATTTAGATGGAACCTTCTTGCGGATCTATTGTTCGAGCGAGTCTTGCCTTGAACCAAGGTTACCAGGCCCGGCGCTACCCGGATAGCGTTAACCTGCCTGTGCCTCCGCAAAGACACGGCTCGCCAATATGTCTTCCGGCTCGATCAGGACGAAATCCTCGAGTGCCAGCGGCCGGTCGAGGCCGGCGAAGAGCCGCTTGGCCTGCCTGAGCCGCATGCGGTCGAGCGCATTGCGGACCGACCGCCCATTGGCGAAATGAGGCTGGTTCCGGCGCCGCTCGATATAGCGGCGCAATGCGACGAGTGCCGGGGGGCTGAAGCGGTAATTGAGCCGTTCCGCCATGCCGAGCGCGATCGCGACCAGCTCCTCGTCATCATAATCGGGGAAATCGACATGGTGTGCGATGCGCGAGCGGAAGCCGGGATTGGCCTCGAAGAAATGCTGCATACGGTCCTTGTAGCCGGCCAGGATGACGACCAGATCGTCGCGGTGATTCTCCATGAATTGCAGCAGGATCTCGATCGACTCCTGGCCATAGTCGCGCTCGTTTTCCGGCCGATAGAGGTAATAGGCCTCGTCGATGAAGAGCACGCCGCCGGCCGCCCGCTTCAGCACTTCCTTGGTCTTGGGTGCGGTATGGCCGATATATTGGCCGACCAGGTCGTCGCGCGTGACGGTGACGAGATGGCCGCGCCGGACATAGCCCAGCTTGCTGAGGATCGCCGCCATCTTGAGCGCCAGCGTGGTCTTGCCGGTGCCGGGATTGCCGGTGAAGCTCATATGCAGCGTCGGCGCCTCGATCGCGAGGCCGAGGCGCTGCCTGACCCGGTCGACCAGCAGAAGGGCCGCGATCTCGCGCAGCCGATCCTTCACCGGCACGAGCCCGACCAGCTCGCGGTCGAGCGTCTCGAAGATCTGGTCGAGGCCGGCCTCGATGAAATCGGCCCTGAGATCGATGCTGTCGCCCGCTTTCTCGATCAAGACCGCACTCATTGGTAGCGCTCGCCTTCAGGCCGGTCGACCGCGTAAGCGCGTGTGCGATAGCCGATCCGGCGGCCATCCGCCTCGTGCCGCTCAAGCGCGAAGCCCGGCTCTTCCGCCGGCCGGTCGGTGATGAACGACAGACGGATCGATTCCCAGCCATGGCTGGCATCGAAGGCCGACATCCTGATGTAATGGCGCCCGCCATAAGTGCTCCGGCAAGCCCGGAGCTCGGTCATGACGCCGGCGGCATCCCGGATGTCGAACATCGGCAGGCCCCACATCTCCCAATAAGTGTTGCGGGGATGCGGGTCATCGGTGAACTCGATATTCACCGCCCAGCCATTGTCGATGCAGTACTGCGCCTGGGCCGCGATCTGCTCGTCGGTGAGATCGGGCAGGAAGGAAAAGGTACCTTGGGTAATGCGCATGATGGTTCTCCTGCGGTTACACCCACCTCACCCCAACCCTCTCCCCTCTGACGGGCGGAGAGGGAGTGCCGATCGAGGATGAGGTGGGCCTTTGCGGTTAGGCCACCGACACGGTCGGCACGAAGTCGGGCGTGTCGGTCGAGCTGTAGTTGAAGGTCACGTCCTTCCAGACATCGAGCGCCTGGCGGAGCGGCGTGCAGTGGAGTGCCGCGGTGGCCAGAATGTCCGGCCCCTCGGCCAGGATGTCGCGGCCCTCGTTGCGGGCCAGCACCATCGCTTCCAAGGCCACGCGGTTCGCCGTGGCGCCGGCCTGGATGCCCATCGGATGGCCGATCGTGCCGCCACCGAATTGCAGCACGACATCGTCGCCGAAGAGATCGAGCAGCTGATGCATCTGGCCGGCATGGATGCCGCCGGATGCCACGGGCAAGGTGCGGCGGAGCGAGGCGAAGCTCTGGTCGAAGAAGATGCCGTGCTCGAGCCGCCGCGGCATGAAATCCTCGCGGCAGACATCGTAATAGCCCTTGGTCGTCGCCGGATCGCCTTCGAGCTTGCCGACCACGGTGCCGGCATGGATGTGGTCGACGCCGGCGAGCCGCATCCATTTGGCGATGACGCGGAACGACACGCCGTGGCTCTTCTGCCGCGTATAGGTCGAGTGGCCGGCGCGGTGCAGATGCAGCACCATGTCGTTGCGCCGTGCCCATTTCGCCATGGATTGGATCGCCGTGTAGCCGATCACGAGATCGATCATGACGACGCAGGAGCCTAAGGATTTGGCGAACTCCGCCCGCTCATACATGTCCTCCATGGTGGCGGCGGTGACGTTGAGGTAGGTGCCCTTGATCTCGCCGGTCGCGGCCTGAGCGCGATTTACCGCCTCCATGCAATAGAGGAAGCGGTCGCGCCAATGCATGAAAGGCTGCGAGTTGATGTTCTCGTCATCCTTGGTGAAATCGAGCCCGCCCTTGAGCGCTTCATAGACGACGCGGCCATAGTTGCGGCCGCTGAGGCCGAGCTTGGGCTTGACCGTGGCGCCCAGCAGCGGCCGGCCGAACTTGTCGAGCCGCTCGCGCTCGACCACGATGCCGGTGGCCGGCCCGTCGAAGGTCTTCACGAAGGCGACCGGCAGCCGCATATCCTCGAGCCGGAGCGCCTTCAGCGGCTTGAAGCCGAAGACGTTGCCGATGATGGACGCCGACAGGTTCGCGATCGAGCCCGGCTCGAACAGGTCGAGGTCATAGGCGATATAGGCGAAATAGGCGCCGGGCGAGCCCGGGACGGGATCGACCTGATAGCATTTCGCCCGATACTTGTCGCAGGCGGTGAGCCGGTCGGTCCACACCACCGTCCAGGTCGCGGTCGAGGATTCGCCGGCGACGGCCGCCGATGCCTCGATTGGATCGACCCCATCCTGCGGCGTGATGCGGAAGACCGCCAGAATGTCGGTGTCCTTCGGCTCGTAGTCCGGCTGCCAATAGCCCATCTCGCGATAGGGCATCACGCCGGCAGTGTAGCGGTCGCGCGGACGGTTCGGCTTGTCGATCGCATTCATGATCGGGGCTCCTCGATGGAATTGCGGGTCATTCGGCGGCGGCACGGCTGGTGCCGAGGCGCGGATCGAGCGCCCTGGCGGCGTAGCGTTTGGCCATGGCCGCCATGGGCAGCGCTTTCAGGCGATGGGCGTTGCCGGCGGTGCCGAAGGCTTCGAACCGGTCGCGGCACAGCTGCGCCATCGCGTCCATCGCCGGCTTCAGGAACTTGCGCGGATCGAACTCGGCGGGATTGAGCGTCGCGGCCTTGCGGAACTGCGCCGCCATGGCGAGCCGGCAATCCGTGTCGATATTGATCTTGCGCACGCCCAGCCGGATACCGCGCACGATCTCGTCGACCGGCACGCCCCAGGTTTGCGGCATGGCGCCGCCATGGGCGTTGAACAGCTCCTGCAGCTCCTGCGGCACGGAGGAGGAGCCGTGCATGACGAGATGAGTCTCGGGCAGCCGCTCGTGGATCGCGGCCACGACATGCATCGCCAGGATCTCGCCGTCGGGCGCGCGCGAGAATTTATAGGCGCCGTGCGAGGTGCCCATCGCGATGGCGAGCGCGTCGACCTTGGTGGCGGCCACGAACTGGGCGGCCTGGTCGGGATCGGTGCAGAGCAGCTCGCGGGCGACCGCACCCTCGGCACCGTGGCCATCCTCGGCCTCGCCCATGCCGGTCTCGAGCGAGCCCAGCACGCCCAGCTCGCCTTCGACCGAGGCGCCGACCCAATGGGCCGCCTCCGCGACCCGGCGCGTGACGGCGACATTGTAATCGTAGGAGGCGGGTGTCTTGGCATCGGCTTCGAGCGAGCCATCCATCATGACCGAGGTGAAGCCGTGCTGGAGGGCTGAGAGGCAGGTCGCTTCGTTGTTGCCGTGATCCTGATGCAGGCAGATCGGGATGTGCGGGTACATCGCTTCGAGCCCGTCGATCATCCGCGCCAGCATCAGATCGCCGGCATAGGAGCGGGCACCGCGGCTCGCCTGCAGGATGACGGGTGCGTCGACCGCGTCGGCGGCTGCCATGACCGCGAGGCCCTGTTCCATATTGTTGATGTTGAAGGCGGGCACGCCGTAATCGCGTTCGGCGGCGTGGTCGAGCAGCTGTCGCAAGGTGATGCGGGCCATGGCTTCGTCTCCTAGCGCCGGCGCACGGCGTCGATGATCGCGTCTTCGGTGATGCCGAAATGGCGGTAGAGCTCGTCCGCCGGGGCGGAGGCGCCGAAACCTTCCATGCCAATGAAGCGGCCCTTGGAGCCGATCCAGCGATCCCAGCCGAAGCGGCGCGCCGCCTCGATGCCGATGCGCGGGGCCGAGCCCAGCACCGTGTCCTGAACCGCCTCCGGCTGCTGCTCGAACAGCTCCCAGCACGGCATCGAGACGACGGCGACGGCGTAGCCCTCGGCCTCCAGCCGCTCGGCGGCGCTGACGGCAAGGCTCACTTCCGAGCCAGTCGCGATCAGCGTCACATCGCGCGGTCCTGCCGTTTCGCGGAGGACATAGGCGCCTTGGGCCGAGCGGTTCTCCTCGGCGTCCCGGCGCAGGGCCGGCAATTCCTGGCGCGACAGGCAGAGGGCGGAAGGTGCGTGCTCGAGCCCGAGGGCAAGCGCCCAGCATTCCGCCGTCTCGAGTGCGTCGGCCGGGCGGAAGACATAGAGGTTCGGCGTCGCCCGCAGCATGGCGAGGTGCTCGACCGGCTGATGCGTCGGCCCATCCTCGCCGAGCCCGATCGAATCATGGGTCAGCACATGTATGACGCGCACGCCCATGAGGGCGGCGAGGCGTATGGCGCCGCGCGCATAGTCCGAGAAGACCAGGAAAGTGCCGCCATAGGGAATGACGCCGCCATGAAGCGCCAGGCCGTTCATGACGGCCGCCATGGCATGCTCGCGGATGCCGTAATGGATGTAGCGCCCGGCGAAGCGGCCGCTCGCCACCGGCTCCATTCCCTTGGTGAGCGTCAAATTCGAGTGGGTGAGATCGGCCGAGCCGCCGATCGTGAGCGGGGTCGCCTCGTTGATCGTCTCGAGCACCTGCATCGAGGCCTTGCGCGTCGCCATCTTGGGCTGAAGCTCGGCCCAGTGCCGGCGCTGGAAGGCGAGGGCTGCGGTAAGCCCGTCGCCAGGCTCGCCCCTCGTCTCGGCCTCGAACTCGGCCTGCCGACAGGATTGGCGGAGCCGGTCTTCCCAGGCCTCGCGCGGACGCTTGGCGGCATCGCCGATCCGGCGCCAGGCGGTCAGGACCTCGCTCGGGACCGCGAAGGGCGGATATTGCCAGCCGAGAGCCTGGCGCGCGGCGGCGGCCTCGTCCGGGCCGAGTGGCGCGCCATGGGCTCCGGCGGTTCCGGCCTTCTTCGGCGCGCCATAGCCGATGATGCTGCGGCAGGCGATCAAGGTCGGGCGGTCGCTCTGGCGGGATGCCGCGATCGCCTCGGCGATGGTGCCGTGATCATAGGCATCGGTCTCGCGCACGGCCCAGCCCGAGGCGGCGAAGCGGGCGCGCTGGTCGGTCGAGGTCGACAGGCCGGTCGAGCCGTCGATCGAGATGCCGTTATCGTCCCAAAGCACGATCAGGCGGCTCAAGCCCAGATGGCCGGCGAGGTCGATCGCTTCCTGGCTCAGCCCTTCCATCAGGCAGCCATCGCCGGCGATGACATAGGTGTAGTGATCGACCAGTGCCGCGCCGTAGCGGGCGTTGCGCAGCCTTTCGGCGAGCGCCATACCGACCGCGGTGGCGAGGCCCTGGCCCAGCGGCCCGGTCGTCGTCTCGATGCCGGCGGCATGGCCGTATTCGGGATGGCCGGCGGCGCGCGAGCCCAGCTGACGGAAGCTTTTCAGCTGGTCGAGATCCATGTCGGCATAGCCCAGCAGATAATGCAGCGCATATTGCAGCATCGAGCCATGACCGGCCGACAGCACGAAGCGGTCGCGGTCGGGCCAGCCGGGACAGCTCGGATCGACCCTCAGGAAGCGGGTGAAGAGCATCGTCGCCACATCCGCCATGCCCATCGGCATGCCGGGATGACCGGATTTCGCGGCCTCGACCGCATCGACCGCGAGCATGCGGACGGCATTCGCCATGTCCTTGAGCTTCGGATGCGGCACGGGCTGGCGCAGATAGGCGAGCGACATGGCGGTCTCCTCACGATGCCCGGCGCCGGTGGTCGACCAGCTTCAGGATGAGCGGCGTCAGGATCAGCTGCATGGCCAGATCGAGCTTGCCGCCGGGGATGACGATGGAGTTGGCGCGCGACATCCAGCTGCGGTCGATCATCGACAGCAGATAGGGGAAGTCGATGCCGCGCGGATTGCGGAAGCGGATGACGACGATCGATTTGTCGGGGGTCGGTATCCAGCGCGCGATGAAGGGATTGGAGGTGTCGACCGTCGGCACGCGCTGGAAATTGATGTCGGTCTGGGTGAATTGCGGGCAGATGTAGCGGACATAATCCGGCATGCGCCGGAGGATCGTCGCCATGACATCCTCGGTCGAGTAGCCGCGGGACGAGCGGTCGCGATGGATCTTCTGGATCCATTCGAGATTGATCACCGGCACGACGCCGATCTTGAGATCGGCATGGCGGGCGGTATTGGTCTCGTCCGTCACGACCGCGCCGTGCAGCCCTTCATAGAACAGCAGGTCGCTGTTCTCCGGCAGCTTCTCCCACTCCGTGAAAGTGCCGGGCGGGCTGCGATAACGCTCGGCCTCGGCCGCATCATGGACATAGTGGCGGGTATGGCCGGAGCCGTCCTCGCCATAGCGGCGGAACAGCTCCTCGAGCTCGGCCAGGAGATTCGATTCCGGCCCGAAATGGCTGAAATGATGGTTGCCGGTCTCGCCCGCCTCGCGCATGGCCCGCTTCATCTCCAGCCGATCGTAGCGGTGATAGGCGTCGCCATCGATGCAGGCGGCGTTGATATGCTCGCGGCGGAACACCTGTTCGAAGGTCTGGCGGACCGAGGTGGTGCCGGCGCCGGAAGAGCCGGTGACGGAGATGATCGGATGGTGTCGCGACATCGGTCCGCTCCTCAGGCGCGCAGCAGGCCGCGATGCCCGAACAGGGGCGCGCGGTCCGGGATGTGGTGCGGGGCGCTATAGTGGCGGGCGACGCGCTCGACCTTGTCGCGCGAGCCGAAGACGAGCGGCGTGCGCGCATGAAGATGCGCGGGCTTGAGGGTGAGGATGCGGTTCTCGCCATCGGTCGCGGCACCACCGGCCTCTTCCATCAGGAAGGCGATCGGGTTGGCTTCGTAGACGAGCCGGAGGCGGCCCTGCGCATAGCCCTTCCGCGCATCGGCCGGATAGAGATAGATGCCGCCGCGGCGCAGGATGCGGAACGCCTCCGCCACCATGGACGCGATCCAGCGCATGTTGAAATCCTTGCCGCGCGGGCCTTCGGCGCCGGCCAGGCAATCCTCGATATAACCCCGCACCGGCGTCGGCCAGTGCCGCTCGTTCGATACGTTGATGGCGAATTCCGAGGTGCCGAGCGGCACGCGCACATTCGGCACGGCGAGCGCGAAGGCGCCGATGCGGCGGTCGAGCACGAAGATCTGCGTGCCGCGGCCCAGTGTCAGCACCAGCGCCGTCTGCGGCCCATAGACGAGGAAACCGGCGGCGAGCTGGACCGAGCCCGGCTGCAGCAGCGAGGCTTCAGGGGCGCCCACCAGCATCGGCAGGATCGAGAAGATCGTGCCGATCGAGACATTGGTGTCGATGTTGGACGAGCCGTCGAGCGGGTCGATCGCGACCGCCAGCATACCGGCCGGATCGAGCAGGACCGGCGCGTCGCTTTCCTCCGAGCCCATGACCGCGACCGGGGCCGATCTCAAGGCAGCCTCGACGATCCGGTGGGTGGTCAGATCGAGCAGCTTCTGCGTGTCGCCGCCGTTATTCTCGCCCAGGATTCTAGCCTGCTCGCCCGCGAGTGGGCCCAGCGCCACGAGGGCTGAGATTTCCTTGCCGGCCTCGGCGAGGGCGGCCACGGTGAGGGCGACTTCCGACCGCTCCCGATCGGTTCCGGCCCATTCGGCGAGATGGCTCGTCAGCGTCTGCAGCTCCGTCATCTGGCACTCCCGAAATTGGCGCTGAAGCGCTTCCGTTTCTCGGGACCAACAGTGCGGGAGATTGCGGAGTTAGAAAATTCGAATTATCTTACAGGCGATTTCAATTTTTCTGAATGTCCATGCGAAACGTGACCTTGAAGCAACTGCGTGCCTTGGCTGGGGTGGCCCGGACCGGGTCGGTCACGGCCGCGGCAAAGCAACTCCATGTGACGCCGCCGGCCATCACCATGCAGATTCAATTGCTCGAGGAGCTGGTGGGAATGCCGCTGCTCGACCGGTTGGGCGAGCGCTTCAAGCCGACCGACGCCGGCAACGAGCTGGTCGAGGCGATCACGCGGATCGAGGCGGAGCTGCATAATTGCGCGGCCGCGATCGAGGCGCTCAAGGGGCTCTCGGGCGGCCGGGTCGCGATCGGCGTGGTCAGCACCGCGAAATATTTCGCTCCCGCGGCCTTGGGCGCTTTCCGCCGCATCCATCCGCTGATCGAGCTGGCGCTGACGGTCGGCAATCGCGAGGAGATCATCGCGGCGCTCAAGGCCGACCGGATCGATTTCGCCGTCATGGGGCGGGAGCCGGAGGGCTTCGCGGTCGACCGGCATCTGATGGGCGATCATCCCCATGTCATCATCGCGCCCCCCGGCCATCTCTTGACCCGGCGCCGCCGGCTTCAGCCGGCCGAGCTTGCGGGCGAACCCTTCCTCGTGCGCGAGCGCGGCTCGGGCACGCGCCTTCTGATGGAGCATTTCTTCGCCGATGCCGGCATCGCGCCGGTCATCGGCATGGAAGTCGATAGCAACGAGACGATGAAGCAGGCGGTCATGGCCGGGCTTGGCCTCTCCTTCATCTCCGCCCATACCATCTCGGCCGAGACCGAGCAGGGCCGGCTGGTCACGCTCGATGTCGAGGGTTTGCCGATCGTGCGGCAATGGTTCGTCGCCAAGCGCAAGGACAAGCGGCTCTCCCCGGCGGCACAGGCGGTAAAGATGTTCCTGGTCGAGCACGGCGAGGAGTTCCTGCCGGGCCGGACGGCGCTGCTGACGGATTGACGGCTCGAATCCTCAGGCCCTCTACCGCTTGGCGGGAGAGGGAGGGCCCCGCGTTAGCGGGAGGGTGAGGGTATACGCAAGATTCTGAAATATCTTGCATACACCCTCACCCCGACCCTCTCCCGCCAAGCGGGCGAAGGGGACTTCAGCGGCCGATCGCTGACTTCACGATCGCCTGGGCCTCCTCGACGATCCGGGCGAGGTGAGCCTCGCCGAGGAAGCTTTCAGCGTAGATCTTGTAGATCTCCTCGGTGCCGGACGGGCGTACGGCGAACCAACCGTTCCGGGCTGCGACCTTGAGGCCGCCGATCGCGGCGCCGTTGCCGGGCGCCTTGGTCAGGATCGCCTCGATCTTCTCGCCGGCAAGCTCGGTCGTCCGGATCTCTGCCGGGGTCAACTTCTTCAAGGCGCTCTTGAGGGCGGCATCGGCCGGCGCGTCGGTGCGGACGTAATGGGACTGGCCGAACTCGCGCTCGAGATCGCGATAGAGCTCGCCTGGATTGCGGCCGAGCTTTGCCGTCATCTCCGCGGCGAGCAAGCCCAGGATGATGCCGTCCTTGTCGGTGCTCCAGGCGCTGCCGTCGAGGCGCGAGAAGGAGGCGCCGGCGCTTTCCTCGCCGCCGAAGCAGAGCGAGCCCGAGACGAGCCCGTCGACGAACCATTTGAATCCCACCGGCACCTCGACCAGCTTGCGGCCGGCCGCTTTCGTGACGCGATCGATCATCTGGCTGCTGACGAGCGTCTTGCCGATCCCGGCCGCCTCGCTCCAGCCAGGACGGTGCTTGAGGAGATAGGAGATCGCCGCCGACAGATAATGGTTGGGCGGCAACAGGCCCGTGCTCTTGGTGACGATGCCGTGGCGGTCGTGGTCCGTGTCGCAGGCGAAGGCGACCTCGAACCGGTCCTTGAGGTCGATCAGGCTGCGCATGGCATAGGGCGATGACGGATCCATGCGGATCTGGCCATCCCAATCGACCGTCATGAAGCGGAAGGTCGGATCGACGAAGGGGTTGAGGACGGTGAGATCGAGGCCGTAACGGTCGGCGATCGGCTGCCAATAATGCACGCCGGCGCCGCCCAGCGGATCGACGCCGAGCGGGAGGCCGGATGATTTGATTGCCGCCATGTCGATGACATTGGCGAGGTCGCCGACATAGCGGGCGATGTAGTCGTGACGATGGGTCGTGGACGCCTTGAGCGCACGGCCGAGCGGAATGCGCGACACGCCTGCAAGATCCGCCTCGAGCAGCTTGTTGCCGGTCTTTTCGATCCAGTCGGTGATCTCGCTGCCGGCCGGCCCGCCATGGGGCGGGTTGTATTTGAAGCCGCCATCGGTCGGCGGATTGTGGGACGGCGTGATGACGATGCCGTCGGCAAGGCCGTGCTCGCGGCCGGCATTATGGGTCAGGATCGCGTGCGAGATGGCCGGGGTCGGCGTGTAATCGCTATTGGACGCGATCATCACCTCGACCCCATTGGCGGCCAGCACCTCGAGCGCGGTCGCATGGGCCGGGGTCGACAGCGCGTGGCTATCCATGCCCAGGAAGAGCGGGCCGTCGATCCCCTGGGCGAGCCGGTAGAGGCAGATCGCCTGGGTGACGGCCAGGATGTGCCGCTCGTTGAAGGCGAGGCTGAGCGAGGAGCCGCGATGGCCGGAGGTGCCGAAGGCGATGCGCTGTGCGGGGTCGAAAGGATCGGGCAGGCCCGTGTAATAGGCCGAGACCAGCTGCGGCAGGTCGGTCAGCATCGATGGGTCGGGCAGCTTGCCGGCGCGCGGATCGATCGTCATCTCGCCCTCTCCCGATACTCATGCGGTACCCGAGTCTACGGAGAAGCGGGCGAGATGTCACCAAAGGGGGCTATTGCGGCGGCACCGTGCCGGCATTGGGCGGGGCGCGCATCGAGCCGGGCTGCGGCAGCGCCTGCTGGCAGGCCGGCGTCAGCTCTGGGCCATGGCTGCGCAGGCATTCGAGGATGCGCCCGCCGCCCGGCTGGATCGAGCCGCAGAATTTCTGCCGATCGACGCTGCAAGCCTGGCGGACCAGCTGCATCCGGGCGCGCCGATCCTGCGGTTGATCCTGTGCCGCCGCCATGCCGATCAGCTGCAGCGCCAGGAAGGCGAGCGCCGGCAGGATCAGGTACCAGAGGTCTTTCAGCGAGCGGTCTTTGGCGGGCATGGCGGCTCCTTTCGAAAGCTATACGCACCGCGGCGCCGAAGCGTCCCCACGGTACGGCGCATTGCCGCCAGTGCCCGCTGATTTGTTCGAACCGCCGTACTAATGACATAGTACGATAGCGCGCGACCCGGGAATTTCCCTTGCCGGTTCGCGCTGATATACCCTACTGTTCTAGAATGCTTTGGGAAGTTTGGGCATCATGAACCTTACGTTGGACCGCTCGCTGCCGATCTCGCTCGGTGTGCAATTGCGCGGCCTGATCGAATATGGCGTCGCCTGCGGCGAGCTGAAGCGCGGCGAACGCCTACCCTCGGTACGGCGGCTGGCCGAAGAACTGGGGGTGGCCCCCATGACCGTGGCGCAAGTCTTCAAGGAGCTGCAGACGGTCGGCCTGATCCGTTCCGAGCCGGGGCGCGGCAGCTTCGTCGCCGGCGATGTCACCGACGACGGGCCGCTCGGCCGCATTGCCGCCAAGCTCGACGCGCTGGTGCGCGAGGCGGCCGCTCTCGGCATCGGCCGGTCCGAGCTCGCCGCCATGGTGGAAGGCCGGCCGTTCCGGTTCCACGGCACGCGCAAGACCGGCCTCGACATCCTGTTCGTCGGCAATTTCCTGCATTCGACGGAAGAATATGTCGCCGCATTGCGGCCGGAGCTGCGTCCGGGCGATGCGATCAGCGGCACCACGATCGATCATCTGGCCGCCGATCCGCGGGCGCTCGCGGCTGCCCGCGATGCAGACCTGCTGCTGACCGTCGCCAACCGCGCTGGCGATCTCCACAAGCTGGTCGGCGACCACCCGCCGATCCAGGGCCTGAGCTTCATTCCCGCTGAATCGAGCCGGCGGGAGCTCGCCGCCCTCGATCCGCGCACGCGCCTGGGGCTGGTTTCGACTTATCCGGAATTCCTGCCGATCATGAAGGCGGGCGTTCGCCGCTTCGCGTCGCATATTCCCGAAATCGCCTCGACAACGCTCGAAGATCCCGCACTCGACCGGTTCCTGCAGCGCTTCGACATGGTGGTGGTCGCCATCGGCGCCGAATCCGTGGTGCAGCGCATGCCGGCCTCGGTCGGCGTCATCTTCTATCGGCATGTCCCCGACCCGCTCGATATCGACCGCACCTTGAAACCCTTGCTCGCCCGTCTGGGCGGCGAAATCACGGAACCAAGGCTGCGCGAGGTAGGCTGATGCTGATCAGCGAGATGACCTGGTCTCAGGTCGAGGATTATCTGAAGCATGACGACCGAGCGGTGCTGCCGATCGGCAGCACGGAGCAGCATGGCTATCTGAGCCTGTCGGTCGACACGATCCTGCCCGAGCGGGTTGCGCGCGAGGCGTGCGAGCCTTTGGGCGTGCCGGTCTTCCCGACCGTCAATTATGGCCTGACACCCTATTTCAAGGCGTTTCCGGGGACGGTCAGCCTCCGGGTCGAGACGTTGCTGGCGGTCGTGCGCGATGTGCTCGACGCGCTGTTCGTCCAGGGCTTCCGGCGCATCCTCATCGTCAACGGCCATGGCGGCAACAATCCGGTGCAGGCCCTGGCGTCGGAATGGATGGCCGATCACACGGGCACCAGCGTGCGCTTCCACAATTGGTGGAACGCGCCCCGGACCTGGGCCAAGGTGCAGGAAATCGATCCAGTGGCGAGCCATGCCTCCTGGATGGAGAATTTCCCCTGGACCCGGATCGGCAATGTCGCACCCCCCGCGGCGGCGAAGCCGATGGTGCCGGTCGATCAGGTTCGCATCATGGATCCGGCTCAGGTCCGCGCCCTCATCGGCGACGGCAATTTCGGCGGGCTCTATCAGCGGTCCGACGAGGAGATGCTGGCGCTCTGGCGCGTCGCGGTCGAGGAAACGCGCGAGCTCGTGACCGAGGGCTGGCCATGACCGCCTCTCCGATTCTCGTCTGGGGCGCAGGCGCCATCGGCGGTACTGTCGGCGCCTATCTCCGCCGCGCCGGGCACGAGGTTCTGTTCGTCGATATCGATGCCGACCACGTCAAGGCGATGAACGAGCACGGGCTTGCCATCGAAGGGCCGGTCGACACGTTTGAGGTCGCGGCTTCGGCGGTGACGCCCGATCAGGTCGAGGGCCGGTTCGACCGCATCCTGCTGGCGGTCAAGGCGCATCACACCGCGGGCGCCATCGAGGCGGCGGCACGCCATCTGGCGCCGGACGGCTATGTCGTCTCGCTGCAGAACGGGCTCAACGAGCATGTCATCGCGCGCGCCGTCGGGCGCGACCGCACGATCGGCGCCTTCGTCAATTTCGGTGCCGACTACCTCTCGCCCGGCCGCGTCCATTTCGGCGGGCGCGGCGCCTTCGTGCTGGGCGAGCTCGACGGCGCCACCACGCCGCGGCTGGACGCGCTGGCGACCCTGGTGCGCACAAGCTTCGAACCCGGTGCGATCATCACCGGCAATATCTGGGGCTATCTCTGGGGCAAGTTGGGATATGGCGCGCTCCTGTTCGCGACGGCGCTGACCGACGCCACCATCGTCGAGGTGCTCGAATCCCAGCGCTATCGCGGCCTGCTCTCCAGGCTCGGCGAAGAGGTGACGATCGTCACCGATGCGCAAGATGTCGAACCCGAAGGCTTCAACGGCTTCGATCCGGCGGCCTTCCGGCCCGGCGCCGACGCCAGGGCGCGCGACCGCTCCTTCGCCGCCATGGTCGCGCATAACCGAGGCTCGGCCAAAGCGCGCAGCGGCGTGTGGCGCGATCTCGCCATCCGCAAGCGCCCGACCGAGGTCGATGCCCAATTGGGGCCGATCGTCGAGGCGGCGGCACTGCTCGGCCGCACCGTGCCGATCACGGCGGCGCTGATCGCCTTGATTCACGATATCGAGTCCGGCTGGCGACCGCTCGGCTGGGCCAATCTCGATGCGCTTGGCGTGCAGGCTGGCCTGGGCGGCGAGGTACCGATCGCGGGAGCGGCGGATTGAGCGGCCGGGCCATGATGGATCCGTTCCGCTTCGACGGACAGACTGTGCTGGTGACGGGGGCGGCACAGGGGCTGGGCCGCGGCATCGCGCACGCTTTCGCGGCGCGCGGTGCCGCCGTCTGGGCAGCGGACATCAACGAGGAGGGGCTGGCTGAGACCGCGGGGACGGCGCCGGCCGGCATCACCATCCGCAGCGTCGATGTCACGCGCCGGGCGCAGGTGCAGGAATTCGCGGGTGCGGCACTGACCGAGACCGGGCGGATCGATGCGCTCGTCAATGTCGCGGGCGGTGTGGTCGGCCAGATCGGGCGGCCGCTCGAGGAGGTGCCGGAGGCGGATTGGCAGCGCGTCTTCGCGGCCAATACGACCGGCAGCTTCCTCTGTGTCCAGGCGGTGGCGCCGGCGATGAAGCGGCACTCCTATGGCCGCATCGTCACGATCTCGAGCGGCGCAGGCCTCGGCATCAGCCTGACTGGCATCCAGGCCTATGCCGCCGCCAAGGCGGCGCAGATCGGCTTGACGCGCCAGCTGGCGCATGAGCTCGGCCCGTTCGGCATCACCGTCAATTGCGTGGCGCCGGGCTTCGTGCGGTCGAACCCGACGACCGAGCGGCAATGGCAGAGCTATGGGCCCGACGGCCAGAAGGCGCTGGTCGAGGGCATCGCGCTGCGTCGGCTCGGTACGCCCGAGGACATCGCCTATGGCGTGCTGGTGTTCGCAAGCCCGGCCGCTTCCTGGATCACCGGTCAAACTCTCAGTGTGGATGGCGGTAAATGAGCGCGCTCGACTATCTCGATCGAAATTATCAGACCGTGCTCGATGATCTGATCGCCTTTGCCAGCATCCCGTCGGTCTCGACCGATCCGGCTTATGCGAGCGGCATGCGCGACGGCGCCGGCTGGGTCGCGGACCGGCTCCGGCGCGCCGGGCTCGAGAATGCCGCCGTGCGGCAGACGGGCGGTCACCCGGTCGTGACGGCGAGCTGGCTCGGCGCCCCCGACGCTCCCACCATCCTGATCTATGGCCATTATGACGTGCAGCCGCCGGACCCGGCGGAAAGCTGGGTGACGCCAGCCTTCGAACCCTCGATCCGGGATGGCCGGATCTATGCGCGCGGCGTCTCCGACGACAAAGGACCGGTGCTGATCCCCATGGCCGTGGCCGAGGCGTTCCTCGCGGCCGAAGGCCGGCTGCCGATCAATGTCAAATTCCTGATCGAAGGCGAGGAAGAGCTGGGCAGCGCTCATCTCGAAGCTTTCGTCGCAGCCCACGCCGACGAGCTCACGGCCGATTTCGTGCTGTCGGCGGACGGCGCCATGTGGCGGGCCGATCTGCCGACCGTGACGGTGGCGAGCCGCGGCATCTGCACGGTCGAGTTCTCGGTCGAAGGCCCGGCGAAGGACCTCCATTCCGGCCGGCATGGCGGCATGTCGCCCAATCCGCTTCATGCGGTAGGACGGCTCGTGGCCTCGCTCCATGACGATGACGGTCGCGTCGCGGTTCCGGGCTTCTATGACGGCATCGTCCCGGTCGGCAATGTCCAGCGCATCAAGATCGCCGAGATTCCCTTCGACGAGGGCGATTATCTGGACGAGATCGGGGCGCTCGGGCCGGGCGGCGAGAATGGCTATTCACTGCTCGAGCGCAACTGGATCCGGCCCACGCTGGAGCTCAACGGGCTGTGGGGCGGCTATAACGGCCCGGGCTCCAAGACGGTGATCCCAAGCACGGCTCACGCCAAGATCTCGTGCCGGCTGGTGCCGGGCCAGGATCCGCGTGCCGTGCAGCGGGCGATCAAGCGGCATCTCGAGGCGCAATGCCCGCCCGCCTTCCGCATCTCGGTGACGATGCCGGATCATGGGGCGCTGCCCTATGCGATCGAGGACGATCATCACGGGCTGCTGCTGGCCGAGGAGATCCTGGCGGAGGTGCTGGGCCGCACGCCGATGCGTGTGCGCATGGGCGCCACGATCCCGATCGGCGAGATGTTCAAGCGGGTGCTCGGCCTCGATACGGTGTTCTTCTCCTTCTCGACCGTGGACGAGGATTACCACGCACCCAACGAGTTCCTGCGTCTGTCGAGCCTGAAGAATGGCCTCCGGGCCTGGGCCGAATATTGGGCGCGGCTCGGTGCGGAAGAGCGTGCGCTCGTCCATTGAGGCTTAGGCCGCTGTCACCTTCGGGTTGTCGGTAGGGGCCGCTTTCCCTACGGTGCTCGGGTCCGCCGCGCTTTGGCGGGCCGGAGGTTGCGCCGCCTCCGGAGAATTCGCCGATCCGGGGACGCCTCGCCGATGCTTCAGACCATTGTCATCCTGCTCGCCGCCGTCGTGCTGCTCATTCCGCTGTCGCGGCGGGCGGGTTTCGGCAGCGTGCTGGGCTATCTCGCGGCCGGGGCCGCGATCGGTCCGTCGGGGCTCGGTCTCATCACCGATGTCGAGGAGATCCGCGAGATTTCCGAGTTTGGCGTGGTCATGCTGCTGTTCCTGATCGGGCTCGAGCTCAGGCCGCAGCGCCTGTGGGTCATGCGCAAGGCGGTGTTCGGCCTCGGCACGGCGCAGGTCCTGGTGACGGGGGTCGTGCTGGCATCGCTGGCCCATTTAGCCGGGCTCGGCTGGATCGGCTGCAGCGCCATCGGCGGCGGGCTGGCCCTGTCCTCGACGGCGATCGTGTTGCCGATGCTGGCGGAGCGCGACCTGCTGGGCGGGCGCGCCGGGCGCGACGCCTTTGCCGTGCTCCTGTTCCAGGATCTGGCCTTCATTCCGATGGTGGCGGTGATCCCGCTGCTTGCCGGCGACAACCTGCCGGTGAAGGCGCCCTGGCACGAGGTGGCTCAAGGCGTGGCCGCCATCGCGGTGATCCTGCTGGGCGGGCGATTCCTGCTGCGCCCGGCCTTCCGCGCCATCGGCGGCGCCCGGACGCCGGAAGTGTTCAATGCGCTGGCGCTGCTCACCGTCGTGGGCGCTGCGGCGCTCGCCAGTGCCGCCGGCCTCTCACAGTCGCTAGGCGCCTTCCTCGGCGGCGTCATCCTGTCCGATTCCGAATATCGCCATGAGCTGCAGGCCGATATCGAGCCGTTCGAAGGCCTGCTCCTGGGCTTCTTCTTCATGTCGGTCGGCATGGCGGCGAATTTCGCGCTGGTCGCGGCCGAGCCGCGGATGATTGCGATCGGCCTCGTGGGTCTGCTCGCCGTCAAGATCGTGATCCATTTCGGACTGGCGCGGATCGCGGGTCAGGATACGCGCAATGCGCTCCGTTTCGCGCTGGCGCTGCCGCAGGGCAGCGAGTTCAGCTTCGTGCTATTCGGCGCTGCCGTCGCGGCCAGCGCGATCAGCCAGGACGAGGCCGATGGCGCGACGCTGGTGATCACGCTGTCCATGATCGCGACGCCGATCATCTTCACGCTGTCTGAGCGGTTCCTGATGCCGCTGCTCGACCGTCCGGTCGAGGCGCCGGCTTATGACGAGATCGAGGATGACGGGGTACCCGTCATCATCTGCGGCTTCGGCCGGGTCGGCCAGATCGTCGGCCGCGTGCTGCAGATGCGCGGCATTCCCTTCACGGCCCTCGAGAAGGATGCGGGCCAGGTCGAAGTCGTGCGCCGCTTCGGCACCAAGGTCTATTACGGCAACCCGGCGCGGCCGGACCTGCTGCGCGCGGCCGGGGCCGCGCGCGCCAAGCTGCTCGTGGTGGCGATCAGCGACATGGAGCAGGCGTTGGAGATCGTCGGCGTGGCGCGCCGCAATTTCCCGAGGCTCACCATCATGGCGCGCGCCCGCAATCGGCGGCATGTGCATCTGTTGATGGATAACGGCGTCGAGGCGATCGTGCGCGAGACGCTGCATTCGAGCCTGAAGCTCAGCGAGCTGGTGCTCGAGGCGGTCGGCGTGTCGCAAGACGAGGCGCGGCGGGCAGTCGAGATCTTCCGCGAATATGACGAGAATTCGCTGAGAGAAACCCACGCCTTTTATGATGACGAGCGGTCGCTGATCCAGAACGCCAAGCAGACGGCATCCGAGCTGGCCGAACTCCTGGAGGCGGATCGGCAGCTCCGGGAGCGCCAAGCGGCGGCCGAGTAGACGGGGCTATTCGAGCCCGAGCAGGCGGATCAGCAGGAGGGCGACCGCGCCCAGCAGCAGCAGCGACAGCGTCACCGTGCTGGTGACGCGTGGGCCCGCCTTGGCGACGACGCGGATGTCGACGCCGAGGCCCAAGGCAGCCATCGAGATGATCGTCAGAACCGTGGCGAGATCCGCGGCCGGGGCAAGCAGGGCCGGCGGATAGAGCCCGGCCGAGCGGATCGCGGCCAGCGCCAGGAATCCCAAGATGAACCAGGGCACCAGCCGATGCAGCGGCGGCGCCGAGCCGGTCCGGCCGCTACCGGACAGCCGGTCGCCGAAGAGCGACAGGACCAGGCAGACCGGGCCCAGCATGAGCACGCGGACGAGCTTGACCAGCGTACCCATCTGGACCGAGAGAGCGCTGACCGGCGCCGTGGCCGCCAGCACTTGCGGCACCGCATAGACCGTGAGGCCGGCCAGCACGCCGAAATTGACGTTGGAGAGATGGAGTGCCGTGGCCAGGAACGGCAGGCCCAGCACCACGCCGACGCCGAGGACGGCGGTGAAGGCGATGGATGTGGCGACATCGCGGCTGTCGGCACCAATCACTGGAGCGACGGCGGCGATCGCGGAATTACCGCAGATGGAATTGCCGCACGCGATCAGGATCGCCATGCGCTGCGGCAGGCCGAAGAGCCGGCCGACCGCGTAGCTGAACAGGATGGCGAAGGCCACGACACACAGAATGCCGACCAGCAATCCGACACCGGCCGAACTCACGATCTGGGCGCTGATCGAGGCGCCGAGCAGCATCACCGCCAGTTCGAGCAGGAACTTTGCGCTGAAATGAATACCTGGCTGCCAGCGCGCGCCCGGCATCCACAGGGTGCGGACCAGCGTGCCGACCAGGATCGCCAGCACCAGCGATTCGAGCCAGGCCTGGCCGAAAACCCGGATCTCGGCGAGCTGCAGCCAGGCCGCAGCCGCACTGACCACCGCACACAGCGTCACGCCGGGCGCCAGCCGCCGGACCGCGCCGATGGCGAGCTGCCAAGGGCGGCGCGCCGGGGCGGCGGCAAGAGCGGAAAGGGCGGCGGGATCGAGTTTCGGCACGGGGAACGGCTCCAACGAACGACGCGGAGTGTCTCACGACCGTAACAATTGATCCAATGAATTAATCTTGTCGAACTGATCGATTGAGGCGATCATAAATCATGACACTCGAGCAGCTTCGCATCTTCGTGGCGGTCGCGGAGCGTCTGCACATGACCCGTGCGGCCGAGGCGCTCAACATGACGCAATCGGCCGTCAGCGCTGCGATCGCAGCACTCGAAGGGCGCTATGGCGCGCTTCTGTTCGACCGGGTCGGACGCGGCCTGATCCTGTCTGAGGCAGGGCTCGTTTTCCTGCCGGAAGCGAAAGCGGTGCTGGCCCGCGCTGCCGCGGCGCGCCAGGCGCTCGACGATCTGGCCGGGCTCAGGCGCGGTGCGGTGACGCTGTTCGCGAGCCAGACCATCGCCAGCTACTGGCTGCCGCCGCGCATGGCACGCTTCGCCCAATCCTTTCCGCAGATCGAGCTCAATTTCGCGATCGGCAATACCGCTCAGGTGGCGCGCGCCGTGAGCGAGGGCGAGGCGGAGCTGGGCTTCGTCGAAGGCCCGGTCGAGGATCCGGTGCTGGCGCGCGTCCGGGTCGGCGCCGACCGTCTGGCGCTGGTGGTGGCGCCCGGCCATCCGCTGGCGGCCGCGGAAAAGATCGGGGTGGCCGAGCTCGCCGCCGCCTCCTGGGTGCGGCGCGAGCCGGGTTCGGGCACCCGCGCCGAGCTCGAGCAGGCGGTGCGGCTGCTCGGCCTCGATCCGGCGGACCTCAAGACGGTGCTGGTGTTTCCCTCGAACGAGGCGATCCTGGCGGCCGTCGAGGCCGGCGATCTCGTCGCGGCCGTGTCCGAGCTTGCCGTCCGCTCCATGGTCGAGGCAGGAAGGCTATGCCGGCTGCCCTTCGATTTCCCGGAACGCCCCTTCGCGCTGCTCACTCATCGGGAAAGGCGGCGCAGCCGGGCGGCGGCCGCCTTTCTCGAATTGCTTTAGCTACTGGCCGTTCGAGCGCCGGCCGAAGGATTCGGCATAGGCGGCGGTGCGGATGTCGATCAGCGGATCGTCCGATTCATCGATACCCTTGGTGAGGTTGGTCGGCAGGAACAGGAGCTGGTTCTCGGCCTCCTTGCTGTCCGGAACCGCCTTGGTGATGTCGATCTCGCCCAGCACCACGGTCGGCCGATTGTCGGGCCAGATCTGGGTCGCGTCATTGGTCGGGTCGCCCGGCTGCGCAAGCTGGACCAGCAGCTTGAGCTTCACCGGCCCCTTGGCAACGCGCTTGACGATCTCGTCCTGGAGCGCGTTCGGAGCCATCTTGGCGGCTTGTGCCTCGGTCAGGAAATGGCTGCCGCCGACCGGCTCGATCCGATAGCGCCCGAGCTGGCTCTTACCATCGGCATTGGTGAATTTGAACGCGTTGACGCCGTAATAGGGCAGCGACGCATAGCTTTCCGGCACTGGCTGCGGGATCGAGACGATCTTGGCGGTGGCCGGATGGGCGCCCACGAACTGCTCGACCGGCGTCGGCTTCGGCGTGCCGGGCGGGCTCTTGGCGATGGCCGTCAGCAACGCCAGGAAATCCTCGCCGGTCGCGACCGGGAAGCCTTTGAGACTGATCGAGACGATATCGGTCTCCGACCCATCCGGCAGATGGAACTTGATCGCCATGCCGCGGGTCAGCGCCGAGGGATGATTGTCCGGTAAGGTGGGCACGCCGCCGGCATTGGAAAACCGCACCGTGATCGGCGTCGACTGCTTCTGCAGATGGACGGCGCTCGAAAGCTTCGCCGCCGTGGGGGCGGGCTTGAAGGTGCCTTCGAGCACCACGCCTTTGGCGTGATTGGCGCGATAGCCCGGCGCATGGCCGAAGGTAGTGTTGAGCTGGTCGACCAGCTTGACCTCGAGCGGCTTGTCGCCAGCCGCCGGTGCGGCCGGCTTGGCATCGTCGGCCCGGACGCCGGACGGCAACGCCAAGGCCAGAGCCGCGCCGATCGCGGCGGCGAAGGCCGTGCTGCGGTATTCCATCATTCCACTGTCCCCCGTGTTGAATGAGCGCGGCCGCATGATGCCCCGGAAAGTGCCCTACACCCAAAGGTAAATCCGAGGCGGGCCGCTCAACTCACGCATTGGGATCGCTGGGCTTTCGGCCATATTCGTGGCACTCTCGGGCGCGCGCCCCGTCATGCCGCCCCCGTGACGGCCGCATCGGGAGGCATCTGATCATGGACCATCCAGCGCCGCCGTCCGATATCGTTGCACCGCTCATCCTCGATTTCCTCGAATGGCTGGCGCGGGCACCCAGGCCCTACGACGAGGCGATGGCGGCATGGCGCACCTCCTGCCCGCGCCTCACCGTCTGGGAGGATGCGTTCGATCACGGGCTGGTCATGCGGGCGGCGGATGGTGCGAATCGGGCCGGCACCGTGGCGCTGACGCCGCTCGGGATGCGCCGACTCAAGGAATGCGGGCGGCTCGCACCCTGATGTGAAACCCATGCGGGGCATAGGCGCGATTATGAATGCCGTGGTGTGCGGTTGCCGATAGCGCGGCACCGTTTTCGTGTTAGTTTTGGATAAACGATAACAAGAAAAGGAGGTCGCTCATGAGCGACGGTTCCGGCGGACGCTCGACAGTTTGGGTCTGGGGCTTGCTGCTGCCCTTCATCGGCCTCCTCTGGTTGCCCTTCTATAACGCCGAGCAGCCGAGCTTCATGGGGTTCCCCTTTTTCTACTGGTATCAGTTCGCGTGGGTGCCAGTCACCTCGCTGCTGATCTACCTCGTCTATCGGGTGACGAAATGAGTGCCGATACGGTCAACTGGCCGGCGCTCGCCGTCTTCATCTTCTTCTTCGCGCTCGTCACCGTGCTGGGCTTCGTCGCCGCGCGCTGGCGGGCCGGCGACTTGAACCAGTTGCATGAATGGGGCCTGGGCGGGCGCCGCTTCGGCACCGTCATCACCTGGTTCCTGATCGGCGGCGATTTCTACACGGCCTATACGGTGATCGCGGTGCCGGCGCTGGTTTACACCGTCGGCGCCTACGGCTTCTTCGCGCTGCCCTACACGATCATCGTCTATCCCTTCATCTTCCTGGTCATGCCGCGGCTCTGGGCCGTCTGTCACCGGCATCACTATGTGACCGGCGCCGATTTCGTCCATGGCCGCTACGGCTCGAGCTGGCTGGCGCTGGCCGTGGCCGCGACCGGCATTCTTGCGACCATGCCCTATATCGCCTTGCAGCTGGTCGGCATGCAGGTCGTGATCGGGGCGCTCGGCATCGGCGGAGAAGGTTTCATGGGCGAGATTCCGCTCATCGTCGCCTTCGTCATCCTGGCGCTCTACACCTATTCGAGCGGGCTGCGCGCGCCGGCGATGATCGCCTTCGTCAAGGACGTGATGATCTATATCGTGGTGATCGTCGCGGTGGCGTACATCCCGATGGAGCTCGGCGGCTATGGTGCCGTGTTCGATGCCGCCAAGAACGCCTTTGCCGCCAAGGGCGGGGCGACCGGCATCATCCTGCAGCCGGGGCAATATCTGCCCTTCGCCACGGTGGCGCTGGGGTCCGCCTTTGCTGCCTTCATGTATCCGCATACCATGACCGGCGTGCTGTCTTCCTCGAGCGGCGCTGTCGTGCGCAAGAATGCGATGCTGCTGCCGGCCTATACGATCCTGCTCGGGCTGATCGCACTCCTCGGCTACATGGCGATCGCGGCCGGTGTGCAGGTCAAGAGCGGCACGGCCGTCGTCCCGGCGCTTTTCCTCAAGATCTTCCCGGGCTGGTTCGCGGGCTTCTGCTTTGCCGCTATCGCGATCGGGGCGCTCGTCCCCGCCGCGATCATGTCGATCGGTGCCGCCAACCTCTTCACTCGGAACATTCTCCGCACCTTCATCAATCCGGGCATCTCGCCGGCCGGCGAGGCCGCGAGCGCCAAGCTTGCTTCGCTCATCGTCAAGTTCGGGGCGCTTGCCGTCATCATCTTCATGCCGACGCAATTCGCGATCGACCTGCAGCTTCTGGGCGGCGTCTGGATCCTCCAGACCTTCCCGGCGATCGTGCTCGGGCTCTACGGAATGCGGCTGCGGCCGTCGGCGCTGCTCCTGGGCTGGGCGGTCGGCATGGTGGTGGGCACCTGGATGGCCTATTCCACGGGGCTGAAGCCGATCTTCCCACTCAGCTTGGGCGGGGCAACCTATCCGATCTATATCGGCATCCTGGCCGGCGGGCTCAATTTGATCGTCAGCGCCATCGCCTCGCCGATCTTCGGGATGGTCGGCATGACCGAAACGACCGACGAGACCAACCCGGCGGATTATCAGCTGGGCTGAACGCCGCGCGCCTTCCGCTCGGCGCTGAAGTGCCACCAATCACGAGGCTCGCCGGTGCGCGCCTCGTGGATTGCGGCCGCGAACACGTCCCGCGCGCAGGGATCGTGGTGCTGGCCCGAACGCCGCTCGAGCTCGGCATAAAGCGCATCCGGCTCGCAGACGGCGAGTGCCACGACCGAGTCGATGCCGAGCAAGGCGAAATCGGCCAGCGTCGCCTTGCCCACATTGCGCAGATCCTGGAGACGCCGCTGTTGAAGCTTCATGATCGCGCTCCCCGGCTCTATAGTCTTAATAAGACTATCTGCTGAAAGGGGCCGATGTCAACGGAAACGCCCAGCGTGCGCCGCCGCGCCGGCCGGCGAAACACTGCCGATGGCGGCAGCGCCGGCCTGACCACCGCCGATCTCATCGTGCTCGGCCTGCTCAGCGAGCGGGCGATGCATGGCTATGAGCTGCTGCGCGAATATGAACGGCAGGAGGTCGAGGATTGGGCGCTCGTATCCCGACCGCATGTCTATTACGCCCTGAAGAAGCTGGCCGGCCGCGGCTTGTTGGCCGCGGCGCGCGGCGCGGGGCGGGGTGCCCGGGGGCGCTCGGTCTTCACCGTGACGCCGGCCGGTGCCGAGGCATTAGCGCAGGCGCTCACCGATCCCGGCTGGGCGACGACGCGGCCGCCGGCGCCCTTCACGACCTGGCTCGGCCTCTCGATCCATGCGCGACCGGCCGACCGGGATGCCGTGATCACCGCTCGGCGCCGCTTCCTCGGCGACGAGATCGCGCGCGAACGGGCGACCCTGACGGCGATCGAGCTGGATCAGGGTGCCCGGGTCGGCGTCGCGGCGGCCATGGTCACGCTGGTGCTGCGCCAGTTCGCGACCGAGCTCGCCTGGCTCGACGAGCTGGAGGTTGCGCTGACGAGCGGGCTTGACAAAAACTAAGACGATCGGTCATCTTGTTCCCATGCCCCGTCCCAGCTCGCGCGAAAAGATACTCGATGCCGCCGTCAAGACGCTCTATGAGCGCGGCTTCAATGGCTGCGGCGTGCAGGACATCACCGATGCCGCCGGTGTGCCGAAAGGCTCCTTCTACAATCATTTCGAAAGCAAGGAAGCGCTAGGGGCGGAGGCGCTCGACCGCTTCTGGCAGCGCAATGGCTGCGGACTGCTCGGCATTCTGAGCGACGAGAGCGTCAAGCCGCTCGAGCGGCTCGAGCGCTATTTCACCGTTGCCAGCTCGAACCTGTCGGATGGCGGCTATCGCTGCGGCTGCCTCGTCGGCAATCTCAGTGCCGAGCTCGCCGATCAGAGCCGGCTCGTGCGCGACCGGCTCGCCTCCGTCTTCGCCGGCTGGACCCGTCCGATCGAGCTCTGCCTCAAGGAAGCGCAGCAGGCGGGCGAGGTGCGGACCGATCTCGACGCCCGGATGCTGGCGGATTTCCTCGTCAATGCCTGGCAGGGCACCGTGCTCAGGAGCCGCGTCGACAAGGATGGCGACGCCTTCGCGGCCTTCCATTCCATCATCTTCACGACCATCAGGACCTGACCGATCATGTGCGAAACCCATGCCCATACCGCCCCGGAGGAGAAGATGACCGATCATCTTGAAGCCGATCCCGTCCATGCCCGCATTGCAGGCCTCGTGGCATCCGATCCCGTGGTGCTGTTCATGAAAGGCACGCCGGTCTTCCCGCAATGCGGCTTCTCCGCCGCGACGGTGAAGATCCTGCAGCGCCATGGCGTGAAGATCCGCGCCTTCGACGTGCTCGCCGATCCCGAGCTGCGGCAGGGCATCAAGAGCTTCTCCGACTGGCCGACCATTCCGCAGCTTTATGTCGAGGGCAGCTTCGTCGGTGGCTGCGACATCATCCGCGAGATGGATGCCTCGGGCGAGCTCGCTCCCCTGCTGGCGGGGCATCGGGCCGCCGCAGCGGCTGCGTCATGAGCATGCCCACGGCTGTCGTTGTCGGCGTCGGGGCTGAGCAGGGCCTTGGCGCCGCCCTCTGCCGCCGCTTCGCGGCCGAGGGTTATCATGTGCTGGTCGCCGGCCGCACCCAGGCGAAGCTCGACACGGTGGTGGCGACGATCGCGGCCAAGGGCGGCAGTGCCGCAGCGGTGCAGACCGATACGACGCAAGAGGCCGATATCATCCGTCTCTTCGATCTTGCCATGGCGCCGGGCGACGGCTTCGCTCCCGCCGATCTCGTCGTCTTCAATGCCGGCAACAATCTCCGGCAGGATTTCCGCGAGGTGTCGGCCGAGACCTTTGAATCGATGTGGCGGATCGGCTGTTTCGGCGGCTTCCTGGTCGGGCGCGAAGCAGCGCGCCGGCTGGTGCCGCTCGGCCGCGGCACGATCCTCTTCACGGGTGCTTCCGCCAGCCTGCGCGGCAAGCCCGGCTATGCGCAATTCTCGGCCGCCAAGGCGGGGCTGCGCATGGTCGCGCAGGCGATGGCGCGGGAATATGGGCCGCGGGGCATCCATGTCGCCCATGTCGTGGTCGATGGCGCCATCGATGGCGAACGAGTGCGCAGCCGGTTCCCGACCGTCATCGAGCAGCTCGGTGCCGACGGGCTCCTCAATATCGACGCCATTGCCGAGACTTACTGGCATCTCCATCGCCAGCACCCGTCGGCTTGGGCGCACGAGATCGATCTCCGCCCCTTCCGCGAGAGCTTCTGACCGGGAACTCCTGACCGGCATGCGGGTTCGGGTTGCTCAACCCTGAACAGCTGGACAGGAGCTTTCTATGAGATGGACCCTTACGGCAGCCGCAGCGCTGCTTTGCCTTGGCCCCGTCGTTGCGGGGGCGCAGGCCCCGCCGGCCACTGCGCCGACGCCTTCGGCGACCGCACCGACCTCGGCCAATGCCGAGGCAGCACCGGGTGCCAGTGCTGCCGCGGCGAGCCTGAGCGGCGCCGACAAGCAGTTCCTCGACAAGGCCACGATCGCCGGCATGGCGGAGATCAAGGCCGGCCAGCTTGCTCAGAACCAGGGCGGCAATGACGCCGTCAAGCAGTTGGGCGGGCATCTGGCGAGCGATCACCAGGCCGCCGATGCCAAGCTGCAGGCGATCGCCGATGCGGACGGCGTTCAGCGCCCGGCCGCGCTCGATGCGACGAGCGAGCATCAGCTGGCCGCACTCGAGAAGCTGCACGGCGCCCAGTTCGATCGGACCTATGTCAAGGAACAGGTCAAGGCGCACCATGAAGCGATCGCGCTGTTCAAGAAGGAAGCCTCCGCCGGCAAGAACGAGCAGCTGAAGCAGTTCGCCGGCGATACGCTGCCGACCTTGCAGGACCATCTTCAGGCGCTCGAGCAGCTGGGCGGCACGTCCTGATCTGAGGTTTCGGAACTCCCGGCCTTGTTAACGGTTGAGAGCCGGATCGCCTACCGGCATTGGTCGGAAGGGCGATACGTTC
>CAVXLN010000037.1:0-54074 GCA_963762435.1 uncultured Alphaproteobacteria bacterium | reverse complement strand
ATCAGACGGTCGCCTGGGAGGCGATGAAGGCGGCCGAGCGGGCCGCCAAGGGGTCCGCCAACAAGAGCGCCCTCGACGGGGTGGCGATCGGCCTCCCTGCCCTCACAAGAGCGCTCAAGATCCAGGCGCGTGCCGCCCGGGTGGGCTTCGATTGGACGACGGCGCCGCCGATCCTCGACAAGATCGCCGAGGAGCTCGACGAGGTCCGCGCCGAGATCGAGGCGGCAGCACCGCGCGACCGGCTCGAGGACGAGGTCGGCGATTTGCTCTTCGCCGTCACCAACCTCGCCCGCCGGCTCGAGCTCGATCCCGAGCTGGCGCTGCGTCGGGCCACCGCCAAGTTCGAGCGCCGCTTCCACGGTATCGAAGCGAGGCTAGCCGCGCGCGGCGAGACGGTCGAGGGACAGGATCTGATCAAGCTCGACCGGCTTTGGGATGAGGTGAAGGCGGCGGAGAAATAAGAATTGCTCGGTCGGCCCCAGTGGGGGGCACCTTCCCATTGCTGATGCAATGGGCACGAGTTTGCTCCTCTCCGCCAGCGGGGCGGAGAGGTCGGGTGAGGTGGGGCTGCCGGATCGGGCGAACTGCGAGCCGAGTACGCTGAAGGGCCCCGCCTCACCCCAGCCCTCTCCACCCCGTCGGGGTAGAGAGGGAGTTTGGCCGGCGCGGCGGCGGCTCCGGCGCTTCCCTGCCCTCGTTGATGAACCAGCCCTTGTCCTGCCAGACCGAGAGCTCGACGGGAATCCCGAGCTCGTCGCAGAGGCCGATGATGACGTCGCCGACCCGGATGGTGAGGAGCTCGTCCTCGATATCCGGGTCCATCAGGCGCTCATGGAGATCGCCGAGCAGGCTCTCGGGTTCCGATGTAGCCTCGACCATCTGGGCGACATCGCGGGCGACCTGGTGCTTCTTGACGCGCAGACGTGACGTCTCGATCGCCTGATTGCGCTCCTTGGCATGGCCCTTCTCGGCACTCTTCGCCTTCATCTCGGCGAGCTTCGCCTTGAAAGCCAGGGTTTGGCGGATCGAACGGCCGACACGGGTAAACGCGAGGCTGAGGCGATCGGCGCTCTCGGCATCGGCCGCCGCAACGATCTTCGCCTTGAGCGCCGTCGCCACCTCGAGGCCGAGCTCGGTCAACGTCTCGAGGATCTCGCGATCCCGATCCGCTACCGTCTCCATGGCCTCAACCTCTGCCGTCACGCTCTCGCCTCCTTGTTCCACTGCAATGGACAAAAGAGGAACATGCGAGGTGGCCGTGGGTCAAGACGCGGTGAAAGCCGGGTCTGTGGGTAAGTCCTATCGGCCGGTGATCGCCGTCGCGCGCTTCGCTCGTTCCGTGATGCCGGCCCAATCGCCCGCGGCGATCAGCGCCGGGGGAGCAATCCAGGTGGCCGTGACGGCGAGCACGTTGGACAGCGCCAGATAATCCGCCGCCTCCTCCTCGCGCAGGCTGCCGGCGGGGCAGAAACCGATGCCGTGGAAGTTGATGCTGTACTGGCGCAGCAGGTCGGCCCCGCCGAAGGAGCCGGCCGGGAAGAATTTCAGGAAGGAGAAGCCGAAATCGCGGGCCGCCATGATTTCGGTCGGGGTGACCGCACCCGGCAGGTAGGGCAGGCCCGAGGCGATGCCGGCGGCGGCGAGATCGGCCGTGAGGCCGGGGCTCGACAGGAAATGGGCGCCGGCCTCCTTGGCGGCCGTGACATCGGTCGGGCGCAGCACGGTGCTGGCGCCGACCCGGATCGGCAGGCGGGAGGCGATCCGCTCGATCGCATCGAGCGCGTAGGGGGTGCGGAGCGTGACCTCGACGATGCCGAGGCCGCCTTCAAGCAGCGCCTCGACCGCCGGCATCGCCTGGTCCAGCCGCTCCAGCGACAGCACCGGGATGATGGGATGATGATCGAAGAGATGTGACATCCGGTCCCTCAGTGCTTGCTCGGGCGAGACCCTATCCCACCCGGCGCACGGCTCCAAGCCGGTCGGCGGTCACCCTTTCGAGAGGTGTTCCGTTTCCGAGGCTTGGGGGATGCGGCGGCGGGGCGGTGCCCGCCCCTGCCCCGTTTGGCGGCGCCTCAAAGACGCCGCGACTTGCACAGAACCTTTATCCTTAGGCGACCCGGCTCAGGAGCGGCTTGCCCGCGAAATGGGCGATGAGGTTGTCGACCACCATCTGGCCCATCGCCGCGCGGGTTTCCTCGGTCGCACTCGCGACATGCGGCTGCAGGACGACATTCTCGAGCGTGAAGAAGGCTTCCGGCACCTTGGGCTCGAACTCGAAGACATCGAGGCCGGCGCTCTTGATGGTGCGGTCCTGCAAGGCCTTGAGCAGCGCCGCCTCGTCGACGACGGCGCCGCGTGCCACATTGACGAGCGTGCCTTCGGGACCAAGGGCCGCCAGCACCTCGGCATCGATCAGGTGATGCGTGGCCGGCGTCAGCGGGCAGATCACCACGAGCACGTCCGACTGGCGGGCCAGATCCTTGAGGTCGGCCACATAGGGCCAAGCCACGTCGGCCTTCGGCCTTGGCCCGTGCCACATCACCTTCATGGCGAAGGCCTCGGCTCGGCGCCCGATGGCGGAGCCGATGCGGCCCAAGCCCACGATGCCGAGCGTCTTGCCGGCGACCGTGCGGGCCAGCGGCATGTTGCCCTTCCTGGCCCAGTCGCCGCGGCGGACATAGCGGTCGCCCTTGCTGATCTCGCGCACGGCATCCAAGACCAGGGCGATGGCGAGATCCGCCACCTCCTCGGTCAGCACGTCCGGTGTGTTGGTGACGGCGATGCTGCGCGCCTTGGCGGCCTTCACATCGACGGAATCATAGCCCACGCCGAAATGCGCGATGATCTCGGTCTTGGGCAAGGCGGCCATGAGCGCATCGTCGGCGCCGGCCCAGCTGGTCGTGGCCAGCCCGCGGATGTTCGGCGCGATCTCCTTCAGAAGTGCGGCGCGATCGGCCGCCTGCCACAACCGATGGATCGTGAAGGCGGCATCGAGGGCGGCCAAGGTGACGGGCGGCATCGGACCCGTGACGAGGATCTCTGGCTTCATCGGTATTCCCTGGTTTCGAGGCGGCGGCCTTGTTTCGACGACGCGACGGGAGGTAGATAGAACGGGGTTAGCACGGCGCCACAATGACAAACAACAAGGCGACGCGGAGGAAGCCATGCCGGTGGAGACGGTGCGCAAGAACGAAGTACAATGGCGGGAGCTATTGACGCGCGAGCAATTTTATGTGCTGCAACGTCATGGCACGGAAGAGCCGGGCTCGAGCCCACTCGAGAAGGAATTCGGGCCGGGGATCTATCATTGCGCCGGCTGCGGGGCGGCGCTTTACGCGTCGGAGCAGAAATACGACAGCAGCACCGGCTGGCCGAGCTTCTGGGCCGCGCTCCCGAATGCGACCGAGACGGCGCGCGACTGGGCGCTCTTCATCCCGCGCATCGAGGTGCATTGCACCAGCTGCAACGGGCATCTCGGGCATATTTTCACCGACGGGCCGCCGCCGACGGGGGTCCGGCATTGCATCAATGGGGCGGCGCTCGAGTTCCGGCGGCGGTAGAGGGTATGCCGCCGCAGCTCCGAGACTGGACAAAATTCTCCGACGAGCCTCGTCCATCCGAAGCGCTGAAGAGCGGCGATTTACAGCGCGCGCTGAGAGATTTCGCCCTACAGCAGCTTTTGGAACTCCGCTTCCCACTCGCGATGAGATCGGATGGGCCGGGCATCGGCTTCGGCACTGCACTTTGGCTGCTCGGCGACCGTGAAGGCGCCGGGCATGTTTGGGCCCAGGTGACGGAGACTGTTTATAAGGGCCGCTACACCCATTCGAGCCATTGGACCTTTCAGGGGCCTTTGCTGCTGTGGTTCGCGTCCGTTCGCCTCGAATGCCAGGACTGGCATGACCTGGCAGATCGGACGCTGGATCGGCTTCTCGCCAAGCAGGGGCTCAAGGAGGCGCGCGGCTCCGAGCTAGCGAAGTTTCTGCAACGGAAGATAGACCTGGACGATGTTCGGTCGCACTTCAGTGACGGAAAGCTGTGCGAGCGACAGCTGCAACGGGCCTCGTTCTATGCGGGTGTTCGCGCCTTGGAAGACGGTGACACCGGCGCGGCGCGGCGCCATTGGAATAGTCTCGATCAACCGACTCTAGCCAGTGTCGAATTCGAGTATTACCTCGCCGCCCATGAAAAAGCGTTGCTTTGCCAGCGAACTGAGCCGACCTGATGCGCTTCCTTCTCTACGCAGCCGCTGCCCTGGCCATTTTGCTCGTGGCGTTTCTGGGCTTTCGTGCGTGGCAAATCGCTCAGCTCTGGCCGCCGACCTCCACCGAAATCGTCGAGCTCACGCCGGAGAAACGTCTTTTGCTCGAGCGACTCAAAGCTGAGGCCAAGTTCGGCCCCCATCACTATCCGCCACTCGGATACATCGGGGCCGCGACGCCCGCGGACCGGGCGCAAGCGACGGCAGCGGTGAACGGCGTCATTGATGCGATTCTCGCTCGGCCAGACGGGCCACTTCGAGCCCGAACCGTCTCAGGCTTCATCGGCACGGGGCTGGACACGGTAGACATGCTGGAGACCGAGGATCGGGACCGGACCCAAGGCTATATGCTGGAGGTCTGGTATCTTCTGGGCTTCAAGGGCGCCACAGGCCATTTCGCCTATGGCGCCGCCTCCCCCAGGCCGCCAGGTTATAGCGAGCGGCTGCCTCCGGGCTGGACAGCGCCGGACAAGCCGCGACTCGAGTAGAGCGCGCCCCTACTCCGCCGCCAGAGTCGCGCGTTCGCCCACGCGGCGGAGCGCGCGGTCGATCCATTGCTTGGTCAGCTTTTCCTGCACGCCATTCTGCGACAGGCGCTGACGCAGATTGGTGAAATCGACCTGATCCAGCGGCTGGTCCTGGTTGAAGCAGGAGAAGACCACCGTCTCCTCGCCCGTGACCGGATCCTTGTGCAGCTGCAGGCACTGCGCGCAGATCTCCTTCATCATGCATTGCATGGGCGAGTTGACGCTCGCGATCGCGGTGTGGTCGGGCTTGAGATAGGGCTTCAGCATCGCCATGCCGCGCCTTGGCAACCGCACTCATCATGCCGTCGGAGCCGATCGCGACGATGCGGTCGACTTCGCTCAAGGGGATCGGGGCGCCGCCGAGCTTGCCAGAGCCGTAAGCCGCCATCGCCTCGACGATATTGCCGACGAAGGCGAGATCCTGCGGCCGCGTGGCATCGAAGCCCGGCGCTTCGTCGCAGCACCAGATGATGACGTCGGCGGCGCGCTCGATCTCCTCGACCTTGTAGCGGTCGATGAGGCGCTTGTAGCCGGCGAAATAGACCACCTTGGAGCCCTGCGGCGCGCAGCGCCTGCCCGATCGAGAACAGCACGGCGTTGCCGAGCCCGCCGCCGGCCAGCAGCACGGTCTCGCCCGCCGGAGTCTCGGTCGGCGTGCCGGTCGGGCCCATCAGGATGACCGGTTCGCCGGGCTTCAGCATGGCACAGAGATCGGAGGACCCGCCCATCTCGAGCACGATGGTCGAGAGCAGGCCCGCTTCCTTGTCGACCGAGGCGCCGGTCAGCGCCAGCCCTTCCATCGCCAGCACCGTGTCGCCGCTCGCGGATGGCGTTGGCCTCGTAATTCTGCAGCCGATAGAACTGGCCGGGCTCGAAGCCGCGGGCGGCGAAGGGCGCCTTGACCGTGACCTCGACGATGTTGGGCGTCAGCCTCGTCACGGCATGGACGGCGGCGCGCAGGCCTTCGTTCATCGTGGCTGCGAGCGTCTCGGGCTTGGGCTCGGCGGGTGCGCGCTTCGCCAGCATGCGCGAGACGACCGGATAGCCCTGCTTGGCGCTGCCCATCGCCTTCACGACATTGCCGGCGAAGGAGGGATGCAGATCGCCGAAGAAGCTGATGGCGCGGCCGTCGGCGCGGCGGCTCATCAGCACGCGGACCTGCGTCGGGCTTGGCGATTTGCTCGGGCTTGACGGGCTCGCCGTCCTCGTCATAGGCCTGGAAATATTTGCCGTCGAGGACGACATTGTCCGGGTCCTCGCGGGCCAGCACCGTGTTGGGCTGGGTCCCGGCGGCGACCAGGATCGTGCGCGCCGGCAGCGTGGCCTTGTCCGCGGTCAGGACCAGCTTGCCGGTCTCGGCATCGGGCGCGACAATCTGGGCGACGAGGGCCTTGGCGTGGCCCCATTGATCGATCTCGACCGCATCGGGCGTCAGGCATTCGGCGAAGCGGATGCCTTCCTCCAGCGCCTTCGCCACTTCCTCGTGGTTGAGCGTGTAGCTGGGCGCGTCGATCAGACGGCGGCGATAGGCGATGGTGACGCCGCCCCAGCTCGTTGAGCAGATCGACGATCCTGGGCTCGCGGCCTTCGGCGATGCGGCCAGCGCACGCTCGGCGCGGATCGCCTTGGCGTGGGCGATGAACTCTTCGGCCGCTTCGCGTTCGGCGGGGCTCCAGCCGGCGCGCACGGCGGTCTCGCCGCTGCTCGGCGATCAGCGTCTCGTAGCGCTCGAGGAATTTCTCGACCTGGACCGGATAGTAGGCCAGCGATTCGGTGGCCGTATCGATCGCGGTCAGGCCGCCGCCGATCGACGACGACCGGCAGGCGGACCTGCAGGTTGGCGATGGAATCGGTCTTGGCCGCGCCGGTCAGCTGCAGCGCCATCAGGAAGTCCGACGCCTGGCGCACGCCGCGGCGAGGCCGTTCTTCATCGGGATGACGGTCGGCCGCCCGGCGCCGGCGCAGAGCGCGATATGGTCGAAGCCCAGCTCGAAGGCGCTGTCGATCGTGATCGTGCCGCCGAAGCGCACGCCGCCGAACATGGCGAATTGCTGCGCGCCGCTCGAGCAGCAGGCGGATCAGCTTCAGGAAATTCTTGTTCCAGCGCACGGTGATGCCGTACTCGGCGACGCCGCCGAAGCCCGCCAGCACGCGCTCGCCCAGATCCTCGTAGAGCTCGGTCACGTCGCGGATCGGCCGGAACGGCACGCGCGCACCGGTGGGTGTGACACCCGAGATCTCGGGATCGAGCGGCTCGATCTTGAGGCCGTCGACGGCGACGACCGTATGGCCGTCATTCATCAGATGATGCGAGAGGGTGAAGCCTGCCGGGCCGAGACCGACGACCAGCACCTTGTAGCCGGTCGCGGGACGCGGCAGCGGGCGGCGCAGATTGAGCGGATTCCAGCGCGTGAGCAGCGCATAGATCTCGAAGCCCCAGGGCAGGCTCAGCACATCCTTGAGGTTCGCGGTCTCGACCTGCGGGATATCGACCGGCTCCTGCTTCTGGTAGATGCAGGATTTCATGCAGTCGTTGCAGATGCGGTGGCCGGTGCCGGCCGCCATGGGATTGTCGATCGTGACGATGGCGAGGGCGCCGACGGCATTGCCGCGCGACTTCACCAGGTTCATCTCGGAGATCTTCTCCTCGAGCGGGCAGCCGGCGAGCGGCACGCCGAAGGCGCTCGACTGGAACTGGCCGGTCTTGCGGTCCTTCAGGCCCTTGGAGCAGCTGTCCTTGCCCTGGTTGTGGCACCAGATGCAGTAATTGGCCTGGTCGAGGGCGCCATTGAGATCGGTACCGTGATCGGTCAGCGCGAAACCCATTCGATGCCGCCATTTGGCGCGTGGCAGGCGCAGCATGGTGACGTCGGCGACGCTCTCGGTCTCGACCGGGACGAGATGCATCGGGTCGAGCTTGTGCGGCACCTTGAAGAGCACACCGCGGCGATGCCGCTTGCGGCCTTCGGGGGCGAGCGTGGCCCAGCCGGCGTAACGGGCTGCCAGATCGAGCTCCGCCGCATGCTCGGCCTCGGCTTCCATCCAGCCCTGGACATGGCGGGCGAAGCTCGCCTCTGTGAGGGGCTCGCCGAAACGGGCCTCGAGCTCGGATGCCAGCGTCGGACCATCGATAGCGGCCGCCTGCTCTTCGCTCACGCCCTTGACGGCGCGGCGCTGCACGAAAAGGCGCTTCACCGCATAGATCGGCGCCAGCTCGTGGTGCCGCGCCTGGAGGGCGGCGATATCCGCCTCGATGCCGAAGAGCCGGCCGAGGAAATCCTCGAGATGCGGGGCGAGCTCGGTGATGAGGTCGCTTTCCGCCTTGGCTTCGAGCTCGTCGGGCGCCTGGCGCGCGGTCATCAGCTGGTTGAAGAGACCGATATCGCTCTGGCCAAGCTCGCCGAGGAACGCGCGATCAATTCGGGCGAGCCCGTCGCGATCATAAAGCGCCTCGAAATCGAGACCGAAACCAAGCTCAAGCACTGGCCGCATCGTCAAAAGAAATCCCGTTCCTTGCCCAAGAGGCGGAAGCTAACCTAGAAGCTGGGTGGGCTGCACGCAAAACCAATGCGGAACATGGCAAGGCTGGGTTGTCCGGGGCGAGCACGCGCTCGTGGGATCGGAATTCTTCACGATTCGGAAATGTGAATTATACCACCAATGCGTCTTTGTTGATGTTTTAAACATCATATATGATACTATATTCATTAGTATTGCCATGATAACAGCAGCGCAAATGCGGGCGGCCCGCGCCCTTCTCGGCATCGATCAGCGGCAACTGTCGGAGCTGTCGGGCGTTTCCTTGCCGACGATTCAGCGGATGGAGGCGAGCGACGGCACGGTGCGCGGCGTGGTCGACACCCTCGTCAAGGTGGTCGAGGCACTCGATCGCGCCGGGATCGAGCTGATCGGCGACAATGCGGTCAGCCGCGAAGGTGGCCGCGGCGTGCGGCTCAAGGAGCCGAAGCGATGAGCGTGTCGCGTGCCGCGCCCGGCTTCGTCGAGCTCTTCACGCCCAAGCTCGTCACCGTACTGCGCGAACGCTATGGCTTGGCTGACCTCAAGGCCGATGCGCTGGCCGGGCTCACGGTCGCGATCGTGGCGCTGCCGCTCTCCATGGCGATCGCCATCGCGTCCGGGGTCACGCCGGATCGCGGCCTCTATGCCGCGATCGCCGGCGGCTTTACCGTCTCGGCCCTGGGCGGCAGCCGGTTCCAGATCGGCGGACCGGCCGGCGCCTTCATCGTGCTGGTGGCGGCGACCGGCGCGCGCTTCGGCGTCGACGGGCTGATCCTCGCCACATTCCTCTCCGGCCTCATCCTGCTTGCCATCGGGCTACTGCGGCTCGGCACCTTCATCAAATACATCCCCTACCCGGTCACGGTCGGATTCACCGCCGGCATCGCCACCATCATCATGGCGAGCCAGCTGAGGGATCTGCTGGGATTGACGCTTGCGGGCGCCGAACCGGGACCGTTCATTCCGAAGCTCCTGGCTTTGGGTGCCGCACTCCCGAGCGCCAACCCGTCGGCAGTAGCGGTGGCATTGTTCGCGATCGGCATCATTGTGGCGCTGCGCCGCTGGCGCCCGCGCTGGCCTTCGTTTCTGATCGCGGTCTGCGTCGCCTCGATCCTGGCCTGGGCGCTGGGATTGCCGGTCGAGACGATCGGCACGCGCTTCGGCGGCATTCCACGCTCACTGCCGGCACCGGCGCTGCCGGCGCTGTCGCTTGCACGCGTGGCGGAGCTTCTGCCCTCGGCCCTCTCCTTCGCGCTCCTCGGCGGGATCGAGAGCCTGCTCTCCGCCGTCGTCGCCGACAGCATGACCGGGCGGCGCCATCGCTCGAATGCGGAGCTGGTCGGTCAGGGCATCGCGAACATCGTCTCGTCGCTTTTCGGCGGCATCTGCGTCACCGGCACGATCGCGCGCACCGCGACCAATGTCCGTGCCGGCGCGCATGGACCGATCGCCGGCATGCTGCATTCGGTGTTCCTCTTGCTCTTCATGCTCGCGGCCGCGCCGCTCGCCAGCTACATCCCGCTTCCGGCCTTGGCCGGCGTGCTCGTGACGGTCGCCTGGAACATGGCGGAGAAGCGCGAATTCTTGAGCCTCATCCGGGCCTCGCGCGGCGACGCGGTCGTGCTGCTGGCGACCTTCCTGCTGGTCGTGCTGCGCGACCTCAGCGAAGGTATCCTGGTGGGCTTCGGCCTCGGCGTGCTGCTGTTTCTCCACCGCATGGCCCAGGCGGTCGAGGTCGAGCTGCCGATCCAGGAACAGGCGGACCTGCCCGACCGCGCCAATGGCGGCGGGCGGGGCGCCTATGATCCGGCGCTCGCGACCGATCCGGACATCATGGTCTATCGCATCTCGGGCGCCTTCTTCTTCGGCGCGGCCGCCAGCGTCGCGGCGGCGCTCGACCGCATCGGGGCGCAGCCCAAGGCCTATATCATCGATTTCAGCGCCGTGCCGGTGATCGATTCGACCGCGGCCGCGACCATCGGAGGCTTCGCCGACAAGGTGCTGCGGCGCGGCGCCCGGCTCTATATCACCGGTGCCAGGCCAGCCGTGCGGCGGGTGCTGCTGAGCCATCATGTGAAGCCGCCGCGGGCGCGCTTCCGCTCGACCATTCCCGAAGCCGTCGCGGTCGCCCGGCGCGAGACGATCGGGCGCGCCGAGGAGCAGGCCGGGGGTCGCCGCTCAACCTGACCTCAGCCTGCATTTTCTTCGGCCGGCGCTTCCAGCCGGTCATGCTCGAGCAAGGCCGGAAAGGCGCGCATCCAGATCAGCACCACCAGCAATGTCCCGATGCCACCGATCACGGTGGCCGGCACCGCGCCGAACCAGCTGGCAGTGACGCCGGATTCGAACTCGCCCAGTTCGTTGGACGTGCCGATGAAGATGAAATAGACGGCACTCACCCGCCCCTGCATCTCGTTCGGCGTCTCTAGCTGGACCAGCGAGCCGCGGATGATCATGCTGATCGAGTCGGCCGCCCCCGCTACTGCCAGGAACGCTACCGACAGCCAGAAGGATGTCGAGAGCGCGAAACCGATGGTGGCCGCCCCGAACACGGCGACGCAGGCGAACATGATGCGGCCGACCCGGTGGTCGAGCGGAAACTGGGTCAGCACGAACGACATGCCCAAGGCACCGATCGCCGGCCCCGAGCGCAGCACGCCCAGGCCCCAGGGACCGACTTCGAGGATGTCGTGGGCGAAGATCGGCAGCAGCGCCGTAGCCCCGCCCAAAAGGACCGCGAAGAGGTCGAGCGAGATGGCACCCAAGAGTTCCGGGCGGCTGCGGATGAAGCGGACGCCGGCGAGCGTCGAGGCGAGCGTGACCGGCTCCCGCCGCGGCGGCGCGCGCTCCATCCGGATGAGCGCCATGGCGGCGAAGGAGAGTGCGATCAGGACGACCGAGACGGCATAGACCGCGGCCGGACCGATCGCATAAAGGAGGCCGCCCAAGGCCGGCCCGCAGATGACCGAGGCCTGGCCGAAGGTCGAGGACCAGCTGAGCGCGCGCGGCAGCAGGCCGGGTGGCACCAGCGCCGGCAGCATCGCCTGCCGGGTCGGTGCCACGAACGCGCTGGCCGAACCGATGACGAAGATGGCGATGAAGATCCAATCGACGCTCAGGCCACCGCGGTAGGAGTAAACGGCAAGCCCGGCGATGGCCGAGCCCTGGACGAGCTGGCACAGCTGCACGATGCGCCGCCGGTCGAACCGGTCGGCGACATGGCCGACGACGAAGGCAAGCAGCAGCGACGGCACGAATTCGGCAAGTCCGACCATGCCGAGTGCCAGAGCGCTGCCGGTGATGCCATAGACCTGCCAACCGACAGCCACCGCCTGCAGCTGAAAGGCAAGGCCGGAGAAGGTCCGCGACAGAAGGAAAAGGGCGACGGGAGGATGGCGGAGAACGGACGACGAGGCGGAATCAGGCAATGGGAACTCCGTGCGCGCTCGATAGCCGCAAGCCTCTCAAGCTACCTCTTGAGCGATCTATTGCGATACGAGAGTAGCGCGATCCGCCCGGAGGACGGTTTGCATGGCTTTCGCATCGCGCTTGGGCGATGCGCCGAACATACGGGTATATTCGCGACTGAATTGCGAGGGGCTTTCATAGCCGACCTGGAAGCAGGCCGTTTCGACCTTGACCGCCGTCGAAACCATCAGCCGTCGGGCCTCGAGCAGGCGAAGCTGCTTTTGATATTGGAGTGGGGTCATCGCCGTGAGCGCCTTGAATTGGCGATGGAACGCCGATGCGCTCAATCGGGCAATCGCGGCCAGCTCCTCGACCCGAACGGGCTCCCGGAAGCGGTCGCGCAGGCTGTGGAGCGCGTTCATCACCGGCCGTGACGGGCTGTTCGCCAGCGTCAGCCGCGCGATGTCGCCGCCATGCGGGCCGGTCAGCAGCCAATAGCAGATCTCCCGCATGATGATCGGGTAGAGCGCCGGGATCGCCTTGGGCGTATCGAGCAGGCGGACCAAGCGCAGCGCGCAGTCGGCGAGCGGGCCTTGGAAATCCGTGACGAGGACGCCGCGACCCGGCTCGCCGCTCGATTTCGGCGGCGGGTCCAGCTCCTCCGCGACGCTCCGCATGATCGCGAGGTCGAGCTCGAAGGCAAGGACGAGGCAAGGCTCGCCGGGGCTGGCCTCGACCACCCGTCCGATCGAAGGCGTTTCGACGCCGATCACCAGCGCCTGGCCCGCGCGATATTCCAGCTGATCGCCACCGAAGGTCGCCCATTTGGCGCCTTGCGCCACAATGCACATCGACGGCCGGAAAATCATGTGACTCGGCGGCTTGGGGTGATCCGACCGCATGATCACCATGCGATCGGCGGCTGTCGTGAACGGACTCTCGCCGGGCTGGCGCTCCGTGAAGCGCAGAATGGCTTTTACCAACTGATCCATGCCCGACGATAGACCGTCGAGCAGGATTAGGCAAGAAAGCAGCTCGTTCCGGCATTCAAATCCGCCCTGCAACTCCGCCATAATCGGCGATACGGACTTCGTCCACTTCAGTCGGAAAGCACAGCTATGTCAGATGGTAAGATTGCTCTAGTCACCGGCGGCAGCCGGGGTATCGGGCGAAACACGGTTCTGTGCCTCGCCAAACGCGGCGTTCGCACGATCTTCACCTACAATTCAAATCGCGCAGAATCTGAGACGGTCGCGGCGCTGGCCGCCGAAGCCGGCGCGCCGCCGATCGCCCTTCAGCTCGATATCGGCGACGCGGCTTCTTTCGATCGTTTCGCTGGAGAGGTTCGGGGCGCGTTGGCCGAGATGGGGGCCGAGCGGTTCGACTATCTGGTCAACAATGCCGGCACGTCGTCCAACAGCAGCTTGGAAACGATTACCGAGGCAGAGATGGACGCGCTCTACAGCGTCCACTTCAAAGGCGTGTTGTTCCTGACCCAGAAGCTGTTGCCGCTCATCAGGGATGGCGGCCGTATCGTGAATATTTCCTCGGGGCTCGCCCGTTTTGCCATGCCGCATCGCATCGGCTACGGGCCGATCAAGGCGGCCGTGGAAGCCTTGAGCCGGAACATGGCCCTGGAGCTGGCGCCGCGCCGGATCGCGGTCAATGTCGTGGCACCAGGGCCGGTCGCCACCGATTTCAGTGGCGGCATCGTCCGCGACAATCCGGAGGTCAACAGGATGATCGCCGCGAACACCGCGCTGGGTCGCGCCGGGCTGCCGGAGGATGTCGGGCCGGTGATCGCGGGGCTGCTCTCCGATGAGTTCGGTTGGGTCAATGCCCAGCGGATCGAGGTCGCCGGCGGCATTCATATCTAGCGACCGCTCCCGAGTCAGTATCGGCCGCGGCAGACGCGGGCTATAAACCCGTTTTGGGCAGAGAGCGGGATCAGGGTTCAATGGCGATCGATCGGCCGGTGCATGTGATCGGCGGCGGCCTCGCGGGCTGCGAGGCGGCGTGGCAGCTGACGCGCCGGGGCGTGCCGGTGGTGTTGCATGAGATGCGGCCGGTGCGCGCGACCGAGGCGCACAAGACGGCGGGCCTCGCGGAGCTGGTCTGCTCCAACTCCTTCCGCTCGGATGAGCCGATGACCAACGCCGTGGGCCTGCTGCATGAGGAGATGCGGCGCTGCGGTTCGCTGATCATCGCTGCGGCCGATCGGCACAAAGTGCCGGCCGGCGGCGCGCTGGCGGTCGATCGCGACGGCTTCTCGGCAGCAGTCGAGGCGGCGCTGGCGGCCGAGCCTTTGGTCACCATCGAGCGCAGCGAAATCGCGGGTCTGCCGCCCGAAGCGTGGGACAGCGTGATCGTGGCGACCGGCCCCTTGACCTCGCCCGATCTCGCGGCCGCGATCGGCAGCTTGACCGGCGAGGCCTCCCTCGCCTTCTTCGATGCCATCGCGCCGATCGTGCACCGCGACTCGATCGATCTCTCGGTCGCCTGGTTCCAGTCGCGCTACGACAAGCCGGGGCCGGGCGGCGACGGCAAGGACTATATCAACTGCCCGCTCGATCGCGATCAGTACGAGGCGTTCATCGCCGCCCTGCTCGCCGGCGACAAGACCGAGTTCAAGGAATGGGAGCAGAACACGCCCTATTTCGAAGGCTGCCTGCCGATCGAGGTGATGGCCGAGCGCGGGCCGGCGACGCTGCGCTGGGGACCGATGAAGCCGGTGGGATTGACCAATCGCCATGACGGCAGCAAGCCCTATGCGGTCGTTCAGCTGCGCCAGGACAATGCGCTGGGCACGCTCTACAATATGGTGGGGTTCCAGACCAAGCTCCGGCATGGCGAGCAGACCAGGATCTTCCGCACGATCCCGGGGCTCGAGCAGGCCGAGTTCGCGCGGCTGGGCGGGCTTCACCGCAATACCTTCCTCAACAGCCCCAAGCTGCTCGACCGGCAGCTGCGCCTGAAGGCGATGCCGCGGCTGCGCTTCGCCGGCCAGGTGACGGGAGTCGAGGGCTATGTCGAATCGGCGGCGATGGGGCTGGTGGCGGGCCGGCTGGCGGCAGCCGAGCGGCAAGGCGCCCTCATCGAGCCGCCGCCGCCGACCACGGCGCTGGGTGCCCTCGTCGCCCATATCACCGGCGGGGCGGATGCGCAGAGCTTCCAGCCGATGAACGTCAATTTCGGCCTGTTCCCACCCCTGCCCGCGACCCCGCAGGCCAAGGCCGAGCGCAAGCCGGCCATGGCGCGGCGGGCGCTGGCCGATCTTGAAGGTTGGCTCGGCGCGGCGAGGGCGGCGGCGGAGTAGGCCGAAGGCTAAGACTCATCGAGCCTGATCCAGGTCAGCTCATGCTTGTTGTGATGAAGATGCAGCAGCCGGCTGCCCGGGATCGCGGCGAATGCCTGAGCCGTTTCGTGGTCGGTCGGGCCTTGGAACTTCACGCTGCAGACGAAGTTGCGCACGAGGCTGCTCTCGAGCCAGGTCCGGACGAGGCGTAGAAGCCGCGTCGGATAGCAGATGACGTTGGAGGTCAGCCAGTCGACCGGTCCGATATCCGCGGGTGCCAGCGAGAAGGCGCTCTGCTGGCGCTGTGTCAGGCGCGGCAGGCCGGCGATGCGCGGATCGAGCGGCGCGCGGTCGACGCTCACCACATCGGCACCGGTCTCGTGCAGCACCCAGCTCCAGCCGCCGGGGCTGGCGCCGAGGTCGAGGCAGCGCTCACCCGGTCCTGGATGATGGCCGGCAAGGGTGAGCGCCTCCCAAAGCTTGAGATAGGCCCGGTTGGGCGGTGCCGTACGGTCCTCGACGAAAGCCGCCTCGCCATGGCGGAACGGGGTCGAGCAATCGGAGGACGCGAGGATCATATCCTCGGCGACGAGGGTCCAGGATCCCAACGGTGCCGTCGGCGCCGCGGCCGGAAAGACGAGCGGTTTGGCCCCCACATGCGGCAGTGCGTCCTGGATGAGCTGAGCGCGGCGGTGATGCGCCACCGGCCACAGCGCCCAGTTGCGCTGCCGGTCGCGGAGCGCCTTCGCCCCCTGCTTGATCGAGGCGACCGGGATGCGCTCGACCGTGCGCCAGATATTCTGCGCCCAGGCAACCGGCCGCGCCGGGCCTTGGGTCAGGATCAGGCGGTCGAAGCGCTCGATCGGCACGATGCCGCCGAGCGCCAGCTCCTCCAGGAGCGGATCGACGAAGCCGTCAGCGGCGAGATAGGCGGCGAGAAGGTCCGACACGGAGGGGCGGTTCGACGGCGGTTGCGGGGTTTGCGGTGCGGGACCTTAGGGCTTTCGGCTGCCGGGCGGCAATATGCCGATTGGTCCGGGACGGTCGAGCTTCAGGTGCCGTTCCGGCTGCCGGCACCGTTCAATCGGGTACTTCGTAGAGTTGGCCAGTCGTCGGATCCCGCACGAGGTGGGTGCCTCGGATCGACCTGATCTCGGCCTGATTGTTGAGCGTCTTCTGCATCTGGTCGAGCTGGAATTGCTGGTTCCGGTTCGCCGCGTTCTGATTCTGCTGATCCATGTAATTCTGATGCTGCTGCTGTTGCATCTGCATCTGCTGATTGAAGTTCTGTTGTTGCAGGCGCATGGCATTGTCGGAGTTCTGCTGCATCTGCCGCCCCGTCTCCTGGATCTGCTGAATGCTGGCCTGGGTCTGCTTGAACATGGCGTCACGGACGTTGGCGGCCCATTGCCGGTTGGGCTGGAAGCTCGTGAACAGATGCTCGGCCGCCTGCCAAGCCTCGGCGGCGCGGCTTTCCGGCGCGCGAAAGCCGTACAGCACGGCGGCAGTCCAGTTGCCGCCGCCCTGCGGCGAGTTGAGGCGCGAGATGACAACCATCACCGCCGCCCGATAAGGCTGGCCGGCGACGGTGCAGGTGAAATCCACCTCGGCGCTGTCCAAGGATTGGCCCGGCGGCGATTGATTGCCCATTATCTCACGGGCACGCTGCTGCGAGATCTCGATCAGATCGGTCCGCGGCTTGCCGCCGGTAACCCTGACGTCGGTACAGTCCGGCGGCAGATTTTCCTGGCCGTAATTGGCGCCGAATTGCGCCGCATTCTGATACGCGGTCGCGAAAGTCGGCCCGAACATGCCGTTGCCCTGCTTGCCCTCCGGCTGGAACATTTTCGGGTTCGGCTGGATAAAGAGCGGGACCGACGGATCGCCGGAGAAGATGTCGCTGGCGCCGTCCGGAGAGGCGGCGGCGACCCACGCTTTGGGCACCAGCGGGGCTACCCGCGTGATACCCCCCTTCACCTGCCAGCCCTGCGGCACTTCGAGCGTGAACGCCTGCTCGGTCGGGTCCGTGAAACTCGTCCACGCCAGATTGTCGGCGTGTGCGACGGTTATGGAAGCGATCAGGCATGCAAAACCAACCGATATGTGGCGCATTTCCCGTCCCCCACCTTTGTTTGGTCCAGCAGATCGAGGGTGGTCTCTTTCTCCGGGGAAGTCCTGACGGAATTCGGAAAGCTTCGGAAAGCGCGAGGATAAGGTGCCGCGGGCGCCCCTACGCGATCGGCATGTGCAATCCCAATTCTCCGATCACCCCAGCACCACCAGCTCGCGGGCAAGCCGCTCATAACCTTGCTGCTTCAGCTGCTCGACCTGATCGTGGTCGGCGCTGCGGCGGTTCATGGCAGCGCTCAGGCGCTCATCATCGGCCGGCTCGGAGATCATCATACGCCAATGGCCGGTCGCGACATCGATCAGCACGGCCTTGAGGCGGATGCGCATCTGCTGGGATTCGTCGGGCACGATGCGGCCGACCAGCGGGACCCAGGAGACGAGCTTGGTCGCCTCGTTGGTCTTGGCCGTCTCGAGCACGCCCCAATAGCAGAAGATCTGCGGGATGCCGCCGCGTGCTGCCGCGAGGCGCAGCTGGCGGGAGAAATTGGCGTGATCGCTCGGCGGAACGCCGGAGAATGTCGCGACCGGGAAGCTTTTCGCGAGTGCCGTCATCATGGCCGCGTCCGGAGCGGCTGCCCCCGATTGCAGCACCAGGATGGGCTTACCGATTTCCGGCGACACCTTCTGCGCAGACGTGAGTGCCGTGGCGATCTCGGCATCGCTGATGGGGCCCGATGAGCTGAGATCCATGAGATCGAGCTCGGCGAGCTCGCCGTGATAGGCGGGATTGGCACCGTAGTAACTGCCGTCGGGCAGATCGGCATTCGAGATCGAGCGCGCCGACCCGCAGCCGGCCAGCGCCAGCAGGAAGAGGCCGCATAGCAGGACGGCAATGAGATAGCCGATCCGCGGCAGGCCGGAACGCTGGTGCGACGACATCGGTGACCCCCCGGTTGCGATGGGCCGATCGATGCGCCGGCTTTGCGGCGAAGGCGCGGCGGAAGCCGGGCGGGTTCGAGGCGCTTCGACGGCATTGCGGCGGCGCTATATTAAGCAACCACCCGAGGGGCGGGCTTGACGGGCTGCGGGCGGCCCAGCATTCTCCCGGCCCATGCGCAAAGCCCTCATTCCGCTCATTTCGCTTCTCATTCTGGCGGCCTGCGCCAGCGATGGGCCCAAGGTCAAGGCACCCGTCCGGCCGACCAACATCGAGAATATCGGCGTGGTCTCGCTCATGGGCGATGCGATCGAGCTGACCTCGTCGGGCTTCGTCGGCATGGGGGCGGATTACGACCGCGCCTTTCTGCCCTATTGGCGGCTCAAGGATCTGATCGTCTACACGGCGGGTGCCGATCTGAGCTCGGCCTACAAGGCCGTGCCGGTCGCGATCAATGACGAGCAGATGCGCCGCTTCGTCGACCCGGCCAAGGTGCCCAATCTCGATGCGCTGAGGAAGGGGCTGCAGGCGTCGCTGACCGACGGCAACACGGCCGACGCCTATCTGGTGATCACGCCCAATACGCTGCAGGATCCGGTGTTCCAGAGCCTGTCCGACCTTACCGGCATCGGCATCTTCCACTGGACGGCGATCATCTCGAGCGATGCCGTCTATCCGTTCGTGATCGGCGACATGACGCTGATCGACGCGCATGATTTCCATATCATCAGCACGACGCCGCTCAAGGTGTTGCCGAAGGATTCCTACAAGACGCTGGGCTATCCGATCCAGACGATGGACGGCTTCGACTGGAAACCGAAATTCGCCCAGATGACGCAGCAGCAGGGTCAGCAGCTTTACGGCATCTGGCGCAATCTGCTGTTTCTCACGATCAAATATTCGATGAGCCAGCTGAAGCTCAGCTAGGGAGCACTCAAAACCGGCTGATGAGCCGGCCCACCCCCAGGCGCCAGACGGCGAGCGGATCGGGTTGCTGGACCTCCGCGCGATAGGGGTCGTAGCCGCTTGCCGCCAGTCGCTTGAGATAATGATCCACAAGCCGGGCCGGCAGCAGGGCCGGCAAGGCCGCGCCCGCGATCGTCCGCCGAGCCGCCCGGGCGGCGGCGAGATGGCGCCTGGCCGCGTCGGCGATCCGGGCAAGGGCGGCACCCAGGGACGGCGAAAATTGCTGGGCCTGGAGCGTTGCCGCATCGAGGCCGAGCTCGTCCGGAATGAAGATGCGGCCGCTGGCAAGATGGAACGGGACGGCGCGGATGAGCCCGACCAGGCCCCAGCCCGTGCCGACCGCGCGCGCCGCCGCGAGACCGGCCGGGGTGAGGTCCGGCGCCAGAATGTCGGCCATGAGCTCGAAGAGCGTACCGGCGCTGGCGGCGGCATAGGCATCGAGTTCAGCCAGCGTCGCGGGCGGGGTCTCGTCGAGGTCGCGCTCGCGCGCATCGATCAGGGTGTCAAAGTGCCGACGCTTCAAGCCCCTGCCCCGGATCGCGTCGGCCAGCGGCTCGGCCGTTTCGTGCCGGCGGGGCGGCTTGCCGGCATAGATCTCTTCGATGGCGTCGCGCCACCATTGCAGCCGGATCTGACCCAGGATCGGCTGGCTCACCGTCTCGCGCACCCGGGCGATCTCGTGATTGAAGGCGAGCACGGCCCAAAGCTCGGGCCGCCGGGCCGCCGGGGCGAAGAGCGTGGTGAGAAACCGGTCGCGATCGTGGCGCCGGAGCATCTCGGTCAGTCCGTTCGTTTCGGTCTCTCTCATCGATCAAGAATCCGGGCTGCAATATGGAGGCGTATCGGGATAATCTGCGTTGGCCCGGATGAGCGCCGGGCCCGCGAGTTCAGGCTGCTAGCAAGCCCGGCCCGCCGCCGCAAGACGGCTCCCGGTCTCTCCCGCCGCTTATCGAATCAAACCCAATGAGGTTTCCATGGCATTCGAGCTTCCCCCTCTTCCCTATCCCAAGGACGCGCTGGCCCCGCATATGTCGGCGCAGACCTTCGAGTTCCACTATGGCAAGCACCATCAGGCCTATGTCACCAATCTGAACAATCTGGTGAAGGACACGCCGCTGGCGTCTCAGTCGCTGGAGGAGATCATCCTCGCGAGTGCCAAGGATGAGAGCAAGGTCGGCATCTTCAACAATGCCGCCCAGGTGTGGAACCACACCTTCTTCTGGCATTGCATGAAGCCCGGCGGCGGCGGCAATCCGACGGGCGCCTTGGCCGACAAGATCGGCTCGGCCTTCGGCGACATCGAGAAGTTCAAGGAGCAGTTCAAGAACGCCGCCGTGACCCAGTTCGGCTCGGGCTGGGCCTGGCTGGTGCTGGATGGCGGTGCGCTCAAGGTGGTCAAGACCGCCAATGCCGTGACGCCGATGGTGAACGGCCAGAAGGCGCTGCTCACCGTCGATGTCTGGGAGCACGCCTATTATCTCGACTACCAGAATCGCCGGCCGGACTTCGTCCAGACCTTCCTCGACAAGCTGGTGAACTGGGACTTCGTCGCCCAGAATCTCGCGAAGGGCTGACAATAGCCCCTCTCCGCTCCTCGGAGCGGAGAGGCCGGGTGAGGTGAGGGATTCCAGGGCGCTCGCCGGTTATGCGGCGACGCCCACCTCATCCTAAATCCTTCTCCCCCCGGTGGGCGGAGAAGGATTTTTCTTACTTGGTGAGCGCACCGATCGTGGCGCCGGCGCCGCCGCCGATCAGCGCGCCGGCGACGACGCTGGTACCGCCGGTCGCGGCGGCGAGCACCGCACCGCCGGCGGCACCGATGGCGCCGCCCGACAGCGCGCGCTGCTGAGCGCGCGTCATGTCGGCGCATCCTGCCAGCATCGCCAGACCGGCGAGCAAAAGTATCATGCGCGGCATAGCAATCCTTCCCCTTGCCGTGTTTCGTTAGCGGATATGCAGCGGCACCACCACGCTCAGGCCCGGCGAATAGATCACCGGCGGCGGGGCGGCGTAATAGCCGGGCCCATAGACCGGACCGTAGCCATAGCCGCCATAGCCGTAGCCGTAGCGATAACCATGGTGGTAGTAATGGTGGTACCCATGATGCCAATGATCGGCCAGCGCCGGCGTCGACAAACTCGCGCCACCGATCGCTAGAGCCGCGCCGAGCGCAAGAAAACGTAAAGTGTTCTTGGTCATCTCGAATTCCTCTTCAGTAAGCATCGCGCTGGAAGCGCGACCCGCTTACCTATAAGTACGTTCGAGATAGCCGATTCATTCCGTTCACGCCTGTGGTCTTTTGGTGTCAGACGGTAAGCGGAAGTAACGCGGCGGCGACGCGGCGCTCTTCCGCGACCAGCACATTGTAGGTGCGGCAGGCGGCGGCACTGTCCATCGCGTCGATCACGATGCCGACTTCGCGCAAGGCCTGGCGGAGATCCTTCGGCACCAGCTGCATGCGCCGGCCGCAGCCGATCAGCAGGATCTCGATGGCGCCATGCTCGGCGATGGGGCGCAGGCTTTCGGGCGTCACCGCGGCCATGGTCGCGACCGGCCACTCGATCGCGCGGTCGGGCAGGATCAGCACCGCGCCGGTGAAGACCGTGCCGCTGATGCGGAAACCACCCGGGCCATAGCGCTCGATGAAGGGCCGGCCCGGCGGCAGTACCGGCTTCACCTCCATCGCCTGGGTCCTCCCTTACACGATCAACGCCGCTCCCGTCAGATCGGCAGCATCTTCGGACGGCCGCGCAGCCACCACACGACGAAGAGCCGCGATACCATGAAGGTGGTGAAGAACGAGGTGAGGATGCCGAGACAGAGCGTCACGGCGAAGCCCTTGACCGGACCGGCACCCAGCTCGAACAGGACGGCGCCGGCGACGAAATGCGTGACGTTGGCGTCGATGATCGTGGCCCGCGCACGGCTGAAGCCGGCATCGATCGAGGAGATGAGGCCCCTGCCCGCCCGCATTTCCTCGCGGATGCGCTCATTCACCAGCACGTTGGCGTCCACCGCCATGCCGAGGGTGAGCGCGATGCCGGCGATGCCCGGCAATGTCAGCGTCGCGCCCAGCACCGACAGGGCCGCCATCAGGAGGCAGAGATTGAAGAACAGCGCCACATTCGCGAATACGCCGAACAGGCCGTAGAAGAGCAGCATGAAGGATGCCACCAGGATGATCGCGACGATCGAGGCGGTGGCGCCGGCGTGGATCGAATCGGCGCCGAGATCGGGGCCGACCGTGCGCTCCTCGATGATCGACAGCTGTGCCGGCAAGGCGCCGGCGCGCAGCAGGAGGGCCAGATCATTGGCGCTCTGCACCGTGAAGGAACCCGAGATGACGCCCGAGCCGCCCGTGATCGGCTCGCGCACGACCGGGGCCGACAGCACCTTGTGATCGAGCACGATGGCGAAGCGCTTGCCGACATTGTCGCGTGTCATGTCGCCGAAGCGGCGGCCGCCCACGCTGTCGAACTGCAGCTGCACGACCGGCTCGCTGTTCTGGAAGCTGGCGGACGCCTTGGTGAGGTTGGCCCCATCGACGATGATGCGCTTCTTGACGAGATACTGGGCGCCGCCGCCGCGGCTGTCATCGCCCTGCAAGAGCTCGTCGCCGGGCGGCAGCTTGCCGTGCTGCGCATCGTCGATCGACGCGGTCTCGTCGAGCAGCTGGAAGCTGAGCTTCGCGGTCTTGCCGATGAGCGCCTTCACCCGCTCCGGATCGTCGATGCCGGGCAGCTGGACCAGGATCCGGTCGGTGCCCTCGCGCTGGATCGTCGGCTCCTTGGTGCCGGTCTCGTCGATGCGGCGCCGGATATTCTCGATCGCCTGCGCCAGGATGTCCTGGCCCTGGGCCTGGATCGCCTGGGCCGAGTAGCCGACGGTGACGACGGCACCGCTCGCCGGCTGGGTGACCGCGAGGTCGTTATCGACATTGTGCAACGAGGATTTGAGCTTATCGAGATCGGCCGGATCGCGCAGCGCGACCGCGATGGTGTCGCCCGCGATCGCGAGGTTGGTGTAGCCGATCTTCTGCTTCAGAAGCTCGGTCCGGAGCCCGTCGAGTGCTGAATTCAGCCGCTCCTTGACGACGGATTTGAGGTCGACCTCATAGAGCAGATGGCTACCGCCCTGGAGATCGAGACCGAGACTGACCTGATGCGCCGGAATCCAGGCGGGCAGCCGCTCGATCGTCTGGCGGCTGACCAGGTTGGGGGACGCGAACAGCACACCCAACAGGCAGATGATGATGACCGTCCAGGTCTTCCAGGGTTGGAAATTCAGCATGTTATGCGGCCTTGCTCTCACCATCTCCTTTCCGCCCGGCGGGGGCGGAGAGGTCGGGTGAGGTGGGGGTGGTTCGGGGCGACAGGACCGCGAGCGTCACGCTCAGAGCGTTAACCACCTCACCCGGCCTCTCCCCCCCGATGGGGCGGAGAGGAGAATGCTGCTTTGAGATCATCAGCTCGAGCTCGTCGTCGTGCGGCGCTTCTTGGCCGGGGGTGCTGCGGCGTCGGCGTCTGCCGGGGCCTCGCCTTCCTTGTCCTTGCCGGCCGGCTCGGTGCGCGCCAGCACGGTCGAGATCGTGCTGCGCACGATGCGCACGCGGACGGACTCCGCGATCTGCACCTCGACCTCGCTATCGTCGATGACCTTGGAGACAGTTCCGATGACGCCGCCGGCCGTAACGATCTTGTCGCCGCGGCGCAAGCCGGACTGGGCTTGCTTCAGCTGCTTCATGCGCGTCTGCTGCGGCCGGATCAGCAGGAAATAGAACACGCCGACGATCAGGATGATCGGGAGGAAGTTTTGCAGCTGGCTCGCTATATCGACGCCGGCCCCCGCTGTCTGAGCGAAAGCGGTTGAGGTGAACATGCAGAGGGACTCCCATCAGACCGGCAGGCCGGTCTTCCAAAGGCGGCATAGGTATGCGCTTTGCTGTAAAAGAGCAATCCCAGGCGCGCTGGTTCAGCAAGGCGACGCCATGCTAGCGTCCAGCTTTCTCCGCTTTCTGCCGAATGACGATCATGTCCGATACCGATCAGCTGCTCGCCCGCATCGCCTCAGCGCTTGAAAGGCTGGCCCCGCCGCCGCCGCCGCCGGTCGATTTCGCCGCTGCCGACGCCTTCATCTTTCATGCCGAGGAGGATCGGCTGATCCCGGTGCCGAGCGTCAACCGGGTCGAGATCGGACTGCTCCAGGGCGTGGAACATGTGCGCGACATCCTGCTCGCCAACACGCGTCAGTTCGCTCAGGGCTTCCCGGCCAACAACGCGCTGCTCTGGGGCTCGCGCGGCATGGGCAAGAGCTCGCTGGTCAAGGCGGTCCATGCCGAGCTGTCGGCCGAGAAGAAGGGCGAGCGGCTGATCCTGGTCGAGATCCATCGCGAGGACATTCCAGCGCTGCCGCGGCTGCTGACCCAGCTCAGGGGCGAGAAGCATCGCTTCATCCTGTTCTGCGACGACCTCAGCTTCGATCACGACGATGCCGGCTACAAGTCGCTCAAGGCGATCCTCGATGGCGGCATCGAAGGGCGGCCGGCCAACGTCATCCTCTATGCGACGTCCAACCGCCGGCATCTGATGCCGCGCGACATGATCGACAATGAGCGCTCCTCCGCGGTCAATCCGGGCGAGGCGGTCGAGGAGAAGATCTCGCTCAGCGACCGCTTCGGCCTGTGGCTGGGCTTCCATGCCTGCGACCAGCAGACTTATCTCGCCATGATCCGGGGCTATATCGAGCGCTACGAGCTCGAGATCGACGATGCCGAGCTCGTGAGGGCCGCCAATGAATGGGCCGTCACGCGCGGCGGCCGCTCCGGCCGCGTCGCCTGGCAATTCGTGCAGGATCTGGCGGGACGGCTGGAGCGGCGGCTGGAGTGACGGCGGAGCTGCGGATCCATAGCCAGTCGCCAAGCTCGTCTATGCCGCCGATAGCCGCATCCTCGACCCATCCCGCTTGGCGGTAGAACGCGCGGGCCGCTTCATTGCGCACCTGACATTTCAGAGTCGATGCGGGCCCATGCCGATCGAGTGCCGCATCGAGCAGCAGGCCTCCGACGCCGCGGCGATAGGTTTGCGGATCGATATAGAGATGATGCACGAAGCTGCTGGGCACGTGGACCGCCACGAAGCCGATGACGACACCCGACGCCTCGGCGACGAGGAGCATTTCCTCGGCAGTGGCCTGGGAGAAGCGTTCCTGGTCGAAATCCGGCCAATTCGTCCAAAAGAACGCCTGCCGCCCAGCCTCGGTCAGGATTTGGGCACAGCGGCGGCAATCTTCCGGCTCGAAGGGGCGGACGAGCGGCTGCATGGACAAAACCCTGCCGCCCCTACCCTGTCAGTTGCGGCAGATGGTCGAGCGGGTCGATCGCCTTGGTGCCGTGGCGAAGCTCGAAATGGAGCTGGGGCTCGCCGACGCCGCCGGAATTGCCGACGCGGGCGATCGCCTGGCCGCGGCGGACCTTGTCGCCCTTCTTCACCAGCAGCACGTCGTTATGGGCATAGGCCGTGACCCAGCCATCATCATGCTTGATGAGAAGCAAATTGCCGAAGCCCCTGAGCTCGTTGCCGGCATAGGCCACGACGCCGTTCTCGGCGGCACTCACCGCGGTCCCTTGGGGGGCTGCGATATTGACGCCGTCATTGCTGGTGCCGCCGGGCGCCGGGCCGAACACGGCGATGATTTGTCCGCGCACCGGCCAGAGGAAGAGCGGATCGCTCGGTGCCCGATGATTGGCCACGATCTGCGCCACCGAAGGCGGCGGCGGCGGTGGTGGGGGTGCCGGCGGTACGGCGGCGGCGGTCTCCGTTTCGGCTGGTGCCGCCGGCTTCTCGACGGGCGCGGGCGGCTTGGCCGGGGCGGCTGCAGGTACCGGCGAGGGAATCGGCGTCGGCGCGGCCGTCGGTACCGGGATGGGCGTCGGCACAGCGGCTGGCACTGGTGTGGCGGCTGGCGCCGGCGTGAGAATGGGCGGCGCCAAAGGCGTTGCCGAGACCGGCCCCGGGGGGGGCGTCGGTACCGCTGCGACCTGCGGCTCGGCCGGCGGCGGCAGCTGCAGGGGCACGCCAGTCTTGACCGTGTAGGGCGGCGGCAGGTGATTGAGCTGCGCCAGCGTCGAGGCCTCGACATTGTAGCGCCGCGACACGGAATAGAGCGTCTCGCCCGGCTGCACGATGTGCTGCCGGATGCGCGGGATGGTCAGCACCTGGCCCGTCTTCAAGGCGAAAGGCGGCTGCAGGTTGTTGGCGTCGATGAGGGTACGCACCGGCACATTCGCCGCGCGCGATACGGCATAGAGCGTCTGGCCCTTCTGCACCGTGACCGTGCCGCCGCCGCTTTCGAGCTCGGACGGGCCGGAGGGGGCCGGGGGTGGCGCGGGCGTGCCCGTGACGACGGGTGCCGGCGGCGCATCGCGCGCGCAGGCGGCGAGCAGCAGCAGGGCCGATAGAGTGAGCGTCCAGCGAACTTCCGTCATTCCTGTCCCGTCTTGACCAGCCCGTTTCGGGGCAGGCCTGGCACCAGCGGAACGAAACGCACCTTGCCCAGCTCCTCGCAAAAGAGCGCGCCGTCTTCGCCGCGGCGGGCGCGCACCAGGGTCTGATCGTACCGTTCGCGGCCGATCGGTCCGACCAGGATGCCATTCGGCGCCAGAAGTTCAACCAGAGCCTGAGGCAGCTCGGGCGCCGCCGCGGTCATCAGGATGCGGTCGAAGGGGGCGGATTCAGGCCAGCCCTTGCTGCCATCGCCGAAACGGGTGGTGACATTGCCGAGGCGAAGCTGGGCGAAACGCTGCTCGGCCTCGCGCAGCAGCTCGCGATGACGCTCGATCGTGAAGACTCGGCGGCACAGTTTCGCGAGAATCGCGGTTTGATAGCCGGAGCCGGTGCCGATCTCGAACACCGTATGCCGGTCGGTGAGATCGAGCGCCTCGGTCATGATGGCGACGACGAGCGGCTGGCTGATGGTTTGGCCGAGCCCGATCGGGAGCGCCACATTATCCCAGGCATGCTCGGCGAAGGTCGGCGGCACGAAGAGATCGCGCGGCACCGCCTCGATCGCGGCCAGCACGCGCTGGTCGCGGATGCCCGCCCGGGCGAGCTCGGCCATGAGGGGTGCCGCCCGTGCGGTCACCGGAACACCTGGCGGAGATCGGCCAGCGCCTTTTCATGGGTGAGGTCGAGGAAGATCGGCGTGACGGCGACCGCCCCCGCGGTCACGGCATTGATGTCGGTGCCGTCGCGCGCGCTATCCTCGTCGCGAATCGGGCCGATCCAGTAATAGGGCTGGCCGCGCGGATCGACCGCCTTGACTATATTGTCGCCGATCTTGCGCCGGCCCTGCGCGGTCGCCCGGATGCCGGCGATCTGGTCGAGCGGCAGGTTCGGGATATTGACGTTCATCATGGTGTTGGCGGGCCAGGGGCCGACCATAAGCCGCGGCACGACCTGCTTCACGATCTCGGTCGCCATGTCCCAGCGCGGCGCGTGGTCGCCCATGTCGAGGCTGAAGGCGACGCTCGGCACTTCGAGCAGCGTGCCTTCCATGGCGGCCGCGACCGTGCCGGAATAAGTCACATCCTCGCCCATATTGCCGCCGCGATTGATGCCGGAGAGCAGGAGCGTCGGCCGCTTGCCCTTCATCACCTCGCGAATCGCCAGCATGACGCAATCGGTCGGCGTGCCGTCGACGGCGAACCGCTTCGGCCCGAGCTTGCGGAGCCGCAAGGGCCTTCTCAGCGTCAGCGAATGGCCGGCCCCGCTCTGCTCGATCTCCGGCGCCACGACCCAGACATCGTTGGAGAAGCTGCGCGCGGCACGCTCGAGCGCCTTCAGGCCGGGTGCCGCGATGCCGTCGTCATTCGACAGCAGGATACGCGCCGAAGCGAGGTCGAACGGGCGCTCGAACATCAGGCGCCGATCGTCTCGAGCCCGCCGAAATAGGGCCTGAGCGCGTCCGGCACCGTGATCGTGCCGTTGCCGGTCTGGTAATTCTCCAGCACGGCCACGAGCGTGCGGCCGACCGCGAGCCCGCTGCCATTGAGCGTATGGACGAAGCGCGTGCCCTTGCCTTCGGCCGGGCGGAAGCGCCCCTTCATGCGCCGGGCCTGGAAGTCGCCGCAATTGGAGCAGCTGGAGATCTCGCGATAGGCACCCTGCCCCGGCAGCCAGACTTCGAGATCGTAGGTCTTGCGCGCCGAGAAACCCATATCGCCGGCACAGAGCGCCATGACGCGGTACGGCAAGCCCAGGCGCTGCAGGATCGTCTCGGCCGCCTTCGTCATCCGCTCATGCTCCTCGTTGGAGCGGTCGGGGTGGGCGATCGAGACCAGCTCGACTTTGCTGAATTGATGCTGCCGGATCATGCCACGCGTATCGCGCCCGGCGGCCCCTGCCTCGCTCCGGAAGCAGGGCGTAAAAGCAGTGTAGCGATAGGGCAACGCCGCTTCCTCAAGGATCTCGTCGGCCGCGAGGTTGGTCAGCGACATCTCGGCGGTCGGGATAAGCCAGCGCCCGTCGGTCGTGCGGAAGAGATCGTCGGCGAATTTCGGCAAATTCCCAGTGCCGAAGGCGGTCTGGTCGTTGACCAGCAAGGGCGGCGAGGTCTCGGTATAGCCGAACTCGGTCGTGTGAAGATCGAGCATGAAAGCGCCGAGCGCCCGCTCGAGCCGGGCCAAGGCGCCCTTGAGCACGGTGAAGCGGGCGCCGGCGATCTTGGCGGCACGCTCGAAATCCATCAGGCCCAGCTGCTCGCCCAGCTCGAAATGCTGCTTCGGCGCGAACGGGAATTGCTTGGGCTCGCCCCAGCGGCGGATCTCGAGATTGCCGTGTTCGTCGGCACCGTCGGGCACGTCGTCGGCCGGCAGGTTCGGCAGGGCCGCGAGCTTGGTGTCGAGCGCCTCGCCCAGGCGCCGGTCCTCGGTTTCGAGGAAGCTCATGCGATCCTTGATCGAGGCGACCTCGGCCATGAGATCGTCGGCCGATTCGCCCTTCGACTTGGCCTGGCCGATGCGGCGCGACGCGTCGTTGCGCCTTTGCTGCAGCTCCTGAAGCTCGGTCTGGGCGGCGCGACGCTCGGTGTCGAGGGCCAGGATCGCCGCCGATTCGGGGGCCAAGCCGCGGCGGGCGAGGCCGCGATCGAAGGCAGCGGCATCGTCGCGGATCGATTTCAGATCATGCATGGCAATCGGCTTCGCTGAAGACGCGGTGGTTTATAGAAGCTCACTCCGTCGGAGTCACGTCCTGGCCCTGATCGCTATCGCGGTCACGGTCACGGGACCGCTCGACCCAGCGGCAGCTCCAGATCGAGATCTCGTAGAGCAGCCAGAGCGGGATGGCGAGGCCGAGCATGCTGACCGCGTCCGGCGGCATCACGAGTGCCGCCAGCACCGAGTTCAACAGGATGGCATAGCGGCGCTGCGCCACCAGGAAGGACGAGCTGACGATGCCGACCCGTGCCAACAGCGTCAGCGCCACCGGCATCTGGAACGCCAGGCCGAAGGCGAAGATCATCGTCATCGACAGGCTTAGATATTCGCTGATCTTGGGATCGGCCTCGATCGACACCGAGCCTTCGCTGGCCGGCACCTGGAAGCTCAGAAAGAAATGCCAGGCGGGTGGGAAGATCAGGTAGTAGACGAGTGCCCCGCCCATGAAGAACAGCACCGGTGTGGCGATCAGGTAAGGCAGGAACGCATTGCGCTCGTGCTTGTAGAGGCCGGGCGCCACGAACAGCCAGACCTGGCTCGCCAGCAGTGGGAACGAGACGAAGCACGCGGCGAAGAACGCCACCTTGACGCGCGTGAAGAAGGCTTCCGTGAGTGCGGTATATTGCAGATGGCCGCCGGTCAGCAGCAGCTCGCGCCCCAGCGGCCGGATCAGGAAATCCAGGAGATCCTGGCCGAAATAATAGCAAACGCTCCAGGCGATGCCCAAGGCGATGAAGCAATAGATCAGGCGCCGCCGGAGCTCGATTAGATGCTCGATCAGCGGCATCCGCCCGCTTTCGAGCTCGTCAGTCATGCTTGGTCTCCGGTGACGGCTCGGGCGTGTGATCCTCGGCGGGCTCATGCGGGACAGTGCCGGCTTCGACCGGCTCGGGCACGGGCTGCGGCGGTGCCGGCGGCGTAGGAGCAGCATCGGCGCGCGGCGCCTGGATCGGCGGCTGCGGCACGGGCGGGTCGGTCGTGTCCTCGATCGGCTTGTTGAGGTCGACCCGGACGGCCTTGCGGATCTCGTCGAGCTCGGCCTCGCGGATCAGGTCGTCGACACTGTTCTGGAATTCGCGCGCCATCGAGCGGACGCGGCGCATGAGCATGCCGCCGGTGCGCAGCGCCTTGGGCAGATCCTTGGGCCCGATCACTACCAGCGCGATCGTGCCGATCACCACGATCTCGGACCATCCGAAGTCGAACATCAGCCGTTAAGATCCAATCGTCGAAGCGAAATGCGGCCTCGGCACGGCGTCTCGGATCGGCCGAGGCGCACCAGCCCACCGAATGCCCGAGCCCGGCATCCGAAGCGGCGCGGATCATGGCAGAAAGGGTTTGGGGAGGCAATCGGCGGAGGTGCGGCGGAGATGCGGGCCTGGATCGAGACTCGGTCAGATCGGTGATGAGCCGTTGCGAAGTGACAAGTCTTGGAGAATTCGGTGAAACCGATCGCAGGGTCCTCGAGTTCTCAGCTTTTTTCCGGCCGGCGAGACGGTGGTCCCGAAAGCTGTACAACAGGTGGATACCGCCTCCGCATCTCTTCGACCCGGCGGTCTACAGCGTCCTTCAATCGATCGTCGGCGCTGCCCAGGACGAAATCCGGGCGGTCGAGGTCGGGAAACCAGTCCGGCTCCGGCGGCAGAATTGCCATCCGATGGACATCGATGACGAAGGCATTCCTCATGCCCATTCGCACAGAGATCGCCGCCAGCACCGATACCGAAAGGCCCTGTGGAATGGTGTCGATCATCCGGGGCGAGGTCGTCGTAAACAGCCCCATTATCCGCCATTCGCCGGTGGGAAGCTTGACGAGGCTATAGACATAGGCAATGTGCCGAACCGGCCCGGGGACGCTCGGCCTTTCCGCGAACGGAAAATTGCAGTCGACGAAATCGCCGGCGCGACACGGAAAAGCCATCAGATCCGTCGGGCGGCGGTCACCAGATCGCGAATAACAGCAGTCTTTTCGGAATTGACCGAGCCGTCATCATTGATGGCGACGACATCGCTTAGATCGGCATCGACCGCGCATAGGATAGGTCGGTCGCCCTCAGCCAGCATAAGCGATTCGGCGAGGACGGTTTCGACATAGTTCGATAAGGAGCGGTTTTGGCGGGCTGCGGTCTTTCGCGCCACCTCGAGTATGGTTTCGTCGATCCGGAAAGCGACTTGCGCCGTCGGCATGGCCCATCTCCTTTGAGAGGAGACAATGTATATCGATTGTTTTACAATGTCAATCGGAGCGGGGCAGCACGATATTCGATCGAGAGTATCGACCGTCAAAGCTCCTCGTCCGGCAACGGTGGCTCGGCCTCGCCCAGCGTCGGTTGCGGTGCCGCGTCGAGCAATCCGGCGGCTTTGAGCTCCTCGATATTGGGCAGGTCGGCCAGCCGGTCGAGGCCGAAATGTTCTAGGAAAGCTGTGGTCGTGACCCAGGTGACCGGGCGGCCGACCGTCTCGCGGCGGCCCTTCGGCTGAATCCAGCCGGTCTCCAACAGCAGATCCAGCGTGCCTTTGCTCAGGCTGACGCCGCGAATCTCCTCGATCTCGGCGCGGGTCACCGGCTGGTGATAGGCGATGATGGCCAACGTCTCGAGCTGGGCGCGGCTCAAGCGGCGCGCCACCACCCGGTCGGAGGCGAGATGGCCGGCGAGATCGGGAGCGGTGCGGAAGGTCCAGGCGCCGGCGACGCGGACAAGGTTGATGCCGCGGAAGCGGTAGAAGCTCCGGAGCTCCTCGAGCAGCTCAGCGAGCGGCAGGCCTTCCGGCAGGCGGCGGGCGAGCTCCGCCTCGTCGAGCGGCGCGGTCGCGGCGAAGAGCAGCGCCTCGATCAGGCGCAGCGCGTCGGCGCGCTCCCGCTCGGTGTCGGTTTCGGGGGCTTGGTCGATCTCGGTCACGATTGCGGTCGGAAGGCGCGGATATAGAGAGGTCCGAAGAGCCGGTCCTGCTTGAGCTCGATCCGGCCGGATTTGGCGAGCTCGAGGCTGGCGGCAAAGGTGGCGGCAAGCGCCGACCGGCCAAGCGGCCCGTCCTGCATCGAAGGCGGCAGGAAGGCCTGGAGCGTGCGCCAATCGATCGCCGTGCCCATGAGCTTGGTCAGGCGCTGGAGCGCGTCATCGACCGAGTAATATTCGGGCGCCCGGATCTGCAGCACGGTGGCGGTCGTGCGCGTCGCATGGTCTGCATAGGCCGACAGCAGATCATGGAGGCTGGCGAAATAGGCCGGGCGGACGGTGACGCTCAAGCCCTCGGGCGCGCCGCGCGGAAACACGTCGCGACCGAGGAGCGCGCGGTCGAACAGGCGTTCGGCCGATTTCTGCATCGCCTCGAGCCGCTGCAGGCGGAATTGGAGGGCGGCTGCGAGCTCCGCACCGGACGGCTCGTCATCGGGCTGTGGATCGGGCAGCAGCAGGCGGGATTTCAAATAGGCCAGCCACGCCGCCATGACCAGGTAATCGGCGGCGAGCTCGAGCGCCAACCGGTCGGCCGCGGTGATGAAGGCGAGATACTGATCGGCGAGCGCCAGCACCGAGATACGGGTAAGATCGACCTTCTGCTCGCGCGCCAGCATCAGGAGCAGGCTGATCGGCCCTTCGAACCCGTCGAGATCGACGACCAGCTCGGTGTTCGCCGGCTTCATGCCGGGAACCGCGTCAGTTGCGCGAGCGGCTCCTTGATCGCGTCGGCACCGGCAAGGATCAACCTCGGCAGCAGGCTGAAATCCTGATGCACCAGCTGTCCGAAGAGCGGCAGGACGAAGAGGAAGACCATCAGGATGATGAAGCCTTGCGGCTCGAGCTTGGCGAAATGCTTGCCGATCGAGTCCGGCAGGATCGCCACCAGAATGCGCCCGCCATCCAAGGGCAGAAGCGGCAGCATGTTGAAGACCGCCAGGATCAGATTGAGGTCGACCGCGACCTCGATATTGTTGGCGGCCCAGGTCACGGCGAGCTGCGGCAGGTAATCGAGCGTGTGCCAGAGCAGCATGGCTATGATGCAGAGCAGGATGTTCGCGGCCGGCCCGGCCAGCGCCACCAGCACCATGCCGAGACGGGGCTGGCGCAGCGCCCGGGAATTGACCGGCACCGGCTTGGCATAGCCGAACACGAAACCGCCGCCCGAGCCCAGGAACAGGATGCCGGGCAACAGGATCGTGCCGAACGGATCGATATGCCGGATCGGATTGAGGCTCAGCCGCCCTTGCATCGCCGCGGTCCGATCGCCGAGCGCCCAGGCGGCGAAAGCGTGCGCCGCCTCGTGCAGCGTGATCGCGAACAGCACCGGCAGGATGAAGACGGTCAGGTTCTGCAGCGTATGGAGCGCGTCGTTCATGCACCCTCCATGAGGGTCGCGAGCTCCGCCGCGAGAGCAGCGAGATCAGCTGGTTCGGGCGTAGGCCGGGCGGCGAGTGCTGCCTGGTAGCGGCGCGCTCCGGCTCCATCCATCGGATCGACCACGGCGCCGATCTCTTCCATTTCCGTGAGAACGCCATTGCAATGGAGCGCCAGGTCGCAGCCGGCATCCAGCGCGCGCCGTGCCCGCTCGCCGAGCGTGCCGCCAAGCGCCTTCATATTGAGATCGTCGGTCAGCAGCAGCCCGTCGAAGCCGATGGCGCCGCGGATGATGTCGCGGATGATGATGGGCGATTGGGTCGCAGGCCGCGCCCTGTCCCAGGCCGGGAAGATGATGTGGGCCGTGAGTCCGATCGGCAGTCGGGATAGCGCCTGGAACGGCTTGAGATCGGTCGCGATCAGCGTCTCGGCATCGGCCTCGACCACGGGGCAGGCCTCGTGGCTGTCGAGCGTGGCGCGGCCATGACCGGGCATATGCTTGATCGCGGGCAGCACGCCGCCCGACAACAGGCCTTGGGCCACGGCACGGCCGAGTGCCACGATGATGCCGATATCCTCGCCATAGGCGCGGTTGCCGATCGCGTCGCTCGATCCTTCGACGGGGCGATCGAGCACGGGCGCGCAATCGACGGTGATGCCGAGGACCGAAAGCTCGGCCGCGATCAGCCGCGCATTGATCCTGGCGGCGCGGGTGCCGGCGGGGAGGTCGCGTCGGGCCAAAGCGCCGATGCGGCCGGCCGCCGGGGCGGCCCGCCAATGCGGCGGCTTCAGCCGCTGCACGCGGCCGCCTTCCTGGTCGATCAGGATCGGCAGGTCCGGCCGGCCGCTGGCCTCCTTGAGGTCGGCGATGAGCCGCGTCAGCTGTGCCGGCTCCACGCAATTGCGCTGGAACAGGATGAAACCGGCCGGATCGGCCGATCGGAAGAAGTTGCGTTCCGCGTCGCTTAAGGTAGGCCCGGCACAGCCGAATATGACCGCTCTCGGCGGCCCGCTAAGGTTTGACAACGATGCAGCCGATGGAGAGCTTCTTGAGGTCGGCGCACAGCTTGTCGGCCTTGGCCTGATCGGGCACCGGCCCGGCCTGGATCCGATAGAAGATGCCCTTGTCGCCGAGATCGGCGCGCACCACGGTCGGCGACAGGCTGCCGAGCAGATCGGTATGGGCGCGCTTCAGCCGCTCCCATTCCGACTGCGCCGTCGCCTCGTCGCGTGTCGCCGCGATCTGAACCTTGAAGACGCCACCCGTGGGCGCCGATGCGGCACCCGGCTTGCCGGGAACGGCTGCCGTCTGCGGCGGGGGTGCTGGCGGAATCACGACGTCCGGCACCGACTTCGTGCCGTCGGGTGGCGACAGCATGGTGCCGTTCTTGGTCGTCGGCGGCGGTGCCGCGGGCAGGCCCGGCGCCTGCGGGATCGATTTGGGCGCCGCCGCCTCGCCCACTTCCTGAGTCGGCAACGGCGCGTTCGGATCCGACTGCGGCATTACCAGCGGCCGGGCCATCGGCTGCTCGGGGCCTGGCAGCAGCTTCTCGACCTGGCCGCCGGGCTGGTTGCGGTTATAGACGGTCTTGTCCTGGTCCGGGACCTGCTCGCCGCCCGGATTGTCCGGGCGCACCTTGGCCGCACTCTGGTCGGCGCGGATCAGCGGGACCTCGCCCGGCCCCTTGCTCTTGGAATAGGCGAACCAGAGCGCACCGGCACAGCCGGCCGCGACCAGCACCAGCAGCACGGGGCGCAGGAGCGCGAAGCGCGGCCGGTCCTGATCGTCCTCGTCGAAATAGACGATATCCTCGTGCTCGCCGCCATGCTCGTCATCGTGAAAGCCCGCCTCATCCTCGTGATGAGGGTTATGCTGCTCGTCGGGATAAAGACGAGGGCCCATCGCTACATCTCCTCAGCCGGCTCGACGCCGAACACCTGAAGGCCGGAAGCGATTACATAAGCGACAGCTTGAAGGAGCGCCAGCCGCGCCAGCGTGGCGGCCGCGTCGCCGGGCTGGATGAAGCGCAGGGCCGGATCGCTATTTCCCTTCTGGAACAGCGCGTTGAAACTGCCCGCGAGGTCGTAGAGGAAGAAGGCGATACGATGCGGCTCATGCGCCTCGGCCGCACTTTCGACCAGCCGCGGCCAGCTGGCGAGCTGGCGAATGAGCGCGATCTCGGCCGAGTCGGTCAGGGGCGAGAGATCCGCCCGCTCGAGGGAAGCGGCATCGACGACCAGCCCCTCGACCCGCTCCGGCGCCTTCCTGAGCACCGATTGCGTGCGCGCATGGGCATATTGGATGTACCAGACCATATTGTCGTGCGACTGCTCCTTGACCTTGTCGAGATCGAAATCGAGCGTCTGGTCGTTCTTGCGCGTCAGCATCATGAAGCGGACGACATCCTTGCCGACCTCTTCCACGACATCGCGCAGCGTCACGAACGTGCCGGCGCGCTTCGACATCTTGAAGGGCTCGCCATCCTTGTAGAGATGGACGAGCTGGCAGATCTTCACGTCAAGCGAGGCGGCCCCATTGCTGATCGCGGTGACCGCCGCCTGCATGCGCTTCACATAGCCGCCGTGATCGGCGCCCCAGACATCGATCTGCTGGCCGAAGCCGCGCCGGTATTTGTCGAGGTGATAGGCGATGTCGGCGGCGAAATAGGTCCAGCTGCCGTCGGACTTCTTCAAGCGGCCGGTCGATATCGTCGCCGATAGGCGGTGGCGCGGAAGAGCGTCTGCGGCCGCGGCTCCCAATCGTCGGGCGTCTTGCCCTTGGGTGGCTCGAGCACGCCTTCATAGATCAGCCCGGCGGCGCCGAGCGTTTCGAGTGCCCGATCGATGGCGCCGCTGTCGGCCAGCGCCCGCTCCGAGCTGAAGAGATCGTGATGGACGCCCAGCAGCGCCAGATCCTCCTTGATCATTACCATCATGGCGGCGATCGCGAAGGGGCGGATCACCGGCAGCCAGGCGGATTCCGGCTCGTTCAGCCATTTGTCGCCGTCGCGCGCGGCGAGTGCTGCACCCGTGTCCTTGAGATAGTCGCCCGGATAGAGGCCGGACGGGATCTCGCCGACCGCCTGCCCGAGCGCCTCGCGGTAGCGGAGATGGACCGAACGCGCCAGCACATCGACCTGGGCACCGGCATCGTTGATGTAATATTCCTTCGAGACCTCGAAGCCGGCCTTGGCGAGGAGGCTCGCCAAGGCATCCCCGAACACGGCACCGCGCGCGTGGCCGACATGCATCGGGCCGGTCGGGTTGGCCGAGACATATTCGACATTGACCTTCGTGCCGGATCCCACCGTCGAATCGCCGTAGCGCGTGCCGGCGGCCAGGATCTCGGCCAGGCGCCGGCGCCAGAAACCGTCGGCCAGGCGCCAATTGAGGAAGCCCGGGCCGGCGATTGCGACCTCGGTCACATCCTCGAGTGCCTTGATCGGCCCGGCGAGGAGTTCGGCGATGGCACGCGGCGCCATGCCGGCGGGCTTCGCCAGCACCATGGCGGCATTGGTCGAGACATCGCCATGCGTGGGATCGCGCGGCGGTTCGACCGCGAGGCGGGAGAGATCGAGACCCTGGGGCAGCTTGCCGTCGGCGGCGAGCCGCTCGACCATGCGGCTGATCTCGGTATGGAAATGAGTGAAGAGATTCATCGAGACCGGTAGGAAGAGACGCTGTCACCTCTCTTGGTCCCAACGCCCGCGAATGTCCATCGCTAACCCTGCAGGCTGGGAATTGGCCCATGACGGATTCACCGACCAGGCGAGCGGGGCACCGCCTATGCTCGCGTGAGACCTGGGAGCCCTGACATGACCGAGACGCCGCTCGCCCCTGCCCGCTTCAGCCTCGCCGATGCCAAGGCGCATCCGGCCAATGCCCTTCGCGAGTCCGTGACGCTGTTCAAGCACGGCACGCTCGATCTCAGGCTCTATCAGCCGCCCACGCCCGACCTCCAGAATCCGCACAAGCGCGACGAGCTCTATGTCGTGGTCGAGGGCAGCGGCTGGTTCGTCCGGGCCGGCGAGCGCTTCGCCTGCGCACCGGGCGATGTGCTGTTCGTGGCCGCCGGTGTCGCCCATCGGTTCGAGGAGGTCACGCCCGGCTTCAGCGTCTGGGTGATGTTCTGGGGGCCGGAGGGCGGCGAGGTCAGCCGTTAGATCAGGCGGCCTGCGAGGCGTGCTGGCGGATATCGCGCGGCAGCACGACCGTGACGGTGGTGCCTTTGCCGACGGCGCTGTCGATCTTGAGCCTTCCGCCATGGAGCTCGACCAGCACCTGGCTCAAGGGCAAGCCTAGGCCGATGCCCTCATATTGCCGGGCGAGCCGGCTGTCGACCTGGCCGAACGGTGCCAACGCCAGCGGAATATCCTCGGCGGCGATGCCGATGCCGGTATCGGCGATCTCGATCTCGATCGTCTGATCGGCGCGGATCCGGGCTGCCAGCCGGATCCGCCCGCCACGCTCGGTGAATTTGGCGGCGTTGGAGAGCAGATTGAGGAAGATTCGCCGCAGCTTGGCCCCGTCGCCGGGCAAGCGAAGATCGCCCTCCGGGAGGCTGGCTGAGAAATCGAGCCCGGCCTGCTCGCATTGCGGCCGGATCGCGGCCACGCAGTCGGCGAGAAGGCGCCCCAAATTGACCGTGCCGATCTCGAGGCTGAGCTGAAAGGTCTCGCTTTTGGACAGTTCGAGCACGCTGTCGATGATCTCGAGCAAATTGCCGCCGCTCTTGCGGATATGGGCGATATATTCCTTGTAGTCGGGATTGCCGAGCGGCCCCATCAGCTCGTTGTTGATGACGTCCGAGAAGCCGATGATCGCGTTCAAGGGCGTCTTGAGCTCATGGCTCATATTGGCGAGGAAGGCGGATTTCGCCTTGCTCGCGGCCTCGGCCTGACGCTTCGCCTCCTTGAAGGTCTCCTCGCGCTCCTTGATCGCCGTGAAGTCGCTCAGGAACAGGAAGCAGCCGCCATCCTGGGTCGGGCTGCGGCTCGAACGCAGCCAGCGGCCATCGCCGAGCTGGAACTCGCCGCCGGCCGATATCGGGTCGATGAGGTCGGGATATTGCGCGCGAAAGGTCTCAGCAAAGTCGGCGCCGGCCACGGCGGTTCCGGTCATGTCCGGAAAGAAGCGCGCGAACTCGCTATTGACCAGCACAATGCGCCCGTCGGACCCGACCAGCACCATGCCTTCGCGCGAGCTTTCGAGTGCGTCGATGAGACGGTTCTGGGCGGATCGGCGCTGCGCCGTCTCGCGCTCGACCATGAGGCGGATATTGTTCTGCATGACCCGCATCGAGCCCAAGAGGATGCCGGTCTCGTCGCTGCCGCCATCCGGGATCGGCGTCTCGAGCTCGCCATGGGCGATACGATCGGCGACGGCGGCTGCGGCGGCGAGCGGCCGCGTGATGCGGCGGCGCAGGAAGAAGGTGATGATGGCGGCGGTGCCGAGCGCTGCCGCCAAGGCGGCGATGCCGGACGTGCGAAAGGAATCGATTGCGGACAACGCCTGGCGGCGCGCCACGAAGCTGTGATCGGCGATGAGCTCGGTCAGCGTGTCGAAGCGGGCGAGGATCTTGGCGCTCAGAAGGTCGGTGTCCGAGCCAGTCGCCCGGGCGCCGTCATGGCGGGCATCGTTCCATTGCGCGGCCAGCGCGCGGATCTCGCGGATGATGGCGCGCTCGTCCTCGGCTTGGGAGCGGTCCTCGGCGACCTTGAGATCATCCTCGAAGCTCGATGCCAGATGCTTGATCTCGTCGAGGATCGCCCGATCCTCTTCCTCCGACGCGACCAGACGCCTGAGCTCGTCACGATCCATCTCGACGAAATCGATACTGGCGGCGCGCGCGTAGTTGGTCGCCATCAGCGGCCCGTCATAGGAATCCGCGACGATGCTGCCGGTCTGCACCAGGACATAGAAGCCATAGAGCCCGAGCAGGCCCGTCATCAGGCCCATCGCGATGAAGGCGCCGAACATCTTGGCGCCGATCGACGCTTTCAGCGGCGGCAGGAACATGAGCGGATTCGATCGGCCTCGGTCACAAAACGGCAAGCTCAGTCTCGCGCGAACAGCTTAACGAGGCTTGAACGAAGAACGTCCGGGGCGAGGCCCTACTTCACTTCGACTTTGAGCACCATCTTCGGATGGATGCGGCAGCGGACATCGAAGGTGCCGGCCGTCGGGAATTTCACCGAGATGATCTGACCATGACTCTGCTCGTCCGAGTCGATCTTGAGCGCCGGCGAGTCGATGTAGATCTGATGGATGAAAGTATCTTCGTTGCTGAAGTCGATCGTGTCGCCGGGTGCCACCGTGATCTGCGACGGCTCGAACGTGCGGTTGCGCTGCGCCACGCGATGGCTCTCGGCCGCAAATGTCGCTGTCACCCCGCCGACAATGAGCACCGAAAGAATGGCACCGGTCACGAAGGCACGGGTTCGGGAAAAGGATGGGGTCGGGTTTGGGCTCATTTTCTGGCGCTCTTTCGTCCTAACCGCCGAGCCCGCCGGCGAGCAGCCGCGCCTCGGCGATCGCGGCACTGTCGGTGAGCGATGCGATATGGTCCATCATCTCGCGCACCCAAATGGCGCGTTCTCGCGAAAAGGGTAATCCGCTTCGTCGATTACGCGCAAGGATCGAGAGCACCGCCTGGTCGTGGATCGAGAGCTCGCTATCGGCCTCGGCCGCCTCGCGCCTGAGCAGCGGGCCGGCGAAGCCGTCGAGCAGCACGGCGATGGTCCGATTGGCGATCAGCACGGTCTCGGCGCGCCCGTCGCCGCGATAGATCTTGCGCCGGCTGACCGAGGCGATGAGATCGGTCTGTGCCTTGTGGCGCGACTGGTCGAGCAGCGGCGGAATATCCTCGCCCGCGATCATCCGGTCATGGAGCTCACGCCAGACCTCGATCGTGCCGTTGATCAGCGTGGCGATGGCGCGGGCGCGGAGATAGGTGAGCTTGCGTTCGACGCCGAGGAGCGTGGCGTAGTCCTGCTGCTGGATCTCGGCCAGCGGCGCCAAGAGCTCCTCGCCCTCGGCGAAGGTAAGGGCCCCCACCTGCACCGCATCCTCGATATCGACGATAAGATAGCAGATATCGTCGGCGGCCTCGGTGAGATGGGCCAAGGGATGCCGGCACCAGATCCCCTGCCCCTTCGGCATGAGCCCGGTCTCGCGCGCAACCTCGGCAAAGAGGTCGAGCTCGCTCGCGAAGATGCCGTACTTCATCGGGTGCGGCCGGCGTTCGGGTGCCAGGCCGCCCGACCAGGGATATTTGGCGAAGGCGCCGAGCGTGGCGCAGGTGAGCTGCAGCCCGCCATCGGGCTGCCAGCCTTCGAGCCGGGCCAGCAGGCGGAAACCGAAGGCGTTGCCGTCGAAGCGCGTCAGCTCATGGGCGAATTCCGCCGGCAGGCCGCTCAGGATGGCGCGACCCAGGGGATCGGTCGACCACCAGACCGAGATCGCCTGCTCGGCCTCGTGGCTGAACGGCGTCTGGCCGACATCATGCGAGATCGCCGCACCCGAGACGATATGACCGACATCGGCCGGGGCGACGCCGGAGACCAGGCCGCGCTCGACCAGATAGCGGCCGGCGAGCTGGCCCAGGCTGCGGCCGACGCGCGAGGCTTCGAGCGAATGGGTCAATCGGTTGCGGACATAATCGTCCGGCCGGTCCGAGCGCAGCGACGGCCCATGCACCTGCATCTTCGATTGCAGCCGGCGGAACGCGCTGCAGAAGACGAACCGGTCCATGTCGATTTCATAAGGCGAGCGCTGATCGTCGGCACGGCGCGGCTCGTTGCGGCCGAGCCTCTTGGTCGAGAGCAGATCTTGCCAGCGCATCATGGTGGCGGGAGCCTATGCCGCCCCGGCCCGATCGTCCACCAGATCGGGGATTCTACGGACCCGGGCATTTGCCTCGTCTTAACCGACGACCGCCCATCCTTGCGTCATGACACGGCCACACTCCGAAACGATAGAACGAGCCCAGACGGCGATCATGAGCCGCCTTGCGGCCAATTACCGGAAGCTGGCTCAAGCGTCGCGCAATCCCATCGCCCGCGCGCACAATCTGGCGCTCGCCCGGCACCTCGAGCATCTGTTGGAGCATGGCGGCGCGGTCAGCTGAGGCTGACCGGACAGGATGTCCACCGCTTGGCAATCCACCCCGGACATTTTGTCCGGACGATCGATTCGACCTCCCAAATTCGACGTAAAATACCGTATGCGGCCTTCCGTACACGCTGGCATGCAGCTTGCGATCCTGGGTCTCGAGCCCAAAGGAGCTGCTGTTGCGATGCGTATATTGCTGGCGGATGACGACGACGTAACCCGCGAGGTCCTGGCCGATATGCTGGCCGAGGCCGGCCATCACGTCGTCGAGGCGTCGACCGGGCGCGTCGCCCTCGACCGGCTGCGGCGCGCCCATTTCGACGTGCTGATCACCGACGTTATCATGCCCGAAATGGATGGGCTGGAGCTGATCCGGGCCGTGCGCCTGGTCGATACCAATCTCCGCATCATCGCCATGTCGGCCGGCGGTTCGCAATTCGGCTTCGATTTCCTGCCCTATGCCAATGCCTTCGGCGCCAACGGCAATATCCTGAAGCCGGTCCAGCCGGACGAGCTGCTCGAGCTCATCGGTTCCTTCACCGCGAGAATCGCTTCGTAACGGCTCGCTCGCACGGTTTTCAGAACCGGAACCGGATACCGCCATAGGCGGCGATCGGCGGGGCCGGGCTGATAAAGCGCGGATCGACGAAGCCGCCGTTGGTCGGGATGCCCGGCGCGTTGATGCCGGTCGGATCGCCGAAGATGCCGAAGGTCGAGTAGTGATTGTCGAAGGCGTTGTCGAGCTCGACGAAGACCGAGAATTGCTTGCTGATGTCGTAGGTCGAGTGGAGATTGACCACGGCATGGCCGGGCAGCTGCGGTTCCTGGTTCGAATTGTCGTTCGAGTAATATTGCTCGCTCACATAATTGAGCGTGCCGCCGACGGTCCAGTTCGGGGTGACCCGGTAATCGGCGCCGACCTTGATCCGGTGCTGCGGGATGCCGGGGATGTGATCGCCGGGATGGACCTGGATATTGCCGTTCTCGTCGGCCGCGGGCGAGCCTGAGGAGACCTGGAACGAGGTCTGGTAGGTCGCATCGATCAGGCTGTAATTGGCATAGACCGACCAGCTCTCGTCCTTGTAGCCGATCCCGGTCTCGAGGCCCTGGCGCCGGGTGGAACCGACATTCTGGAAGAAGCCTTCATTGAGGCTCGCCGGCGTCGTCACCGAGATGATGTCGTCGTCGAGATCGGTGCGGTAGAGGCTGAAATTCCAGGTGAAGTGGCCCGGCAGATATGACGCGAGCCCAACGCTGTCGGCCCCGAAATTGCCGCGCGCACCGACCTCGTAATTATACGCCACGACCTGTTTCAGATTAGGCGGGTCCGAGCCGAGGAAGGCCGGCAGGATGCAAGGCTTCGCCGGATCGGAGCAGGCGAGCTCGCCCGCCGTGGGCGCGCGGTTGGCTTCGGAATATCCGGCGAAGAGGGTCACGTTGGACAGGACCTTGTACGCCGCTCCAATCGCCGGATTGAACCGGCTGTAGCGCGCATCGCCATCGAGGTCGGTGCCGAGCCGGTCCATGAGATGGACCTGGACCAGATTGTATCGGCCGCTGGCGGTGACCGAGAGCTGCGATGTCACGTCGAAGGTGTCGGTGAAGAAGACGCCGTAATCACTGTTGGTCGTGTTGAGATTGATCGGACCTTCCCCGCCGTCCGGCTCATCGACGAAAAGGCCTGAGGATCCCACGACGAGCTGCGGGCTGACCACGCCGACCTGGGTGAAGGCCTGATAGTCGGTCGTCGCGTGATCGATGCTGGCGCCGACGACGAGCTGGTTGTCGCGCTCGAAGAACTTGTCCTTGTAGGTCGCCTGCACACCGCCGCCGAGGCCGATCGTCCGCGTCGCATCCTCGTCATTCTCGCCGATCGGCAGGGTGCCCCCTTGCGAGATATCGGGAATCTGGACGCCGCCTGCCCCCAGGAGCGGGTTGCCGTTGGGATCGCACAGCCCGCTGCCATCGTCGCACGGCGCGTTGTCGGTCGTGTTGCCGTTGGCAACGGTCTGGCGGAATTCGCGATAATAGAAATTGCTCGTGAGGGAGACCTTGTCGGTCAAATCGTAAGCGCCGTTCAGCGTAATGAAATAGAGCTGATCGCGGAAATTCTGCGGGCTCGTGAAGACCAGCTCGCGGTTGACCGCCAGCTCCTGCACCGGCGACGGGCCCTGCCCTTGCAGCAGATTGTTGGCGAAGGTGAAGCTGATATCGGCGGAAGCCCGCTCGCCGCGGGCCGCGAGATCGCCGTAGAATTGCTGGATCGAGTCCGGTGAAAAGTCGCGCCAGCCATCCTCGTTGAGCACGCGGCCGGCGACATATGTCGCGAAATCGCCGTCCTGCCGGCCATATTGCAGCTGGAAGTCGCGCCGGCCGAAGGAGCCGCCCGACGCCTCGATCTCGCCGCCCTGGTAGTTGAAGCCGTTCTTCATCTCGACCACGACGGCGCCGCCCAAGGCATTGAGGCCGAAGGCCGGATCGCCGCTGATGATGTTGACGCGGTTGATCGCGAAATCGGGAAACAGGTCCCAATTCACATTGTCGCCGAACGCCTCGTTGATGCGCACGCCGTTCTGATAGACGGCGAGGCCCTCCGAGGTGCCGAGCACAGGCGAGGCCACGAAGCCGCGATACCAGATGTCGGGCTGGAACGGATCGGCGAGATCGTCATTGATGCTGACGCTGCCGAGCTTGTCGCTCAGCGCCTGGGTGAGGCTCGGATCGCCTTCACGCCCGATGTCGCCGGCATCGAGCGTCTGCACGTTGCCGGGGAACTTGTCCGGGTCGATGCCGCTGCCGGGCAGCGGCGTCGTGCCGATCACCTCGATATGCTCGATCTGAGTCGCCGATTGCGCTAGTGCCCCCGTTGCCACCAAGCTCAGCAGGCTTGCGCCGCCGAGCAAGAGTGCCGCGCCCTGATGCCCCCGACGCCGCATTGTCCGATCTCCCCCAAAAGATCTTTACGTTGAAGGGATTGGACACGAAGCTTAAGGTCCAGACCATAGGAACTCTTCCCGATATTCCCGGGAAGAATTCCCGTTCTTGCCGGATGGCCACCGACCGTTGCTAGAATGCCAGCGGGAGTAGTGCTCGATGTCTCTTCGGCTTCATCTGGTCTTGTCGATGCTGGCGGCGCTGGCGGTCAGCCTGGTGCTGGGCGGCGCCTTCGCCGTTTGGCATGCGTCGCTCTCGGTCGAGTTGGAGTTGCAGGCCGCGATCGAGGTCGGCGACCACGCCATCCGCAACGCGCTCGATCATCTGGCAGCGAGTGCCGAGCCGGCGGCCGAGCTCGACCGGCTGATCCGGACCTTCGACGGCGACCGCCATGTGCTGGTGGTGTTGATCGACGGTGACGGCAGGCCGATCGACGCCTCCTCGCCGATGTTGCCGCGGGATGTGGTGCCGGACTGGTTCATCCAGCTGCTCGGCGTATCGCCCCAGCTGGAGCGGATCCCGCTGCCGAATTTCCGCGGCGCCGTCATGCTGCAGACCGATCTCCGGAACGAGGTCGGCGAGGTTTGGGACGAGTTCGGCGACACGCTCGGCATCATCGGCCTGTTCTCGGTGCTGAGCCTTTGTGCGGTCGGCTGGATCGCGAGCCGCGATCTGCGCCCGCTCGGCACGCTCATTGCCGGCTTCGAGCGGGTCGGCGTCGGCGAATATGGTGTCCGGCTCGAGCGCCGTGGGCCGGCCGAGCTCGACCGGCTGGTCGACAGCTTCAATCGCATGGTCGAGCGGCTGGCAGCACTGGAGGATCGCAATCAGCGGCTGCATGAGCAGCTGGCGAATTTGCAGGAGGAGGAGCGCGCGGAGCTCGCGCGCGACCTGCATGACGAGATCGGTCCGTTCCTCTTCGCCGTCAGCGTCGATATCGCCGCGATTCCAGCGCTGTCCGAGGATGGCAGGCATGACGAGATCCTGGTGCGCACCGGCGCCATTCGCGATGCAGTGGCGCATCTCCAGAAGCAGGTGCGCAGCCTGCTTGGAAGGCTGCGTCCGGCCGAAAGCCTGGGATTCGGCCATCTCGATTTCGGGCTCGCCCATGCGATCGAGGAGCTCGCCGCGTTCTGGCGCCGCTGCTACCCGGATGTGACGATCGAGGTCACCATCACGGCATCCACGGAGGCGCTGGGCGAGCCGCTTGGCGGCACGATCTATCGGCTGGTCCAGGAAGGGTTGAGCAATGCCGTGCGCCATGGCCATCCAGCTCGGATCGAGGTCGCGATCACGCCGGGGGACAAGCAGGATGTCCTTGTGTCGGTGCGCGATGACGGCAGCGGCCTCGCCGAGCCGGCTGCCGGGCACAAGGGCTTCGGCCTCGTCGGCATGAGCGAGCGGGTGGCGCAATTGGGCGGTGCCGTGGAAGTGACCAACCTCGCGGACGGACGCGGGGCCGTGCTGTCGGCGCGGCTGCCGCTCAGGGCGCGTGTCGCGGCATGAAGATCCTGGTCGTCGACGACCATGCGATCGTCCGCGGCGGGCTGAGCCGGCTGCTCGGCACGCTGTCCGGCGTCTCGATCCGCGAGGCGGCCACCGGCAAGGATGCGCTGTCGCTCTTCCGGGAGCTCAAGCCCGACCTCGTCATCCTCGATCTCAACCTGCCGGGTGTCGGCGGGCTCGAGCTCTTGAATCGCTTGCGGATCGAGGATCCGGATGCGCGTATCCTAGTCTTCAGCATGCATGCCGAACCGCTCTATGCAGCCCGCGCACTTCAGGCCGGCGCCCAGGGCTATGTCAGCAAAAGCGCCCCGCCCGAGGAGATCCTGCTCGCGATCCGGCGCATCGCCGAAGGTGGTCGCTATATCGAGAACGAGCTGGCGCAGGAGCTGGCGCTGCAGCCGAGCCTGCAGACGCCATCGCTCGAGCGGCTGAGCGAGCGCGAAGTCGAGATCATGCGGCTGCTGGGCCAAGGCAGCAGCCTCAACGAGATCGCCGACAGCCTCGGCATCGCCTACAAGACGGTCGCCAACACCTGCACCCAGATCCGCCTCAAGCTCGGCGTGGCACGCACGGCCGACCTCATCCGGCTGTCGATCGAGATGGGGATCCGGTAGGATCCAGACGCCCTTGGCGTCGGGCCGCCCCAGCCCTACATAGATGGTGCGAGTTTGGAGACACGACATGGCGGATGGCGGCACTACGGTGGAGCGGCAGCTTCTGATCAGCGCGAGCGCGGCACGGCGCATCGCTGTGATCGCGGCCGGCGACGGGCCGGGCACCTTCCTCAGGATCTCGGTCTCGGGCGGCGGCTGCTCCGGCTTCCAGTATAATTACGGGCTCGAGCGCGATCGCCAGGACGACGATCACAGCTTCACCCGGGATGGCGCCGAGATCGTGGTGGACGATACCTCGCTCGATCTTCTCGCCGGGTCCGAGCTCGATTTCGTCGAGGATCTGGCCGGCGCCTTCTTCCAGATGAAGAACCCCAACGCCGCCTCGTCCTGTGGCTGCGGCAATTCCTTCTCGATCGGGTAAGCGAGGCCGATGATGTATCGCGCGGCGGCCGCCCTGCTTCTGCTCGGCGGCTCGGCTGCGCTTTCGGTCGGTACCAAGGCGCATGAGGTTCTGGGCGTGCGCTGCGTGGCGACGCTCGAGAACGGCCCGCTCCTCATCGTCCACATGTCGCAATTCAGCCAGGCCGAGTGCGTCGCAGCACTCGAGAAATGCGCCGAGGGTCGGTCCTATGGCGATCCGCATTATTTCGACCATGTCGTGCCGACGCCGGCCTCGCCGGCCGGTCAGCCCGACCCGGAAATCTGCCAGCTCGATGCGAACGGCACGGCCGTGCTGATCCCGCATGTCGGGCTGGCGCCGCGGAACTAATCGATTTGCTCGTCGGTCTTGCCGCGATGCTTGGGCAGCGCCTCGCTGCCCTCGATCCAGCCGAGATGCTCCTCATAGCTGACATGGGCGACGGGCCAGTCCGCGATCGGGCTCGTGATGCTGCCGAGCGAGACATAGACATGGTCGAGCCTGGGTGCCTCGGGATGCCCCGGCACGTCCGCGACATAGAACATCGGGCTGCCGCAAATCCGGCACGAGCCCCAGCGCACGCCCGGCGACGAGCGGTACCAGACGATCTCGGCCTCGCCTTGGGCGACGTGGAACCGATCCGGCGGCACCGAGGTCCAGGTAACGAAAGCAGTGCCGCGCGAGAGCCGGCAGGAGCGGCAATGGCAATGGCTGATCGTCCCCAAGGGCGGCTCAAGCGCGAAGCGGACGGCGCCGCAGAGACATTGCCCGTCAAGCGTCGTCATGTTCATACCGCCGCGATGCAGTCGATCTCGATGTCGAACGGGCCGAACCAGGCCGGCACGCAGACGAAGATCCGGGCCGGCGGGTCGCTGGGGAAATAGCGGGCATAGATCGCATTGACCGCGGCGAATTTCTCGGCCGAGGTGCAATAGACGTTGCATTTCAGTACATTGTCCAGAGACGAGCCGGCTGTTTCGAGACAATGCTTCAGTTGTTCCAGCACCAGCTCCGTCTGGCGTTCGATCGGCCCATCGACGATCTCGCCCGTTTCGGGATCGAAGGGCGGCAGGCCCGAGACATAGATCGTGTCGCCATGGCGCGTCACGGCCGAGACCGGCGCCTTCCTCCGGTCGAGATATGTCGACAGCGGCTCGACCCGGATGATCTGCCGCTTCATTGCGCGAAGCTCCGGAAGATCTGGTTCAATTCCTTGCCCGACTGGCCAGCGGCGAGGCTGTCGAAGGATCCCGCCTTCATCTCCTTCGCCGCCGCCGAGAAAGCACCCCAGGCCGCGCGCGCGAGCCCGCCACCGACGCTGATCCGCCGCACGCCGAGATCGGCGAGCGCCTGGAGGCCGAGGCCCGGCCCCATGACCAGGACATTGAGCGGCTTCGGCGCCACCGCGCGGACCATGGCCTCGATATCGGCCTGGTTCCAGACACCAGGCGCATAGAGGCAATCGGCTCCGGCCTCGGCGAAGGCAACAAGCTTGTCGATCGCTGGTGCCAAGGCCGTCGGATCGATCAGCAGCCCTTCGGTGCGGGCGACCAGGATCACATCCTGGCCGGTCTTGTCGATCGCGGCCCGGGCAGCGCGCAACCGCTCGATCGCGATGGGCTTCTCGTAAAGCCGGGACGGCTCGGCTTCGTCGCGATCCTCGATCGAGAGGCCGGACACACCGGCCTCGACGGCGCGCGTGACATTGGCCTGAAGCCCATCCAGATCCTCGGCGAAGCCCGATTCGAAATCGGCATTGACCGGCAGGTCGCTCGCGGCACTGAGCAACCTCAGATGCTCGATTGCATCGGCGACGGTTATGGCGCCGTCGGGCCGGCCGATCGACCAGGCATAGCCGGCGCTGGTGGAGGCGATTGCCTGAAAGCCCAGATGCTGCAGCATGCGCGCACTGCCGACATCCCAGAGATTGGGCAGGACGAAGCACCCCTCCCGATGGAGGGCACGAAATGCCAAGCGTTTTTCGGCGAGCGAGCGGGTCATGGCAACCTCCTGAATAGCGATAGTTAGTCTAGCCGATCCGGCTCGCGGTCGTTACGCTCGCGGCCGAACTATTCGACGAATGGCGGGCCCATGAAGATCGCGACCTTCAACGTCAACTCCGTCAAGGCGCGGCTGCCCAATGTGGTGGCCTGGCTCGAAGCGGCGCAGCCGGATGTCGTCTGCCTGCAGGAGATCAAGTGCCAGACGGCGGACTTTCCCATGCTCGAGATCCGGGCCGCGGGCTATCACGCTGCCGTCCATGGCCAGAAGAGCTACAATGGCGTCGCCATCCTGTCGAAGGAACCGGCGCGCGACGTGCTGATAGGGTTGCCCGGCGATCCCGAGGATGCCCAGGCCCGCTATATCGAGGCGAGCTTCGGCGATCTGCGCGTGGCCTCGATCTATCTGCCGAACGGCAATCCGGTCGAGACCGAGAAATATCCCTACAAGCTCGCCTGGATGGACCGATTGAGGGCCCATGCCGCGACGCTGCTCGCGACCGAGATGCCCTTCGTGCTCGCCGGCGACTACAATATCTGCCCGACCGATGACGATGTGTACGACCCGGTCGGCTGGCGCGGCGATGCGCTATGCCGGCTCGAAAGCCGGGAGAAGTTCCGGGCACTCCTCCATCTCGGCCTCGTCGAGGCGTTCCGCGCCCTCCATGCCGAGCCGCATCGCTACAGCTTCTGGGACTATCAGCAAGGCCGTTGGCCTCGCGGCGAGGGGCTCAGGATCGATCATTTCCTGCTGTCGCCCCAGGCGGCCGACCGGCTCCAGGAATGCGACATCGACAAGGAACCGCGCGGGCGGGAGAAAGCGTCGGATCACACGCCGGTCTGGTGCGTGCTGAGCTAGCGATTGATCTCGATCAGCAACACCCAGGCGTTGGCACCGACGGCGCCAAATGTAAGCAGGATGCCAGGCGGCAGCAGATAGAGGCCGAGCCCGTCACCGCGCCAGAGGAGCACGAATCCACCAAGTGCTACCGTCGCAACCACGATCCGATTGAGCCACACCATACGCAGCGAGCGCGGGCGATGGACCGGGTCGAGCTGCCTGAGATATCCCAGCTGAAGCGGCACGGTGATCAGCAGCGTGAGCACTGTCATGGCCAGGATCTCGCCGCCCAGCGCCCGGGGCGGCTGACCCGGGATCAGCGGCAGCGACGCCACCACGAGCACCAGGAACAGCATGATGAGGGCCTCGAGCCCACGATCGGCCATGCGGCCAAGCTCGAGGATGCGGGTCTGATTGACTGAGACGGCGACGAACAGCAAGCCCGCCAGCGCCGCGGCAGCGCCGAGCTCTCCGGAAAAGAAGCTGCTCCATTCATTCATGAAAACGGATGCTAGCCGCCCTCGGGCCTCGGCGCACGGCAAATGGCGGTCTGGCCGGGCGGTGCGAAGCCCGGCAGCAGGGCTGCCTTGCGCACCGGCGTCGATGATGAGGCGGGTTCGACCCGGAGGATCGCCATCATGCCAGCATCCTCATGGTCGACGAGATGGCAATGGAACGGAATGTCGCCCGCGAGCTCGGCCGGAAAGCTCATCTTCACCCGCACGCGGCCTGGCACGAGCTTGCCGTCGATGAAATGGGCATAGGGCACATTGACCGTGTCAAGCAGCGGCGGAAAGGCGAGCTTCTTGCCATCCTGCTCCAGCACGCGGAAATGCACCTGATGCATATGGAAGGCGTGGAGCTCGTTGGTCCAGTTCTCCACCACCCATTCCTCGGTCGTGCCGGCCTTGATGGTGATGAGTGGCGGCCCGCCCATCTCATAGGGTGCCAGCTCGGCGCCGGGCTTGCGCTCCGTGATGTAGAAGTCGTTGAGATCCAGGGACCCCGGCCGCGGATATTCGGCAAAGGCGATGACCCGCTTATGGTCGACCGGCTTGGCTAAGAGACCGGAGAAGAAATCGGCTGCGGTCTCGACGAGGTGCACCGGCGCTGGAGTCGAGACCCCTGCTCCGCTCGGCACCGATGTCAGCACCGCGAGGCGGCGCTCCGGCACCTTGTCGCCGGCACAGCCGGTATCGACGGCGCGGGTGACGAGATAGGCTTTGTGCCCGGCAGCCGGCGCCGTCACCAGGAACTCGATCCGGCCGGCCGGCGGCACCAGCTGCGGCTCTGTCGTGGGCGGCGGATGGAGCCGCTTGCCGGCATCGTCGGTCAAGGGCGCACCATCGCGCGCCACGATCTCGACCGACAGCGGATTGCCCGCCTCGTCGAGCAAGGCGAGGTTGAGGAACGCGTCGGTCGCGGCATTGAGGAAGCGCCAGAGCTGCCGGGTCCCCGCCTTGATCTCGAGCGGCGCCATCTCGCTGTCCGGCACCTTGCCATCGAACACCTTGGAGCCGTTGAGCGAGATCTCGTCGGCCTCGCTATTGGCGGAACAGCCGAGCTCGTGCGCCGTGTCGATAGCGCCGCCGAGCGCCGGGTTCGGCTGCGGCGGCTTCGCCGTCTCGGTCAGCGCCTTCGGTGCCGCGACCGGCTCGGCATCGCCGGCCGAATCATTGTCCTGTGCCTGGCGGACGATGAAGATGCGGTCCTCGACACCGGCAGCACGGCGGGCATCGTCCTCGGGTCCCTCGACCACGATAGCGCCCGACAGCCCCATCAGCATCTGCGCCTGGACCTCGCCATGGACATGCGGATGGTACCAATAAAGCCCGGCCGGCATGTCGGCCGGGATCTGGTAGCGATAATTCAGCTCGCGATGGCCGCAGACCGGCTCGCCGACCGCCGGATCGGCGCAGCTCATCAGCACCTCGTCCTGCGGTACCACCGGCGGCACGGCGAAGCCATGGACATGCAGGTTGGTCTCGCCGGTGGCATGATGGCGGTGGCCGGGAATGACCTTGTAGGCGCCTGGGGTGGCGGGCACCGGCTCGTTCGGGGTGTCGAGTTTCGCGACTCCGACATAATCGTCGATCGCCTTGGGATCATTGATCTCGTTCCGGAGCGTCACGACCATGGTCGAGCCCTGGCGGACGCGCAGGGTGGGTGCCTCGGCGCGGTCGCCGCTGACATAGCAGAGCCGGTCCTTGTCCTGGCGGACCGTCAGCGTGACGCCATCCGGATGATCCGCGAGGCTGAGATCGGGCGGGAAATGCCCGCGCGCCGGCGTGCTGGTGCCGCAGGGAGACGCCGCGGTCGAGGCCGGGTCGTAATCGACGCCCGGCCGATCGTCCCAATCGGCCTTCGCCCCATGGTAGCCCAGGAGCAGCAGGCAAGCGAGCAGAGCGGCAAGGCGGCGCATGGAATCGGCTTCTGATGACAAAAAGATGACAGGAAGATAGCGGCTGGCTCGGCCCGACGGAAGCCTCATCGCAACATATTCTCATTCGCAATTGTCGCAGCCGGCGGCATGCTGCGACATCGTCCCCCATGTTACGGCCGAAACCTCTTGGCGCTTCCCTCGGCGCGTTCGGCGGCCGAGACTTCAACGGTCTGAAACGGGGTTTAAAGCCAATGCGATACAGGGCGCGGAAGATCTATGTTTCCTGCGACCGGGCGGCGATCGCCCGCTGGGCCGATTATCTGAACGGGCACAGGGAAGAATCGAAGCAGTCCCTGGCTCAGGAGGGCGTGCGCCATGAGGTGTGGTGGCTGGGGCAGGACGCGGACGGGCTCTTCCTCGTCGCCGCCCTCGATGTCGAGGATCCGGAGAAGGCCCGGGCAATCTTCGAGGCTTCCACCTTGAGCGTCGATCGGGTGCACCGCGATTTCATGAAGCATTGGGACCGGCGGATCGACCTCGACATCGAAGGCTCGAGCGTTCCGGCCTTTCCCGACTGCGAGCTCCTGATCGATCTGCGGCCGACCGGCGACTGACTATTCAGAGAACCAGGACCTGACGGACGGCCTCGCCCGAGGCCAGCCGGTCGAACGCCTCGTTGAGCCCGTCGAGCCTCACATGGCCGCTCACCAGGCGATTTACCGGCAGCTTGCCTTGTTGGTAGAGCGCGATGTAGCGCGGAATGTCGCGCACCGGCACGCAGCTGCCGATATAGCTGCCCTTCACGGTGCGTTCCTCGGCGACGAGATTGACGTGCTGGAGGGCGAATTGCTCGGCCGGATGGCTGAGACCGGCGCTGACCGTCTCGCCGCCGCGGCGCGTGATGCGGTAGGCCAGATCCATCGCCTTGACCGAGCCCGCCATCTCGAAGGCGACATCGACGCCGCCGCCGGTCGCGGCACGCACCTGATCGGCGCAATCGGGATCCATGGCATTGAAGGTATCGCTGGCGCCGAGCGTGCGGGCGAGCGTCAGCTTATCCTCCAGCACATCGATGGCGACGATCCGGCGCGCCCCGACCAAGCTCGCCGCCAGCAGCGAATTGAGCCCGACCCCGCCAAGGCCGATCACGGCCACGGTCTGACCGGCCTGGACCTTGGCCGTGTTGATGACGGCGCCGACGCCGGTCAGCACGGCGCAGCCGAAGAGAGCCGCCTCGTCGAGCGGCAAGGATTTGTCGATCTTGACGAGCGAGCGGCGCGAGACGACCGCATGGTCGGCGAAGCCCGAGACGCCGAGATGGTGATTGACGGGTGCGCCGTGGAGGCTTAAGCGCCGTGCCCCCGAGAGCAGCGTGCCGGCGCCGTTGGCCGCGGCACCCGGCTCGCACAAGGCCGGCCGGCCCTCGGCACAGGGCGCGCAATGGCCGCAGCTCGGCACGAACACCATCACGACATGATCGCCGGGTGCGAGATCCTCGATGCCCGGCCCGAGTTCCTCGACCACGCCCGCGGCCTCGTGCCCGAGCGCCATCGGCGTCGGCCGCGGCCTGACACCGGCAATGACGGAAAGATCGGAATGACAGAGGCCGGTCGCCGCCACCCGCACCAGCACCTCGCCCGGCCCGGGCGAAGCGAGGTCCAGCGTCTCGATGCCGAGCGGGCGACTTTCGGCGTAAGGCTGCGGCAGGCCCATGGCGCGCAGCACGGCGGCTTTGA
>CAVXLN010000036.1:0-5038 GCA_963762435.1 uncultured Alphaproteobacteria bacterium | reverse complement strand
CGTTAGTCGCCTTTATAGGCACGCCCCGGGAGGCTCTGGGCTGAAAGCTTATGCTTGGTTCTGTGCTCGCTCGGGTTAAGCTATAAAGTGGTTTCTACCATGTGGTTTCACTCTGATTTATCCGCTTTTAAGATAGCTAACTTCTTGAATGTTATTTTGCTCAGTGGTTTGGCGATATAGTAACGCCTGCTTGGTGGGACGACATCTGGCTGAACGAGGGATTTGCGTCCTACATGGAATACAAGGGCGTCAATTCGGTCGAACCCGACTGGGACATGGTAACACATCAGCGTACATGTACCTGGATCCTTTAATTTCAGTTTTCCTTCTGCTTTAATTTCAGTTTCCCCTTCTCTTTATTTTCAGTTTTCCTTCTGATTAATTTCAGTTTTCCTTCTGCTTTAATTTCAGTTTTCCTTCTGATTTAATTTTCGTTTTCCTTCTGCTTTCCTTCTGAGTGTTTCTTTGTCAGCCCTTACCTGAGCCAAATGCATTTAGGGGATGATGGCAGGGGTGCGTGTGGGTGCTAGGACGCCCCGTGTATAGCAAGGGTGTGTGTGAGTGCGCTTGATCGGCTTGCCGGTGTCGTCCGAGATGTCGGTCACTTCCGCCTCGGCGGCAAAAGCCTTTACCTCAGCCTCGCTGTAGCCCAAGCCGTCCAGATCGCGATAGCTCTGCTCGTACAGCCCGTGGCAGTTCGAGCAAACCTCCCTATAGACCTGCCAACCGCGCTGGGCCGCCGCCTTGTCGATCGTGCCGAACGGGCCGTTGAAGGTGAAATGGCCGTCGAGGAGCTGGATATCCTCATCTTCCGCCATCGCCGGGAAAGCGAGGAGCGGCAGGGCGGCAAGCGCCGCCACCAGCAAACGGCGGATCATTACGGCTTCTCCATGTGGGCGCCGGCGACACTCGGCGCGCCACCACGCTTCAGAACCGCCTGGGCAATGCTCGTCGGCAGCGGCAGCGTGCGCTCGAACTTGCCCAGAAGCGGCAGGACGATGAGGAAGTGGAAGAAGAACCAGGCCGTCGCGATGCGGCCGACAACGACGTACCAGCCCTCCGGCGGATGCGCCCCGCACACGCCCAGCACCAGGCAGTCGATCACCAGCAGCCAGAAGAAGATCTTGAAGCGCGGCCGGAAGCTGCCGCTCCGCACCGGCGAGGTGTCGAGCCAGGGCAGGAAGAATTGCAGGATGATCGAGCCGAACATGGCCAGCACGCCGGCGAGCTTGGCCGGGATGAAGAGGATGGTCGGGACCGAGCGCAGGATCGCGTAGAAGGGCAGGAAGTACCATTCCGGCACGATCTCGGCCGGCGTCGCCAGCGGATTGGCCGGGATGTAATTGTCCGGCTCGCCGAAGGCGTTGGGCGCGAAGAACACGAAGCAGGCGAACACCGTCAGGAACGCGAACATGAAGAACGTGTCTTTGATGGTGTGATAGGGGTGGAACGGGATCGTGTCCTGCGGCCCCTTCTTGTCGATGCCCAACGGATTGTTCGAGCCGTGCTGATGCAGCGCGATCAGGTGCAATCCCACGACGGCGCAGATCACGAACGGCAGAAGGTAATGGAGCGAAAAGAACCGGTTGAGCGTCGGGTTATCGACCGAGAAACCGCCCCAGAGCAGCGTCACGATGTATTTGCCGACGAAAGGGATGGCCGAGAACAGATTGGTGATGACGGTCGCACCCCAATAGCTCATCTGGCCCCAGGGCAGCACATAGCCCATGAAGGCGGTCGCCATCATCAGCAGCAGGATGATCACGCCCAGCATCCACAACAACTCGCGCGGCGCCTTGTAGGAGCCGAAATAGAAGCCGCGGAAGATGTGGATATAAACGACGATGAAGAAGAATGAGGCGCCGTTCATATGAATGTAGCGCAGCATCCAGCCGTAATTCACGTCGCGCATGATGCGCTCGACGCTGGCGAAGGCGAGATCCGCCTGCGGCGTGTAATTCATCGCCAGGAAGATGCCCGTGGCGATCATGATTACCAGCATGACGCCGGCGAGCGAGCCGAAATTCCAGAGATAATTGATGTTGCGCGGGGTCGGATAGTCCTGCAGCTCGTGCTTCGCGAAGGTGAAGACGGGCAGCCGATAATCGATCCAGCGAACGATCTTGTTCTGGAACGGCGAAGAATTGGGCGAAGCGGGTGCGGCCATGATTTCAGCTCCCCTCAGCCGATCTTGACTTTGGTGTCGGTGAGGAAGGCGTATGCCGGCACTTCCAGATTGAGCGGCGCCGGACCCTTCCGGATGCGGCCCGACGAATCATATTGCGAGCCGTGGCACGGGCAGAACCAGCCATCATACTCGCCGCGCGGATCGGTCGGCTTCTGGCCCAAGGGAATGCAGCCCAGATGCGTGCACACGCCGACCACGATCAGCCATTCCGTCTTCTGGACGCGTGCCGAGTCGGGCTGCGGATCGCGCAGCTCCGCGACCACGACATCCTGCGCCTCCTTGATCTCCTTTTCCGTGCGATGCCGGATAAAGACCGGATGGCCGCGCCATTTCACGGTAATGCTCTGGCCCACGGCGACGGGCTTCAGATCGACTTCGATGCTCGAAAGCGCCAGCGTGTCGGCCGCCGGGTTCATGCTCGAGATAAACGGCCAGGCGACGGCGCCGACGCCCACGACGCCAAGGGCGCTGCCGGCCAGCGTCAGGAAATCGCGCCGGGTCTCGCCATCGCCGTGATGGCCGGGCGCGTGAGGTTTCGTCGTATCCACCATGAAAGCCCTCTGGGATCAGAACGTCACAGGAGCTCTCCCCGCCGGACCTCGAGATCCGAAGGAATTGCCCCCTGGCTGCCGCGCCGTCAAACCTTCCCCGTAGCGGGCGCACGCAAGCGCCCGCACCGTAGCGGAAAATCCGAGGCGGGAGAAGTCGCCGAGCGAGTGTTTGCGCGACCGCGAGGCCGCCGTCAACCCATTGGTAGGACGAAGGCGAAAATCGCCACGAAATGTGTGGCGCAGCCAACAAGCACGAAGCCGTGCCAGGCGGGTTTTCCCCAGGGCCAGCGATGGCCCATCGCGTGAAAGATGGTGCCGATGCTGAAGGCCAAGCCGCCGGCCAGCACCAGGCCGATCACGGCCGGTTCGAAGCTGGCAATCATGCCGCCCAGGCCTGCCAGCACCATCCAGCCCATCGCCAGATAGAACAGGATGAAGAGGCGCTCATAGCGCGAGCCGAGCGCGATCTTGAGCAGGATCCCGACCGCCGCAACGATCCAGATCGGGCCTAACATCCACGCGATACGACCGTCGGCGCTGCCGATCGAGAGGGGCGTATAGGTGCCGGCGATGAGCAGGAAGATCGCAATATGGTCGGCAAGGCGCCAGAACGTCTTCGGCCGGCTATGGAACCAGACATTATAGACGAGCGAGCAGATGCCGGAGACGGCGAGCGTCATGCCATAGAGGATGGCACCAGCGCCAAGCCCGAGCGGCACGCCCAGGCTGCGCCATGTCAAGAGGCCCAGCGCCGCCAGGCCGAATCCAGCGGTTGCGGCCAGCACCACGCCGTCGGCAATGAACGGTCCGGTATGGATTCGTGTCGTCGCGATGTTGATGGCTCACTCCCTCATGCGCTTAACGGTCGCCCACAGCTTTTCACATAAACTTTTCACATAAAACTGTACGGATCGACATCGATCTGGATGCGCAAGGAAGATGGCAGGCGTAAGGCGCCGAGCCATTGCGTCAAAAGAGCCTGAAGATGGACCTGCCGCTCGGTCTTGACCAGGAAGCGCCGGCGATGCCGGCCGCGGAGTACCGCAAGCGGCGCCGGCGCCGGCCCCAGGATCTCCGCCCCCCGCAAATGCGGTGCCGCACGCGCCATGGCGGCGGCACCCAGATCCGCCGCCTCGGCATCGGGCGCCGACAGGATGAGGGCGGCCAGCCTGCCATAGGGCGGCCAGCCATGCCGTTCGCGCCCTTCGGCCTCGAGCCGGAGAAAGCGGTCGCGCTCGCCCGAGACGAGCGCCTGCATCACCGCCGTGCCGGGGTCGTAGGTCTGCAGCAGCACCCGGCCCGGCCGCTCGGCCCGGCCGGCACGGCCGGCGACTTGATGCAGCAGCTGATAAGTGCGCTCGGCCGCCCTCAAATCGCCGCCGGCAAGGCCGAGATCGGCATCGACCACGCCAACCAGCGTCAGCATCGGGAAATGATGGCCCTTGGCCATGATCTGCGTGCCGATCAGGAGATCGAGCTCATGCTCCTGCATTTGCCGGACGAGTTCGGCGACGGCCTTGGGCCCGCCCAGCGTGTCGCTTGCCATGACCGCGGCGCGCGCCTCCGGAAAGGCCTCGCGGATCTCCTCGGCGACGCGCTCGACGCCGGGGCCGCACGGGGCCAGCGTATGCGCCTCGCCGCATTCCGGGCATTCCTCCGGCGGCTTCTCGACATGGCCGCAATGATGGCAGACGAGCCGCGCCATGAAGCGGTGCTCGACGAGCCAGGCGGTGCAGTTCGGGCATTGCAGCCGATGCCCGCAATGACGGCACAAAGTCAGCGGCGCATAGCCGCGGCGATTGAGGAACAGCATCGCCTGCTCCCCCGCCTCGACCGTCTCCTTGAGTGCGGTCAGCAAGGTCGGCGACAGGAAGCGCTGGCGCGCCGGCTTCGCCTCGCGGAGATCGACGAGCTCGATCCGGGGCAGCTCGGCGCCGCCATGGCGGTCCGGCAGCACGATGCGCGTGTAGCGGCCGCGCTCGGCATTGACCAGGCTTTCGAGCGAGGGCGTCGCCGACGCCAGCACGATCGGCACCTTGGCGAGCGAGGCCCGCACCACCGCCATGTCGCGGGCGTGATAGACGACGCCGTCTTCCTGCTTATAGGAGCCGTCATGCTCCTCATCGACGATGATGAGGCCGAGCTCGGTGAAGGGCAGGAACAGCGCCGAGCGCGCGCCGACCACGACCCGGGCGCGGCCTTCCGCCACATCGCGCCAGACCGCGCGCCGCTCGGTCGAGCCGACATCGGAATGCCAGGAAGCGGCCGGCGCCCCGAACTGCCGCTCGAATCGGCGATG
>CAVXLN010000035.1:0-18114 GCA_963762435.1 uncultured Alphaproteobacteria bacterium | reverse complement strand
CTTCCAGGGGGCGGGCAGCGCCGCCACGAGCGGGCCGAGCGAGGTCTGCGGCTCGACACCAGGCTGGCCGACCAGCTGCTCGCGCTGCCGCACGCAGAATTTCGTGCGCTCGAAGATCGCGGCCCAGCTGGGCGCCCCGTCGAGCGAGCCCAGGAAGCATTCATCGAAGGTCGTGAGGCCGACATTGGGGCCGCAACCGAAGCCGCTGCGGTCGGCGGTCGACGCGGTCAGGATCAGCCGGTTCGGCCGCGCCATCGGTGGGGCGGCGAAGGCGCCCGTGTCGCAGCCGGAGATCACGACCACCGTCGGCGCATTGGCGCAGCCGCCGCCCAAGGCACGGTCGAGCTGATCCGGCGTCAGCGTGCCGTCGCGCAGCTTGAGGGCGCCGCCCTCGGCCGTGCTGATGAGATAGGCCAAGCAGGCCCCCGACTGCTTGCTCGACATCTCCAGGATCCGGCGCAGCACCAGGGCGGGCGAGGCCGGGTCGGTCGCACCCGGCAGGCGCCGCACGCGATCCGGCGTATCCGAGCTGTCCAGCCGCTGATGCGGATCGAGCGCCACCGAGCTCGGCGCATTGAAGAAATCGGCGTTGAAGTGCTGCGGGTTGGCGCTCAGCAGACGAAGCCGCTCGACCGGCAGGCCCAGCGTGTCGAACCGGTCGTGGAAATCCAGCACCGCATCGTCAGCCACCTGCCGGCTGGCATCGCCGGCGACGACCACCACATCCCAATTCGGGGCGGCAAATGCTGTGGGATCGATCTGCGGGGCGGCCGCCGGTGCCGGCGGCAGCGTCGGCATCTTCACCTCGGGCAGGTTCGGCGTGTCGCCATTGCCATGGCAGGCGCCCAGCAGCAGCACCAGCAGCAGCCCGAAAACTCGACACAATCTCGCCACTGACGCCTCGGCTCCCATGCTCGTTCAGCTATTTAGGCGAAGCCCGGTCGATCAACGCAAGTGCCATGCGAAGAAAAGATGGGTAATGCCGAGCTTAAGAGGCGAAGGGCAGCAGGCGCTTCATGCGTGCACTGAAACGGTGGCGCGACTGTTCGTGCCGGACGACCTCTTCGTCGGTCACCCAATTGAGCTGAATGACCCGGCGCGCGCCGACGAATTGGCGATGGCCGTGCCAGGAATTGGGCGTCACGAGAAAGGCCAGCAGCGTGCCCTCGTCGGGCGGCACCTCGGCGATCGGGTCCTCGAGCGACTCAGGAGAGCGCAGCAGCCTGAGCCTGCCGCCATCCTCTTCCCACCGGCTGTTCATATAGAGCAGCACGGTGATGATCTTGGTCTTGCTGTCGGTATGGATGCGGCCATCCTTGGCGCGCGCCTGACCGCGCACCGTCACCATGGTCGGCCGGCCGGTGAGATCGATATCGAACTTCGCCTCGAAGGCCGCGCGCATCGCCGGTCCTTGCAGCTCGTCCATCAGCTTGAGGAAGGCCGGGCCGCCCTCGACCTCGCTGATCGGGAAGCTGCCGGGCTTGGCGATCTCAGGATAATCCTGCCCGACCGTGGCGCGCGCCGCTTCCTTGAGGAAGCCCGGCACGATCAGATAGGGAAAGGGCTCGGTCGTCAGAGTCGTTGCGGCGAACGCCTCGAGATCCAGCATGCTCATGGGTCGGTTGCAATCCTTTGCTTGAGCAGGTCGTGCTCGATCGCATCGGGTTCGATGAGAGCAAGCTCGCCCGCCGCCAGCCGCCGCAGATTCGCTTCATGCGTGGCGCGATCGATCCGATAGGTGGCGAGAAAGACCAGCATGAGCAAGTAGAGAATCACCGTGAGCGGCGTATAGGAGAGCACCAGGTTGCGCAGGACCGCGGGATCGACCGCACCCGGCAGCGCATGCTCGGGGAAGCCGATCGCATCGATCAGCAAGCCGGACGCCAAGAGGCCGAGGCCGGTCGCGCATTTGGTGATGAAGGTGAGGGTGGCGAGAAACAGCCCTTCGGAGCGGCGGCCGGTCTCGATCTGGCTGTCCTCGACCACGTCGCTCACCATGGCGATGATCAGGATCGTCGCCGCGATGCCGAGCATGTTGCTCACGACATTATGGATGAAGAGCAGCGGCAGCAGCGCCGGCGCGCCATTCTCCGGGAACCAGCCGGCGAGCCGCAGCAGCTGCGGGATCGGACCGATGGCGAGCGCCGCCAGCACCATGCCGATCGCGGTCGGCTTCTTGCCGTAGCGGCGCGACAGCACGGATCCGAGCGGCAGTGCTATTCCGGCGCCCAGGAACAGCCCCAGCACCACGATCAGCGACTGGTCGCTCGTCAGCTGCCAGAAATAGGTGAAATAATAGAAGCTCAGCGTGGCGCCGAGGCCGCCGGCGAGATTGCCGAAGAGACTGGTCGCCATCAGCGATCTGAGCGAGCGGTTGGAGAGCGATTCCACGATCTCGCGCAGGTTGCGCCCAAGGTCGAAGGCCTGTCGCGGCGGCGGCGGCTGGAGCAGCGGGATGCGGCCGTGCGTGCCGAGCGAGGAGGCGAGGCTCGTCGCCAGCATGATAATGCCCGACGCCCAGCCATATTTCACATAGCCCGCGGCGACGAGCTGTCCTGCCGCCTCGCCCGCCTGCGGCCGGAGAAAGGCGACCAGCGCGAGCCCCGTCATGCCGAGCCCGCCGGCGATGCCGAAGACCAGCCGCCAGCCCACGACCGAGGTACGCTCGTCGTAATCCTCGGTCAGCTCGGGGGCGAGGGCCGCGTTCGGCACCTCATAGAAGGAGATGAGCACCCGCACGAGCACGGCCATGCCGATGAGATAGAAGAAGAGCTGCTCTTGGCTGAGGCCGCCGGGCGGATCCCAAAGCAGGCCGTAGGCGAGTGCGGAGGGCAATGCCGCCGCATACATCAGCGGGTGCCGCCGCCCCCAGCGTGAATGGAGATTGTCGGACCAATACCCGATCAGCGGGTCGATCGCGGCGTCGACGCACAGCGCCACGGCGGAGGCAGCACCGACCCAGCTCGCCGGCAGGCCGAGCACCTGATTGTAATAGATCAGCAGGAAGAATTTGAGACCCGCATCCTTCACACCGAAGCTCACCGAGCCCAGCCCATAGGCCAGCTTGAGCCCGAGCGAGAGCGGCTTCTGCGCCAGCATGTCCATTCTTGCTTCTTTCTCTATGCGGACAGCGCCGGTCTGGGCGGATCGGCGGCGCTTATGGTTGCATCTCGCAGCATCCTCCGCCAGATAGAGATTCCATGGTCCGACTCTTCACGAACTTCTCCCCCGACGCCTCCGAAGCGACGCTCGCCGCATTTCCCGGCCCAATGGCGGCATATCGCGCCAAGCGGGCGGCCGGCGAGCTCAAGCCCGATCCGATGCAGGAGCTGGCGGCGGAGAAGCTGCAGATGCTGCATCGGGCATTGCTGTCCTACCGGCCCAGCCCGAACGGCGGCGGTGGCTGGCGCGCGCTTCTGGGGCTCGGGCAGGCAGCGCCGCCGCGACCCAAGGGGCTCTACATCTTCGGCGGTGTCGGGCGCGGCAAATCCATGCTGATGGATCTGTTCTTCGCGACCAGCGCCGTGCCGGCCAAGCGGCGCGTGCATTTCCATGCCTTCATGCAGGAGGTGCACGACCGGCTGCACAAGCTCAGGGAAAGTGCGCCTGGCGACCCGCTCCACGTGCTGGCCCAGGAGATCGCGCAGGACGCGACGCTGCTGTGCTTCGACGAGCTGCAGATCACCGACATCGCCGACGCCATGATCATCGGCCGGCTGTTCGAGGCGCTGCTGGGGTTGGGCACCGTCGTCGTCGCGACCTCGAACCGCGCACCCGACGAGCTTTACAAGGACGGGCTCCAGCGCGAGCGCTTCCTGCCCTTCATCGAGATGCTGAAGAACGAGCTCGACGTGCTCGAGCTCGATAATGGCCGCGACTACCGCCTGTCGCGGCTGATCGGCCGGCCGGTCTACTACGCGCCCAACGATGCCGCTGCATCCCGGGCGCTCGAGGAGATCTTCACCGAGCTCACCGACGGGACCCGGCCCGAGCCGATGGTGATCGAGGTCAAGAAGCGCCTGGTCAAGGTGCCGCGCCATGCGCTCCAGGCCGCCTGGTTCAGCTTCGCCGATCTGTGCGAGGAAGCGCTCGGTGCCGTCGACTATCTCGCCATCGCGGAACGGTTCGAGAGTATCATCATCGCCGATATCCCGATCCTGACGCCGGAGAAGCGCGACGCGGCGCGGCGCTTCAATACGCTCATCGATACGCTCTACGAGGCGAAGACGCATTTGATCGTCTCGGCGGCGGCGGCGCCCGAGGCGCTTTACCCGGCCGGCGACGGCTCGTTCGAGTTCGAACGGACCGTGTCCCGCCTCATGGAGATGCAGTCGAGCGATTACCTTGCTGCACGGCACAATCCCGCAGCACCAGGCGCCCTTGCGGCTCGGGAGGTTTCGCGCTAAGACCCGGCACTGTGCAGGGCAACCTGTCTGGCGGGGATTGCAACCGGGGCCGTTTTTGGCGCGCTTCCTCACTCCTGGCCGCCCGCTCCCCGGGACCATCAAAAGGGAAATTCCATGGCACGTAACAAGATCGCTCTCGTCGGCGCCGGCCAGATCGGCGGCACGCTGGCGCTGCTCGCCGGATTGAAGGATCTCGGCGATGTGGTGCTGATCGACATCGTCGACGGCGTGCCGCAGGGCAAGGCGCTGGATCTCGCCCAAGCCTCGCCGGTCGAGGGCTTCGATGCGGGCGATGAGCGGCTCCAATGATTTCGCGGCCCTCGCCGGCGCCGATGTCATCATCGTCACGGCCGGCATCGCCGCGGAAGCCGGGCATGAGCCGCGACGACCTGATCGGCATCAACGCCAAGGTCGTCCGCTCGGTCGGCGCCAATATCAAGCAGCACGCGCCCAACGCCTTCGTCATCGTCATCACCAACCCGCTCGATGTCATGGTCTGGGTGATGCGCGAGGCCTCGGGCCTGCCGCATAACCGGGTCGTCGGCATGGCCGGCGTGCTCGACAGCGCGCGCTTCCGCCTGTTCCTGGCGCGAGGAATTCAATGTCTCGGTCGAGGATGTGACGGCCTTCGTGCTGGGCGGCCATGGCGACACGATGGTGCCGCTGCTGCGCTATTCGACCGTCGCCGGCATTCCGCTGCCCGATCTGGTCAAGATGGGTTGGACCACCCAGGAGAAGCTCGACAAGATCGTGCAGCGCACGCGCGACGGCGGAGCCGAGATCGTGGGCCTGCTCAAAACCGGTTCGGCCTTCTATGCGCCGGCCTCCTCGGCGATCGCGATGGCCGAATCCTACCTCAAGGACAAGAAGCGGGTGCTGCCCTGCGCTGCCTGGCTGACGGGCCAGTATGGCGTCAACGATATCTATGTCGGCGTGCCGGTCGTCATCGGCGCCGGCGGCGTCGAGCGGATCGTCGAGATCGACCTCAACGCCGAGGAACAGGCGGGATTCGACAAGTCGGTCAATGCGGTCAAGACGCTGATCGATGTGGTGAAGAACCTGCCGACCGAATAAGGGCAAGCGGCTTCAAGAGGGCTCTACCGAATGAACATCCATGAATATCAGGCAAAGGCTCTCTTGAAGCGGTTCGGCGTGACCGTGCCGCGCGGCGGCGTCGCCTATACCGCCGAGGAGGCTGAGAAGGTGGCATCCGAGCTGGGCGGCCCGGTCTGGGTCGTCAAGGCGCAGATCCATGCCGGCGGCCGCGGCAAGGCGGGCGGCGTCAAGGTCGTGAAATCCTTGGAGGCGGTCGGCGAGGCCGCCGGCAAGATGCTCGGCATGACGCTCGTCACGCACCAGACCGGCCCCGGCGGCAAGGAAGTGAAGCGCGTCTATATCGAGGAAGGCTGCGACATCAAGCGCGAGCTTTATCTCGGCATGCTGGTCGACCGCGCCACCGGCCGCGTCACCATCATGGCCTCGACCGAAGGCGGTATGGAGATCGAGGAGGTCGCGGCCAAGACGCCGGACAAGATCCTCAAGGTCGCGATCGACCCCGCCACCGGCGTGCAAGCCTTCCATGCGCGCGAGGTCGCCTTCGGCCTCGGGCTCGAGGGCAAGCAGGTGCAGGTCGCCACCAAATTCATCTTGGCGCTGGCCGAGGCCTTTCATCGAGCTCGATGCGTCCATCGTCGAGATCAATCCGCTGGTCGTGACCGGCTCGGGCGACATCATCGCGCTCGATGCCAAGATCAATTTCGACGACAACGCGCTGTTCCGGCACAAGGATATCGAAGAGCTGCGCGACGAGGACGAGGAAGACCCGGCCGAGCTCGAGGCCGGCAAGCACGGCCTCAACTACGTCAAGCTCGACGGCAATATCGGCTGCATGGTGAATGGCGCCGGCCTTGCCATGGCGACCATGGACATCATCAAGCTCTATGGCGCCTCGCCCGCGAATTTCCTCGATGTCGGCGGCGGCGCCACGCACGAGCGGGTGACGACGGCGTTCAAGCTGATCCTGTCGGACCCGCATGTCGAAGGCATCCTGGTCAATATCTTCGGCGGCATCATGCGCTGCGACGTGATCGCCGAGGGCGTGGTCGCAGCCGCGCGTGAGGTCAGCCTGCATGTGCCGCTGGTGGTGCGGCTCGAAGGCACCAATGTCGAGCTCGGCAAGAAGATCCTGGCCGAGTCCGGCCTGCCGATCCTGTCGGCCGACAATCTCGCCGATGCTGCGCAAAAGATCGTTCAGGCCGTCAAGGAGGCTGCGTGATGGCCGTTCTCGTCAACGCTGAGACCAAGGTCATCTGCCAGGGCTTCACCGGCACTCAGGGCACCTTCCATTCCGAGCAGGCGCTGGCCTACGGCACCAAGATGGTCGGCGGCGTGACGCCCGGCAAAGGCGGCACGCTGCATCTCGACCTGCCGGTCTTCAACACGGTCGCCGAGGCCGTGCACAAGACCGGGGCCGACGCCAGCGTCATCTATGTCCCGCCGCCCTTCGCGGCGGACTCGATCCTCGAGGCGATCGATGCCGAGGTGCCGCTGATCGTCTGCATCACCGAGGGCATTCCGGTGCTCGACATGGTGCGGGTGAAGCGCGCGCTCGAAGGCTCGAAGTCGCGGCTGATCGGGCCCAATTGCCCGGGCGTCATCACGCCGGGCGAATGCAAGATCGGCATCATGCCAGGCCATATCCATCGCCGCGGCAAGATCGGCATCGTCTCGCGCTCCGGCACCTTGACCTACGAGGCGGTGGCGCAGACTTCCGCCGCGGGCCTCGGCCAGACCACCTGCATCGGCATCGGCGGCGATCCGGTCAACGGCACCAACTTCATCGACGTGCTGGAGATGTTCCTGGGCGACCCCGAGACCGAGGGCATCATCATGATCGGCGAGATCGGCGGCAGCGCCGAGGAGGACGCCGCCCAGTTCCTGATCGACCACAAGGTCAAGAAGCCGACCGTAGGCTTCATCGCCGGCGTCACCGCCCCGCCCGGCCGCCGCATGGGCCATGCCGGCGCCATCATCTCGGGCGGCAAGGGTACTGCTGAAGACAAGATGGAGGCGATGAAGCGCGCCGGCATCCGTGTCGCCGCAAGCCCGGCTGCACTCGGTTCCACCATGCTCGAAACTTTGAAGGGATAGGCATTGGCACACCCTCTCCCCGTTCGGCGGGAGAGGGAGGGACCCGCGAAGCGGGAGGGTGAGGGCGTGGCACTTCACCCTCACCCCCGACCCTCTCCCGCCGAGCGGGAGAGGGAGTGTCTGCGAGAAGAGTTTTAGATAATAAATCCTTAGTGTTACAGCCACTAGCTTGCCAGTCTCTTCCGGGTGGGGAGCCATGCGGCGCTGCACCCTGGTCCGTTGAGTGCTTCAGACCTATTTTCCAGGCCTCACAACTCCTGCCCCTAAACCACGAGAGAGCGGCCGCTCTGGCGGTCGTAGCATCCATGGCGCAAATTTCCTTCCTGACCGGCACCAATTCGGCCTTCATCGCCGAGCTCTACGAGCACTACCTTGCCGATCCGGGCTCGGTCGATGCCAGCTGGCGCAGCCTGTTCGACGATCTCAAGGAGGACCGTGACGGCATCCTGGCCGAGCTCAAGGGCCCGGCCTGGGCGCGCACGCCGCCGCCGCGGATCATCAGCAACGGCAATGGCAATGGCGCCGCAGCCCCCGCCGAGGCCAAGCCGACCAAGGCCGAGGCGCGCCCGGCCGGCGTGCAGGGCCAGGCGGCCTATGCCGGCCTGCAGCGTGAATCGAGCAAGGCCGCCGGCGACGACAGCCGCATCGCCAACTCTATCCGCGTGCTGATGCTGATCCGCGCCTATCGCGTGCGCGGCCATCTGCTCGCCAATCTCGATCCGCTGGGGCTGCAGAAGCCGGAGACCCACCAGGATCTCGACCCCAAGACCTATGGCTTCGGGCCTGAGGATTGGGACCGGCCGATCTATACCGACCATGTGCTGGGCTTCGAGCGCGCGACGCTCAGGCAGATCGTCGATCTGTTGCGCCGCACATATTGCGGCACGATCGGCGTCGAATACATGCATATCCAGGATCCGGCGCAGCGCGCCTGGATCCAGTCGCGGATGGAGCATGTCAGCAACCATCCCGAATTCGGCAGCGGCGATCGCGCCGACCTGCTCGGCCGCCTGACCGCGGCGGAAGGGTTCGAGCGTTTCCTCGACAAGCGCTTCACCGGCACCAAGCGGTTCGGCCTCGACGGGGCCGAGACCATGATCCCGGCGCTGGACGCGATCCTCGCGCGCGGCGCCGAGCTCGGCGTCAAGGAATTCGTGCTGGGCATGGCTCATCGCGGCCGCTTGAACGTGCTGGCCAACGTCATGGGCAAGCCCTTCGCCGCGATCTTCTCGGAATTCCAGGGTACGCCCGGCCAATCCCGAGGCCGTGCAGGGCTCGGGCGACGTGAAGTATCATCTCGGCACCTCGTCCGACCGCGATTTCGGCGGCAAGAGCGTGCATCTGTCGCTGGCCGCCAATCCCTCCCATCTTGAGGCGGTCAATCCGGTCGTGCTCGGCAAGGTGCGCGCCAAGCAGCGCCAGCGCGGCGATACCGAGCGCGCCGAAGTGGTGGGGCTGCTCATCCATGGCGACGCGGCCGTGGCCGGGCAGGGGCTTGTCGCCGAGACCTGCGACATGTCCGAGCTCAAGGGCTATCGCACCGGCGGCACGGTGCATTTCGTCATCAACAACCAGATCGGCTTCACCACGGCGCCGGCCTATGCGCGCTCCGGCATCTATTGCTCGGACGTCGCCAAGACCAACCAGGCGCCGATCTTCCATGTGAATGGCGATGATCCGGAGGCGGTGCTGCATGCCTCGCGGCTCGCCATGGAATTCCGCCAGGAATTCAAGAAGGATGTCTGGGTCGACATGTTCTGCTATCGCCGTCACGGCCATAACGAGACGGACGAGCCGGCCTTCACCCAGCCGCTGATGTACCGCAAGATCGCCAATCTGCCGACCACGCGGCAGCTCTATGCCCGCCGGCTGATCGACGGCCAGGTGCTGAGCGAATCCCAATCCGACAAGATCGCCGGCGATTTCGCCCAATATCTCGACACCCAGTTCGAGAACGCCAAGAGCTACCGGCCGAACAAGGCCGACTGGCTGGAAGGGGCCTGGACCGGCTTCGAGCTGGCAAGCCAAGGCGACCGCAAGGGCGACACGGCGGTTTCGACCGAGATCTTGGCCTCGGTCGGCAAGGCCCTGACGACGGCGCCGGCGGACCTCAATGTCAACCGCAAGATCGTCCGGCAGCTCGCTGAAAAAGAAAAGATGTTCGAGACCGGCACCGGTTTCGATTGGGCAACGTGCGAGGCGCTCGCCTTCGGCACGCTGGCCAAGGAAGGCGTGTGTGTGCGCCTCTCTGGCCAGGATGTCGGGCGCGGCACCTTCTCGCATCGCCATGCCGTCCTGGTCGATCAGGAGACCGAGCGCACCTATGTGCCGCTCAACAATGTCGATCCGAACCAGGCGCCGGTCGAGATCTTCGACAGCCCGCTGTCCGAGGCCGGCGTGCTGGGTTTCGATTACGGCTACAGCCTGGCCGATCCCAAGACGCTCGTGTGCTGGGAGGGCCAGTTCGGCGATTTCGCCAATGGCGCCCAGGTCATCATCGACCAGTTCATCACGTCGGGCGAGTCGAAGTGGCTGCGCATGTCCGGCCTGGTGATGCTGTTGCCGCACGGCTATGAGGGCCAGGGGCCGGAGCATTCCTCGGCCCGGCTCGAGCGCTATCTGCAGATGTGCGGCGAGGACAATATCCAGGTCTGCAACCTCTCGACGCCGGCCAACTACTTCCATGCGCTGCGGCGGCAGATCCATCGGAACTTCCGCAAGCCGCTCATCATCATGTCGCCGAAGTCGCTGCTGCGCGCGAAGCTCTCGACCCTCGCCGATATGGGGCCGGGCACCACCTTCCACCGCGTCATCGGCGAGACCGAGGCGCTGGTGACGGACGACAAGGTGAAACGCGTCGTGCTGTGCACCGGCAAGCTCTATTACGAGCTGCTGGCGCGGCGGACCGAGCGCAAGATCCAGGATGTGGCGCTGGTGCGGATCGAGCAGCTCTATCCCTTCCCGGTCAATGCGCTGGGCAAGGAGCTCGAGCGCTATCCCAATGCCGAGATCGTCTGGTGCCAGGAGGAGCCGCAGAATATGGGCGCCTGGACCTTCGTCGATCGGCGCATCGAGGGCGTGCTGACGGGCCTGAACGGCCAAGCCAAACGGGCAAGCTATGCCGGCCGGCCGGAATCGGCCGCGACCGCGACCGGCTCGATGAAGCGTCACACGAAGGAACAGGCCGATCTCATCGATCAGGCGCTCACCATCAAGTAATCGGGGGATCTTGGAGATGGCGACGGAAATCAAGGTGCCCACCCTCGGCGAATTGGTGACCGAGGCGACCGTGGCGCGCTGGCTCAAGAAGCTGGGCGAGGCGGTCAAGGTCGACGACCCGCTGGTCGAGCTCGAGACCGACAAGGTGACGCTCGAGGTCAATGCCGACACGGCCGGTGTGCTGGCCAATATCGCGGTCGAGGAGGGCGGCACGATCGCCGTCGGCGGCGTGCTCGGCACGATCGATGCGGCCGGTGCGGCCACGGCTGCACCCGCGAAGCCGGCGGCGGCACAGCCTGCCGCGATGAATGCCTATGCCGCCCCGGCGGCGCAGCCCGCGGCGATGAACGCCTATGCGGCTCCGGCGCCCGCTGCGGCTCAGCCCGCGGCGATGAATGCCTATGCGAGCTCCGGTCCCGCCGCCAAGAAGCTGGTCGAGGAGAATAATCTCGATCCGGCCACGATCCCGGCCTCCGGCAAGGATGGGCGCCTGACCAAGGGCGATGTGTTGGCCGCGATTGCCTCGCCGCCGGCGCCCGTGGCCCAGCCGGCCGCGATGAACGCCTATGCCCGTCCGGCAGCGGCCGCCGGTCCGCGCGAGGAGCGCGTGCGCATGAGCCGGCTCCGCAAGCGCATCGCCGAGCGCCTCAAGGAAGCGCAGAACACGGCCGCCATGCTCACCACCTTCAACGAGGTGGATATGAGCGCCATCCTGGCGCTGCGCGAGACCTACAAGGACGCATTCGAGAAGCGCCATGGCGTGCGGCTGGGCTTCATGTCCTTCTTCGTCAAGGCGTGCATCGCGGCGCTCAAGGAGCTGCCGATGGTCAATGCCTCGATCGAGGGCGACGAGCTCGTCTATCATAATTTCTACGATATCGGCGTCGCGGTCGGGACCGAGACCGGCCTGGTCGTGCCGGTCGTGCGCGATGCCGACCAGCTGGGCTTCGCCGAGATCGAGAAGACGATCGGCGCGTTCGGGCGCAAGGCGAGGGACGGCAAGCTCAGCCTCGAGGATCTCTCGGGCGGCACCTTCACCATCTCGAATGGCGGCGTCTATGGCTCGCTGATGTCGACGCCGATCCTGAACCCGCCGCAATCGGCCATCCTGGGCATGCACAAGACCCAGAAGCGCCCGGTCGCGGTGGGCGACAAGATCGAGCTCCGGCCGATGATGTATCTGGCCTTGTCATACGACCATCGCATCATCGATGGGCGCGAAGCGGTGACCTTCCTCGTCCGGGTCAAGGACGGCATCGAGGATCCGCAGCGTCTGCTCATCGACCTCTGATCAGGACCCACGCCCATGACCGACAGTTACGATCTCGTCATCATCGGCGGCGGTCCGGGCGGCTATATCGCCGCCATCCGCGCCGGCCAGCTGGGCATGAAGGTCGCCTGCATCGAGAAGAGCGAGCGCCTCGGCGGCACCTGCCTCAATATCGGCTGCATCCCGTCCAAGGCGATGCTGCAGAGCTCGCACAAGTTCGAGGAGACGGGGCACGCCCTTGCCGCCCATGGCGTGAAGGTCGCCGGCGTCGAGCTCGATCTGCCGACCATGCTCGCGCGCAAGGACAAGGTCGTGTTCGACCTGACCAAGGGCGTCGAGATGCTCTTCCGCAAGAACAAGGTGACCTGGATCAAGGGTGCGGGCCGCATCCTCGGCGCCGGCAAAGTCCATGTCGATCTCACGGGCGGCGGTGCTGAGGAGATCGAGGCCAAGCACATCATCATCGCGACCGGCTCCGAGGTCGTGCCGCTGCCCGGTGTCGAGATCGATGAGACGGTGATCGTGACCTCGACGGGCGCCTTGTCGCTCGATCCGGTGCCGAAGCATTTCGTCGTGATCGGCGGCGGCTATATCGGCTTGGAGCTGGGTTCGGTCTGGCGGCGCTTGGGGGCCGAGGTGACGGTGGTCGAGTTCCTCGACCGGATCACGCCGACCATGGATGGCGAGACCGGCAAGCAGCTGCAGCGTCTGCTGCAACGCCAGGGCTTCAGCTTCAAGCTCTCGACCAAAGTGACGGGCGCCAAGAAGACCGATGACGGCGTCACGCTGACGCTCGAGCCGGCGGCCGGCGGCACTGCCGAGGAGCTCAAGGCCGATGTCGTGCTGGTCTCGATCGGCCGGCGCCCTTTCACGGACGGGCTGGGCCTCGCCGAGGCGGGTGTGGAGCTCGACGAGCGCAAGCGGGTCAAGGTCGACGCGCATTTCCAGACCAATGTGCCGGGCATCTATGCCATCGGCGACGTGATCGCCGGACCGATGCTCGCCCACAAGGCCGAGGAGGAAGGTGCCGTCCTGGTCGAGCAACTGGCCGGCCAGAAGCCGCATGTGAATTACGAGGTGATTCCGGCGATCATCTACACCCACCCGGAAGTCGCCTCGGTCGGCCGCACGGAAGAGGAGGTGAAGGCCGCCGGCATCGAGTACAAGGTCGGCAAATTTCCCTTCTCGGCCAATGCCCGCTCGCGCACCAACGCCGACACGGACGGCTTCGTCAAGATCATCGCCGACGCCAAGACCGACCAGGTGCTGGGCGTCCACATCATCGGCGGCGAGGCCGGCACGATGATCGCCGAAGCCGCCCTCGCCATGGAGTTCGGCGCGTCCTCGGAGGATATCGCCCGTACCTGCCATGCCCACCCGACGGTGAGCGAGGCGGTGAAGGAAGCGGCACTGGCGGTCGAGGGAAAGCCGCTCAATATCTGAACAGCATCCCAGAATCTCGCCTCAGGGCAGCGCCAGCACGGTCAGCTTCGTCGTGCCGGCCCCACCCGGGAAGAAGGCCGAGACCGGCCCCGACAGTGCCGCCACATATTGCTTGCCGCCCTCGGCATAGGTCAGCAGGCCGCCGCCGACCGAGGAACCCATCGGATAGCGCAGCAGCACGCTGCCATCGTCCGAATTGACCACATAGAGCGTGCCCTTGAGATCGCCGGCGAAGATGATGCCGCCCGAGGTGGGGGTGACGTTGGCCAGCATGGGGGCTGCCGCCTCCATCTGCCATTTAAGCTTGCCCGAGCCGATATCGATGGCGGCCAGCACGCCGCGCGCTTGATCGATCGGGTCCTGATCGATCCGCCCGCCATAGAAATGCTCGCCGGCCTTATGGACCGGTGCCGTCTCGTCGCGATGGGCGGTGCCGCACCAATTCACCATGGGCGAGATCACGATCTTGCGGCCCGGATCATAGGCCGAGCTGCTCCATTCCTGGCCGCCGAGCAGGCCCGGGCAGATATGCACGCCTTCGACGGTCACCGGCGTTTCGGTATTCTCCAGCTTGGAGATGGCGAGATCGGCCAACACCTCATGCGCATCGCGATCGACCAGCCGTACCCTGCCGTCCTTGCCGCTGACCACGACGATATCGCGGGACTTGCCTTGGAAATCGGCTGTGATGAGCGGGCTTGACTGGCTCAGATCCCAGTCTCGCACATCCTCCGGCACGAACTGCTTGACCCAGACCGGCTTGCCGGTCTTGAGATCGAGGATGGCGAGCGAGTTGGTGTAGAGATTGGTCCCCTTGCGCGCCTCGCCGAAGAAGTCCGGTGCGGGGTTGCCGACCGGCACGAAGACGAGCCCCTTGGCCCGATCGACCGAGACGGGCGTCCAGAAGCTGCCGCCGCCATGGGCCAACGCCTCGGGCGTGTTCCAGGTCTCGGCTCCGGGATCGCCCGGCGCGGGCAGGGCGTTGAAGCGCCAGAGCTCCTTGCCGTCGGCGAGGGCGAAGGCGCCGATCCAGCCGCGCCCGCCCCAGTCGGCGCCGGCCGTGCCGTAGATGATCGTATCGCCGACGATGGTCGGCGGCATGCTGAGATAGTGGCTTTCCTCGGCGCTCGTGATCTGCTGCTGCCAGACCGGCTTGCCGTCGGCCATGTCGAGCGCGATGAGATAGCCGTCCGGCGTGCCGCGGATGAGCCGCCCGTCCTTGATGGCCACACCGCGATTGGAGGCGGAGAGCACCTTGCCTTTCGGCTGCCACTCATAGCGCCAGATCTCGGTGCAGCGCGTGGCGTCGATCGCGATCGTGGTAGGACCGATCGACATATAGAGGCGATGGTCGTAGAGCACCGGCGAGGATTGGGCCAGCCCGCCGATGCCGCTGTCGAAGCTGCATACTTCCTTGAGGCCGGCGGCGTTCTTGGCATTGATCTGGTCGAGCGCCACATAGCGCTGCCCGTCATAGCTCTTGTTGGCCATCGGCCAGCTGTCGGTCGCTGCGGCTGCTCGGTCCAGCTCGTCCTGGCTGGGTCCGGCCGCCCGGGCATCGGGTGCTCCGCCCAGGATGAGGGCGCCGAGCGCGCAGAATGAAACAAGGAAGCGATGGCAAGGACGCAAATCACTGGAGGCCGTCATAGCGTCTCCTTTCTTCGGGCAAGGAATTCGCTCGAAAGGCGTGGCAAAGCTGTCCGAGGGAAAGGCTAACGCACTCGCGGCGGTTCGGGAAACGTCATTTCGGGGGAACCCGCCTACCGCTGCGCCCCCAGCAGCGGGAGTTTAGCGCACTGTCACCGAATTAACTTCTTCCCGCCCGCGGATGCGCCTTGTCGTAGATCGCCATCAGCTTCTCGGCATCGACGGCAGTATAGCGCTGGGTGGTCGAGAGCGAAGCGTGGCCAAGCAGCTCCTGGATCGCGCGGAGGTCGCCGCCGCCGGCGAGGAGGTGGGTGGCGAAACTGTGGCGCAGCGCGTGCGGCGTTGCCGTGTCGGGCAAGCCCAGGCGATGGCGCAGCCTTTCCATCAGCTTCTGCACCAGCCGCGGATTGAGCGGGCCGCCCCGGACACCAAGAAAGAACGCGCCGTCAGGCTCGAGCGCGAAGGGGCAAGATGCCCGATAATCCTCGACCGCCTCGATCACGGCGGGCAGGAGCGGCACCACCCGTTCCTTGCTGCCCTTGCCGATGACGCGCAGCACCGCCATGCCGCGACGCGGCGCTTGGCGCGGCGTCAAATCGAGCGCCTCGCTGAGCCGCAAGCCGCAACCATAGAGCAGCGACAAGACGGCCGTGTCGCGCACCGCGATCCAGGGCGGCGCCTCGTCGTTCTCGACCAGATCGACCTGCTCGATCGAATCGATGGCATCGCCGACCGAGAGCGGCTTCGGCACCGACTGCGGCAGGCGCGGGCCGCGCAACAGGCGGAGCGCGTCGTTCTTGACCAGGCCGCGCCGTTCGAGGAAGCGGAAGAAGCCACGCAGCACCGACAGCGTGCGCGCCTGCGAGGTCTTGGCGATGTCGTCGCCAGCGCGGGCGGCCAGGAAGGCGCGGAAATCACGGGCCGCCAGCTCTTTCAGCGCGTCGAGCGTCGGCAGGCCGCCCAGATGCCGGCACAGGAAATCGAGGAACAGAACCAGATCCCGGCCATAGGCCGAGACCGTGTGCGGCGAGGCGCGCCGCTCGGTCGCGAGCTGCCGGGTCCAGCCATCGATCGCGGCCACGAGATCGGGGGCCGCCGCATAGCGGGCGAGCGGGATCGGGTCCGGGCGCTTGACGGCCAGGGTTAGGCCCTCAGAGGCTGTCTTGAAAATGCGCGGAGACGCATTTCCGATGCCGGGGCCAGCCCGCTCCCCCACCCGGCCAACCATGCAATGATACTGACGTGAGTGGCTGGGTGGGGGAGCGGGCCGGTGCAGCGCGCATTTTCAAGACAGCCTCACGGCGCCAGCCATTGCGAGATGGTGATCTCGAGCGCGTGAGCGAGGAAGCTCAAGAGCTCCGTCCCCTGGCCCGGCTTGAACTTGCCGGGCCGGCGCGAGCCCAGCGCCAGCATGCCGGCCGGCGCATTGGCGACCGAGAGCCTGAGCAGCGCCTCGGATGTGACGAGCCCGGCGCCGCCGCCGAAGATCATCGGATCGCCCAGCACCTCATCCTCGAGCCGGACATCGCGCTCGGCCCCCAGGATGTCGTCGACATCGCCCGGCAACAGCAGCTGGATGCCGGCCATCGGTGGCCGCGCCATCCGGTCGCCCAATTCGATGCACAGCGTCACGACATCGACATCGAGCAGCACCGCCAGATCCGTCGTCACGGTCTGGATCAGCTGCTCGAAGCTGGTCGCTGCGATGAGCGCCAGCACGCCGCCATGGATGCGCTGCTGGCTCGAAAGGTTGGACCGGCTGGTCGAGATCAGGTCGCGCTGCTGCCCGGTCACCCGCTGCAGATCGGCCCGGAGCCGGTCCAGCATGAAACGCTGCATATCGACGACGTTGTCGCCTTGGCGGTGCGAGGGCGGCGTCAGGAGCGCGATCAGATCCGCATGCTCGACGAGGAAATCCGGATGCCGCTTCAGATAATCGGCAACCTCCGCGGCGGACAGCCGCTCCGCTGCATCCTTCGCTGGCCGGGTGAGGGAATTGACCATGGCGGCGCTCGGGATCAGCCGGCCTTGCCGCCGAGAATCGACTGGCCGGTCTTCTTCCAATCAACGCGGTCGGCAGTGTCGATGAAGCACGTCATGATAGGTCCAAAGGTTTCGCCAGTCGCGCACCGGCCGGTTTCGCGCTAGGACTCTAGCCCATGCCGGATCCCAGTACCAGTTTCGAGGCGCCCGAGCTGTTCGCTTCTTCTCAGCAGCGCACCCGCGTGCTGCTGCCGCTGCCGCTCGACGGCGCCTATGATTACAGCGTGCCCGACGGGATGGCCGTCGTACCGGGCAGCTTCGTCCGCGTGCCGCTCGGCAGCCGCGCCGTCACGGCCGTGGTCTGGGATGCGGAACCCGAGCCCGAGCCGATCGAGGCGAAGCGGCTGAAGCCGATCGCGTCGGTCTACGAGGCGCCGCCGATGACGGCGGAGCTGCGCCGGCTGGTCGAATGGATCGCGGCTTATACGCTGAGCCCGCCGGGCCTGGTGCTGCGCATGGCGATGGGCTCGTCCGAGGCGCTCGTCCCGCCTGAAGGCAAGGTCGGATTCGCTTCCGTGGCGGGCCTCGATCTTGCGGGCTTGCGGCTGACTTCGGCCCGAAAGCGCGTGCTCGAGGTGCTGGAGGACGGCTTGCCGCGGCCGGCGGCGACGCTTGCCTTCGAGGCCGGCTGCGGCTCGGGCGTGGTGCGCGGCATGGCCGATGCCGGGATGCTGGAAGAGGTCCGGCTGCCGGCGCGGCCGCCACGGCCGGTGCCCGATGGCAGCCTGCCGTTCCCGGCGCTGTCGCCGGCTCAGGCCGACGCCGCGGCACAGATCTCGGCCGCGGTCGGGGCCGGGCGATTCGAGCCCTTCCTGCTCGATGGCGTGACCGGGTCGGGCAAGACCGAGGTCTATTTCAAGGCGATCGCCACCGCTCTCGAAGCGGGCCGCCAGGTGCTGATCCTGCTGCCGGAGATCGGGCTCGGTGCCCAATGGC
>CAVXLN010000034.1:0-71939 GCA_963762435.1 uncultured Alphaproteobacteria bacterium | reverse complement strand
TGATCGGGCTGCCGAACTTGACGATGGTGACGAAAAAGAACAACCCGGTCGCAATGGCAAAGGCCGGGAACGGGGCGGCGGGTACGGGGCGCGGCGGTCTGTTTTCTTGGCATTGCCAGCATCAAGTAATGTCTAACGAGAAAACCTGCGAGTTGCAATTTCCAAATTGAAGACAGGGAATAATGCGCGGAAACGACTCCGGCGAAACGGATTTGCCGGGTGAAGACTACACCTGTGTAAGGCATTGCCCCTCAATATAAACCACACTCCCCCTTCTATACGGGGCTATGAAATTTCATACGATGGACTTATCGAAAGCCTGAGGCGTTGAGAGCCGCAAACACGATGCTGCGCAACGGCTCGGCAATGCAAAAAAAGCTCTCGTTGCCGCCGCGGCCCTGCTCCTCTCGCTGGCAGCGTACGGGCAAACTGCAACTGGCACGATTCAGGACGTCAAGCGCGTCGTCATTTTGATGCAGGAAAACCGGGCGTTGGATGATTATTACGGCAGCATGGGCGGTGTGCGCGGTTTCAACAGATCGCGCCGGCCCCGGCGACTGTTCGGGTTCGATGGAACGGCGGACGGGCGTTCTCGCTGAGCCACGGGCTTCAAAGCCCCAGGATGAGACGAACGTCCCTCCGCCACCGCATCGGTCACCTTAACCGATAACGGCAAAGCCAACTTACAAGGATGAGGGATTTTGATTGCGGCCAAGCCGCTGAAATCACAGCCCCATCCCCGGCGCGGAACCCCGTCGATAGCGTGCGAGGCCCATCCCAAACACGCCCGCCGCGATGGTCACATAGGCCGCCATCGCCGCCAGCAGCACAGCCAGGGTCTCCAGGCTCGGCGCGCGCAGCATTTTCACCGGGGTCAGCACCACGAAGCCGCCGGGCAGGATGGTGAACACCACCCAGCGCGCCGGGCCGGTGAAGATGGAGCCGGGATAGCTGGAGACCATGATCAGGAAGTCCGCCAGGTCGCGGGCCAGGCTCCGCGCTCCCCGCGCCCAGAAGGCGAGGGCGCCGAAGGTTACGGTGGCGGCCAGATAGATGGTACGTCATCGACACGCCGCCGCCGACCGTGTCGGGCTTGCTCCATATGGGGCACGTCTATTCCTACACGCAGACGGATGTGATCGCGCGGTTCCAGCGCATGCTGGGTCGGAACGTGTTCTATCCGATGGGCTTCGACGATAACGGGCTGCCGACCGAGCGGCTGGTCGAGAAGCAGCGCAAGATCCGTGCGACCGATATGAGCCGGGAGGAATTCATCCGCATCTGCCACGAGGAAGTGCAGAATGCGGAGCAGGATTTCCGCAATCTTTTCCGTGGCATCGGCCTCAGCGTCGATTGGCGCCTCGAATATCAGACGATCAGCCCGCTGCCGCGCCGGATCTCGCAGCTGTCCGTGATCGACATGTTCGAGAAGGGGCATCTCTACCGCCAGGCGCAGCCGAGCCTGTGGGATCCGGTCGATCGCACCGCGCTGGCCCAGGCCGAGATCGCCGAGAAGGAGATGCCGGGCACGCTCTGGCAGATACCCTTCGATGTGGAAGGCGGTGGTGTCGCCGAGATCGCGACGACCCGGCCGGAGCTGTTGGGCGCCTGCGCCGCCCTCATGATCCATCCCGAGCATCCGCGTGCCAAGGAATTGGTCGGGCGGAACGTGATCACCCCCTTGTTCCGCGTGCCCGTGCCGGTGATCGCCGATGAGCGTGTCGATCCCGAGAAGGGCACCGGCATGGTCATGTGCTGCACCTTCGGCGACACGACCGATATCGAATGGTGGCGCGAGCACAAGCTGCCGCTCAGGGTCATCGTCACGCGCGAGGGCCGCTTGAGCGACATGGCCGGGATCGGCGGCGAAGGCTGGCCGACGCTCGACCGCGCTTCGGCGGATGCCGCGATCGCGGCGCTGACGGGGCTCAAGATCAATGCCGCGCGCGAGAAGATCGTCGAGCTGCTGAAGGCCGCCGACCGCATCACCGGCTCGACCGCCGTCACCCGCATGGTGCCGTGCGCCGACCGCTCCGGTGCACCGCTCGAGATTCTCGAGACGCCGCAATGGTTCGTGCGCGTGCTCGACAAAAAAGCAGCACTCATCGCCAAGGGGCGCGAGATCGCGTGGTACCCGGCACCTATGCGCCAGCGTTTCGAGATCTGGACCGAGAATTTGAAGTGGGATTGGTGCATCAGCCGCCAGCGCTATTTCGGCGTGCCCTTTCCCTTCTGGTACTCGAAGCGGCCTGGCGAGGAGGGCAAGATCCTCGTCGCCCATCCGGACGATCTGCCGGTCAATCCGCTCAGCGACCTGCCGCGCGGCTACAGTCGCGACGAGGTCGATCCCGACCCTGATGTCATGGACACCTGGGCCACGAGCTCCGTCTCGCCCCAGATCAACAGCCAGAATCTGTCGCGGCAATGGGCGGCCGACCCCGATCGGCATGCGAAGCTGTTCCCGGCCGATCTGCGTCCGCAGGCGCACGAGATCATCCGCACCTGGGCCTTCTACACGATCCTCAAATCGTTGCTGCATGAGGACAGCATCCCCTGGAAGAATGTCGCGATCAGCGGCTGGGCCTTGGCATCCGACGGCTCGAAGCAGAGCAAATCCAAGGGCAATGCCGTCGGCCCGCGCGATCTGCTGGCCAAATACGGCGCCGATGTCGTGCGCTACTGGACCGCGACCTCGCGGCTCGGCCTCGATACGGTGCTGAGCGAGGACGTGCTGAAGGTCGGCAAGCGCCTCCAGACCAAGCTTTGGAACGCCGCCCGCTTCGCCATGCTGCAACTCGGCGATTTCACCGAGACGCCGACCAGTCCTGCCGCTGATGTGGCATCCGGCATCATCACAGCGGCCTTCGATCGCTGGGTGCTGTCGCGCCTGGCCCGCACGGTACGGCTCGCGACCGAGAAGTACCAAGCTTACGAATATGCCGAGGCGATGGAGCTGATCGAGCGCTTCTTCTGGTCCGATCTCTGCGACAATTACCTGGAGCTGGTGAAGGGCCGCTCCTATGGCGAGATCGGCGACGCGGCCGGCCGTCGCTCGGCCCGCTACACGCTCTGGCATTGCCTGGAGACCGTGCTGCGCCTGCTGGCCCCGGTCATGTCGCATCTCTCGGAGGAGCTCTATCAGGCGCATTTCCCGGCGCGTTTCGCAGCACTCGGCTCGATCCATGCGCGCGGCACCTGGCCCAAGCTCGAGGATCAGGCCAGCGACGAGGCGGCCGAGGCGACGGGCGCCGTCGGCATCGCCGTGCTGGCGGCCGTGCGGAAGGTGAAGAGCGAGCGGAAACTGTCGATCAAGACCCCGATCAGCGCGCTGCATCTCGTCCGCGCCGAAGCGTCGGCACCCGGGATCGCGATACTATTGGATGATCTTGCCCACACGCTGACGGCCGCCCAGATGATTCTGCTCGATGAAGGCGACGTACCGGGTGACGCGATCGCAACGGAGGATGGCACTTACCGGTTGGCCGTGGAGATGGCGCCCGTAGCGGCTTCATAAAAGCGCGGGAACCCGCGCTGCGGCTTGCTGTTGGAACCGAACGGGGTGGCAGATGGCCGGAGAAAGTTGGGTGAGTCCAGAGGACCTTGCGCGTGAGGACCTGGTCCCGTTCGATCGTGCCGATCTGGTGCGGCGCTTCGTTGAGATGCGCCGGCAGACCGAAGCCTTGGCAGCGCCCCTGCTGCCCGAGGATCAGGTCGTCCAGTCGATGCCCGATGCCAGCCCGACCAAATGGCACCTGTCCCATGTCACCTGGTTCTGGGAAGCCTTCATCCTGGGGCCGATCGCCAAGGTCGAGCCGTTCGATCCGGCCTACGGCTATCTGTTTAATTCCTATTACGAATCCGTCGGTCCCCGGCATGCCCGGCCGCAGCGCGGGCTGCTGACCCGGCCGTCCCGCCAGGAAGTCCAAGCCTATCGCGACCATGTGACGGGGGCGCTCGAGCGCTTCGCCGCAACGGCGGGCGAGGGGCCTTGGGCCGAGGCGGCGCCGCTCATCGAGCTCGGCATCCACCACGAGCAGCAGCATCAGGAACTGATCCTGATGGACATCAAGCACGCCTTCTCGATGAACCCGCTGAAGCCGGCTTATCAGCCGTCGGCGCCGTCGCTTCGTGCCGCCGCGTCGCCGATGGGCTGGGTTGATTTCCCGGGCGGCCTGGTCGAGATCGGCCATGACGGCGCTGGTTTCGCCTTCGACAATGAGGGACCGCGCCACAAGGTCTGGCTCGAGCCCTATCGCCTCGCCGACCGTCTCGTCACAAGCGGCGAGTATCTCGAATTCATCGAGGCCGGCGGCTATCGCCGACCGGAATTCTGGCTCTCCGATGGCTGGGCCGCCGTACAGGCGCAAGGCTGGACCGCGCCGCTCTATTGGCGCGAAAGCGACGCAGGCTGGCGGATCTTCACGCTCGCGGGCGAGCGGGCGGTCGATCCGGCCGAGCCCGTCGTGCATCTCAGCCTCTACGAGGCCGACGCCTATGCCAAATGGGCGGGCCTGCGGCTGCCGACCGAGCCGGAATGGGAGGCGGCAGCCGCAGGCCTGCCGCTCGAGGGTAATCTCGCAGGATCCGGCCTCTATCATCCGCGCGCCGCCGGGTCCGGCGCGGGCCTCCGCCAGATGATCGGCGATGTCTGGGAATGGACCGCCAGCGCCTACAGCCCCTATCCCGGCTTCCGCCCGCCCGCGGGGCCGGTTGGTGAATACAATGGCAAGTTCATGTCGAGCCAAATGGTCCTGCGAGGCGGTTGCGCCGCCACGCCAGAGCACCATATTCGGATAAGTTACCGGAACTTCTTCCCAGCTTCGGCGCGCTGGTGTTTTGGCGGCGTCCGCCTTGCCGACGGAGACTGAGCCCATGATGGACACGAGCGTGAGGTTCCACGACTTTGCCGTGGCGGAGGAGAGCTTCGAGACGGCCGCCCTGGCCGGGTTTTCCCGGTCGCACAAATCCTTGCCGTGCAAGTTCCTCTACGATGCGCGCGGCTCGCAGCTGTTCGACGAGATCTGCGGCCTCGAGGAATATTACCCGACCCGGACCGAGAGCCGCATCCTGGCCTATCGCGCGCCCGAAATTGCGAAGCTGATGGGGTCCGGCGTCCAGCTCGTCGAGCTCGGCAGCGGGTCCAGCCGCAAGATCCGGCTGCTCTTGGATCTGCTCGACAGCCCGGCGGGGTATGTGCCCGTCGATATTTCGAGCGAGCATTTGCGCCAGGCGGCGGAATTGGTCGCGGCCGATCATCCGCGCATCCCGGTCTCGGCGATCTGTGCCGACTATACGGCCGATTTCGCTTTGCCGGCGGCCCTCGAGGAGGGCTATGCCAAGCGCGTCGCCTTCTTCCCGGGCTCGACCATCGGCAATCTCCTGCCGGAGGAGGCACTGATGCTGCTCCGGAGCTGCTGGCGCCTCGTCGGGCGCGGCGGCGACATGCTGCTGGGCGTCGACACGGTCAAGGACGAGGCGGTGCTGAACGCCGCCTACAATGACGCCGCGGGCGTCACGGCCGAGTTCAACCTCAATCTCCTGCAGCGGATCAATAACGAGCTCGCCGGTGATTTCGATCTGAGCCGCTTCCGCCACGTCGCCTTCTTCAACAAGGCCGAGAGCCGGGTCGAGATCTATATCGAGAGCCTGGTCTGCCAGCTCGTCCATATCGCCGGCCGAGGCTTCATGCTCGAGACCGGCGAGCGCATCCACACCGAATATTCCTACAAATACACACCGCAGGCCTTCCGGGCGCTGGCCGGCCGCGCCGGCTGGACCCCGGTCGAGACCTGGACCGATCCGGCAGGCCTGTTCAGCGTGCATTACCTCCGACGTCCCGGCTAAGGCCGTTACCAGCTCCATGCGCCGGCTGTTGCGCGAGCGCTCCCCGGACGGCGCGCGGGTCGGCAATGTCGAGCTGTTCTTCGACCTCGTCTTCGTCTTCGCCGTCACCCAGCTGTCGCATGATTTGCTCAATCATCTGACGCCCTTCGGCCTGGTCGAGGTGACGCTGCTGTTCCTCAGCGTCTGGTGGGTCTGGATCTTCACCGGCTGGGTCACCAACTGGCTCGATCCGGAGACGGCGCCGGTCCGGCTCCTGATGTTCGGCCTGATGGCGGCCGGGCTTGTGCTGTCGATGGCGATCCCGAAGGCGTGGGGCGAGCGCGGCCTGGTCTTCGCCGGCGCCTATGTCACCATGCAGATCGGCCGCAGCCTCTTCATGCTGGTGGCGCTGCGCGGCCATTCGCCGGCCAATTTCCGCAATTTCCGGCGTATCACCGTCTGGCTGCTCTGCTCGGGCGCGCTCTGGCTGGCGGGCGGAATCGTCCCGTCCGAGCGCCTGGCCTTCTGGCTGGCCGCCCTCACCATCGAATACGTCGCTCCCTTCGCCTATTTCTGGGTGCCCGGGCTCGGCCGCTCGACCTCGACCGATTGGGACATCCAGGGCGGCCATCTGGCCGAGCGCTGCGGCCTCTTCATCATCATCGTGCTGGGCGAGGCGATCCTCGATACGGGTGCCGCCGCGGCCAACCTCGACTGGACCGGCCCGACCGTGACCGGCTTTGCCGCGAGCTTCCTCGGCAGCATCGCCATGTGGTGGATCTATTTCAATATCGGGGCCGAGCGGGCCAGCCGCGTCATCACCAAGATCCGGCATCCCGGCGCGCTGGCGCGGCTCGCCTTCAATTATCTGCACCTGCCGATCGTGGCGGGCGTCATCGTCGCCGCCGCAGGCGACGAGCAGGTGCTGCTCCATCCCGACAGCCTGCCGCCGGTCGCGATCGGCGCCTTGCTGCTGAGCGGGCCAGTGCTGTTCCTGGTCGGCAATCTGCTGTTCAAGCGCGCCACGGGCGGCCCGTGGCATCTGTCGCATCTGATTGGTCTGGCCCTCACCGCGGCACTGGTGCCGTTAATGTGGCTGCTGTCGCCGTCGACCCTCGACTTGGCGTCTAGCATCGTGCTGCTGATCGTGGCGACCTGGGAGACGCTGTCGCTCAGGCGGGCATCAACACCGTGACGCGCAGGCCGCCTTCGGGCCGGTTGAACAGGGTCACGTCGCCGCCATGGCCGCGGATGATGGTGCGGGCGACGCTCAAGCCCAGCCCGACGCCGCCGGTATCGCGGTTGCGCGAGCTGTCGAGCCGATAGAAAGGCTGGAACACCGATTCCTGCTGGTCGCGCGGAATGCCCGGCCCGTCATCATCGATCTCGATGACGAGATGGCCATTGACGCGCGATAGCCGGGCGCGGGCGCGCTGGCCGTATTTGATGGCGTTCTGGAACAGATTGCCGAGGGCCCGGCGCAGCGCCACCGGCGCGCATTTGACCGGCACCGGCCCGATCGCGTCGTAGCGCGCCTCCTGGCCGGCCTCGCGCATCACCTCGCAGATCTGATCGAGCATCTCGTCGAGATCCTCCTCGCGCCGCGGCTCGCGCGTGACATCGTCGCGCGCGAAGGCGAGCGTGGCCGAGATCATCGCCTCCATCTCGCCGATGTCATGGAGCATCTTGTCCCGCTGCTCCTCATCCTCGACGAACTCGACCCTGAGCCGCATGCGGGTCAAGGGGGTCCTCAGATCGTGGCTGATCGCGGCCAGCATCTCGGTCCGGTCATGGACGAAGCGCCGGAGCCGTTCCTGCATGCGGTTGAAGGCGCGCGTGGCGAGCCTGAGCTCGTCCGGCCCCGCCTCGGGCAGCGGGGGCGCCTCCGCCGAGCGGCCGAGCGTCTCGGCGGCACTGGCGAATTCCGCCAGCCGTCTAGAGAAGCGGCTCGCGAACCAAAGCGACAGGATGGCGCTCACCACGCAGATGGACGCGACCTGCGTCACCAGCGCCAGCCAGCGGAATGGCGTCGGCACGCGCAGCACATGGAAGATCACCATGCCATAATCGCGCAGCGACAGCCGGATCTCGCGCGGCTGGTCGTCGGTGTCGGGCTTTCCCTGCCTTTCGAGGATCACGACCTGCCGCGGAATGGCCGGATCGAGCCGTTCGACGATGCGCGTTTCGAACCGGATCGACGGGTTTTCCGGCGACGCGTCGGGGGCGCCGTGCATCGGCGCATGGACGACCGGGGCACCGTCGGACTCGAACTCCGGTCCCAGCGTCACGCGCATCTCGGGCGTCGAGATGGCGGCGGCGATGGACTCACGCTGTTCGACCGGCAGGGCCTCGAGGAAGCGGACCGTGGTGGCGATCCGGTCGGCCATGTCGGCGCGCAGCGGCACATGCTCGACCTCGAGCTGCACCAGGTGGAAGGTGATGAACTGCACCAGCAGCAGATTGAGGATCAGCACGCCGGCGATGCGCGCATAAAGCGTGTCGAGCTTCAGCCGACGCCACAGCGCGATCATTCGCCGCCGCCCACCCGGACCGTCGGCGTGAACATGTAGCCGCCGCTGCGTACGGTCTTGATCAGCTGCGGATCCTTGGAATCGACCTCGATCTTGCGCCGCAGCCGCATCACCTGGATGTCGACGCTGCGATCGAAGAGCGAGGCGGCACGCCCCCGGGCGAGATCGAGTAGCTGATCGCGCGTCAGCACGCGCTGCGGATGCTCGGCGAAGGCCTGCAGCAGATCGAACTCGCCGGAGGAGAGCGCCACGATCTCATCCTGGGCGTTCCGCAGCTCCCGCTTCGAGAGGTCGAGCCGCCAGCCCTCGAAGGAGAGAAATTTGCCGGTGCCCGCGAGCTCCGTCGCCGCCGGCGGCAGCGATTCCGCACGGCGCAGCACGGCCTTGATGCGGGCCAGGAGCTCGCGCGGATTGAAAGGCTTCGGCAGATAGTCGTCGGCGCCCATCTCGAGTCCGACGATACGGTCGATATCCTCGCCCATCGCGGTCAGCATGATGACGGGAGTCGTATTGCCGGAGCGCAGGCGCCGGCACAAGCTCAGCCCATCCTCGCCCGGCAGCATCAGATCGAGCACCACGAGATCGACGCGCGCGCCGTCGAGCGTCTTGAACATCTCCACCCCGTCGCGCGCGGTCGAGACGCGCAGACTGTGGCGCGACAGAAATTGCGACACCAGCGAGCAGATTTCCCGATCATCATCGACCACCAGGATATGCGGCGTTCTTTCCATGGGGTGCAGTGATACCACGAGGCAGTGCGCGGTAAAGGCGGGGAAATTGTTTCGGCCGGTCACAGCGCCGAGGCTCGTTACACACCGTTACAATTTCCTCAGCACACCGGCATTGGCGCGCAATCGGCACGCCCTATCTCCTTGTACACGCCGTTCGGTGCGAACAGGGGGATGAGGCTTTTGCGTTTCTTCGTACAGCTCGCGATCGGCGTTGCCGTGCTCTGGAGCGCCATCTCCTTGGTCGCGGCGATCGATCCGGGTGCCGCCTACCGCACCCAGCATTTCGTGCTGACGCTGTTCGCGCGGAGCAGCTGAGCACGCCCGCACCGGCTTGACGAAACTCCGCGATCGTCTCTTGATGGCGCGGCAGCGTGCGGAAGGGGCGTCATGGCGGTGGTATCTTGAGCGAGTCCGGTCAGAGCGCGGCCGATCGGATCGCCGAGACGCTGGCAGCCTATGGCTGCCGCTTCGCGGTCGGCATTCCCGGCAATGACGTATTGGAGACGATCCGCGCCTGCACCGAGCGCGGCATCCGTTTCGTGCTGGCCAAGAGCGAACCTTCGGCCGCCTTCATCGCCGATGCGATCTGGCAGCTCGAGGAGCGGCCGGTGGCGCTGATCCCGGCGCTGGGTCCTGGCCTCGCCAACGCCATTTCCGGTATCGCCGGCGCGCTCATGGAGCGCTCCGCCGTCATCGTGCTGACGGGCGAGGTCGCGACAGCCCAGGCGGGGCTCTACACCCATCAGGTCTTCGACCATCTGGCGCTGGCGCGGCCGGTCGTGAAGCATGCGGCCCAGCTCAATGGCGAGCGGGCGGCACAGCAGACGGCCAAGGCGCTCGATATTGCCTTGGCCTATCCGCCCGGGCCGGTCATGCTCAATATTCCGGCCGATATCGGCCGCAGCGGGATGAAGCGCGAGCCGATCCCGGCACCGCCCGTCCGCACTTCGATGCGGCTCGATCTGGACCGGCAGGCGGAGCTGCTGCGCCGGCTCGAGGCGGCGTCCCGGCCGCTGGCGCTCATCGGCCGCGGTGCGCTGGCATCCGGCGTGCCGGCGCCGCTCGAAGCCTTCCTCGATGCCTGGTCGATACCGTTCTTCGCCACATACAAGGCCAAGGGGATCGTATCGGAGCGGCACCCGCTGTCCCTCGGCGCCGTCGGCCTCAGCCCCGTCGTCGATGCGCTGAATCTCCACCGGATCGCCGAGGCGGATCTCCTGGTGCTGGTCGGGTTCGACCCGATCGAGCTGCGCGATGCCTGGCTCGATGCCTGGGCCGCGGACAAGCCCGTCGTCTCGCTCGATTGGGGACCGCTCGACCATCGCATGTTTCCGGTCGGGCTCGAGAGCTTCGGTCCGCTGCCAAGTCTCCTCAGCCAACTCACGCGTGCCGATTCGGTCGAACGGCCCGAGATGGTAGCGCGTGCGCGCACGCATCGCGCGACGGTCGCGGAGGTCGTGCGCCCGCGCCATCCCGAGCACGCGATCAGCCCGGCCGCCCTCTTTCACGCCGTCAATGCGCGGGTGGCGCCCGATTGGCAGCTCACCGTCGATGTCGGCGCTCATCGCATCCTGGCCAGCCATGTCATCGATTGCATAGCCCCGGGCCAGCTGATGCAGTCGAACGGGCTCTGCTGCATGGGCTATGCGGTCGCAGCATCGATCGGCGCGCAGTTGGCGCGGCCGGACGCCACCGTGGTGGCGCTGGTCGGCGACGGCTCGATGCTGATGGCGCTGGGCGATCTGGCGCTCGTCGCCGAGCTCGATCTGCCGATCATCGCGATCATCCTCAATGACGATGCGTTGAGCCTGATCAAGCTGAAGCAGAAGAAGGCGCAGCTGAAGCCCCAGGCGGTCGATTTCACCAGCCCGAGCTTCGCCGGCATCGCCGCGGCGATGGGCGGCGCCGGCGTCAGGGTTGCTTCGCTCGCCGAGTTCGAGGCGGCCTTCGATGCCGCCCTCGCGGCGCGGCGCTTCACGCTCATCGAGGCGATGGTCGATCCGACGGAATATCTGGAACAGATGTAGCTGCTCACCCGACACGCCCGAATATGCGCGGAATCGCCAAAAGGCGCTGACAGGCATATGATTAGGTCTGTGGGCTTATCGACCATGCGAAAATATGCGCGTCGGGTGCTTTCAAACGGTTTCTTAGGCTAGTTGGAACATTGAGAACCAGCGTTACCTGATCTCGCGGAAGGTGGAGCTGTGGAAACGCGCGGACGGGAGCCCGCGGCGAGGGGGCTCGGTACATCGGGCGCAAAGCCGATCAGCACTCGGCTGCTGATTCTCGTTCTCGTGGCCGTGCTTCCGATCATCCTGTTCTCGAGCGTGCTGATCTATCGCACGCTCGAAAGCGAGGAAGCCGATCAGCGCGAGCAGCTCGAATCGCAGGCGAGCGCACTGACGGAAGCCGTCGACCGCGAGCTCGGTATTCATCGCGCGATCGTCAAGACGCTCCATCATACGCCGGCGCTTCAACGGCGCGACTGGCCGGCATTTCGCGAGCAGATCCGCGATCTGACCGCCGATTATCCCTGGGCGCGGGTGATCGTGATCGACGCCTCGGGACAAATCCTGTTCAGCAGCTCGACGCCGGACGGCGAACCCTTGCCCACGGCCAACGGGACCGCGGCGATCCGGCGCGCGCTCGCGACCGGCGACCCGCAGATCTCGGATTATTTCATCGGTGCCGTCTCGCATCAGCCGAGCATCTCGACATATCTGCCCATGACGATGCAGGACGGTTCGGCGGCGGTCTTGGCGCTCAGCTGCAACTTGGGCCGCTTCCAGGACATCGTCAGCATGTTGCCGGGCGCTCAGGCGGCCATCATCGATACCCGCAATATCTTCATTGCACGCGCCCAGGACCCTGAGATCTATGTCGGCCATGCCGGTCCGCAGGGCCTGTTCGACCATGCCCAGTCCGTCGACGAGGGTTTGATCTCGATCATCGAGGTCGATCAGGTTCGGACCCGCGTCGCCTATGTCCATAGCAAGATGTCGAACTGGATCATCGCCGTCGGTGCCGAGGAAAACCACCTGATCGGCCGGCGCAACCGGTTGCTGTTGCTGCTGGGCGGCGGCGGGGCGCTGCTGCTGGGGCTGAGCCTGCTGGGCGCCCTTTGGTATGGCGGACGCATTGCCGCTCAGGCGGCCCGCTTGTCGTCCCGCGCATCGGCACTCGGCACGGGCGCGCCGATGCCGCCGCGGCATTTCGATATCGGGGAGCTCGAGCATGTGGCGAACGCCGTCGATGCCGCAGCCGCCCAGCTCGCGCGCCAGAACCGGGACCGCCAGGCGATCCAGGATCAGCTGGAGCAGCGGGTCGCGGAGCGGACGGCGGAGCTGAGCGCCAGCGAGGGCCGCTATCGGCTTCTCGCCGAAAACAGCATGGACATCATCGTGCGCGGCAATCTCGATGGCATCCGGGACTATGTCTCGCCGGCCTGCTATCGGCTGTTCGGCTATCGTACCGACGAGCTGCTCGGTTTGGCGATCGACAGTTCCATGCATCCGGACGATGTCGGGAAAGTGCACCAGGTGCTCGACCGGCTGCGCGAAGAGCAGAACGACATTCTGGCCACCTTCCGCATGCGGCGGAAGAACGGCGACTATGTCTGGTGCGAGGTGGCATTCCGCCTGTTCCGGGAACGCGAGGGCGAAGCGCCGACCGGCTTTCTGGCGACCTTTCGCGACATCACGTTGCGCAAGATGGCCGAGGAAAGAGCGGTCGCGGCGATGAACGAGGCGAACCGCGCCAATCGAACCAAATCCCTGTTCCTCGCCAGCATGAGTCACGAGCTGCGGACGCCGCTCAATGCGATCATCGGCTTCGCCGAGATGCTGCAGGGCGAGTTCAAAGGCGCCTTGAACCCCGCGCAGGCCGAATATGTCGGCTATATTCTGCGCAGCGGCAATCTGCTGCTGATGCAGGTTCAGGATCTCCTATCCTTTGCCAGCCTCGATGCGGCGCCGTTGCAGATCAAGCTGGAGCCGGTCGATCTCGACACGGTGCTCGACGAGATCGAGCCCACCATCGGGCAGATGGCGCGGTCGAAATCCGTCGGCCTGTCGATTGCGCGAGTGGGATCCGATGCGCCTCGGCTGCTGTCGAATCATCACCGGTTGGCGCAAGTTCTGACCAATCTCTGCTCCAATGCGATCAAGTATAATCGGCCGGGCGGATCGGTCGAGATCTCCGCCGATTTCAGCGCGGCCGGATCGGTCGGCGTGACCGTGTCGGATACCGGCATCGGCATTGCACATGATCGGCACGATGCCCTGTTCGAGCCGTTCAACCGCCTGGGGGCCGAAGCGGGGGCGATCGAGGGTACCGGGATCGGCCTGTCGATTTGCAAACGCTTGACCGATGCCATGGGTGGCCGAATTGTCTTTTCGAGCGAGAGCGGCGCTGGCAGCCGCTTCACGGTGATCCTGCCCACGGCCGATGCCGGCGCGGATGCGCGCGAGGCAAATGCCGGCCGGCGTCTCGACAAGATCAGGCCCTGACCCTGGGCTTCGCCCAAGCTTGGCGCCGCCGCCGCCATCGGGCATGCTGCCGCCGGCTTGAGAGGGAAAGACATGGCGGCAGCAAACCACGCGCGCAGCGGCGGCGAGATTCTGGTCGATCAGCTTCGCATCCATGGTGTCGATCATATTTTCGGCGTGCCGGGCGAAAGCTATATCGCCGTGCTCGACGCGCTCTATGACGCGCAGGATGCAATGCGCTTCATCATCTGCCGGCACGAGGGCGGGGCCGCCAATATGGCGGAGGCCTATGGCAAGCTCACCGGCAAGCCCGGCATCTGCATGGTGACGCGCGGTCCGGGTGCCTGCCACGCCTCGCTCGGGCTCCATACCGGGTTCCAGGATTCGACGCCGATGATCCTCTTCATCGGCCAGGTCGACCGCGACATGCGCGAGCGCGAGGCGTTCCAGGAGATCGATTACCGCCGCATGTACGGCCAGATGGCGAAATGGGTCGCCGAGATCGACCAGGCCGAGCGGATTCCGGAATTTCTGGCGCGCGCCTTCTCGGTCGCGACCTCGGGCCGCCCCGGCCCGGTCGTGCTGGCACTGCCGGAGGATATGCTGCGCGATGTCGTCGAGACCGGCGATGCGCGGCCTTATCACCCGGTCCAGGCTCATCCGGGTGCCGACCAGATGGCCGAGCTCAAGGCACGGCTCGAAAAATCCGAGCGGCCTTTCATGATCGTCGGCGGCGGCACTTGGAGTGCCAAGGCCAAGGCCGACATCGAGGCTTTCGCCACTTCCTGGGACCTACCGGTCGGCGTCAGCTTCCGCTGCCAGGATTATATCTCGAACGAGCTGCCCTTCTATGCCGGCGATGTCGGCATCGGCATCAATCCCAAGCTCATGGCACGCATCCAGGAAGCCGATCTGCTGATCGCGGCCGGCCCGCGCCTCGGCGAGATCACGACCTCGGGCTATACGCTCCTCGATGTGCCGGTGACGAAGCCCGATCTCGTCCATATCCATCCGGGGGCGGAGGAGCTCAATCGCGTGTTCCAGCCGGTGCTGGCGATCAATGCCGGGCTCGAGCATTTCGCGGCCGCCGCCAAGGCGCTGACGCCGCCCGGCGAGATCCGCTGGCGTGCCCGCACGCGGCAGGCCAACGAGGAATACCGTGCCAACCAGGAATCGGCACCGCCGCCCGGGCCGCTCGACATGGTCGCGATCGTGCGGCACCTGCGCGAGACGCTGCCCGACGATGCCATCGTCACCAATGGTGCGGGCAATTACGCGACCTGGATCCACCGGTTCTTCCGCTTCCGCAATTGGCGCACACAGCTGGCGCCGACCAGCGGTGCAATGGGCTACGGAGTGCCGGCCGGTGTCGCTGCGGCAATCCTTCATCCCGACCGGCAAGTCGTCTCGGTCAATGGCGATGGCTGCTTCATGATGAATGCGAGCGAGCTCGCCACAGCCATGCAATATGGCGCCAAGCCGATCTTCCTCGTCGTCAATAACGGCATGTACGGCACGATTCGCATGCATCAGGAGCGCCGCTACCCCGCTCGCGTCTCCGGTACGGAACTCTTCAACCCCGATTTCGCCGCTTATGCGCGGTCCTTCGGGCTCCATGGCGAGACCGTGACCGCGACGGCGGAATTCGCACCCGCTTTCGAGCGTGCGCGCCGGGCCGGCAAGGCGGCGCTCATCGAGCTCAGGCTCGATCCCGAGGCGATCACGCCGCGCCAGAGCCTGACCGAGATCCGCAACGCGGCACTTGCCGCTCGTAAGGGCTGAAACCCAGCTTGACGCTTGAAACCCACTGGCGCATAGCGTCCGAGGAGCATGTTCCCATGACCAGCGAGTTTGTTCCGATGCGCGCATTGAAAATGACGGCGATTCTGGGTCTCCTCGGCCTCGCCGCCTGCGGCGACCCGCCCAAGGAGCCGCCGATCGCGCCATCGGCACCCGTCAATTTCTCGGTCCCGACCGGCAAGATCGCGGTCGGCCCGGTCCAGATCCAGCTGCCCGACCGGCGCGGCATCGGCACCTATTACCGCAATTACGATTGCTGGGTGCGCGTGCGCAGCATCATGAACACCGACTTCCCGTCAACCTCGGCCGTGGCCGATCAGATCCGCAAGACGCTGACGGCCTCGAAGCTGACCGTTTTGCCGGGTGCCCCCGCGAGTGCTTCGGCCGCGACCGGTGCCGACTACTACCTTACCGCCGTCGTGCCGACCGCGCATGCCGATCTCTGCATCAATAATTTCTTCAATGACGGGCCGGCCGACATCGATGCCCAGGTGGCGATCTCCTGGAAGCTCGTCGCGGTGAAGGGCGGGCAGACGGTGTACGAGACCAACACCTCTGGCACCGCGCGGTCCTCCGACCCCAATGAGAAGATCGATACCGGCGTGTTCGACGCGGTCACGGATGCGACGCGCCAGCTGCTGCAGACCGTGACGATCCAGCAATATCTGACCTTCGGCAAGATCGTGACGCCGATCCCGACACCGCAGCAGGCCGCCGTCGCCGGCATCGTGCCGCCGGGCGGCCTGGCGCCGATCCCGGGCACTGCCGGGCTGGTCGGACGGCCGGCGACGCTCGATCCGATCCTGATCCCCGTGCGCTCGGCCCGGCCGGACAATGCGGTGATCGACCAGACCGCGACGCGTGGGGCGCTCGTGACATTCTCCGTGCCGGGTGGGGCCGGCGGGGCCGGTTTCGTGCTGGGCGAGGGCTATATCCTGACCACCGCCTCCAGCCTCGGCGATGCCGTCTCCGTCGTGATTGCGCCGGCGCCAGGCAAGAGTGCGGAAGCGCGCGTGCTGCGCAAGGATACCGAGCGCGATCTGGCGCTGCTCAAGGTCGAGGCCGCCCTGCCGTTGGCATTGCCGCTCCATCCGCGCCGGGTTGCCGTCGGCGACAAGGTCTATGGGTTGGGCGCCAATGGCGTGGTTGCCGGTACGGTCGCCAGCACCAGGGCGGCCGGCGGCAAGGATCAGGTCAAGATCCCGGGCGCCTCGGTCGGTGGGCCGGTCGTCGACACGGCCGGCAATGTCATCGGCGTGCTGCAGGCCGACGGCAGCTGGACCTCTATCGGCACCGTGTTCCGCACGCTCAACCTCGGTGCCCAGCTGAGCGACGAATAACATCCGGGCGGGCAGGGGCGGCATGGCAGAGATCGAGCTGCTGTCGCCCCTGCCGCTCGAGCAATGTCTCGAACGGCTGAAGCCGCTGATCGAGGATCAGTGGCGCTGGAGCGATCCGGGACGGAAGCCGCTGGTTGGGCGCTTCGAGGGAACGATCCTCCGCGTGCGCAAGCGCATTCCCTATCGCAACTCGTTCCAGACCCAGCTCAAGGCCGAGCTGATGCCTGAGGGCAATCGGACACTCTTTCGGTGCCGCTTCGGCGCGCATCCCTTCGTGCTGATCTTCATGGCGCTCTGGTGCGCGCTTCTGGCCGCGATCACTGCCCCGATCCTCATCCAGGCAATCGAGGCGGGAACGTCCTTCCAGACGGCCGGGCCGGGCCTGCTGATCCCACCCGCCATGCTGGGCTTCGGCATCCTGCTCATCGTGGTCGGCCGCCTGCTGGCCCGGAACGAGCAGCAATTCATGCTCGATCTTTTCGAAGAGGAACTCAGGGCCCGGCCGCGTGACGGCGGGCCCTGAGACGTTCAATTACATCGGTGGGGTCAGCCCGTCCTTGCCGACCACGACGCGCGGCACTGCATCGCCCTCCGCCTTGGGCGCATTGAACAGCACATGCGCGCCGGGCGTCAGATCAGCCTTGTCGGCGGCGGCAAAGGTCACGATCGGCACATCGGCCGGCACGGTGATGTGGCGCGTGCCGTCCTTGTAGGTCACTTCGAGCTCGCGGCCGCTGCTGCCGTCGGCGATGGTGCCGACCGTGCCGTTGGTCATCTTCGAATTGGGCTGCAGATCCCAATCATAATGGCCTTCGCCCGTGCCGCGGCCGGCTTCCGGAAAAACCACAACCTCGAGCGAGCGGCCCTTGCCCACACCGGTATCGACCTCGGCCGTGCCGATGAAGGTACCCGTCTTGATCGCGCTGGGGTCGGCCTTGACCACGCCCACGACCTTGAAATCGGCGGCCAGGGTGACGGTGACGGCCTTGCCGTCGCGCGTGGTAACGGTCAGCTTGTCGCCGTCGAGCGACTTCACCGTGCCGCGGACATGCTGCATGGGCGGGGTCTGGGCGAAGGCGGGAAGGGCAGCGCACAGGACCGCCAGCGAAAGGGCGACGCGTTTCATCAGATCCTCCGAGGCTCGGGCGCATCGGCGCCCAGGAAATCAGCCGCGGAGACTAACGAGCTTTAGTTGTAACGTCGCTTCACACATTCGTGTCCGTCGAGCGGTGGCGACTATCCGGCGCCGGTGCCGTCTGGGCATTGGGCGCGGCCTCCGAGGAGGGGCCGTCGCTGATCAGCTTGAGGGCCGCCAGCATGAAGATGTTGAGCGCGCCCAAGGAGGACGGGGAGGAAGGAGCGCTCGCATCGGTGCCGAGATCGGCCGCATCATGCAGCGCCACCGTTTCGGCCGAGACATCGGTATCGGCACCGGTGGCGCTGGCATATTGGCTGATTTGCCGCTCGATCTTGTCGGAAAAGCTGCGATAGATCTGCGCCACCGTCTTGGCGTCGCCATTGCTGTCATAAAAGACCGACCGGTTCGCCGCCGCGGCATCCGGCAGGATGTCCGCCGCCTTGGCGTTGCCGCCGGATGCCACATGCTTGACGAAATCGGTCGCACCCTGAGCACCGAGGAAATGAGCGAGATAGAGATCGGTCGAGCTGGCCGGATGGCCGAGCGCCTTCTCGACCTCGGTCTTGTTGGCATGCGCGAATTCGGCCGCGATCTCGGACGAGACCTTGGGATCCTTCCTGAGCTCCAGGATCTCTTTCCTCACCATCGGATCGTCGACATGCGGCCGGCCATCGCCATCGGTCGTGATCTGCTGCGCCAGACCGCCGAGCCCGTATTTGGCGCCATATTGCTTGACCGAGTTAAGCCAGGTGCTGTCGATGAATTGAAAGAGGCCCGTAGCCGAGCTGGTCGACGCCTTGGCGTCGGGCTGGAAGCTCGATTCCTGCGCCGCCTGAGCCATCATGTAGCCGAAATCGACATTGGCGGAGCGGCTGGCCCGGCGAATATCGGCGACAATCGTCGGATCGACGGGAGCGGCAGCAGCAGGAGGGCGCGTGGTCATGACCAGAAGATTAACGTCTAAAAGTTAAGACAATCTATCCGCAGGCGCTCCGGCTAATTATGCGCCCGCCCCAGCGCCTGCTCGAGATCGGCGATGAGATCGTCCGGGTGCTCGAGCCCGACCGAGAGGCGCAGAAGATCGGGCGGGCAGGGGCTTTCCGCATCCTCGACCGAGCGGCGATGCTCGATCAGGCTTTCGACACCCCCCAGGGATGTGGCGCGCTTCCAGACCTCGACATGAGCCGCCGTCGCGATCGCCGCCGCTTCGCCGCCGCGCGCACGGATGGAGAGCATGCCGCCGAACCCGCCCTTCATCTGCTTCTTCGCGATGTCATGGCCTGGAAATTCCGGCAGGCCCGGATAGAGCACTGCTTCGACATGGCGATGGCCGGCGAAATACTCGGCGACGCGCAAGGCCGAATGGCACGCCCGCTCCACCCGGATCGGCAGCGTGCGCATGCCGCGCTGGAGCAGCCAGGCCTCGAAGGTGCCGAGGATGCCGCCGGTGCCGCTGCGCACGCCCTTGATCCGCTCCCAATGCTCGTCGAGCTTCGCGGTGGCCAGCATGCCGGCCACGACATCGCTGTGGCCGTTGAGATACTTGGTCGCCGAATGCATGACGATATCGGCGCCATGCTCGATCGGGCGGGTCAGGATCGGCGTCGGCACCGTGCTGTCGACCGCCAGCCTGGCACCGGCGCGATGGGCGATCTCGGCCGCGGCGGCAAGGTCGGTCATGGCCCAGGTCGGATTGCCCGGCGTCTCGACCCAGACGAGCTTGGTGCGGCCCTTGACCACGGCGCCGGCCAAGGCCGTGAGATCCGACGTATCGACGAACTCGATCTCGAGACCCCAGCCGGCGGCATAATTCTTGAGCCAGCGCCGGAGCGCCCAATACATCACCGTCGGCGCCACGACATGGTCGCCGGGTGCCAAGCTCATGAACACCGCGGTCGCCGCCGCCATGCCGGACGCGAAGCTCATGCTTGCGGCCGCCCCTTCGAGTGCCGTCAGCACCGCCTCCGCCGTCTCGAAGGTCGGGTTGTCGGCACGGGCATAGATACGGCCGCTGCTATATTGATTGTCCGGATCGCGCACATAGGTGGTCGAGGGATAAAGGGCCGGGATGATCGAGCGGGTGATCGGATCGACGCCGCCCATCCCCTGGGCGGCCAGTGTGGCGGCATGCAGCTTGGTCTTGTCGCTCATCATTCCCTCGTCTTTCGATATCGCCGAACCGTGCTACCTCGACACCGGCGCGGCAAGGGCCGATGAGAGATAGAGCCGCACGAAGGGCGGCATGCGACGCTTGAGCGCCTCCTCCGGCGTATGGAACACCGCCTCGACGATCTCGCGCTGATCGATCGTGAGGCTCGGCACCTCATCGAGCTCGACCGCGAAGATGCGGGCATGGTCCCAGAGATAGGCGTGCAGCATGGTCGTTTCCTGCACCAGCCTGAGCTGGGCCGGATCGAGTGTCAGCCCGATCTCCTCGCGCGCCTCGCGCACGGCCGCGTCGACCGGCGCCTCGCCGCGATCGATCCCCCCGCCCGGCAGGCTCCATCCTTTGCGGTAGGACGCTTTCACCAGCAGCACGCGGCCCTGGTGCCAGACGGCGACGAGCGCCCCCTCATGCTTCGGGCGGACAAAGAAGGCGTAGATGAGGATCAGGCGATAGGCGAGCCGATTGCCGAGCCGGTAAACGAGGTTCATGGCCGCAACCTAGCCGACACGAGGCGTTGACGCCACCCGATCGCCGGGTTGCGCGCTTTATGCCTGTTTACAGCCCTAGGGACGGCGCGATATGTCGAGCGCCATGCGCGCTCTCCGCTTTCTCGCCCTCATCCTCGTCCTGCCGCTGCTCATGGCGGCCGGCGATGCGAAGCTCTCGACCTTCGACAAGGGCGAGATCACGATCACGTCCGCCAATGGCGCCCACAAATTCACGATCGAGCTGGCCGTCAGCGACGCCCAGCGCGAGCAAGGGCTGATGTTCCGGCGCCAGATGCCGGCCGATGCCGGCATGATCTTCGTCTGGGATACGCCGCAGCCTCTCGCCATGTGGATGGAGAACACGGTCATCCCGCTCGACATGCTGTTCCTCGATTCGTGCGGGATGATCACCGGCATCCATGAGCGCGCCGTCCCTTTCTCGCGCGATACGATCTCGTCCGACGGCCCGGCCAAATATGTCATCGAGCTGAATGGCGGTATTGTTTCCCGGCTCGGCATCAAGAAGGGCGACAAGGTGACGGGGTCAGGCCTGAGCGGCCGTTCCACCGGTTGCAGTACCCCACTCGCCTACAACATCGGCATCGGATTCATCGGCGGGCATCGCGCCTAACCGCTCCCGATCGAGCCGTCCCAACGCCCAGACCGCCATGCCGCGGACGAGCGGCGAGGGGTCGTCGAGATGTGGCGCCACGGCAGCCGCCATGCCCGGCTCGCCCGAATTCCCCAGCGCCAGCAGCACGTTGCGCAGGAACCGGTCGCGCCCGATGCGCTTGATCGGCGAGCCGCGGAAAAGAGCGCGGAAACCCGCATCATCGAGAGCTGCCAGCTCGGCCAGCAACGGCGTCGTCAATTCCGCGCGCGCATGGAACGCGATCTCGCTCGTTCGGCTGGCGAATTTGTTCCAGGGGCAGACGGCCAGACAGTCGTCGCAGCCATAGATGCGGTTGCCGATCGCGGCACGGAACTCGATCGGGATCGGGCCCTTATGCTCGATCGTGAGGTAGGAGATGCAGCGTCTTGCATCGAGCTGATAGGGTGCGGGGAAGGCCCGGGTCGGGCAGGCGTCGAGGCAGGCGCGGCACTGGCCGCAATGATCGCTCTCGGGCGGGTCGGGCGGCAGCTCGGCGGCGGTGAAGAGCGCGCCCAGGAACAGCCACGAGCCGAATTCGCGCGAGACGAGGTTGGTGTGCTTGCCTTGCCAGCCGATGCCGGCAGCCTGGGCGAGCGGCTTTTCCATCACCGGCGCGGTATCGACGAAGATCTTGAGCTCGGCGCCGGAGAGCGCGTGAAACCAGCGGCCCAGCTCCTTCAGCCGCTTCTTGATCACATCGTGATAATCGCTGCCCTGGGCATAGACCGAGATTATCCCGCGCCCGGGATCAGGTAACCTGTCAAGCGGGTTCGTCTCCGGCCCGTAATTGACGCCGAGCATGACGGCCGAGCGCGCCTCGGGCCAAAGCCCGCGCGGATGGCCGCGCCGTTCGGGCTCGCGCGCCAGCCATGCCATGTCGCCATGGTGACCGGCCGCCAGATAGGCTTCGAGCCCAGCACCGATCTCGGGGGCGAGAGCGGCCGGCGCCACCCGGACGATGTCGAAGCCCAGCTCAAGCGCGCGCTCCGTGAGCGCCTGCTTCAGCTCAGCCGCGTCCACGATAGGGGGCGACACCCTGATCCGGCAGCCAGAGGCCGTCCGGCGCCGGTCCCGTCTGGTAGAAGACGTCGATCGGCATGCCGCCGCGCGGATACCAATAGCCGCCGATCCGGAGCCATTGCGGCTCGATCTCCTGCACCAGCCGGCGCGCGATGCCGACCGTGCAGGCCTCGTGAAAGGCGCCGTGATTGCGGAAGGCGCCGAGATACAGCTTCAGCGACTTGCTCTCGACCAGAAACGCGCCCGGCACATAGTCGATCACCAGATGCGCGAAATCCGGCTGGCCGGTGATCGGGCAGAGCGAGGTGAATTCGGGTGCCGTGAAACGCACCAGATAGGGGTGCGCCGGCTCCGGGTTCGGCACCTTCTCGATCACGGCCGCCTCGGGCGAGGCGGGCAGCGCCGTCGCATGGCCGAGCTGGGTCAGGCCGGAATAATCCTCGCTCATGCTCCCTCGATCGGCGCCACGTCGCCCTCGGCCTGGTGCTGCTCGAAATCAGCGGCGAAATCCGCGAAACGGCCCGTCTCGATCGCGTCGCGCATGCCGGCCATCAGATCCTGATAGTAGGTGCAGATTATGCCAGGTCAGCAGCATCGGCCCCAGCATTTCCTCGGCGCGGAACAGATGATGCAGATAGGCGCGGCTGAACTGGCTGCAGGCGGGGCAGCGGCACGCCTCGTCGAGCGGGCGCGGATCGTCGAGATGGCGCGCGTTGCGGAGATTGACCTTGCCGCGCCGGGTGAAGGCCTGCGCCGGTGCGGCCCGAGCGGGTCGGCATGACGCAATCGAACATGTCGATGCCGCGCGCGACCGCGCCGACGAGATCGGCGGGCGTGCCGACGCCCATCAGATAGCGCGGCCGGTCGTTCGGCAGCGCCGGTGCCGTATGCTCGAGCACGCGGAACATCATCTCCTGCCCTTCGCCGACCGCCAGGCCGCCGACGGCATAGCCGTCGAAGCCGATGGCGGTCAGCGCCGTCGACCGAGCGGGTCGCTGAGATCGGGATAGATGCCGCCCTGGACGATGCCGAACAGGCCATAGCCCGGCCGCGTCGACGAAGGCGCGTCTTCGAGCGCTCGGCCCAGCGCATCGACAGCGCGAGCGAGACTTCCGTCTGCGTCTCGGTCGCCGGATGCGGCGTGCATTCGTCGAGCACCATGGTGATGTCGGCATCGAGCATATGCTGGATCTCGATCGAGCGCTTCCGGCGTCAGCTGATGGGCCGAGCCGTCGAGATGCGAGCGGAAGGTGACGCCTTGCTCGGTCGAGCTCGCGCAGCCCGCTCAGCGACATGACCTGGAAGCCGCCGGAATCGGTCAGGATCGGCCGGCGCCAGTTCATGAATTTATGCAAGCCCGCCCAGCTGCTCGACCCGCTCGGCGCCCGGCCGCAGCATCAGATGATAGGTGTTGCCGAGCATGATCTCGGCCCCGGTCGCTGCCACCGCTTCGGGCAGCATGCCCTTGACCGTGCCGGCCGTGCCGACCGGCATGAAGGCAGGCGTCTCGATCGTGCCATGCGCCGTCGCGATGCGGCCCCGCCGCGCCGACCCGTCCTCGCCCATCAGCCGGAAGCCGAATTCCGTCATGGCGCCGACCGGTCGATGAGGCAGCAATCGCCATAGGAATAGAAGCGGTAGTCGGATTCCATCGCGTGGCGATAGGCCGTCTTCATGCGCTCGAGCCCGGCGAAGGCCGAGACCAGCATGAACAAAGTCGAGCGCGGCAGATGGAAATTGGTCAGCAGCCGATCGACGATCTTGAAGCGATAGCCCGGCGTGATGAAGATCCCGGTCGATCCCAGGAAGGGTTCGAGCACGCCGTCCGGCCGCGCCGCGGTTTCGAGCAGGCGCAAGCTGGTCGTGCCGACCGCGACGATCCGGCCGCCTTGAGCCTTGGCGCTGTTGATCGCCGCCGCCGTCGCCTCGGTCAGAATGCCGATCTCCTCGTGCATGACATGATCTTCCGTATCCTCGGCCCTGCACCGGCAGGAACGTGCCGGCGCCGACATGCAGCGTCAGCAGCGCCGTGCGCACGCCGCGCTGTGCGAGCGCCGCCATCAGCTCGGGTGTAAAATGGAGCGCTGCCGTGGGTGCCGCAACCGCCCCTTCCTTCTCGGCGAAGAGCGTCTGGTAATCCACCAGATCGCGCTCGTCGGCGACGCCGCCGCGAATATAGGGCGGCAGCGGGATGGCGCCATGGCGATGGAGTGCCTCGAAAAGCATGGCACCCTGGCGGTTGAAGCGCAGCACGATCTCGCCGTCATCCTCCTTGGCCAGCACATCGGCCGCGAAATCCTCGGTGAATTGAACGCGGTCGCCGGGCCGGAGGCGTTTCGCCGGCTTGGCGAAGACGCGCCAGACACCGTCCTCGAGCGGCTGATGCAGCGTCACCGAGATCTTCGCGTCGCCGCGCCGGCCCGTGAGCCGCGCCGGTACCACGCGCGTATCGTTGAAGACGAGGCAATCGCCAGGCTCGAGCAAGCCCGGCAGATGCCGCACCGTCTCATCTTCGAGCCGGTCCTGCGTCACGCGCAGCAGCCGCGCCGCATCGCGCGGCTCGACCGGGCGTTGGGCGATCAGATGGGGCGGCAGCTCGAAATCGAATTCGTCGACACGCATGAAGAGCAGAAAGGCCGATTGAGTAACCCCTCTCCCGCCTGGCGGGAGAGGGAGTAGCGCGTCAACGCTGGGTCAGCAACCGCGTCAGGGAGGAGGGGCGCTTCGGCATCGGCGTCTCGGTCGACAGGCGGCGGCTGGTGATATCGATCGGCTTGTGCCGATCGAGAGCGGCGCGTGCGATCTCGCTTGCCTCGTCGCCGGCGCGGATCGTCACCAACGTGCCGCCGCAGCGCACGCCGTCGGCATAGAGCTCGGCCTGGGCCGGTGGAATGCCGGCCGTGCCGAGCGCCCGGCGAAAGCCGGTCGGCACTCGGTCGATCAGCGCCAGCATGGCACCGCCGGCAATGGCAGGACCGGCCTCCGGCAGCTCGACGAAGCGGGCGCCCGGGCACAGTTCGCCGGTCCGCTCCATGCCGCCATCCTCGTGATTGGGGTTGTGCGCGAGAATGCCGATCTCGCCTTGCGCCAGTCCGTGCGCGATCAGATCGCGAATGGCCGCTTCCGCATGAGCGAAGCGCTCATAGAGCGTGGCGATGGTCAGCTGCGCCATGTTTCGACTTCTCCTCGGCCGATCGGCGCGTTAGGCGCTCGCCGGTGCTGAACCCCTGATCCTGCAGAAATCAGTATCAGTGCCGGACGACAGGTTCAAGCCAAGCAAGGTTAACAGCCTATCTAGGCTAGGTTCAGATCCGGCGCAGCGCGTCGAGCCGGCGGCGCAGACTGAGATCGACGAGCACGGTCGATGACGCGGCCGCTTCAGTCAGGCGAACAAGTTGGGCAACTGCCCGGCGCATGGCTGCTTCGCCCGGCTCATCCTGGCCGAGCGTGAAATCGATATCGACCACGAAATCGATCGCGGCCGGGCTCGTCGCCGCATCGCCGAAGCGCGGCTTGCCGGCGCGCACCTGGATCGAATGGCGGGCGCCGTAATTGGGCGAGTCGAAATACCAGGTCGTGATCAGGCTGGCGAAGCCGGTCGCCTCGAGATCGGCACCGACATCCCAGCCCAGCGGCTCGGCGAGGGCCGCCAGTGCGGCCAGCCGCGCACCGGTCTGGTTGGGATGGAGTGCCGAGAGCGTCTCGGCCCCGTCGGCCCCCATGCGCCGGACCCAGCCGGGCAGCGCATAAGCCTCGAGCGCCATGCAAAGCCGGTCGAAAATCACGCTGCCGGGTGCGTCCGACTCCATGACGCATTTCAGCAGCGCCTCGGCCGCCATGCGGTCTTCCGGCCCCTCGAGCTCGGTGATAAAGCCGCCGAACACCCACCAATCTTCCATGGCGGGAAGTGCCCGGCGCAGCTGCCGGTTATAGACCTCAAGGAACCGAGCTGCCGGTGCTGCCTCGAAATCTCGATCCGGACGCTCGATCCACTGCTCGAATTCAGCGATGGAACCCATAATCCTGCTCCAACTCCCATCCCACTTAGGGATCATAGCGGAAAATAAAGAATAGAAAAGGAAAGATGCCCCTAAACTCGCTAATATTGTCTTATCCTTTTCGAGAAGATCGAAGGATCCAAATTGGGATCATTTGATCGTATTTGATATTTATTGGAGGATACGAGGATTTGGTGGGACGAGTGCGGCACCACCGGAGCGGTTGCGCGCATGGGCGGAAAGCTTTAAACGAATGTCCCGCGGTCGGGGCGTAGCTCAGCCTGGTAGAGCGCCAGTTTTGGGAACTGGAAGTCGCATGTTCGAATCATGTCGCCCCGACCAGAGATTTCGCCAGACCCGCTGCCCGACCCAGTGGAGGATTCATGCCGCTCGCCCGCATTCGGCGCCCTGCCAAGACCGCGATGTCTTCCGGCCTCGCCAGCACCAAGCAATGGGTCATCGAATATGAGCAGGTGACGAAGCGCCTGCCCGATCCGCTGATGGGTTGGATCAGCGCCGCCGATACGCTCAACGAGGTGCGGCTCCATTTCGATACGCTCGAGGAGGCGACGGCCTTTGCCGAGAAGGAAGGGCTGGATTATTCGGTCGAGCAGCCGCGTAGCCGGACATTGAAGCCCAAGGCCTATGCCGATAATTTCCGCTTCGACCGGATTCGCTGAGCGGAATTGGCCCCGTAGTTCAACTGGATAGAACACCGGCCTTCTAAGCCGGGGGTTGCAGGTTCGAGCCCTGCCGGGGTCGCCAGCATCTCAAGCTCTCGCTAGAAACAAAGTGGGGCGGACATCCTGCCCGCTCCACTGAAAGAGTCTCGGTGGATAGACACCGGCCTGCTAAGCTGGGGGTTTCAGGTTCGAGCCCTGCCGGGGTCGCCAGTACCCGCATCCTGCCTGAAATCAGGTGCGCGCGCTTCAGGCCTGCCCCGAACAAGCCCAATCCCTTCCTGGCCAGCCCGCTTTGTGGCAATTTCTGCGCGCAAGTTAGAACCGAAGGCTAGGGCATGGTTGAAGGACATTTTCGATTGAGCCGATCGGTTGCTCTCGTCTCAGCCTTGTTGCTGGCGACCGTAGCTCCTGCCTTCGGCGGTGCCCTGGAAGATGGATCCTCAGCCTATGACAAAGGGGATTATGTTACCGCAGCGAATCTATGGCGGCCGCTTGCAGAGGAGGGGAACGCCGAGGCTGAAAGAAAGCTCGGTCTCATCTACGAGAAGGGGCAAATAGGACCGAAGGACGAGGCTCAGGCGATCGTTTGGTTTCGAAAAGCCGCAGAACGTGGCGATATCGACGCCCAGGCGCGTCTGGGCATGACATATCTGTTCGGAAACGCGGCCGTTGCGTGTGACTCCGCTCAGGGCCTCGCATGGTTGCGCAAGGCGGCTGAACAGGGTGACGACCAGAGCCAAGCGGCTCTCGCCAATTTGTACTCGACCGGTCTTCTCTTCGGCGTGCCGAAGGACGGTGCCGAGGCCCTGATGTGGTTCCGAAAATCCGCCGAGCAGGGTAACGTCCGATCTATGACGAAGCTCGGCGCAATCTACGGCACCGGCGATGGCGTCCCTCAAAATTATGCCCAGTCGTTCGTCTGGTATCGCAAAGCGGCCGACCGGGGCGATCACGGCGCACAATACGAAATCGCGACGATGTACGCTCAAGGCCTGTCTGTCTCCAAGGATAAGGGGGAGGCGATCGCTTGGTATAGAAAGGCCGCCGAGGCAGGCGGCTTTATGGAAGTTCAGGCTAAAAGAAGTATCGACGAGCTTAAAAATGCGTCTGCCTCGCCGACCCCCGCGCCGTCCGATCTCGATTCGCTCCGGCAGCATGCAGAGCAGGGCAATGCTCAAGCCCAAAATGATCTGGGCCAGATTTACGGCGACGCGAATGGTGTGCTCAGGGACTATGCGAAGGCCGTTGATTGGTTCCGCAAGGCGGCCGAGCAGAGCAATCCCGCCGCCGAGGCCAACCTCGCCGCGATGTATTTCATGGGCTATGGCGTCCCGCAAGATATTGGTCAGTACAATGCCTGGCTTCGCAAATCCGCGGAGCACGGAGATGCGAAAAGTCAGTTCAGTCTCAGTAGTACGTACTTCTCCGGCCTCTTTGGTTCTCCGAAGGACGATGGCCAAGGGCTTGAATGGCTCCGAAAATCGGCTGATCAAGGCTATGCACCGGCCTTATTTAGCTTGGGGCTGCAATATCAGATCGGCGTGAAAGTGCCGAGGGACGAGACCCAAGCGGTAGCGTGGTATCGGAAAGCGGCGGAGCAGGGGAGTTCTGCCGGGCAGTATGAGCTCGGCACTCGATACGAAGAGGGAAGAGGAGTGCCGAGAGACACCGGCCAAGCGCTGATCTGGCTTCACAAGGCTGCGGATCAAGATCGCAGTGACTTATACCAAAATATGGCTGCGGCTGAGTTGAAGCGCATCGAGCAGCAAACCGCGCCATAGTTGCGGGACAAAGACATTCCTTCCGCGCAACGGCCTATCAGGGAGCGAGATGCGGCACGGCGAAGTCGACCGCTTGGCGAAGCCGCATGAACCGGGCCTCGGCCGAGCCGATTTGGCCGATCGTGACCAGCCCCGGCACTTCCATGAGGGCGCCGACGGCCGGAAACGGATCCGAATCATAGGGCGGCACGCGATAGGGAACCCATCGCCGTACCCCGTCGATCAGCATCGGGGCACCGGTCTCCTCCGGCTCGGCCTCGGGCCGCGCGCGCCGCTCGGCGAGATGGAGGGCGGTACAGCGATCGTAACCGACGCCGAGCAGCAGGATATGGGCATCGAGCGCATAGAGCCGTGCCAGCGGCGAGGCCTCGCCGAACGGATCCTCGAGCGGGCAGGGGCCGGTGATCGCCTCGGCCGCAGGGCCGAAAGCCGCGAAGGAATGCAGCGGATGGGCGCTGCGCCGCACACCAGGCCAGGTTCGAAAGAGCTCGGGAATGGCGCCCATGTTCGCGGTCGGCGTGCGCGCCGGGTCGAAGGCCGGCATCGTCGTCCGGATCGTTTCCTGCCAGTCCGGCGGCACGGGCGGCCGGTGCCAATGGGCGGGATCGCTGAGATCGGCGGAGAAGGCCGGCATGACCAGCGTGCCCTCGAGACCGATCGTATCGAGAATCGCCTCGATGACGGCGACGGCGCCACCCGAAACCCAGCCGAGCGCGCTCAGCGAAGAGTGCAAAATCAAGCTGTTGCCGGGCCGCAGGCCCACGCTCTGCAACTCTGCCGCGAGGGTCGCGCGCGTTCGCGGCGCCGGCGTCACCGCAATCAGTGTCTCTATACTCACGGCAGCCAGTCTATAACACTTCGTGAACCGTTATACTGCCGCCTGGCCCAATAAAAGTTCTGGCCGGAGCGTCGAACGCTCCGGCCAATCAACTTTCCTGCCGCCGCCGAGGTTACTTGGCGCTGGTCTTCGCCAGCGTCTTCAGCAGGTTCAGGGCCGCCGTGCGCTGCCGATCATCCTCGATCGCATAGAAGGCGCGGACCAGCTCAACGGTCTTGCGCTTCTTCATGAGGTCGCTCGGCATTCCTTCGACGTCTTGAAGGGCGGCAGTCTGATAGGCGTCCTGCGCTGCTTCCGGGCCACCCTCGATATCCACCGTCTCGAAGAAATACGAGACAGGCACATGGAGAATGAGCGACAGCTGATAGAGACGGGAACCGCTGATCCGATTGGTTCCATGCTCATATTTCTGCAGCTGCTGGAAGGTAAGGCCGATGACCTTGCTGACCGCCTCTTGCGAGAGGCCAAGCAGGATGCGCCGAAGGCGAACCTGCGCTCCGACCGCTACGTCGATCGACTTCAGCTGATCTGTGCTGAGCTGACCGCGTGTCTGGCCTCGGGGTGTCGGCCCGATGGAAGAGATAGATGTACGTGCCACGTCCAATCCTCTTGTTGCGATAGATGCACTCTAAGTAAGCATATTTGAGATACGCGCTGGCACAAAGCGATTGTTACGTCGCGAGCCAGGTAAGTGCGGCACACATTCTACTAAGAGCGGTAGTTTGACAACCCTTAGGACGCAGAATTTACCCAGGCCGCACGCCAACGATGAAGCGTCATTTCTAAAACTACGATCATCTTGTATCAGATGGCAAGCTGAACGTGCGTCGCACCGAGACTGCCGGTGCACGGTGCATCGCATTGCGACAGCCCGCATCGCTATGTTACGGTTCAAAAAATTGATCCGGATGCAGCGACTGATCCTAAATTCGCAGGGCGGCGTTGCACGGGTAAACCAACAGGGGCGGCAGCATGAACCGAATCTTGACACGGGCAGCCTTGGCGACGGCAGCAGCGCTGGGGCTGGCAGCCACCGCCCAGGCCGGGCAGACGCTCGACAATATCAAGAGCAAGGGCCAGATCGTATGCGGCGTGTCGACCGGTGTCGCCGGCTTCTCCGCGGCCGACAGCCAGGGCGTCATCAAGGGCCTCGATGCCGATGTATGCCGCGCCCTCTCCGCGGCCGTGTTCGGCACGCCCGACAAGGTCAAGTTCGCGCCGCTGTCGGCCCAGCAGCGCTTCACCGCGCTCCAGTCGGGCGAGGTCGATTTGCTGTCGCGCAACACGACTCAGACGCTCCAGCGCGAAGGGCAGTTGGGCCTGCTCTTCGGCCCGGTCGTGTTCTATGACGGCCAAGGTTTCCTCGTCACCAAGAAGCTCGGCATCAAGGGCTCGAAAGAGCTCGCCGGCGCCACCATCTGCGTGCAGCCGGGCACCACGACCGAGCTCAATCTCGCCGACTATTTCCGATCCAACGGGCTGCAATTCAAGGAAGTGGTGATCGACAATCTCGACGAGGTCGTGAACGCCTTCTTCGCCGGCCGCTGCGATGCCTTCACCACCGACGGTTCGGGCCTCGCCGGCACGCGCGCCTCGAGAGCGTCCAATCCCGACGATTACATCATTCTGCCGGAGCGCATCTCGAAAGAGCCGCTGGCGCCGGCCGTACGTCAGGGTGACGACCAGTGGTTCGACATCTTGCGCTGGACCGTCTACGCCATGATCGAGGCGGAGGAGCGGGGCATCACCTCCAAGAATGTCGACGACATGCTGAAGAGCGAGGATCCGAACATCCAGCGCCTTCTGGGCGTCAAGGACGGTAACGGCAAGGCGCTCGGGCTCGACGAGAAATGGGCCTACAACATCATCAAGGCCGTGGGCAATTACGGCGAGGCGTTCGATCGCAATGTGGGCAAGGACAGCCCCCTGAAGCTCGAGCGCGGCCTCAATGATCTCTGGACCAAGGGCGGCCTGATGTACGCGCCGCCGCTGCGCTGAGCCGGGAGGCGCGGGACAAGAGGCGAGTGCGGCGATGAAGCCGGGCGGCGCCTCGGCCTTCTGGAACGACCCGACCGTTCGCGGCTGGTTCTGGCAGATCGTGACGATCCTGGTGATCGGCACGATCGCCACCCTTCTCATCCACAACACGATCGTCAATCTGCAGCGCCAATCGATCGCGACCGGCCTGGGCTTCCTCAATCGCGAATCCGGGTTCGAGATCAGCGAATCGCTGGTGCCCTACAGTGCCACCAGCACCTATGCCCAGGCCTTCCTGGTCGGCATCCTCAACACCCTCGAGGTGGCGTTCGCCGGCATCATCCTCTCGACCATCCTCGGCACGCTGCTCGGCATCGCGCGCCTCTCGCCCAACTGGCTGCTGTCGCGGCTGGCGCTCTGCTATGTCGAGCTCATCCGCAACGTGCCGCTGCTGCTCCAGCTTCTGCTGATCTACGCGATCCTGAACGGGGCGGCACCCAACCCGCGCCAGGCCTGGGAGATCCTGCCGGATACGTTTCTCACCAATCGCGGCCTCTTCATGCCCATGCCGGTCGCGAATCCGAGCCATCTGCCGATGGGCGCCGCCTTCATCATCGGCCTGGCGATTTCGGCCGCGATCGGTCGCTGGGCGCGCCGGCGCCAGGACCAGACCGGGCAGAGCTTTCCGACCATCGCCGCCTCGGCCGGCCTCGTCATCGGCCTGCCGCTCATCGTCTGGCTCGCTTTCGGGGCGCCCCTGGGCTTGAGCCTGCCCACGCTCCAGGGCTTCAATTTCACCGGCGGCACCAGCTTCTCGCCCGAGCTTACGGCCCTCCTCGCCGGCCTCACCATCTACACGACCGCCTATATCGGCGAGATCGTCCGCAGCGGCATCCAGGCGGTGAGCCATGGCCAGACCGAGGCCGCATCCGCACTCGGCCTCAAGCGCGGGTGGGTGCTGCGGCTCGTGGTCCTGCCGCAGGCGGTCCGCATCATCGTGCCGCCGATGACCAGCCAGTTCCTCAATCTCACCAAGAACTCGACGCTGGCGGTGGCGATCGGCTTCCCGGACTTCGTCTCGGTCGTCAACACCCAGATGAACCAGACCGGCCAGGCGATCGAGGGCATGGCGGCGATCATGGGCTTCTACCTGCTGATCAGCCTCGCGATCTCGCTCGCCATGAACATCTACAATGCGCGCATCGCGCTCAGGACCCGGTGACCGGAATGACCGCCAATCCGGCCCTCCGCTGGCTCCGCACCAATCTTTTCAACTCGGTCGGCAACGCGCTGACCACGCTCGTCATCCTCTATCTGCTCTATCTCACGGTCGGGCCGTTCCTCAACTGGGCGATCTTCGACGCGGTCTTCCATGCCGACAGCATGCGCAGCTGCCACGCCGCCGGCAGCGGCGCCTGCTGGGCCTTCATCGGCGAGAAATGGCGCTTCATCCTGTTCGGCCGCTATCCCTATGACCAGCAATGGCGCTGCGCACTGGTGGCCTTCATCCTGGGCGCGCTGGTCGGCACTTCCTTCGCACCCTCCATGTGGCGCAAGGAGCTGATCTATATCTGGCTCGCCGGCACGATCGTCTCCGGCATCCTGATGTTCGGCGGCATCTTGGGCCTCAGCTTCGTGCCGACGGATCTCTGGAGCGGACTGCCGCTCACCATGATCCTGGCGATCTTCAGCATGATCCTGGGCTTTCCGCTGGCCGTGCTGCTGGCGCTCGGGCGGCGCTCGCACCTGCCGGTGATCAAGCTGCTCTCGACCTCGGCCATCGAGTTCATGCGCGGCGTGCCGCTCATCGCCATGCTCTATATGGCGTCGCTGATGCTGCCGCTGTTCCTGCCGCCGGGATTCGTCATCGACAAGCAGCTCAGGGCCCTCGTCGGCATCACGCTCTTCCTCGCCGCATACCAGGCCGAGGATGTGCGCGGCGGCCTGCAGGCGCTGCCGCGCGGCCAGGACGAGGCGGCCGATGCGCTGGGCTTGGGTTATTGGCAGAAGATGCGGCTCATCATCCTGCCGCAGGCGATCACCATCGTGATCCCGCCGCTGGTCTCGAACCTCATCGGCAATTTCAAGAACACGTCGCTCGTCGCGATCATCGGGCTCTATGATCTGCTGCAGGATGCGATCCAGTCGCTGGTCGATCCAAGCTGGCGCGGCCTCACCGCCGAGGCCTATCTCTTCATCGGCGCCATCTATTTCTTCTTCTGCTATTCGATGTCGCGCTACAGCCGCTGGCTCGAAGCGCGGCTCAACCGCAATCGCCGGCGTTAGGGGACAGGGAATGGCTGACAAGGCCCCGATCATCGAGCTGCGCCAGGTCAATAAATGGTACGGCCAGTTCCATGTGCTGAAGAATGTCGACCTCACGGTCCGGCACGGCGAGAAGGTCGTGGTCATCGGCCCGTCGGGCTCGGGCAAATCGACCATGATCCGCTGCATCAACCGGCTCGAGGAGCATCAGCAGGGCGACATCATCGTCGACGGCAAGGAGCTCACCGCCAACATCAAGAATATCGAGGCGATCCGCCGCGAAGTCGGCATGGTGTTCCAGCAGTTCAACCTCTTCCCGCATCTGACCGTGATGCAGAACCTGACGCTGGCGCCGATCTGGGTGCGCAAGATGCCGAAGCGCGAAGCGGAAGAGACGGCGATGTATTACCTCAACCGCGTCCGCATTCCGGAACAGGCGCATAAATATCCAGGCCAGCTCTCCGGCGGCCAGCAGCAGCGCGTCGCCATCGCCCGCTCGCTCTGCATGAAGCCCAACATCATGCTGTTCGACGAGCCGACCTCGGCGCTCGATCCGGAGATGGTCAAGGAAGTGCTCGATGTCATGGTCGGCTTGGCACACGAAGGCATGACCATGATCTGCGTCACCCACGAGATGAACTTCGCCCGCACCGTCGCCGACACGATGATCTTCATGGACAAGGGCGAGGTGGTCGAGCGCGGGACGCCCGCGGATTTCTTCGCCAACCCGCGGAACGAGCGGACGAAGGCGTTCCTAGGACAGATATTGCATCATTGAGAGACGAGGGCGTCCTCACATTCCATGAAGCAAAATGAGCATGGCCGCATCCTCGGAGACGCCGCTAAGAGACACCTAGCGCCGTTGGGCTGTAAACGGCGCGGCCAGTCGCGAACATGGATATCCGATCACGGATTTTGGCTGATCGTCATCGAGTTTCAGCCGAGCGGATGGTCAAAGGGTAGCTATCTTAATGTCGGTGCCTGTTGGCTCTGGTCTCGGGGCCAACATCTGAGCTTCCACTATGGCAGCAGGATTGCGGATTTTGTGGAGTTCGAGAGCATCGAGCAATTCGCCCCAGAGGCAGATCGCCTCGCGTGCCGAGCGGCCGATGAGGTTCAACGATTGCGCCGAGACTGCTCGTCGATAAAAGCGATCGCGCGGCTTTTGATGCTCGATGCGAATAATGGAAAAAGCGGTTGGCCTCTCCATCATGCGGCCGTCGCTGCCGGATTGATCGGCGATCTGACCGCCGCGGATCAGCTGTTCGACCGCGTTCGGACTAGCTTTACCGGCGATGGATGGCAAGCCGAGGCTCGTGCGCATGCAGCCCATCTTCAGCAGGTCGTCGCCCGCCAAGAGGCGTTCAAATCAGAAATAATGGATTTGATTGAGCAGAAGAGGGCAGTCCTGAAATTGCCATCTTGGGGCGGCTCGTTCGAGACTACCGCTTGATACCGACCGGCCCCTCGACTGCAGATTAAACGCTCGGCGGCTTGCTATTCACGGTGACGCTGAGGACGGCGCGATCATTTCGCCTTGTCCGCGCGCCCGGAGCCCGGCAAGAATCGACTCGGCAATTTTTGCCGGCAATAGGAAAAATCTGCCGGGTTGGTGACGGATTTGGCCCTTTTCGCTGCTCGAAGTCAGCGAAATCCGCCGCCGAACTTCCCGGAATGATGCTTGCATCGACGAGGGCATGTCTCTGCCTGTCATCGTTCCGTGAAGCTCCACGCCCTTCCGCTCTTACCCCCGCCACCGCCATCGGCGCGGCCGGCGCCCCAGACGGCTGCCCAGGCCGTGGCACTTCCGCTGCAGCAAACGGCGGTTGGCAGCGTTCAACCGACATCGGCCCGTCGGAGCGAAGCGCCGAGCCGTGGCGGCGCTGCGGATACGCCGGGGAAAAGACCCGTTGCTCTCGCTGCCCGATCGGATCAAAGCGCAGAGCAGGGTGAAACCGCGTCGCCGGTGGCGTACCGGCGCGGCGCGCTGCTCGACATAAGCGCCTGATCCCTGTCAGCCGCGTGTCGCGACCATCGCCGCCTCGATCCGCCGCTGCCGCGTCTCGGGCTTCTTCGCCGCCTCGATCGCTTCGACATGCTCGCGCCGATGGGTGAAGCTGAGCTTCTCCCAGGCCGCCCACGCCCCCGGCACCGCCTTCAGCGCCGCGGCCAGATCCGCCGGCGCCTCGATCGTCCGCTCCGCCGCGTCGAGCGTCAGCGAAACCTCGAGCGTCTCGTCGCCCTTCAATCCCGCCGCCTTGAGATTAGCCTTGCTCAGCGGCACGAAAGGCGGCCCGCCCATGGCGGCGATCGTGCTGCGATAGCTGTAGCCGTTGAGCGTCACCACGACCGGTGCGCGGACCTTGCCGAACACCGCCTTCGGATCGAACGGCACCGGGATGCCGCTCTCGTCGAGGGTCACGGTGTAGCGCCGCTCGGTCACGGCTTGGCGGGGCCGGTCTCGATCGGCGGCCCGTCGGGCAAGCCCCATTCGGCCCAGGAGCCGTCATAGACCGCGGCGTCCGGGTGCCCTGCCAGATGGAGGCCGAAGGCCAGCACGCTCGCCGTGATGCCGGAGCCGCAGGTGGCCGCGATCGGCTTCGCGAGATCGAGCCCGGCGTCGCGATACAGCAGCCGCAGCTCGGCCGGTGATCGCACGAGCCCGGTCGCGGGATCGATCAGGCTCACATGATCGAGATTGCGGCTGCCGGGAATATGGCCTTGCCGCCGCCCGGGCCAGGGCTCGGCCGCCTCGCCGGTGAAACGGCCCGCGGCGCGGGCATCCACCACCTGCTCTCGGTGGCTCTCGATATTGGCCAGCATCTGCGCCTTGTCGCGCACCAGCAGCGTGTTGAGGCGGGCGGTGAAATGGCGCTCGCGCGGCAGCGGCGGCAGATCGTCGACCGGCCGCCCCTCGGCCAGCCATTTCTTCAAGCCGCCATCCAGCACCGAGACATCCTGATGGCCGAACACGCGGAAGGTCCACCAGACGCGCGCCGCCCCCATGATGCCCGAAGCGTCGTAGAGCACGATGCGGTTGCCGTCGCCCAGGCCCAGCTTGCGCACTCCCGAGGCGAATTTCTCCGCCGAGGGCAGCATGTGCGGCAGGTCGGTCCCGCTATCGGCGATCTCGTTGATGTCGAAGAAGACCGCCCCCGGAATATGGGCGCGGTCGTAATCCTCGCGCGTGGTGGGCGCAACACCGGGCATCTTGTAGGAGGCATCGACGATGCGGATGTCGGGGGCGGCAAGCCGCGACGCCAGCCATTCGGTCGAAACAAGCGGATCTGACATGGTTCCTCAGGCCGCGAAGGCGATGTTGATGCGCCGGTTCTGCCGGCCCTTATTCTCGATCTTGGTGATCACCACCGGCCCGATCTCGGCCGTGTTGCGGATATGCGTGCCGCCGCAAGGCTGAAGATCGACATCGACGATATGGAGCAGCCGCACGCGCCCCTGGCCGGTCGGCGGCTTCACCGACATGGTGCGCACGAGCGACGGCTCTTCCGCCAGCTCATCGTCCGTGATCCAGCGCGTCTCGACCGCATGGCCCTCGCGGATGCGCTCATTGAGCGCCGCCTCGATCACCACCTTGTCGAGGCTGTCGCCCGGCACGTCGAAATCGAGCCGCGCCTTGCCGTCCGAGATCTGGCCGCCGGTGACCGCGCCCGGCACGATCGAGCAGAGCAGATGCATGCAGCTATGCAGCCGCATCAGCCGATAGCGATACTCCCAATCGATCTCGGCTTCGACCGAAGTACCGACCGCCGGCAGTTCCTGGCCTGGCTCCAGGATATGGAGCACATCGTCAGGCGTCTCGCCCTTGCGCGCCTCGGCGATCCGCAGGACGGCGCCGCCCTCCAGCCGCAGCACGCCCCGATCGCCCGGCTGTCCGCCGCCCAGCGGATAGAAGACCGTGCGGTCGAGCCGGATGCCGCTCTCATCGGCCGAGACGACCTTGGCGCTGCAGCGCTGGAGATAGGCATCGTCGCGAAACAAAAGCTCGGTGCTGGCCAATCCGCAATCTCCCAGAGGCTCGGTATGCGGGCCCGAGCCTAGGGGGCGAGGCGGGCGAGATCAAGGCGGGGCTTAAAGCGACTCCTCCATCATCCGCCCCATCGCATAGGAGGGAATATAGCCCGCCAGCTCATTGCCGGTCGGCCGGATCTCGCGCAGCAGCTTCTGCCGCGTGCGCTCGTCGATCGTGCCGCCAGACTTCCGGAAGGCGAAAAGATAGGGGCGGGTCGCGGGATCGAGACCGGCCAGCGCCAGGCCCAGCTCCTTGTCCGAGAGAGCGGCGACCTTGGCCGCCGCTTCGGCGATACGCGCGCGCCAGCTTTCATACTGGGCCTGGAGGAGGGCAGTGATGCTGTCGAAATCCTCCCAGAACTCCTCCGGCAGATCGTGCCGAATGGCCGGCAGATCATCGCCGCCGACCATCGCGTCCCACATCGCAAGCGGCGTGCAGCGCGAGATCAACGCGTGGATGCGCCGATACTCGTCGCCCTTGAGCTTGAAGCGCGTGCCGTCGGCGAAGCGGATGACGAAGCCTTCTTCGGTCCGGGGCAGCCGGCGCGCCTCGGCCATCAGCTCGGCGATGGAACCGTAGGCCTGCCGCTGTGCCGCCCGCCAGCCGAGCCGGGCCGCCACATCCAGGATCGCCTCGTAGGACAGCTCGCTGCCATCCTCGGCATATGCCGCGAGCAGGACGAGGGCGGATTCCTCATACCGGATCACGATCCGGTTCTCGGGCGAGACCGCCTCGGCAAGATAGGTGGTGCCGGGCTCGAGCGCCGACAGATCCTGGGCGGCAAGCCGCGCCTCGGCCCAGAGCGCCTGGTCGGAATCGAAGGCGCCCTTGGTCGTGGCCCGCCAGCGCCCGTCCTGGAAATGGATGATCGCGAGCGAGCCATCGAGCTTCTCGAAGCTTTCGAACGGCAGATCGGGGATCGTCCGCCCGCCTTCGCCGGCATTGAAGAATTTCGGAAAGGGCGTGGCAATGACCCGCCGGGCGGCGCGGTCGAGAATGAGGCCGCGGGCGAGCATGGTGAACGCCGTCCAGGCCGTCTCATAGACGCAGCGGCTGGTATAGCAATAGAGCGACCGGCCGGTGGCCGGGTCGTCGCGGCGATAGACGAGCCCGGCCGCGCGCGCGGCCTCGAGCTCGCCGACCAGGACGTCGAAATCGAGCACCCGCGCCGGGTGCAGCGCAGCGTTCATGGGAGATGCCTTGGGTGGGATAGCACTATCGGCGGCGGGAGTGTGCTGCCGAAGGTTGAGGGTGGAAGTTACGATCTCTCGGCCGCGAGATCAATCGGCGGTTCGCGCCCAAGCGAGGTATCGCTAGGCGGACGGTTTGCGGGCCTTGCGTCAGCGTCGGCTGTCGCCTATGAACGGCCCATCGATCATTTTTCGCTCCCGGCATGATCCGGGGCAAATTCAATGTCTTTAGAGTCTGACGGGCTTGCCATTGCCCGCGCGCGTATCGCCGACGAGGCGGTCGCGCAAACCGGCTCGCTCGATCTCGGCGGGCTCGGCCTTACCCTGATGCCGCCGGGGCTGCTTGAGCTGACGCACCTGAAATCGCTCAATCTTGGCGGTGGATGGTCGCTGAGAACCGCGGCAATCGCGCCTAATCAAGTTGCCAGCTGGCTCGAGAGACTCCACGCGTTATCACAGCTCGAAGAGCTTTCCGTCAGCCAGACCGACTGCGCCAGCCTCGGTTTCACAACGGCGCTGCCCAGATTGAAGTCGCTCAGCTGTCGCGGGACGGCGGTGACCGATCTCCGACCGTTAGCCGGCCGGCCGGATATTACGCGCCTGAACATCTCAGATACGGGGATTACTGATCTGGCCCCGCTCGCCGGCGTGAGTGGCCTGGAACAACTCGTCTGCGTGAATACAGCCATCAACGATTTGGCGCCGCTCGCGGGGCTCGACCGGCTCCAAGACTTGGATTTCTATGATTCGGCGGTTGCTGATCTCGCACCGCTGGCCGGGCTGATAGGGCTGCGCGAGTTGTGGTGTGGGTATAGTCGAGTCGCCGATCTCGCGCCGCTGGCCGGGCTCATCGGTTTGCGCCTCCTCTGGTGCGGTGGCGTCGCGATCGCCGATTTGAAGCCGCTCGGAGGCCTGACTGCGCTCGAAACGCTCAATTGCGAGGCCATGCCGGTCACCGATCTCGGACCCATAGGCGGCTTGACCGCGCTCCAATCGCTCCGGTGCTTCCGAACCAAGGTCACGGCTCTTGATCCAATCCAGGATCTCGTCGCATTGCGGGAGCTGTCGTGCGCAAAGACCAAAATCTCCGATCTCGGCCCGATCTCCGCGCTCCGGAACCTGCAATCCCTGGATTGCGGCGGTACATCCATTATCGATTTGTGGCCATTGGCCGAGCTTCAGGAATTGCAATGGCTTCGTATCAATCACACTGCCGTATCGGATCTCGGTCCGCTCGCCGGGTTGCGCTCTCTGCAAGGGTTGAACTGCAACGGGGCGCGGATCTCGGATTTGACACCGCTCAAGGGGTTGTCGAAGCTTGAATTTCTGTACTGTGCTCAAACGTCCGTTGGCGATCTTGGCCCGCTCGTCGGGCTGCCCGCACTGAGGCGGCTGAGCTATGCGGGATGTCCGGTCACCGACATTCCGGCAGGTCTGCTGGTGGGCGATCGGGGTTGATCCGATGTCGATGATCTCGGGAGGACGGTTGGGATAGGAGGCGCGCCATGTGGGCGCGCGCGGCTATGATCGACTCTGTTACCCAACTCAGGGTAGCATCGAGCTTATGCCGAATCTCAGCAGTGTTCTGTGGACGATCGCAGGCATCGGGGTGCCCTTGCTCATCGGGGCGGGCATGACGCTCGTTGGCCTCACCCCAGGTGACTTTGTTGGCGCGCGCATATGCTTTGGAGCTGCCGGCGTGCTGCTGGCGGTTGTCTGCGTTCATTGGGTACGGACAAGCGATCACCCTAAGCGATGGAAAATAGTTGCGGGGGTAATTATCGGGTTGATGGTGATGATCGGCATTCCCGGGTCTATGTACTGGGTTTCCTACAGACAAAGCATCTCAGGATCGCAATACGCCGTAAATAACACCCCATCATCGACTCAGGTTTCGACTCAAACTCCGCCCGGGGCGATACCCCGCCTTAGCTGATGGCGTTCCAAAAATTGACCACACGCCGGCCACAGCCGCTGAAACTTCGTGCGCTGGTATTCCTGCCGGAACCTTACGCTACGTCGTATCTACGTTGCATATTGATATAGATGGGATCACGAAGAAAGCCGCCGGTCAGATAGAAGTCGAAATACACAATGATAGTGATAAACTAATAAAATTTCACGCCGTAACTGCGGGAAACATAAACGGAATTGCGTTCAATCAGAACAAGGTAGAATTTGACGGGTTTATAAACCCGAGACAGTCGACGTTACTTTTGTCAAAAAGAGTACCCGGAATACCAATAAAACGCGGCAATATCAACTCTGATAATCCAGATTTGCGCGGAATTTATGAATACGAATTGGTTTATTATGCTGCTGAAAACGAAAACTGTAAAAGGAAATCTGTCAGAGGCCTAGATATATCCTATTGGCTTCCAGCTATAAAAATGCGGTCCGGCACAAAAAAGATGGACAGTATTACTGTCAAAATTTACAACGAAGTTGAAGAATAGTTCGAATAATTCTACGCGTCGCCGATCCTGACATGATCCCGCCCCGTCGCCTTCATGGTCGCGAAAAGGAACCAAGCCGGATAGGCTCCCCGGTTCGCCTTTACCGTGATCGAGCCTACCGATACTTCGATTCCCATCCCAGCCCGCTTCTTGACGAGGCCGTCGCGGAAGGCCCATGGGCGCGCTTTGAGGCGCTCTCGCCGCGGCCTAGCTGGCGAAGTTATTCACAGGCCAGATCCGGCCCCTCTTGACCTCCTACCATCCAATATGTTCTTTCTTTGTTCGTCATAACGCAACGGAGGGACGAGGCAGTGGAAACGGCGCGGGATCGCGAGATCCTCGAAACATTGACCGAGCTGGCGCTCGAGGTCGCGACTGCGCTGAAGGCGCGGATCGTGACGGATGCCGCTGCCGGCAATGCCGAGAGCGCCGACCGCCTGAGCCTCGCCTTCACCCGCGTCAGCCGTTCGGTCCGCCAGACGCTGGCCTTCAAGGCGAAGCTTGCCGATATGACGGCGAAGAGTGCCGAGAAGCGCCAAGAGAAGGATCGCGAACAGGCGATCGAGACGTCACGTCTTCGTGCCAAGAAGCAGCAGGTCGCCCGCGATGTCGCCCAGATGGTCGAGGCCTGTGCGGAATCGGAGAATTTGCTCGGCGACTTGCATGAGCGTCTGATGGACCCGGATATCGAGGACGAACTCCTCACCATCCGGGTCGGCGATGTCATCATCGGCCTCTGCGACGAGCTCGGCATTCCCGTCGAGCTCTCGGTCTGGCAGGACAAGGGCTGGTTCATCGCCGAGGGCAGGGAAGCGCCGGAGCCGCCGCGGCCAGTGCCAAAGCCGGGGCCGCAGCCGTTCCGAGGCCAAGGCATGCCGCTCCATGAATGGAACCGGCTGCGCTATCACACCCCGCCGGATGGGTGATTCCGGGCGTTCCCCACATCGTGCCGCAGCGCGGATTTCGCGCACAAGAACGCGGCGGCGGCCCGACGTGGATGACCGGGACAAGCCCGGTCATGACCGGTGAAAAGTAGTCAAATTCTTCTCTCCGCCCCCGAGGGCGGAGAGAAGAAGGCTGCCCTTACGCCGCCCGCACCTCGCGCAGGAACTCGTCGACCTGGGCCTTGAGCGCCTCGCTGTGGCGGCTCAAGTCGCTGGCGGACGCCAGCACCTGGTTCGCGGCCGCACCCGCCTGCTGGGCCGCTTCGCTGACGCCCGCGATGTTGGTCGTCACTTCCGTGGTGCCGCGGGCGGCTTCGGAGACGTTGCGGGCGATCTCGCTCGTGGCCGCCCCCTGTTCCTCGACCGCGGAGGCGATGGCCGACGCCGTCTCGCTCACCTCGTTGATGCGCGCATTGACGCTTTCGATCGAGCTCACCGAAACCCGGGTCGTTTCCTGGATCGCCGTGATCTGGGACGAGATCTCCTCGGTCGCCTTGGCGGTCTGGTTGGCGAGCGCCTTCACTTCGGACGCCACCACCGCGAAGCCCTTGCCGGCCTCGCCGGCGCGCGCCGCCTCGATCGTGGCATTGAGCGCCAGGAGATTGGTCTGGCTAGCGATGTCGTTGATGAGCGCCACCACCTCGCCGATCTTGTGCACGGCGGTCGCCAGGCCCTGCATATGCTCGTTGGCGCTGTTCGCCTCGGTAACCGCCTCGTTGATCGTGCGGGCCGAGAGGCCCACCTGCTGCAGGATCTCGTTGACGGATGCCGACAGCTCCTCGCTCGCGGTTGCGACCGTGTTGACATTCTGCGTCGCCTGCTCGGAGGCGGCCGCCACCGTGGTCGATTGCCGCGAGGTCTCCTCGGAGGTTGCTGCCATCGCTTGCGCGGTCGCCTGCAGCTCGGTCGCCTGAGCCGTGACGCTGCCGACGATGCCGCCGACGCTCGTCTCGAAATGGGCGGCCAGCTTCAGCATCGCCCGGCGCCGATCCTCGTCGGCATGCTGCTTCTGCGCCTCCTGCTCCGTTCGCATGTTTTCCATGGCGATCGCATTGTCCTTGAACACCTGCGTCGCCTTGGCCATCTCGCCGATCTCGTCGCGGCGCCCGGTCTCGGGCACGTCGAGCGTCCGGTCGCCGGCGGCCAGCGCCTTGATGGCGGCGGTCATGCGCGCGAGCGGCCCGGTGATCGACCGCGCCAGCAACAGGCTGAGCACGATGCTGGCGAGCAGAATGGCGCCGACCGAGGTGAAGAGGATGCTGCGGCTGCTGGCGACGTTGCCGGTCATGTCCTTCTGCGCCGCAAGGGCTGCCTTCTCGCTTTCCGCCTTGAGTGCCGTGGCGCCGGTCGCCATGACCTCGCCTTCGTTCTTGGTCCAGCTGTCGAGCCGGGCGGCGCGGGTGGTCACCAGCTTGACGGCATCGCCGAAGGCATCGTGCCAGGCCGTGATGTCGGCAGCCGCCTCCTTGAGGGCGGCGGGGCTGTTCTCGTCCTTGGTCAGCGGGCCGACCTTGCCGAGCAGGCTCAGCGCCTCGGCGATGGCGGCGTCGATCTTGTCGGCGTCTTCCTTGATCGGGCTGCCGCGGTAATGCACCGCCAGCACCTCGGCCGTCATGAAATCGTCGCGCGCCTTGGCGATGAGATGGTTGGCTTGGGTCGATTTGTCCGCCTCGGCATCCCGCGCCAGCGCCAGCGTGACCAGGATCTTGCCCGTCGGCGCCTCGATCCGCTCGGCATAGAGCTTCGCCTCGTCCGTATAGAGGCTCTGGATGACGTGCCAGCTTTCGATATAGGCTTTGAGCGCGTGATCGACCTTGGCCGCGGTCTCCTTCTCCGTATCGGAGACGGCGCCGGCGCTTGCCTTCGCCACCAAAGTCACCGACTGGGCGAGCAGCTCATCGGCCTTCTTGGAGAAATCCGGATTGAGGCTGCGGAGCCATTGATTGACGCGCACGCGGACCTGGGTCATCACCAGATCCATGTCGGATGCCGCGAATTTGCGGTCCAGCGCCAAGCTGAAGTCACCGACGTTACTCTCGATGCGCCCGATCAGGAACGAACTGACGCCGGCAGACATCAACAGCATCAGCAGTACCAGCCCAAAACCGAGCAATATCCGGAATTTAACGGAGATCGACATTTGAAAAGGTCCTTTTAGGGCGCTTCGATTAGCCGAAACGGTACCGGCCAAGCGATAAAACTCCGTAAAAGACCTTGTCCGTTTCTTGGGGATTTTTTAGAAAATAGTTCAGCCCAAGCTCGTGCGCCGAGTATTTTCACCCGCACCGTCCCGCACGGCCAGCCGCTTCAGCGGCAGCGTGATGCGGATCAGGAGACCGTGCGGCTCCCGATTCTCGGCGGTGACGCGCCCGCCCAGCGCCTCGATGTTGCGGCGGACGATCCACAGGCCGACGCCGTAATGGATCGCCTGATCCTCGTCGGGCGCTGCATTGCGCGAGGAGAAGTAGCGATCGAAGATGCGCGGCAGATCGGCGGAATTGACCCCAGGCCCCTCATCCGCGATCAGCAGCTCGGCGCTGTCGTGGCGCGCCTCCAGCTTGACGCCGATCGAATCTCCTTCGCGCGAGAAGGAGATCGCGTTCTCCAGCACATTCTCGATCACGGTTTCGACCATCTCGGCATTGGCGCGCACCATGACGCCGGCCTCGATCGAGCCTCTGAGGCGGAAATGCCGATGCCGGAACAGCTCGGAATGGGTCGCCAGGATATGGTCGAGGAGGGCTGAGAGATCGAGCTCGCTGCGCGGCATGTCAAGCAGGTCGGCCGTCGCCTCGTCGAGCCGGCGGGCCGAGGTCAAGAGCCCGTCGAGCTTGTCGAGCGACCGCTCGATCAGGCCCAAGGCCCGCAAGGCCCTGAGATTGTCGGGTGCGACGGCGCGCGCCACCGGCTCGAGCGACTGGCGGATGATCGCGACCGGCGTCTTGAAGGCGTGGGCATTGTCCTCGGCCGCACGCCGGATGTCGCGCGCGGCATTCTGCAGCGCCTCGACCATCCGGTCGAACTCGTCGGCGACGCCGGCCAGCTCCGGCACATCGTTTCGCGCGAGAAAGGTCTGGTCTGGGAATGGCTGTGAGCGAATCGCCCGCGCGCGCTCTCCGAATTGCAGGAGACCGCGCCAGATGCTCCAGAAAGTCGTGAAGGTCAGAGCCGCCATAGCAAGATAGATTAGGGCCGCAACTCTGACCTCGGGCGTGTCGTAATAGGGAACACCGAGGGCAACGCCTGGCACCGAGGCCGCGGCGAGCGAAGTAACGATCGCCCAGCAGCCGGTCGGCGACTGTACCGGAACAAGAGAAGTGACAACCTCGTCATGCCCGTCCGGCGCGCGATAGCGCATCTCGATTGGCACATCACCGCTGCAGCTTTCGCCGAGCCGGTCGAGGATCCCCTGCTGCGCCAGGCTCTCCCGCTCGGTATCGAGCGCATCGTTGGAGAGCGGCGAGGAGGAGGCGACATAGAAGAAGCCGTGATCGACGCCGCTCGCCGGATGCAGCAGCAGCTTGATCGAGGTGAGCTCGTTATTGTAGCGCGCCAGCTCGCGCGCGATCGCCGGCAGGTTGGGGCCGCCGCTGGCGGTCAGCATCGGGGTCAACGAGATGCTGATGATGCGGCCTTGGTCGCGCACGCTGTTGGTGACCAGCTGCCGCTTCTGCTGATCGGCCGCGCGGAACTGGTCGTATAGAATGATCGGAACGACGAGGAAGATCAGGCCAAGCAGCGTTGCCTTGCTTAGAAGCGATAGCTGGGCGCGGCGGCGCGGCGCCTTTTCCTCCGGAATCCTCGTCTTATTCTTCGACGATCCACCGGTACCCGAACCCGGCATAGTTTCCGATGTTATCGAACTCGGAATTGGCGTCCCGGAACTTCTTCCGGATGCGCTTGATGAAAGTCCGGACATTGGCACGGTACCCCTCGGCGCCATAACCGGCGATAAAATCCTTGCCGTGAACGAGATCGTAGATATCGCGATACGGCACGTCCTGGCCCGCGCGCCCAGCCAGAAGCACTAGAATATTGAACTCTGTCAGCGTCAGCTCCAGCTCGGAATCGCGCCAATAGGCACGGCTGGTGTCGAGCTTGAGGATCAGTTGGCCCAGTTCCATCGTGCCGCGGTCGGCCGGCTTCGCCTCCGCCTGCGACCGTCGCCCCTCGACGATGAGGTTGAGCCGCTTCAGGAGGATCGAAAGGCGCCGCGACTTGTCGATGAAATCGACGGCCCCGCCCTCGAGTGCCGCTTCCTCGTAGATATCGTCGCTCAAGGCGGTCAGGAAGATGACCGGGATCTCCTGGCCGCGCCGTCGCAGCTGGCGCAGCACCTCGAGCCCGTCCATCCCGGGCATCCGCCAGTCGAGCAGCAGCACGTCGGCCGCCCCGCCCTGCTCGAAGAATTTGAGCGTTTCGACCCCGTTCGAGAAGCTGGTGACGGCGAACCCCTCGTCCAGCAGGTTCAGTCCCAGTGATTCCCGAAAGAAATCGTCATCATCAACGAGCAGAAGCTGCGTCTGCATGAGTTCGCCGGGCTCGATCGGCCGCATCGGTGGCAAGCTGACGGATGCAGGATTGGCGTCGCTGGTCTGATTGGTCATCACCCTTCACTTCGGCAAAAAGAGCACGCACGGTTCCGCTCTGAAGATCCTTGTAAAGCCAAATGTCCAGCACACAGTCGGCGGACATATACTGCCATATTACGGCGGGCGGCGCATCCAAATGGGCAGCCGGACTGCCGAGCATTTGCTCGATGGCACCGGCTTCGAGGCCGATCACATCGGCCGGCGGAGCGGGGCGGGGCGGGGCCATCGGCGAATCCGGCTCGAGCTTGGCGAGCTCGGTCTCGCTGCTGGCTTCCTGATTGGGGGCGTTCTGTTGCTGTGATGGCGGAACAGGGGGTTTGCGTTTCGGGATCGGCGGCTTGGGTTTCGCTTCCGGTACTGCCTCGGCCGTCGTCTCGGGCTTTGCCGGGGGCGGCGGCACGGGCGGTTTCGGCTGATCCGATGCGCAACCCGCCAATCCACCCAGCGCTGCTGCCAGGAAGAGTGTGCGTCTCAAGCTTCCCCGAACGGGATAGCATTTGAGAACGGACAAAAAAGAAACAAAGTTGTGAGTAAAAATGTCCGCGTTCAGAGATGCTTCTCCTGTGCTGCCGTCAACCTCCCGGAATCCCAGGGTTTCGTTGAAAGTACGAAAACCGTTTCTAAACCAATAGTTTATGTATCGGCGGCTATGCTTGTCCTACAAAGTTGTGGGAGCTGTCAAGCGCGTTCGGCCGATGACGGTAACGGTCCGTCAATACGCGCTCTCGTACAGTTGAACAACCAACGGTCGCATACCCGGGTCAGAACCTTATGGACATACGGACATTATATCTCAGCAGCTGTCTCGTCACTGTCCTAATGGCCGCAGCGATTCTCTGCCTGGCCTGGTGGCGACCGCAAGCACGTTATGTCCTTCATTGGGCAGCCGGCAACAGCTGCTATGCGATCGGATCGCTGCTGGTGGCGCTGCGCGGCTTCATTCCGGACGGGATCTCCATCCTCGCCGGCAACGCCGTCACCTTTGCCGCGCTGTATCTCTGGCTCGAAGGCTTTCAGACCCTCGTCGGCACCCGGCGCTTCTCGCGGGCGGGCCGCGCGCTCATTCTCATCGGTAGCCTGCTCATCCTCTATTTCTGGGCCTGGGACAACAGCGTCGTCGCCCGGATCGCCTCGGGCTCGGCCATCGCGGCACTGCTCCTGGGTTTCGCCACCATCGTGCTGCTGACCAATCCGATCGAGGCGCTGCGCGTTCCGCTGCGCGTTTCGGCCGGCCTTTTCGGTGCCATCGCCTGCGTGTCGATCGGCCGGCTGGTCGTGACGCTCCTCGGCCCGGTGATCGGCAACTACATGTCGCCGCCGCCGATCCAGAGCGTTCTGCTGATCCCCTACACGCTCGCCTTCATCGCGCAGAACTATGTCTTCCTGTGGCTCGTCATCGCGCACGAAGCCTCGCAGCATGCCGAGACGCAGGAAGCGCTCTTGCAGCAGGTCCAGGCGACGCGCACCGCCCTCGAGCAGCAGGCGGTCGATCTCAGCCGGGCCAAGATCGAGGCGGAGGCGGCGAACGCCACCAAATCGACATTCCTCGCGACCATGAGCCATGAGATCCGCACGCCTTTGAACGGTGTGCTGGGCTTCGCCGATCTTTTGCTCGGCACCAGGCTCGAGCCCGATCAGCGCCGCTATGTCGAGCTGCAGCGCGAGGCCGGCAACAATCTCCTGACCGTGATCAACGACATTCTCGATTTTTCCAAGCTCGAGGCCGGGAAGTTCGAGATCGAGCCGGTCGATACCGATCTTTGGGCGCTCATGGAGAGCTCGACCGGCCTGTTCCGCCCGGCGGCCCAGGCGAAGCGGCTGGAGCTTGCGCTCCGCATCGATCCGGCGGTGCCGCGCTGGGTCCAGCTCGACGGCCAGAGGCTGCGCCAGGCCATCACCAACCTTCTCAGCAACGCCATCAAATTCACCAGGATCGGCGGGGTCACGTTGCTTCTTGGCGTGCGCGAGACAGCGGCCGGGCGGAGCCTGAGGTTCGAAGTGCGCGACACCGGCATCGGTATCTCGCCCGACAAGCAGGACCGGCTGTTCCAGGATTTCAGCCAGGTCGACAATTCCATCGCGCGGCAATATGGCGGCACCGGCCTTGGCCTCGCGATCAGCCGGCAGCTGATCCAGCTGATGGAGGGCGAGCTCGGCGTCGAGACGGCGGTCGATGAGGGCTCCAACTTCTGGATCGAGCTGCCTTATCGAGCGGCCTTGGTCGAGCATCCGGCCATCGCAAAGCCGGTGCATCGCTCGCTGCAGCATGGCGGGCTGCACATTCTGGTGGCGGAGGATGCGCCGCTCAATCAGGAGATCATCAGCCTGCTCCTGAAGCGGTTCGGCCATCAGGTCACCATTGTGAGCAACGGCGCCGAGGCGGTGGAGGCGGTGGTGCGGGAGCGCTACGACCTCGTCCTCATGGATATGCAGATGCCGGTCATGGGCGGGGTCGAGGCCGTGCGGCAGATCCGGGCGCTCACCGGGCCCGCGGCACGCGTGCCGGTCATTGCGCTGACCGCCAATGTCCTGCCGGAGGAGATCGAGCGCTGCCGCCAGGCCGGCATGCAGGGTCACCTTGCCAAGCCGATCGACCCCGACCGGCTGATGGATGAGATCGATCGTCTGAGCACGGAGCAAGTGGGCGGCGACTGAGCCGGGGAACCGGCTGTCGCGGATTCGGCTGCTTTCCCACATCGGGGTTGACGATGGCCAGTTAAAAGAACAAAATGGCAACACAATGTGCCCCATGATCTCGCTCGACTCATACCGATCGCCCCTCCAGAAGACTCGGATCTTCCCGGCCGCCGCAGCACCGCTGGAGGAGGTGAGTGCCATGGGGCCGGGCGATATCGCGGCCGGCTTCGGCTTCGCGATCAGCCGCTTGGCGTGTCAGCCGGACGAACGGCCGGTCGTGCTGGTCACGACGGCGCTCTGGCGCCAGGAGCGCGGCCGGCCTTTCGGGCGTGGGCTGCAGCGGTGGGGACTGGCGGAGGATCGGCTGATCTGGATCCGGGCAGAACGGGAAGGGGAGGCGCTCTGGGCGCTCGAGGAAGCGCTGAAATCGGGGGCTGTCGCCGGCGGCCTCGCGACTGCGGCCAAGCCCTCCTTTGTCGCCACTCATCGGCTCGATGCCGCGGCGCGGGCGGGCAAATCGGTCGGCATCCTGCTGCGCGGCATCGAGACGCAGGATCTTAGTGCCGCCCGGCGACGCTGGCGCATCACGGCGCTGGCATCCCAGGCCGCGGCGATCCCGTCGCCCGTCGCCGAGATGGCGATACCGGGGCCGGCCCGGCTGCGGGTTGAGCTGGTGCGCAGCCGCGACGGTCTGCCGAATGGCTGGGAGCTGGAGCAGGATGACGAAACGGGTAATCTCTCTGTGGTTGCCGGATTGGCCGATCACGATATGGCGCCGCCTGCACGAGAAGAGCGCCGGCTCGCCTGAAGCCTTCGAGCGCCCCTTCGCGCTGGTTGCGCGCGGCCCGCACGGCCTGACTCTGTCGGCGCTCAATCCGGCAGCGCGCGCCGCGGGCTTGAAGTGCGATCAGTCCCATGCCGATGCCTGCGCCATCCTGCCCGATCTCGCAAGCGCACCGGCCGAGCCCGAGCAGGATCTCCAGGCCTTGCGCCGGTTGGCGCTCTGGGCCGAGCGCTTCTCGCCCTGCGTCGCCCTCAACAGGACAATGCCGGGTCAGGAGGGGCTGTTCATCGACATGACCGAAGGGGCGCATCTCTTCGGCGGCGAGACAGCACTCCTCGCCGATATCCGCCGGCGCCTGGCTGCCGCCCGGATTCCGGCGCGCCTCGCGATCGCGGATACGCCTGGTGCCGCCTGGGCGCTCGCCCGGTTTCGAGAGCGGGCGGAGACGATCGCCCCCATCGGCGGCGCAGCAGCGGCGCTCGCCGACCTGCCGGTAGCGGGGCTGCGCCTCGAGACCGCGGCACTCACCTTGCTGCGGCGCTTCGGCCTCAACCGCATCGGCGATCTCTATGCCATGCCGCGCGCCGGCCTCGCGCGCCGCTTCCGCAGCGAGGCGGGGCTGCGCGTCGTCGAGCGGCTCGATCAGGCGCTGGGATTCGCCGCCGAGCCGCTCGTGGCCGAGCGTGCGCCGCCGCTCTATCGCAGCTGGATCTCCTTCGCCGATCCGGTGATCGAGACCGAGGGCATGGCCCAGCATCTGCCACAGCTGGCGACCTCGCTCGCTGCCCAGCTCGCGGCGCATCAGCAGGGTGTCCGGCGCCTCGGCCTCACGGGCTTTCGTGCCGACGGCAGGATCACCGGCTTCGAGGTGGGCTTGAGCGCCCCCGCCTCGACGCCGTCCCATATGCTGCGGCTGCTCAAGGATAAGGGGCTGGAGCGGCTCGATCTCGGATTCGGCATCGATGCGCTGATGCTGAGCGCCATCGCGGTCGAGACGTTGCGGCCGCATCAGGCGGCGATGAGGAGCGGCGGCGAGGGCCGGGCGGCCGTACCCGAGGCGCTCGCCGGCCTGATCGACCGGATCGAGGCCAAGCTCGGCGACGGCACCGTGCGCCGGCCGCAGCGGTGGGAAAGCTGGTTGCCGGAACGGAGCGAGGCGTGGCTGCGCGCCGGCCCGCACGCCCCGGTACCGCCGCCCGGCGCCGATCCGGTTGCCGACCTGCCGCGCCCGATCCTGCTGTTCGATCCGCCCGAGCCGGTGCGCGACGTGGTCGGACTGCCGGACAATTACCCCGCCCGCTTTGTCTGGCGCCGCGTGTCGCGTCGGGTCGCCAAGGCGGAAGGGCCGGAGCGGCTCTCACCCGAATGGTGGTGCTGCGCCGCCGGCAAGGTCCGGGATTACTATCGGATCGAGGATGAGGAGGGGCATCGCTACTGGCTCTATCAGGAAGGGCTGCATAGCGACGGTGCCGCCCCCCGCTGGTGGCTGCATGGAGTGTTTGCGTGAGCTACGCCGAGCTCGACGCCCGCTCCAATTTCAGCTTCCTCGAAGGCGGCTCGCATCCGCAGGAGCTGGTCGGGACCGCCCAGGAACTCGGCCTCACGGCGATCGGCATCGCCGACCGCAACAGCCTGGCCGGCGTGGTGCGCGCCTATAGCGCGCTCAAGGAGCTCGAGAAGGCGGCCAAGGAAAAGGGCGAGGCGCTGGCGCTGCGCCTTCTGGTCGGCTGCCGCCTCGCCTTTACCGACGGGCATGAGCTCATCGTCTATCCGCGCGACCGTGCCGCCTATGGCCGGTTATGCCGTCTGCTCTCCATCGGCAAGAGCGGCATCGATGCCGATGCCGCCGAGCCCGGGCAGGAGGCGAGCATCGCCAAGAATGAATGCCGCCTGAGCTTCGAGCAGGCGGTCGCCCTCGGTGCCGGACTCATCGCCCTCGTTCCGGCGCCTGCCATGATCGACCGGGCGTTCGAGGTGCGGCTCGCAGCCTGGCGATCGGCTTGGCCGGACGCGCTCCATCTCGCGGCTTCCCCGCTTTATCGCGGCGACGACCGGGCGCGGCTGGCAAAGCTTGCCGCTATCGCCCGGCGGACGGGAGCGCCCCTGGTCGCGACCAATGCCGTGCTCTACCACCATCCCGACCGTCGCATTCTCCAGGACGTGCTGACCTGCATCCGCGACGGCGTAACGATCGATCAGGCCGGCTTCCGGCTCCAGGCCCATGCCGAGCGCTATTTGAAATCCCCATCCCAGATGGCGGCGCTGTTTCGCGGCTATGAAGGCGCGCTCGCCCGCACGGCCGAGATCGCCGATGCCTGCCATTTCAGGCTGAGCGACCTCAAATACCAATATCCGGACGAGCCGGTGCCGCCCGGCAAGACGCCGCAGCAGCATCTCCAGGACCTGACCTTCGCCGGCGCCCGCCAGCTCTTCAAGAAGCAGGAGCTGACTCAGGTCCTGCCGACCATCCGCAAGGAGCTGCGCCTCATCCGCAAGGTCGGATATGCGACATATTTCCTGACTGTCCACGACATCGTCGCCTGGGCGCGGCGGGTGCCGGACCCGCCGATCCTGTGCCAGGGGCGGGGTTCGGCCGCCAACTCCGTCGTGTGCTTCTGCCTCGGCATCACCTCGGTCAACCCGACCGAGCAGGATGTGCTGTTCGAGCGCTTCATCTCGGAGCAGCGCAGCGAGCCGCCCGATATCGATGTCGATTTCGAGCATGAGCGGCGCGAGGAGGTCATGCAGTATGTCTATCAGCGCTATGGAAGGCATCGCGCCGCGATCTGCGCCACGATCATCCATTACCGCCCGCGCTCGGCCATCCGCGATGTCGGCAAGGCGCTGGGCCTGACCGAGGATGTGACGGCCGCACTCGCCAACACGGTCTGGGGCTCCTGGGGTGCCCGCGTCGAGGACGATCACGTCGACGCGACCGGCCTCAAGCGCGAGGATGCGCGGCTGAAACAGGCGCTGGATCTTACGGCCGAGCTCATCAATTTTCCGCGCCATCTTTCCCAGCATGTCGGCGGCTTCGTGCTGACCCAGGGCCCGCTGGTCGAGACGGTGCCGGTCGCCAATGCGGCGATGGCGAACCGCACCTTCATCGAATGGGACAAGGACGATATCGACGCACTCAACATCATGAAGGTCGATGTGCTGGCGCTGGGCATGCTGACCGCAATCCGTCGCGGCTTCGAGCTCATCGAGCGCCATTACGGCGAGACGCTCGATCTCGCGACCCTGCCGCGCCGGGAGAAGCCGGTCTACGACATGCTGTGCAAGGCCGATTCCCTGGGCGTGTTCCAGGTCGAGAGCCGAGCACAGATGAACATGCTGCCGCGGCTTCAGCCGCGCGAATTCTACGATCTCGTCGTCCAGGTCGCGATCGTCCGGCCCGGCCCGATCCAGGGCAAGATGGTGCATCCCTATCTCAAGAACCGCGCCGAGAAGCGCGCGGCCGAGGCGGCGGGCCGGCCGTTCCGCATCGCATTCCCGGCACCCTCGTCCGACAAGGGGCCGGCGGACGAGCTCGAGAAGGTGCTGAGGAAGACGATGGGCGTGCCGCTCTTCCAGGAGCAGGCGATGCGCATCGCCATGGTCGCGGCCGAGTTCACCGGCGATGAGGCGAACGGGCTCCGCCGCGCCATGGCTACCTTCCGCCATATGGGCACCATCCACACCTATGAGGAGAAGATGGTCGGCCGCATGGTGAAGCGCGGCTACTCGCCCGAGTTCGCGGAACGCTGCTTCAATCAGATCAAAGGCTTCGGCGAGTACGGCTTCCCGGAAAGCCATGCCGCCGCCTTCGCGCATCTGGTCTATGTCTCGGCCTGGATCAAATGCTTCTACCCCGATGTCTTCGCGGCGTGCCTGCTCAACAGCCAGCCCATGGGCTTCTATGCGCCGGCGCAGATCATCCGCGATGCGCGCGCCCATGGCGTCACGGTCCATCCGCCCGATCTCAATCACAGCGACTGGGATTCGACGCTCGAGCCGGGCGAGCCGCGCCGGGCGGTCCGGCTGGGATTGCGCCAGATCGACGGGTTCCGCCAGGACTGGGCCGACAAGATCATGGCGGCGCGCGCCGCCGAGGGGCCGTTCCGCTCGCTCGAATCCGCCCGGCTGCGCACGCGCCTGCCGGCCGCCGCCTTCGACATGCTGGCGGCATCCGATGCGCTGGGTTCGCTGGCACTCGCCCGCCGTCCGGCACTATGGGCCGCGAAAGGGTTGCCCAGGGCCGCACCGGCGCCACTCTTCACCGCCATGGGGCTCGAGGAGGCCGACGGCGCCCCGCCCGCCACCCTGCCGGTCCCGCCGCTCTCGGAAGAGGTGGTGCAGGATTACGAGACGATCCGCCTGTCGCTCAAGGCCCATCCGATGAGCTTCCTGCGCACGCATTTCGGACGGCTGGGCGTCATTCCGAACGACAGGATCAACGACCAGATCGAAGGCAAGCGCGTGGCCGTGGCCGGTGTCGTGCTGGTGCGCCAGCGCCCCGGCTCGGCCAAGGGCGTCGTCTTCCTCACCATCGAGGACGAGACCGGCATCGCCAATATCGTGGTCTGGCCGGACGTGTTCAAAGCCTATCGCGGCCTCGTCATGGGGGCGAAGCTGATTCTGGTCAAAGGTCGCGTCCAGCGCGCACCCGACGCGACCGAGCCGGTCATTCATATCGTCGCCGAGACGGTCGAGGACCGGACAGCCGATCTGGCGCTGCTTTCCGACAGGTTGGCGGGCGACCGGCCGCGCGAGGAAGCAGGCCGCCGGCACCCGCGCGACATCCGCGTCCTGCCGCGTTCGCGCGATTTCCATTGAAGTCCCGGCGTTGCGCGGCCTCCGCCCAAAGAATGGGACCCTCCTCAATTATTAATTCATCCCGCCCTGCCATTTTGCCGGGATAAAGCCTGGCCGCTCGTATCGGCTGGCCACGGGAAGCAGTCACGAAGAGCCGCGGCCTTGTTCAATCCGGTCCCAATCGACAAGACCGAAGCCGTTAAGCCTGACGCAGCGCAGGGCACGGACCAGGCCGTCGATGCCGGCTTCATCACGGAGCGCATCGAGGCCCGCCAGGTCGAGATCCTGGATAATGGCTGTCCCAGCGCGTCCGCCAACATTCCCGCCGTCCTGATCACCGGCTTCATCATCCGCAATGCCGTGCCGGCGATCTGGCTGTCGCTCTGGGCGGCCGTGATGATCGCGGTCGTGACCGGTCTCGTCATCTCGGTGCGCGGACCGCTGCCTTGGCGCGGCAATCCCGGCCGGGCGAAAGTGCCGCTCGAGCGGCGTCTCGCCGTCCATCGCCGGTTCGCCGTCGCCATCGGCGCCGTCTGGGGTGCCGCTCCTGATCGTCAATCTCACCCACACTGGCGTAGGGGCCGACGCGATGACGCTGCTGGTGGCGCTCTACACGGCCACCATCTCCATCAATGTCCGCGCGCACAGCCGGCATGTGCTCGCCGCCTTCCGGCTGCGGGCGGAGAACGAGGCGCTGGCCCGGAACCTCGTGCGCGCCGACGCCGCGACGGCCGAGGCGGCCCGCTCGAAATGAAGCGCGCTCGCTCATCTCAGTCACGAGCTGCGCACGCCGATGAACGCCATCATCGGCTTCTCGGAGCTGATGGGCACCCAGCCCTTCGGACCGCTAGGCGAGCGCTACAAGGCCTATGCCGGCCATATCAATGAAAGCGGCTGTCACGCGCTCGACCTGATCAACGCCATCTTCGAAGTGTCGGGAGCCGAAGTCGGCCAGCTCTCGCTCGATGAAAGTGCCGTGGCGCCCGAGGCGCTCGTCGATGAGTGCCTGCACATGGTCGAGCTTGCCGCTGCGCGCAAGCAGGTGGCGCTCGATTCCCGGATCGACAATGCAATGCCGCGCTTTGCGGCCGATCGGCCGAAACTGCGCCAGGCGCTGCTCAACCTCTTGACCAACGCGATCAAATACACGCCCGAAGGCGGCCGCGTCTCGGTCGCGGCCGGGCTCGACGATGGCGGCCTCGACATCGCGGTCGCCGATACCGGAGTCGGCATCGCCGATGGCGACCTCGACCGCTGTCTCGAGCCCTTCGTCCGGCTCAGGAACCCGCTCACGGCCGGGGTCGAAGGCGCAGGCTTGGGGCTACCGCTCGCCAAGCACCTCGTCGAGGCGCATGGCGGCAGCCTCCGCATCGCCAGCAAGCCGGGGCAGGGCACTGTCGTCATCATCCATGTGCCGCCACAACGCCGCCTCGCGGCGTAAATCTTAAAACCCACGCGCGAATTTCTTGCGACAGGTGACGGAACGGCCGAGATATTCTACCGTTCGTGGTCTGATCCCGTACGGAGGTTGCGATGTTCAGGCGATTCGCGCTTTCGGCAGTCGTGGCGCTGGTCCTCGGCGCCTTCCCGCTTCAATCGCATCAAGCCCGGGCACAGGCGGTCGATTGGTCGACCCACGCGTTCGATCTGCTGCGCACCGGCTACAATCCGGATGAGCTGGCGCTCAATCCGGCGACGGCCAGTGGGCTGCATCTCCTCTGGTCGGCCAATCTCGGCGGTGCCGTCAATGCGCAGCCGCTTGTCATCCATGATTTGCTCATCAACGGCGTGCCGACCGAGACCGTAATCGCGGCCTCGACCAACGGCCTGATCACCGCCTTCGAGGCCGCGACCGGCAAGCTGATCTGGAGCGATCAGGAGCAGGTCCAGAAGACGAATTGCGGCTTCTATCCGAACGCCGTCTTCGGCATCCCCAATACGCCGGTCTATGACCGCCAGGATAATGCGCTCCTGTTCGTCGACGGCGCCGGGCTGCTCTACGAGGTCGATGCCGCGACGGGTGCCAACAAGCCGGGCTGGCCGATCCAGCTCGTCGCCAATCCCGGCCTCGAATATGTCCGCAGCGGCCTCAATCTCTTCAACCGCACGGTCTATGCCGCGATTTCCAGCTATTGCGATGAGGGCGCCTACAATGGCTCGCTGATGGCGGTCGATATCGACTCTCGGCAGCTTCTGGCCAGCTTCGTGCCGGCCGCGACGGGCAATGGCGGAGCGATCTGGGGCTATGGCGGCGTCGCCATCGATGCCAGCGACGGCGCGCTTTATATCGCAACGGGCAACAGCCTTACGGGCGAGCATCAGGGTCTGGCCGAAAGCGTGATCCGGCTCGATCCCAGCCTCGATGTCGTGGCCTCCAACTACCCGGGCCTGACGGGCGGCGACGTCGATTTCGGCAATACGCCGCTGCTCTTCGAGACCAGCTGCGGCCAGCAGCTGGTCGCCTTCAACAAGGACGGGCAGCTCTTCAACTATATGGCCAGCAGCATCGGCTCCGGGCCAGTACAGAGCCTGCAGATGAACCATGGCGGCCCGAACATCGGCATGTCGGCGGTCGATCCGACCAGCGGACTGATCTTCGTCCCGAACATGGGTGATAGCCCCGACGGGACGAGCTTCATGCACGGTCTTCTCGCCTTCGGCACCAACGCCCAGTGCCAGCTCACGACGGCCTGGCAGGCGATCCAGGGGCCGAACAATGGCGGCAAGGTCGGGCCGCCCAGCACGGTCAGCGGCGTCGTCGTCTACGGCACGGGAAGCGGCGGCCAGCTCTTCGCCTTCGACAAGCTCGGCAACCCGCTCTGGAGCAGCGGCACCACCATGCAGGGCACCATCGTCAGCCCGCCCACGATCGCCAACGGCAAGCTCTATTCCGGCACTTATGCCGGCACGCTCTATGCGTTCGGAGTCGATCCGTCGCCGCTCGTGGCGGCGATCCTGCCGGGAGCGCGCACCGTCGAGACCGGATCGCCCGCCACCGTGTTCGCGACCATGGTGAATACCGGCGCCCAGACGCTCGCCAATTGCCAGCCGAGCCTGCCGCTTTCCGCCCCGTCGGGTCTCGGCTTCAGCTTCCAGATCACGGATCCGGCGACCAATCTGCCGGTCGGCCAGATCAATCAGCCGGTCTCGATCCCGGCCGGCAGTGCGCAAAGCTTCCTGCTGGCGTTCCAATCCCCGAGTGCCCTCAACCAGACGCTTCAGCCGATCGCCTTCGCCTGCGAGAGCGTCACGCCGGCGCCAAGCTATCCTGAGATCGGTGCCGTCAACCTCGGCTTCTCGAGCCAGCCCGTCGCCGACGTGGTGGCGCTGGTCGCGACCGCGCCCAATAATGGCGTGGTGACGGTGCCGCTCTCGCAGAACCAGATGGGCGCCTTCGCGGCCGCCACGATCAATGTCGGCGGTGCCGAGCAGCTGACCCTCTCGGCCGATACCGGCACCGTGCCGCTGCCAATCAGCGTGACGCTATGCGCCACCAACCCGGCGACGGCGCAATGCTTGGCGCCGCCGGCCTCGTCGCTGCCGCTGTCGCTGGGGGCAGGGACGACTTCGACCTTCTCGGCCTTCGTCACCGCGTCGGGCCCGGTACCGCCCGCCTTCGGCCTGTCGCGTATCTTCCTCAGATTTACCGACGCGAACGGCGTCCAGCACGGTTCAACCAGCGTCGCCGTCGAGACCGACTAGTCTTTTGAACACAAATGCCCTTTGCCCGCTGGGTCGAATCGGCCCCGCCGGCACTTGGGGCAATAAGGGTGCCGAAAGATCGCAATTTCCTAAAATTGATCCAACGCCGGAACCCGCGATCTAACCTAGCGTTTAGGGCCAAACTCGCTTGGAGAAGGCGATGGTCCTGCAAATCGTACTTTTGGTCACTTTGATTCTGCTCGTCGGCGCCATCTTGGTACGCCCCCGTCTTTCGGCGGCGCGGGGTGCCGACTGGGTCGCTTACGGTCCCGAGGTGCTTCGCACCGGCAACAAGCCGGGTCAGCAGATCCTGAGTCCGGCCGCGATGGCCGAGCTGCACATGCTGTGGCTGTCCGATCCGGATGATTCCGCCGGACGCGCCGAAGCGCCCAGCGAGCCGCATCGCCGGAAAGCGGCGCGCTAGCCAGTCGCCGGATCGGCACAAGCTTCTCCTATCACTCGGATCGAGTCGCCATCTTCAGGTAGTGCGCGCTGTCTTGCCGGTGTTCACGCGGTCGGTGCTCGGGTTGCTGTCTGGCTCGCTTACGCTCATGGCGCCCAGAGCCCAGGGAGAACGACGATGTCCGTGATCTCGCAATCGTTCACTCGGCGCTATCTTCTGGCTGCATCAGCTGCCGCCGGCGCCATCACCCTCCTCCCCGAGACACTGCATGCGGCCAGCGAAGACGCGGCCGTTCGCCCCTTCCGCTTCAACGCGCCGGAGGAAGCGCTCACCGACCTCCGCCGGCGCATCGCCGCGACCCACTGGCCTGAAGGCGAAACCGTCAAGGATGCGTCACAGGGCGTCCAGCTCGCGACGATTCAGAAAGTCGCGCAGTATTGGCAGACCGAGTATGACTGGCGGAAGGTCGAGGCCAGGCTCAACGCTCTGCCGCAATTCGTGACCGAGCTCGACGGCCTCGACATTCATTTCATCCATGTTCGGTCGAAACATGAAAAAGCGTTGCCGCTTATCGTCACGCATGGCTGGCCCGGCTCGATCATCGAGCAGCTGAAGATCATCGGCCCGCTGACTGACCCCAGGGCCCATGGCGGGAGCGCATCGGACGCGTTCGACATCGTGATTCCCTCGCTGCCGGGCTACGGATTTTCAGGCAAGCCAACCGTCACGGGCTGGGACATCGCCCACATCGCGCGCGCTTGGGTGACGCTGATGAAGCGCCTCGGCTATACGCGCTTTGTTGCAGCGGGCGGCGATGTGGGAGCGCAGGTCGTCGACGAGCTCGGCGTGCAGGCGCCGCCGGAACTGCTCGGAATCCATTCGAACATGCCCGGCACCGTTCCCGCCGACGTTTCCAAGGCGCTGAATAACCACGAACCGCGGCCACCCGGCCTCTCCGCCGACGAGCAGCACGCTTGGGACCAACTCGACTTCTTCTATAAAAAAGGCCTGGGTTACGCCATCGAGATGAGCAACCGTCCCCAAACGCTCTACGCTCTCATGGATTCGCCGGTCGGGCTGGCGGCCTGGATGATTGATCACGACGCGCGCAGCGAGGAGCTGATCACGCGTGCCTTCGACGGGAAAACCGAAGGCCTCTCGCGCGACGACATCCTCGACAACGTCACACTTTATTGGCTGACGAACACGGCGGTCTCTGCAGCGCGATCCTATTGGGACTACAGCGCCACGGCGAAGAAGGGCTTTTTCGACGTCAAGGGCGCCACCGTCCCTGTGGCCGTGAGCGCCTTCCCGGACGAGATCTATACCGCCCCGCGCAGCTGGGCCGAGAAAGCTTACCCCAAGCTCATCCACTACAATCGGCTTCCCAAGGGCGGGCACTTCGCGGCATGGGAGCAGCCACAATTCAATTCGGAAGAGGTTCGCGCAGGCTTCAGAACCCTGCGGAGCTGACGGCGGAAGGCCATCAGGGAGAGTTTGGGCAAGATCGTCAGGCGATCCGCATCTTGCGCTCTTGCTGGCTGGCTCCGGGGCTCGGATTCGAACCGAGGACCGATCGGTTAACAGCCGATTGCTCTACCGCTGAGCTACCCCGGAATGGCCAAACGCCGGCGGGTTATAGCGACCCGACCGGCCTAACCCAAGAAAATTTTTCAGCGCGCCGAACATTGCAAAACATTCATTTTGCCGAACCGGCGAAGCGCGCCACTGTCTTGGTACCAGGGGCAACGCCCGAACTCACCGGGAAATGGAGGCCGGACCGAGAATCGAACTCGGATACGAGGATTTGCAGTCCTCTGCATAACCACTCTGCCATCCGGCCACAGAGGGGCGCCGATATAGGCACCAAAGGTCGGGTCGGTCAAGCTTCCGCCATCTTGCGTGAAACACACATCGACCCGGTCATTTTGCCGGGTTCGCCTCGCCTGATTGTGTTCGCCGCGAGGCGGTTATATATGAGACGCGCCTTTCCTCGCGGCATGCCGTCCGACCGGCCGCCGCATCCGCCGGCCCGCCGGGCCCGAGGACGAATCGAGATCCCAAGCATGAACGATTCCGCTCAGATCCGCCTCAATATGGTCGACAGCCAGCTTCGCACCAACAAGGTGACGAATCCGGCCGTCATTTCCGCCTTCCTCGAGCTGCCGCGGGAGCGCTTCGCACCGGCACCGCTCAAAAGTGCTGCATATCTCGATCAGGACCTGCCGATCGGGCGCGGCCGCTATCTCCTCGAGCCCATGGTGCTGGCGCGCCTGCTGCAGACCGCCGGTATCCGCTCCACCGATACGGCTCTCGTCATTGGCTGCGGCACCGGCTATGCCGCGGCAGCGGTCGGCCGGCTCGCGCGGAGCGTGGTGGCGCTCGAGAGCGAGTTAGGGTTTGCCAGCGAGGCCAAGGCGCTGCTGCAGGAGCTGGGTGCCCGCAATGTGACGCTGATCGAGGCGCCGCTGACCGAGGGCTACAAGGCGCATGCGCCCTATGACGTGATCGTCATCGACGGTGCCGTGGCGGCCGTGCCCGACACCCTGCTCGCGCAACTCGGCGACAAGGGCCGGCTGGTCGGCGTGGTTCGCACGCGCCCCGACACGCTGGGCGAGGCGATTCTGGTCGAGCGCACCGGGGCGGGATTCTCCCACCGTACGCTCTTCGAGGCCGCCAGCCACATCCTGCCCGGCTTCGCGGCCGCGCCGAGCTTCTCCTTCTAGGCGGTGGCGATGGACGATCTGCCGGACGCGATCACCGTCAAGGAACTCGAGGCCTGGCGCCGTGACGGCCGAAGCCTGGCGCTTGTCGATGTGCGCGAGCCGTGGGAGTTCGAGATTTGCCGCATCGCGGACGCCATCGCGATTCCGCTTCAGACCTTGCCGGCACGGCTTGCCGAGATTCCAACCGACAGGCCGGTCGTGGTGCTGTGCCATCATGGCATGCGCAGCTTGCAGGCGGTCAATTGGCTGCGCCGAAACGGCGTTCCCGCCTCCGTCAATCTGACCGGAGGCATCGATGCCTGGGCCCGCGAAATCGAGCCGGATATGGAGGTTTATTGATGCAACGGCGCCCGACTCTCGCTCGATTCACGACCATCTCGGCTCTTATGCTCTTCGCCGTGCCGGTCGCGGCGAGTGCGCAAACCCTGCCCGATGCGCTGGTTAGCGCCTACAATAACAATCCGCAGCTCCAGGCCGAGCGCGCCACCTTGCGGGCAACCGACGAAGCGGTGCCCCAAGCGCTGGCGAACTGGCGCCCGACCGTCCAGCTTTCGACGAGCGGTGGCATCGAGCATAACGGCTTTCGCGAGAGCTGCACTCAAACCTCCGGGGGCTTTAGCCCCTGCAACGGCGCGGTGACGGCGGCCCAGCAAGCGCAATTGCCTTTGAATTTTACCACGACCAGCAACTTGTCGCCGCAGACCACCAGCCTAACCATCCAGCAGCCGATCTATCGCGGTGGCCGGACCGAGGCGCAAACTCAGCAGGCGCTAGCGCAGGTCCGGTCCGAACGGGCGCATCTCGTCTCGATCGAGCAGACCGTGCTGCTGAATGCGGTCACCGATTATATGAATGTCGTGCGCGATCAGGCCGAGGTCGATCTCAACATCAATAACGAGCAGGTGCTGCGCCGGCAGCTCGAGGCGGCACAGGACCGGTTCCGGGTCGGCGAGGTGACGCGCACCGACGTGGCGCAAGCCGAGGCCGCCTATGCCCAGGCGATCGCCGGGCGCGAGACGGCCGAGGGCCAGCTGCAGATCTCGCGCGCGGGCTATGAGCGCGATATCGGCGAGCTGCCGGGCAAGCTGGTGGCGCCTCAGGGCGTACCCGAGCTGCCGACGAGCCGCGACGAATTCGACGGGCACGGCCTCGACCAGCAATCCCGACGTGATCTCGGCCCAGTTCGCCGAAGAAGCTGCGGAGGATACGGTCAATCTCGTCCGCGGCCAGCTGCTGCCGACCGTGACCCTGAACGCCTCGATCCAGCGATCCAATGAAAGCGGCACGGCGGGCACGACCTCCGACAGCCTGTCGGTGATCGCCCAGGCGAGCGTGCCGCTCTATGAAGGCGGCGTCATCTATTCGCAGTCGCGCCAGGCCCAGCAGACCGTCGCCGAACGCAAGAGCCTGGTCGATGATGCCCGCCGCGCCGCCGTGCAGGCCGCGGCCCAGGCCTGGGAGCAGCTCAAATCCGACCGCGCCACGATCACCTCGCTCAAGGAGCAGATCCGTGCCGCCGAGATCGCGCTCGACGGCGTGCAGCAGGAAGCGGCGGTGGGATCTCGCACGGTGCTCGACATCCTCAATCAGGAGCAGGCGCTGTTCCAGTCCCGCGTCAATCTGGTGATCACTCAGCATGACGAGGTCGTCGCCGAGTTCGCGCTGGCGGCAGCGCTCGGCCGGCTCACCGCGAAACAGCTCAATCTGCCGGTCACGATCTATGATCCGGACAAGAATTTCGACACGGTGCGCGGCAAATGGATCGGGTTCGGTACCGGCGAGAAGTGAGTCAGCACCGCTTTCGCACTGGTTTTCAGGAAAGCTTGGCTTTCCGGAACTGTGGTTGGTAGATTTCTGCAGATTTCCGGTGCGGGTGATAGCTGATGTCCGAGACGAAAGGTCAACAAGAACCCTCGATGGAGGAGATCCTCGCATCGATCCGCCGGATTATCGCCGAGGATGGCGATGCGGCCACCGAAGCGCCGCCGCCCGAGCCCGAGAAGGCGCCGGAACCCGTTGCTCAGGCGCCCGCCGCACCGGCGCCGATCACCGATCCCATTCATGAGGATGTGCTGGAGCTGACCGAGGTGGCGCCCGAAGAGCCGCATGCGGTCGAGACCAAGCCGGCCTTCGAGCCGATCATGGAAGAGCTGCCGCACCATGCCGAGCCGTCGGCGCGGGATGAAAGGGACCGTCTCGTCTCGCCGCATACCGCGGCCATGTCGGGTGCCGCCTTTGCCAGCATGTCGAACCGGCTGCGCGAGCGGCGCGGCGGCGAGACGCTCCTCGGCAATGCCTCGATCACGCTCGAGGAGCTGGTGCGCGACATGCTGCGGCCGATGCTGCAGGAATGGCTGGACGAGCATCTGCCCAGCGTGGTCGAGCGTTTGGTGCGCGAAGAGGTCGAGCGGATCTCCCGCCAGTCGCTCTGAGGCCGCTTCCGCCAGCTTAGGATACGAGATCGGGCATGGCTGGGTTGACTCGACCCGGCCTGTGATTCTTGCTCTCATTCCGGCAAGAGACGCTTTTCGTTCCTCTGAAGCAGGCTGAGCCAAGATGGTCGATAAATCCCGCTTGCCGAGCAGGCACGTCACGGTCGGTCCGGAACGCGCCCCGCACCGCTCCTATTACTACGCGATGGGCCTCACCGAAGAGCAGATCGCGCAGCCCTTCGTCGGCGTTGCCACGACCTGGAACGAGGCCGCTCCCTGCAATATTTCGCTGGCGCGCCAGGCTCAGGCGGCCAAGCGCGGTGTCGCCGAAGCCGGCGGCACGCCGCGGGAATTCACCACCATCACGGTGACCGACGGCATCGCCATGGGCCACCAGGGCATGAAATCCTCGCTCGTCAGCCGCGAGGTGATCGCCGATTCGGTCGAGCTCACCATGCGCGGCCATTGCTATGACGCGATCGTCGGCCTCGCTGGCTGCGACAAGTCGCTGCCCGGCCTGATGATGGCGATGGTCCGGCTCAATGTGCCCTCGGTCTTCATGTATGGCGGCTCGATCCTGCCGGGCCGCTTCCGCGGCCGCGACGTGACTGTGGGCGACGTGTTCGAGGCGGTCGGTGCCCACAGCGCCGGCAAGATCACGGACGAGGATCTGCACGAGCTCGAATGCGTGGCCTGCCCGTCGGCCGGATCCTGCGGCGGTCAATTCACCGCCAACACCATGGCCTGCGTCAGCGAGGCGCTGGGATTGGCCCTGCCAGGCTCGGCCGGCGCGCCCGCACCCTATGAATTGCGCGACGCCTATGCCGAGGCGTCGGGCAAGGCCGTGATGGAGCTCATCCGCCGCAATCTCCGGCCGCGCGACATCGTCACGCTGAAGTCGCTCGAGAATGCCGCGACGGTGGTTGCCGCATCCGGCGGCTCGACCAATGCCGGGCTGCATCTGCCGGCGATCGCGCACGAGGCCGGCATCAAGTTCGACCTGCATGACGTGGCGCGCATCTTCAAGCGCACGCCCTATATCGGCGATCTGAAGCCCGGCGGCCGCTATGTCATGCGCGACCTCTTCGATATCGGCGGCGTGCCGGTGCTGATGAAGGCGCTGTTGGATGGCGGCTTCCTGCATGGCGATTGCATCACCGTGACGGGCAAGACGATCGCCGAGAACCTCGCCGAGACCGTGTTTCCGACCGACCAGGATGTCGTGCGCCCGACCTCGAACCCGATCTCGCCGACCGGCGGCGTCGTGGGTTTGCGCGGCACGCTCGCCCCGCAAGGCGCCATCGTGAAGGTGGCCGGCCTCGAGACCCTGCGCTTCACCGGCACGGCCCGCTGCTTCGATCGCGAGGAGGACGCCTTCGCCGCCGTCGAGGCGCGCCAATACCAGGAAGGCGATGTCATCGTCATCCGCTATGAGGGGCCGCGCGGCGGTCCCGGCATGCGCGAGATGCTCTCGACCACCTCGGCGATCTATGGCCAGGGCATGGGCAGCAAGGTGGCGCTCATCACCGATGGCCGCTTCTCTGGTGCCACGCGCGGCTTCTGCGTCGGTCATGTGGGACCGGAAGCGGCGGTCGGCGGCCCGATCGCGCTCATCGTGGATGGCGACTCCATCACGCTCGATGCCGAGGCGGGCACGCTCGACCTGCACGTCGATCCGGCCGTGCTGGCCGAGCGCAAGGCACGCTGGCAGCCGCGCAGGACGGATTACCAGTCGGGCGCCATCTGGAAATATGCGCAGACGGTGGGCGATGCCGAGAATGGCGCGGTGACCCATCCGGGTGGTGCCGCCGAGACGCACATCTACGCCGATATCTGAGCCCGATCTTGCCCACCCTGCGCCAACCGAGGGAGCTGGTCGAGGCCGGCCTCATCCCGCCCGACCGGCTGGCCGAGATCGAGCGTGTGGCTGCGCGCTATGCGGTGGCCATCACACCGACGATGGCGGCGCTCATCGATCCCGCCGATCCCGATGACCCGATCGCCCGGCAATTCATCCCGAGCGCCGAGGAGCTCGAGCATCGGCCGGAGGAGCTCGCCGATCCGATCGGTGACAACATCCATCGGCCGGTGAAGGGCATCGTCCATCGCTATCCCGACCGGGTGCTGCTGAAACCGATCCATGTCTGCCCGGTCTATTGCCGCTTCTGCTTCCGGCGCGAGATGGTGGGGCCTGGCGGCGAGGCGCTCACGGCAGACGAGCTCGAAGAAGCACTCGGCTATATCGCCGGGCATCCCGAGATCTTCGAGGTGATTGTCACGGGCGGCGATCCCTTCATGCTGTCGGCCCGCCGGCTCAAGGATCTCGTCGAGCGGCTCTCCGCGATTCCGCATCTCGGCGTCATCCGCATCCATAGCCGCGTCCCGATCGTCGATCCCGAGCGGCTCGACGAGGCGCTGGTCGCGGCCCTTGAAACAGAGAAGGGTCTCTATGTCGTCATCCATGCCGATCATCCGCGCGAAGTGACGGAAGCTGCTGCGGCAGCGATTCGCCGCCTGACCCGCGCCGGCATCGCCGTGCTGGGCCAGACAGCACTCTTAAAGGGCGTCAATGACGATGCGGCCGTGCTGGCCGATCTCTTCCGCCGGCTGGTGGCGCTCCGGGTCAAGCCCTATTACCTGCATCATGCCGATCTGGCGCCGGGTACCGCCCGGTTCCGCACCTCGATCGAGACGGGCCAGGCCGTGATGACGGCGCTGCGCGGCCGCGTCTCGGGCCTCTGCCAGCCCACTTATGTGCTCGATCTGCCGGGCGGCCACGGCAAGGTGCCGATCGGCCCGAGCTATCTCGCGGCAGCCGAAGAACCCGGCAGCTGGGATGTGACCGACTATCAGGGACAAACCCATCGGTACCCATCGGGCAAAGGATAAGCAATTTTTAGTGCTTTTCTTGCTTCCTTGAAGCTCGGGTGATTTCCGCCCAGAGCATTCAGCGAGCAGCAAGTGACGCGACGCCCCCCAGAAAGTCTCTTCGGGACGCCGAGCCGGAAGCTTGGGTCATGACCAGCAATCTGCTTCGTCCGGCGACGTTCGAGGAGCGCGGCGCCGTCGTGCCGTTCACGAGCCCGCTTCTGTCGCTGGCGCGCGTCCGCGCGGATCCGCGTGAAAAGCTGGTGCTGATGATGCCCGCCTTCGGCAGCGAGCAGGGCAGCGCCTATGTCGCCCCCTGGAAGAGCGTGCCGGAGCTGGGCCGGATCACCGTGCATGACCGCGCCCTTCATCACGAGGTGGCGCTGCGCGAGGCGATCACGCCCGAGCGGATCCGCGGCGTTTCGCTCAAGGTGGCCCTGACCGGGCTCGCCGGTCCGGCCGCGGCCGACGCCGCCCGGCGCGCGGCCGAGCTCGATCGCGCACGCCTTGCCGAGCTGCACAAGGCGCTGACGCGCGCGGTCATGGCCGGCCTCGACACGGCGGCTGCCGCTTTCCTCGATCAGCCGAGCGACGATTGGCGCGCCAAGGCGAAGCCGCTCGTGGCCGCTGCCGGCAAGGCCTGGAGCATCGAGCCGAACGAGCTGCAGACCCGGATCGAGGTGCTGGGGGCGTTGTTGGTGGCGCTCGGGCTCAAGGGTGGCACGCGCCCGGGCCGGATGCGGCTGCTGCGCGAGCGGTTCCCGCGATTCCGCGCCGCCATGGCCGAATGGGCCGAGTTCGAGCCGACCGACCTCGCCGGGCTCGGCATCTTCGCGGCCGAGATCGCCGACTCGTACGCCTCGGTCCCGTTCCAGCGGATGCCCAACGTCTGGCTCGAGCCGTCGCGAGAAGCCGGTGACGCTCGACGACCTGGTCTCGGGGGTCGAAGACGGCATCCTGATCGACGGCCGGGGCTCGTACTCGATCGACCAGCAGCGGTACAACTTCCAGTTCGGCGGCGACGCCTTCTGGGAGATCAAGGGGGGCAAGGTCCGGGGCATGATCGCCGACGTCGCCTACCAGAGCCGCACGCCGGACTTCTGGGCGTCCTGCGACGGGATCGGCGGCGCAGGCGCTGTGGGAGAACGTCGGCCTGACGCCGACGGCAAGGGCCAGCCGGGCCAGATCAACGCCATGAGCCACGGGTGCGCACCGGCGCGGTTCCGGCGGGTCAACGTATTGAGGACCGCCTGACATGAGCTGGACCAGCGAGCAGGCGCGAGCCCTGGCCGACCGCATCCTCTCGTTCTCCAAGGCCGCCGAGTGCGAGGTGTCGCTCCGGCTCTCGGACGACCGGGCACACCCGGTTCGCCGCCAACGACATCACGACCGCCGGCATGGTCCGGACCGTCAGCGTCGCGATCACCAGCCGCGAGGGCGGCAAGAGCGGCTCGACGACCGACCGACGAGCTCGACGACTCGTCGCTCCGCGAGGCCGTCGCCCGGAGCGAGGCCCTGATGGCCGCCGCCCAGCCCGACCCCGAGCAGGTCGAGGGGCTCGGCCCGCAGGATTATCCCGACGATCCCCGGCTTCGACGAGGCCACCGCCGCCGCCGGCCCGCTCGAGCGGCGCGACGGCGTCAAGGCGGCCCTCGACCGCGCCCGCGGGCGCGGGCTCGACGCCTCGGGCTTCTTCGAGAACGGCGCCCGCTGGTCGGCGATCGCCAACAAGAAGGGGAACTTCGGCTTCCACCGCTCGACCTCGGCCGAATATTCGACCACGATGCGCACCGCCGACGGCACCGGCTCGGGCTACGCCGCGTTCGGCTCCCCGCGGCTTCGCGACTTCGACCCGGCCGCGCTCGCCGAGCGGGCGGCGACCAAGGCCGAGTCGTCGGCGAAGCCCGCGCGACCTGCCGCCGGGCGAGTACACCGTGATCCTCGAGCCCGAGGCCGTCGCCGACCTGCTGGTGCTCCTGCCTTCGCGCTCAACGCCCGCTCGGCCGACGAGGGGCGGAGCTTCCTCTCGAAGCCCGGCGGCGGCAACCGCGCTGGGCGAGAAGCTCTTCGCCGACGGCGTGACCCTGCGCTCCGACCCGTTCGACCCGCGCAACCCGGGCACGCCCTGGGCCGGCGGCGGCGAGGCGGTTGGCGGCTTCGGCGGCGGCGGCGGCGGCGGCGGCCTGCCCGCCCGCAAGACCACCTGGATCGAGAACGGCGTCGTCAAGACCCTCGCCGTTGACCGCTACTGGGCGAGCAAGACCAAAGTCGAGCCCGTCCCGTTCTCCGGCGGCCTGATCGCTGGAAGGCTCGGACAAGTCGCTCGAAGACCTGATCGCCGAGACCGAGCGGGCCTTGCTCGTCACCCGGTTCTGGTACATCCGCGTCGGTCAACCCCCAGAACGCCATGGTCACCGGCCTGACCCGCGACGGCGTCTGGCTGGTCGAGAAGGGCAAGATCGTCCACCCGGTCAACAACTTCCGGTTCAACGACAGCCCGGTCAACCTGCTCAAGAACCTCGAGGCGACCAGCGTCGCCACCCGCGCCGGCAGCGAGTTCTTCCCGATGATCGTCCCGGCGATCCGCGCCCGCGACTTCCACTTCACCTCGAAGAGCGACGCGGTTCAAGCGCGGCAGTAGGCGTCGTCGGGTAGAAACGCCCGCCTCGGCGAACCGTTTGAAGAACGATGTGCCCTTCCGCCGAGGGCGATCGTGTCCGTTCCCGACCCGAACTCACTACTCGGTCGCGTCACGCACGATGTCCCGAATCGATCCTGTCAGAATGAGTACAAGCCGAAAAAGACAGGATCAAGCGGAACAATATAAATGGAAAGCGATCGAGTCTTCCTCCGAATTGGCGAGGGGTCGGAATGTGAAATAGATATGAGATCGAAAACGGGTACTTGCAAACCATCGATCGCCCTGTTATGAATAATACCGCTGGAAGCGGGCCTCCCAGCCCTCAACGGTACGTTGCCGTCTGTATGACCACTTGTCGCCGGGCGGGCGACGAATGCAATCTGGAGCAAGACATCATGGCGGAGACAGTCTGATCCTCACTTTCGTCTTCGCGACGTGCTTTGTCCATCCGGCACAACCGGGAACGATCGCCTACTGGTCGGGGAACGGTACAGCGAACGACTCCACAGGAAACACGACGGGACGCTGGTCAACGGTGCCGGCTTCGGCGCGGGGTTAACGGCCAGCAGGCTTTCCAATTCGACGGCGTTAATCAGTACATGTCCGCGCCCGCGTCCACCGATTTCGCCTTCGGGACGAGCGCATTCAGCATCGGACTGTATGCCAATTTCTCGGTGATCAAACAGGGCCAATCGGACAATTACCGATGTTTTCGTCGGGAACGACGAGGGGCCTGGGGACGTCAACAAGTGGGTCTTCGGTTATGACGGCAGCGGGCATCTCTTCTTCCACATCAACAGCCCCGGGTCCGGGCCGATATTTCTCTCCGCCCCCACGACGTTCTTTCCAACGGTCGGAACTTGGAATTATTTCTCGATCACGGGAATCGGCGGGACATACACCTTCTACGAGGATGGTAACTCTCTCGGATCGGTGTCTAACGGAACGAGCATCCCATTCGCGAACGCGCCGTTGACAATCGGTCAGGCCGAAAACATCGGGTTCTTCAACGGTCTCATCCAGGATGTTCAGATAGCATCGGTCCCTGAACCCTCTTCGGCCGTTCTCGCCGGCATTGGAGCCTTGGCGGTTACGTGCCGCTTGTGGAGGAGCCGTCGGGCGGTCATCTGACGCAGGTTGATCGATCTATAGAAGGACGGGGAAAAGGGGAACTTCGGGCAGTTGGGGCCACACGGATACGCTCTGTTCCCCCTTTCCGGTGCCCCTCGCTGCCGGTGTTACGGCCTTCCGGCCTGTCGTCAACGAGGGCCAGGACTCGACCGCCGAGGTATCGGCCGGCACGGTCGTTTGTTCACTCGGCGAATCGCTTGAAGAACGACGTATCCTTCCAGCGCGGGCGCTCGTCGCGGTTGGCGACGCGTTCCAGCAGCCTGGCGACCAGCACGTCGAACTCGCCGGCCGCTTGCTTGTCGACCGGCTGGGCCAGGTCGTCCGACGGGGCGTGGTAGCGCTCGGTCAGCCATTTCTTGACGATCTGCTCCTCGGGCGAGCCCTTGTCGAAGCCGACCTTGAGCGCCAGCGACGGAATGCCGCGGCGGATGAAGCTGTACTGGTCGCTGCGGATGAAGATATTCCGCTTCGGCTCGAGGTCGGCCTGCGGCATGACGCCCAGCGACTCCGCGACGGCCGCGGCATCGTCGCCCAGGTCCGATTCGTCGAGCCCGTAGATCGTCAGCTTCTTGAGCGGGAACAGCGGCAGGAACATGTCGGTGTTGATGTCGGCCACGATCGTCTTCGGGTCGACCGTCGGGGAGTTGGCGAAAAATCGCGAGCCGAGCAGCCCCTTTTCCTCGCCGGTCACGGCGACGAACAGCACCGACCGGCGCAGCTTCGTGCCCGGCTCCTTGAGCATGGCCGCGACGTCGAGCATGGCGGCGACGCCCGAGGCGTTGTCCATCGCCCCGTTGTAGATCGAGTCGCCGTTGATCGGCTTGCCGATGCCCAGGTGATCGAGGTGCGCCGAGAAGACCACGTACTCATCCTTGAGCTTTACG
>CAVXLN010000033.1:0-14841 GCA_963762435.1 uncultured Alphaproteobacteria bacterium | reverse complement strand
GCCCATGCCATTGACCAGAACATTCGGATCGGGCGTGTTGGCTTCGAGCTGGGTAACCGGCGCCAAGCCCGGAACGATGTGATCGGCGAAACCGCCCCACTCGTCGTAATTGATGATGAGCAGCGTGTTGGCCCAGTTCGGGCTCTGCGACAGGGTCTGGTAGACCTCGTTCATCAGCACCTGGCCGTTGCGCACGTCGGCGAGCGGATGATCGTCATTGGAGGTGCCGGCACCCTCGCCGGTGAAGTCCGGATCGATGTAGCTGATCTGCGGCAGGTTGCCGGAGGCCGCATCGGCAACGAACTGCGCGTAGGGGAACGAGATGTTGGCGTATTTCCCGCCCCACAGCGCCGTGAAGGCGACCGAGCCCTCAGACGGGTTGGGATCCTGCGGGTTGTTGCCGCCGAAATAATATTTGTGCGTGATGCCGGCATTCGCCGCGAGGTCCCAGATGGTGGGCAGCGTCGAGATCAGGCCGTTGCCATTGGCGGCACTGGGCGGGCCGTTCTGCGTGGTCCCGCCGCCGGTGGTCAGGCGGTCGGTCTGGCCCGAATGCATGTAGAAACGGTTCGGCCAGGTCGGGCCGAGGATGCTGCAATGATAGTGATCGCAGATCGTCCAATAGCGCGCGGCGCTGGCGAAGAAGGGCAGGTCGGCGCCGACATAGTAGCCGATCGGGAACTGGTCGCCGACGGGCTGCGTGAACAGGAAGCCATTCATGGCGCCGCCGTTCATCTGCTGACGGCCGGCGATGAAGCCGTGGTTCGGATCGGCCGAGGAGCAATTCTGGAACTTGGTCAGGTGGAAGCTATTGAAGCTGTTGCCGGCATTGTCCACGAAGGTGCGGCCGGCCTGCTTGCCGGCCGAGCCCGGAACCCAGCCCAGCATATGATCGTAGGACCGGTTCTCCATCATCAGGACGACGATGTGGTTGATGCCCGAGTCGGCCGGGAGCGGCAGACCGGCGGGAGCTGCCTGCGCGAAGGCGCGCGGCACGGCGGTGGAGGCGGCGGCGACACCGGCCAAACCGGCGGCGGCGCCCTTGATCAGATCGCGGCGAGAAGTATCGGTCGAAGGAGCGCTATGGTCGCTCACGGGCTTTTCAGCCATCGGGGTAATCTCCTAAAAAAGAGGCTTATTCGACTGCGGCGATCAGTCTCTAAAGGGGACGTGAGACAGTTTCGTTGCAGTTGAGCGACCTTTTAGAAAAATTTTCGGTAGTAAATTAACGAGCGCCATACGCGCCTCGGTCATCGACCTCGGCGCGGGGTCGATCAGGAAAAGGACCGGTACAACATAGGGTTGACCGTCAGGGCTGGGAGTCGGCCGCCTTGTCTTTCTGTTTCAGCATCTGGGCGGTGAGATCTTGCAGCGCGCGCTGGCCCGCATGCTGCTCGTCCGCCTGCTTGACGAGCGCCTTCATCGCGGCGTCGTCGGCTGCCCGCACCTGTGCCGCCGTGGGCCGGAGCGAACGCCCGGACTCGATGCCCGACTGCTCCTGCAGCTTCAGGACACGGGTCTGGCCCGCAGACGCCATCACCACGCTGCCGGAGCCGATCGAGACGAGCGTCCAGCCATCGATCTGGCGGCCGAGACTGAGCGAGCGGGTTTCGCTGCCATGGCTGAAGAGCGCCTCGCGCACGTCCGGCCCCGCGACGAGGCCGCTGAGGCGCCATTCGAGATCCTGGACGGGTGCCGCGGCGGAAGCGGATGGCGGCTGGTCGGACGCCGTGTCCGCCTGCGCCATCGTCGTCAAGAGCAGGCCTGCCATCCCGGCGGCGAGGCGAGAAACGGAACCCGGATTCATGACGCGGCGCCACCCTTCAGCTGAATTGCCGGCCAAGATGCTATACGCACATTGTTACGCTTTATCGCGGGGCGTGTGGCAGGCTCGGTCGGCCCGTCAATCGAGGGTGAGGAAGCTCACCCTCCCATAGCCGCGAGCGGCGAAGGCCGGCAGGCGCCGGCGCAGCGCCGCATCGTCGCGCGTGACGTATAGACGCCTTTCGCCATCGCCCTGTGACGACAGATCGCCGATGAGCGTGCGCACCCGCTCGGCCACGGCGCGGCCGGAATCGATGAAGGCGACCCCGGACGGGGACGCCGCAACGAGCTGCTCGCGCAGCAGCGGGAAATGCGTGCAGGCGAGCACGATCGTGTCGGGCCGGGCGGCAGCCGGCCGATCGAAGAACGGGGCGAGCACGCGCTCGACCGTCTCGGCGGGCAGGGCCGCGCCTTCGAAGAGATGCTCCGCCGCCTCGACCAGCTCGGTCGAGCCAACGCGCAAGACGGTGCAATCGGTGGCGAAGCGCTCGATCAGCTCTTCGGTATAGATCCGCCGCACTGTGCCGGGGGTGCCGAGCAAGCCGATCACCCGGTTCCGGCTTTGCGCCGCCGCCGGCTTGACGGCGGGCACCACGCCCACGACCGGGCAGACGATCTCGCTCCTGAGCCGCGGCAACGCCACCGTGCTGGCGGTGTTGCAGGCGATCACGACGCAATCGGGCCCGATGAGCCGGACGCCCATGCCGACCACGCGCGCGATCCGGTCGACGAGACCCGCTTCCGGCTTCGTGCCATAGGGGAAGAAGCCGTTGTCAGCGAGATAGTCGATCTCGGCATCGGGCATGAGCGCAGCGATCTCCGCCGCGATGGAGAGACCGCCGACACCGGAATCGAAGACGAGAATACGGGACATGACGGAACCGGCGGCCGGCCGCTCAGACGATCTTGCGGCGTTGGGACCAGTGCGGCGGGATGATGCAGCTATGCAGTCCGGTCGATTGCCAGCGCAGCACCTCGGCCTCGACGGCACTGCCGTCGCGACTGGGTTTGCCGTTCCAGATCGCGATCTGGACCGGATCGACATTCATCATCCGCGCGCGGAGCACGGCGCGGTCCATGGCGCGGCCGGCGCCCATGGCATAGGCGGTCGCCGTCGCCTCGACCTCGCCCGGCAGCACCTCGATCGAGCTCGAGCGGCGGAAGGCGGCATCGAAACGGGCGTCCCAGCCGTCGCCGCTCGGCGTCACCGCCTCCGCCTTGAAGCGGTGCGGACCGAAGGGCAGCACGACATGAAGCTCGGCCCCGCGCTGCAGCGCTGCTTCGACGATGAGGAGATCGGCCCCGGCCGCGAGGGAGCCGAACACCGCGGAGACGTCGAGCGTCGCCAGCGTATCGGCAAGCGCCTGCGCCACCCTCGGCTCGTCTGCCCGCGTCAGCGGCCCTGTCGTACCGGGTGCTGCCATGCGGTGACCGCAATAATACGCGACGACCATCGCGTCGGCTCCCACCCGCTTCTCTTGGCCTCGCCAGAGTGTGACAGGAAGCCGGGCGCGGCTCAACCGCGCTTTGGCCCTGACGATAAAATGCCCAACCCTGGCATGGCGGTTCAGAGCGAGCTTACGAGATGCCCGCCATCGATCGGAATAACGGTGCCGGTCATGTAGCGCGAGGCGTCGGATGCCAGCAGCAGGAACGGGCCGTCGAGATCGGCCAGTTCGCCGGTGCGGCGCTGGGGAATGCGCTTGATCATCGCCTGGCCGGCCGGGCTCGCGAGATAGTCGCGATTGATGTCGGTCTCGAAATAGCCGGGCGCCAAGCCATTGACGCGGATCTTGTGGCGCGCGAGCTCGAGCGCCATGGCCTGGGTGAGATGAATGACCCCGGCCTTGGAAGCGGCATAGGCGGGCACCGCGTGGGCGACGCGCAGGCCCAGCATCGAGGCGATATTGACGATGGCGCCGCCGGTGCCGCGCGCGATCATGCGCCGGGCCACGGCGCGCGAGGCGAGCCACACGCCCTTGAGGTTGGTGTCGATCACCTGATCCCAATCAGCCTCGTCGAGGTCGGCGGCGAAGGCGCCTGGGCCGCCGATGCCGGCATTGTTGACGAGGATATCGACCGGGCCGAGGGCCGACTCGCCTTCGGCGAGCGCGGCCTCGAGGCTGGCGGCATCGGTCACGTCGAGAGCGACGGCATGAGCGCTGCCGCCCCTGCCCCGGATCTCGGCCGCCAGCGCGTCCAGCCGATCCGTGCGGCGCGCGCCGATCAGCACGCGGGCACCGGCCTCGGCCAACACCTGTGCCAAATGGTGACCGAAGCCGCTCGAGGCCCCGGTCACCAACGCGATCTTGCCGTCCAGCCGGAAGAGGTCCGCCGTCACATGAACAGCTTGGCGGCGTTTTCCACGGTCTGCTCGACGCCGAACAGCAGCGGGATGCCGACGATCAGCCAGAGAATTGCGAGTTTTGCCATGATCGTCTCCCCTACTCTGCCGGCGCCAGGTTGTCCCGGTCCTGGCGATAATGGTGCCGCGCATCCACGGCGGTGACGAGATAATTGCAGATGAAGCCCACGACCAAGAGGCCGGCCATGATGTACATGGTGACCGAGTAGGCATCGGCCTTGGGCACGCCGCTATCGATCTGGTACTGGCGGATATAGTTGATCAGCAAGGGCCCGGCCACGCCGGCGACCGACCAGGCGGTCAGCAGCCGGCCATGGATGGCGCCGACATGCATGGTGCCGAACATGTCCTTGAGATATGCGGGGATGGTGGCGAAGCCGCCGCCATACATGCTGAGGATGATGCCGAAACCCAGCACGAAGAGCGGGATCGAGCCCATCTTGCCGGTCGTCGGCACCAGCGCATAGAGCACGAAGCCCAGTGCGAAGAAGATCATGTAGGTGTAGCGCCGGCCGATATAGTCCGAGGTCGAGGCCCAGATGAACCGGCCCAGCATGTTGAAGAGGCTCAGGAGCCCGACGAAGGCGCCCGCCGTCGCCGCCGTGACGCGGCCCGGGAACATCTCCTGAATCATCGGCGAGGCCTGGCTCAGCACGCCGATGCCGGCCGTCACATTGAGGCAGAGCACGCCCCACAGCAGGTAGAATTGCCGCGTCCGCATCGCCTCGTTGACCTCGACCGAGGAGGTCGTGACCATCTTCCGGGCGGTGACCGACGGAACCCAGCCTTCAGGCTTCCAGCCCGGCGCCGGGATGCGCACGATGAAGGCGCCGATCATCATATAGACCAGATAGATCAGGCCCATGACGATGAAGGTCTCCATCACGCCCTGGCTGGTCGCCGTCCTGAAATGGGTCATCAGGCTGACCGAGAGCGGGGCTGCAACGAGCGCCCCGCCGCCGAAGCCCATGATCGCCATGCCGGTCGCCATGCCGGGCCGATCCGGGAACCATTTCATCAGCGTCGAGACCGGCGAGATATAGCCCAACCCCAGGCCGCAGCCGCCGAGCACGCCATATCCCAAATAAAGCAGCCAGATCTGATGCACGGCGATGCCGATGGCGGAGATCATGAACCCGCCGCTGAAGCAGAGGGCCGCCGCGAACATGGCCCGGCGCGGCCCGCCTTCCTCGACCCAGCGGCCGAACACGGCAGCGGAGAGGCCGAGGAACAGGATGGCGATCGAGAAGATCCAGCCGAGCTGCGCCAGCGTCCAATCCCCAGGCGCTGACTGCGTGATGCCGATGAGCTTGGTCATCGGCAGGTTGAAGGTCGAGATCGCGTAGGCCTGGCCGATCGAAAGGTGCACGGCCAGTGCCGCCGGCGGTACCAGGAATCGATTGTAGCCCGGTGGCGCGATCGTGTGTTCCTTATCCAGAAATGAAGTCATCATGTGCTCCCCTCCCTGCAATTCGTGCGGCCTTGCGACAGCCCGTCACGACATCCCCTTCACAGCCTCGACAACCAACGCATGCAGCCCCGGCTCGCCGGCCGCAACATAATCTTTGATCTGACGCAGCATGCGCGGTTCCCAATATAGCTTCAAATGGGAAGTGACGCCTGCGACCGCTTCCTCGTGCGAGTAGGACTGGAAGAAGAGCGCGATCTGGTTCGCGAGATGGGTCATCTTATCGGGAGTCATGACGCCGCCTCCTTACGGCCCAGAATGCGATTTGGATGCGTGTAGATCGTCATGGCGTCCGCGCGCGCCAGTGCCACCACGGTCAAGCCCGCCCGTTCCGCCATATCGAGGGCGAGGCCGGTCGGCGCCGAGATGGCGACCAGGATGGGCATGCCGACCGTCACCGCCTTGGCCACGAGCTCGAAGCTGCAGCGGCTGGTGAGCAAGAGGAAGCCGGGCGGACGGACGGAAGCCATGGTGCCGATGAGCTTGTCGAGCGCATTGTGGCGGCCGACATCCTCGGCCACGGCGACGAGCCCGCCCTCGAGATCGGCCCAGGCGGCGGCATGGACGGCACCGGCCGCGCGATTGAGCGTCTGGCGTGCGGGCAAGGCCGCGAGTGCCGCACGGATCGCTGCAAGCTCGACCGTGACATCGCTCTCGATCACGGGCAGCACCGGAACGGCCTGGGCCAGGCTGTCGATGCCGCAGAGCCCACAACCGGTCCGGCCGGTCAGCACGCGGCGGCGATCCTGGATGCCAGCGAAGCGGCGAGCGATGATCCGCATGCGGATTTCGAAGCCGCCGGCGCCCGAGCCCGCGCCCACGGGCACGATTTCGAGATCGAGCAGCTCCTCGGGCGAGGCCAGCAGCCCTTCGCTGAGGCTGAAGCCCAGTGCGAAGGGTGCTAGATCGACCGGGCTCGCCATCATCACGGCATGGCTCAGGCCATTATAGACGAGGGCGACCGGCACCTCGTCGGCGATCGTGGCGGTGATGGTTTGGCTGCTCTCGGCCGAGACCCGTTCGGCCGGGCGCCGGGCGACACCGATCATTTCGGCCGCTTCCGATAGACCAATCCTGGGTGCGGGCTCCGCCAGCACGGGCACCGACCGCTACTCCGCGGCCGCGACCGCGACCTGCGTATGAGCTTCGCGGTCGCGCTGATATTGCTCCTGCCATTCCGAGAGATGGTTGACGCGGCGCACCTGCACGGCCGTCACCTTATATTCGGGGCAGCCGGTCGCCCAATCGGCGAAGTCCGTCGTCACCACATTCGCCGCCGTCTCCGGCATATGGAAGGTGGTGTAGACGACGCCGGGCTGCATGCGGTCCGAGATCTTGGCCTTGAGCGCCGTCTCGCCCGAGCGGCTGACGAGGCCGATAAGGTCGCCATCGACGATGCCGCGCGTCTCGGCATCGAACGGATGGATCTCCAGCAGATCCTCCTCATGCCAGCGGCTGTTCTCGGTGCGGCGGGTCTGGGCGCCGACATTGTACTGGCTGAGGATACGGCCGGTGGTGAGGATAAGCGGGAAGCGCGCCGTCGTGCGCTCGTCCGTCGGCTGGAACTCGGTCAGCATGAACCGGCCCTTGCCGCGCACGAAGCCCGTCACATGCATGGTCGGCGTGCCTTCCGGCGCCGCATCGTTGCAGGGCCACTGGATCGAGCCCAGCTCCTCGAGCCGGTCGTAGCTGACGCCCTTGAAGGTCGGCGTCATGCGCGCGATCTCGTCCATGATCTCGGACGGGTGGCTGTAGGACATCGGATAGCCCAGCGCGTTGGCGAGCAGCAGCGTCGCTTCCCAATCGCCATAGCCCGCCATCGGCGGGATCGCCTTGCGCACGCGGCTGATCCGGCGCTCGGCATTGGTGAAGGTGCCGTCCTTCTCGAGGAAGGAGGAGCCGGGCAGGAAGACGTGCGCATAGGTCGCCGTCTCGTTCATGAACAGATCCTGGACGATCACGCACTCCATGGCGGAAAGGCCGCCGGTGACGTGCTTGATGTCGGGATCCGACTGGGCGATGTCCTCGCCCTGGACGTAAAGCGCCTTGAACGAGCCGTCCATCGCGGCATCGAGCATGTTGGGAATGCGCAGGCCCGGCTCGTTCCGGAGCGGAACCCCCCACTCCTTCTCGAAGCTCTCGCGCACCGCATCGTTGGAGACGTGGCGGTAGCCGGTGAATTCGTGCGGGAACGAGCCCATGTCGCACGCGCCCTGGACATTGTTCTGGCCGCGCAGCGGATTGATGCCGACGCCCTCGCGCCCGATATTGCCGGTCGCCATGGCGAGGTTGGCCATGCCCATGACCATGGTCGAGCCCTGGCTGTGCTCGGTGACGCCGAGACCGTAATAGATCGCGGCGTTGCCGCCGGTGGCATAGAGCCGGGCGGCGGCGCGAAGATCGGGTGCCGGCACGCCGATGGTGGCGCTCATCGCCTCCGGCGAATTGCGCTCCTCGGCGATGAAGGCGCGCCAGCGATTGAAGGAATCCATGTCGCACCGCTCGGCGACGTAATCCTCCTTCACCAGCCCCTCGGTCACGATCACATGGGCGAGCGTATTGATGAAGGCGACGTTGCTGCCGGGCTTCAGCGGCAAATGGTGCTGGGCCACGACATGCGGGCCGTCGACGAGGTCGATCCGGCGCGGATCGGCGACGATGAGCTTGGCCCCCTGCCGCACCCGCTTCTTGAGGCGCGAGGCGAAGACCGGATGCGCGTCGGTGGGATTGGCGCCGATGACCAGGATGAGATCGGCCTCGAGCACCGAGTCGAAATCCTGCGTGCCGGCCGAGGTGCCGAGCGTGGTGGCGAGGCCATAGCCGGTCGGCGAATGGCAGACGCGGGCACAGGTATCGACATTGTTGTTGCCGAAGCCGGCGCGCACCAGCTTCTGGATCAGGTAGGTCTCCTCATTGGTGCAACGCGAGGAGGTGATGGCGCCGACCGAATCCCGGCCATATTGCGCCTGGATGCGCTTGATCTCGGAGGCGGCGTGGCCGATCGCCACCTCCCAGCTGACCTCCTGCCAGGGATCGGTGATCTTGGCGCGGATCATCGGCTTGAGGATGCGCTCCTTGTGGGTGGCATAGCCAAAGGCAAAGCGGCCCTTGACGCAGGAATGGCCGTGATTGGCCTTGCCGTCCTTGTAGGGCTCCATATTGACGACTTCATTGCCGCGCATCTCGGCCTTGAAGGCGCAGCCGACGCCGCAATAGGCGCAGGTCGTGACGACACTGTGCTCCGGCTGGCCATGCTCGATGAGCGAATTCTCGACCAAGGTCGCCGTCGGGCAGGCCTGGACGCAGGCGCCGCACGAGACGCACTCGCTGTCGAAGAAGCTGGTGCCGCCCGGCGACACGGCCGAGGCGAAGCCGCGGCTGTCGATGGTGAGCGCGAAGGTGCCTTGCACCTCCTCGCACGCCCGCACACAGCGCGAGCAGACGATGCATTTGCCGGGATCGAAGGTGAAATAGGGGTTGGAGGTATCCTTCTCGGCGGTGCGGAAATGGGCCGCACCCTCATAGCCGTAGCGGACCTCGCGCAGGCCCACCGCGCCGGCCATGTCCTGCAGTTCGCAATCGCCATTGGCCGTGCAGGTGAGGCAATCGAGCGGGTGGTCGGAGATGTAGAGTTCCATCACGCCGCGGCGCAGCTTCGCCAAGCGCGGTGTCTGGGTCTGGACCTTCATGCCCGGCTCGACCGGGGTCGTGCAGGAGGCCGGCGTGCCGCGCCGTCCCTCGATCTCGACCAGGCAGAGCCGGCAGGAGCCGAACGGCTCGAGGCTGTCGGTGGCGCAAAGCTTGGGGATCTGTGTGCCGAGCTGGGAGGCGGCCCGCATCACCGAGGTGCCGGCCGGCACGGTGACCGTGAAGCCGTCGATCTCGAGCGTCACCGCAACGTCGCTTGGACGCGCGGGGGTGCCGTAATCATGTTCCTTGATGAGCGTCATCTTCGCTCTCCTACTCGGCCGCGACCGCGACGACGGGCCGATCGAAATCTTCGGGGAAATGCTGGATCGCGCTCAACACGGGATAGGGCGTCAAACCGCCGAGCGCGCACAGCGACCCATCCAGCATCAGCTGACAAAGGTCATTGAGCAGTTCGAGATTCCGGCCGCGCTCGACATTCGCGACGATGCGGTCGATGACCTCGACCCCGCGCGTCGAGCCGATGCGGCAGGGGGTGCATTTGCCGCAGCTTTCGATGGCGCAGAATTCCATCGCGAAGCGCGCCTGCTCGGCGAGATCGATGCTGTCGTCGAACACGACGACGCCACCATGGCCGAGCATGCCCTTGCGCTGGGCGAAGGCTTCGTAATCGAGCGGCGTGTCGAAGAGCGATGGCGGGAAATAGGCGCCCAGAGGGCCGCCGACCTGGACCGCGCGGACCGGCCGGCCCGAGACCGTGCCACCGCCGATCTCATCGATCAGCTCAGTGAGCGTCATGCCGAAGGCGAACTCGAAGAGGCCGCCGCGCCGGATATTGCCGCCGAGCTGGACCGCGAGCGTGCCGCGCGACCGGCCCATGCCGAAATCGCGATAATGCTCCGCCCCCTTGTCGAGGATGATCGGGACGCTGGCCAGCGACAGGACATTGTTGACGATGGTGGGCTGGCCGAAGAGGCCGACCAGTGCCGGCAGCGGCGGCTTCGGCCGGATCTGGCCGCGCTTGCCCTCGAGGCTTTCCAGCAGCGAGGTCTCCTCGCCGCAGATATAGGCGCCGGCGCCGAGCCGGACCTCGAGATGGAACGCCTTGCCCGATCCTTTGACGGAATCACCCAGATAGCCCGCCGCCGCCGCGAGCTCGATCGCGTGGCCGAAGGTCTTGAAGGCGTGCGGATATTCCGAGCGCAGATAGACATATCCGCGCGTGGCGCCGACGGCGAGGCCGGCGATGATCATGCCCTCGATGAGGGTGTAGGGATCGCCTTCCATCAGGATGCGGTCGGCGAAGGTGCCGCTGTCGCCTTCGTCGGCGTTGCAGACGATGTATTTCTGCGCGGCTCGAGCTTGCTGCACCGTGCGCCATTTGATGCCGGTCGGGAAGCCGGCACCGCCGCGGCCGCGCAGGCCGGAATCGGTCACGGCCTGGACGATGTCGGCTTGGGACATGGTCAAGGCGCGGTCGAGACCGCGCCAACCGCCATGCGTCGCATAATCATCGAGAGAGAGGGGGTCGGTGATGCCGCAGCGCGCGAAGGTGAGGCGCTGCTGGCGCTTCAGATACGAGATCTCCTCGGTCGGGCCGAGGCTGAGCGCATGGGTGCCACCGGTGAGGAACCCGGCCTCGAACAGCGACGGGACATCCTTGGCCGCGACCGGGCCGTAGGCGACACGGCCTTGCGGTGTTTCGACCTCGACCATCGGCTCGAGCCAGAGGAGGCCGCGCGTGCCGTTGCGCACGATGGCGACATCGGCGCCCAGCACCTTGGCTTCGCGCGCGATCGCGGACGCGATCGTGTCGGCGCCGACCGAGAGAGCCGCCGCATCGATCGGGACGAAAATGCGCACCGTCATTGGGCGGCCTCGACGAGGATCGTGTCGAACCGGTCGGCATCGACGCGGCCATGGAGCTCGCTGTCGATCATGATCGCCGGCGATAGCGCGCAATTGCCGAGGCAGTAGACCGCCTCGAGCGTGAAGCGCCGATCGGGCGTGGTCTCGCCGAAATCGACGCCGAGCCGCTGCTTCACATGGCTTTCGAGCGCACGGCAGCCCATCGACTGGCACGCCTCGGCCCGGCACAGCTTGACGATGCGTTGGCCCGACGGCTCGGTCCGAAACTCATGATAGAAGCTGATGACGCCGTGAATCTCGGCACGGCTCAAGTGCAGCGCCTTGGCGATGAGCGGAACAGCGGCGGGATCGACATAGCCGAACTCGTCCTGCAAGGCGTGCAGGATTGGCAGCGACGCTCCGGGAACATCGCTATATTTGTCGATAATTGCCTGCGCCAAGTCAGCGTCCCAGGGCAACTTAGGCCCCATATGCATCACTCCCTTTGACCGCGCCGCGCTTTCCGGGCTGGTCCGGCTGGGCTTGTCTCAATAATCGGCGCTAAGCCCCGGCGACTCCATTCGATTTTTCCTATCGTGCGATAGCGTGATCACGAATGTGCAGTGCACCCTAAATCGAAATCGCATAATAAAAGCTTACCGATGAAACACCGGCTTCTGTTGAGCGATCAGAAGATCAAGATTTATATTCGCGGATTCCGAGAATAACGCGCGCGCCAATGGCGATGGCGGCGAGCGATCGGCAATGACGATGCCAAGCATAAAGGCGGCGCTCGGCTCGATCAGACGAAGTGCAAGTGTTCGTTCCGGAATTCCCCAAAGATGAGGGACCGTGCTGGGCACCACGGCCGACCATTGACTGGTGCTGACATGCAAGGACAAGTTGATCATCGAATTGGTCTCGATGACGGCGCGCGGCTTGCAGCCGACCGATTTGAAGATGCCGTCGATGATGCGACGATTCTGCATATCCGGCGTCAGGAGGCAGAGCGGCACCCCGGCCGCCTCGGTCCAGCTGACCGTCTCGCGGCCGGCGAAGGGACCGTCGTCGGGCGTCAAAAGCGCGTAACTCTCGCGATAGAGCGGCACGCTACGCGCATTCATCACCGGCTCATTGTCAATATAGGTGATGCCCGCCTCGAGCGAGAAATTATCGAGTCCGTGCTGGATCTCGACCGAGGTCATCGACCAGATCGAGACATTCACGCGGGGATGGATTTGCAGGAACGGGCGGGTGATGAGCGGCATGACCGGCAGGGCCGAGGGCACAACGCCGACGCGGAGCTGGCCGATCAGCCCCTCGCGCAACTCGCCCAGCTCCTGGCGCAGGGAGTCGCAATCAGCGACGATCCGCCGCGCGTAATCGAGCACGCGCTCGCCTTCCGGCGTGAAGCCGATGAAGCGGTTGCCGCGCTCGACGATCGGCACGCCCAGTTCCTCCTCGAGCTGGCGGATCGCGGCCGAGAGGGTCGGCTGCGAGATATGGCTGCGCTCGGCGGCGGCGCCGAAATGCCGTTCGCGCGCCAGCGCCAGCAGGTAGACCAGCTGCTTGATTACCATGGGATCTCCGAAAATGCCTGGACGGCCCGGTCGATCGCCGTTTCGTCCGTGCCGCGGCCGAGCCCGATCCGGACCGAGGCGAGTGCCGCCTCGCGGTCGAGCCCGATCGCTTCCAGCACCGGCGAGGGCGATCGCTCGGCCGAGGCACAGGCCGAGCCCGCCGAGATCGCGATCCGGTCGCGCACACGGGCCAAGAGCGTCTCGGCCTCGATGCCGGGGAAGGTCAGGCTGAGATTGCCGGGCAGCCGCCGGACGGGATCGCCATTCAGGCGATAGGTGATACCGGCAGCCTCAAGGCCGGCCAAAAGCCGTGCGCGCAGCCGGGCGAGACGCGCCCCCTCCTCCGCCATGCCGGCGACGGCGATCTCGGCAGCGAGGCCGAATCCCACCGCGAGCGGGACCGGCACGGTACCGGAACGCAGCCCGGCCTCCTGGCCGCCGCCGTGAAGGATCGGCTGCAGCCGCCGGCGCACCGCCGGACCGGCGACCAGCGCGCCGACGCCCTTGGGCCCATAGATCTTATGGCCGGAGAGGGTCAGGAGATCGGCCGAGGCTGCCGCAAGCGGGACCTTGCCGAAGGCTTGCGCCGCGTCGCAGTGGTAGAGCACGCCGCGCGCCCGGCAGAGGATGCCGATCGCGTCGACCGGCTGCAACGTGCCGATCTCGTGATTGGCGGCCATGACCGAGACGAGACCGGTCTTGGGCGTCAACGCCTGCTCGACCGCCTCCGGCGCCACGACGCCCGAGGCATCGACCGGCAGCACCCGGATCTCGAAACCGGATTGGGCGAGCACGGCAGCCGGCGCCGAGACGCTGGGATGCTCGAGCGGTGAGACCAGGATCTCCATGAGCCCGCGCGCGCGGAGGTCGGCGGCCAAGCCGAAGAGCGCCAGATTGTTCGCCTCGGTGGCGCCCGAGGTGAAGGTGATTGCCGCCGGCTCCGTCCCGAGCGCCGCGGCCAGCTGGCGCCGCGCCGCCTCGACTGCCTCCTCCGCCTCCCAGCCCCATTCGTGGTCGACCGAATGCGGATTGCCGCAATGCTCGGTGAACCAGGGCAGCATGGCGGCCACGACCCGCGGATCGGTCGGGGTGGTCGAGTGGTGATCGAGGAAAACAGGCCGCATCGTCTTAATTTAACGCTTTCGCGGCTGGCCGCGCATCATCCGGTTGCGCTGGACCGCCGCCGATAGACATGCGCCCGCGTAACCACAAAATCCACCCGGTCCTGGATGAGCGCCTTCAAGCACTCCTCCGGCCGATTGATGATCGGCTCCTCATGCGCGTTGAAGCTGGTGTTGACCAGCACCGGCAATCCGGTCGCCTGCTTGAACCCGCGCAGGAGGGCGGCATAGAGCGGGTTGGCCTCGTCATCGATGATCTGCGGCCGCGCCGTGCCGTCGACATGGACGACGGCCGGAATCCGCTCGCGCCAGGCCGGCTTGACGGCCGTCGTGATGGTCATGAAGCGGCAGGCATAGCGGTTGGCGGATGTCACGCCGAACACCTCCTCCGCATCCTCGGCCAGGACATAGGGCGCGAACGGCATGAACTCGGTGCGGTTGAGCCGCGCATTCATGCGCTGATTGACCGTGGCATCGGCCGGCGAGGCCAGGATCGAGCGGGCGCCGAGGGCACGCGGCCCGAACTCCATGCGGCCCTCGAAGATGGCGCCGGCCTGGCCTTGCGCCAGAAGCTGGACCGTGGCCGCGACGGGATCGCCGGGCATGGCCTCGATGTCGGGATGATCGGCGAGGATACGGTCCATCGCGTCGCCATAAAAGCGGCCCCAATAGACATCGGGCAGGCGCCGGCGCTGTTCGAGCCAGGCCGGCAAGCCGTCGCGCTCCATCAGATATTCGAGCGCCCCGCCGATGACGAGGCCCTCGTCACCCATGGCCGGGAAGATGAAGATCTCGTCGAGCCCGGTCGCCTCGCACAGCAGGCGATTGAGCCGGACATTGGCGAAGACGCCGCCGGCCAGCGCCAGCCGGCTCTTGCCATGCCGGCGCAGCAGCCTGGTGACGGAATCGAGGATCACATCCTCCAGCACCTGCTGGATCGAGGCCGCCATGTCGGCCGGGTCGCAACCTTGGGCCATTTCCTCGATA
>CAVXLN010000032.1:0-9517 GCA_963762435.1 uncultured Alphaproteobacteria bacterium | reverse complement strand
TCCGGCGGCCCCCGACACGCTCGTCAAGGTGACGGAAAGCTACAAGGTGACGGGGGCCGAGCTGCGCCAGCGCGGCTATACGGTGGCCGATGGCGATCTCGGTGCGCTTTTCTGGTTCGAGCGGCAATGGGACGACACGACCGAGACCTGGTTCCTGCCCTGGAAAGTGAGCGAGGGCAGCGACTTTGAGACGCGCCAGGTCGATGACGCACCGGGCCGGACGACCCAGCATGATCTGGGCTTTGTACCCATGGTGTGGATCCGCGATCTGCCCGGCGGCGACGCGATCGACGGCACCTCGACGCTGACCATGGAGGCGATCGAGACCACGATCCAGATCGATTACCAACTTAGCCAGTGCGGGCGCGGGCTCAAATACAGCCAGGACCCGCTGTTGCTCATCAAGGAGCCGGCCGGCGGCGGGGCTCCCTTCGTGCGCTCGGCCTCCAACGCCATTACGCTCGATCCCGAAGGTGATGCCAGGCTGCTCGAGATCAACGGCTCGGCCTCGGCGGCCGTGCTCGATTATTGCCGAGCACTTCGAGAGATGGCGCTTGAATCGCTGCATGGCAACCGGGCGAGCCCGGACAAGCTGGCGGCGGCGACCTCGGGCCGCGCCATGGAAATGATGAATCTGGCGCTGATCTGGCTCACCGGGCGGAAGCGGATCACCTATGGCGATGGCGGCTTGATTCCGCTTCTCACGATGATCGCGCGGGCGAGCGAGACCCGGCCGCTGGTCATCGATGGTGCGGCGGGCGAGACGATCGCGCTCACGACGCCGCTGATCCTGCGCTGGCCGCCCTGGTACGCGCCGACCTCACAGGACCGGCTGCAGCTGGCGACGGCATTGCAGACCCATATCGCGAGCGGCACCATGTCGGTCGAGACCGCGGTCGCGACGATCGCGCCCGACTATGCGATCGCCGACGTGCCAGCCGAACTGGCGGCGATTCACGCGGACAAAGCGGCCGAGGCTCCCGTCCCGAACAAATCATAAGCATCGGACCGGGAGCGTCGTCCATGGCGTTCGATCCGGACGAGCCACGCGACGCGCACGGCCGCTGGACGGACAGCGGCACCGTACCGATCAACATCGGCAGACGGCGAAAACCTCTCTTCGACAAGAGCCGGGAAGGTCGGGCACACGCGCTGATCATGCATGCGTTGCTGGCAGCGCCGCCAAAATTCCGGCGTGCTCCAGACTGGGCCACGCCGAGTTGGGGAGACCGGTTCGAAGATCTGATCACGCGCTGGAACGACGCTGCGACGCTAACCGATCCGGCGTTTCGCGATCGGCTGCTCGGAACCGGGGCAAGCCTCGCGACAGTGCGCGATTTGCGGATGGCGGCCCTCGGTGCCGCGATCGCGCACAATTCGGACGACGTGGCCGATGCCGCGACACACCTCGCCGCCGCAATGCGCGCGATCGGTGCGGATAATTGGTCGAATTTCATTCGGGCGGCGGCGGGACGGGCGGATGGCGGCCTTGACGACGGCGTGTTTCGCCCCGGTATCGATGCCGGGGGTCTCATCGACGCTCAGGCTGTGGAGGGAAGCGAGGGGTCCGGAGAAGATGATGAGTCGAGCCGGCGCGACGGCTTGCTGGAAGAGCTCATCGATCCGGCGGCAGAACTCCGCGTCACTTCCTACAACAGAATCTTCACCGATTTGCAGCGTTTGAACGGCGGTGTGAGCGGTCCCGTCATGTCGGCGCCGCGCTTCGTGCCGAGCCAGGCACAGATCGATACGCTTTCAGGGATTCTCGCCCGGCGCCAGGAGCAGGTGGCCACGAGCATCGGCCGTGGTCATGCCTTCGATGAGCATGTGATCGCGGAGGGCGAGTTTCCCGGCATTTCGAGACGGCAACAGTTCGAAAATCTCGTGCTTTCGGTTGTTCGTTCGCGTAATGTTCATGTCTGCGATCTGTCTGATGGCCGAACCGCCTTTTACGATGAACGCACGAACACGCTCGTGATCGTCGATCCCCGGAATCGGGATCTTGGGTCCGCTTACAAGCCATCAGGCCGTCTCGATTACTTTTTGAACAAGCTTTATTAGCGAGCGAATCTATGATCTACATGGGCGAGGTAACAAAATGGGAAGACAAGAAGACCTACCGTTGCCCCTGCTGTCATTACAAGACTTTGCATAGTCGAGGTCGTCACGAGCTTTGTCCCGTCTGCCGTTGGGAAGATGATGGGCAGGACGAGTATAATGCGGAGGACGTGCGGGGCGGGCCTAATGCGTTGCTAAGCCTGCGACAGGCACAGAAGAATTTTCTCGAGATCGGCGCTAAACACGCCCCCTCGCTTCGTAACGCGCGTGCCCCACGCGCCGAAGAAATGGTGGATTAGGTCCTCATCTCGAGCCTGCGCGCCAGCTTGGTTTCCTGGTTGGGCCGGCGAGCAGCCAGCCCGCTCCAGTGTTTTTCCTCAACCACAATGAGCCGATAATGAGCGAGATCGACGAGCCCGCCTCGGACGAGAGCGGGAAGAGCTTTCCCTATGAATATGTAAAGGCGCTGCGCGAGGAGAATGGCCGCTATCGCCGGCAGAAGAGCGAGGCGGAACGAGAGCGCGATGAGCTCAAGACCGCCGGCGAGCGGCAGGTCGCGACGGCCCTCAAGCAGGCGAACGAGCGGGTGATCCGGGCCGAGCTCAAGGCCGAGGCGATGAAGGCCGGGATCAACGACCCCGAGGATCTGAAGCTGATCGATGCCGCCGGTCTGACCCTCAACGCGTCGGGCGAGGTCGAGGGCGCGGCGGCGGCGGTCAGCAAGCTGAAGCGGGCGAAGCCCTATCTCTTCAAGGGTGCCGCCGGCACCAGCGGCACCGACACGCCGCCGCGGCCAGGCGACCGCCAGGCGCGCGACGCGCTCAAGATGACGCGCGAGGAGTTCAAAGCTGACCTCGCGAAACGGGGTATCCGCCTGCCGCGCTGAGCGGGCTTTTGAACCAAACATAAACGAACCGATGCGGAGCGCGGTTCATGGCGTTCAATCCTGACGAGCCGCGCGATGCGCGTGGCCGATGGACGAGCGACGGTACGATGCCGGCCGCCTCTGGCTGGCGCGCAAAGCCGCTTCAGGACAAGAGCCCTGCCGGACGCGCCAGAGTACTCGTCATGCATGCGCTGTTATCGGCTCCGGCGCGCTTCCGGCGCGTGCCTGGCTGGTCGGATGCCGATAGCGGCAACCAGCTCGAAGCGCTGATCGACAGTTGGAACGAAGAGGCGCAACTCGGCGATTCGATATTTCGCGACCGCTTCCTGGGGTCAGATGTCAGTCTGTCGACGACACGCGACCTAAGGGCAGCAGCGCGCGGTGCCGCAACCGCGCAAACGGTCGGCGACATGGCTGATGCGAGCGATAACCTCGCTGCAGTGATGCGTGCGATCGGTGCTGATAACTGGCCCTCACTTCTTCAGGTGGCCGTCGCAAAGGCCGGCAGTTATGATGCCGGCGATCTGCCGAGCAAGAGCACGTCGCCGGGGCAAGCGGCCAGCGCGGCCCCGAAGCCCGCCGACTCCCAGTCGATGCAAGCGACGAGTACCGGCGGGGCCGGCCTCAAAGTCATCGACTTGTCAAAGCTCGACAATAATTTTGCCAAATTATTCCGTCAGAGCTTTCCCAAGGGGCACAGCCAAGAGCATGGCGCCACGCTCGTCATCGATCGGGACAGCCGGGTCGGGATGCTAAATTCGGGTGCGGGTCTCAATCCGAATTCGCGGAATTTCGATCCGGATCTCAAGATTCCGGACGGCGAGAAAGTTTATGGTGTCTTTCACACGCATCCCTATGACAAGTCCGAAGGCGGCTATACAGGCGTCTCCTTGAGTGGCGGTGATGCGGCCTATCTCATCAGTGGCGGGCAACAGGTCATTGTCGCGCAAAGCGGCGTCATGCAGTTCATGTTCGCTCGGACGGCCGCCACACCATCTCACGTCGATTTCGCCCAGCTGAACGACACGGCGAATGCAAGGACTCAGGAGCTTGTCAAGCAAGGTATCGCCTTTTCGGACGCAACCAGACAAGTGGCTGCCGAAATCGCTGCTCAAAATGGTCTTCTCTACTACGAAGGGGAGCGCGGTGTCTTCAAGCGGAGGTAGAATCGACTGGTCAGACCGATGCCGCGCCAGCATCGTTTTGGCCGCACTTGCGGCTCTTGTCCTAATCGCCGGTGGCGTTCCTTCGATCGCGAGCGCCCAAACGCAGGATCGGAGGGAAAGGCTCATGACGAGCCATGACGAAGCGGCAAAACATCTGCGGGTTGCCGACAAAGCGATCGACGCAGGTGATCTCCCGGGCGCTGACGCCGATCTGTCGAAGGCGATCGAGATTATCGGAGATCAATATTATAGCCCGACCGCGATCGATGATACCGGCCAGGCGCTGACCTTGGCAGAGATCGAACGAGAGCACGGCAATATGAAAAGATCAGTGACCATCAAGCGCAACGTCGTTCAATCCAGGCTGAACCTGCTCTCCGGCAAGTTCGGACTGACGAAGCCGTAGCAAGACGGGCACCCTGATCGAAGGAGGCGTTCCGAGCCTCTGCCCCATTCGATCACCGCAACCAGCGCTCTTCTCTATATCCACTACCCATCGGGCCCGGGCGGCCAGGGGTTCATCGAACCACTGAATCCCGAAAGGATCCCTTATGGGCATTGACAATTTTCCCGCATCCCTGCAGCCGATCATCCAGCAGAACTATCTCGAGCGCGCCTTCGAGGAGGCCTTGCGCTCGCAGCTGGGCTATCGCGATGTGGCCGACCGCGAGCTCTTCCCGCAGAAGATCGGCGAGACGCTGACCAAGACCCGCCGCGGCCTCAAGGCGCCGGCGACCAATCCGCTGAACCCGGCGACCAACACGAATCTCGACAACGGCCTGACGCCGACGATCTGGACGGTCGAGCAATATACCGTCACGCTCAATCTCTATGCCGACACCATCGATCTCAACACGGTCACAAACCGGGTCGGCATCGTCGAGCAGTTCATGCAGAACGCCATCGTCAATGGCGTGCAGGCGGCGCAGACGCTCGACCGGCTGGCGCGCAACCAGCTCTTCACAAGCTATTTCTCCGGCAATACCCGCGTGCGGACGACGCTGGGCTCGGCGGGACCGGTCGTTGCTGTCGACGATATCCGCGGCTTCCAGACGGCACCGGTGAATGGTGTGATGAGCCCGATCAACAGCTCGAACACGCTCACCGTCACGGTCGGCTTGGACGCCTACACGCTGGTCGGCGCCGCGGCCGACACGACCAACGTCTCGACGGCGCCCAACGGTATCTCCGGCACGCTTACCTTTTCCACCAACGTCACGGTGGCCGACGGCACGGCCGGCAATACGGTCCAGGCCGCCAATGCCTGCGTCATCGGGCGGCCGAACGGCCGGGCCAACACCGCGCTGCTGGTCGCAACCGACGTGCTGGCGATGGCGCCCCTGCTCGACGCCGTGGCGGCGCTGCGGTCGAACAATGTGCCGGATATCGACGGCGCCTATAATTGCTATCTCGATCCAGTGTCCGGCCGGCAGCTCTTCGCCGATCCGGATTTCAAGCAGCTGTTCCAGGGTGCCACCTCGGCCAATGACGTGTTCCGCAAGGGCATGGTCAACGACTTCCTGGGCCTGCGCTTCATGCCGACGACGGAAGCATTCCTGCAGCCGCATCCGACGATCGCCAATCTCAAGGTCCGCCGGCCAATCGTCTGCGGCCAGGGCGCTCTCATCGAAGGCGATTTCGATGGCATGGGCCAGTGCGACGAAGCGTGCCCGCCCGACAGCATCGTCAACATGGTCGACGCCATCGCCATGGTGACGCGCGAGCCGCTCGACCGGCTGCAGCAGATCATCGCCCAGAGCTGGTACTGGATCGGCGGCTTCACCGCACCGACCGACGTCACGACCAACAGCACGATCATCCCGACCGCGTCCAATGCCGCCTACAAGCGAGCGGTCATGATCGAGCATGTCGGCTGATCGCGGAGACGGGCGATGGCGATCCAGCAAGCCTTCCAGGAATCCTACACGGTGCCGGTTGCGGCCGGCACCACCGCGCAGAGCGTGTCGCTGCCGCAGAGCGAAGGCGACGCGATCCTGATTTTCAACGCATCCGCGAGCATCGCGCACATGTCGCTGACCGGCACCGCGACCACCTCGAACCTGCCGATCCCGGCCGGCGGCGCGCGCCTCATCACGGTCGGATATCTCGCCCAGACAGCGTCAGTGCTGCTCGAAAGCGGCACCGGCACGGTCTATCTCAGCCGCGGCAACGGCACGACCTATTGAGGGCGGCCCATGTCCTTCACCGACGCGCAGAAGACCGACATCCGGCGCTTCTGCGGCTATCCCGTGTTCGGCCAGAGCCCGAACCAGTTCGTGGGATACCGCTTCTTCCAGGCCTACGGCAATCTCGAGTTCAAGATGGACAATCTGCTGCCCGAGGAGGAGACGGTCGTCGAGACCGTTTACCTCACACAGCTTTATGCGCTCGAAACCGCGGTTCCAGGCAGCGGCGCCAATCTCGATACCACGACTGCCGCGGTCTGGACCCGCAACGCCCATGAGCCGCGCGATCGCGCGGCTCTCTTTGACGATTGGCGGCGCCGGCTCTGCGCCTTCCTCGGCGTGCCGCCCGGGCCGGGGTTCGATTCCGGCAGCACCGTAGCACTGATCGTCTGATCTCTTCCCGAAGGGATATTCCATGAACATCAGCCAGGTGGCCAGCACGGCCATGCTAAATGCGCTTACGGCGCTCGCCAATGGCGGGACGCTCAAGATCTATACCGGCCCGAAGCCGACCAATCCCGATACGGCGCTTTCGAGCCAGACGCTGCTGGCGACCTTCACCTTCGCGGCAACCGCGTTCGGCAGCCCGAGCCTGGGCTCTGGCGTGGAAAGTGCTGCCGCCAGCTTCGCCGCTTCGACTGTGACGGCCGCGGCGACGGGCACGGCCGCCTTCGCCCGCGTCACCAAGAGCGACGGCACCACCGTGGTGGCCGATCTCACCGTCGGCACCTCGGGTGCGGACATCAACCTCAACAGCACGGCGATCACGAGCGGCGGCAATGTCACGCTCACCTCGCTCGTTTGGAACAACCCGGTCGATTGACCGGCTGCTCGGGGGAGGGGTTTCGTGACACAAGCTCGCCGCGTGCATGAGGACGGTGCCGCCGTCACCTATCGGCAGGATGAACCCGGCTGGATCGTCGTCCGATTGAGATATGATCTGCCGGGATCGCATACCAGGCTGCATGCGCATGCATTCGATCATTGGATGCGCTGCATTTCGGGTGCTGCCTGGATCGAAATCGACGAGATGCCGCGCATCCTCGGGCCCGGTGACGAGTATCTGGTCGAGGCGCATCGCCGGCACCGGGTCGTGCCGCTGACCGCGAACACCGTGCTCGATTGCCGTCATCCGGTGCGGCGGGCGAACGGAATCCGCGATCCCGACGCCTTCGCACCTGACGGCATTCCGATCGAATGGCTCAAGGGCCTTACCGAGGAATGGGGACCGGCCGAGAGCGAGCGGGGGAGGGTCGACGCATGAGCCGCGCCGATTTCATCTCGATGACGACGAGCTCGATCGCCGGCACCAACGGCAACGGTGCCGTCACCATGTCGCAGATCACCACGCCGGTGAATATGCCGACCTTCACCCAGGTGTTCGGCGCCGGCGCGCGCATGATCGACTACACGATCATCGACGGCGTCGGGGGCAATTGGGAGAAGGGCTATGGCTCGGTCTCGGGCAATGTGCTGACCCGGCTGATCGTGCATGAGACCTACAATGGCACCTCTTACGTAAGCGCCGGCGCCTCGGCGCTGGCGTTCGGGTCGAGTCCGACTGCCGGCAATGTCACCATCCGGCTGGCACCCACCGTCGATGCGTTCGATCCGATCACGCCTGCCATTCAGACCACGATCGGATCCGACACCTATCAGGGATACCAATTCACGGCCCATTACATGGCCGACGGGAACCCCAGTCAGTCGGGAAACTTCTCGACCGGAACGGAATATTATTTTCCGTTCAAGTCGATCGTGCGAGGCGCCGCAAGCGCCGTTGCAGCTCAGGTGCAGACGGCTGGGGCCAGCGGCGGGAGCGTCAAGCTGGCGCTTTACGAGGTCGGGCAGGATGGGTTGCCAGGTCCTTGCATCACGCAATTCAATACGATCGCGGTGACCGCGACAGGCTTCATCGTCGACTCGGCTGCAAGTAGCTGGACGGTCAATGCCGGTCCCATCCGCCTGTCGCCAGGTTGGTTCTATATCGGGATGATGACCAACGACACGACATGGTTGGTCGGCGCGTTCAACGGAGCTGAGGTGATCGACTATCCACCGACTGGGCGGAATGGCGGCTATGGCTTTGGCACGGTGCTGCAAAAGACGGCCCAGAACAGCTATGCGACCGGCCTGCCCACAAGCACACCTAGCCAGAGCGGCGGTGCCTATTCGACGAAGAACCGTGCGCAGATCGGTGTCCCCGCGTTCCTTTTGAAGATCACGAACTAAAATGAGCGATCCCTCCGTTCCCTTTTCCGTCACCTATGCCGAGCAAGGCATAGGCCTGCATGAGGCGGTTGCCGCTGCCGGCTTCCTCCTGCGCCAGATCAATGGCGCCTGGTTCGCCAGCGACCCGTCCGTGCAGCAGATCATCAACAACTACAATCCGGTGCCGGCGGCTCAGGCGACCGCCGTCGCTGCGGTCAATGCCCGCTACGACGCCATCATCGCCGCGGGCTTTGCCTATCAGGGCAAGAGCTATCAGATCGATCCCGCCTCGCAGGCGAACATGGCCGCGGTAGGTGCGATGGCACTGGGCTCGGTCGGCAACCCGACGAGCGCGCCCTGGCCGGCGGGCTTCGTTTGGATCGCGGCCGATAACAGCCAGGTGACGATGACGGCGCAGCAGGCCTATGCCTTCACCTATGCTGCAGGGCTCTACGTCTCCGCCGCGATCCTCAATCTCCGGGCCTTGAAAAATCAGATCCTCGCTGCCGCGAGCGTCGCTGCCGTAGAGGCGGTCGATCTGACCCAGGGCTGGCCGGCGAACGGGGGTTGAGGCTATGAGCTTCGGGGTCTCGGCCTTCGGCACGCAGGCCTTCGGCCGCCAGTCGAACACGGCCTCTGGAGCCGGTGTTAGCGGTTCCGGAGGCGTGCTTCTGGCCGCGGTGGCGGCTATCGGTGCCGCACTGCTGGCCGTGAGCGGGGCCGGCCTTGCGACGGCGGGCGCGGCGTCGGCGACGGGTGCTGGGCATGTGAATGAGGTGGGTGTCGCGAGTTCCACGCTTACAGCGCCCACGGCGTCCGGCGCCGGTTTGTTGGGTGTGACGGGGGCAGGGAGCGTGGTCTGCGCAGCGACCGGGACGGCCGGCAGCGGTGCCGTCGGGCCGCCTGGCGTCAGCGGGACGGGAAGCGCTTTGCTTGCTGCTGCCATGGCTGGCGGCGCGGGATTGCTGAGCGAAGCCGGCAGCGGCAGCCTCAACAATCCGGCACCTTCG
>CAVXLN010000031.1:0-16369 GCA_963762435.1 uncultured Alphaproteobacteria bacterium | reverse complement strand
GGTCCGCTGCATCGGCTGCATCGCGGGACCGCGCCAGCGCCGCGTCCGACACCTTGCGCTCGCTCAAATCCGTGACGGCCAGGCGCTCGATCTCGTTCCCCTGCCAGACCGTCCGATCGACCGCCACCTCGCAGCAGAAGCTTGTGCCGTCGGGCTGCCGTCCGCGCAGCTCGTAGCGCGCCGGCGATGGCCGGCCGGCCGCCCGCTCCCGGCGATAATGCTGCATGCGGTTGCGGTCTTCCGGCAGCAGCACCGCATCGATGGCGGAAAGCTCGGCGACGCTGGAAAGCCCGAAAATCGATGCCGCGGCGCGATTGGCGAACAGCACCTTGCCGGCCTCGTCGACATGGATGAGGCCCTTCGGCGAAATGGCGAAAAGCTCGGCTTGCAGCTGCTCGCTTTCGGCGAGGCGCGCCTCGAGCGCGTTGCGCGCCCCAAGCTCGGCCATCCCTGCCCGGTCGAGGGCGACACCAGCCAGGAAGAGCAGGACCGCCAGCGCCGCCAATCCAGGCATAAGCACATCGCCCGGGCCAAACAACGCCAGCCCGGCCAAAACCAAGGCCGATCCCACAAGGATCGCCGCAAAAACGCGACAAGACAGGCCCTTCATCCGGACGATCGCCCCAAGCTTGCTCACCCATCGCGGAACACCGCGCACCAAGGGTATACCCGCGACAGCTTAAGGCTTTACTTCAATGGGAAACTCCTGGCATCCACGCCGGCGAATGATCGCGCATTCGCCGGCGTCACGCGACTGTCCTTTTTCGGTCAGAGCCCGTGCCTGCGGTTATGATCGTGATCCCGCTCCCCGTCGAAATCGAAGAGGTCGAACAGATCGCCGATCGCCGGCATGTTGATCGGCAGGTAGGGATTCTCGGGCAGCGCCACCGGGTTGGGCAGATTGTCGCGGCTGCGCTTGGTGATGGTGCCGAGCTTCCAGTTCCGCTCGATGAATTTCAGCACCGAGACCTGGTCGTAATAGTTGTGCGCGACATGGCCGCCGGCGCTGTAGGGCGAGATCACCAGCAACGGGATGCGCGGCCCGTCGCCGAAGAAATCGAGCGGCTGGATGAAGCCCGAATCATAGAGGCCGCCGCTCTCGTCGAAGGTGATGAAGATGGCGGTCTCGGCGAAGGCGGCGGGGTCGGCCTGGACGAGATCGACGATGTTCTGGATGAAGGCCTCGAACTGATCGACCTTGCCCGAGCCCGGATGGCCTTCGAGCGTCCCGTCCGGCTTGACGAAGGCGACCGCGGGCAGCGTGCCGTTCTGGATGTCGTTGAAGAGGTCGGTGACATCCTTGAGATGCGCCCGGCCGGTCGGCGTGCTCATCACATCCTTGGCATACTGGAACGGGTTGCACTCGCCGCAATATGCGGCGGCGAAAAGCTGGTTCTGCAAGGTCTTGGAGCCCTGGGCGACTGCCACGGCCGCGTTGAACTGGCCGCCATACCAGCTCCAGCTGACCTTCTTGTCGTCGAGCGCGTCGCCGATATGGCGCTGGCCGACCGGCGGAAGCGTGGTGGCATCGACCGATGCCAGCGAGCCGTTGGGACTGTAAGGCAGATCGGCGTCGCGCACCGGATAGTAGGTGTTGGGCGCGCAATGCGCATCGACCCGATAAGGCAGCGATTTCAGATAGTCGCTGATCGCCGTGACGCCCGGTTGGGTCGTATCGGCGCATTTGATCCAGGTGCCGACCGATTGATAGGTGTTGATCGTACCCGGCACCGGATCGGGATTGGTGATGCTGCCGCTGGGGATCGCCGGATTGCCGTTGGCATCGCTGAAGAAGGGGTTGTCGCCGAAGGCGATGGCAAGCGCACCCGTGACCGAGCCGCCCATGATCGCCTGGTGGAAATTGTCGGCGACCGTGAAATCATCGGCCAGCTGCTTCATCACCGGCACGTCGCCGTCCTGCATGTTGTAGAAGGCCATGTCCTGGCTGCCGTCGGTCGGCGTGCCGGCCGGTGCCGTGTTGTAGCTGGTGGCGACGAACGGATAGAGATCGTGCAGGCAGCCGGTCGGATTCTCCCGCGTCGCATGGCGGATGCTGCAATCCGATTGCTGCCACATCTGCGACAGCTGGTGGATCGTGTCGCCCTCGTAAGAATTGTAGGGCAGCTTGGTGCCGGTCTGCGGGAACGGCCCCGGCGGCAGCATGCTGAAATTGGTGACGCGCGTGTCGGTCACATTCTGCGGCAGGCCCGTGCCGCCGGCATCGAGCAGCGTCTGATCGTCGAGCGGGATCTCGGGATCGCCGTCCGGGAAGGCGGGCGACAGCTTGCCGGTGGGCGAGATCACGCCGAACTGAACCGGCGCCGGAATCGTCTGCGCGTTGAGCGTGGTCGGCACCGGCAGGACCATGTAGGGCGTCTTGGCCGCCGGCGCGAGCGCGAACTTGCCGTCGGTGGCGGGCGCCGTCACACGGAACTGCTGCGCCTGATCGAAATGCGGGCCGGGCGTGCCGTCCGCCTTGATGATGCCCTTGGACAAGAGGTTCGCGACCGTCTCGCCGCGCCGCGGCACATATGTCGCGTAGATGTTATCGAAGCTGCGATTCTCGCCGATGATGTAAATGACATGCTTGATCGGCGAGCGTGTCTCGGGCGCTTTGTCGCCGCCGCGATCCGGGTCGCCGTCATGGGCCGCGGCCGTGCCGAGGGCCACAGCCGAGACGCATAAAAGGGCGCCGAGTCGCGCCAGTCGTTGGAACGAACCTCTCGTCATCATTGCATTGACTTCCCCGTTAATTCGAATGGGGAAGCATAGGGAGGCTTCGCGTCGGGTCTGTCACCGAACCGTGACACCTCGATGTCGCCCCGCCCCAGCCGGTCAATCGACAGGCAACCAGCCTCGTTGTAGGCTCCCGCCCCGCGCGACGGCAGGGGGCCAAAGCGCCGTCACGGCTTCGGGACACGCTCACTATGGCCGATATCGAACTCGTCGAGGATTATGACCTGACCGCCGGCCTCAAGGTGAAGAACCTCGATGTGCCGAAGATGAAGATCTCGATCATTATCAAGAGCCCGCCCGCAGGCCTGGAAAAGGCGCTGGCGAAGGAGAAGGTGGCCGGCCAGAAGGTGATCGAGGCCGCGATCGAGAAGCTCAAGAAGCTGAAGGAGGATGTCCAGGGCGGCATCGAGGATGTCGACAAGGGCTATGAGAAGAGCCCGCCGGCCGACAAGCGCGAGGCCGAGGATCGAGCCAAGACCTTGACCAAGGTCTGCAACGACATCGTCGACGCCCAGGCCGGCGCGATCGCCAAGGTGGCCCTCAAGGAATGGGAGAAGCAGGCCGAAAAGTACGATTCACTCACAGCCTTCAAGGTCGTTTTCGGCTTCAAGATGGCGCTCGGCACGATCTCGGTCGCGGCCTCGATCGTGGCCGCCGCCATGTCGATGGGCACGCTCGCCGTCACCATCCTCGGGGCGGCAAAGACGGTCGCCTCTATGGCGGTGACGATCAAGGATTTCATCCGCGACATCGAGAAGACCGAACAGGAAATCATCAGCACGGACAAGGATCTGGCTGGACGCTGGGACGACAAGAAGCTCACCGCCGGCAAGGTGGGGAAGGAGCTGGCCTCGGCGCTGGGCGTTCCCTTCACCAAGGGCGCCAATACGCTCGAAGGCCTCCTGAAGGAATACAACGCCAAGAACGGCACGAAGGACAAAGCCTCGGAGACCATGTGGAGCAAGGCGCAGGAGCTGATGAAGGCGATCGAGAAGACGCCCGACAAGGTCGACCCCAAGACCGAGGAGGCGTTGAAGAAGTTGAGCGGCGAGGTGACGGATCTGCTCAACAAGATCAATACACTGCAGGCCGAGAGCAAGTCGAACGACACCTTCTACGAAGTCTATTCGGCACGGCTCAAAACCTATGAGGATATGCAGGGCAAGGCGCTCGGCCGCACGGCCGCCGGGACCCAGATCAGCGTGGTGATCGCTGGCATCGCGTCGACCGCCAACACCATCGTCGGCATCGCGTCCAAGCTCTGAGCGGCCGATGCTCCATCGCCGGGTCAATTTCTACGACATGGCCTATTTCGAGCTGGGCCAGGGCAACCCGCTCGTCTTGGTCCATGGTTCGCTCGGCGATTGCCGGACCTGGTCGCCCGTGCTCGGCCCCTTGTCGCAGCGCCATCGGGTCGTGACACCCAGCCTCCGGCATTTCTTCCCGGCCCATTGGAACGGCACCGGTCCCGGCTTCACGATCGCGCAGCATGTCGCCGACCTCATCGCCTTCATCGAGGCGAGCGGCAGCCCGGTCGATCTCCTCGGCCATTCGCGGGGCGGACACTTGGCCTTCCGCCTGGCCGAGCAGCGGCCGGACCTTCTCCGCCGCCTGATCCTGGCCGAGCCCGGCGGTACGCTCGACGCGTCGCTGCAGCCGGAAGGCGCCGGTCCCGCGGGTGCCACCTATGTCGCCGAAGCAGCCGCCAAGATCGGCGCCGGCGATCTCGAAGGCGGGCTCGAATGCTTCTTCGACGCCGTCGACGGCACCGGCGCCTGGCGCCGCCTGCCGCCGTCGGAACGGCAGGAGATGCGCGACAATGCCCGCACTCTCATCGGTCAGGTGAATGAGCAGCGCCTGCCCTATTCAAGGGCAAGTGCCGAAAGCATCCGAACGCCGACGCTCATGATCGGCGGCAGCGACACGCCAGGCTGGCTGCCGGCCAACCTCCGCGCCCTCGCCCGGCACATTCCGGGTGCGCGCACCGCGATCATCCCGGGCACCACCCACATGATGTTCCGGCAGGAACCGGCGCGGTTCGCGGAGATCGTGCTGGAGTTTTTATCCTAAAGCCCTCTCTGCCCCTCGCTACGGCATTCACACAATTCATTTAGGAAAATCAGAGAGATCATCAGTTTTCGTCATGGCCGGGCTTGTCCCGGCCAGCCACGTCGGGACGTGGGGAACATCGTCTTCAAGCAAAATCGGCGTCGGCCAGACGTGGATCACCGGGACAAGCCCGGTGATGACGGTGGGGTAGAGGCATCTCATTGAAACGCCACAGTAAGATGCGTGAACGCCTTAGGCCCCTCGGGGTGGAGAGGGTTGGGTGAGGTGGGGGAATTCCCGCTCGATCTCGCGTTCCCCACCTCTCCCCACCTTTCCCGCCTACGACCCGCTGATCACATCGCCGAACAGCACCCAGCTCTTCCCGTCCCATTTCTGCAGATGCATGTCCTGGATCGGATAGAAATCGGTCGGGCTGGTATTGATCTTGATGCCGGGCAGCAGCGTCGGCAGCTCGAAATCCTTGAGATTCGCCGCCTGCTTCATGATGTTCTCGCGCGAGAAATCATCGCCGCACTGCTTCAGCACCTGGACCATGGTCATCGACACGCCATAGCCGAACACATAGCCGGCATCGGTCAGGTCGCCGTCCGGGATGTATTTCGCCATGAAGGCGCGCCATTGATTCATGCCCGGATCGTCCTTCCAGGTCGGATCGGTCGGGTCCTTGCCGTAACCGGCACTGATGATGCCGACGCCCTTCTCCGGCCCGGCCGGCGTCATGACGGCGCCGACCGAGATCGAGACGTTGGTCAGAAAGGTCGTGGGTTTCCAGCCGATGTCATAAACCTTGCGGATCGCCTGGGCGGCGAATTTCGGCGTGGCCGCGATGACCAGCGTGTCGGCACCCGAGCCTTGCAGCGTCACGATCTGGGAATCGACCGTCGGATCGGTCACTTCGTATGACGCGTCCTTGATCACCATCTTGTCGTACTTGTCGCCCAGCTGCGCCTTGAGGCCGAGCACGTAATCCTTACCGAAATCATCGTTCTGATAGATGATCGCGATCTTGGCGTCCGGCTTTTCCTTGAGGATGTACTTGCCGTAGATCTTGGCCTCGGTCTGGTAGTCGGGCTGCCAGCCCATGGTCCAGGGATTTTCGGCCGGATGGCCCCATTTGCTGGCGCCGGTCGAGACGAAGAGCTGCGGCACCTTGCGCTGATTGAGATATTTCTGGATCGCCGTGTTGGAAGGCGTGCCGAGCGGGTTGAAGATAAGGGCGACCCCCTCCTGCTCGACCAGCCGGCGCACCTGCTCCACCGTCTTGGGCGGCGAATAGCCGTCATCGAGCGTGATGAAGTTGATCTTGTGGCCGTTGACGCCACCCTCATCATTGATCATCTGGAAATAGGCGGCATCCGCCTTGCCGATCACGCCATAGGCCGACGCATTGCCGCTATAGGGCATGGTGTTGCCGATCTTGATCTCGGTCGCGGTGACACCCGGCGTGTCCTCGGCACGCACCGGCCCCACGGCAAGCAGGGCGAGAGTCAGCGCCGCCCCGCTCATCATCATCCGCCTCTGCATTATCGCTCCTCCTTCTAGATGCTTATAGTCCAAGCCGCTCCGCCCAGCGGCGCAACAGCCCGGCCACGCCGGCCGGCGCCAGATACATGAAGCCGATCAGAAAGACGCCGTAGATCGCCCAAGGCCCGGCCTTGGCCAGCTGGTCCGAGATGTTGGCGACCTTGTCGGCAAGGTTCGGTACGAACTCGATGAAGGCGGCACCGAAGAAGGCGCCCATGATCGAGCCGACCCCGCCCACCACCATGCCGACCAGCAGCGTGATCGACAGGAAGATGACGAAGCTGTCGGGCGAGACGAACCCCGCGGCGAGTGCCCCCAGCGACCCCGCGACACCGGTATAGAACGCGCTGACGCCGAAGGTCATCGCCTTGTAATAGCTCGTATCGATGCCCATCGAGGCGGCTGCGATCGGATGGTCGCGGATCGCGACCAGCGCCCGCCCCGTCCTGCCATGCAGCAGGTTGCGGCCGATCACGAACATCGGCACGGTCACGGCCAGGCAGACGAAATAGAGCCAGCGGTCGCCATTGAGCGGCAGGAAGGAGGGTGCCGCGGGCTTGTCGAGAATGATGCCCTGGCTGCCGCCGGTCCAGGCCTCGAGCCCGTGATATTTCAAAAGCTGCGGGGTCGCTACCGCGAGCGCGAATGTGGCCAGCGCCAGATAGAGGCCGGTGAGCCGCGTCGCCGGCAGGCCGAACAGAAATCCGATCGCGAGGCAGACGATGCCGGCGACCGGGATCGTCGCCCAATAGGGCATCACCGACTGGTCGATCAGGATCGCCGTCGCATAGGCGCCGATCGCGTAGAAGGCGCCATGGCCGAGCGAGATCTGGCCGTTGAAGCCGGTCAGGATGTTGAGGCCCAGAAGCGCGATCGCATAGACCAGCACCATGGTCGCCTGGAAGGTCTGGTAGCTGCTCAAGATGAAGGGCAGCACGCAGGCGATGGCCAGCAGCAAGGCCAAGCCCAGGAGCCGCTTGGTCGGGATGGCGAAGCGCGCGCGCTCGGCCGTGGCCTGGATGGTCGTCGTCATGTCAGACCCGTGTCACCAAGGTTCGCCCGAACAGGCCCGACGGCTTCACGATCAGCACGCCGATGATGACGATGAGCGCCACCGTCAGCTTGAGCTCGGTGCCCACCACATAGGCGCCGGCCAGATTCTCCATGACGCCGACGATGAAGCCGCCGATCGCGGCCCCCCAAGGGTTGTCGATGCCGCCCAGCAGGGCTGCCGCGAAGCCGTAGAGCACCACGCCGGTCATCATGTTCGGGTCGAGATAGAGTGTGGGTGCGGCCATCATGCCGGCGACCGAGCCGATGGCGCCGGCCAGGCCCCAGCCCAGCGCCAGCATCCAGCCGACCCTGATGCCGACGAGCCGGCTCGAGACCGGATTCTGCGCCGCCGCCCGCATGGCAAGGCCCAAGGGCGTAAATCGGAAGAACAGGAACACCAGGATCAGCACCGCCAGCGTCACTGCGATCATGCCGACCTCGTGCGGCGACATATAGGCGCTGCCATACCAGGCATCGCTCGGGAACGGGCTGGGGAAGCTCTTGATCGTGTAGGTGAAGATGCCGCCGGCCAGGCTGTTGAAGATGACGAGCAGGCCGATGAACACGACCACGACCGAGAGCACCGGCGCATTCTGCACGGGCCTCAAGATCACCCGCTCGATCAGCACGCCGAGCGCGAAGGAAAACAGGATGGTGAGGACGAAGGCTCCCCAATAGGGCACGCCCAGATCGATCAGCTTCCAGGCGATGTAGGTGCAGAACATCGCCATCTCGCCCTGGGCGTAATTCACGTGATGGGTCGATTGGTAGATCATCACGAGCGCCAAGGCGACGCTGGCATAGATACCGCCCGTGGCGAGGCCCGACAGGATCTGGTGCAGAAGTGCTTGCATGGCTCAATAGCCCAGATAGGCGCGGCGAACCGCTTCGTCGTCGGCAATCTCGGCCGCCTTGCCGCCCATGACGATCCGGCCGGTCTCGAGCAGATAGGCGTGATCGGCCAGCGCCAGCGCCATATTGGCGTTCTGCTCGACCAGCAGCATGCTGACCCGCTCCTGCTTGTTGATCGTGCCGAGGATCTGGAAGATATCCTGGACCACGATGGGGGCCAAACCGAAGGAAGGCTCGTCGAGCAGCAGCAGCCGCGGCCGCAGCATGAGGGCGCGCGAGATCGCCAGCATCTGCTGCTCGCCGCCCGAAAGCGTGCCGGCCTGCTGGCGCCGCCTTTCCTTGAGCCGCGGAAAATAGCCGAAGACGCGCTCGAAATCCTCCGCGACCGCCCGCTTGTCGCGTCTCGTATAGGCGCCGAGCCGGAGATTCTCCTCGACCGTCAGATCGACGAAGGTGCCGCGCCCGTCCGGCACATGGGCGATGCCGAGCCGGACGATCTCCTCCGTCTGCCGCTCGCCCAGGCTCTTGCCCTCGAACCGGATCTCGCCCGACCGTTTCACCATCATGTTGCAAAGGGCCCGCAAGAGCGTGGTCTTGCCCGCCCCGTTGGCGCCCAGAAGGGCGGTGATCCCGCCCGCCTCGACCGCGAGGTCGACCCCGCGCAGCACGCGCGTCTGGCCGTAGGCGGCATCGAGCTTCAGGGTCTCGAGCAGCGCCGTCATGCCGCGGCACCCAGATACGCCCTGATCACCTCGGGATCGCGCTGCACCTCCGCCGGTGCGCCATCGGCGATCTTGCGGCCGAAATTCAGCGCGACGACCTTGTCGGACACCCGCATAACCAGATTCATGTGATGCTCGACCAGCAGCACGGTGATGCCGAACCGATCGCGGATCAGCTGGATCAGCGTGCGGAGCGCGTCGACCTCCTCGTGGTTGAGCCCGGCCGCGGGCTCGTCGAGCAGGATGAGCGTCGGCTCGGCCGCGAGTGCCCGGGCCAGCTCGACCCGCTTCTGCGTGCCGAAGGGCAAGGCGCTCACCGGCAGTGCTGCGACGTCCTCCAGCCGCAACAGCTCGATCAGCTCCGCCGACTTGGCGTGCAGCCTGGTCTCCTCGGCGAGCACCGGCGGCAGGCGCAGCGCATTGGCGAGGAAGCCGCCGCGCGTCCTGCAATGGCCGCCGACCATGATGTTGCGCCGGACCGACATGGTGCGGAACAGCGCCAGATTCTGAAAGGTCCGGCCGATGCCGAGCCCGGCCATGCGGTGCGGCGGTACCGCACCCAGATCATGCCCGTCGAACCGGATCGAGCCGCTCGCCGGACGGTAGAGCCCGCTCAGGCAGTTGAACAGCGTCGTCTTGCCGGCGCCGTTCGGGCCGATCAGCCCGCAGATGCAGCCGCGCTCGACCTCGAAGGAGACGCTGTCCAGCGCCACGATGCCGCCGAACCGGACCGATATGCCGGAAATGCTGAGCAAGGGCGAAGCAAGGTCACCCATGCTCACGCCCACCCGCGCTTTGCCGCAGGCGCTCCTTTCCGCGCACGCGCCGACCCCCGCCGGCTCGATCCACCGTCCGCCATACTTCCTCCCGCCCCCGGCTTGGCCCGTTTCGGACTCATTTCCCCCGGCGCTCCTTGATAGCGGCAAATCTGCGTTTCGTTGAGCGAAAAAACTATAGTTCCCGAAAAGAACGTGCTGAAAACGCTCATTTCTTGGCAAGGTTACGAAACGATCGGCCCACAACCCTGTAACTAAATTGTTCCCCTTCAGGGAATTATCGCGCGCAGGGGAAGTATTGGTGAGAACCATGCGACACAGTTGCCGGGCGGGACGCTGAGGATGGGCACGCTCTCGATCGGTTCGGGCCCGCTCATCTGGGCGATCTCGGCACTGGCCACGGCCGGGGTGATCCTGCGGCCCTGGCGCCTGCCCGAGGCGATCTGGGCCGTCGCCGGTGCCGTCCTGCTCGTCCTCGCGGGGCTGGTCCCCTGGCGCGAAGCGCTCGGCGCCGTCGGCAAGGGGATGGATGTCTATCTCTTCCTTGCCGGCATGATGCTGCTTGCCGAGCTGGCGCGGCGCGAAGGCCTGTTCGACTGGCTGGCGGCCCTCGCGACCGAGCTGGCACGCGGCTCGGCCCGGCGGCTCCTCGGGCTCATCTACCTGGTCGGCATCCTGGTCACGGTCTTCCTCTCGAACGATGCCACCGCCGTGGTGCTGACGCCGGCCGTCTATGCCGCGACCCGTGCCGCGCGCGCCCCGCCGCTCCCGCACCTCTTCGCCTGCGCCTTCGTCGCCAATGCGGCGAGCTTCGTGCTGCCGATCTCGAACCCGGCCAATCTCGTCGTGTTCGGCGGCCGGATGCCGCCGCTCCTCGATTGGCTGGCCCGCTTCGCGCTGCCGTCGTTCCTGGCGATCGTGCTCACCTACGCCATGCTGCGGCTGGTCGAACGCCGCGACCTCGGCGCTGCCATCGCGCGCCATGTCGTCCGCCCGGCGCTGCCGGCGACCGGTGTGCTCGCCGCCGCCGGTATCGGTGTGACGGCGCTGCTGCTCCTCACAGCCTCGAGCCTCCGCCTCGACCTGGGCTTGCCGACCTTCCTCGCCGGCGTCGTCACGGCCGCGATCGTGCTTGCGCGCAAGCGGGAAAATCCCCTGTGCCTCGTTCGCGGCATCGCCTGGAGCGTGCTGCCGCTGGTGGCGGGCCTGTTCGTGCTCGTCGACGGGCTGATGCAGAGCGGCATGGCGGAATGGCTGGGCGGCCTCATCCGCCAGGCGGCAGCGAGCCCGCCCGCAGCCGCCATCGGGGCCGCCGGCTTCCTCACCGCGCTCGCGTCCAATCTCATGAACAATCTGCCCATCGGCCTCATTGCCGGCTCGCTCGATCCCGGCGCCTTGCCGCCTTCGATCGGCAGCGCTTTGCTGATCGGCGTCGATCTGGGCCCGAACCTGTCGGTGACCGGCTCGCTCGCCACCATCCTGTGGCTGGCCGCCCTTCGGCGCGAGGGCATCGAGGTCGGGCCCTGGCGCTTCCTGCTGCTCGGCCTCGCCATCATGCCGCCGGCGCTCGCGGCGGCACTCGCGGGAGTGGTGCTGACGAGCTCCTAACTCTTTACCTTCGGGTATACCCCCGGCAGCAGCTTGTCGTAATGCCGGCGGACGTGCTGGTAGCATTCGCAGGCCCGCTGCTCGAGCATGCGGCGATCGACGATGCCGATCCAACCCCGGCCGCGCTCGATGGCGCCGGCTTCTTCGAGCGCGCCGATCACGCGTGTGACATAGGTGCGCTGGACGCCCAGCATCTCGGCGATGAAATTCTGGGTCAGCTTGAGCCTTGCGCTCCCGGCGCGATCCTGCGTGGCCAAGAGCCAGCGCGCCAGCCGGGCCTCAAGATCGTGGCTGGCATTGCAGGCGGCCGATTGCAGCAGCTGGGCGATAAGGCAATCGGCATAGCGCGAAAAATGCTCGCGCAGGCCGCGCGACCGCTCTTTCGCCCGTTCGAGTGCCTTGGTCGAGAGCCGCAGCACCGTGCCGCCGATCTGGACCACGCCGCGGCCATAGGCCGGCTTGTTGCCCTCGCTGACGACGCCGCCGATGGCGCCCTCGGCACCAATCATCGCCGCCTCGGCCGCCATTCCCCCCTGCAAATCGAGCAGGATCGACGCGACCGTTCCCTCACCCGGAAAATAAATATTCAAAACCTCCTCGCCAGGCCTGAACAATATCTCGCCGCGCTCTACCTCAAAAACCTCCAGATCATGCTCGATCAGCGCACGATTACCGCGCGACAGCGTATCGAGGAACCGGTTATGAACCGAATACTGTACACGCTTCATGGCGTGTCTCCGATTTTAAGTGTGAAGTCTAGTGAACACGGCGGAGACGCAAAGTTCCGTTCTAGCCTTTTTCGGGCTGGTCAAGGAACCTTCCAAATGTCTGATAGTTGACAGAGAAGCCAACTCGTTGGTCGCATATTGGGGCATGCAATGGTGAAGATGGAACGCCCGGCCCACATCTTGTTGGTGGATGACGATCTTCTGGTCGCCGCCACGCTCGAGACCTTTTTGCGCGATCTGGGGTTCGAGGATATCGATGTCGCGGCCGACCTGCCGGCCGCGATGGCGCTGACGGCGGAACGGCCGCCCCGGCTCGGCATTCTCGATGTGAATATCGGCCGCTTCACTGTGTTCTCGCTCGCCGATGGGCTCGACGCGATGCGCATCCCGATCATCTTCTCGACCGGCGGCCCGCTCGATCAGATCCCGATGTCATGGATGTCCCGGCCGATCCTCCGCAAGCCCTTCACCAAGGCGACCCTGCAGCTGGCGCTCCAGGCGGTGGGGTTCATAGCGTTCGACGCCGGTCCCGGCCCGATCGGCCGCCCCGGTTTCGAGGCGGCGCTGGACGATCCGATCGAGCCGGCTTCCTGAGTCCCCGCTTTCGGCGAACCTATAGCCGCACGACGATCTTGCCGTTCGCCGCCCCCGCCTCCATCAGGCGATGGGCTTCGCGGATCTCCTCGAAACGGAAGACCCGCGCCGGCTTGGCCCTATAGGTGCCGGCTTCGACATGCTCGACGATGGTCTGCATCGGGATCTCGGATGTCGGAAACGCCGGCGTGCCGAACATGAAGCTGCCGAAGAAGCTGAAATGCACGCCGCTCGGCAGCTGCATCGCCGGCATGAAGCTCGGCATCGGCGCGAGGCCGCCGAGGAAACCCGCGAGGCACAGGCGGCCATGGCGGCGGACCATGGTGAGCGAGCCCGCCACCGTGCTGTTGCCGACCAGCTCTAGCACGGCGTCGACCCCTTGCGGGTGCCGGTCGCGCACGCGCCGCGGCAGGTCCGGTGCTTCCAGTTGCACCTCCTTGGCGCCCAGCGCCTCGAGCGTCGCGGCCCGCTTCGGGTCTCGCGTCGTGGCGACGACCCGGGCGCCGGCATGGGCGGCGATATTCACCGCCGCCTGACCCAGTGCGGATGTGGCGCCGCGGATGACGATGGTCTGGCCGGGTTTGAGGTCCAGATTGCCGAAGAGGGCGGCCCAGGCGGTGGCGTAGGATTCCGGGATTGCCGCAAGTGCCTCCCAGTCCAGGGCGGTCTTCGACCGGCAGCACATTGCCGGCAGGCACGCTGGTCAGCTCGGCATAGCTGCCATTGATGCTGCGCCCCATGCCGCCCATGAAAGCCACGACTTTCTGGCCGGCGGCAAAACGCCCGTCCGGATCGGCCTTGACCACGCCGGCGCACTCGATGCCGCTGATCTCGCTCGCTTCCGGCCATTTCCCTTCGCGCATATGGGTCTCGGCCTGGTTCACGCCGAACGCCTTGACCTCGATGAGCACATGTCCCGGCTGCGGCTGGGGATCGGGGCGTTCCTCGATGCTCAGCACGTCCGGTCCGCCGTATTGCTTGATGACAATGGCACGCATCAGAACTCTCCAGATTGGTTGACGCCCTCTGGATGAGCCATCGGAGGTTTGATAAAAAGAATGAAGTCTTGATTATCTTAATAGGCCCTGCCGATGATCGACGGCCTCACCCTGCATCAGCTACAATGCTTCGACGCGGTTGTGGCGGAAGGCGGCTTTCAGCCCGCCGCCGAAAAGCTGCGGCGCGCTCAGCCGACCGTGTTCGCCGCCGTGAGAAACCTGGAAGCGCAGCTCGGCCTGGCCTTGCTCGATCGCAGCGGCTATCGCGTGGCGCTGACCGAGGCCGGCCGCTCCTTTCATGACCGGGCGCGCGTGTTCCTGCAGGAGCTCGCGCGGCCTGCAGAACCATGCACGACAACTCGCCATGGGCGAGGAGAGCGAGCTCAGCGTCGTGATCGGCGATCTTTGCCCCGGTGCCCGAGGTGCTGGCCCTGCTGCGCAGCTTCTTCGATCGCCATCCGGGAACCCGGCTGCATCTGCATGTCGAGGCCATCGCCGGCCCCTGGGAGCGGCTCTTCGACGGCGAGGCCGATCTCATCATCCACCATATCGACAAGGCCGATCCGCGGCTCGAATTCATCGATCTCTGCGCCGTCAGGCTCATCCCGGTGGTGGCGCCGGGCTTCCTGCGCATGCCGATCTCGCAAGAGATCACGCCCGAGCAGATGCGCGCCTATGTTCAATGCGTCATCCGCGACACGGCGCGCCACAGCGCCCAGCCGAACTTCTACATCATCGAGGGCGCCCAGAGCTGGACGGTAGCCGATCAGCTGATGAAGAAGGAGATCATCGTGCAGGGCGCCGCCTGGGGCCATCTGCATGATTTCCTGATCGAGCGGGAGCTGCGCGACGGACGCCTTCTCTCCATCGCCGGCAAGCATCTCCCGGGCGGCCGGGTTGAGCTGACGGCGGCCCGCCGGCGCGACCTGCCGCACGGGCCGATCGCCAATCTGCTCTGGCAGCATATCGGCGAGCGGGCCGCTTCCTTCACCGTCGCAAGGCGCGAGTGACGATTGGAGCTGCGGCTCGGCTCCTAGTGAGTCTCAGAACGGAATCTCGTCGTCGAGATCGCTCACCGGCAGGGGCGAGCCGCCACCGCCGGCCGGCTTGCTGCCGCCCGAGCGGGCGCCACCGCCATAGCTGCCACCGCTGCTGCTGCTGCCGCCATAGCTCGAGCCGCCGCCGTATCCACCGCCCGAGCCGCCCTCATCCATCTCCGAATCGCCGCCGCCGGTCCGGCCGTCGAGCAGTGTGAGCTCGCCGCGGAACTTCTGCAGCACTACCTCGGTCGTGTAGCGCTCCTGGCCGGCATTGTCGGTCCATTTCCGCGTCTGCAGCGCCCCTTCGAGATAGAGCTTGGTGCCCTTCTTGACGAAGCGCTCGATGACCTCGACCAGCCGGTCGTTGAACACGACGACGCGATGCCACTCGGTCCGTTCCTTGCGCTCGCCCGAATTGCGGTCCTTCCAGCTCTCCGAGGTCGCGACCGACAGGCTCGCCACGCGCGTGCCGTCATTCGTGGTCCGGATTTCCGGGTCCCGCCCGAGATTGCCGATCAAAATCACCTTGTTCACCGAGCCGGCCACTTCGCCCTCCTAAACCGAATCATCCGACAGCTTAGCGCGCCACGCCAGGAACACCAGCGCGGTCACACCATCGTGAGCCTGCCTTGCGCCCTGCCGCCCGATCGCTTAGATAAGCGCCATCGGGGACCGGCAAACTCCCCACTAGACGGCTTCCGTCCAAGCGCTGCGCCTCTCGTCATGCGGGGAGTGCGCCGATGGATGAAAGAGCCGTATCTTCAAAGCCTTACAAGATTGCGATCCTGTGGCGCGGTGACCGCGCGGCGCGCCGGAGCGCCACGCCGGCGAACAATCGCTACCACCGCATCTTCGAGGAACTCGCGGCCCTCGGCATCGAGGCAGAGCCCGCCGTCTTCGACGAGGATTTCGTGGATGAGGTGCGCGCCCAATTGCTCGAGGCCGACGGCGTTCTCGTCTGGGTCAATCCGCTCCAGGACGGCAGCACACGCGCCGTGCTCGATCCGCTCCTCCGTGAGGTGGCCGCGCACGGTCCCTGGGTCAGCGCCCATCCCGACACGATCCTCAAGATGGGTACCAAGGAGGTGCTTCATCGCACCCAGCATTTGGGATGGGGCACCGACACGCAGCTCTACCGCAGCGCCGCCGAGCTCAATGCCCTGTTCCCAGCCCACCTTCGGACCGCCGGACCGCGTGTGCTCAAGCAGAATCGAGGCAATGCCGGCCAGGGCGTCTGGAAGGTCGAGCCGACGCGCGCGCCCGGCATCGTCCGCGTGCTCGAAGCGCCCAGGGGCAGCGAGCTCGAAGAACTGCCGCTGACGGCCTTCCTCGCACGCTGCGAAGCCTATTTCACGGCTGGCGGCTGCATCATCGACCAGCCGTTCCAACAGCGCCTCTCCGAAGGCATGATCCGCTGCTATATGAGCGCCGACCGGGTCGTGGGCTTCGGCCATCAGCGGATAACAGCGCTCCTCTGGCCGCCCGCCGAGCCAGGTCCGCGCATCATGCACGGTGCCGACGCGGCGCCGTTCCAGGCGCTTCGCGCCAGGATGGAACGCGACTGGACGCCAAAAATGATGGCGACGCTGGACCTCGGTCCTTCAGCACTGCCCGTCATCTGGGATGCCGATTTCCTCTACGGCCCACGCACGCAGTCGGGCGAGGACA
>CAVXLN010000030.1:0-290176 GCA_963762435.1 uncultured Alphaproteobacteria bacterium | reverse complement strand
CACGAGGGCACCCGAGATCAGCGCGACCAGCCCGACATTCAGCGGCGCCACGGCAAGCGGGGCCGATCCGGTCGCGGCGAGCAGCAAGATCAGGAGCGTGAGGAGGGTGCCGCGCAGGAGCCGGCTTTGGGCCAGACCGCCCGGCTCGATCAGCCGATAGCTGGTTTGGCGGCTCCAGATCGCGATCAGCACGCCCAGCAGCAGCGCATCGGTCCGGAACGACAGCAGCATCGGGTTCATCATCCGCGGATAGATGATCTGCAGCGCCGCGGCAATACCGAGAAACAACGCAAGCCGGCGCCGGCAGAAGAAGACGAGCACCGGCAGCAGCAGATAGAACTGCTCTTCCAGCGACAGGCTCCAATAGGGGAAGCTGGCGCCGTACTTGCCCGGGTCGAGGATCTCGCTGAGCCGAAGATTGGCGACATCGAAGACCGCGACGAGGGCGGTTTCGACATTGTGCCGGAACGGCCGGAACGCACCCGACCGGTTGAGGAACGCCGCCGCGACCAGCGTCAAGGCAAGCCATAGCCACGCGGCGGGCAGAAGACGCCAGGCACGCCGGACCCAGAAGGCGATGGTCGTGTTGAAGAAGGCGAGATCGTCGCGGCAGGCTTCGAGCTGCGGCAGCAGGCTGCGCGCGATGACGAAGCCCGAGATGGCGAAGAACAGATCGACGCCGGTCCAGAAGCCGAAATAGTCGTACATCCCCCAGAAGGTGGGGCTGCCCCAGGTGACGAGGTTGAAGCGCGTATGCTCGATCAGCACGAGCAGGATGGCGACGCCGCGCAAGAGCTCGATATCGCCGATGCGGCGATGGTCGCTGGGGCTCGTCATGCCGTCCTCGCGGCAAAGCGTCGGGCGATCCGGGCACCGCGGTCGCGCAGCGGCACCTCCACCAGGCGATAGCTCAGCTCGCTCGCGACCAGGATTAGCGCCGCCGCGATCAGGATGAGCGGCAGGAGATCCGCCCTCCCGGGCACCCAATCAGCCGGGCGGAGCCGGAACAGGATTTCGCGGGTCGTGAAGAAGGCCGGGATATGGATGAGATAGAGCCCGTAGGAGCGGCTGCCGACCCAGACAAGCACGCGCTTGGCGAACCCGTCGGGCCAGAGGTAGTCGCGATCGAATGATGCGATCAGCACGAGTGCCGCCGACAGCAGGGCGATCAGCCCGACCCGAATCGACACGGTTTGAAGCTGGTCGGCCGCGAAGGTGACGATCCCGCCGAGGAGCACGCCGAGCGTCAGGAGCCGCCCGATCCGTGCCTTGGCGAGCCCGGTCGGCTCGACCAGCCGATAGCTTGGATGGCGGCTCCAGAGCGCAATGAGCACGCCCAGCAGGATCGCGTCCGTCCGCACCATCATGAGGAACGGCGTGTTGCGGTTGGTGAGGAACTGGATGAGGACGAGGATGGCGAGCATGGCCGGCAAGCGCCGCCCGAGCGTCAGGGCCGCAAGCGGCAGCAGCAGATAGAACTGCTCCTCGAGCGACAGGCTCCAATAGTGAAAGCTGGCGCCATATTCGGAATGCATGAAGCTGGCCGCGAAACGGAAATTGGCGACATCGAGCATGCCGGCGATCGTGGCGCCGACATTGGCATGTACGGTGCCGAACACGCCCGAACGGTTGAAGAGAATGCTCGCCAGCAGCGTGATGCCGAGCCAGAGCCAGGCCGCGGGCAGGAGGCGCCAGGCCCGGCGAATCCAGAAGGCGATCACCGTGCGGAAACGGGCAGCGCCGTCGCCGGCCGCATCGAGCGCCGGCAGCAGGCTGCGCGCGATGACGAAGCCCGAGATGGCGAAGAACAGATCGACCCCCGGCCAGAAATTCACGTAGCTGTAGAGGAGGTCGAAACCGAAGCTAGGCCATGTGACGAGATTGCTGTGTGCGTGATGGAACATCACGAACAGCACGGCGATGCCGCGCAACAGCTCGATATCGGCGATCCGCCGAGACGGGCGCGCATCGGCGAGGGCGCCGTGGGTCGCCGGCGCCGCCGCCGTCGCGGTCAGCGCGTCCAAGCCGGGCTCGGTGCGCCGATCATGACGCTTCCGCGCTTGAAGTATCGGAAATCCAGGGCGCATCGAAGCGCGGCTTGATCCGGCCATAATCCCGGCTGGGCTCGGCGGGCCGTAGCGGCTGCCTCAGGAGTTCGGTCAACCGTTCGGCGGCAGTGGCGTTCGAGCAATGGCGGCGCATGGCTTCATGCGCATGATCACCCATCCGGGCATAGAGGTCCGGCTCGTCCCTCGCCGTGCGATAGCTTTGACGATAGGCCTCGACAAGCGATTCGAGATCGATTCGCTGGCGCATTGCACGACGGGCCTGGCGCGGATCATGCGGCCAGGGGCCTGGTTCGGCGCTGGAGCCAACCAGAAAGGCGTTGTCGGCGCTCACATAGTCGGCCATGCCGGTGTGACGGGGTGCCACGGCCGGACGCCCCGCCGCCATCGCCTCCATAAGCGGCAGACACTGCCCCTCCCCGCGCGAGGTGTTCACGGCATAGCGGGTGGCGGCCACCAGCGCCTCGTAATCCGGCCGGTCCAGATACCCGTTCTGGATTACCACGCGGCATTTGAAGGGCCTGTGCCGGTTGAGATGATCGAGCATCGAGGACAGCATCTTGCCGGTGCGGGAATGGGTGAGCTTGAGGATGAGCGTCGCATCCTCGGCCTCGCGGAGAGCCCAACAGAAGCCGCCCATCAGATCTTCCCAGTTCTTGCGCGCATCCCACGGATTGAAGATCGAGACATAGGCGACACCCTCGATCGCGAGATCGGTGCGGGTCCGCGATGCGGGCGCCTCGGGCGGCAGGGGTATCGCGCCGGCCTGATTCCAGGCCGCATGATCATAATGCGAAAGATCGAAGTTGCGGCTGTCGATGACGAGGCCGGTGAGAGAAAGCATGGCGCCCTCGCCCGCCACCGGGCGCCGATAGCGCAGCGGCGCGAACCGGTCCCAGACCGGCGCCGGAATCGAGGCGATCGGAAAGTCTTGCCCGAGCATGTCCCGTACCGTCGCAACCGTTCCCTCGCAATGGGTGATCGCGCGGCCCAGCGCGTTCAGCACGAAGCGCCAATCCTGCTGGCGTTCGCCGAACCAGGTTTCGCTTGGGATCGTATCGAATTCCCAGGCGAAGACCGGAATGGTCGGGCAGTCGAGCCCGAGCGGCGTGCGATGCGGCGGCGAGAAGGACAGGAAGACGCAATCCTCCCCCCGCTCCCGCGCCGCGTGGAAGATCGGGTCGACCTCGCGTTCGGGGTCGCGCACCAGGATGAGTGTGCCCAGCTGCTCCAGTACGGGGCGGAACGCGCTGAGCACGAAATAGTAGCTGTATTCAGACCGGCCGAGACGGGACTCGAGCCGTTCCTCGTCGGTTTCGGAATAGGCGATGATAATCATGTCGCGAGCGCACCGGCGAAGCTCGGCTCGGTCGTCGTCGATTCCGGCGTTGATTCCGCCTCGGCGAGGAAGTCTCTGAGCCGAGCCGAAACCACCTCCTCGGAGGCAAAGCGGTGAATGCGCTCCGCCGCTGCCTGCCCCATCGCGGCATAGCGCGCGGGCTCCTCCTTGGCGACCCGATAGCTTTCGCGAAAACCGTCGAGCAGCGTTTCCCAATTGATGCGGTAGCGCTCCGAGCGAAACATCTGGCGCGGGTCGTGCGACCAGACGCTGTATTGCCGCGTGCCAGAGACGATGAAGGCCGCCTCGGCATCGACATAGTCGGCCATCGCGGTGTGGCGGGGCGCTATGGCCGGCGTGCCGCTGGCCATGAATTCCATCAAGGGCAGGCACAGCCCCTCGCACAGCGAGGCATTCACATAGTAGCTGGTGGCGCCGATCAGCCGCCGGTAGGCGGCATCGTCAAGGAACGCCTGGATCGCGACCACCCGACATGCGAAGGGCGACAGTTGCGATAGCAGCAGGATCAGCGTGTCCCGGTAATCGGAAACCCGGTGATGCACCATCTTGAGGATCAAGGTCGCGTCGGGCGTGTCACGGAAGGCCCAGCAGAAGGCAGTCACGATATCGTGCCAGTTCTTGCGCCCATCGGTCGGACCGAACACCGCAGTATAGACCACACCGTCGAAGTGAAGCGGGATTCCGGGTGCCCTTTCTTCGGGCGGCGGCGGTTCCGCCTGCCCGCGGAGCCGTCGGAGCAGCTGTCGCCGGGCAAGACCGAACCGGTGGCGCAGCGTCAGCCGGGGCGGTGGCGGTGGCACCACGGCCGCCGGCGGGTCGGGCTCGGGGGCCGCGACCGGCGGCTCGGTGCCGGGCGGATTGTCAGGCGGTTCGTCTTCTTCCTCCTCGGACCGCCAGTCGCGACGCCGCGGCGGCACGAGCAGATCGGCCGACAGGCCCAAGGTTGGACTGTCGATGACGATGCCGTCGACGATGAGCTCGGCCCCCACGATCACGGCCGATGGAGGCCGGGCCCGCAAGGCGGCGAAACGGTCCCAGACCGGCGTCGCGATGACGCCGACCGGGAAGTCGGCACCCATCGCCGCCTTGACCGCGCTCGCGGCGAAGCTGCACAGCGTAATGGCACGGCCATGGGCGGTGAGCGCCACCCGCCAATCCTCGCGCGGCTCGTCGCCCCAGGCTTCGGTCGGGATGGCGGAATTTTCCCAGGCGAACACGCTGACGGTTGGGCAGGCGAGTCCGATCGGGGCCCGATTCGGCGGCGCGAAACAGAGGAACACGCAAGGCTCGCCGCGCGCCCGGCATTGCTGGAAGATCGGATCGACCTCGGTCTCGGGATCGCGCACGAGTTCGACCGTTCCCATGCGCTCGAGCACCGGTCGAAGCCCGGTCAGGACAAAGTAATAACTGTATTCGGGACGACCTAGCTTATCTCTGATCGAGCTTTCGCCAATATCGGAATGAAGGATGAAATGCATCAGAATCCGGCGAGTTTCGCTCCGGTCGGCCGCGCCGATCTTGGATCACGATAGACGCGGCCTCATGCCGCAATCAAGCATCGATCACGATCGAGCTAGACGCCCGGCGGCAGGTTGCGTAAAGGGCTGAGGCAGCAGGCGGCGAAGCGATGAAGATCGGCATAGCGCACAGGAACATCGTGACTCGCGACGCGATCGGCAACGATATCCTCGGGATGTATGAGGTGCTGACCGAAAGCGGCTTCGAGGTCGAGCTCATCGGCGAGCATTTCGATACCGAAACGAAATCGCGGGCGCGCACCGCCCTGCTCGGCGAAAAGGGGCCGGATCTCGACCTTCTGATCTATCACCACAGCATCTATTGGCTGGCCGGCGAGGCGATGCTCGGCAACGTCGAAGCGCCCTGCCTGCTCAAATACCATAATGTGACGCCCGGCCATTTCTTCGCGCCCTATGCGCCCCGGCAGGCCAAGATCTGCGCCGCGGGACGGGCACAGACGGCGCGGCTGGTGCAGCTCGCCGAACGCAAGGGCGGCCGCTTGAGCGCCGATTCGAGCTATAATGCGGCCGAGCTCGCCAAGGCCGGGGCGGCGACCGAGATCGCAATCGTCGCGCCCTTCAACGATGTCGCAGCATTTGCCCGGCCGGCATCGCCGCTCGCGGTGGGCCCGGTCCGGATCCTCTTCGTCGGCCGGCTCGTGCCCAACAAGAACCATCTGGCGCTGCTGAGCACAACAGCCGCCTTTGTCGCGTCGATCGGCCCGGCGGTCGAGCTCACGCTCGTCGGCGGTCTCGGTGTCGATCTCGAGAATTACCGAACCGTGCTCGAGCGCGAGATCGACCGGCTCGGGATCCGGCCGCAGGTCAGGCTGCTCGACCAGGTCGATGACGCGGCCCTGCGCCGGCTCTATCGCGAGGCCGGCATCTTCCTCTGCCTCAGCGAGCATGAGGGGTTCTGCGTGCCGGTGATCGAGGCCCAGGCGGCCGGCGTGCCGGTGATCTCGGTCGGCACCGGCGCGCTCGCCGAGACGATCGGTCCGGACCAGCTCGTCGTGCCGACGCCGACGCGCCATGCCGACTTTCTCGCCATCGCCGGCCTGATCCATGCCGCCTGCAGCGACGTGCTGCTGCGCCGGCAGCTGATCGCGACCGGGCACCGCAACGTGCTGTCGCGCTTCACGCGCGATGAGATCGCCGATCGTTTCATGGGCGCCCTGCTGCCCATACTGGAGCGGGCCGCGTGAGGGTCGCGATCGCTACCGTTCAGGTACCCTTCATCAGCGGCGGTGCTGAGATCCACGCCGCGTCGCTGCGCCGGGAGCTCGCAGCGCGCGGCGTCGAGGCCGACATCGTCTCGATCCCGTTCAAATGGTATCCGCCAAACCGCGTCCTCGACGCCATGCTGTCGGCGCGCCTAGTCGATCTCAGCGAGGTCAACGGGATCAGGATCGACCGCGTCGTCACGCTCAAATTTCCAGCCTATTACGTCGAGCATGCGAACAAGGTCGGCTGGATCCTGCATCAGCATCGCCAGGCCTATGATCTGTTCGAGACACCGTTCGGCGATCTGCATCACGATGCCGAGGGCCGCGCCGTGGCGGCGGAGATCCGCCGCTGGGACGAGCAGCTTCTGCCCGAGCATCGAACCCTCTTCGCCAATTCCCGCACCGTCCGCGATCGCCTGCTGAAGTTCAACGGCATCGCCTCCGAGGTGCTCTATCACCCGCCGGCGCAAGCCGAGCATTATCGCTGCGATGGCTTCGAGCCCTTCATCCTGGCGCCGGGGCGGCTCGATCCGATGAAGCGGCAGCATCTCGCCGTCGCGGCGGCGGCGAACCTGCCGCCGGGAGTCAAGCTGGTGCTGATCGGGGCGTCGAGCGGCGAGTATGGCGCCGGCATCGCCGCTGCGGCCGAGGCGATCGGGCGGGATCGCGTGATCCTGCGCGGCACCGTCTCGGAGGTCGAGAAGCTCGATCTCTATGCGCGCTGCCTCGCCGTCTATAACGGCGTCTATGACGAGGATTACGGCTACATCACGCTCGAGGCGTTCCTGGCCGGCAAGCCGGTCGTCACCCATCCCGATGCCGGCGGTCCGCTCGAATTCGTCCGGCATGAGGAGAATGGGCTCATTGTGCCCGCGGCCGAGCCGGCGCTGGCGGAGGCGTTTCGCAGGCTGGCGGAGCGGCCCGGCCTGGCGCCGGCGCTCGGCAGTGCGGGGCGTGCCACGATCGATGCGCTGGGCATCGGCTGGGATCCGGTGATCGAAAGGCTGCTGGCGTGAGGTTGGCCTATTTCTCGCCGCTGCCGCCCAAGCGGACCGGCATCGCCACATATTCCGCACATCTGGCGGTCGCTCTCCAGCATTATTCCGAGCTCGATTTCTTCGATCCGGCCCCGGCCGAGGCGCCCTTGCCGGGCAAGGCGGTTCTCGATTATCAGGCGCGGCCGGAGCTGTTGCTGACCCTGCCCTTCTATGACGCCCTGCTCTACCATTTCGGCAACAATCCTTACTATCACCTCGATATGTATCGGGTTTTCCGGTCTCATCCGGGTGTCGCCGTGCTGCATGACACGGTGCTCTATTTCCTGATTGCCGGCCTCGGCCGCGGTGGGATGCTGCGCGAGTTCCTGTATAATTACGGGCCCGAGCGCCTCGCCGAGTTCCGCGCGATTGAAGGCGATTGCCCGGAGGGCGAGCTGCTGCGCTACCCGGCACCCGAGCGCTATCCCTTCCTGCGCCGCATCCTGACCCAGGCCAAAGCCGTCATCGTCCATAGCGAGACGAGTGCCGCCCTGGTGCGCGCCGAGGCGCGCTGCCCGGTGCATGTCGTGCCGCTGCTGGCTTACGAGCCGCTGCTCGAGCCGGGCGATCCGTTCGTCCGAGCGGCGGAGCGCGCGCGTCTCGGTCTCGGCACCGAGGAGCTCGTCATCGGCTGCTTCGGCTTCATCGGGCCGACCAAGCGGCTGAGGGCCGTGTTCGAGGCCGTGGCGAGGCTGCGCGACCGCCAGCCTTGCCGCGTGCTGATCGTCGGCGAGGGCCAGGGGCTGGCCGAGGACATCGCCGCGAGCGGCATCGGCGACCGGGTGATCGAGTTGGGATTCGTCGAGGAGGCCCGGTTCGGCCCGCTGCTGCGCGCGGTCGACATCCTGGCCAATCTGCGGTTTCCGAGCATGGGCGAAACCTCGGCGACGCTGATCCAGGCGATGGCCGGCGGTATTCCGTCGCTCGTGTCGGACAATGCCTGGTTCTCGGAGCTGCCCGACGCATCGGTCTGGAAGATCCCCGTCGGCGCCGGCGAGGCCGATGCTCTCGAGGCAGCGCTCCTCGCTCTCGGCCGGGACGAAGCGCTGCGCGGCCGCATTGCCCAGTCGGCACGGGACTATGTCGCCACCGTCTGCGCACCCGCTTCGGTCGCAAGGCTTTATGCCGGCTGCCTGGGCGAGACAGTCCGGCCGGATCAGCTGGAAATGTGATGGTGCCGCCCTTCTTCCCGTGACGGTAATAATCGTGTAAGGGAGTGGCGAATCTTCCCGCATTTGTCACGAAACTGTCATCGACGACTGACCATTGTACGGCAGCCACTGCGCGAGCCAGGGGGGCAGCATGACTGACTATGCAATCAAGACCGGCGCCGAGGTACATGCGCCGCGACCACATTTGGACGGGAAAACACATCCCGCCGGCGCGATCACCTTCCTTCTCGTGCTGGCGGCCGGCCTGGCCTATGCCGCCTACAGCATCTCGATCGATATCAGCGATGTGGGCGAGAACACCATGGCGTTCAGCGCCTTCGTGCTGCTCGCCGTGGCTCTGCTGATCGCGCTCGGCTTCGAGTTCGTGAATGGCTTCCACGATACGGCCAATGCGGTCGCGACCGTGATCTATACGCACAGCCTGCCGCCGCTCGTCGCAGTCGTGTGGTCGGGCCTGTGCAATCTCGCGGGCGTGCTGACCTCGACCGGCCTCGTGGCCTTCACGGTGGTGACCCTGCTGCCGGTCGAGTTGATCCTGCAGGTCGGCAGCGGCGCCGGCTATGCCATGATCTTCGCGCTGCTGATCGCCGCCATCATCTGGAATCTCGGCACCTGGGCGATGGGCCTGCCCAACAGCTCGTCGCACGCGCTGGTCGGCTCGATCATGGGCGTGGGCTTGGCCAACCAGCTGCTGGCGCCGGCAGGCTCCGCGACCTCGGGCGTCGATTGGAACCAGGCGGTCGGCGTGTTCAAGGCACTGCTGTTCAGCCCCATCCTGGGCTTCGTGCTCTCTGCCCTGCTGCTCCTGCTGATGAAGGTGGTCGTGCGCAGCAAGGCGCTTTACGAAGCGCCCGTCGGCCAGAAGCCGCCGCCGGGGCCGATCCGGGCGCTCCTGGTGCTGACCTGCACCGGCGTCTCCTTCTTCCATGGCAGCAATGACGGGCAGAAAGGCATGGGCCTGATCATGCTGATCCTGATCGGTGCGGCCCCCACCGCCTATGCGCTGAACCGGGCGATCCCGGAAAGCACGACGCCGGCCTTCCTCCAGACCATGCAGTCGGCCGGCTCGGTGTTCCAAGCCCATGCTGGCGGTACGCCCGCACCCGAGACTGTCGGCAAGGCCCGCCAGGTCGTGGGCGACGCGCTCAAGACCAAGGACGTCAACAAGCCGGACGTCTATAGTGCGGCGGCCTTTTTGGCCGCCGACATCGCGAACCAGGTGAAGAATTACGGTGCCATCAAGTCGGTGCCGGCCAAGGCGACGGCCAATGTCCGCAACGACATGTATCTGGAAGCCGATTTGGTGCGCGTCATGGGCGCCAAGCCGGCGGGATTCAGCGACGAGGAGATCGGCACGCTGAAGTCGCTGAAGGGCTCGCTCGACAGCGGCACCAAATTCATCCCGACCTGGGTCAAGGTAACGGTCGCGATCGCGCTCGGCCTCGGCACGATGGTGGGATGGAAGCGTATCGTCGTGACGGTCGGCGAGAAGATCGGCAAGACCCACCTGACCTATGCGCAGGGTGCCTCGGCCGAGATCGTCGCGATGGCGACGATCGGGCTCGCCGATCTCTACGGCCTGCCGGTCTCGACCACGCATGTGCTGTCGAGCGGTGTCGCCGGCACGATGGCGGCCAATGGCTCGGGCCTGCAGTGGAGCACGATCAAGAATATGGCGCTGGCCTGGGTCATGACCCTGCCGGCGGCGATGGTCATCGCCGGCTCGCTCTATGCGATCTTGCGCCAGATCTTCTGATCTCAAAGCTTTTTTGGGTCGGGACGGAACCGGCAGGGCGGAAGGCGCCCTGCCGTTTTCTTATGAGCGCTTTTTCCGGCTCGACGCTGTCTGACTCGGCGGCAGCGCGATCGGCCGGATCTGCGCCGGCGGATCTCCGATCGGCGGTTCGCCGACCGGCAGGGTGACGTTCTGATATGTGGCCACGCCCAAGGTCGGCTGAAACGCGGTCTGGCTCAAATAGACCGGCAAGCCGTTCGGGTTGGCGATCTCGATGAAGAGGGCCGGTGGCGCCGCCCCGGTCGGATCCTGCTGCACGCCGGCGGGCGTGCCGGCGAAGTCGAGCTGGAAATATCCAGTCGCGTCCGTGTAGCTGAAGCCATAGGCGGCCTGATAGGCGTTCTGGGCATCGACCAGGAAGACGCAATAGGCCGAGACCGGCTGCGCCTGCCCGCTGTCGACGCTGTAGACGCGGCCATATAAGGCCCAGCCTGCGGCCGCGACCGTCGGCGCGTCCGTGCCGACCTGCGCCTGCACCGCCGCCAGGCGCCAGACCGTCCCTTGCGCGGCGGTCACCTTCGCTGCGGCCGTAACCGCTTGAGACGAGTTGGCGCCATATTGGGCCGTGACGCTGACCGCGGTGCGCCGAAGCTGTGCCAAGCGCGCCTGATGGACGAGGTTAAGGCCCGCGACCCGCTGGCCGGCAGTGTCGTCCGCGGCGCCGAGCGCTGAGGAGATCGTCGTGCCGAGCGTGTCCGTCGTCTCCTCGATCGTGGCGGTCGCGGCCGGCTCCGCCTGGGGCGGCTTGTCCGTGCCGGTGCCCGTATCTTTTCCCGGGGACTTTCGTGTCGGCATCATGCACCTGTGCGGTCGGAGCAGAGTTGGGAATTGATCACCAGATTGGCGGTGTCGGCGAGTTGGCCTGACGGGCTCAAGGCGAACAGGCAATAAGTCGAGATATTCTGCGTGGTCACATTGAGTTGGCCGAGCGTATAGCCCGAGATCAGCGCCGCCCCCGGCGATTCCTGGAACCGGTTGCCGCAGACCTGAAGCGAGCCTGCAATCAGGAAGGCGTCGGTTATCGCGGTACCCGGCGCTACGGCGCCGGCAGGACCCGGCCTGCCGTCGAGCCAGCAATGATTGTTGCTGAAGATGAGATGGTCGAGGGTGAGGATCTCGACCGAGGCCAAGCCCGTGGCACCACTCGCCCGCGCCTCGAGCTGGCAGATATTGTTGGCGAAGAGCACAGCACCGCAAGTCGAGCTCGCCAACACGTTCTGGGCGCCGGAGAGCGGCGTCTGCCCTTGCGAGATCGAGGAGAAGCTCGTTTGCGGGGTATCGATCTCGATCGCGAGGCCGAGATTGAGGATCGCGACTGTCAGCGGCGTCGTCAACACGCGCTGCGCCTCGACCGCGATGTTGATCGTACCGCCCGAGCCGAAATGATTGCCGATGATCGAGAACGGGCCGAAGCCGAAGGCCTCGAAAGCAAGGCCGAGCGGAACGCGCACGACATTGTTCTCGACCCGGAGCGCCGGCAGCCCCGGCTGATAGATCGGCGGCCCGAACGGGTTGGATGGGTTCCCCGTCGCCAAGGAAGTCTGCCAGGCCGAGCCGGTCGTCGCCTGATCGAGCGCCGGCGGGGTCGTGAGCAGCACGACGATGCCGCCCTGCGGCGTGTTCGTCGGACTCGCCGGCGGCTTCGGCACGTTCGCCCAATCCCGGGTTTCGAGCACCCGATTGCCGCTGATCTCGATCTGCTCGGCCATGAGAAGGAAGATGCCACATACCTGCGCACCCGGCAGAATGCCGAAATCGGTGATGATGTTGTCACGCAGCGTCAATGCCTGGACATCGGCCAGCGCGATCGCGCCATAACCCAGGCTGAGCGCGCTCGCCTGTGACGGCGTGATCACATCCTGCACCGTGCCCGCGATCAGATTCCCGGCAATCAGCAGATTCTCGATCGTGATCACCTCGATCGTTTCAGCGAGATCGAAGAACCCGACCGGTCCGATGCCGCACAGGCCCATGTTGCGGATGCGGTTGCCGGTGATCGCGATATTCTGCAGCCCGGCACCGGCGCCAAGCTGGGCACGCGTCCCGTCACCTGTCGGCACCACGGCAGGCAGCTGCAACGTGTAGCTGCCCGGCGGCTGTGCCGGCGGGGCGGTCGGCAGCAGGCCGGTGACGCCGCCCGTATCGTTCCCGTCGGAATTCAGGAGCGCGAAGCTGCCGAGGGTGATGCCGTTGCGGACACCGCCCTCGATCTCGTTGCGGTCGATGAAGACATCCCGCGAGCCCGCGCCGATATGGATGCCGCCATTCGCCTGCGGGGTCACGAAACCGGTTCCGCCGAACCCCGACACGCCGGCATTCGTCTGATCGGCGAGATCGCCGACCACGCTCGACGGGATCCAATTCCGGGCATTGGGCGCATCCTGCAGCCCGACCCAATTGCCTTCGATATGCAGCTCGGTCCCGCTCGCATAGAGCGACGCCCATTGGCCGGGCACATCCATCATGGCGATGCGGTTGCGCGCGAGCTTGAGAAGATCGACGCCGACCGCCGCGATGGCCGGCAGCGTCGACGCGGTGATCGCCAGATCCTCGATCGTGATGTCGATGTTGCCGGGCGCCTTGAAGGTCTGAAAGAAGACATCGTTCATCAGCACGCCGACCTCGCCATCGCCGGCCTCGACCGCGAAGGAGGTGAGTTCGACATGCTGGGAGCCCAGAATCGTGATGATGGCGCCGAACCCGCCCTCGACCGCGGCATGCGCCTTGAGCTTGGGTGCATTCGCCTTGAGCTGGGGCGCGTTCGGCTGCAACGAGGGCGAAGCGATCCGCGTGTCGCCGCCGCAGCCACGGATCGTGATGTTGCTTAAGCCCTGGATGATCACGCGCTCGAAATAGCGGCCGGGCAGAATGCAGACCTCGCCCCCTTCCTTGGGCAGGGAATTGATTGCTTCCTGGATCGAGGCATATTGGCCGCCGGCACCCACCGTGGCGACACAGCAGCCGCAGCTGCTCTGCCCGGCGCAGCCCCAGGGCGTGCGGCAATCGGTGTTGGACGGCGGCTGGCCGAAACTGACGATCGAGAGCTTGGTATAGTGATGATGGATGCCGCGCGGCGGTGCCGCGTTGAGGATCTCGACCGAGCCGTCGGCCGTGCGCGCATCGAAACTCCAGAAATCGCCGACATTGAAGGCGCCGCCGGTTGCCGCGAGCGAGAAGGTGACGGTGACGCCGTCCTCCAGCACCAGCGTCGTGTCGGCGGCCGGCACAGGGATGATCCCGCCGGTGGTGGCGAGATCGCACCAGGGCTCGAGATTGGTGCCGTCGAGCTTGTAGACGGTGCCCGACTGGTCCCAGCGGATGATGCGGGTGTGGCGCCCGGGATCGGTCCGGCCGTTGCTGTCGACCGGGAAGCTCGGCGGTGCTGTGCCGGCATCGGTCGGGCCGGTCGGGACCGTCGTGGTGAGCGTGATGGTCTTGGCCGCGACACCGATGCTGTCGATCTGGCACAGGATGCCGGCCAGGCCCCAGAGCTCGGACCAGTCGTCGAGGATCTCGATATAGTCGCCGGGCGAGAAGCCCAGCACCTGATCGCGGCCGAGGCTCATCACCGTCAGCACGCTGGCCGGATCGCCTTCCGTGTTGGTGCCGCTGGCGATCGCCGTGACGCCCGTCGTGACCGAGGCATTGTCGCGCGACCATTTGAAGGTGGCGCCCTTCGTGCTGGCCGCATCGCTGCCGGTGCCGCCCTGATGGATCTCGACGCGGTAGAACTGGTTCTCGAGGCCGGTATAGCCGGTGCTGGTGGTGAGGCAGCAGGGACCCGCCGTCGGGTTGGGCACGACATTGGTGCTGAGCCGCCCGGACGAGGCGGGCGGATAGGCGATCTCGGAGTCCGGCGTCGCACAGCTGTAGCTGTTGCCATCCGGCATCGCCATCCATTTGACCTGCCAGACGGTTTGCAGCCGCCCCGTGGTGTCGACGCCGACCGCCTGGTCGATCAGGCCCGGATCCTCGAGATAGGTCACTGCCCGGGTCCAGGCATCGAGATAGAAGAGATAAGGCCCCGCCCCGTCCGGCAGCACGGCGCCCGGCAGATAGGGCTGCTGCGTGAAATCGACGGTATTGGCCGGGCTCGGCGGCAGCGCGGGCACGGGCGGCGGCTGCGGTGCTCCCGAGAGCTCGGCCAACGCCGGATCCCATTGAGCATTGGCGGAAAGCCCGTGATTTTCCGCCATTAGCCCGTCGATATAGAGGCGGCCGCAGCCGATCAGCACGGCGGCCGGCCCTGTCGAGACCGTGATCTGGAACGCGGCGGGCGTCGTCATCGGGTAGACGGCATGGCCCAGGATGTCGAGCGCGCCGGCCTGGATCCGGCGCGCATTCTCGGCCAGCCCCTCGTTCCAGTCGGAATCGAGCTGCACCCGGCCCTGCTCCATGACGACGCCGGAGTAGTTCTTCCGGGGGTCGAAGGTGAAGCGGCTATTATCGAAGGCCACGGCGGACTCCTTTGATGCTCGTCAGTTCTGGTAGATCAGCCCGATTTCGAGGCCGACCGGCGCGTACTCCTGAAGCCTGATGTCGAGGTCGCGCTCCCGGAGCGGCGCCAGCAGGAAGTGGAAGCAGCCCATCTCGCCCTGATCGTCGGCACCGCGACGAATGCTGTCGTCGGTCGAGACCAGCAGCTTGAGATAGGCGGGCGTCCCGTAGCGCAGCGAGAAGAACAGCGGCTGCGGTCCGGCCAGCACCTGCTCGACGCATTCGAAACGGCGCGGCGTCACCGCATGGTAAGGCAGGAAGCTGAACCGGACGCAGCCCTCCTGCTTGCGATCGGCGACGAGGGCGGAGATCCAGGGTGCGGCGTCGCCCGGCGCCAGCGCCGCCCAGAAGATGCTGTCGGAGACGAGTGTCAGCAGGGTCGCATGGACCTTGCCCACGACCGTGCAGCCGATAAGCGTGAGCGCGCCGCAGCCGCCCGATCCGTCGGGGGCGGCATAGGCCACGAGCGTGCGGTCGGTGGCGTCGACGATTGAATCGCTGAAGCTCGCAGTCGCGAAAGGAGAGATGCGGAGGGCGCCCAGGATCGCGCGCTGGCCAGTCATCGCGACACTCGAAGGCTCGACGATGAGGGCGGGGGCCGCCGCATGAAGCGGTTCGCCATCGGGACCGACCGACCAGCCCGGCACGAGCGTGCAATGGCTGAGGCCGAGCTGACCCAGGAGATTGTCCGCACCCGACGGTCGGGCAAGCGGCACATGCAGGAGTGCCGCCGGTGTCGCCGGCAGATCGACCGGCACCATGCCGGCGCCGGCCGCCAGCACCAGACCGTTGAGGATGAAGGCGCTCGACGCATCGCCCGTGATCGTAAGACTGCCATCGAGGATGAGGGTCGGCCGCGCCAGATCGGCCGCGCGCAGCTCGAGCGTAGCGCCGGCCGGCAGATCGACGGCGAGCGGACCGGCGAGTGCCACCGTGCCGCTGCCGGCGATCTCGACCGCGACCTGGCCGTTGAGCGCGAACTTGGCGATGGCCTTGTCGAGCGCGTCCTGCAGCGTGGCGAAGCTTGGATCCGGGAAGGGGATGATCCAGGCCGGGTCAGTGACGAGGAAGCTGTCGCCGCGGGCATATTCGCCGCCGCCCATATCGGCGTTGAAGCCGTAATAGTAGGAGACGGTCAGCACCGGCGGCTTGCCGCCACTTGCCGGCGCCGGCAGCGCGATCCGCCCGAGCTCCGGATCGATCACCGCCGCAAAGCTGCCGGGCGACGGCAGATTGGCCCAGCTGCCATCGGCGCCCGAAAGATTCGCGACGCGGAGTTGGTACGGATTGACCGGCTGGCCGTCGAGATAAAGGGTGAGGCTGTTGTTGAGCCCGTAATAGGCGGCGCCGACGCCTTTCGAGATGTCGTCGCACAGCACGCGGCGGCGCAGCCGGTCGACGACATTGACCGGCTCGGCGGGGTCCGTGATCTCCTCGCCTTGAGGGACGGCGCGGTGGAACAGCGGGATGTCCATGCCGAGCGGGCTCGCGCGATAGCAAAGCTGGCCGGCCGCGCTGGGCGCCGGCGTCGCCGGGGCATCGGTGATGCTGTAGGCGCCGAGCGACCAGAGGAAGATCCCGATATCCTGGATATTGTAGCGCCCACGGCGGGACTCGATGTGACGCACATCCACCCTGTGCGCCGTCCGGTCGAAGCCGGTATCGATATAGAGGCCCGGCTGCCACCGGCGCAGATCCGGCGCGTAATGGTTCCCCGGCCGGATATGGTTCATGTATTGCGTGTCGCCGAGGATCCGGAAGAACTCGACCGCATGGGCGCTCCAACCCGTCACATCGCGGGCCAGCTGCTCCAGCACCAGCACGGTGCCCTTGCGCCGGCGCAGCGAGATGGTCTCGGCCATCTCGGCGCGCGGATTGTCGACCGCGGCCGAGATGCCTTTCACCGACTGATAGCCGATGAGGTCGCCGATATAGGGGATCACCCAGTCGGCGCAGGTCTCGATGAATTGGTCGTCATAGAGCTGGTCGATATCGTAGGCGACGGCCGCGAGCTGCTCGCCCAGCAGCATCAGCAGTGATTGCAGCGGTCCGCGCGCGGCCTTGGCCGCAAGCTCGTCCAGCAACGCTTGCTGATCGGTGCCGAGCGGCGTCACCTGTGCCTGGAGCTCGGCGAGCTCGGTTTGCTCGGCCGGGGTCAGCAAGGTCTGCGACTGCGCCAGTTGCGCATCGCGCAGGCGATAGATCGCGGGAACGAGCTGGAAGAGGTCGATGCTCATGACACCACCCCCAGGCTGACATTGGCGGGATTGGGATCGAGCACCAGGATCTCGGCGGGCAGCGGCAGGGCGAGACCGGGCGCGGCACTCGGGACATAGGGGCAGATGCCGGCGGACGAGCCGGAAACAGGCCGCGGCAGCGGTGTCGTCAGCTTCTGGGCGATCCACGCATTGTAAGTCGAGAGCGAGAAGCCGGCATTGCCGATATCGCCCGCGGGGCTGGTGGCGACGATGCCGAGCGATTTGACATTGACCGCGACGACACCCGGAACGCTCTGGATGAGGGCCGCGACCTCGTCACCCGACACGCCTTGGCCGAAGCCGCGCGTGGCGAAGCTGTAGCTCTGCTGGAGTGCCGCGAGCACAGCCGCCTCGACCGCAGGCGCGCTATAGGCGGGATCGTAGCGGAGATCGGCCGCGAGGCCGAAAGTGGTCTCGAGAAAGCTCTGCGCATAGAGCGCCACATTGGGATTGCCGTAGCTTCCGAGGGCGGCCACGAGATTGGCGAGCGTGAGATTGCCAGGCGGCAGGGCGACTCCACCGGCGCCGGCCACGGTCAGGAACACGCCGCGATAGGGCCCGCTGCCGATCCAGAATGCGCTGGCCTTGGCGATGCCGGCAAAGGCGGCCGCGAAATTCTGGTAATCCGTGATCGAGACGGCGCGGCCGAGCGTCAGCACCGACAGCGGCGCGTTGGCGCGGATATCGTCGATCGATTGCGCGTCCTGACCGCCTGTGGCGGGCATCGGATTGACGACACCGCTGACGCCGACGGGGCGATCCATCAAGGTAGTGATGGCGCCGGCCGCGACATTGCCGGCCGAGCCGATGCCCGTCCGGTAGGTCGCCCGGATATTGCTCTGGCCAGTCGGCAGCGTCGCGCCCTCGACGCCGTCGCCGAACTGTACCGTGGCGCCGCCGCCGGTCAGGTTCAAAGCCGTATAGACCGGTGCCGTCGGCGCCTGATCGTAGAGCGTGGGCACGGCGGTCCAGGTGACGCCATTGGCGGTCACTTGCAGGCTGCTGGCACTGCCGGTCGGCGTCGACGCCTGGATGTAGGTCAGCGGAGACTGCTTGAGCGTGAATTGCTGATTGGGCGTGGCGGCCGAGCCGTTGCCGAGCAGCTCGGCGACCGGCGCCCCCGCCGTTGCCGCACCGACATTGGCATTCACCGTCGTGACCGTGCGGTCATAGCAATTCATCAGCGGGTTTTGCAGACGGATGCGGGTGTGCGGGAACGGCTCGGTGATTTGTGCCACCGAGGCGACGAGCGCTGCCTCCTGCACCACCGGATCTTTCGCGCTCGAGGGTGCCAGGATGAATTCCCCAGGTGCGGCCTTGACCGTGCCGGTCCGCCCGCTCGCATCCATGACTGAAAGCGTCAGCAGGTTCGTGGCCCCGAACCAGCGCGGCACCGACCCGTCCTTGTTGAGGAAGTCCGGCGGCTGCAGCAGGCTGACCATGTCCCCCGGCTTGAGGGCTACGGGCGAACCCGGATCATCATCCGGCACGAAGGCGAGGATGGTCGTGCTGCCCGGCGGCAGATCGACGCTGATCTTCTGGCTGCGCCCGGTGATGGCAACTGCGGTGATGCCGGCGAGATCCGGCCGCAACATCTCGAGATCGAGGCAGGTGCCGTAGAGTGGATGGTCGAGCGGCTGCTCGATGACCGGCAGCAGCTCGCTCTGGGTGAGCGCCGAGGCCGAGCGCGTGTCCGCGTAATATTCGGCGAGATAGGCGGTGGTGTCGGTCGCCGCCCGCGTGATCTTGGCGCTGACGCTGTAGCCGGACCGGGTGATCGCGGTGACCGAGCTTAGTCCGTAGAGGCTGACGAACCCCGCCGGCGACCGGGCCGTACTGTCGTCCGGATGAATGAGGACGAGCCAGCCCGCCGGCACGAGCTTCGAATAGACCGCATCGAGATCGACCAGCCCCGCCGTGACCAGGCTCGAGCTGCTGAAATCCCAATCATTGCCGTCGAGGAAGCCGCCCGCCTGAAGTGCCACGAAGGTCTTGTGCGCCAGCATGAGCGGGTTGAGCGCATTGTAGCCGAAGAGCGAGGCCCGCTGGCGCAGCGCATAGAATTTCGGGTTCTCGCTCGCGGGCGGCACGCTGCCGCCGCCGAGCCCTTCGGACCAGGTGACGAAGGTGCGGCCGTGGGCGCCGTCGGGCGTGACCGTGCTGACGATCCGGACATCCCAGCGCTCGCTCGTCGCATCGGTCCGCCGCTCGTCGCCGACGATGAGGATCGCGTCGCCGGGCTGCAGCTGTGTCGTGATGCCGGCGAGATACACGCCCTTGTCGCCGCTATGCGGAACCCACGGGCGCCCGGCCTGCACCGGCAACGCGTTCCAATCGGATTTGGCGAGGATGTCGGCCGAAGTCTGGAAGGTTTGCGGCGTCTGCCCTTGCGCCGGCACGCTCTGCACTTGGGTCCCGGCCGGGATGGTGATGGCGTTGGTCGCGGGATTGGCGGGCTGGCCGGTCGGGGCGGTGATCGTGAAAGCCAGCTGTGTCGCGGCCGAGACGCCGGGCGACGGCTGATAGCCGATCAGGCGCGACAGCTGGGTCAGCGAGTCGATCTCAGTCCCGGTCCTGAGGTAACTCTCATTGGCAAGCCGCTCCTGATAGAAGGTCAGGATGTCGAGCATGACGGACGCGGCATCGATGAGTGCGATGCTGTAATCATCGTCGTCGCGGGTCTTGATGGCCGCCAGCGCCGGATAATCCGCACTCGACAGCCGCGCCAGCATCGAGGATTTGAAGCTCGCCCAGGTGCCGGTGCGATAGGCGATCGCGGGCAGGCCCGGTCGATTGAACTCGCCCTGCGGCGTCTCCAACGCGATGCCGGCGCAGCAGCCGCAGACGCAATCGGGCGAGCCGGTGCAGCTCATCGCCGCCTCACTTTCCGCCCTGCATCACGAGCGTCAGCTGCCCGTGATCCGGAAGGCTGGGATCATTGTCCATGCGCGCCACCTGGAACGGACCGAGCGGGATCTCGCCCTTGTCGAGATAGAGGTCGGTCGCGACACCCTGCGGCTGGAACGCGGTCGCGGTCACCGTCTTGACCCCAGCGACGGTGCGGGCCGCGGTATAGATCGGGCTCAGATAGACCGTCTGCCCAAGCCTGAAATTGCCCGGCGCGAACAGCGCCGACTTGCCGTTGCCCAGCACCTGCAGCAATGCCGCCTCGACATCGCTCTCGAAATAGTCGGGATCGACGCAGACAGTCAGCGCGATCTGGAGCGAAACGTAATTCGGGCCTTCGAGCTTGATGTCCTGCCCGGCAAGACGGTAGCGGTTGACGTAACGCGTCAGATTCTTGCGCAGCGCCTTGCCGAGGGCGCCGCCGGTCACCGGCTCGGCCGCGATGAACACCGTATACCAGCTGCCGGTCCAGCGCAGCGTCGCCACGGCATCCTCGATTTGCGGGTTGGCTTCGGTGACGGTGGCGTAATCCGCCATCGTGATCGCGCGTTCCTGGGTCAGGAAGGCCTGGGGTGCGCGCCGCCGGATCTGCGCCGGCGTCTCGGGATCGATCCCGCCCGCCGCCGCCAACGGGTTGGTGCAAGCCTGGATGCGCGGATCGGCGGCCAGGAAGATCAGGCTTTCCGCGCCGACATTGCCTTCCGTGCCGTTGCCGATGCGATAGGTGGCCATAAAGCCGGTGCCGCTCGGCGGCCGCAGGCCGTTCGTGTCGTCGCCGAAGCGGAGATAGGCCGTGCCGTCGGTCTCGATCTCGACGACAAAATTCGGGTCGGCAGGACCGGAAGCCAGCAGATCCGGCGCTGGCGTCCAGGGTGTTGCGGCCCCGTCGAAACTGCCGGTGAGGCCGATCGCCGGCGCTGCCTGATCGGCGTCGTAATTCACGAGGTCATAGGCGGAGAGACCGGGATTGGGCTCCCCTTCGAAGCTCAGCACGCTGATGAGATCCGAGCCGGCATCGAACGTCGCTTCGATCGTCCCGAGTGAGACACCCTCGAACTGCTCGGTCACCACCGGGATCTGGACGCCGACCGGTCCGGACGGCGGCTGATAGAGCAGCAGCAGGTTGAACTCGTCGGGATTGGAGAGATCGCCTTGCGCCAGCACGGCGAAGAGCGGCGGCCAGGAGAGCGGGCTGGTCGGCTGGAGCGTGAGATAGGCCGTCCCGCCACCATCCTCGAGCGCCACCGAGCCGCTGTTCGGCAGCGCGGTCGGCCCGGTGCTGAAGGAGGCCGGGTTGGAAGCGGGCGGCGTGTAGCTCGCCGGCACGCTGACCAAGCGCGACACGCCGTTGAGCACGGCCGGCGCATAGTTCGAGCTGCCGGGCACCAACGTCAGATCGGTGAAATGCTCGAGCACCGGCAAGCCCGAGAGGCCGGCGGGGCCGCCCGGCGGATTGAACAGGATCGTGAGATCGAAATTGGCTGGATCGATCGTGCTGGCCGTCGCGAGCACGCCGAAATATTGCGGCCAGGACAGCGGCGCGTCCGCCAACACCATCAAGCTCGCAACGCCATTGCCGTCGGTCAGGCTGACATATCCCGCGGAGAGCAGCGGCACCGCATTCGGCGTGACCGGGCTGCCGGCAAGCGGCAACGGTACCGCTTGGGTCACCGGGCTGTTCGGCACCACCGGCCGATAGCGGACCGGGAACGGCATCCGCTGCGCCGGGCTGCACCGGTTGGCGGCGAGGTTGGGCAGCATGAACAGGCTGGGCTGCGGCACGACCGGCAACGGAGCCGGCGGCATCGTAAGGCCCTGATCCGCCAGCACGACATTGCCGAGCACGATGCTGACATCGCTCAGCTGATGCTGCTTGTTGCTCTGATCGAGATATGTCGAGGAGAGGCAGACCGGGAAAGGCAGTGCATCCTCCGCGGACCAGGCGATCTCGGTCACCGGGATCGGCGGCTGGGTTGCGGACGTGATCGGGATCGGGCCATCGGGACCCTGCGTGAAGAGCGGATCGACGAGCGGCCGGCCACGGCCATTGGTCGTGGCGACGGAGGTGAGCCTGACGGCGCAGCGATGGCGGAGATCGGCATCGGCGGCGACACCGGTCTCGGGACCGATCACCTCCTGGAAGATCAGCACATCGCCGATTTGGAGCTCCGGAAAGGATCCCAGCAACGTTGCCTCGGTCGCGCCCTTGGGCAGGCAGCAATCCCTATCGCCCCATGTATAGAACCGCATGCTGTTGTGAGCAGGCGTCAGGGCGGCATCCTGCATCGGCTCGAACACGACGACACCGGCATTGAGTGCCGCCTGCTCATTGCCCGTGAGCACTGCCGGCATGCCCGGCGCATAGGTGTAGAAGCGCGTGGCGCTCCGATCGAGCACGACCGGCGCAGAGACGGTGAGATGGATCCAGGCGCGCGCGTTGCAGCCATCATGGACCCGGTAATCGACCAGCCGAGCATGGCGGCGCAGCGAGATGCGGCTGCGCGCGGTGAGGAGATAGGCCTCGGTCGCGACGGCATCCTGGTGATAGCTCAGCTGATCGCCGGCATAGGCCAGGAGCTCGGCCAGCATGATGCCGATATCCGCCTCGCTGGCTCCCTGCCAGCTCGGCAGCAGCTGGTTCAGCCGATCGAGCAGGATCTGCCGGAAGGAGCCGTAATCCTTGGCGAGATAATTGATCGGCGGCGGCACCGGCTGATCGGGCGGGCAATCGGGCGCCGGCGGCCGGCAGTCGAAATCGGGACCGCATTCGACCTTGAAGGAGAAGCAGACCTCGGCCAGCTGCGGATCGAAGCCGTCGAGCGCCTCGGTGACATCGAACCCGTCCTGGGCCGCCTGGGCCGCGTCATCGACCAGCCGGAAAAGATAGGGCGAGAAATCGCCGGCAGCGCTGGTGGCGACGACGAGGATGTTGGCGGCGTTCTGAAGCGCATTGAAATAACTGGTGAAAAGGCCGGCATCGCCTTGCGCCATGATCGGCAGGTCGGCGGCCAGCGTGGAGGCCGGCACGATCCAGAGTGCGGTGATCCCAGTGACGCTCTCCCCGCCTTGGATCAGCACATTGGCGGGCGCCAAATCGGAGGGTGCCGGCTTCAGGCAATGGACCAGCAGCGTGCGCTGCCGCGTCAGCCCGGGCGGCGCTTCCTTGTCGAGCACCTCGAGATAATCGATGCCATTGAGCGTCGGGTTATTGACGATCGCGGCCCGGCGATTCTCGGCGCAGCAGCTATAGATCACGCGGGACCTCCATAGATGAAGGTCTGGACCTGTGTCACGTCAGTGGCGACCGGCGTGTAGACGACTGTGACGGTGAGCGTCGATTCCTGCGCCTCGGCCACGACGGACTGCACCTTGACGATGCCGCTCAGCCATTTCTGCAGGGCGCTCTGCACCGTGAATTGCGTGGCGGCGGCGAGTTCCGGGCTGTTCGGTGCGAAAGGCAACTGCAACAGGCCGCTGCCGAAATCCGGCAGATTGATGCGCTCGCCTGGCGAGGTGAACAGCACCTGCTCGACCAGTTGGCGCAGATAATCCGCAAGCGGATCCTGCGTTCGGCCGCGGCCGTCGAACTGGTATGGGAAATCGACATTCATCGCGTCAGGTCGCCAGAACGAGAGTCTGCGCCGAGACCGGCAGCAGCGGCGTGCCGGTCGGCGCGCAGATCGAGACGCCGCTCATGATCACGACCGGCTGCCCGTCGGACAGCACCTGCGTCGCCCCGACGATCCATTGCCCGGTGACGCAGGGGCCATTGCCGCCGGGCGGCACGAAGGCGCAGCCGGCGACCGCATAGGGCGCGGCGATAGTCGCGATCGGCATGCCGGAGACGAAGACCGAGGCGCTGGGTACGGTCGGCATCGCCTGGCCGCCATGCGAGCACATCACCACGGCGCCCATATGAAGGATCGGTCCAGGCATCATGAATCCTCGCGCTAAGGCCCAACGACCGTCAGGGCCGTCTCGTTGATCGCCACCGTCGGGCCGATGAGGGTGATGGTCGCCCCCTGCCCGTTGCTGATGTAGATGCCGGTTTCGTTGACCACGATCATGGCGCCGCTGGCGTTCTTCAGAACGATCCCGCCAGTCGCCGGCGTCGGCGCGCTGTCGCTCAGGATCAGCGTGTTTTGGGCCGTCGTCTGGAGCACGATGTTTTGGCCTGGCGGGATCGCCGGCGGAGCGGTCGCGAAGACCGGGACATCGGCAGCATTGCCCCAGAAGCCGCCAGTCCAGATCGGATAGTCGGGATCGCCCTGCTCGAACTCGATCCAGACCTGCGAGCCGATCGGCGGCACGATGAAGCAGCCGGCCTGGATGCCGGCCGCCGGCACGCAGGGCATGGCCCAGCTCGACGGCGTCTCGCCCAGCACATCCGCCACTTGCGCCATGATCCGCCCGGTCTGGAGCGGGTCGATATTGTCGATGACGAGGCCGCGATACTTGCCGAAGTAGCGCCGTGTCATGGTCGGGCTCGCGGTGCCGTCGCTCATGGGCTCACCGTCGGGACCGTCGAGACCAGGCCGTTGCGCGTCAGCGTGAAATCCTGCTTGTACTCGCCGCGCTTCAGCTTGTGAGTGACGCTCTTGACGTAGTAGAGCCCATCGAAGGCGGGACCGGCGCCGCGGACGCCGACCAGCTTGCGGGCACTCAAGACGTTGTTGTAGCGCGTGACATCGAGGCTGCCCTGGCAGGTCACGACCTCGGCATTGCGCGCGGCCTCCGCCAGCCCCTGCATGATCGCCTGCGCCACCGGCAGCTTCGAGACATCGTTGCGGAAGGCTTTGAGATCCGGCGGCAGCAGATTGACCGGGAACGGCGGAATGGCGCCGAGCGGCGGATTGAGCGGCGTGATCGGCGGCAGCGGGATCGGGATGGTGACGCCGGTCTCCTGATTGTAGCTCAGCACCAGCGGGACCCGGTTCTTCTCCTGATCGAAAGTGAAATGCAGGCTCTCGACATTGGTGTAGGCATCCATGTCGCTGCTGAGCGCCGGCTGCACGGGGCCGACCTTGATCTGCGGTCCCCAATAGGCCGTGCTGGCACCCGGCGCCGGCCCCGGCTCGATATAGAAGACATAGCCGACCTCGGCCGCCATCGAGCGGATATAGGCGAGGTCAGTGCCCTGCTGGCCCGGGATCGATTCGATCGGAAGCGAGACATCGACGAGCACGCTGGGGATGATCAGCGGGATCACGCCGAAGAAGGCGTATTTGGCCAAGAGCAACGCCACGCGCGCCTCGCGCGGGCAGGCCGGAAACGGGAAGCCGCTCCAATCCGACTTGTCCATGAGGGCGGTGAGATCCGTGCCGGAGATGGTGAGGGTCGAGTTCGAGCCCTTGTCGCCGGGGGCGATCTGATTGTTGGTGATGACCCCGTCGATCAGCACATTGGCGACGCCGTTGACGGTCGCCACCAGAATGCAGCGCATGAACAGCAGCGGCTGGCCGCCGGCAAGCAGGAACAGGATCTGCAGCGGCGACTGCTTGTCGATGCTGAAGACGAGCTGGAAACCGCTGGCCCCGACATCGTCGATCTTGACCTCGACCGAAGCGAGCGAGTCGATCACCGGGCGCGGCACCGGCACGGCGATGATGGGACCCATCAGGAGGGAGAGCTGGACGCTGCTAAGCACCGTTCCCTCCCGGCACGCCCAAGGGCGTGGTGATCGACAGCACGCGGCCGGGTGTGGCAACGAGATCGTGCGGGCGCATGGCGCCGTTGGCGTCGCAGATGAGCCAGGCCATCAGCGGATCGCCCAGATATTTGGCGGCGATCAGATCGAGCCGGTCGCCCTGATGCACGGTGTAGCTGTTGATCGTGGCGTAGTTGGGCGCGCCCGGCTGCGGCACGATGCGGCGCGCCAGATAGGCGATCGTCTGGCCGTCCGGCGCCATGGTGTACTGGACGCCGAAACCGTAATAGCGGCTGTCGGTCGGGAAACTGACCGGCGGCAGCAGACCCAGCTGCGCCATGGCGAGAAGCGGATAGGTCATGGCAACCCCGAGAGTCCGAGCACGGTGAGCGATGCTTGCGTGGCGGCCGCGGCCAGCGTTTCCTTGGTCGTGAGATAGGCCATGAAGAGCTGGCCCCCCGGCGTGTCGAAGCCGACATCGTCGATGCTGAGGACGCGCAGGCCCAAGCTGACCTTGGCGCGGATCGGATTCAGCCGGACATCGAACGCCTCCTCGGTGACGGAGAATTCCGTCAGCCGGACCGGCACGACACGGCTCGAGCTCCAGACGAACAAGGTCAGAGGCTGCTCGAGCGGGATGATCTCGAGCGTGCCGGCATTCGCCCTCGCGTCGTCGGCCAGCAGCGTCTCGACGCTGGGATTGATCAGCATCTCGAGCTGCGCCAGCTGCGGGTGCAGCCCGTATTGCACCGCCAGCGGGTTCTGGGTCGGGAATTCGAGCTGGTCGGTCGCATCGAGCTCGGCCTCGACCTTGATCGTCTCGACCGCCGGCCCGCGCAGCCGCAGCGCATCGACCCGCACGCCATCCTGCCCGCCCGGCGTCGATTGGATCTGGAGCGTGCGCGACAGGCTATCGGGATTGTATTGCAACGCGATCACGCTGCGGACCACGGCCGTGTCCGGGTCCAGCGTGACGATGCCGCCCTTGACGAGACGCGGCGATCCCGAGAAACCGGTCATGGTCCGATCCCCTGCCGGATCGCCTTCGCGATGCCGCCGCCAAGCCGGCGCGCGCCGGCAGGACCCGGCTCTAGCGGCAGCCTTCCGACGCGAAGCACAGGCGTGCGCCGGGATCCGGCCGCCTCCGTCCCAGCCAGGACACGCGCGAGCTCGCTTTTGAGCCCGGCCACCAGCGCGGGCCGATCGCCGGGCTCGATCCCGCTCAGCACGAGCCGGTCGATGGTGACGGTGATGCGGCTCATACCCACCCCCTGATCTCGGTCTCGGACAGCGGCCGCTCGATCTTGAGCGCCTCCATGCGCGCCGCCTGGAGCACATGGCCGATCTCGACCGCGGCCCCCGCTTCGGCGGCGAGGAAGGCCGCGTTCAAGGCGATGTTGCGGATATTGCCGCCGGTCATGTTGAGCGAGGCGAGCCGCGCCGGCTGCAGATCCCGGGTCGGGGTCTCAGGCGGGAAGACATGCCGCCAGATCGCCTCGCGCTGGACCGTATCGGGAAACGGGAAGTCGATGGCGAAGCGCAGCCGGCGCTGGAACGCCTTGTCGAGCGAGGATTTGAGATTGGTCGTGAGGATGGCGAGACCCTGGAAACTCTCCATGCGCTGGAGCAGGTAGCTCACCTCGATATTGGCGTAGCGGTCGTGGCTGTCCCTGACCTCGCCGCGCTTGCCGAAGAGCGCATCCGCCTCGTCGAACAGCAGCGCCACGCCACCGGTCTCGGCCGCATCGAACAGCTGCTTCAGATTCTTCTCGGTCTCGCCGATATATTTGCTGACGACGGCGGAGAGATCGATCCGGTAGAGATCGAGATCGAGTTCGGCGGCCAGCACTTCGGCCGCCAGCGTCTTGCCCGTGCCGCTCGGACCCGAGAACAGCGCGCTCAATCCCAGGCCGCGCCGGCCCCGAGCCGAGAAACCCCATTCCTCATAGACGGTCATGCGATGCCGCGATTGGGCGGCGAGGCGGCGGAGCGTCAGTTTCTGCATTTCGGGCAGCACGAGATCGTCCCACCCGGCCACAGGCTCGATCCGTTCGGTCAGGCTTTCGAGCCGAGGCCGTGCGAAGGCGCGGCAATGGCGCCAGAGCCGGGCGCCGTCGAGCGGTCCGCCGACCGATGCGGCGAGCGAGGAGATCGTCTCGGCGCTCAGGCGGAACTGCGCGGAGAGCGCGTCGAGTACATCGCCGGCGGCGGGGCCCAACGCCGAGTCCCAGAGCCGTCGCTGTCCGGGCGGATCGGGCTTGTCGACCTTGAAGCGTTCGAGCGGGCGGTTGAGGGCGAGCGTGTCGCGGCTGGCGATGAGGAGCGGCCCCGGCAGCCTCTCGGCGAGCGCCCGGGCGGCGGCACTCGGCACGTCGCCGGCCCATTGCAGCAGCAGGAGTGCTGGCAGCAAGAGCGCTTCGCGCGCCCAGAGCTCGATGAACTGATCGAGCTCGCTGCCTTGGGCCGGCGTGTCCTCGAGACGCAGCACGAAGAGCGCATGCCCTGCCCGATCCGCGATCGCGGCCGCGACGCTCTCTTGCGCCAAGGCGTCATCGCCGCAGAGATGCACCGCGATCGCCGGCGGCGCCCGCTCGAGCGCCGGCTCGATCACCTCGCTGATCAGCTGCCGATGCTCCTCCGCCAACAGTGCCGAGGGGAATTTGCGGCTCAGAAGGCCGGCGAGCCGCTGGTCGAGCCGATTGAGGCCGGCCAGATAATGCAGGACGCGTTCGTCGATGTGCAACGGCGCCGCGGTCAGGCCATGGCCCGGTTCGATCTCGATCAGCCGGAAGCGGCGCAGCGGGGCGGCAGGCGTAAGCGCACTCCAATGCGGGCTGTCCAGAACCGCCAGTGCCAGCGCGAAAGTGACCGGTCCCCGCGCCGCCAGACCCGCATCCATCTCGGCGCCGGCACAGAGCAGCAGCAGCTCCCGCTCGAACGCGCTGAGCCCGAAGATCGCCGAAAGCGTATCGATCGCGGCCGGCGGCTCGATCGGCTCAACGTCGATCGGTTCCGGCAGGGTCTCGCCGAACCGCTGCCGTAGGGTGGCGAAAGCGCGCACCAGCTGCGCCCGATTACGTTCGGCCCAGGCGGTGTCGGCAGTCATGTCGTCACCAGGGGACCAGTGAAGACCGGCGGGTGGACCGTCCAATCGACCTCGACCAGGCTCGTCACGCCATCGATCTGAAGGCGCCCGAGCAGCGCCGCCGAGGGCAGGCCGGGCGGGAACACGAAATCGAGGCTGCCGACACTGCCGGTGAAGGGCTGCGCGGGGACGCTCGTATTGAAGAGCGCGCTGCCGATCGTGCTCAAGGCGAGCGAGACCGTCTGGCCCTCGATCGCGTTCGGGCTGAAGCTGACATTGACGACCGGGCCGGCGGCGCTCGCGGTGGGTGTCGCCGTCTGCGACGGCAGCACGGGTGCCACCGCGAGCGGCAGGCTGTTCGTGGTCTGCACGATATCGCCCGCCGCATCCGTGACGACGGCCGCGATGCTGTAGATCCCGGCCGGATGGCTCGAGCTGGCATCGGGCACGAAGGAGAAGGAAGCACCCGTCACGCCGGTCACCGGGACCGAATACTCGATGCCGTAGCGCGGATTGCTGAGCGACACGGCAGTCACTGCACTCAGGAACTCGCCGGTCACCGTCACCGTGTCGGTCGGTGCCGCGGCCAGCTGCTTGTTGGGCGGCGTCACTTCCAGGATCTGGGCGGGCTGGATCGGCCGGACCTTGAGATGGCGGCGCAGCACTGGCGGCGCGATCGTGGTCGGCTGCTGCGGCTGTATCAGCACGACCGACACCTGGAACGGGTATGTGGGGCGATAATCGGCCTTGAGCGCGGTCCAGAGCCAGGCCAGCTCTTCGCGGCTCAGCGTCTCGGGCGTGATCTTGATCATCTCGATCTGATCGGCGAGCCCGGAGCCCGGCAGGAACTTGGTCAGCGGATGGTCGGGAAAAGGTGTCGCGAGCGAGCCCAGCGCCGTCGCGATGTCGCCGCGCAGCAGCACGGGGTTCTCGTGCAGCATCATCAGCGCATAGCCCAGCAGTGCTTCGGCTTGCCAGAAATCAGTCGCGTAGACCGTCAACAGATAATGGAGATCGAGCGCCAGCGGCGGGCTGTTGAGCCGCGTCGTGCCGTCGGCGGCGAGCGAGGGCAGGCCGACATTGCGCCAGGCCGCGTTGTGCACGACCTGATGCAGGAACAGATTGACCTGGTTCTCGGGCTCGGCCGCATTTTGCTCGAAGCTCTGCTGCACCAGATCCGGCGCCAGGCACGACACCGCCACCGTGCTGGTGAAGGGCGGCGAGGTCAGATAGAGCTCGTTCAGATAGTACTGCAGCACGGCCGTAACGGCCGAAAGGGCGAGGCCGTTGCTCATCGAGCGCCTCGATTCCGCCGGCTGAGATAGTCGTCGAGCGACATCGCCTTCGGCGCTGGCGCGGCCTTCGGGGCTGCGACAGGCGGTGGCACCGCGATGATTTCGATCCGGCCGATATGGATCTGAATGTCCTCCGTACCGCGCTCGCGCCTTGGCGACGCGCCGAGCTGCCGGGGCGCCGCGACCGGCTCGTTCCGGCCCATCTCACGCCGGCGGTCGCCGACGAGCTTCGGCGCAGCGGCAACGAGAGACTTCGGCTCGGCAGCGGCTCGTTCGCCGGGTGGCGCAGGACTTGGAGCGAGCCGCCCGATGACCTCGGAAAGCGCCGAGAGCTTGGCCTCGCGCGGCATGGGCGCGACCAGTGGTCGGAAAGTCTCGGCGACAGGTGGCTGATCCTGGGGTTCGGTGTGCGGCTTCGCAAGCGGCACTTCCGGGGGCGATCGGCCGGCTGGCGCTCGGGCCTTGGCCCGTACCGGCAGTTCCGGCAAGATCGTTCGCGCGCTCTGCTCGGTCTCGACCAGCCGGTCGATCTCCGGCAACGCCGCGGCTTCCGGTGCGGCGGGGCCGAAGATCGAGCCCACGAGCGGGTGCAGGCGCGGCCGCGCTCGCACAGCCCCGGCGGCGAGCCGCTGCACGAAGCCGGTCATCGGCACACCATCTCGAGATAGAGCGCGCGGCGCGCCGGGCTGAGGGCCAGGATCTCAGGCTCGCTCCAGCCATAGGCGGCCGCGATCGTATCGATCTCGACCAGGAGCCGTTTCGCCTTCGCCTCGATCTCGGCCCAGAGGAAGTCGCCGAGATCGAGACTCTCCTCGAAGGCGGTACCGCAGCGCGGGCAGTCGAACTGAAGCGTGATGTCGGCCAGCGGATCGGCCAACGCCATCTCCGCCCCGATCGCGTCGAGATCAGGCTCGTGCGCAGCCGGACCGTCGAGGCGGCATCGCTCGACGAGCCGATGTGCCGCGCGCGCCGGATCCTCCTCCGACGCGATCCCGGCAAGGTCGCGGCTGGTCGGCAGGCGGAACGCCTGCCCATCGACGATGATCGGCTCGCCCGTCGCTTCCACCGCACTCTCAGCGAGTGTCGACCCGTCGATAGCGAATTCCAGCTTCTCGCCGCAGTCTGGGCAGTCGGTCCAGCCGCCGATGCCCGGTCCGAACGCGGCCGTGCGCAGGGCGGCGAGCGCCTGGTTGCGGCGGCCGATCGGCCAGCCCGCCGCCGCGTCGTACGACACCTCGGGAAACGCCGCATGGACCGCGAGCAGGCTCCGATCGAGCGGATGCAGCGGTCGACCGCGCTCCCACAGCAGGAGGAAATCCGACGGGCCGAGCGCGCGCATCTCAGCTCGCCACGGTGCTCAGCGTCGGTTCCTGGGGTTCCGTGACGCCGGTATCGCGCTCCCAGCCCTCATTCTCGAGCTTGATATGCTCGATCGCGATCGCGTTGGCGTTGGCGTCGAGATCGGGCAGCGCCTGATATTCCGAGACCCAGCAGCGATAGATCTTGTAGGCGATCACCAGCTGGCCGGCCTCGTTATACTGCTCGAGATAGACATCCTTGCGGAAGTTCGCGAGCGACACTTCAGAGCCGAGCCCGGCACCGAAGTTCCAGACCAGGCCGGCCCATTGGTTGAAGCCCAGATCCTGGGTCAGGCCGCGCTCGAGCGTGATCGCATCGAACTTGGCCCGGCCCGGCGATTTATGCGCGGTCGAGGGGTCGCCGCCGCTCCTGTGCTCGACCACCTCGATCGTGCGCTTCAGGCTCGAAACCTTGCTGATGCCGGCGACATATTGGCCGTCCCACTTCAGACGGAACTTGAAATTCTTGTACGGATCAAGGCGTGTCGGATTGGCCGGAAACATCGGCATGGCACATCTCCCTCATCAAGAGGTCAGCGCGATCTGCTGGATCTGGATCACGACGAACTCGGCCGGATAAAGCGGCGCGAAGCCGACCCCGATATTCACGATGCCCTGGGCCACGCTGGCCGGCGGGTTGTTCTCGCCATCGCATTTGACGAAGTAGGCCTGCTGCGGCGTCGATCCGGCGAAGGCACCCTGGAGGAACAGCCCCTGCATGAAGGAGCCGACATTGAGCCGGATCTGGCCCCAGAGCGTCTCGTCATTGGGTTCGAACACGACCCATTGCGTGCCCTCATAGAGGCTCGATTCGAGGAAGAGCGCGAAGCGCCGGATCGGGACATATTTCCATTCCGACCCGACCTGATCGTTGCCCCTGAGCGTGCGGGCGCCCCAGACGACATCGCCATAGATCCGGAAGCTGCGCAGGCAGTTGATGGCCTGGACATTGAGCGTGCCGTTCTGCAGGTCGGTCAGCGTGACGGTAAGGCCGGATTCACCGGTCAGGCTGGCATCGATGCCGGCCGGCGCTTTCCAGACGGCGCGCGAAGAGTCCGTGGCCGCGTAGATCCCGGCGACATAGCCTGAGGGCGGGAACGGCCGCGTGACATTGAGCTGCGGGTCGAAGGCGTTGATCCAGGGGAAGTAGAAGGCCGAGTTGATCGAGTTGTTGCCGCTGAGGAGCCCGGTCGGGCCGTTCTGCAGCGTGGCGAAGCTGGCCGTCTGCTCGCAATCGACGATCATGAAGGCACGCTCGGTGACGCAGAAGGCCTGGAGATCCTGGATCGTCTGAGGATCGATCTCGCCAGGGACTGCCAGCAGATTGAAGATCGGCACGGTCGAGAGGAAATAGACCCCGCCGGTGCCGCTGCCGGGTAAGAGCGCCGTCTCGAAATCTCCCGCGCTGCCGGCCGTCGTGGTCGGCGCCAGAACGGTGCCGTCACTGCCGTTCACGAGCGGCGCCGTGGCGGGCGTCGAGGGGACGGAGGTCGTGGGCGTGGTCGCCGGAATATGCGTGATGGTGAGCGCCGGCGTGCCCATCGCCGCCGTCAGGTAGCTCGAGGATTCGTTGATCACATTCACGACATATTGCGGGTCGGTCGCGCTCAAGGAGAGGTTGGCGAAGGCCTCGACCGTGCTCTGGGCCAGCGTCGTGGGATTGGTGTAGAGGACCGACAGCGTGAAGCGCGTGTAGTCGTCGGGCCGCGGCTGGATCTGGACCGAATAATTGTCGCCCCATCCACCGGCATTGACCGCGGTGAAGGTGAGGCCGGTCGTGGCCAGGCTGGTCGCGACCAGCTCCCAGGTCACGAAGCCGATCCCGACCACCGTCCAGGTGACGCCGCCGGCGCCGCCATCGGTTGTGGTGGCGCCGAGCGCGGTGGCCCAGCTGGGGGCTGAATTGGCGGAGGTTCCGGCCACAGAGCATTGCTGCACATTGCCGTTCGAATCCTGGATCAGCGCGCCGACCGTGAAGGCCGTCGCCTTGGTCCATTTAGCGAGGCCGTTGCTGTCGGTTGTGGTGGCGCCGATCGTCGTCGCCCAGGTCGGCGCGGTCGGGGCCGAGAAGCCGGCATTGGTGCAGCGCTGTACGGCGCCGTTGGAATCGGTGACGAGCGCGCCCAAGGCATAGGATGTCGACGCCGCCCAGGCGTTGACCGTCGCCGGCACGATCGTGACGGTGCTGGGCGAGGGTGCCGCACTGGTATCGAACACCAGGCTGGCGATGGTGACCGAGGCGGGCTCGGCCCCCGAGCCGGTCAGCCGGACGATATAGGCCTGCTGGCCGCCATTCAGAAAGAACTGGTTGACCGCATAGCCCAGATAGCTGCGCGCATCGAGGCCGCCGAACTGGGTCGCGAAATCCGACCAGCTCTGCACCAGCGTCGCCTGGTCGGTCGGCCCTTGATCGGCCCAGCCCACGAACGCCGCGATCGAGGTCGCGACACCGGTGATGGTGTGCACACCGCTCGGGATCTCCTGAATATAGACGCCGGGATAGGTGTATGTGGACATGCGCTATCCTCCGACTAGCCCAATCTCGATTGCTGATCCCGCCGCCTCGCCGCTCGACGGATCGGCGTCGAGGAGGCACGGAGCGCCGACAGCAGCGTGTCGACGGAAACCTCGGTGAAATGGAGCGAATAGGGCCGCAGCTGGTGCAGGGCGCCGCGCATGCCGCTGGGATCGATCGCCACCACCTTGAGGCTGGGAAATCCTTGCAGCAATGCCGCGAAGCGCGCGGGCGTACCCGGCTCGCCGGTCTGCACGATGACGGCGTCCGCACTCTGGCTGCGGATGCCGGCCGCGAGCTCCGCCTCGTCGGCGACGCGGCCCGCTATCACGATGTCGGGCGCCTGGGCGAGCGCCGCCGCGACGATGTTGGAGAGCATGTTCGACATTCCCGCCAGCAGGATGCGCATGAGCTGTCTCGCCTCCGGCCGACGCTAGCGCAGGATGATTTCAGGTCGAATCGACCTGAAATCTGAATCCTTCGCTGATTCAAATGACTAGAGACCGATTCAGCGATCAGGTCGACCCGACCTGATCGCATCGGGCTCTAGGCTGGCGCGCCCGATGCCACGGCGCCAGAACCGTTCGGGCCGGTCGAGGGTCCGGTGACGGTCCGGATCGATGTTGAGCCTGGGTATGGAAGCGCCCCGGCGGAGACGGGACGCCGTTAGCCGGTCAATGGCTTTTCGGATCTAGAAACGGTCCAGTCGGAAGTCCGGATCGGCGCGCGGCACTTCGAGCCGGAGCCCGGCGATATCGCCGCGGCGCTTGACGCTGAGCTTCTGGAGGATGTTGTGGACGTGGTTCTTGATCGTCGCCGGGCCGAGGCGCAGGCGCCGGGCGATCTCCTTGTTGGGCAGGTTATGGGCAAGGAGAGCCGCGATCTCCCGTTCGCGCGGGGTGAGCGCCGAGGTGGCGGACGCCGCCGGCCGGCCGCCGGACAAGCTCGCCAGCCGCTCGAAGAGGACGGCCGCCATCCGCCGCGAGCATTCGAGCTCGCCTTTGAGGGCGGCGAAAATGGCCAAGATCAGATCTTCAGCGGAGCCATCCTGCGGCACATAGCCCGATATGCCGGCCTCGGCACAGGCGAGCACGCTCTCGGCCACCTCGGCGACGGCGAATGCCACGATGCGGAGCGGCGGATGAGCTTGCTGCGCCTGGCGCGGAATGGCAAGGCTGTCGCGCGCGGCAAGATCGAGCAGCAGGACATCGGGCCGGAGCGTCTCGACCCGCTCGAGCACATCGTCGGAGGAGCCGACACCCAGCAGGGTAAGCCCGCTCTGCCCGCCGAGCGTCGAGACGAGCCCTTCGCGATAGAGGCGCACGTCGCTGACCACATAGACCCTGGGACCAGCCCGGGCCATGCGTTCCGTCAAAATGGGTCCGTCATCCTCGGGTCCCCGCCCCGATGAGCTTTCAGCCATTGCGCTCCCCAACGCAGCTGATAACCGATGCGTAAGGTGCGGCCGTGCCCGAAGCCGAACTCTAACCCCCGCTCCACCTCGACGCTAACCGAATCGTTAGGGCCGTAACGAGGAGAGGCCGGTCTCGGCAACCGAGCCGCGCATCGGCTCGCGCGTGGGTTTCAGATCTTTTGGTCGGGGACATCCCGGCCGAGCAATGGCCCGCAATCGTTTGGCGGAGCTGCGCCAGCGAAGCGCGATGCAATCCAGGCAACGGCGTCGGCGGCTGCGTCGCGCGCGACGAAAGCGTGGCCGACGCGTGGCAGCAGCTCGAACCGGACCTCGCTGCCGCGACGGCACAGCGCCTCGACGTAAGCAGAGGTTACGGACGGCCGGACCAGGGCATCGGCCCCGCCCTGCGCAACGAACGCAGGGATATCCGGCGGCAGAGGATCGGGCGTGTTTTCCGCCAGCAGCCCGTGCCAGGGCTCGATTTCGGCGAGATTGGGAACCTTGAGAAAACCCTCTTCCAGCGCTGATGTCGCGCCGCGGCGAAGATAGACATCGAACCAGCGTTCGATGCACAAACCCGCCAACCGGTCGATCGCCGGCATCGCCTCCGGCGTCACTACCGGCGTCATCGGTGCGCCATACACACGCGACCAGGACCAGAGCGTCATGGCCGTGATGTTGTTGCCGCCTTTGGTGCCGCGGTCTTCGGTCATAAGCGCTTGGAGATCGGTCGCCGGCGCCGCCGCGGCCACCCCGACAAGATGCAACTCGGGTGCATATTGCTTGGCGAGAAGCCCGGTATAGAGGGCGGCGTGGCCGCCCTGGGAATGACCCCAAACCGCGAAGTCGCTGCCGGCATCGGCGCCCGGGACCAGTCGTGCGGCCCGGACGGAATCGAGCACGGCGCGACCTTCGCTGGCACCGACGAGGTAAGGATGCGTTTCGGGCGTGCCGAGCCCCGGATAGTCCGTCGCCGTCACGATGTAGCCGCGCGACAGCATCTCGCTCAGCCCCTGGATGGAGGCGAAAAAGACGCGAGCCAGCGAAGGCGCGCAGCGCGTGACGATGCCGGTGGTCGGGTGCGCCCAAGCCACGATCCTTCGACCGCCTGCCGGCACGCGGCCGGCGGGGATAATGACCACGCCGGATACCGGGATCGGCTCGCCCGAAAGGCCGGTCGACACATAGAGGATTCGGTACGCGGTAGCACCGTCGGGCGCGCCCGGCATCGCCTCCATGCGGATCAGCGAGCCCGGAGCATCCGCAGCAAAGGCCTGACCGATCGCGCTGACGGCGACGACCAGGCCTGCAACGAGCATCAGCGCCCGGATGAGAAAGGCTTGCCAGTTTTGCATTTCAGTCCGATCGAACTTCACAGGTTTCGCGCTTGTCGCCGCGCGTCAGCGTCGCGTTCCGGCCCTCGATCCAGAACTCGATCTTGTCATCGGCATAGCGGCCGCCGTCCGCCGACATCACTTGCGGCAGGGCGATACTGGTGCCCGAGCCGGCGAAGGTCAGCACGGCATGGCTGTCGGTGGCACCGGGCGGGGAAAATTGCACCGTGAGCTCGGTTCCGCCGCTGCAATCATATCGAGCTTCCGTGGCGTGTGCCGTGCCGACTGCGGCTGCCAGTGCCGCGGCCGAGAGGCAAGTTCGTCTGATAAAGATGTCCATCGATTTCGTTCCGGGGGCTGTCGCCCGAGCGGAGCGGCCGATACCGGCCTCCGCCCGGACGAAAGCTGGTCCGCGGGATCCCGACCGCCATGATCTGAACTCCGCGGACCAAGCTGGGTCAGGGCATTAGGCCGTTCGGATATCGTTATCCTGGGACGGCACCGCATTGCCCTGGAGCTCCGCCTGCTGGGGCTCCACGACGTCGCCCTCGCCCCGGGCCTCTTCGTGCGGCCCGGCATTGCCCTGGACCTCGACTGGCGGTGGCTCACCCTCGGCCTGAGGCTGCCCGTCAGCAGCGCCGGCCGCATTGGCCGCTGCGGCGGCAGCCTCTGCGGCGGCCTGCGCGTCAGCGACGTCAATTTCAGCCTGGAGAGCCATCGCCTTGCCGCCGGCGAGATCGCTGAACTGGGCGAAAATCCTGACCGCGGCCGCGATCATGATCCCCTTCCCGTCGACCGGCACGAACTCCTTGAACCGGTCCGCGAGACTATTGAGCGTCCCCACGGCCTGCCGCATCTGTCCGATCGTCATGCCCTGCGCGCCGGTGGCCAAGAGCTGCTCCACCTCGTCCATGCCGAAGGTAATGGCATAGGGTGGGAACACTTCCATGCCTTCGTGCTGGCGCAGCAGCTCGAGTGTCCGTTTCCAGGATTTGAGCGTGAGCTCCGGCGCGGGCAGTGTCTTCTGCTTCTGCTTGGGATCCTTCGGCACCGGACCGAGCACCACCGGATCGTCGTTGTAGAGGGTTTGCAGGTACTTCTTCACCAGTCCGACGTTCGCATCGGGACGAGCCAAGGTCTCGCGATCGAGCCCGCACTTCTTCATTATGCCCATCGCAATCGGGTCGTGCGCCATGAGCGCGCCATAAGCGATCGAATATTTCGCCAGCGTCGGATTCAGCAGGCGTGCCGCGTGGCCCAACCGCCGGTTTCCGGGATTGGCAAGCGCCTTTTCGGTAACCTTCCAGGCTTTGTCGGCCCGGCATTGCTTCATGTATTGATAGCCTGAGTCCTCGAGTGCCGCCCCCGCCTTGGCCGCAAGGCCCGCACCGTACATCGGGGCATAAATCGTGCCGGCGACGCCAAACCCGATCTGGAGAAGCTGCAGGACGGCCTGAAAGCTCTGGTGGTACCTCTGGAATTCCTGATTGCTGATGAAGTTCTGGATCGTGCTCGAGAAAGCGCTTCGGCTGGAGATCGCCGCCTCGTTCGCGTCCCTCCAGACCTCCAAGGCCTTTGTCCGCTTATGCGCGGCCACGACATTGGCCATGAATCGCCCCGCAGCCCCGGCCACCTGAAGCGGCGCGCAGAAATGCTCGAAGGCGGACGCGGTCTGGGGCAGCTTGAACAGCCCTTCCAGGAGCATGCGATCGCGCTCGATCTGGGCGATAAGCGCGCCGATCGACTTCTTCTCGTCGTCGGTCGCACGGTCCGGGTCGAGCTCGCCGAGGCGTTCCAGGGACGCTTCGAACTTCTTCTTGTCGGCCTCGATCATCGTCAGGGCGTCTTGAACCTTGGCCTTCTCCTCGTCCTCGTCCAGCGATTGATTGAGCCACTTCGCGGCTGTCTCATAGAGGTCCTGGATAGAGTCCTTCTCGCGGCCGGCAATATCCTGGCCGCGATTGATATCCTGATTTTCCACCTCGTCCCTATTCTCCGTGCCATCCGGCTTGATCTTCAGGTGCTTGCTGTTCAGCTCGCTGGCGACAGCGTAGTCGGAATATGCCTTGGCGGCACCGGTCGCCGCCTGCAGCATGGTGTTCGCGAGCAGTCTTTTGAGCGTCGCGTCCGGATTGGAGCCGAGTGCGTTGATCTGGGGCACGGCTTTCTGCAGCAAGACGCCGAACTCCTTGCACGCCGTCGCGCCGGTCGTGTACCAGGTCGACGTCGAGTGCTCTGTCTTATCCGATTTGGCGGCCAGGTAGTTGCTCGCAGCAGTGACCATCTCGCCGAAGATTTCCGAGGCGGGAAAGGGACCTCTCTTGTCTTTGTCCCGCCTTAACCAGACACCGGACCGTGCTAGCGCTCCCGTGGCGCTGAGCCCAAAGCTGAGGGCCTGGCCGAACCAGTCGCCGCCATAGACGCTGTCGAGCTTGGCGGTCATGGCCTTGCCGACCGCACTCGAAACCGAGGCACATACCTTATCGAAATCGTTGCCGTTGAAGCTGCGGCTATCCACCGTGCCCTTGACGGCCATGCCGAGATCGATGGTGCCGTTGAGACCGGCTTCAGCGGCCTGAGCGATCAGCGCCACCTCGTCGCCCATGCCGAACCTGACCTGCACAATGGTGGAAATCGTCGTCACGATGGCTTTCATCGCACCTGACGGGTCAGGCTTCGGCACTTCGGCCGCCGCGGCCCGGCATTCCTTGATATAGTCCTCGTCGGACTGCTTCATCATCTTGGCGTCGGCGCTGTAACGGTCCGGCACGAAGGTCTCGGGCACCACCTGCTCCCGCACGAGCGGTGTATAGAGCCCGCGCTCGATGTCCTGATCGGAGAAAAGGGGGAGCGACCGCTTCACCGGCAGCTTCGTCACCTCGTCCAGCACCCACTGGTCCACCATCAAGCCGCGCAGCCGGGCGGCCTCGTCCGCGAGCGGCTTCATGGCGTTCATGGCACCCATGACCTTGCCGCCGAACTCGGTGGCCTGACCGTTTTGATGAAGCGGGCTTACGATCTTGCCGGTATCCATCGTGTCGAAGTCACGGTGGGGGCCGCGCGAATCCAGCGTCGCCGCTTGCGAAATGCCGCTCCTCTTGGCATCGGGGTTGACGTTGTCGTAGAACTCGAAGGTGAGGTTGAGCTTGTTGCGCAGATCGTCCTTGACGGTCGCCATATAGTCGGCAGACCGGGTGAGCTCCTCTTCCTTCTTGAGCTGACACCGCAGCTCGTCGTTCTCAAGGCACACCAAATCCTTGACGTTCTGGTCGACGGGGGCATCCTGGATGACCACGGCGCCGCGAGTGAAGCGATAGAGCCAATCGGCTTGGGGTTTGCTCAGAGACATGGCATGGCACTCCGGGTCAGATGCTGTTCAGCAGGGTTCGTTCGAGATTGATCAAGCTCGAGCGGGCGGCCGCAATCGCTTGCGGAAGCGAGGAAACGAATGGGTTCGTGGCGAGCGCGCGAATGCGCGGATCGCTTTGGAGATAAGCGAGCATCGTGCCGGCGCTGCGCAGCGCTTCCTCGCGGTTGGCACGCATGAGCTCGGAACCTGGCTCGCCGGCGGTCAGGACCGTGACCGGGCGATCGAAGACGCCGAGCCTGAACAGCGACTTCAGCTTCGCGATCTCGTCGGCCACCGTCTTTTTGCCCGGGTCTTGGGGCAAGTCCGCGTCCGGCAGCTTGTTCAGCTCCCGAACCAGCTCATCCATCGAGCCCGTCAAGCCGGCAAGGCTGCTCTTCCACGCCGCCAGAACCTGCGGCAGCGCCGCCCGGTTGGCACCCAGACCACCGTCCGGATATTTCTCGTAGAAATCGGCGCGCCGCTGCGCCGCGTTGAGCCGTGTCTTGGCCGCTTCCAGGTCGCCGTCGGTCGCAAATTTGGCCTTGGCGTTCGCCAAGAGCTGCTGCAGCTCCTCGCGAGGCGTTGAAGCCGGGTTGCGCACCCCCATAAACCGGTTGATCTTTCCCCCGGCCCCTAAACTCGGCGCAATCTTTATGCGGTTCTCGAATTCCGTGGCCAGGCCTTCCCATTCCGCCTGGTCGAGCTGGGCCTTGCGAGTGTCCGTCTTTGCCTGATCTTCCGCTGTTTTGGCGGTATTATTCTTTTCAAGGGCAATCGCTGGGGTGGCCTCTGCCTCCGTGAGCTCCCCCTTCAGCCTTTCAAGGCCGTCCTTGCAATCGGCCCGCTTACTCTCGTCGCGATAGTTTTTCTTCAGGACATCGAGCTTCTTGGCGATCTGGGCCGCCCATTCCGGTACGCCCGGGATCTCTTTCACCTTAGCCAAGGCCTTGGTGATCTCTTCGTCGAACTTTGCCTGTTCTTGCTTGGCGACGCGCGCGTCCGTTTTCGCCTGAGTATAGCGCGTGTTCCATGCCTCCATGCCCACGGCCGTCTCCCCGGGCAGCTCGTGGCCCACTCGCTTCTCGATTGCGTCGAGCTCGCTCGAGAGCTCGGCTCTTTTCACGCCGAGATAGTCTTTCAGCGCGCCGTCATTCAGCCGTGTCCGGCCTCTGGCGATGGAGTTGCGCACGCCGGCGACCGTTGCGGCCCGCTTCCCGCTGCTGTCCTTGCTGCCGGCGACGGCCGCGCTGATCTTGTCGATCTTTTTCTTGAGCTCAGCGATCCGTGCGCTCAGCGCCGCCTTCTCGACGGCATTGTTGGGAACGATGGTAGCGTCGAGCTGCAGCGTCTTGAGATCGGACGCGCACTCGTCCCGCAGCTCGCCATAGTCCGCCTCCTCCTTGCGCTTCGCGATATCGGATGTCAGCGCGGTGAGAGCTTTCTCGACAGCCTCGAAGGACACGTCTTCCTTCGGTATCCTGTTTGCGTCCGCCATACCCTTGAATCCCACGACGGCGGCTTTGAGGCGGGCTTCCTCCTCCAAGAGCTGTGCGAGAGTTTCGGCTCGCAGGATGGTGTCCTTGGTACGGTTAAGGAAGCCGGCCTGGAGCTTGGCGTTCTCGAGATTTACCCCGGCGAGCTGATCGATCCCGACTTCCCATTTCTTGGTCTCGGCGAGGATTTGCGCGCGCTTCAGGTTGAAGAATTCGGTCGTTAGCTCGACACGGTCGCCCGCAATCCTGTCCGCCTCATTCCCTACCGCGACGATCCGATCCTCGAAGGTTTGGGTCTCGAGCGCTGCCGCGTCGATCTTCTCCGTCAGGCGGCGATCCCAGTCGGCCTCGATGCCGTCAAGCTGCTTGGTGAGAGGGGCCTCGGAAACCTCGGGCTTGAAGCGAGCATCCACATCGGCAATGGCCGTGCAGAGCCGCGTGACCTTTCCCCTCGCGCTGGCCAGGGCCTGCGCAATGTCAAACTGGGCCCTTTCCCGTTCGGCCGCGACCTCAACAAGCTTGCTCAGACGCGCGCGGTTTTGCTGGACATTCCCGCGGCACGCCGTGAACTCGGCGATCGCCTCGGCATAAGGAATATCGCGCGCGTCCCACCGGCCCTTGAGAACCCGCAGGCGCTGGGCGGTTTCGCCGGCATAAGGCGCCGAGACGCGCAGCACATCCGTTTCGGTGGTGGTCTCATGCGATCGGGCTTCGAGAATGAGCGAGGTGAGCCCCGGCTGCAATGCTTCCCATTTCTTTCGGTTGGTACTGATTCCCGGCAGCATCGCTTCCACTTTTTGCCTGAACTCGAGCACGGCCTGATGTGCCGCCTCGTACTCACGCGCGGCGCTTTCTGTTTGCACCGTTTTATAAATATGCTTATCTTCGAAGCCCATCTCGGCTGGGTTCGCCGAGAGGACGTTTTGCAAGTCGCTTTGGACGAGCTTCAGCTCCTCTCCGATCCTGAGCCTGGCAAGGTCACAGCGCTGCTTGCGCGTTTCGATCTCGTCCTTGAGAATCCGAAGCCGACCCTCGAATTTCACCGCCCATTGTTCCCGGAAAGTTCTTGTCGGGAGGACGATGCTGGTATGGTCGACGGCCTTCGCTCGCAGCGTCGAGGTCACCACATCCACCTCATCGACCCAGCGCCGGCGCTCCGCGTCCGAGAACAGGGGCTCCGACGAGGCTTCGGCCCGGAGCTTGGCGGACTGATCCACCACATCGGGCACTGTCGCAAGCAAATAGGTGTTTGTGTTTTTGCGGCTGAGCTCGGCCTTCTTCTCCAAGCTGGCGAAATCGACCCCCTCCAACACTTTCAGCGCTTTGGTATAGTCCTTCCTCTGGAAGTGTCCGTCCGCGGTGAGCATTGCCCCGTTGAGGACATCCAGCTGGCTTTTTGCTTCCGGCATTGCGATCAGCTTCGCTTTGACGGCTTCGGCCCGCCGCAAGCGAGTGTCGTATTTCGCCTTGTCCCTCAGCTTTTGCTTCTCAACCTCGGTGGGCGGGTTCGCATTGTTGTTGCCTGCGTTCGGGTCGCCGGCAAGCTGTCGTTGGTCCCGCACATTCGACGGTCCCGGAATGGGCCCGCCACTTCCCAACGAGCCCAGCGAGCGCTCCATCGAACCGCGAGCCCCGGTCGGGCCAGTGGCTGCTGGGCCCGGCTGATGCGGCGCGCGGGCGGCCGGCGGTTGGTGCAATGGATTGGAAAAGATGGACATTCAACTCTCCTTTGCCGCCGTGCGGCGTTACTTGGCCAGGACCGTCTCGAGCGCTTGGAGCGAGCCCATGATTTCGTCGTAGATTCGATGGGAGCCGTATTCGGTGTCCTGCAGCTCGCGCAGCAGCGGCTCGGCATCGAGCGCCTGGCGATAGCCCGCGATGGCCTTTAGCGCCTGATTGCGAGCCCGCGCGCGCTGAAGCTCGTCCGCGGTGTTGCCGAGCGCGTCGAGCGCGTCCTCGAGTGCCGGCCCAGGACCGGGGATGCGCTGCTCGAAGGCGGCGACCTTGGCGCGCGCCTCGCCCAGCAGCGGATCGCCGGCAAGCTCGACATCCAGCACCTGGTTCATGACCTGCATGATCCGGTCGACGGCGATGGCCCGGCTCGCCTGCACCGCACTCCAGCGCAGTCGGAGCTTGGCGAAGGCTACGACGCCGGTATCGATGGGCTTGGAGGCCTCGGCGATCTCAACCGCGGCAAGGGCCGCCCGCTCCGCGGAATCGAGCAATGCCCGGAGCTGGTCGACCCGCGCCTCCGCATCGACGGCGCTGGCCTTCACCGCCGCGGCGGCTACGCGCAACTCATCCGTGTGCCGCTTGGCGTCGGGAATGATGCTGGCGCGATGGATCAGCGTCTTCAGACGGTTGGCCAGCGCCGACGACGGGACAGGCGGGGCCTCGGCAACGCCTGTCACCTTGATACCCATGACTCGGTCGAGCCAGGCGGCCTTGGCCGAAAGGAGGGCCGTCGCTCCCGGCGCGCCGGCCGGTGCGGATTGCGTCATTTCCATTTGAATCTCCAGAACCCGTGCTTTGCCGGTAAGTTTTCGAGCAGCCGCCTCCGTCTCCGGCGCAGATGAGCGACGGACGGCCTTGCGGCAACGTTCAGCAGCAACGATCTTGTTTAGGTAATATCGAGCCGATCACTGTCATGAAGCGGCCGCCACTCTGTGCGCCCTAATAAAGGTGCGCGATCAACATTGTCGGAATCTGATCCCCCGTTCCGCCAGACCAGAGTTCTTCGAGCCGGTTTGGCGGTAGCCGGGCGCGAAGCATCGTGCGGCGGAAAGCCCTGAGAGCTTCCCGCGGCTTGGCTGTTCGAGCGCCAAGCGGCACGAGCCGGTCAACGCTTGCATGGGCTGGATCTAGAATGGGGTGGGGAAGGCAGCGCCTTCGCAATCCCCATGTTGCCAGCGGCAATATCTATTTACGCGCGAGACCCGGAATCGTCAAATCGAAATCTTTCCGGTGGCAACATGCCAGCTATGTGCGTTTGCGGGGGTCAGCCGTTTCCCTCGACGACATCCAAGACGCGCTCGAGGAGGGTCTCGACGCTGGCCTCGCCCGGCATCTGCTCGATGGCGCCGTCGAGACGCCCGGCGAGCAGCAGTGCGACGAACCCTTGAACCAGCGAGCTCCTGGCCACGTCGGCAACGAGCAGCTCGACGGGCGACTGCGGCCTGGTCGCAACGGCGATCCCGGCGTCGTGGAGCGTCTGTCGGGACTGTCGCACGGCATCGCGGAAGGAAGGCCGCCACCGGTCCAGGGTGTCGCTGCGAAACATCAGCGTGGAGAGGCCGGGGTGCTGACGCGAGAAGGCAACGAGGGCCCTTGCCATCGCGCGCAGCCTATCCTTGGGGTCAGAACCGGCGAGCTCCATCCGTTCCCGTGCCAAGGCCGTATAGCGCCGAAAGCCGCTCGCGGCGAGCTCGGTGCGCAGGCCTATCAGATCGCCGAAATGGTTTTGGGCGGCGGTATGGGATACGCCGGCCGCACGCGCAATCGCGCGGAGCGTCAGGCCCGGCATGCCATCCCGCTCCAGGATCTTCTCGGCCTCCGCCAGCAAGGCAGCCTTGAGGTCGCCATGGTGGTAGGGGCGCGGCGCGGCGGTGCCGTCGTCTTTCTCGGGACGATGCATCACCAGCCGACCTTGGTCTGGTCCAGCACGAGCTCGAGCAGCGTTTCGACATCGGTGTCGCCGGGCAGCTCTTCGAGGATGGCGTCGAGGCGGCCGGCGAAATAGAGGGCCGCGAAGCCCTGCAGAAGCGCGTTTCGGGCGACGGTGTGCGCAACGCTGTCCGCCAGCAATTGCTCATCGGTGTTTATGGCGAACCCGACATCCCGGTAGATCTGTATGAGCTCTTCGAAGGCTTCCCGAAATGAGGGCAGCGACCGGTCGATGGCGTCGCTGCGAAACATCAGCGTGGACAGGCCGGGATATTGGCGGGAGAAGGCGAGGAACGTCCTGGCCATCGACCGCCTTTTGCCCTCGAGCGTCGGCCCCGCTTCATCGACCTTTTGTTTGGTGAGGGCCGCATAGCGCCGATAGCCGACGGCGGCGAGTTCGGTAAGCAACCCCGCCAGATTGCCGAAATGGTTGTTGGGAGCGGCATGCGAGACGCCGGCCGCGCGCGAGATGGCGCGCAGCGTCAGGCCCGGAATTCCGTCGCGCTCGAGGATCTTCTCGGCCTCGGCCAGAAGCGCCGTCTTGAGGTCGCCATGGTGATAGGGGCGGTGCTCCGGGCGTGTTTCGACATGGTTCATAGCACCAATGTTTACACTGGCAATATGACCAGTGCAAGCGGCTCCGGCAAAACGGAGAATCATTGGGCGCGCTGCTCCTGCCAGCGCAGCAGATAGACCTGCAGCCGCCAGATCAGCGCCGAGAGCACGACGCCGACCAGCATCAGGATGAGGACGGCGACCATCATGCCGGACGCCTCGCCGCGTGCCTCGGATTCGATGATGAGACGGCCGATGCCGTGCTCGGCGCCGATGAACTCGCCGACGATGACGCCGATGAGCGCGAAGGAGATGGCCGGCGTCAGCGAGGCGAAGACCCAGGCCATGGTGGAGGGGATGACCACCGTCCGCGTGATCTGCCACTCGCTGGCGCCGAGGAGCCGGGCGGCACTGATATAGCCCTGGTCGACCGAGCGGGCGCCGGCGAAGGTGTTGTAGAAAACGAGGAACACCACGACGATCCAGGAAGTGACGATCTTGGAATTGTCGCCGATGCCGAAGGCCAGCACGATGATCGGCGCCAAGGCGATGCGCGGGATCGAGTTCACCGCGGTGATGAAGGGCTGGAAGATCGAGGACAGCCGGTCCGACCGGCCGAGGATGAGGCCGAGGAGGAAGCCGCTCGACACGCCGGTGAGGAAGCCGAAGAAGGTGTTCTTGAGCGTGACCCAGGTGGCGACCCAGAGGTTGTTGTCGAACTTCGCCATGCAGCGGCCGAAATCGCCGTTCGACCAGCCGTTCCAGGCGCCGAGCCCGGTCTTGAAGCAGCCCAAGACGAAGAACTGTTCGAGAATCTCCGACGGTTTCGACACGAAATAGGGATCGAGAATGTCCGGCACCAGCTTCGGGAACCGGCCATGGAGGTCGTAGCCCCATTGCCAGAGCGCCAGCACGGCGGCACAGATCCCCACCTGCCAGAGGATGGTCGAAAGCCGGACGCTCTTCACAGCGACCGCTCCTTGACGAATTCCTCGCCCAGCGAATGCCAGATGCGGGTGAAGAGCTCGGCGTAATGCGGGGTTTCGCGAAGGGCGACGGCATCGCGCGGGCGCGGCAGATCGACCGTGAACATCTCCTTGATCCGGCCGGGCCGGGCCGAGAACATGATGATGCGGTCGGCCAGCGTCAGCGCCTCGGCGAGATCGTGGGTGACGAACAGCACCGTCTGCTGCTCGCGGTCCCAGATCTTCAGCAGCACCTCGTGCATGTCGATCTTGGTGTGGGTGTCGAGCGCGCCGAAGGGCTCGTCCATCAAGAGGATCTGCGGCTCGACCACCAGCGTGCGCATGAGGGCGGCGCGTTGCCGCATGCCGCCCGAGAGCGAGGATGGATAGGCGTCGGCAAAGCCCGCAAGGCCGGTTTGCGCGATGCAGAATGCCACCCGCTCTGCCCGCTGGGCCTTGGCGACCCCCGCAAGCTCGAGCCCATAGCCGATATTGTCGGCCACATTGCGCCAGGGGAAGAGCGTGTCTTTCTGGAAGACATAGCCGACTTCCGGCCGCGCCTTGTTCGGCACGGTGCGCACGCCGTCGATCAGGATCTCGCCGGCGCTCGGCTTCAACAGCGTCGCGATCATGTTGAGGACCGTGCTCTTGCCCGATCCCGAAGGGCCGAGGAGCGCCACGAACTCGCCCTTGGCGATGGTGAAGGAGACGTCCCGCACCGCCTCCAGCACCGTCCCCCCAAGCTGAAAGGATTTCGACAGGTGGCACGCCTCGATGCGCGTCGGCGCCGTGCTCACCCCTGCCCCATCCGCCACCTCAGAGCGCGCCCTCGGCCGGATAGGCCTTCTTGGCGGCGGCCACGAAGCTGGTATCGATCAGCTTGTCCATCGGGATCGGCCTGATGCCGGTGAGCTCGCGGAACCAGACCTTGGACCCGCGCTCATAGCTGGCCTGGTCGATCTCGCCGGTATAGTCGCCGATAGCCTTGATGATCGCGATGTCTGAGAGGTTGGATTGGCGCGACGTGCTGCCGACATAGGGCTCGACGGCGCCGTAGATCTCCTCGGCCGAGTGGCTTTTGATCCATTGCGTGGCGCGCCAGATTGCGGTCACCAGCGCCTCGTAGCGCTTCGGATCCTCGGCGACCGCGGCGGCCAGTGCGAAATGCACGGTCGCCGGCACCTTGCCGCCGATATATTGGTTCCAGACCGCCTCGTCCGAGCCGTTGAAGAGCAGCGTGCCGTAATCGCCCTCGATCGAGTGCTTCAAGAGCGCGGTCGAGTTGACCAGCAAATCGATCTGGCGGGTCTTGAGCGCCCCCAGCATGCTTTCGACATCGCCGACGCCGACCCATGTCACCTGATCGTCGAGCTTCATCTGCTCCATGAAATAGGTGGCCCAGACATGATTGGTGCCGCCCAAGGACGAGACGCCGATGATCGGCTTGTGCCCGTCCGCGCGCTTCAGGGCGGCGAATTCCTGGAGGCTTTTCACCCCCTGATCGGCCAGCGCCTTCGACAGGATGAAGAGGACCGAGCCGTTGCGGGTATCGACCGGCATGAAGACCTTGGCGATGCGGCCGTGATTGCTGAGCTGCATTGGATGCGACATGTCGCCCATGCCGATATCGCCCTGACCGGACGCCACGATCTCGCGCATCTTCACGCCGCTGCCGCCCTGGATGAGCTTGCAGTCGAGCCCGGCCTCCTTGAAGAAGCCCTGTCGGTCGGCGACGAATTGCGAGATGTAGGTGACCTCTGCCGTCGGGTAGATGACGCGCGTGGTAGCGTCCGCCGCCCGGGCATGGCGGCCCAGCGTCAGCAACAGGCCGCCGCCTGCGGCCACACAGATCATGGTCCGCCGCGTCAGGATCACCGCCATCCCAAACCCTCCCCAATCGAGGCGGTCGTCCGGGCCGGAGCCCTTGGCCGCTCATTCTCGCTCGGAAGCTTCGGCGATTATAGAAAGCGAGGAAACCCGAAACAGTCGCGGTTCGGCAAGGCGGCATCGCACGGGGCGATGACGGCCGACGCGTTTCGGCAAAGCTGATGGGCTCGGGGTACGCGGGACTCAGCCGGGGCGTGGTGGCCTGGTGCCGGGCCATCGCTCGGGATCGAGCACGGTTTGCATGCTCGCCTCGGTCGCGTCCTCGATCGCCCAGATCTCGGACCTGAGTGCTGCCCAATCCGGATCGAGGCCCAGTTCCTCGCAGAGGGCCGCGATAATCTCGCCGACCGAACGATTGTCGGTGAGATCCCGCCAGTCGCCATCGTCCTCGAGCCGCTCATGGAGGCGCTCGGTGAGGTCTTCCCGATCGCTCGGCGAGAGCGCGTTGCGCTCGATCTCCTTCTCGACCAGCTTGCGCACGCGCCGCTTCTGCTCATTCGAGGCAAAGCTGGCCATGGTGTAACGGCAGTAATGATCGGCCCATTCATTGCCCTGGGCTTCGGTTTTGCGTTCTTTTTCGAGCTTGGATTCCAGCGTCACGGTCTGGCGCACGACCCGGGCCATGCGCGAGAAGGAGAGCATCGGATCGCGGGGAGGCTCGGGCTTGGCGGGATCGGCCTTGCGGGCGGCGATCTCCGCCATCGCCTCTTCGTGGGCAGCCTCGGCGAGTTCCATCGCCATCTCGGCGAGCTTCTTCAGCATGCGCTGATGGCGCTCTTCCATCGTCTCTTCCGTGCGGGCAGCCGAACCCTCGCTACCCTTCTCGGGATCGCGATGTCGGTCTGCCGCAATCGGGGCGGCTATGTCATGCTCTAAACTCATGGACAAAACAGGAACACGAAGGCGGTCACGGGGTCAAGATAGTATAGACCGGAGGCTGTGGATAAAGCCCACCTCACCCAACCCTCTCCGCCCCTAAAGGCTACGGCATTCACCCATCTTTTCCCATTTTTTCAATGGCTTCCGCTTTTTTCTTGTCATGGCCGGGCTTGTCCCGGCCATCCACGTCGAGCCGCCGCCGCGTTTTTCCATGGTAAAGCTGTGCTGCGGTACGACGTGGATCCCCGGGACAAGCCCGGGGATGACCAAGAAATATCAAGCCATTGAAAATATTAATATAATTTCGTGAATCCCGTAAGCCCTAAAGGGCGGAGGGAGCGCTCCATCATCGCAATCCGACTAAGCCGCGAGCTTCGTGATCTCGGCCTTGGCTGATTGAATGGCGCGCTCGCGCGTCTCATCGCCCATGGCAATACCTTCAGCGCGGACGAAAGCGATGTCGGTGACGCCGAGGAAGCCGAAGAAGGCCTGGAGGTAGGTTTCCTGGTGATCGAAGGATTCGATGGGCGAACCCGACGAATAGACGCCGCCGCGCGACGAGACGATGATCACCTTGCGCCCGCCGGCCAGGCCTTCGGCACCATTGGCGCCATAGCGGAAGGTCTTGCCCTGAACGGCGATGCGGTCGAGCCAGGCCTTGAGCTGGGACGGTATGCCGAAATTATACATGGGCGCGCCGATGACGATGGTCCGGGCCGCCAGGAACTCGTCGACGACCGACGGATCGGCGAAGTCGGCGAGCGACAGATGCGGCAGCGGCGTGGTGCCGAGGTCGCGCCGGACCACGTCGGCCGCGGGGTCGCGGGAAGTGAGATGGGACACCGTGTCGAGGGTGAGCGCGCGGCTCACGCTGTTCCCGGCATTGACGCTGCTGTCGACATGAAGAATGGTCACTGTTCGGCTCCTTAGTAACATTGTTGTGCTTAGGCACGAATTGTTCTTCGGTATATGTTAGTAACTATAGAGAGGGCCGCAAGGAGGCACATTCATGTCGCAAGGCAACACCGAGGGAACCGACTTTCTGGGCGATCGGAGTGCCTGCCCAGTCGTGCGCGATGTCCTCAACCGGGTCGGCGACAAATGGAGCGTGCTGATCATCGTGTCGCTGGCCGGCGGCACAAGGCGGTTCAGCGAGCTGAAGCGGCTGGTCGAGGGCATCTCGCAGCGGATGCTGACGCTCACGCTCAGGGGCCTCGAGCGCGACGGGCTGGTCTCGCGACTGGTCTTTCCGACGGTCCCGCCGCGCGTCGATTACGGGCTGACCCCGCTAGGGCGGACGCTGCTCAAGACCGTCACGGAGCTGGCGGACTGGGCGGAAACCAGCCGCGATGAAATCGGCCGGGCGCGCGCGGAATTCGACCGGCGGGACGCGGTTGAGCCGGTGCCGGTGGAGGAGGCGACGGCCGAACATGCCTGACGGCGTGGGTAGCGAAGTATCGGTGTTCATGCCATATAAGCGCTATCGGGAGAGCGCGATGGCACGCTACGAGCAGAAGACGCGAGAGCATGAGTTGGAGGCACGGCTGATCGAGGAAGGGCTGCGCGATCTCAGCAACGGCCACTATATCGACGACGCCGACCTTGACGCGTGGCTCGACGGTCTCGTCGACGATCCCGATCTGGAGATCCCGCTGGCAAATCGCCGGACTTCCACACCTCGTCCCTAATTTCCCCTGGAGCGCGCCTCGGTCGATTCAACCCATCCGGATCTCGATCTAGCGGAGCCGATTCAGGAGCTCATTTCGGATCCGACGGGAGAAACTGTTCCGCGACACCCAATATCGCGGCACCGGCGCTGCGCCGAAGCCACAGTAGAAAGAGCTATCGCCCAATCCTCTGGCCCCGTCGAAATCGAAGACGATGCCTTTTTGGGCGGCATGTCTGATCGCGGTCCAGATGAGCAAGCTGACGGCACCATTGCCGGCGTCGGGTGAGCGGGCTGACAACAGGTAATATTCAGCGCTGCCGTCCCAAATGACAAAAATTCCCGACAGCGGCCGGGATTGGTCGTTCAACGCCACCAGGACGCGACCGACACCGCGGCGAACGGCTTCCGTGATGAGGGCGATAACAAGAGAGGAATCATAGTAATTCTTGAGCCCGCGCCGACCCAGCGTTTCCTCATAGAATTGCATGAAGGCCCCGGGACCGAACGCGTCCGTTACCGTGAGCCGCTCCTGCGCGCGCCGAATGACGTTGCGGGTCTTGTCGCGCATCCGGCGCCACAGCGTGTCCTCCGAATCCGGAACGATCTCGGCGGTAAACTGTACTTCGGTCCGGAACCCGCTCGCCTCGAACGCAATGGTATCCGTGATCCCGCGATGAAGCTTGAAGCGGGTGCCGGAGGCTGGCGGCAGGCGGTCGATCAGGTTCCGTGTGATCGCGATGCTCCGCAGCAGACGGTTCGCATCCGTGCCGGTGCCGGGCTCCACGGCCGGGCCGAGGAAATGCGTCAGCATCGGCATCTCGAGCGTCATCGTGCCGAACTTCTTTGACACGATAAACGGCAGGCGACCGGCAAGCTTGCCGCCCACCTCTTCTCGAACCTCCTGGTAGGAGCCTCTCGACGCAATATTCAGCCACCAAGGCTCGTGAAAAATCGTGGGCGCCCATGCCGTCGTCGCCTGAACCGATGTCGCGGGAACGGCGGGCCGCAGAATTGTCGTGTCACGAGGGGACGGAAGCTCTGACAATGACATTCCCGTACTCCGCAGCACGCATTGTCGACCCAATGATCAGGCCGCATGAGAACGGGCTTCGGCCAGCGACGGACAAGCTTGCGCCGCCTTCTCCCAGCCGCTTAGCGAACAAGTATAAGTCGAAACCCTCCCGTAAAATAATCGCCATACGCCGGCATTCACCGGGCCGATCGCGTTGGGTTGCCCCTACCGTCCGCTTTCCAACAGTCTCTCACGGATAAAGATCGACTGCGGCCTTGAAGCTGCCGTCCATGTAGAAGGGGGTGGAGGTGTGCTCATGCACGATCCGCCAGGCGCCATCCTGCTCGGCGAGGCCGATGGTCTGCCGCGCCCAGACATCGGTGGAACCGGCGCCGATCTTATGGCCGCCGATACGCACGAGCCCGTGGGCGAGCGCCAGATCGCCGGCGACGCGCACGGCGAGATCCCGCAGCACATAGCGGATCGGCCCGTCCCAGGTGCCGAACCAGGCCTCGAGGCCGGCACGGGCATCGGCCGCCGACCCGCTCGCCACCAAGGGCGGGGCGAGATCGAAGCACACGGCATCCGGGGCGTAGAATGACAAGACGCGCTGGGCGTCCTTGGCGCGAACGGCTGCGGTCCGGCCTTCGATGACAGCGGTGACAGCGGCAATCCTGGTGTCGTCGGGCATGGTGTCGTTCCTCCTTTCCCCGAGGACGGGGGAGAAAGGCCGGGGCCGACATTCGGTTCGAAAGATTTTGTTCGCCTTGCTGCAGGTACAGGGCTGTCCATGTTGTCGGCCTTGAGGCTCGATCCGGAACTCGCCGCAGCGGTCGTACCGAAGACGGCTAAGCTGATCGGCGCGCAGCGTACCGATCAGGGTTCGTGTTTTCGCCCTGATCAGATAAGTGCACTGTCACCGAAATCCCCAGGATGTGCACGGCGATGTTTTAAACAACTTAGCCAAAGCCTAGCGGCCGCTACCTCCCCGCCCCCAGCAGATAATCCACCAGCAGCCGCGTCGCCGGCGGCAGCGAAGCCCGGTCCCGCACCCCCAGCACCAGCGGCCGATCCGCCCAGGGCTCGTCGAGCGGCACCACCGCCAGGCTCGCCGGATCGAACCGGCCCTTGGTGATCTCGCTCGGCACCACGCCCACGCCCATGCGCGCCTCGACCAGGCGGAAGACGGCGTCGAAGCCGCTGACGCGGATCCTGAGCTTGAGCTGGCGGCCGAGCTCGGCGGCGGCCTTGACGCAGAGCGTGTCGATCGAGCTGCCCTTTTCGAGGCTGATGAATTCCTGGTCGACGAGGTCGGCGAAGCGCACGGCGGAGCGGCCGCTCAGAGCGTGGCTTTTGGGCAGGAGGGCCACGAGCCGGTCCTGGCGATAGGGGAAGGTCTCGAGGTCGGGGGCCAGGATGTTGCCGCCGAAGATGCCAAGATCGGCGCGGTTCTCGGTCACGGCGCGGATGATCTCGGGGCTGATGCATTCCTCGAGATCGATCCGGACCAGCGGGTTCAAGGTCAGGAACGCGCCCAGCTCCTGTGCCAAGGATTCGAGGATCGCCGATTTGTTGACGAAAAGGCGGATATGGCCGCGGGTGCCCTGCCGATATCCTAAGAGATCGGTCTCGAGATGGGCGAGGTTGCCGAGCACGATGCGGGCATGCTCCAGGAGGGCATAGCCCGCCGAGGTCGGCTCGATGCCCTTGGAGCGGCGATAGAGCAGCTCGACCTGCAGCATCTCCTCGAGATCGGAGATGCGCCGGCTGACCGCGGAGACGGCGATATGCTTCTTTTCCGCGGCCTTGGCGATGCTCTGCTCCTCGACGATCGCGACGAAGAGCTGCAAGGTCAGGAGATCGATGCGTAGGCTCAAACCGCGTCCGTCCCTCGGAGGATTAGGGCGCTGTTATATCGGCAGATCTCCCAGGGCGGGAATGGGCAAGATACTCGACGGCGCGCAACAAGGATGGCAAGGAGCTGAGGCAATGCTGAACGCGATCGAAGTCGTGACCTTGTTCGTCGACGACATCGCCGAGACGAAGCCTTTCTATGCGAAAATCTTCGAGGCCGAGGTGATTTTCGAGGATGCGGTTTCGTGCGTGCTGAGGTTCGGCGGGGCGCTGGTCAATCTGCTCGAGGCGGCACAGGCGCCGGAGCTGGTCGAGCCGGCGCGGGTCGGCTCCGCGAAGTCGGGGACTGCCTTCATGCTGACGATCAAGGTCGCCGATGTGGATGCGGTGTGCGCCACGCTGCGCGAACGCGGGGTCGCGTTGCTGAACGGGCCGATCGATCGGCCCTGGGGGCGCCGGACGGCGGCCTTCGCCGATCCGTCCGGGCATGTCTGGGAGGTGGCCCAGGAAATCTGCTGAGGGGGCCGGCGCCCATGCCCTCACCCTCCCTCTCCCGCAAGCGCTACGGCATTGACACAAGTCAATTATTCTATATTTTTCAGATAGTTATTATTTATATGATCGTCATCACCGGGCCTGTCCCGGTGATCCACGTCGGGCCGCAGCGCAGATGGTCTTGGAACAATGAAGTATCGGGCCGACGTGGATGGCCGGGACACGCCCGGCCATGACGGCCAAATCTGTAACTACTTCAAATCATAGAGAAAATGTGTGAATCCCGTATCCTCGTGGGAGAGGGGTTTTAGTGCTCCAGCGCCGCCACCACCGCGTCGCCCATTTCGGACGTGCCGACCTTGCGGGTGCCGGGCTCGTGGATGTCGGCGGTGCGGTAGCCTTGGGCGAGCACGCTGCGGACGGCGCGTTCGATCCGATCCGCCTCGTCCGGTTTGCCGAGCGACAGTCTCAGCAGCATCGCGGAGGAGAGAATCGAGGCGATCGGGTTGGCGAGGTCGCGGCCGGCGATGTCGGGGGCGGAGCCATGGACCGGCTCGTAAAGGCCGAGGCTCCCTTCGCCGATCGAGGCGGAGGGCAGCATGCCGATCGAGCCGGTCAGCATCGCCGCCGCATCGCTCAAGATGTCGCCGAACATGTTGCCGGCGACGATGACATCGAAGGAGCGAGGGGCTCTGATCAACATCATCGAGGCGGCATCGACATAGAGATGGCTGAGCTCGACATCGGGGTATTCGCGGCCCACCTCGGTCACGACATCGCGCCAGAGATGCATGGTTTCGAGCACATTGGCCTTGTCGACCGAGCACAGCTTATGGCGGCGCTGGCGGGCCGTCTTGAAGCCCACATGGGCGATGCGGGCGACCTCGTCCTCGCTATAGCGCATGGTGTTGATGCCGACGCGCTTGCCATTCTCCTCATGGATGCCGCGCGGCTCGCCGAAATAGATGTCGCCCGTGAGCTCGCGCAGAATCATCATGTCGACGCCCTCGACGATCTCGGGGCGGAGTGTCGAAGCACCGATCAGCTCCGGGAACAGCACGGCCGGGCGGAAATTGGCGTAGAGCTGCAGCGTCTTCCGGAGCTTGAGGAGGCCGGCGCCGGGGCGCTTGGCGCGGTTGCGGATCTCGTCCTGCGGGCCGCCGACGGCGCCGAACAGGATCGCGTCCGAGCCTTGGGCGAGCTTCAGGGTCGCGTCGGGCAGCGGATCACCATCGGCCTCGACGCCGGCCTGGCCGATCGGCGCCTCATTCATCTCGATCTCGAAACGATTGCTCGCGATCGCGCGCAGCACCTTGACCGATTGCGCCGTCACCTCGGGGCCGATGCCGTCGCCCGGCAGCACCGCGATCTTCATTCCGCTCACTCCTTCACATATTTTCCCGGCCGTAGCGATGCTCGAAGGCCAGGATCTCGTCGAGCTGGCCCAAGGTGAAGGCCAGTTCGTCGACGCCGTTCAGCAAGCAATGCTTGGCGAAGGGATCGATCTCGAAGCTATGGCTCGACCCGTCCGGCAGAATGACATTCTGGGACGGGAGATCGATCTGGATCCGGGATCCGGGGCTGGATTCGAGCATGGCGATGAGGCCGGTCACGATGTCGCCCGGCAGCGCCACCGGCAACACGCCGTTCTTGATGCAATTGTTCTTGAAGATGTCGCCGAAACTGGGGGCGATGGCGGCGCGGAAGCCGTAATCCTGGAGCGCCCAGACGGCATTCTCGCGCGAGGAGCCGCAGGCGAAGTTGCGCTCGCCGACGACGATCCGGGCCCCACGGAAAGGCTCTTTGTTCAGCGGGAAATCGGGACGCTCCTGCCCCTCCTTATCGAAGCGCAGGTCGCGGAACAGGCATTGGGCCAGGCCGAGCTTGCGGTCGCGGCTCAGGAACCGGGCCGGGATGATCTGGTCGGTATCGAAATTGGGCTGGGCGATCGGCAGCGCCACGGCGTCGAGGGCGGTGAAGGGAGTCATCGCACCCCCTCCAGCCGGCGCACATCGGTCAAATGGCCGGTGACGGCAGCCGCGGCGGCCATGGTCGGGCTCATGAGATGGGTGCGGGCACCCGGCCCTTGCCTGCCGACGAAGTTGCGGTTCGAGGTGGAGGCGCAGCGCTGGCCCGGCGCCACGGTCTCGCCATTGGTGCCGAGGCAGAGCGAGCACCCGGCCTCGCGCCATTCGAAGCCCGCGGCGGTGAAGATGCGGTCGAGCCCCTCCGCCTCGGCCTGGCGCTTGATGAGGCCGCTGCCCGGGACGACCCAGGCAAGGACGCCCTCCGCAACCTTGCGCCCGTCGGCGATCTTGGCGGCGGCCCTGAGATCCTCGATCCGGCTGTTGGTGCAGGAGCCGATGAAGACGCGGTCGACCGGCACCGTGTCGAGCTTCGTGCCCGGCGTGAGCCCCATATAGTCGAGCGCGCGGCGCATGGAGTAGCGCTTCTCGGCATCGGGCTCCTGGTCGGGATCCGGCACGGCATCGGTGATGGGCGACGCATTCTCGGGGCTGGTGCCCCAGGTCACCATGGGAGCGAAGGCGGCGCCGTCGAGCGTCTCCTCGCGGTCGAAGGGGGCCTCGGGATCGCTCGGCAGATTGCGCCAGCGGGCGAGTGCTCCGTCCCACGCCATCCCCTTGGGCGCGTAAGGCCGGCCGGCGAGATAGTCGAACGTCGTATCGTCCGGCGCCACCATGCCGGCGCGGCCGCCGGCCTCGATCGACATGTTGCAGAGGGTAAGCCGCCCTTCCATGGAAAGGCCGCGAATGGCGCTGCCGGCATATTCGATGACATGGCCGGTGGCGCCGGCGGCCCCGATGCGGGCGATGATGCTGAGGATGACATCCTTGGCCGTGACGCCCGCCGGAAGCGTGCCGTCGACGGTGACGCGCAGCGTGCTCGGCCGGCGCTGCCACAGCGTCTGGGTCGCCAGCACATGCGACACCTCGCTGGAGCCGATGCCGAAGGCAAGGGCACCGACGGCACCATGCGTCGAGGTGTGGCTGTCGCCGCAGACGATGAGGGCGCCGGGCTGGCTCAGCCCCTCCTCGGGACCCACCACATGGACGATGCCTTGCCGCTCGTCGCCGAGGCCGAACATCGTGATGCCGGCTTCGGCCGTGTTGGCCGCCAGCTGCTCGACCATGCCGCGCTTCTCGGGATCGGGGATCTCGTCGATCCGGCGTGTGCTGGTCAGCACATAATGGTCGGGGGTCGCGAAGGTGCGGCCCGGCACCCTGACTTCGATGCCGCGGTCGCGCAGCCGCTGGAACGCCGGGGCCGAGCCGTCATGGACGAGATGGCAATCGACATAGAGCAGCGTCTGGCCGTCCGGCCGTTCGAGCACGCGATGGCGCTGCCAGATCTTCTCGAACAATGTCCGCGGCTGATCGCCGGCCATTCGGCATCTCTCCCCAACCCCAAAGCGGCGCCGAGACTAGCGGCAGGGGGCATAGAAGCGGCATCGCATTTCGGCACCCCGCCATCGCATCCTGCGATCCGGCGGGGTGGGCTTTCTCGTCACGAGCGTGAGCGGAAGGCAGTCGGCCGATCGGGGCCGGCACCATGCGGCTCGAGCGCCAGCGCCGGCAGCCGCATCAGCGCCTCGAGGGCTGCGATCGATTGCCGCCGTTGCGCCTCGCGCCTTGTCGTCAGCAGCCGGCGTGCCAGAAAGGAGGGCTGCGTCAGGCCCCAGCGCGCTGCCGCCGTCTCGCTCGGGCTGGCCGGACGGGGCTGGGCCTTGGTGTCGATCAGCCGCTGCCAGGGATTGCCCTTATCATCCAGCCCGTCCCAGAACATCGGGTACATGGCGAGGCCGCCGGTCGCGAGCCCGTCGAGGATCCAGGCGCCGAACTGGATGAGCGCCGTCTCGATCGTGTCGATCCAGTTCCGCTCCGGCGGCGTGACGCCCCAGAAGCGGGCAGTGGCCCGGCGCCCGCGGCCGCGCCGCGGCGTCAGCCGGATGATGGTGGATCGATGCTCGTACTCCATGGTCCTCTCCTGTCCTTCTCGGATTGGAGAGACCGTGCGCTCACCCTGTTGCTCGTTCATTCCCAGAAGGGAGGAAAAGGTTACGTTCGTAGTGGAACGATTGCTGCATCGCGGCACTGCCAGGCGATCATCTTTTTTAACCTGGATTAATCAGACATAACATTGCCCCAGCTGTATTAGCGCATACGTTTTGTATATAAGGCCGTGCAGGATCGGGGCGGTCGCCTCCTGGGACCTCCCAGATTTGCGCAACCGAACGGAGAATGGTTAAAAATCTCGCATGGGGCTGGATTGGCGCGGATTTGAGCAGTCGCACCGACCCTGCCTCGAGGCCGATTACGGCGCGAATGCAACCCCGAGGCGGCAAATGGCCGCATTGCTCTGGCGCGCCGAACACGATGCCGCGACATGATCTACAGACCTAGCGTGTAGTCGGGTCGCCGGCGATTTTCCGACAGTGCTCGTGTCACACAGGGCCATAGGGCCGCATTAATGGTGCCTTGCAACATGACCTTGAACAGTGTGCGTACGCAGTCCTTGCATCAGAACGCGACCTGGATCGGCAGCAACGAGGGCGGCCGCTCCGGAGAGCGCTATCCGGCGGCCGTGCAAAGCGAATCCGCCACCGGCATCGAGCCGGCGCGGATGCCGCGCATCCTCGTGGTCGAGGATGATCCGACCATGCGCCACATGGTCGTGAGCTATCTCGAAGAGAACAACATGCGCGTGACATCCGCCGCGTCGGAGCAGGAGATGCTGCGGCAATTCACGGCAGCCGAGCCGGCGCTGGTGATCCTCGATCTGCTGCTGGGTCAGCAGGACGGGCTCGACCTGCTGCGCCAGATCCGGTCGCGGTCGGATACGCCGGTCATCATCATCACCGGGCACCGGCGCGACGAGATCGACCGCGTGGTCGGGCTCGAGCTCGGCGCCGATGATTACGTGACCAAGCCTTTTGCGCTGCGCGAGCTGCTGGCGCGCATCCGCGCCGTGCTGCGCCGGCGCGAGGCCGGCCTCGTCGCATCCCAGCGCGAGGCGGAACGCGGGCGCTATCGCTTCGGCAGCTGGGTGCTCGACCGCCGCAACCGGCGCCTCAACGACGCCGCCGGCAATCCGGTGACGCTGACCAAGGGCGAATATGCGCTGATGGTGGCGTTCCTCGAGGCGCCGCAACGGCCATTGACGCGTGAGCAGCTGCTGCAGGCGACGCGCGTGCACGAGGATGTGTTCGACCGCAGCATCGATGTCCAGGTGCTGCGGCTCAGACGCAAGCTCGAGACCGATCCCAGCATGCCGCGCGTGATCCAGACCGAGCGCGGCGTCGGCTATGTCTTCACGCTGCCGGTCGAGCGGCTCTGATTGGCACGCAGCGCCCGGGCGAGCGCATAGGCCATTTCTGAGCTGGCGAGCGGGCCGGTGACGACCTCGGTGGCGCCGGCCGCCGCGAGCGTCTCGGCATCGACCGTGTGGGATGACAGCATGGCGATGATGATCGGCAGATCGGTCGTCATCCCGCGCAGCCGGGCGGCGAAATCCAGCATCTCCTCGATCTGGATCATGGCGCAGATCACGACGCCGTCGAACCGGCCGGGCGCATCGCCAAAGGCAGCGAGCGCCTGGGCCGGGTCGACGAAGCCGACCGGCTCGTAGCCGAGCGCCGCCAGCCCCTCCTCCTCGCGCTGCAGCCGCTCGTTCACCGTGTTGACGAGCATCAGCGTCTCGCCATGGCCGAGCGGCAGCGCCGGCAGCACGGCCACGATATCGCCGGCCGGCGCCTCGACCACCGCGCCGGCGCGGGGCAGCCACACCTCGAACCGACTGCCGGCGCCGGGCACGCTCGCGACATCGAGTGCGCCGCCATGGTCGCTGACGATCTCGCGCACGGTCGCGAGCCCGAGGCCGTTGCCGGTCCGCCGCGTGGTGAAGAACGGATCGAAGATCCGGTTGAGCGTCGCCGGCTCCATGCCGATGCCGGTGTCGCGGATCGCGATCCGGATATAGGGGCCGGGCCGGAGCTCGCCCTGGCGCAGCGACTGCTCGGCTCCGACCTCGCTGCGCTCGACGGCGATGCCGATCTCGCCATTGCCGTCCATCGCCTGGGCCGCGTTGTTGCAGATATTGAGGATGACCTGCTGCAGCTGGACCGCCTCGCCCGACACGATCATGGGCGCCGGTATCCGGCCGATCGCCAGCGTGATCCCGGCCGGCAGCGACGCCCTGAGGAGGGCCGCCGCTTCGTCGATGAGTGCCGCGATGTCGACGGGCAGATGCTGGACATCGCGGCGGCGGCCGAAGGCCATGATCTGATCGACGAGATTGCCGGCCCGCTCGCCGGCGAGGCGGATCGCCGAGAGCTTGTCGGCGACGCGGTCGCCAGGCCCCGCCTGCAGCTCGGCCATCTCGACATAGCCCAGGATGGCGCCGACGATATTGTTGAAATTGTGCGCGATGCCGCTGGCGAGCGCCCCCACCGTCTCCATCCGGCGCGCCTGGTTGAGTTGCGTCTCGAGCCGCGCCCGCTCGCGCTCGAGCCGCTCGCGGCCGAGCGCATTGGCGACGGCATCGAGCGCCATGCGCAAGAGGCCCAGCTCGCCGGGACGGCGCAAGGCCGTGGGGCTGAGCGCGTCGAAACCCAGGATTCCGACGAGCTCGCCCCGTGCATCGAAATGCGGGACGCAGGCCCAGGCCCGAAGCCCGGCGGCCGAGAGGCGGTCGCGGACCGGCCCCGGCGCCAGATCGGCGACCCGCGGCACATGGATGATCCCCTCCGCATTCGCGACGAAGTGCCTGCTGAGGGCGAGCGCCTCGTCGAGCCATCCGGGGGGTGCCTCGGCCGAGGGGCCGCGCCAGGCCAGCGTCCGGTTCCGCGCGAGTGTCAGCACCAGATAGGCGCGGTCGGCGCCGATATGCCGCGCGATCTCGCCCAGCGCCTCCGAGACCGCGACATCGAGCTTGCCCGGCGGCGCATTGATGAAGCCGGTCGAGATACCGGCAAGCAAATGCTCGAAGGCGGCGCGCCGGCGGAGTGTCAGCGCGCGCGATCGAAGCGCCAGAGCCAGATAGACCAGTGCGGCCAGCAGCAGGAGCGAGGTCGCATAGAGCAGCATGCGGTAGCGGTCGGCCGAGGCCACGATCCCCGCGCGGCGCTGCATCAGGATGCCGCGAATGGCCTGCCCTTCCAGGCCGAGCGGAAGCCGCACGAGCTCCTTGAGGATATCGGCCGTGGCCGGCAGCAGATCGCGCAACTCGCGGCCATGGAGGTAAAGCGTCATGACCGCGTCCGGCTCGCCGGGTGCGGCGAGGCGGGCGGACAAATCGTTCAGCCGGTCATCGACCTCCTGCACGACGGCCGGCGAGGTATCGAGGCTGAGATTGAGCACGGCCGCGGAGAGGTCGCTGATGGCGCGGTCGAGCGGAACCTTGGAATTGGCGGCGCCGAGATTGGTGCTGAGAAAGGCGAAATAGGTCATCGCATTCTGCAGCAGCGCATTGTGCGACTTGAACTCTTCGGTCAGTGCCGCTTGCCGCTCGATCGAGCGGGCGAGGCGATCGAGCGGCACCTCGAGCCCGGGAATGAGGATCGCGACCTGCTGCAGGCGATGAAGGGCCGCCTGCAGCTCGTTCACATCGCGGACGAGCGGATCATAGTTGCGCAAGAGCCCGGTCCGGGCGCTCAGCACGTCGCGCTGGATGGCACTTTCGGCGAGATCGATCGCGTCGAGCGCTTGGGCGGCGCGGTCGAACACAGGCCGTTCCGGATTCATGCCCCGGAGCGAGATCCAGGTCAGCAGCCCCAGAAGCAGCAGGATCGAAACCACCGCTGCGGGCATCCGCTGGCCGATCATGGCGAGGTGTCCGTCACGGTGTCCCGCCGGCACTCGCCGCCCGGATCGGATGACCGCGATATTCGCCCGTGAGCGTGCCGAGAAATGCCACGATCGAATGGATCTCGTCGTCGGACAGGTTCCGGCCGAGCTGGCTGCGGCCCATGATCCGCACCGCGTCGCCGAGCGTGGGCGCACTGCCGTCATGGAAATAGGGCGGCGTGGTGGCGACGTTGCGCAAGCTAGGCACACGCAGGATCGGCGGGTTGGGAGATCCGACCGGGCTGAACACGCCATGCGGCTCGAACAGATTGCCGCCGACATTGACGCCCTGATGACACGAGATGCAGCCGGCCGACGAGAATAGCCGATAGCCTTTGACCTCGGCCGGCGTCAGCGCGCCGGTATCGCCCTTGAGCCAGCGGTCGAACCGGCTGCCGGGCGTCACCAGCGACCGCTCATATGTGGCGATCGCATCGAGCAGGCTGGCGCGGTCGGGGTCGTTGCCATAGGCCGCATCGAATTCGCGCACCATCTCGTCATCGGCCGAGAGCTTGCGGACGACCTCGTCGACGGTCGTGTCCATGACATTCCATTTCTCGAGCGACGCCGTGATCTGATCCTCGAGCGTCGGGCTGTTGCCTTCCCAGTTCAGCCGGAAGCTGAGGGCGGCATTGAACACCGTGTTGGTATTGAAGGTAAGATCGCTTCCGTCCATCGCCGTGTCGTGACGATTGGCGCTGGCGCCGTTGGTGCCGGTGTCGTGGCAGGTGGCGCAGGTGCGCGTGTCGCTATGCGACAGCCGGCGGTCATGGAACAGGCGCTCGCCGAGCGCCACCTTGCGCGGATCCTCCTGGGCGGCGGGTATGGGCGTGATCGGCTCGTCGGCGGCAAGCACGGTGGCACTGCTGCCGAGCGAGGCGACATCGCGCTCCGGCCGCTCGGCCGAGGCGGTCGCGACCATCAGCAGGATGGCCATGATGACTGGAAGCCAGCTCAGATGACGACGAAAGTCGGACACGATACGGGCCGCAATCCTTTTCAAAGGCCGAAAGCGCATTGTTCACCACATCCTGCCAGCCACGGCCAGGGGCGGTTTTGCCCCTGGCCGCATGTCTGACCTCAGTCGATATTCTTGATGTCGAAGGGATGCACCGGCGTCAGCGCGCCGAACAACCCGTGCTGACCCTGGTCGACGCCCTGGGTGAAGAACAGCGTGCGGGGCTCGGACACGGACCCGCCGCCGAGGCTCAAGGTCCAGAGGCCCGGCAGCGTGATCGGCTGGCGCTTGCGGTCGAGCAGCAGGCCGTCGATATCGCCCTTGTCATTGAAGGCCAGGATATGGCCGTCGCCGAAATTGCCGATCAGGATGTCGCCCGTGGCGCCGCCAAACCCGGCCGGAGCCCGCACGACTCCCCAGGGCGCGTTGAGCAGGCCACGCTTGGCCAGGCGCTGGATGAGATTGCCGCTGGTGTCGAAAATGTCGACGAAGCCGGCGCCGGCCTGGGGCGTGATGAAATTCTTGGCCGCATTCTGGCGCGCGTAGGTCACGACCAGATTGCCCTCGAGCGCCTGGATATTGAACGGCACGAAGCCCTGCGGGATCGACGGATCGAAGAACAGGCCCGGCAGCTTGGCGCTGGCCGGCTGGAAGCTGGTGTCGAACACGTCGATCTGGCCGCTGATGATGTTGGCGGCATAGATGAAGGCGCCCTGCTCGTTGATGCCGAGGGCGAGGCCGGTATAGCTGGCGCCGGCCTTGGAATTGTCGACCGCGGTGACGGCGTCGGTCGGGTTCACCGGCAGGTTCGGCGCCCAGGCGGCGATGGTGCCTTCGAGGGTCGCGAAGATGAAGAGCGAGGTGAGCTGGGTCCCGGGGACCGTGAAGCCGCTGGTCGGGTTCCAGACGAGGCCGGTCGGGCCGGAGAACGGATTGCTCGGCGGCGTGGGGTTCGGGATGGTGAAGGTCTTCGGCACCTTGGCGCCATTGCCGTCATAGAGCGTCGCCACGCCGGAATCATTGTCATTGATCCAGAAGGCGCCGTTCGGCTGGAACGCCATGCCCCACGGATCGATCAGGCTGGGATCCGTCGTGGCCGCAATGCCCGGCCGGTCGGCGACCAGATTGGTCTGCTCGAAGATGAAGGGGGCTGCAGCGCCGTCGAAGTCTTCGGCTCGTGCCGTGGTCGACAGCATTGCGCTGCCAGCCAGGATTGCCGTGATGAATGCCGCTCTGAGATTTATTTTTTCTTTCCCTGGTATTGAGAAAATTCAAGCACGGAAAGAATTGACGACGCGCGTTGCGGCATTGTTGCGGCCATCGGGAGAGTTGCTACAATCGTAACGATTGCGATCGTGACGGTTTCGCTACTGAGATGGCGGAAAACACGGGGCCGTTCCGGCAATGAGGTCGGAAGCGAAGACGGCCTCGACACCGTCCTCGGTGCGCGCACCGGATGTCGGCAGCCAGCTGTTCCAGCCGAGCCGAGGCGGATCCTCGCCCGACATTCCAAGCGGCGGCACGGCATATGCCGCGAGGATGGGATTGACGGCGAAATCGACCTCGAACCCCAGGAAGGCGCGGGTCAGGGCGGCGAGCCGGCCAAGCAAGGGCCGGTCTGGTCGGAAACTGTCGAACCCGGCGAGGTCGAGCGGCCCGATATGCAAGAGGATGCGCGATTGCGGATCCCAGGCGCGCTCGCCGATCGCGGCATCGACGCCCAGGCGATGGAAATTGCCGGGCCGGTCGCCGACCGGCAAGGCCGACATCTGGTCGGCGCCGAGCGACAGCCAGGTGCCGGCGAATTGCTCGACCTCAACCGTGAGCCCGAGCCAGTCCGACAGCATGGCGGCGAGCCGGTCGGCGGACCGCGGATATGCTGTAAAGAATCCGGCATAGAAAAGCAGCGGCTCAGTGCCGACCGCCAGGCGCTCGGCGAGATGCGGCGTGCCGTAGCCGGTCAGCGCCAGCAGCAGATCCCGGATGCCGTCGCGCGGGACCGATTCCGCCCTGTCGTTCCTATGCGCCGCCGCGGCGGCGCGATGCGGCCGGTATTTGATCCCGGCTTCGGCGAATTGCGCGATTGCGCGCTGGGCGACGAGATCGAGGAAATCGCCGAGTGCCGCCGAACGCCGGCGCTGCTCGGCATTCAGCGTTTCGGTATAGGGGCGCGGCAGGACGCCCGAGGGGCCCGTGAGGCCGAGCAGCCCGATGGTCGCGCGGGCTCCGTCGGCGTCGCGCTCGATCTCGAGCACATCGGCCGGGACGAAACCCAGTCCCGGGGCGGCATGGAACCGGACCGCGTCGCCGATATGACCGGTTCCGGCCGCCTGCATCAGGATCGCGAGCGCTGCATCGAAGCCGAACCGGCGCGGCTCCGCGACGAGCGTCTCGATCAGCGACCGCGGCGACGGTGGTGCATAAGGCGGCGGCGGTGGCCCGGTCTCCTGCGGTGTCGCCGTTTCGGGCTCCGCCTCGGCATAGGCGACGCCGGCGATCGGCTGAAACAGGGGATCGCTCACAGCAGGACCCGGGCGCCCGCGCGCGGCGGGAATTTGCCGACCTTGCCGGGCCGGCCGCGCAGGATGGCAGTGGTGCGGACGAAGGAATTGACGGTCGCGTGCAGCGCCAGGAACCGCTCGAGCACAGTCGCCATCAGATAGAGCCCGTCGGTCTCCCAGGTGCGCGCATCGAATTCGAGCGTGACATCGAGGCCGCGGCAGAAGCCGCCGGCCTGAAGGCCGGGCGCCCGGGCAGTGCCGGGCGCCGAAGTGACGCCGACCAGCCCCTCGATCGCGGCGCGGGTTTCCTCGGTATCGCTGAGATCGTAGAGCCTCAAGACCTCGCGCAGGCTGTCCGCGGCGGTCGGGCCGCCGACGATCGAGAGATGCCCGAGCGAGAGATGCGAGATCAGCCGCCAGCTGCGCTGCTCGCGCAAGGGGGCCTGGAACGAGGGTGTGGGGGCCGTGAGGCAGGTGACGGAGGTCACGGCGCTGATCCCCTCGGCCAAATGCAGCCGCGGCTGGCCGCCGCCGAACGGCAGCTCGGCCGGCAGGTTGCGGTTGGTGCAGAGCGCGTCGATCGAGAGCACGGTATCGGCCGGGCGATCGACCGAAAGATCGGGATCAAAGGGTGCGAGGAACATATCGGTGCCGGTCAGCGGCGCCGGGCTCGTACGCCGCACCGTGGTGTAGAAGCCCGCATGCTCCTCCTCCAGGGCTGCCGGATGGCGGTAGAAGGGCCGCCAGGGCCGGAGCGAGCCGTCGCCACGGAGCTCGCGCACGCGCTCGACGCTCCAGATCTCGAGCGCCTGCGGCCGCCGATTGTCGGGCGAGATCAGATATTCGGTCTTCTGGTGCGTGAGCGACACCGGCTCGCATTGCTTGGCGAAGAGATTCACCATCGGCGCGCAGCCGAGCGCCAGGCAGCCCGGCTGCAGGCTGCGCTCGAGCTCGGGCATGGCGAGATCGAAATAGATGAAGATCTCCATCCGGTTGGAGGATTGGAGCAGGGTTCGGGAATCGAGCCGGTCGAGATCGACGAACAGGAATTTCTGCGGCAGCGCGAAATATTCGGCGAGCAGGCGGAAACCGGAGAAGGAGCGCGCCGACCAGGGATAGAGCGCCTCCTCCGGTGCAAATCCGACCGGCTTGATCGCATCGGGGGGCAGCAGGGTCGGGCGGGCATCGTTGGGCCCGTCGGCGAGCGCCATGCCGAGCGCGTGGCCGCACAGCAGCTCGTAAAGCGGCAGGCTCTGCTCGATGGCGCCGCCGAGGAAGCAGCGCAGCCGGTCGAGGCCGAGCTCGGCGAAGCTCGCTTCGGGATCGGCCGTCTTGAGCACGATGCGCAGACTGCTGCGCGCCCCTTGCACTAGGGGATGCGCCGGGGCCGCGAGCGGCAGGCCGGTGAGGCGGACCGTCTCGATCTCGACCGGCCAGAGCGTCGTGTCGTAGGAAGTGCGGAAGCGGCATGGCTCGCCGCGGATCGGATCGGTCTCGATCATCGTGCCGGAGGGGACGGTGACCGGCACCTTGAGATCGGCGCGGCAGCCCAGCTGGACGATCGCGGCCGACGGCGTCGGCGCCAAATAATGCGGATAAAGCACGCCCAGAAGCGCATCCGTCAGCTCGGGAAACTCGTCATCGAGCCGCTGCTGGGCGCGCGCCGACAGGAAGGCGGCCCCTTCGAGGAGCCGTGCCACATGCGGATCGTCGACCGTGTTGGGTGCCAACCGAAGCCGGCCCGCCACCTTGGGATGCGCCTCGGCGAAGGCGCCGGCGAGCTCGCGCAAGGCACTGAGCTCGCGATTGTAATAAGGCAGGAAAGCATCGGACATGGGCGCTACACCTCGTAGAGCGGGCGCAGCGTCACGTCCGCGGTCGTGGTGTCGACCATGGTGTCGAAAGTGATCGGCTCCGGCGCCGGATCGACCCGCAGCAGCGCCTCGATCCGCAAATGCAGCGTGGTGCGCAGGAGATCGCCGTCATCGGCCAGCTGCACCTGGATCTGGGTCAGGCGTGGCTCGAACCGGCGGATCGCCTCCTCGATCTCGGCCCTGAGTACCTCGCGCTGGCGCCGGTCGTTGAAGGCGCCGGCGGTGAAATCGCTGATGCCGTAGCCGAGCGGCGACTGCCGCAGCGCCGGAAAACCGGCGGGCACGGAGCGCCAGGGCCGGCGGGCATTCAAGAGCGCCTCGACATCGCGATGCACGGCACGGCGCAGGAGCGCCAGGCTTTGCGCCGCCGAGACGGGCGGGTCGCGCGGACGATCGGGCTCCGCATCCATCAGCCGGTCGAGCAGCGAGATCCGGGCCGGGTACGAACTCATGCGAATTCCAGCGTGGTGAGCTGCTGCACCGGCACGCCGTCCTCGCCGACCAGGAACAGGCGCTGGCCCGCTCCGCGGATCGGGGCATTCTCGGTCCATTCGGTGGCGCGGCCGAGGCGCAGGGCCGCGCTCGACGGGGCGTCGGCCGGGTAGAGGGCGGGCAGATAGACATCGCCATCCGGCCCGTCGCGCACGATCATCGAGCAGCGGCGCCAATAGAGATCGCGCGGCCGCTTGGCCGGATGGAACTCCATGCTCACGACCCGTTCGGTCGGGATCCAGAAATATTTGCCCGTGGTGGTCAGCACCTCGAGATTGCCGGCCGCGAGATCATCGGCATCGCGGAAATCCGCGAAGGCCGCGTCGCCGCTGGTGCCGCTGACGGTTGGCCGGATCGCCTCCGCTTCCGCCGCGGCGTCGGCCGCCGCCGCGACCTCGCCGGCCCGGAGTGCGGTCAGCGCCTGCAAGAGATGCGTCTGAGCCGGCGTCGGCTCGCCCAGGAAGTCCGGCACGCGCCCTTCGGCCATAACCTGGCGGCGTGCCAGCTCGGCGCGCATGAGCTGGCGGAATTCGGCGATGATGAGGGCGGCGGACGCGTCGAGCGCGCCCGCCGTCTCCAGCATGACGTTGGCGCGCTGAAGATTGCCGTCGAACAGCAGCAATTCGGCCAGCAGCAGGCGTCCGCCGAGATCGGCGGGATTGGCCTTCACCGCCTCGTTCGCGGCAAGGATGGCGCCGGCGAGGTCGCCCTCGTGGAACAGCTGGCCTGCTTCGCTGGTCTGCATATGACACTCCTATGTGCGCTGATTGGGGGCCGAGAAGCCGGTCACGAGCCGGAAGGTGGCCGAGACGTTGTCGAGCTGGTAATGCGGCTGAAGCTGGATGACGCAGCCGAGCATGCCGGGCTGGCCGTCGAGCTCATGGACTTTGATCCGGCTGGAAACCAGCGGATGGCGCGCGCGGCTGTCCGGCCCGGCATTCGAGCTGGCGTTGGTGTAGCCCGCGAGCCATTCCTGCAGCCGCCGCTCGATCTGGTCGGCGGTCAGGAAAGCGCCGGTCATCTCGCGCCCCATGATCTTGACGTAATGGGCGAAGCGCGACACGCAGAGCATCGCGTTGATCTGGGCGGAGAGGCGCATATTGGCAAGCGCCGGCGTGGGGTCGCGCCCGGGCGCCTCGGCCGGGCGCGTCTGCAGGCTGTGCACGGCCGCGAAGGCGGCGCCGCCATAAGGCAGCGTGTTGAGCGGCATGAAGCCGGCATCCGCCAGATCGCGCTCTTGCCGGTCGGTGAAGGCGAGATCAAGCGACGGGCGGTCCCACACCGTCTCGGGACCGAGCGCGAAAGGCTCGGCCGGCAGGCCCAGGACAAGGCCGCCACCGACACGGTCCGTGCCGACGCCGCGGACATCGGCGGGCCAGCCGAAGAGCGCCTGCGCCCGCCCGACCGCCGCGGCGAAGGCGTAGCAGGCGACGGACCAGGTGCGGTGGCCCGATTCCGGCGCATATTCGTCGTAAAGGAGGCCGTGGCGGCGCACCCGGTCGACGCTCCAGCGCGGCCGGGCCAGCATGCGCGGCAGCGTCACGCACAGGAATTGCGTATCCTCACGCAGCGCGAGAGCGCGCCAGCGGGCGTGATCATCGTCGGCGAGCGCCGCGGCGATGTCGTTCGCCAGCGCCAGCTCTTCGAACCGGTCGACGCCGAGGAGAGCGGGCGAGGCCGCCAGCACGATCGGCACGAAGGCGGCCGCGGCGACCGATGCCAGCTCCGACAGCACGGTGAGGTCGTCGACCGGCGCCGTCTCGCCGAGGCCGCGGCGCTCCGGCACGTGGCGCAGCTCGTGATCCATGACGAGCAGGCCGAACGGCTCGCCGCCGGCGCTGCCGAACTCGTTCTCGTAGATCTTGCGGAAGATCGCCGACTGGTCGAACTCGATGGCGCGGGCGAAGTCGCGGCTGAGCTCGTGCCAGGAGGCCGACAGGATGCGCGTCTTGAGCCGGGCCCCCGGGTCGAAGCCCTCGATCATCCAGGCGAGGCCGCGCCAGGAGCCTTCGAGCCGCTGGAAGCGCGGATGATGGAGCAGCGCGTCGAGCTGGGCCGAGATCAGCGCGTCGATCGCCGCGATGTCGCGGTCGATGAGCGCGCGCAGACGGTCCGGATCGCACGGGACGGATGGGCCGAACCATTCGACGAGAGCCCCGCGATCCTCATGCAGGAAATGCGCGAGGCGGCGCCGGGCCGCCTCGCCTTGGGTGCCGAGGAAGCGGCCGGCCAGAACCTCGCCGCGCAAGGCGGACATGACCGGCCGCTCCCGCTCAGACCCGTTCCGGAATGCGGGCGACCATGCGCAGGCTGGTCGTCAGCTCTTCCATCTGCAGCCAGGGGCGCATATAGGCGATGGCATTGTAGGCGCCGGGCGCGCCCGGGATTTCGCTGCACCTCGACCCGGGCCTCGCGCAAGCGGGAACATCGCCTTGCTCTCGGCCCCGGCATTCTCGTTGGTGTTGACGTAGTTCTTGATCCAGCGATTGAGCCAGCGCTCGCAATCGTCGGCTTCCATGAAGCTGCCGATCTTGTCGCGCGCCATCACCTTGAGGTAATGGGCGAAGCGGCTGGTCGCCATGATGTAGGGCAGGCGGGCCGAGATCGCGGCGTTGGCCGTCGCCTCGGGCCGGTCGTACTTCTTCGGCTTCTGCGCCGTCTGGGCACCGAAGAACACGGCATAGTCGGTGTTCTTGTAGTGGCAGAGCGGCAGGAAGCCCAGATTCGACAGCTCGAATTCGCGCCGGTCGGTGATGCCGATCTCGGTCGGGCATTTGGCGTCCATGTCGCCATCGTCCGACATGAAGATATGCGTGCGGCAGATTCTCGACCTTGCCGCCGCCTTCCGCGCCGCGGATCGCGGTGCAGAAGCCGTATTTCGGCGAACGCGTCGGTCATCTGCGTGCCCATGACGATAGGCGGCGTTCATCCAGCAATATTGCTCATGCTGCATCGGCAGCGGCGCACCCGTCTCGTCGAGCGGCGCTTCCTCATAGCCGAACTCGTCGATCGGCTTGGGTATGCCGAGCCGTAAGGCAGGCGGCGCCAGCACGCGCGGCATGACCAGCGAGACGAAGCGGCTATCCTCGCTGTCGCGGAAGCCGCGCCATTTCAGGTATTCGACTGTGTCGAAGATCTTGGCGAGGTCGCGCGGGCTTGGCGAGCTCGGTCCAGTTGCTCGAACCCGAACATGCCGGCGCCGGCGGCCGAGATGAACGGCGCGAAGGCGGCGGCGGCGACATTGGAGATCAGGCGCAGCGCTTCGATATCGTCCGGCTGGTTCGTCCATTCATAATCGCCGATGAGGGCGCCGTAAGGCTCGCCGCCCGGCGTGCCGAACTCGTTCTCGTAGATCTTCTTGAACAAGCAGGCTTTGGTCGAACTCGACGGCGCGGGTGAGATCGCGATGCAGCTCGCGCTTCGACGCGTTGACGATTCGGATCTTGAGATTGCTGCCGGTCTCGCTGTTGCGGACGAGATAATGCAGCCCGCGCCAGCTGCCTTCGAGCTTGAGGAAGCGCTCATTGTGCATGATCTCGTTCAGCTGGTCTGACAGCCTCTGGTCGATCAGCGTGATCGCCCGCTCGATCGTGCGGGTGAGGTTGCGGTCGAAGCTGACCGTGCCGGCATTGGTCTGCTCGACCAACGTGCGTGACCAGCTCCTGCGCGCGGTCGGGCTCGGTCTGCTTGGTCGCGGTGACGACCCGGTCGAGCAGGCCGCCGGCCTCGGCGGCTGCGGTCGCCGCGGACTCGGGCGTGAGAGAGGTTTCCGACATGGCTCAGTGCTCCTTCTCGATGCCGAGCTGATCCGAGATCTTGTTGAAATCGTCCTTGTTCTTGAGGACCTGCTCGAGCAGCGTCTCGAGCTCCTCCGACCGGTCGGCCTTGCTCATGAGGTCGCGCAGACGATTGCGCGTCTCGAGCAGCGAGCGGAGTGCCGGCACCTGGTCGAGCACGCGGCCGGGCTCGAAATCCTCGATCGAGTTGAATTTGAGCTCGACCGCCATGGTGCTGTTGCCATCCTCGGCGAGCTTATTATCGACCTTGAGGTTCAAGCCCGGCGCCAGCCGGCCCATGACCTCGTCGAAATTATCGCGGTCGATCTGGATGAATTTCCGCTCGGCGAAGGGCCGGAGCGGCTGGCTGGGATCGCCCGAGAAATCGCCCATCACGCCGACCACGAACGGCAGCTCGCGCACGATCTGAGCGCCTTCGGTCTCGACCTCGTAAGTGATATGCACGCGCGGCCGCCGCACGCGGCCGAGCTTTTCGTGAATACTGGCACTCATGGTTGGTTCTCCTAATCGGCGGGTTGCTTGATGCCGAGGCTGCTGAGGACCGCCGTTCGCGCCGGCAGATCGGGCATCACTTCCTTGAGCAGCTCGGGCCAGCTGAGCCGGGCGCGCCGCACCGCCTCGTCGAGCGTGTGGCTCAAGGGCGAGTTCGGCTCGTTGGTGCGGAAGAGCGCTGAGATGCGCGAGATCTCGTCGAGCAACTCTTCGCGCGAGGGGGTGGCCGGAAGGGCGGGTTCCGCCGATGCGGCGGCCGGCTCGGGCGCTTCAATCATCGGCGCAGGCTCGGCGGTACGGGCCTCGACCGGCTCGATCGGCACATAGCGCTCGATGATGCGCCTGAGCTTCTCTAGCAGATCATGGATCCGGCGCGTCGGCGGCGCCTCGCGCCCGGCTTTGTCGGCGAGCGCCGCCTCGAGTGCCTGCCAGGCGGCAAGCGCGCGGACCGTGTCGGCGCCCAGTGCTGTAAGCTCCGCGCGCCCGGCTGCTTGCGCCTCGGCTTCGAGATCGGCTAGGGCGGGCACGCCGGATGCCAGCCGCTGCGCCTTGCGCGCGGCATCGCCCAGGGATGCCACCTCCTCGGCCTGATCGAACTGCCAGAAGCTCAACGGGTTGCCGTTGTTGCGATGGAACAGCGCCAGCTTGCGCAAGGGCTGCATCAGCGTGCCGTCGCTGCCTTGGCCGTTGAGCCCGGCGATCGGCGCCACGCGGCCTTCCATCCCGTCCTCGTCGGGCAGCGGGAAAAGCCCGTCATCCCAGAATTGCCGGACGAGGCCGGCCAGCACCGAAGCCCCGGCGGCAAGGCCGGCAAGGCCCTCGGTGCGCACCAGGCTCTCGGTCAGCCAAGCGGCGATCTCGAGATCCTTGCTCTTGGTGCCGAGCGCCTCGAGGGCGAGATCGCGCACGGTTTTCCAGTGGCGCGAGATGCCGGCCTCGGCACTCGGATCATTGTCGACCAGGCGCTCTTCCGCGCGTGCTTCGGACCGGGCGTCGCGCAGCCGGAAATACAGCGATTGCGGCGTGACATCGCGCCGCAGATCTTCGCCGCTTGCGGAATTTTCCGCAAACAACTTCAATATTTCTTGCACGTCTACCATAACGGCCCCAGACGACATTCCAGTACCCTGCACCGACTCGACGTAATGTCGAAGCCGCTATTTCGATTGGAGCGAAATTGACTGCCCAATGTTACGTCGTTATTTCAACAATAGGCAGATCAGTTACAGCCGTAACCACGAATTACTAGACTATTCCGAATGTCGACCCTAGGTTTTGGGACAACAGCCGCAAATCGACGAGGAGATGCTCATGGCGGCCATCGATCTCAAATCCTTGGTCAATCGGTTGAACGACATGTGCCGCCGCGCGCTCGAAGCCGCTGCTGGCAGCACGCTGTCGCGCACGCATTACAATGTCGAAATCGAGCATTGGCTATTGCAGCTGCTGGAAGCACCGCAATCCGACGCGGCGCTGATCGCGCGGCATTTCGACGTGCCGCCCGAGCGTCTCGGCCGGGAGCTCGGTGCGGCGCTCGACCGGATGAAGACCGGCAATGGCAGGGCGCCGAGCCTGTCGCCGGAGCTCGTCGCCGTGGCCAAGGATGCGTGGCTCCTGGCCTCCATCGAGCAGGGCGGGGCGAAGGTGCGCTCGGGCCATCTGCTCTGGGCCATGCTGGCCGACGAGACGCTGGCGGCGCGGCTGACGGCGGCGGTGCCGCTGCTGCGCCGTATCGTCCCCGATGTCATTCGTCGCGACTTCAACACCATCCTTGCGGACGGCGCGGAACGCCCCCACGACCCGCCATCCGCAAGTGACGCGCCGCCGGCTCCCAGGCCCGGAGCCGGCGGCGCCCTCGAACGCTATACCGTCGATCTGACCGAGCGCGCCCGCGCCGGGCGGATCGACCCCATCCTGGGGCGCGACAGCGAGATCCGGCAGGTCATCGACATCCTGACGCGACGGCGCCAGAACAACCCGGTGCTGACCGGCGAGGCCGGTGTCGGCAAGACCGCGGTGGTCGAAGGGCTGGCGCTCAGGATCGCGGCCGGCGACGTGCCCGAGCCGCTGGCCAAGGTAGCGCTCAGGACGCTCGATCTGGGCTTGCTGCAGGCGGGTGCCGGCATCAAGGGCGAGTTCGAGAACCGGCTGCGCTCGGTCATCGATGAAAGCCAGTCGAGCCCGCAGCCGGTGATCCTGTTCATCGACGAGGCGCATATGCTGATCGGCGCCGGCGGCAGCGCCGGCCAGGGCGATGCCGCCAATTTGTTGAAGCCGCCGCTGGCGCGCGGCGAGCTGCGCGTGATCGCGGCCACGACCTGGGCCGAGTACAAGAAATATTTCGAGAAGGACGCCGCCCTGACCCGCCGCTTCCAGACCGTCAAGGTCGAGGAACCGGCCGAGGACATGGCGATCGCGATGGTGCGCGGCCTGGTCGCCACACTGGAAAAGCATCACGGCGTGCGCATTCTGGACGAGGCGGCCGCCGCCGCCGTCAAGCTGTCGGCGCGCTATATCCCGAGCCGCCAGCTGCCGGACAAGGCGGTCAGCCTGATCGACACGGCCTGCGCGCGCGTGGCGATGAGCCAGGCGGCTCCGCCGCCGGCGATCGAGGATGCGCGGCGGCGGCTCGACCTTATCGCGACCGAGCTCCGCGTGCTCGAGCGCGAGGCGCTGGCCGGTGCCGATCACGACACGCGCCGCACCGATCTGGCAGCCGAGTGCCGAACGCTTCAGGCCTCGCTCGCAGCGCTGGAAACGCGCTGGGCCGAGGAAAAACGGCTGGCCCAGAAACTGCGCGAGATGCGCACGCGGGTCGAGACCGCGGCAGAGCCCACAGGGTTGCAGGCCGAGTTCGCGGCGCTGGCGGCGGAATTGCGCATGCTTCAGGGCGAGACGCCGCTGATCTTCCCGGTGGTCGATGGCCAGGCCGTGGCCGAGATCGTCGAAAGCTGGACCGGCATTCCGGCCGGCCGCATGCAGTCGGACGAGATCGCTGCCGTGCTCAATCTGCGCGACCGCCTGGAACGGCGCGTGGTCGGCCAGAGCGCACGCGCTGGAGGCGGTCGCCCAGGCGATCCGGACATCGCGCGCGGGCCTGACCGATCCGCGCAAGCCGATCGGCGTGTTCCTGATGGTCGGCACCTCCGGCGTCGGCAAGACCGAGACGGCGCTGACGCTGGCCGAGCTGCTCTATGGCGGCGAGCAGAACCTCACCATCATCAATATGAGCGAGTTCAAGGAGGAGCATAAGGTCAGCCTGCTGATGGGCAGCCCGCCCGGCTATGTCGGATATGGCGAAGGCGGCATCCTGACCGAGGCGGTGCGGCGGCGCCCCTACTCCGTCATCCTGCTCGACGAGATGGAGAAGGCGCATCCGGGCGTGCAGGACGTGTTCTTCCAGGTCTTCGACAAGGGGACGATGAAGGACGGCGAAGGCCGCGACATCGACTTCAAGAACACCGTCATCATCATGACCTCGAATGCCGGGACGGATCTGATCGCGCAGCTTTCGGCCGATCCCGAGACGGCGCCCGATCCGGCGACCCTGGCCGTGGCGCTGCAGGCCGGAGCTGGTGCAAGATCTTCAAGCCCGCCTTCCTCGGCCGCCTGACCATGGTGCCTTATCTGCCGCTTCGGCCGGAGGTGCTGAAGGCGATCGCCCGGCTGCAGCTGGAGCGCATTGCGGCCCGGGTCAAGCAAAGCTTCGGTGCCGTCATGACCTACGATGCCGATCTCATCGAGCTGCTGGCAGCCCGATCGACCGATGCCAGCGCCGGCGCCCGCAGCATCGAAAGCCTGCTGACGCGAACCTTGCTGCCCGATCTGTCGGCGCTCGTGCTGGCCCGCATGGCCGAGGGCAAGCCGATTGCCCAAGTCGCCGTCGGCGTCGACAGCGCCGGATCATTCCAGTGCGAACTTCAGTAACTTCAGAAACGTGAGGGCATATCCATGGCTATCTATATGAACTACAACAATATTCCAGGCGACGTGACCGAGACCGGCCACTCCACCTGGATCGAGCTTAGCTCGTTCAATTGGGGCATGGGCCGCGGCATCTCGACCTCGGTCGGCTCCGGTGCGGAGCGTGAATCGACGGCACCGTCGGTCAGCGAAGTCGTCGTCACCAAGGATAATGACGTGGCCAGCGGCAAGCTGCTGGTCGAGGCCTTCACCGGCGAGGGTCAGACGGTCCAGATCGACTTCACCCGCACCAACAAGGACAAGCTCGACGTCTATCTGACGATCACGCTGACCAACACGATCATCAGCGGCTATTCGATGACCTCGGGCAATGACCGCCCGACCGAGACCGTCTCGCTCAATTTCACCAAGATCCTGGTCTCGACCAAGCAGATGGGCGCCGATGGCTCGGACGCGCAGCCCGATCGCCTGCTCTACGATTTGACCACGGCCAAGACCGGCTGATCAGGGTGATGCCGTTCCGGCGCGGCACGGCCGTTCGGTCCGCCGCGCTGGATCCGATTGAGCTTATGACGAAAAAGTGGGGCGGGCGTCCCCTGCCGCGCGTTTGGCGCGCGGCCTGCTTCGCAGACGGAGTGCCGCGCTTTCGCGCGCACTCCCGCCGGCGGGCAGGATGCCCGCCCCACTCACATTGGCCTGTTATGGTGCCGTCTCGCTGAACCAGTGCTCGGTCCAGCCCTGGCGCTTCACTGGCTGGAATTCGGTGAAGGTGAAGGTCGCGAGCCGCTCCTGATGAAACGGCTCGTGCTCGAACAGGGTCTTGAGCGCCTCGGCCGATTCGGCGCGGGCCACGAGATAGCCGCCCGTCGGCGGGTCCTTCGGCCCCGAACAGAGGAACAGGCCGGCATCGTACCCCATCTGCAGCCAGGCTCGATGGCGCGGATAGGCCTCACGGACCTGTTCGATCGGCACCGCATAGGTCGCCTCGACCACGAAATGCTTCATCATCCCCCCTGATGTAACTGATCGGTTCGTTCCAGCTAGTCTCTTCTATCGCAAAGGCATCCGCGCCGTCGGCGTCGACGAGACCGTCAAGGCGGCCGGGGTCGCGAAGATCAGCCTCTATCGGAATTTCGCCTCCAAGGATGAGCTGGTCGCGGCATATCTCGAAGAGCGCGGCAGGGCCTTCCTCCAGCATTGGGACGAAAGTTTCGATCCCTATCGCGACGACCCGCGCGCGCAGCTGAGGGCAATCATGACCTATATCGCCGAGCGCACGACGCAGGACGGGTATCGCGGCTGCCCCTTCATCAATTTCTGTGCCGAATTTCCGGATGCCGCGCACCCCGGCCGCCGCATCGCACAGGCCACCAAACAAGCTTTGCTCGAACGCTTCCTGCGGATCACCGAAGCAATGCGAGCGCCGCGGCCGCGGGAGCTGGCGAACGCCCTGCTGCTCCTGGTCGAAGGCGCTTACGCCATCAGCCAGAGTTTGGGCGGCGGGATCGACGGTGTCGGCCATTCGATCGTGTGGACCAGCCAAGCGCTCGTCGCGACACAGCTCACCGGAGCGCCGGACAGCGGAAATCCCTGAGCGGCGATTGGCCGAACGGGTTGCGCGAGGAGCCCGCGCGCAGCGTGAAATCGGCCTCGTGCGTGCCTGATCGGAAGCTCAGGCTGAATTCGAGCGGCTTGCCGGTCGGCGTCAGCCTTCCCTGATCGAGCAAGCGGAAGAGCGCCCAGCTGCCCTGGGCCTGGAGCGGTGCGGCACTGCCGGCCGGGTCGAAACTGATGGTGGCGGTGTCCGCCCCGCCGGTGCCGGGCCAGGTTGCGGCCGTCTCGCCGCCTTCCTTACCGGTGACGATCGAGGCGGCACCGAGCTGCAGCGTCGCCTGCTTGGCCGGATCGCCGGATGCGACCGGCAGCAGCGAGAAGCGGATCTGCGGCACAGCACCACCGGTCGGGAAGAACATGTCGCGGATCTGGGCGGCGCGCTGGAACTGGGCGACCGTCTCGGCCGAGACCGGCGGGGCGGCGCCACCCAGCGGCTGTGGCTTCCAGACCACCGCCGTGGTGTTGACGAAGGGCTTGATCTGCGCCTGGAAGAAGCTGTCCAGCAGGCCGCCCGGTGCGAAGAGGCGCGCGAAATCGTCGAGCGGTGCCTCCTGGCTGGACGCGGGATCGAACGGGTAATGGCCGGTAACGACCGCCTGGCAGAGCGCTTGCGGACCGTCGCTGCCGGCGAAGGCGGCCGAGGCCGCGTTTTGGGCGCCCCCGCTCAGGAGCGTGGTGCCGCCGGCCGCGATCTGCTGCAGCCAGCGCGCCACGGGCTGCGGCTGGCGCTGCGCCTCCGCCTGGAGCAGCTGCACCGGATCGCCGCCGCTCTGAAGCGCGGCCGGCGGGCTCGCGGCACCGGGGGCGAGCTGGGCCAGCTCCTGCTGCAGATTGTTGATGACATGCAGCACGTTCGCGATGGGGGCGGCCTGCCCGTCGCCGACGAAATCCTTGAGCGGCTGGTAATGCCGCTCGAGCTCGGCGCTGGCGGGCGGGGCGGCCGGAACCGCCGCTTCGGCCGGGGTCGCCCCCAGCACGCCGGCCAGATATTTCTGCTGCGCGTTCGCGGCCGACGGCTGGGCGCCGTCCGGCGCGGGTGTCCGGGCGAGCGTCAGCTCATGGGCGATCGCGACGAGCAGGTCGCGCATGGGCGATTGCGGTGCCGAGAGGAGGTAGAGCGTCTGCAGGGCGGTGGCACGGGACCCAAGCGGGGCCAACGCCAGGTCGCCCAGGAGCCCGTCCCATTGCTTCTCGAAATCGGCGGCATAGAGCGCCACGACATCGCGCTCGAGCGCCTCGATCTTGGGGCCATCGGCCGGAATCTGTTCCTTCTCGCCCAGCACCCAGCTTTCATCCGCGACCTTGCGGGTCGTGGCCGCGAGATTGCGTAGCAGGACATCGTGGAAGCCGGCAGCGGTGTAGAAGCCGGGAATGCCCTCGGTCAGCTGCTTGCCGGACGGGCGGGTGAAAAGCGGCGTGCCGGCCGGGCCGAGCGCCATGGCCGGAGTCCAGTCCGGCACGCCCGATGCCACGCCATCGGGGCGCGCGCGGCTATAGACCCGCTCGGCCAGCGAGACGCGGCTGAAGCTGGCGCGCGCCGTGCCGACGAGTGCGCCATCCAAGGGTACTGCCGGCAGCGGCTCGGCCAGGAGGGCGTCGAGATGGGTGGAAAGATGCTGCCGGAGATCGGCATTGAGGGCGCCCGGGAAGCGGCGCTGCCAATCGAGCTGCGTCCAGTCGCGCACCAGCCCGGCATCGAGCGGCCCGGCGCCGCCCAGCATGAGATAGACGCGCGTCGCCTCATAGAGGAAGTCGGGCTTGTCGATCCCCGCGCGCATCTGCTGCTCGATGCGCCAGACGAGGCGCGGCAGGAGCACCCGCTCGAGCACATGGCGATAGATCGCCTGATCGCTGGCGGCGAGCTTCGAGGCCTGCGACAGGCCGGGCAGATCGACGAGCCAGCCCTGTCGGGCCGGCGGCAATGCTCGGGCCGCATCGAGCAGCGGCACGACATGCGCGAGATCGTCGTCATCGACCGGGTCGAGCTTGACCGCGCCGAGCTTGGCGTTATAGGCGGCGACGGCCGCCTCGGCCTGCTCGATCGCGACCTGGTTTTGCCGTTGCGCCTCGATCATCACGAGAGCACCGACGAGCGTGGCGGCGGCGACGCCGGCATAGCCGCCGATGCGCAGCCAACGGCGGCGGCGCGCCTTGGCCGAATGAGTCGAGACCAGAAGCGCCTCGCCCAGCACGACGCCGGTCAAGAGGCGTTTCAGGAAATAGGCGCGGCCGGCGGCGGGGCGCAGTGCTGCCAGCCGCTTCTGGTCGATGCCGAAGGAGCGTGCCAGCGCCCCGGTCAGCCGGTCGATCGGCGTGCCTTCCTGCGTCGCCGAGCTGAGATAGAACTCCGCGCAGGAACGGTGCCGGATCGAGCTTGGTGCCGCCGAAGGCCTGAGCCAGGAAATCCTTGAGCGGCGCCTCGAGGCTGGCCATCTGCAGTGGGAAGCCCGCGATGAGAGCGCGCCGATCGGCCGCGCGCTCGGCCTGCAGCCGTTCGAAGAGGCCGGCATCGAGCCGGTCGAGCAGCAGCCGGAACTCCTCGGCGAAGGCATCGACGCCCTTGGTCAGCGGGAATGTGGCACCCCAGACCTGAGCGCGGCCCTCGGCGTCGAGATCGTCGAAATAATCGTTGAAGCCCGCGATCTGGTCGGCCTTGCTGAAGATGGCGTAGACCGGGATGCGCAGCTTGAGCCGGTCGGAGATCTCGGTCACGCGCCGGCGCACGGCGCGGGCATGGGCAGCGCGCTCGGCCGGGCTGGCGGCTGCGATCTCGACCAGCGAGATGACCGTGATGACGCCGTTGATCGGCTGGCGCGGCCGGGTACGCCGGAGGAGGTCGAGGAAACCCTCCCAGCCGGCGCGATCGATCGCGGCATCGGAATCCTGAGTGGTGTAACGACCGGCCGTATCGATCAGCACGGCCTCGTCGGCGAACCACCAATCGCACAGCCGCGTGCCGCCGACCCCGCCCACCGCGGTGTCGGCATCATCCTCGGCCAAGGGGAATTTGAGGCCGGAATTGATGAGGGCCGTGGTCTTGCCCGAGCCCGGCGGGCCGATCAGCACGAACCAGGGCTGCTCGTAGAGATAACCGCGGGTACCCTTGGCGCGCAGGCGAGCAAGGGCGGCGCGCATCCGCTCGCGCAGGCGATGCACCTCCTCCGCCGTGTCGGCCTTGAGATTACGGCCCGCCTCGGTGGCACCCTCGACAAGGGCGGTCTCGCGCCCCCGCCGCCGCCAGCTGAGCACGCCATTGATTCCGGCCCAGATCACGACCAGCGCCAGGATCAGGAGTGTGCGCATCAACGGATTCTCGAAGCCCGGCACCAGCGGCCCGAGATACCAGACGATCATGCCGGCGATGCCGACACCGACGAAGCTCGTCGTCCATCGGTTGAGGAAAAAGGCGATCAGATATTCAACATTCTGCATCAGCTGGTCCCTGACCGGCGCAGCACGATCTCGATGCGCCGGTTCTGCTGCTGTCCGTCCGGTGTGGTGTTGCTGGCGATCGGATCGGCATCGGCGCGGCCGGCGGTCGTGACCCGCTGAGCATCGACCGATTTTTCGAGGATCGCGGCGGCCGCCTTGGCACGGGCCTCGGACAGCTGGAAGTTGGACGGGAATTGCACCGTGTGGATCGGCTGATTGTCGGTGTAGCCCACCACCGCGATCTGGCCGGGCTCGTCCTTGAGCGCCGCCGCGACCCGGTCGAGGATCGGCAGATACTGGCGCTCGACCACGGCACTGCCCGACGCGAACATGCTCTTGTTGACGAGACGTATGATCGGCACCGCATCGGTGCCGGCGATGACGACGAGCCCCTGCTGCACCTCCGGCGCCAGGAAGCTCGCGAGCTTGTCGCGTTCGCCCGGTGCCGGCGGCGGGGCGAGCGGCAAGGGTTGCGGCGGGGCCGTGCGCGTGATCGCCGGCATCTGGGCCGGCGGCAACGCCAAGCCCGCCTCGAACAGCCGGTCGGATGCGTCGTTGAGGCCGAAGGCGAAGAGCACATAAAGCAGCGCCAGCAGGCCGAGCCCGCACAAGGCCGCGACCCAAACCGGCAGCACCGCGCGCACCGGGCGATAGGGGGCGGACACGCCTTGCCAATGCAGCGACAGGCCGCGTTCGAGCGGCGCGCGCTGGCGCATGATGACGAGGTAGGTCTCTTCCCGCACCCGATCGAGCTCGGCCGGCCCGCGCGGCGACAGGCGGTAGCGGCCCTGCATGCCGAGCGCCAGGCAGACATACATGAGCTCGATCACGGGCAGGAACTTGCCGGCATTCTGCGAAAGCTGCTTCAGAAGCTCGAAGAAGCGCTCGCCGCTTTTGACCTCCTGATGGAATGTCGAGACCAGCGAGGCGTCGGCCCAGGGGCCACGGCCGCCCCAGGGCATGCTCTGCACGACATCGTCGAGGCTGGCTGAAAGCGCATAGTGGGAAGTGCGGATCTGGTCCATCGGCACATTGCGGCGCCGCAGCTCGGTCTCGAAGCCGCGCAGCTCCTGGATCGCGCGATCACGGAGCATGGCTGGATCCGGCAGGGTGAGGAGCGTACGCAGCCGGGCCAGCAGCTGGAGGAGCGGTGCGGCAGCCGCCAGGATCGGCGAGCCGCCATGGCTCGGCAGCTTCTCGGCACCGCCCGATGCAGGCATTTCCGGCAGTTCGGGCGGAGGTGCGGGCGATGCGGCACGGGGCGCCGGCATGATGCCGCGGATCGGCCGCATGATCGTGCGGTCGCGGTCATCCTCCTCGGCGAAGGGATTGTCGTTCATGGCGCCCTCAGCCGCGGATCGCCCAGAGATCGAGCGAAAGATTGGGATAATCGCCCGAGACATGGATCGCGAAGCCGCCCGAGGATTGCATCTGCTGCCAATGCGGGCTGTTGCGGTCGAGCTCGAAATATTGGGCACCGGCGACGAACGGCATCTGGCGCGGGGCGACCGGCAGCGCGCGGAGCTCGATGCCCGGCAGCGCCACATTGACGAGCTCGCGGATATGCTCGACCGCGCCGATCTTGACCGTGCCCGGGAAGTTGCGCCGGAGCGTCTCGGCCGGCATGTCGGCCTGGACCGCGAGCACGAAGCTCGAGCCGCTCAAGAGCGTGCGGTCGTTGATGGCGCCGACGCGGACGCCGTGACGGCGCTGCTGCAGCGGGATGCGGATCGCGGTTTGCTCCAGCACCGCCGAGAGCGAGCGGCGGATATCGGCCATCACCGGCGTGAAGCAGCGCTGAAGATCATCGTGCCGATAAGACGGATAGCTGTTCGGCCGCCGGCGCGGATCGGTGAATGTCGCGAACTCGCCGGCCATCTGGACGAGCGTGCGATAGAGCGTCTCGGGATGGACATTGCCGGCATCGGCGAAATGGCTGATCAGCGTCTGCCAGCCATTGACCGATTGCAGCAGCAGGAAATCCGCCACCTCGGTATTGCTCTTGGCCGCGGTCGCGGTCAGCCGGGCCGCGATCGCCTCGCCGCGCTGGTTGAGCATGCCGGCGAGCTCGACGGTGAGGCCCGCAAGCGGCGTCGCAGCCGCACAGGTGAGTGCGGGCGGAATCCAGCGCTCGTCGAGAATGACGCGCTTATCCGCCGTCACCTCGATGAGGCGGGCGACCGGGATATGGATATAGCCCTCGCGATCGTCGGTCTCGAGCAGGTAGCGCAGCCGGAGCCGTCCGACCTGCAACTCGGTCGGCTGCGGCGTGCCGGAATGGGTGTCGTAGGCCTCGAACGGACGCGGGCGGTAGCGATACTCGCCGCCCTGCCCGCCCATCTCGGCACTGCCGGGATGGCGCACCGGGACGGCGAGATAGACCAGCACGTTGCGTGCCGTCTCCGGGACTTCGAGCGGCGGCGGCGGATCGGCCTCGACCGGGATCGCGAAGGGCGTGCCGTCCTCGAACAGCCCGGCCGCCGATGCCACGGCGAAGCGGCCGGTATTGAGCAGGTCGCGATCGAGCATCAGCTCGGCGACACCCCACGGATGCGGACTGAGGTTGGCGACGCTGCCGCGCAGCTGGGCCTCGACCCAGCGATCCTGCTGCTGGAAATGCTGGGCGCGGAGGAACATGCCTTCCTGCCAGGCGATCCGGTTGGTCCAGGTCACATCATTCTCCTTCGGCACCGGAAGTCGGGGGGTCGGCGGCGGCGATCTCCTGCATCGCGCGCTCATAGGCGCGGGCGAAGGATTTGCCGAACACGCTGTCGAAATCGTCGGCCAGCGCCTGCACGGTGCGCGCGTGCTGCGCCTCGAACGCGTCCCAGGCGCGGGCCTTGCGCCGCCCGGGCAAGCCGTCGAGCGATTCAGGCGGCAGCCGGCCGATCAGCCGCGCCGGCTCGAGTTCGGCCAGGACTTCGCGCATGGCCTGCTGCATGGCGGCCGAGACGGCGAGCTCGTGCAGTCTCATGTCGCGCAGCGCATCGGCGACGGATTCGGCCGCACTCATGTCGCTGCGCCGGCCGATGCCGAGCAAGGCCGCCAGCGCGTCATCGTCATTGGCCGAGAATTTCAGCGGGTTGTTGCGAATGGCCTTGATCATGGTCTGGCCGATCCGGAACTCGCCCTTGACCGTGGCGCGCGCGATCATCAGGCGGCGCAGGCCCGCGACCATGGCGCGGAATGCCTGGCCGATCGTGTCGAGCGCGTCCGCCGCCTCACCCTCGGGAGCTCCCTTGAGCTTGGCCCCGGCCAAGATGAGGGCAAGCGCATCCTTCAGCCCGTCGCCGCCCGCCGCAGGCGTGCGCGGCGGCTCGGGTGCCGGAGGGGCTGCGGGAATTGGTGCGGCTGGCGCAGCCGCTGGCGGCGGGACCACTGAAGGCGCATCCCAATCGTCCGGCAAAAGCTCGAGCGAGCTGCGCGGCAGCTGATAGCTTTCCTGGAAGGCCGGCAGATGGTCGGCGACCGGCAGCGCGCGACTGAAGCTCTCGGCCGAGAGACCGAGCGGATCGAAGTCGGCCGGCAGCCCGACCGGCTCGATCGCGATCGAGAGCGGACTCCGCTCCGGCGTCGGAAAGGGATCGCTGGTGATGCGATCCTCCTTGAACCGCGTATCCGGCACCGCAGCGGGTGTGGCGAAGGGATGGGCGGCGTGGCCGTTGAGCGCCACCTCGATCTCGTAGGCACCGATGATGAGGCGGTCGCCGTCACGCAGCACGCGCGGCGCATCCGGCCCGACCCGCTCCGTCTCGTGATTGAGGAAGGTGCCGTTGGTGCTGGTGTCGATCAGCTGCCAGGCGCCGCTGCGGAAGCTGAGCACGCAATGGCGCTTGGACAGCACCCGTTCCGGATCGGCCAGGACCCAGTCATTCTCGGTGCCGCGGCCGACCGTGAAATCGCCGCTCTCGATCTTGCGCGTCTCGGGCGGCACCCCATCGGGGCAGCGCAACACGCTGAGGCTGAGAGCGCCGGTCACGATCCCACCTCCGGCGGCAACCGTCCGGCACCGCCCGCCGCGATGTCGCGGCCGCTGAGGATGAAGCGGAACAGGCGACCGGATTGGCGTTCCGGCCGCTCCCGGACCGATGCGCGCTCGATCGCGGTCTCGACGCCGCGGCCGCCGCGGGTGTCGAGCGGCAGCACGGGCCGGCTCCAATAGGCGGCTAGTGCCGGCCAGGCGCCCGCCACCCCATATCCCGCCTCGGCCGCAGCCCATGCCGCGTCGCGTTGGCTCGCCTCGTCGGGCCTGCGCACCCAGGCCTCCGCGGCGGCGATCGCTTTGCGCTCCGCGGCGGATGGCTGTGACGCGGTATGGGCGGCGCAGCGACAGGCCCACCAGACCGCCTCGCGCTCGGGCAGCGCGAAGGCGAGATATCGGGCCGCGCTCGGGAGCAGCTCGCGTGCGACCAGTGCCGCAAGCAGCCCGGCCGGATCCTGCCAAAGCTCGATGAGCCCGTCATGCGGTGGCAGCAGATCCAGCCGCTGCCGCAGCGTGCCGGGCTCGAGCCGCCGGAGCTTGCTCTTGTCGGAATCGGTGGTCGTCATGGCTTACGGCGGCAGATCGGGCGGCGGTATCGAGACGACGGCCTTGCCCTCGATCGTCACGACCCCCTGGGCCTGGATGTCGACGAGTCCGAACGCGTTGAGCGTGATGCCGAGCGCGTCGATCTTGATGGAGTTGCTGAGCTGGCCGATGCCGACCTGGAGCGTGATGCTTGTCTTGTCGATCGTGATCGAGCTGAGCCCGACCTGGAGCGTGATCTTGTCGGTCGCGGTCAGCGTGTAGTCGTTGCCGACCGTGACGGTTTCGTCGTTGCCGACCTTGACGGTGCGGTCGTGCTCGACCGTCAGCGACTGATCATGCTCGACCTCGACCGTGTGATCCTTCTGGGCATGGAGATAGACGAGCTCGCTGCCCTTCTTGTCGTCGAAGGAGAGCTCGTTGAATTCCTGGCTCGAGCCCTTGAGCGTCGAGCGGCTGCGGAAGCCTTGGCGGGTCTGCTGCGCCGGGATCGGGAAGACCGGCTGCTGCTCCTCGTTATAGAAGCAGCCGACCACGACCGGCGCGTCCGGATCGCCATTCATGAAGGAGACCGCGACCTCGGTGCCGACGCGTGGCAGATGCTGCCAGCCCCAGCTGTTGCCGGACCAGGGCTGCATCACCCGTACCCAGATCGCCATCGAGGCGACCGTGTCCTTGCGGTAATCGAACAGCAGCCGGCATTTGATCCGCGCCAGAGGATCCGCGTGGATCTCCTCGCCGTCATTGCCGAGCACGATGGCGGAAAAGATCCCGGCCATCGCCGGCCGCGGGATGTCGAGCGGCTCGCGCCACGGCACGGATTGAAGAATGCAGGTGAAATGGCAGTGGTAGTGCGGCTCGCCGGATCCGGCGAGCCAGGTCTCGTCGATCGCCGAATGGCGCACGCTGTGCAGCGCGTAATCGATATTTTCCGCCTCGGTGAACGGGTCCTTGGCGAGCGTGAAGCGATATCCGGGGCAGAATTCCGAATCATAGCCATGGCCGTGATAGAGGCTGGCCGCCGCCTCCGACGCTTCGATGCGGAAGCGCGCGCGGTCATTGGCGATCTGGTTCTCGAGCGTCATGGCGGGCCAGCCGAACATCGCGCGCTGGGCGGCGCCGGCGGTCGGCAGCGTGCTCGTCTGTTGGCCGTCGACCGGGGTGCTGGGCTTGGTCGGGTCGTAATCCTGCAGCTCGACCTTGCCGAAGGCGGTCGCGAGCGACTCGCTCCAGCGGTCGAACACATCGACATTGTCGCCTTCGTGGATCACCCAATGGACCGGATGGTCGGTCGGTTTGAACGACTGATTCCGGTCGGTGACCACCAGCACATGATCGGATTTCGAGTGCTCGAAATAATAGAAGTAGCCCGATTCCTGGAGCAGCCGATGGATGAAGGTGAGGTCGCTCTCATTATACTGGGTCGTATATTCGCGCACCGGCTGGTCGCCGAAGATGCGGAACTCGACCGCGGTGATCTGATGCTCCGACAGGAGCTGCTTCACGATTTCGACCGCGCTCTTCTGCTGGAAGATGCGGCAATCGCCGGTCTGGCTGAGGAACCACAGGCGCGGCACGATCTCGAGCCGGTATTTCCAGCGGTCGCGTTGGGCCAGGCCGATCGCCTCCATGCGCCGGACGATGCCGTTGAAGAAGCGGTCGGAATGCGGCTTCTTGCGGATCGTCAGCGTGACCGGCTGATAAAGCAGCTCCTCCGGATCGATCGCGCGGACCGAGGAGACGGTGGTCAACATCATTTCGAAGGGGCGGCTGATCTCTTCGCGCGCCTCGAGGCCGACCGCATGCAGCGTGCCCTCCTCGATCGGCAGCGTGTCGTCGCCGAGCGGCGAGGTCAGGAGCAGCAGCGGCTGCAGATCTCCGCTCATCAGCGTGCCTCCTGCCGGATGCTTTCATCCTTGATGCTGAAACGGCCCATGGATCCTCGGTACCTTTGATCCCCGCGAGGATGGCGGACCCGCACTACGCGACCGTGTCAGATCGCGGCCGGTTCGTTACACCCGTAGCAAAGGGGTATCGGCTATTGGCCGGCCGGCGGCGGATCGATCCAGCCATCGCCGGAAGACGCAGGTGCGGAGGGCGCCGGAGCGGCCTCGGCGGATTGCGGCTGGGGCGGCACGATCTGGACCGGCGGGGAGTTGGCCGGCTGCGGTTGGGCCGGCTGGGATTGGGCCGGTGCCGCATGCGGTGCCGACACGATTCGGCGCGGCTGGGCCTGTTGCGCCAGGCCGATATGGAGGACCGCATCGTTCGGCAGGCTGACGGCGCCGCAGCCGGCCGCACTGGCGGCACAGCGCGCATCGGCGGCACTGCCGGTCGTGAGCGAGACGGCGGTCCGGTAATAGCCCAGCGCCGCACTGTCGGCGCCGACCCCTTCGGCCGCGCGGCCGAGATAGAAATAAGCCAGATCCTGGCGGTAACCGGTCTCGAGCACGAGGGTGGCGAGGCCGACCCAGTCGCCGGCCTGGTAGCGGCGGGTCAGCTCGGCCTGGCTGCGGCCCCATCGGTCCGCACAGGATGCGCCGCAATCGAGCACGGTGCCGCCATTATGGAGGGCCGCCTGCACCTGGCTTTCCGAAACCGGAGAAGGCTGCCCAGCGGCTGATTGAGGGGGCCGCGCGGCCGGGGTGCAGCCCGCCAGCAAGCCTGCAAGCCCGCCGGCGAGCACCAGGAAAATGGATCGGTTCATAATCTCTTGCCTCGATGAATTCAGCGCCAAAGACCGCGTTTGCCGGCCCGCGCCTGGGCCTCGGCCGCGCGATAGGCGGGATCGGCATCCGCACTTGTCCGAGCACCGCCGTTCAGCAGGATCGCCTGGGTGAGATCGAGATTCTGGCGGGTGAGACAGCGATATCGATCCGGGCCGACCGGATTGCATTCAAGATAGTTGCCATGGGCGCCGACCCAGTCGGCGACGGCCTTGACCGCCTCGGGCACCAGCGTATCGACGCCGCTCAGCCGCAGGACGCGCCCATCGATCATCGGCCAGCCCTCGGCCGCGTAGGCCGAGACCTCGCCCGCGATCACCAGTGGCGGCACCGGATCGGCGGCGGGCTGGGGCGCCGGTGCGGGGGGTGCTGCCAGGGCCTGCTCGGTCGCGGCTGGTGCTGGGGAACCGGCCGCGGCCTGCTGGGCCTCGTGTGCCAGATAGAAGCCGCCGGCGCAGGCGGCGAGCGCCAGTGCCGCACCCATTCCGGCGAGTGCCGGGCGCGATCGGCGTTGGCGGCGGAGCGGCGTTCCGGCAGAGCCGCGCGGCGCGGCGGCGAGGGAAGTGGCACCGGCCGTGACGGAAGGCCGCAGCACGCGCCGGCTGCGCAGTGCCGTTTCGTCGGATTGAGCGTCGGCATTCTGCCGGACCGTCGGCAGCACCTCGTCGCGCACGATCGCGGCCGCGTCCTGCTTCAGTGCCGCGGTGCCGAGCCGGTCGGCGAAATCCTCGAGCGAGGCGAACCGATCCTCCGGCTCCTTGGCCAGCGCCTGCATGATGGCGGCGGCGATCGGCGGCGCCAGATCCGGAACGAGGGCCGAAAGCGGCTCGGGATCGAGTTCGATCTGAGCGCGGATCAGCTCATATTCATTGTCGCCACGGAAGGGCTGGATGCCCGAGAGCAGCTCGTAAAGCACGCAGGCGAGGCTGTAGAGATCGGTGCGGCCATCGCCGGCCGCCCCCTTGATCTGCTCCGGCGCGATATAGGCGAGCGTGCCGACGATCATGCCCTGGCGGGTCAGGCGCTGCGAGCCTTCGACGCGCGAGATGCCGAAATCCATGATCTTCAAGAGCCCGCTGTCGCTGAGCATCAGGTTCGACGGCTTGATGTCGCGATGGATCATGCCGCGCGCATGGGCATAGGCGAGGCCGTCGAGCGCCTGGGCCATGATGGCGAGGCTGGCGCGGGTGCCGAGGCCGCGCCCGGGCCCGACTACCTGGTCGAGCGTCAGCCCCTCGATCAGCTCCATCACCATGAACAGGTTCTGCCGGTCGCCGATGGACTCGCCATGAAGCGCGTAGAGCTCTGTGATGTTCGGATGATCGAGCAGCGCCAGATTCTCGGCCTCGAGGCGGAAGCGCTCGCACAGCGCCGGATCGTCGCTGAGCTCGGGCCGGAGCAGCTTGATCGCGACACGCTGGCCGAGCTTCGAGTCGCGGGCGGCATAGACATGCCCGCTGCCGCCGGAGCCGAGCAGCCCCTCGACGACATAGGATCCCAGCGTCGAGCCGATCATTTGGGTGACCTGGTCAACGGCACGGCGCGGACCGTCCGCGTCACCTGGTCTTTGCGAGCATCGCCGCCACTGGCAACGGCCGCGAAGATGCCGAGCGAGACATTGTCGCCGCCGCCCCTGGCAAGCGCCTCGGCGATCAGCGCCCGGCACGCCTCGAGCGGCGGCTGGCGGCCGGCGATCTCGGCGATGGCACGATCCGCCAGGAGGTCGCTCAACCCGTCGGAGCAGAGAATGATCGTGTCGCCGAGACGCAGCGGCAGCCCCTCGCTCCAGATCATCGGCTCGATCGTGGGCTTCGTGCCGAGCGCCTTCAGCACCATGTGCCGATAGGGGCTGTGCCGCGCCTCGTCCGGCGTGATGGTGCCGGCGCGGACCAGCTCGGCCACGACCGAATGATCCTGGCTGATCTGCCGGATGCGGCCGTCGCGCAAGAGATAGGCGCGGCTGTCGCCGACATGGCCGAGATAGATCATGCCGTCGCGCACGGCGAGCACGGTGCAGGTGGTGCCCATGCCGGTCCGGCTCGAATCCGCGGCGCCCATCTCATAGATCGCCTGGTTGGCGGCCTCGAAACCCGCCGCCAGGATGTCCGGCACGTCGCCCGAGAGCTCGTAATAGCGCCGGCGGATGATCTCGGCGGCGAGTTGGCTCGCGACCTCGCCCGCGGCGTGGCCGCCCATGCCGTCGGCGACGAGCGCCAATGCCCCCTGCGGCGCGAAGCGATCGCCCGGGCGCGGCAGGACGTAGACGACGACATCCTCGTTGACGATCCGGACCAGGCCGGGATGGGTCTGCATGGCGCCGACCAGCCGGATCCGGTCATCCGGCTGCAGCGCCGGGAACCGACCATCGAGGTGCGGCCATGTCGAAGCGGGGCACATGGGCATTCGCCTCCTTGAACCTAGGGCCGTTCCAAAAGCGCGCTGAGGAGCGACGCCGGATAAGCGAGACGCGACGTGCCGCCATCCGCCATCGGCGCGGGGGCGAAGCCCAGCATTCGACCGTCCGGTCCGGCGATGACGGCATCGCCAGGATGGTCGGGCGCTGCCGGATCGAGTGCTACGAGCGAGGCGGGCAGGAGGCCCGAGATCCTGCTATCGGACGAGACGAGGCCGGGTGTGTCGGCAACGCCGTCCGTAGCCGGATAACCGAGCGCCGTCACTTTTTCGCCCTGCTCGATCGCGGCACCCTGCGCGAGATCGACGGCCGGCAGCGGACGATCGGCATCGATCCGGATTTCGGCAAGATCGGCATCGGTGAAGACACGGATGAGCCGGGCGGCGATGCGGTCGCGGCCGTTCGGCAGGCGCACGGTCAGGCGCTCGTTGCGGCCCTCGAAATTGGCGCCTGACGGTCCGAGCGGAACCGGCGTACGGGCGCGGAAGAGCGTGCCGCCGGCGGCTGGAACCCAGGATGCCGGCTGGCCGGCGGCGGTCAGATCGATGATCGTGCTGGGCGCATCGTGCGAGGGCGAGTCCTGCACCTTGAAGAGCGCGCCCCAGCGCTGGCCCTCGGCCGTAACGGGAAAGCGCTTCTGCCAGCCGGCCGCGAGCGCCTTGCCGGCGACGATGCCGCCGGCCGCGTCGGCGATGAAGCCGCTGCCGCCGCTGGTGCCGCCGATGGCGATATTCGTGTGCTCCTCATCCTCGGTCGTGAGCCAGGGCACGATCCTGCCGTCGGCCAGCGCCACGAAGCAAGGCAGCCGCTGGCCGCGCCGGGTCAGCACCTTCTGGAAAATCGGCTTGCCGGTAGCGATGTCGAACAGCCGCCAGCGCGCCTCGAGATAGACGATCGAGGCTTCGAGCGGTGGGGCAACGGGCGGCGCAAAGAGTGAGGCCGAGGGAGCTGGCGCCGGGACGATGACGGTCGCTTGAAGAGCGGGTGGATGTTCCGTCGCGATGACGGGCGGCGCGCGGCCGATGAGGGCGAGCGCTCCGAATCCGACGGCAGCGAAGAATATCGCGAGCAGGACCGGCCGCCTGACGCGCCAGAACGGCACCGTCATATCGCGATTTACGGCTTGCGGTGTCGCCGCCGGCGCCATGGGGGCATCGCCGGGCTCGAGCGCGATGCTGAAGGCTGGGCCGCCGGGGCTGAGCTCGACGATGTCGGCCGGGCCGAGCTCGCGTTCGCCCGCGATATCCTTGCCATTGACCCGGATGCCGTTGGTGCTGCCGAGATCGGCGAGCTTGAAGCGCAGCTGCTGGCCGCGCTCGATCCGGATCCGCGCATGGCGGCGGCTGACCGTATCGTCGAGCCGCTCGTCGAATGCGACATGGGCGGCGGGGCCGCGCCCGATCAGCAGCTCGTCGACGCCGTCAAGCGCGAGCTGTTCGATGCGATGCGCCTGGGAACCGGCCAGGTGCCTGATGAGGATTCGCGGTATCATATTGCTAAAAATCGACAATTCCGATCCGTGGGCGCTCGTGCGGCGACAGCGGGGACGCTAGGCAGCCGAGATGACCGCCGGATTGCAGATCGGGAAAAGCGGGTTACAACGGTAATAGGCGGCGCGCCGGCCAAGGCTGCCCGAATCCGCCGGCGGCACGCGGTTGCCATGCCTCGGCGAGCGGACCTATCATGCCCGCCTCGAGCTTTTTCGGTCGTGGGCCGAAGCGGACACGCTGGGCCCCACCGCCCGTGTCATCCGCTGCACGAACCGATGCTGCAAAGCGTCGCTGGCAAGGAGGCTGGATCAGTTTCCAAGAACCTGATATTAAAATCATTCTAAACTGGGAAGTCGGAACTTAGATCGGAGGGAACATGCCAGATGAAAGCAAATGCCCGTTTTCGGGTGGCGCCCGTGGTCGCGCAAATCGTGACTGGTGGCCGAATCAGCTGAGCCTTCAGATGCTCAACCAGCATTCCGCCCGCTCCAATCCAATGGGCGAGGCGTTCGACTATGCGACGGAATTCAAGAGCCTCGACCTCGATGCGGTGATCAAGGATCTGCACGCCTTGATGACCGATTCGCAAGATTGGTGGCCGGCCGATTTCGGTCATTATGGCGGCCTGTTCATTCGCCTGGCCTGGCACGCTGCCGGTACCTATCGCATCAGCGACGGCCGTGGCGGCGCCGGCGGCGGACAGCAGCGCTTTGCCCCGCTGAACAGCTGGCCGGACAACGCCAATCTGGACAAGGCGCGCCGGCTGTTGTGGCCGATCAAGCAGAAATATGGCCGCAAGATCTCCTGGGCCGACCTTTATGTGCTGGTCGGCAACGTCGCCTTGGAATCGATGGGCTTCAAGACCTTCGGCTTCGCCGGCGGCCGGGCCGACCAGTGGGAGCCCGAGGAGCTCTATTGGGGTCCGGAAGGAAGCTGGCTGGGCGATGAGCGCTACAGCGGCGAACGCCAGCTGCACAACACCTTGGGTGCGGTGCAGATGGGCCTCATCTATGTCAATCCCGAAGGCCCGAACGGCAATCCCGACCCCGTCGCTTCGGCGCGCGACATCCGCGAGACCTTCGCCCGCATGGCGATGAATGACGAGGAGACCGTGGCTCTGATCGCCGGCGGCCACAGCTTCGGCAAGACCCATGGTGCTGGCGATCCATCCTTCGTCGGCGCCGAGCCGGAAGGGGCGGTAATCGAGGATCAGGGCCTGGGCTGGCGCAGCAAGCACGGCACCGGCATCGGCGCCGACGCGATCACCGGCGGCCCGGAAGTCACCTGGACCCAGACGCCGACGAAGTGGAGCAACGCCTTCTTCGAAAACCTCTTCAAGTTCGAATGGGAGCTGAGCCGGAGCCCGGCCGGCGCCAAGCAGTGGGTCGCCAAGAACGCCCCGGCCGACATCCCGGATGCCTACGATACGTCCAAGAAGCACGTGCCCACGATGCTGACCACGGATCTGGCGCTCCGGTTCGACCCGGCTTACGAGAAGATCTCGCGGCGCTTCCATGAGCACCCGGACCAGTTCGCCGACGCCTTCGCCCGCGCCTGGTTCAAGCTCACCCACCGCGACATGGGTCCGATCCAGCGTTACCTGGGCCCGCTCGTGCCCCATGAGCAGCTGGTCTGGCAGGATCGCATCCCGGCGGTGAACCATCCGCTCATCGACGAGCAGGACATCGCGGGTTTGAAGGCCAAGATCCTGGGTTCAGGCGTGCCGGTATCCCAGCTCGTCGCGACCGCCTGGGCCTCGGCCTCCACTTTCCGCGGTTCGGACAAGCGAGGCGGCGCCAACGGGGCCCGCATCCGCCTGGCCCCGCAGAAGGATTGGGAAGTCAACAACCCGGACGAGCTGGCCACGGTGCTGAAGACGCTCGAAGGCATCCAGGCCGAATTCAACGGCTCGGCGTCCGGCGGCAAGAAGGTGTCGCTGGCCGACCTGATCGTGCTGGGCGGCAGTGCCGCCGTCGAGAAGGCGGCCAAGGACGCCGGGACCCATCTGCATGTCCCGTTCACGCCCGGTCGCATGGATGCCTCGGCGGAGCAGACCGATGCGGCCTCCTTCGACGCGATGGAACCGAGCTCGGACGGCTTCCGCAACTACCGCAAGAGCGGCCAGCAGTTCATGGCGCCCGAGGAAGCTCTGATCGACCGTGCTCAGCTGCTGCAGCTGAGCGGGCCGGAGATGACGGTGCTGGTCGGCGGCCTGCGCGTTCTTGGTGCCAATGCCGGCGGCTCCAAGCATGGGGTGTTCACCCAGCATCCGGGCAAGCTGACGAACGACTTCTTCGTCAACCTGCTCGACATGCGCACGGAGTGGCAGGCCAAGGATCTCGAGAACCTGTTCGAAGGCCGGGACCGCACGACCAAGCAGCTGAAATGGACCGGCACGCGTGTCGATCTGATCTTCGGCTCGCACGCGGAATTGCGCGCCTTCGCGGAGGTCTATGGCGCTGCGGACTCGCAGGAGAAGTTCGTCAAGGACTTCGTCGCGGCCTGGACCAAGGTGATGGAGCTCGACCGCTTCGACCTCGCCTGATCTCCGGCGAGCGATATTGGACGGCAAGTCGCCCCGGATCGGATCGATCCGGGGCGATTTTGCTTCAAGAGCCGGATTGGCTGGCTTCCAGCCAATGCGACCATACGCTAGCGCGGCCGCGCCGAACCCCCGGCGGCCGCCATTCCCGACTGCCTACCGAGCTCGCCCCTGATCGCCCCCGCCGTTAATGACCGAGCGGCGAGGTCTGTGCCGCGCGGCCGGTCGGCCCGAGCCGGACTACCGCACTATTCGGGCCGCCACTGGTGGAGGCCGTCGTCATCGCGGCGTTGGGGCCGCCGCTGGTCGACGTTGTCCGCATCGTGGCGTTGGGGCCGCCACTGGTGGAGGCCGGCGTCATCGCCGCGTTGGGGCCGCCACTCGTGGATACAAGCAGTATCCCACCCTCGAACCCGGACAGGGCGAGAGCTTCGGCGACGGGCTGGGCCGGACGTACTATAGCCGGAGCGTCGACATAGTAGGGAGGAAGTATAGCGGGCATAACGTGTCTCCTCGAGTGGTTCCGTTAGTGGAACGTCTCGAGTAGTACACCTATACGCTCAATGTCGCTATCTAATCGATTTGTGTCTTTTGAAATTTGACAAGGTGGTCCGTGACATATTTCACGGCCTGTTCTTCGACCCACTCCGCCCCTTCTGCGCGCCAGACATCAATGCTGTCGGGCGTGAGGCCTTCACCAAGCTTTTGCAAGACGCGCTCAGTCAGAAGCTGCTCCGGTCGCTGCCGCGCTTCACCGGACTGCTGGAATTGCCGCTCGATGAAGCCCATGATCCGGCCGGCATCGGCGTGACGACCGCCTTCGGCTGCCAGCAAGGCCCAGACCAAAAGGGAGAGGCGCAGCCAATAACCGCCTTCCTCGGCGAGCTGCGGCAGAAGATCCTCCGCATGCCGCCGAGCCGCGCGCAGATTGCCCTGCAGCGCCTCATAAGTGGCGAGATTGACGATCGGCCGGATGCGGTAGGTCGATGGGGCCGATTGGAGGCCCCGCGCCGCCTCCCGCGCCCGCTCGATGGCGCGGTCGATGGCGCCCTCGGCGAATTCGACCTCGCCCATATTGAGCACGATGATGTATTCGCGCAGGCTGTCGCTCAGCAGGCGGGCGAGATCGCGGGCGAGACCGAAATAATGCATCGCCTCGCGCGGCATCCGGCTGAGGGCCGCGAGCGAGCCGAGCCCGTTCAGCACGTTCCAGAGCGCCTTGGACTGGTCGCTCACCGACAAGAGCTTCTCGGCCTCCTGAAGTGCCGAGCGCGCCTCGTTATGCTGGCCCAGATAAAGATAGATGTCGCCGGTGATGCCCAGCACATCGCCCAGGCTGGACTTGTCATTGAGCTTGCGATAAATCGCGACGGCCTTGAGGCAATGGGCGAGCGAACGGCGCCGGTCGGCCCACCGCCAGAGCAACCCATGCTGATAGAGCACGCGCGCGGCAGCGGCCGGCCGCACATCCTCGTCAATCAGCTGCTCTGCCCGGTCGAGATATCGGCGTCCTTCGGGCAGCAGCGACAGCCGCTCCCACAGCCGCGCCGTGGCGCCGGCAAGATCGACCGCGAGATGCCGACGCTCCGGCTTGGTCAAGGACCAGTCGAGCGCCGACCGGACCTCGTCGATGCGCGGCAGATATTGCGCGTCCCAATCGACATCGCGCATCCGCTGGCGCCAATCGCCGGCGCGCAGGAAGAGACGGGTGAGATAGATCGCCTGTGCTTCCTCGACGGTGCCGAGCGGCTCCGCCGTGCAGCCGAGCTGATAGCCCACGCCATGGACCGTCCGGATCACAGCATCGCCCAAGCGGCGACGCAGCCGGTAAAAATTGGTGGTGAGGTTGGCGTCGTCGACGGCGCGGCCGGGCCAAGCCGATTGCATGAAGGCTTCGCGCGGGACGACTTCGCCCTCATGCTCGAGCAGCAGCGTCAGGAGATGCTGCTCGATGCCGGTCAGCGGCACGATGCGGCCGCCGCGCGTCAGCTGCCCGAGCACGCGTAGCTCATAGGGGCCGAAGCGCCAACCGCTGTCGGTCTGCTCGTCAGAGATCGCCCGGATGCGTGGGCGGGACTCGGTTTCGATGGTCTGCATTTCGATCATCAAAAACTTTGTCATACATATGTCGCGGACAGTAGAGGATTCCGCGGCGCAAAGCACGCGTTAATAAAAACACCATCGCACAGTTCGCCTGTCACGTGCGAAACAGCAAGGTCCCTGAACTTTCGCGACAGGGGAGCGGAGCAAGGGACAGTATGGATCGCCGAGCAGGAACCAGAAGCGTGCGCGTAAAGTGGGATGGTGCCGTCAGATGCCGATGATTCACGACAGGCGCAATCCGCCGCCGCCGAAATACCAGACTGCGGGCGAGGCTTTCGACATGCTGGCCGAAGATCTCGAACGGCAATGCGGCGAGAATGCCGTGCTGTCGGCGCTGCTCTCCACATATCTCAACCGGGCGCTCGGCAGCATCGGACCGGTTCATGTCCGGCGGATGCTGTCCTTCACGCTCGACAATCTCGAAGAGATCGAGCTGATCCACACCAGCCACGGCATGACTTGCGTGAAAATCCCCGAAGAAGACTGAGCTGATTCCGTAACCTTTGGATCTCAGGACCGAAGCTTAAGCCGCAAGCTTCCGGCGACACTCCTGTCGCCTCGACCTGAGGGTTATGAGACATGGCCACATCTTCCCGCTTCGACCCGATCGGGGCCTTCTTGATCGGCGCCGCCATCGCGACCGGCAATCCCGCCTTCGCCGATCTCGGCCTCGTCTCGATCGTGCTGCCGGCGCTCGTGGCCGTGACCCTCGGCATCCTGGCCGGCCGCAGCGCCGACGGCATATGGACCGGCATGCGCTGGGCCGGCGCCCTCTATATCGCCTTCATCTTCCTCTGGTACGAGCAATACAAGCTGTTCGGGGCGGCAGGCAGCACCGACCTCTTCACCACGCTGACCGATTGGCTGGGTTTCCATGGCCATGAGAAATTCATGCGGATCGGCGTGGCCAGCTGCGAGATCATGGCGTCGCTCTTCGTCCTGACCCCGCGCGTGCAGGGGCTGGGCGCCATCGGTGCCATCATGCTGATGTCGGGCGCCATGTTCTTCCATCTCGCCACACCGCTCGGCACCGACCCCTATGGCGATGGCGGGATCCTGTTCAAGGAGGCCTGCTCGGTCTGGATCACGGGCTGGGTCGTGCTGTTCTGGCGGCGGGAACAGGTGGCGGGTTTGGCCCGGCAATTCGGCGTGCCGGTGCCGGCCTGGATCTGATCGGCGATGGCCGCCCTGCCGTTCTAGCTCACCTGTTTTCCGGCGGGACACGCCATTCTAGGATTCGACCTAAGACGCCTGGCCTCAGGGAGACGCCATGATCCGCTTCTATTTCCATCCGACGCCGAATCCCGCGAAAGTGGCGCTGCTCCTCGAAGAGGCCGGCCTCGCCTATGAGACGATCCCGGTCGATACCAGCAAGGGCGACCAGCATCTATCCCCCTTCCGCGCGATCAATCCGAACGGCAAGGTGCCCGCCATCGTCGACACGGACGGGCCGGGCGGCGCCGAGGTGCGGGTGTTCGATTCGACCGCCATCCTGCTCTACCTTGCCGAAAAGACCGGCAAGTTCTTGGGCGCACCAGCTGATCGTCCGGAACTGCTGTCCTGGCTGCTCTTCATCGCGTCCGGCCTCGGGCCGTTCTCAGGGCAGGCCGTGCATTTCCAATACGCAGCCCCGGACGGGCAGGACTATGCCGCGAACCGCTACCGGCGCGAGGCCGAACGGCATTATCAGGTGCTGAACGATCATCTGGCCGGGCGCCCATTCATCGTCGGCGACAGCTACACGATCGCCGACATGTCGGCCTGGGGCTGGCTCGATCGCGCCTCGCGTGTAATGAAGGGGGTCGAGGACCCGTTCGCGCCTTATCCTCACCTCAGGCGTCTGCTCGAGACGGTCGATGCCCGGCCGGCCGCGGCGCGGGCCCGCGCAGTGGGCAAGGGTCACGATTTCAAGCGAGTCAATGACGAGGAGACCCGGCGCGCGCTCTTCCCGTCGAACTATTCGCCGGCGGCGTGAGCCGGGCCGGCAATCCCTTCTGGAGGTTGGAGATGAGTGAGCCCACCGAGTACACGCCGCCCAAGGTCTGGACCTGGAACAAGCCGAGCGGCGGCCATTTCGCCAGCATCAATCGCCCGATCGCGGGCCCTACGCATGAGAAGGAGTTGCCGGTCGGGCGGCATCCGCTGCAGCTCTATTCGCTGGCGACGCCCAACGGCGTCAAGGTCACGATCATGCTGGAGGAGCTGCTGGCGCTCGGCCATGAAGGTGCCGAGTACGATGCGTGGCTGATCAAGATCGGCGAGGGCGACCAGTTCGGCAGCGGCTTCGTGGCGATCAATCCCAACTCCAAGATCCCGGCGCTCCTGGATCGCAGCGGCCCGAAGCCGATCCGAATCTTCGAATCGGGCTCGATCCTGGTCTATCTGGCCGAGAAGTTCGGCGCCTTCCTGCCGACCGAGGCGGCCGCCCGGGCGGAATGCTTCTCGTGGCTGTTCTGGCAGATGGGCAGCGCCCCCTATCTCGGCGGTGGCTTCGGCCATTTCTATGCCTATGCGCCGAGCAAGATGGAGTATCCGATCGACCGGTTCGCCATGGAGGTCAAGCGCCAGCTCGACGTGCTGGACCGGCAGCTTGCAAGCAATGAATATATCGCGGGCGACACTTACACGATCGCCGACATGGCGATCCTGCCCTGGTATGGCGGCCTGGCGAAGGGCTGGCTCTATGGCGCGGGCGAGTTCCTGAGCGTCCAGGATTACCAGCATGTCCAGCGCTGGGCCGACCAGCTCATCGAGCGGCCGGCCGTGCAGCGCGGGCGCAAGGTCAACCGCGTCTTCGGCGAGCCCTCGAGCCAGCTGCATGAGCGCCATGATTCCGAGGATTTCCTGACCAAGACGCAGGACAAGCTCACCGCGGCAAGCTGATGGGCGAAGCTCGGGAAAGCGATCATCGTCTTACCCTTCTCCCCTTGTGGGAGAAGGACCGTCTTGGTTCGATCTGAAATCACCCTGCGCTAGGACGCCGGCACCATTTCGCCGAGCATCGTCGGAATGAGCTCCGACACCGTCGGATGGATCGGTACTGAATGCTGCAGGACGGTATAGGGGAGATGGGCATTCATCACATCGAGGATGCCGTGGATCGCTTCGTCGCCGCCGGTGCCGAGGATGGCGGCGCCGAGGATCTGCTTCGTCTCCGCATCCACGACGATTTTCATGAACCCTTTCGTCTCGTCCTTCTCGACGGCACGGCCGACCCGCGTCATCGGCCGGCGACCGACCAGCAGCTTCCGGCCGGTGGCGCGCGCCTCGGTCTCGGTCATGCCGGCGCGGCCGAGCGGCGGATCGATATAGAGCGCGTATCCCAAGATCCGCTGGCTCAAGCGGCGATCCTCGCCATCGAGCAGATTGGCCGCCACGATCTCGAAGTCATTGTAGGCCGTGTGGGTGAAGGCGCCGCGGCCGTTGCAGTCGCCGAGCGCCCAGATCCCCGGGACATTCGTGGCAAGCTTGTCGTCGACGCGGATATAGCCGTGCGGATCGGTCTCGACACCGGCCCTGTCGAGCCCGAGATCCGCGGTATTGGGGTGGCGGCCCACCGCCAGCAGGACATCGCTGCCGATAATCTCGGGCTCGCCCGCCGTGCAATCGACCCCGACGGCGACGCCCGCCGCATGCGGCGCGAAGCGGATGCAGCGGGCATTGGTGCGCACCGCGATGTCCTCATCCTCGAGAATCTCGCGGATCGCGGTCGAGACCTCCTCATCCTCGCGCTTGCAGAGATAGGGCCCTTGCTCCACCACCGTCACCCGGGCGCCGAAGCGGCGATACATCTGGGCGAATTCGAGCCCGATATAGCTGCCGCCGATCACCACGAGATGCTCGGGAACCCGGTCGAGCGCCAGCACCGAGCTGTTGGTGAGATAGGGCACCTGATCGATGCCGGGCAGATCGGGTACCACCGCGCGGCCGCCGACATTGATGAAGATGCGGGGCGCCTTGAGGCGGTCCTCCCCCACGGCCACGATGTCCGGCGCCTCGAAATGAGCGGTTTCCTGCAGCACCGTGCAGCCTTTCATGCCGCGCAGCCATCGCTCGACGCCGGTGCGCGAATTATAGGAGACCGCGTCCGCGCGCGCCTTGACCCGCGCCATATCGATCCGCGGCGGTGCGTCGAGGATCACACCGAAATCGGCCGCGCGCCGCGCCAGATGGGCGGCATAGGCGCTGGCGACCAGCGTCTTGGTCGGCATGCAGCCCGTATTCACGCAAGTGCCGCCGAAGAGCTTGCGCTCGACGAACGCGACACTCATCCCCGCACCGGTCAGCCGGCCGGCCAGCGACGGACCCGCCTGCCCCGCCCCGATGATGATCGCGTCGAAGTCCCGTATCATGGGATGTCCTCCTGCTCCCGATGGTGGAGAAGCCATCGCGATGGCCATGAGACTAGGGCCACCACGATGGCGACAGCGACCCCTACGCCTGCCGAATCATGTGGGCAGGTCTTTGCCCGTGTATTCGCGGACCAGGTAATCGGCGTACCAGGCCGGCCAATTCTCGTCGCGTTGGCCGCCCATCCGCTTCTCATGCTCGCCATGCGCCGTCTCGGCGCGCTTGAGTGCGGCCGCGAGGTCGGCCGGCGAGGCGAACACCGTTTCGTTGCCGTCGATGCGCCCGGGCAGCCGCGTTGTCACCTCCTGCAGCTGGAAGACGTTGCCATCGGGATCCTTGAACGTGGCCTTCGAGGCGTAGCTGCGCCGCGATGGCTCGGGACCGGTGACGCGGGCGCCGTGCTCGTTGAAGTGATGGACGTCGCTGATATCGGCGCCGCGGCTGAGCAGCTCGGCATGCGCCGCCTCGATATCCGACACGATGAGATACATGCCCAGCGTGAGGCCGGTACCGAAATGGATCGAGCAGGGCGAACCCGGCGGCGTGAGCTGGATGACGCGAAAATTATCGCCGCTGATGTCGGCATCGAGCCGCCAGCCCAGGCGGCCATAGAATTGCTTGGCGCGATCGACATCCGAAACCGGGATGACGACGACTTCGAGCTTCAAATCGACGCTGTTCTGTTGAAGGCTGCTCATGTGAAATCTCCCATTCCTGAAGCCGTTACCGGCGCGGAGGTCGTGTGAATTTCACGCTTGTGCCCAGAGAGCCCGGGCATGGTCAGTCATATGGGAGCCCGGCGAGGCGAATCATAACAGGGCCGGAAGCTTGGCGGACGTAACGTTTTTAGGAATGGTTGGTCATCGAAATGGGGAAGGCAGCACCATGAGCTACAACACCATTCGCTATGAGGTCGAAGACGGCATCGCGACCCTGACGCTCCATCGTCCCGACAAGCTCAACGCCTTCACCGTCGAGATGATGAAGGAGTTGATCGAGGCCTTCGACCGGATCGATGCCGATGATGCGGTTCGCGTCGCCATCGTGACCGGTGCGGGACGTGCCTTCTGTGCCGGAGCCGATCTCTCGGCCGGCGCCAACGCCTTCACCGCAAGCCGCCGGGAGGCGGGCCTCGACCCTGCGGCCGACACTGCCCGCGATGGCGGCGGACGGGTGACCTTGCGGATCTTCCGCTGCCTGAAGCCCTTGATCGCCGCGATCAACGGCCCGGCCGTCGGCATCGGCATCACCATGACCTTGCCGATGGATATCCGGCTCGCGAGCACCAGTGCCCGGATGGGCTTCGTGTTCGCACGGCGCGGCATCGTGCCGGAGGCGGCCTCGTCCTGGTTCCTGCCCCGGATCGTCGGGATCTCGCAGGCCATGGAGTGGTGCGCCACCGGCCGGGTCTTCCAGGCTGAGGAAGCGCTCGCGGGCCGGCTGGTGCGGTCCATCCATGAGGATGCCGAGCTGCTGCCGGCCGCCAGGGTACTCGCCCGCGAGATCGCCGACAACACTGCCCCCGTCTCGGTGGCGCTGACCCGCCAGATGATGTGGCGCGGCCTCGGCTGGACCGATCCGATGGACGCGCACCGGATCGACAGCCGCGGCATCTTCTCGCGCGGGCGATCCGCCGACGTGGCCGAGGGCGTCGCCTCTTTCCTCGAGAAACGGCCGGCCCGATTCCCCGATCAGGTCTCGACCGGCATGCCCGATTATTTTCCCTGGTGGGAAGAGCCGGAGTATCGGTGACGGAGGGCGTCAGTCGGCCGGGCCGGCAAGACGGCTCGGCCGCTACCGTATTTCCCGGAGCCTCGCCTCCATCGTCACCAGCTCGGCGAAGGAACCCGCGTTCATCTTTCGCATCACCCGGCCGCGATGCGCCTTTACCGTGATCTCGCTGATGCTCAGCTCGCCGCCCACCTGCTTGTTCATCAGGCCGCTGGTGATGAGCGCCATGACTTCCCGCTCGCGGCGGCTCAAGGTTTCATAGCGGGCTTGAAGCCCGCGGATTTCCGCGTCCTTGCCCAGCGCCCTTTCGCTCAATTCGATGGCGCCGCGAATGGCCGCCAGCATCACCACATCATCGACCGGCTTGGTCAGGAACTCGACGGCGCCGGCCTTCATGGCCCGAACCGTCATCGGGACGCCGGCATACCCGGTGATGAAGATGATCGGCATGTCGGCCCGCTCGGACGCGACACGCTTCTGAAGATCGAGACCGTTGAGCTGCGGCAGTGCAACATCGAGGACGAGACAACTCGGTCCCAAGGAGCGTGGGCGCAGCAGAAATTCCTCTGCCGAGGCGAAGGTTTCGACCTTCCAGCCGGCGTAACGGATCAGCGATTCCAGTGATTCACGTACTGATACGTCGTCATCGACGACGAACACGATTGGCGTGTCCAGCGGCATGGCTAGCGCCCCCTACGACGTGATTAACCATGTCCCACGGTTGACGTATAGCCTTATGCTGCATCGCAGTGCAAGCGTATGCGCCGCACCCTCTGATACCGACGTATCGGCGACACCAAGGTGCAATAGATCCCGGCTCCCTCGCATTGTAGCTGTAGTCCTATCCAATCGACCTGAACCTTCCCATTGACATGCGCCTCTGACCGCAAGGAGCCGGCGGTGCAGAACCTGCGTGCCGCTCATAGCAAAGGAGTTTCAGACATGGGACCCAGCGGACAGCTCTCCTCGCAGACCGCGGCTGCGGAGCAGGCGCTCTTTCGCGGCTGGCGCGACCGTCACGACATTTCGATGGCCCGGCAGCTGGCGAGCAGCCATCGCCATCTTGTCGTCAAGCTGGCCGAGGCCTATGGCGACCACGGCTTCCCCGCGGAAGATCTGATCGCCGAGGGTCATGTCGGGATGATGCGCGCAATCTGCCGCTTCGATCCCGATTGCGGCGCGCGCTTCGCTCCTTACGCGACCCGGTGGATACAGGCCGCGATCCAGGAATACATGCTGCGCGGACAGTTGCGGGACCATGAGGACGGCATGTTCACGACGAAACATTAGGTCGTGAGCATGAAACGGCGTTCGGAGGCTATGGGCGAACTGTATCGGCGCGCTCGCGACGAGATTCCGCGCGCCGGTCTCTCCTCCGAGGACCGACGCGCCAAGACTTGCTCAATACAGCAGGGCAGGGCAATCAAGCGGCGCTGGTCGTCGAGGAAGCGGGATTCTGGCCGGTGATGAGACGCCCGTCGGTGATCGCGAAGCTCTGCCAGTCCGGCGCCTTCTCGTAGAAGCCGCCCAGCCGCTTCAGCTCGTCCTCGACCAGGAAGGGCACGACATGGGTGAGCTGAACCGCTTCCTCCTCGCTATTGGCGAAGCCGGTGACGCGCTTGTCCTTGACGATCGGCGCCCCCTTGTACGTAACGCGATGCAGCACGGCCGGCGCATGGCAGACGGCGGCGACCGGCTTGCCGGCGTTGTAGAAGGATTCGATCAGCGCGATCGAATCCGGATTGTCGACCAGATCCCACATCGGCCCGTGACCGCCCGGATAGAAGACCGCGTCGAAATCCTCCGAGCGCACATCCTTCAGCTTCACGGTGTTGGCGAATACTTTCTGTGCCGCCGGATCCTGCTTGAAGCGCGTCATGGCCGGCGTCTGGTTCTCCGGCAAGTCGCTCTTGGGATCGACCGGCGGCTGGCCGCCCTTGGGCGAGGCGAGCGTGAGCGTGACGCCGGCATCGCGGAACACATAATAGGGTGCGGCCCCCTCTTCGAGCCAGAAGCCGGTTTTGCGTCCGGTATTGCCGAGCGTGTCATGCGACGTTGGCACCATCAGAATCTTCATCGCCGTTCTCCTTTGAGATGGATCATGGGGTCGGCGGTCGGCGTGTCGCGTCGCGCGGGGCGCCGGACAGTTGGACGATGGTATCGGCGAGACCCAGGTATCGGCCCTCGGTCAGTAGACGCGCGACCTTTGCATCGGCCGCACGTCAGTAGACGCGCTCTTTCGGCGGGATCGAAGCGACCTCGTTCGAGAGCGGCTGCAGATGGACGGGGCGATAATCGAGCCGCACCGTGCCGGCATCGTCGAGCCAGCAATAGGTGTGCTTCAGCCAGTTCTGATCATCGCGCTTCGGGAAGTCTTCCCGCGCATGGGCGCCCCGGCTTTCAGTGCGGGCGATCGCCGAGCTCAGGCTGACGACCGCCTGGGCCAGCATGTTGTCGAGCTCCAGCGCTTCGGCCAGGTCGGTGTTGAAGATCATCGAGCGATCTGTGATGCCGAGATCGGCGTGCCACGCCTCGACCACCGCGCCGAGCCGGGCCGAACCTTCCGCCAGCAACGGCCCGTCGCGGAAGACGGCGCAATGGCGCTGCATGACCTGCTGCATGGCCAATCGGATGGCGCCGGCGCCCGTGCCGCCGCTCGCCCAGCGGATCCGGTCGAACCGGGCGAGCGCCCGGTCGGTGGCATCCTTGGGGAGAGAGGGATGGCCCTCGCCGGGCCGAACGCTCTCGACCGCACGATGGGCGGCAGCACGGCCGAACACGACGATGTCCAGCAAGGAGTTGGACCCCAACCGGTTAGCGCCGTGCACGGAGACGCAGGCCGCTTCGCCGATCGCCATGAGGCCGGGCACGACCGATTCCGGATCGCCGTCGCGGGTGGTCACGACCTCCGAATGGCGATTGGTCGGCACGCCGCCCATGTTGTAATGGACCGTCGGCAGGACCGGGATGGGCTCGCGGGTCACGTCGACGCCGGCGAAGATCCTGGCCGTCTCGCTGATTCCAGGCAGGCGCTCATGCAGCATCGCCGGATCGAGATGCTCGAGATGCAGATGGATATGGTCCTTCTGCGGGCCGCAGCCGCGCCCTTCATTGATCTCGATCGTCATGGCGCGGCAGACCACGTCGCGGCCGGCGAGATCCTTGGCGTTGGGTGCGTAGCGCTCCATGAACCGCTCGCCATCGGCATTGGTGAGATAGCCGCCCTCGCCCCGCGAGCCTTCGGTGATGAGGCAGCCGGAGCCGTAGATCCCGGTCGGATGGAATTGGGTGAATTCCATATCCTCGAGCGGCAATCCGGCGCGCAGCACCATGGCATTGCCGTCGCCGGTGCAGGTATGTGCCGCCGTGCAGGAGAAATAGACGCGGCCATAGCCGCCGGTCGCCAGCACCGTGCGATGGGCGCGGAAGCGATGCAGCGTGCCGTCCTCGAGATTCCAGGCCAGGAGGCCGCGGCAGGCGCCCTCGCCGTCGAAGAGCAGATCGAGTGCTAAGTATTCGACGAAGAACTCGGTGCGGTGCTTCAGGCACTGCTGATAGAGCGTGTGCAGGATGGCGTGGCCGGTGCGGTCGGCCGCGGCGCAGGTGCGCTGCGCCATCTTCTTGCCGTACTCGATGGTCTGGCCGCCGAACGGTCGCTGATAGATCCGCCCGTCCTCGGTGCGCGAGAAGGGAACGCCGTAATGTTCGAGCTCGAGGACGGCGGGCACTGCCTCGCGGCACATATATTCGATGGCGTCCTGGTCGCCGAGCCAGTCCGAGCCCTTGACGGTGTCGTACATGTGGTAGCGCCAATTGTCGCCGTCGCCCATGTTGCCGAGTGAGGCGGCCATGCCGCCTTGCGCCGCCACCGTGTGGCTGCGGGTCGGGAACACCTTGGTGACGCAGGCCGTCTTCAAGCCCGACGCCGCCATGCCGAGGGCCGCGCGCAGCCCGGCGCCGCCGGCCCCGACGATGACGACGTCGTAGAGATGGTCCTGGAGCCGGTAGGCCTCAGCCACGAGCTCAGCGTCCGAGCCGGCCGACATGGTATCCCAAGCGCGTCTCGACATCGCCCGGCTTGTGGAATCCCAGCTCCATCAGCTGCTTGATCCGCGCCTGCGTGCTGGGGCGGGCCAGCGACGTCATGAACGCATCCCATTCCGGTGCGATCTCGGCATCGGGCGGCAGGCTGGCGATGTTGGCGAGGCGCTTCGTCTCGGCGATCGCATGCTTGTCGAATGAGGCGACCCGCTGCGCCATCGCATCGACGAAATCATCGAGCTCGGCATCCGGCAAGGCGCGGTTGACATAGCCGTAGAGCTCGGCGATGTCGCCGCTTATATCGTCGGCGCCGAGCAGCACTTCGAGCGCCCGCCCGCGGCCGATCAGGCGCGGCAGACGCGCCATCGGTCCGCCGCCCGGCACCAGCCCGGCACCGACCTCCCATTGCGACAGGATCGCCTTTTCGCGGCTGGCGAAGCGCATGTCGCTGGCCAGCGCCAGCTCGCTGCCGACACCGGTCGCACGGCCGCGGATCTTGGCGATCGAGACCACGGGCGCCCGGCTGATGCGGACGAGCGCGTCCGGCAGCTGCTGCAGGCCGGTCAGGCCCGGCGGCAGGTCGAGCGTGTCCTCCGGCTTGGCGAAGAAATTGTAGTGGGTGATGAAGAAGCCTTCGACGGCGCTGTCGAAGACGACGACCCTGACCTCGCGATCGGATTCAAGGGCGGCCACCACTGCATTGAGGGCGGGCATGTGCTCCGGCCCGAAGATGTTGAGCGGCGGCATGTCGAAGGTGACGCGCCAATAGCCGGCGGAGCGGCGCTCGAGGCGGATCTGGCTGGCGGGTTCGTCATGCATGCGAGGCCTCCGATGACGGAATGAGCCGGCCCTTCCCGGCACCACCGAGATGTCGATCCATCGGGGACTTATCCATCGGACCAAGGTATCGCCGATACCTTGGTATCCGCGCTGCGGCCCCGGCGCCCCGCACTCAGGTGCCGCCGACACCATCGTCCAATCGTCGCATCGCCGGGCCTCACTGATTTGCTAGCGCAAGGCGCTTCCCCAGCCGTGAGAGCGGCATCCAAGGAGAAACTCATGTCGGAATCCCAGTCGTCCCCCACGCGGCGCGACGTGCTTGTTGCCGCCGGGGTCCTCGGCGCGGCCACCATGATCCCCGGCACGCTCGTTGCTGCGGCCGCACAGGCCGATATCCGCCCGTTCCACGTCCACTTCCCCGACGAGGCCCTGACCGACCTCAAGCGGCGCGTCCAGGCAACCCGCTGGCCTGAAAGAGAGCTTGTCGCCGACGCATCGCAAGGCGTGCAGCTGGCGACCATGAAGGCGCTCGCGAGCTACTGGGCGACCGAGCATGACTGGCGCAAATGCGAGGCGAAGCTGAACGCGCTCCCGCAATTCACGACCAAGATCGACGGCGTGGAGATTCATTTCATCCATGTCCGCTCGAAGCATGAGAATGCGCTGCCCATCATCATCACCCATGGCTGGCCCGGCTCGATCATCGAGCAGCTGAAGATCGTCGATCGGCTGGCCAACCCGACGGCGCATGGCGGGGCTGCCTCGGACGCGTTTGATGTCGTGATCCCGTCGATGCCGGGCTACGGCTTCTCCGGCCATCCGACGGAGATCGGCTGGGATCCCGTCCGGATCGCGCGCGCCTGGATCGTGCTGATGAAGCGCCTCAACTACACGCGGTTCGTCGCGCAAGGCGGCGATTGGGGCGATGCCGTTTCGGAGCAGATGGCGCTCTTGGCACCCCCCGAGCTGATCGGCATCCATGTCAACATGCCGGCGACTGTTCCAGCGGATGTCTCGAAGGCGCTCCGGCTCGGCGAGCCGGCGCCGGCCGGCCTCTCGCCGGACGAACAGCATGCCTGGGACCAGCTGGATTTCTTCTTCAAGCACGGGCTGGGCTACGCGCTCGAGATGTCGAACCGCCCGCAGACGCTCTACGCGATCGCGGATTCTCCCGTGGGATTGGCGGGGTGGATCCTCGACCATGATGCCGCCAGCGAGGCGCTGATCGCCCGGGTCTTCGCCGGGCAGACCGCCGGCCTCACGCGCGACGATATACTCGACAACATCACGCTCTATTGGCTGACGAACACGGCCGTCTCGTCGGCACGGCTCTATTGGGAGAACAAGCTGCCCTTCTTTGATGTGAAGAATGTCCAGATCCCGGTGGCCGTGAGCGTCTTTCCCGACGAGATCTATGCGGCACCGAAGAGCTGGGCGGAGCGCGCCTATCCCAAGCTGATCCACTACAACAAGCTGCCTGTCGGCGGGCATTTCGCGGCCTGGGAACAGCCGGAGCTCTTCAGCATCGAGCTGCGCACGGCTTTCCGGTCGCTCCGGGCTTAGACGCAGTTTCGAAAGGGATTGCTTCCATGAAACATCCCGCCACATACCGCACCGTCGGTGTCGACGGCCTGCCCATCTTCTATCGAGAGGCGGGCTCCCCCGGCGGGCCCGTCCTTCTGCTCCTGCATGGGCTGCCGTCGTCGTCGCGCATGTATGAACCGCTGCTGACCAGGCTCTCGGACCGCTATCGGCTGATCGCACCCGACTATCCCGGTTTCGGCCACAGCGCGTGGCCGGTACCGACCGAATTCGCCTACACCTTCGATCATCTGGCCGAGGTGATGAACCGCTTCACCGAGGTGCTGGGCCTCCAGCGCTACGACCTCTTCATGCAGGATTACGGCGGACCGGTGGGATTTCGCATGGCGATCGCCCATCCCGAGCGCGTGGGCTCGCTCATCGTGCAGAATGCCGTCGCCCATGACACCGGCCTCGGCGATCTGTGGGCACCGCGGCGGGCCTTCTGGGCCGATCGTCCGGCGCATGAGGCGGCACTGCGCAAGAACCTCCTGTCGCTAGACGCGACCCGCAGGCGCCACCTTGGCAGCGATCCGAATATCGAGCGGTACGATCCCGATCTCTGGACGGACGAGTTCGCCTTTCTCTGCCAACCCTCGCAGGCCGATATCCAGACCGAGCTGTTTTACGACTATCGCAACAACGTCGCCTCATATCCGGCTTGGCAGGACTGGATGCAGACGACGCAGCCGAGGCTGCTCGTCCTCTGGGGCAAGTACGACCCCTCGTTCGACATCTCCGAGCCCGAAGCCTACCGGCGGGATGTCCGCAAGGCCGAGATCCATGTGCTGGATGCCGGGCATTTCGCGCTCGACACCGCGGCGGGCGAGGTCGCCGCCCTCGTCCGCGGTTTCCTCTGAAGGATTCCGCCGACCCTAAAGTATCGGCGACACCTTGGTGCAATACGCCCGCTTTTCGCATGCGCACATTTGCCAAAGTACAGGCCGATCTCAGGAGCCAGACATGAGCGATACTCGAGTGCGAGCCGCCCGGCCTGTGCCAGGCCCAATATTGGACAATCAACCGGAGGTAGTCATGCTACGATTTCGTAACCAAATGGCCTTTGCGACGTTGGCTGCCCTGATGGGCCTCGCCGCGACATCCGCTTTCGCCGACAATGGTCGGCCGAAAGCCAATTTGCTGGACCAGGCGTCGATCGTCATCCATGAATCGAATGGCAAGTCGACGGTGATTCCGATCGACGAACAGACCGCCCAGGCTCTGCTCAACGATCCCGAATCAAAGCCGCTCGACGCCAACGTCATCGTGTTCACGGCCAATCACACGACCTACATGGTCAAGGACCATGTCATGCCGAACGGCCAGATGATGGTCCCCGCCATCCTGCAAACTTATGACGCGCCGGACGGTGGCGACTGATCGAACTGCTGGTTGCTTCACGGCGACCCGGCCGGGTCGCCGTGAAGCGGCATTCCCTTACGCGTCGGGCACGATGAGGGTGCCGACCCCCTCCATCGATTTCTTGAACTTCATCGGCCTGGTATCGGCGATCGCTCTCGGATCGAACTCGTCATCCAGCATGACGCCCCAGATCTTGCGCATCTGCATGCCGATATTGCCGGCGTCATAGAGCGGAAAGACAGCCGCTTCCCGCAGGAATTTCTCGACCGGATGCGTCTTGTCGAGCGCGTTGACGCCCATCGCCTGCATCACGCGGAACACGGCCTGGAACAGCGTCTCGCCGCAGAAGACCTTGGCCATGGCGCCGACCGCATGGCCTTCGGAATCATATTGGTCGAGGTAATGCGCCGCCTTCCAGGAAAAGGCGCGGCATGCTTCGATCTTCATCGCGACCTCGGCCAAGAGATAGCCGACCGCCTGGTGGTGGATGATCGGCAGGTTGCCGCCGGCCGTGTAGGTCTTCGCCCATTTGAGGACATATTCATAGGCCGAGCGTGCCACACCCACCGCGGCAATCGCGGCGACCGGCCCGGACCAGGTGAACGCCTTGCTGATCACGAGGTCGCCATCGCCGATCGCGAAGGCATTTTCCACCGGCACGCGGCAATCCTTGAACTGGATCGCGTTGTTCTGGCAAAGCCGATGGCCGAGCTTGGAAATGGGCTGGCCATAACTCACGCCGGGCGTGCCGCGCGGGACGATGATGGCGCTGAGGCCGGTCTTGCCGCCTTGCTCCGGCTCTGTCCGCACGATGCAGACATTGACGTTGGCCCCGTTGAGGTCCCAGCCGCCGGCGTTGCACGGCCAGTATTTGGCGCCGTTGAGGACATATTCGCCCCGCCCCTTGTCGAGCGTGGCTGTGAGCCCGATGCCGGTCGGAAGGGGACCCGGGTGATCGAAATTGGCGGTCCCGCCCGGCGTTCCCGCCGCTCTCGCTCACGGTCCAGCCCGCGATATACTCGCCGCGCGGATCGCTGGTCGCCTCGCCCAGCCATTTCCGCTTCTGCTCTTCCGAGCCGAACCAGGCGATCGGCATGAGCGCCAGGCCATTGACCAGAAGCACGGTGGCGAAGCCCGGATCGACTGCCGTGATCTCCTCGGCCACGATCTGAAGATCGACATTGCTGATGCCGCCCCCGCCATAGCGCTTCGGCAGGAACCCCATCGCGAAGCCGAGCTTGTGGCATTCGATATAGGCGCCCTTGAGGATCTGGAACGCCTTCTGCGTGTCCGGCTCCTCATCGGCCGTTCTGACCAGCGGCTGGAGGATCTCGACCGCAAATTCCCGCGCGTTCTGCTGCAGCCTCTGTTGCGCGCTCGTCAGCGTGAAATCGATCGTCATGGTTGCTCCATGAGTGACTCAAGCCGGCGGGATGAACCGGAAGCGGCAGACATCGTCACCGCGCTGCACGCACGCCTGGTGCTCGACTTCGGCGCCCATCAGGCCTGAAATGAAATCCGATATCGAAGCGGCACACCTCGGGGTAGTCCTTCGACAGATCATGATAGACACAGTTCTTGCATTCTACACGCAGCAACTTGTCCGAATTCTCGGGTGCCAGGGTCCGGGCGATGAAGCCGGTCTCGTTCATGATGTTGACGATCTCGGCGATGCGCTCCGCCCGGTTCTTGCCGACGAGGCGCGGGATGAGGCCGGCCGACAGCTTCACGCCCAGATCATACATATATTCCGCGACGCGCTCTTCGCCGATCTGCTCGCGCAAGGTCTGAATAAGCAGCCGGGAAAACCACGAATATTGCTTGGGGAAGAGGTTGGTGCCGTCCTCGGTCAGGATGTAGACGTTCAACGGACGGCCGCCGGTTTTACGCTGCGTGCCCTTCCGAACATGCCCTTCCCGCTCGAGCACCATCAGATGCTGATTGATCGCGGTCCGGCTCAGCCCGACCGAGACCACCAGCTCGTCCAAGGTCAGTCCCGATTTGTGGTCCATAAGCTGGTTCAGGATCTCCTGCTGACTATTCCCCGTGATCGCCATTGCGCCTGTTCTTCGGTCGGTTCGTGGGCTTCTCGGAGCTGATTATACCGCTTTTACCTATTTATACCGACTAAATTCGTTCGACCCTGATGCCGGAGGTCGCTCGCTCTTCTGAACGAAGCGCGAACCGCCGATTGGGCGTCGAACACCCCCATAACGCGGAGAAAACTGTCATAAGCAAGCACCGTTGACGACTTCATCTCTTTTATCTATCATATTAGATGAAAGCGATTAAAGCATAGGAACTGTCAAAACCGGGGGCCATGCCATGACGATGGAAGCGGATGCGCAGTGGCAGGACTTTGCGTGCAACGCTCTTGCGGTAGCGCATGGGCTGAGGTCCGGCTGGTCGACGCCGATCCTATCCTCGGAAGGGCGGGTCCTGGGCAGCTTCGCGATGCTGCAGGGTTCGCCGGCGCACGCGCCGCCGGATCAACAGGCGCTGATCTCCAGCGTCGCCCGTATCGCCGGCCTCGCCATGGAGCATGCCTCGGTTCTTACCGCCCTCAAGCATAGCGAGGCCTGCCTGGCCGAGACGCAGCGCCTCAGTTCCACCGGCAGCTTTTCCTGGCGGGTGACGACGGACGACATCGTCGGGTCCAAGCAGCTCTACCGCATCTTCGAGCTCGATGAGGGCAAGCCGATCACCCTCGCGCTGATCCAAGCGCGCATACATCCTGACGATCGGCCGGCGCTGCAACAGATGCTGGAGCGAATGCGCCACGGCGGCTGCGACATCGAGCATGAGCTGCGCCTGCTGATGCCCGACCAGCGCGTGAAATATGCCCAGCTGACCGCGCATGCGAGCGAGGATCCAAGCGGCGAGATCGACTATATCGGTGCCGTCCAAGACGTGACACGCCGCCACAGATCCGAAGCAGCCCTCGGCAAAGCTCAATCGAATCTTGCGCGCATGTCGCGCGCCGCCAGCCTGGGACCGCTCTCCGCATCGATCGCGCATGAGGTCAGCCAGCCGATATCAGGCATCGTCATAAACACGAATACCTGCCTCAGGATGCTGACGGCCGATCCGCCGGACATCGACGGCGCCCGCGACTCCGTGCGCCGCACCCTGCGCGATGCGAACCGCACCTCGGAAATCATCGCTCAGCTGCGGGCGCTGTTCTCGACGCGGGAAACCAAGTTGGCATCCGTCGATCTGAACGAGGCGGCACGGGAGGTAATCGCGCTTGCGATGGACGAGCTTCAGCAGAACCGGGTGACTCTGCGTACCGAGCTGCAGGAATGCCTGCCGCCCGCGATGGGCGATCGCGTTCAGCTTCAGCAGGTCATCCTCAACCTGCTCCTGAACGCTTCCGAAGCGATGAACGATGTCGAGGATCGTCCGCGACTGCTGCTCGTCAGGAGCGCGCGGGATGACGGGGATCGCCTGCGCTTCACGGTCAGGGATTCCGGCGCGGGGCTGGATCCCAACGTCCTGGAGAGGCTCTTCGAACCCTTCCACACCACCAAGCAGGCCGGGATGGGGATCGGCCTCTTCATCAGCCGCTTCATCATAGAGAGTCATCAAGGTTGGCTGAGAGCGATGCCGAGCGACGGTCCGGGCGCCACATTCGCCTTCTCGATCCCCAGCGTTGCCGGTCGGCGCTGCCTTGGCGGCACGAAACCGGTCATCGGTCGCTGCGTTGACAGAGCGTCGCCCCCCGGGGAAACCTGACGCCCTCACCAGATGTAGTTGGGGTACGGCATGAAACGGTATGGCCAATCGAGCGCGCTCGACCGGCGCTCTCTTTTTGCGATCACGGCTTCGGCCATGGCGATCGGCGTCCTGCCGCGATCGGCCCGTGCCGAACCGGTGCCGGTCAGCCCCCTGATGGCGACGCTCAGCGGCTACATGGCCAATGCCGGCGAGCGGGCGCTGCCCGACGAGATCGTGGAAAAGGCGAAGCACCACATCCTCGATACCTTCGCTGCCATGATCTCGGGGTCGAACCTGCCGCCGGCGCGAGCCGCCCTCAAATTCGCCGGCGATTTCGCGACCGACACGACGGCGACGATCGCCGCGTCAAACCTGACCGCGGATCCGATCGAGGCGGCCCTCGTCAACGGTATGCTGGCCCAATCCGACGAGACGGATGATTCGAACGAATTCTCGCAGTCGCATCCGGGCTGCGCCGTGGTGCCTGCCGCCCTTGCCGCCGGCGAGAAGTTCGGGGCCGACGGCATGCATTTCCTGCGCGCCGTCACGCTGGGATACGATATCGGCCCGCGCGTCACCATAAGCTTCGGCGCCGTCGATTTCCGCAACAACAGCCACAAGGCGACGCATGCCATCGCCGGCCTGTTCGGTGCGGCGGCCGCGGCAGGCTCGCTCGCCAAGCTCGACGCCCAGCAGATGCGCTGGCTCATGGACTACACCGCCCAGCAATCATCGGGCATCGGCGCCTGGACGCGGGACACCCAGCATATCGAGAAGAGCTTCGTCTTCGCGGGCATGCCGGCGCGCAGTGGCGTCACCGCGGCTCTCCTCGTCCAGTCGGGCTTCACCGGCATCGACGACATCTTCTCAGGCCCCGACAATTACTTCGAAGCCTATGCGCCGGACGCCAAGCCCGAACTTCTGATCGAAGCGCTCGGCCAGCGCTATGAGATCGCGCGCACCAACATCAAGAAATGGACCGTGGGATCGCCGATTCAGGCGCCGCTCGACGCCATGAACGCGATCTTCCAGAAACAGGATGTGAAGCCCGACGCGGTCAAATCGATCGTCGTTCGCCTGGCCCATACCGAAGCGCGCACGGTGAATAATCGCGAGATTCCGGATATCTGCCTGCAGCACATGATCGCCGTGATGCTGCTCGACAAGACCGCTTCCTTCGAGGCCGCACACGACAAGGCGCGCATGAGCGACCCGATCGTCCTCAAAGAGCGCGCCAAGGTTCAGCTGATCGAGAGCGAGGAGCTCGAAAAGCTGGAGCCGGCGCGACAGGCGATCGTCGAGATCACGATGAATGACGGCAGTGTCTTGAGCCACCGTGTGACCGCGGTCCGCGGCACGGCCGACAATCCGATGCCGCGCGAGGAGGTCATCCAAAAAGCGCGGGATCTATGCGCTCCCGTTATCGGCAAGGCGCAGACGGATGCGCTGGTCGAGAAGGTCTTGGCACTCGAGACGCTCCAGACTGTCCGCGACCTCCGGAGCGTGCTGCGGAAGGCGTGACCGCTCATGAGGCGGCGCGGAGCTTGGCGACCTCCTCGGCGGTGATCGCGGAGGGGGCCGCACCGAAGCGTGCCGTCAGATAATTCGCCACGGCCGCGATTTCCGCGTTCGAATAGGCGCTGCCGAAGGCAGGCATGGTGACCTGGCCTTGCGGCGTCCAGCGCTGAGTGCCGGTGAGGATGATCTGCGCCACATTGGTCGCGGTCCGGTCGTTGACGGCGCGGGCGCCGGTGAGTGTGGCAAGATCGGTGAGCGGGCTCTGGCCGGTCCAGCCATGGCAACTGGCGCAGGCACCTTCGAAGACCGTCCTGCCGAGCGCATTGCCATCCGCCGGCTCGTGCGGCGTGACCGCAACGGGCTCGGCCTTCGTCGCCGGAAGATCGGCATTGGCCAGCGGCGGGACCGTTTTGAGATAGGCCACGACCGCCGCGATGTCGCCCGGCGTCAGATAGCGCAGGCTGTGATCGACCGCCTCGCCCATCGGGCCGGCTGCCGTGCCGTGTCCGGCGGCATGGCCGACCGATAGGTAGTGTGCGAGCTCCGCGTCGCTCCAGGCGCCGATGCCGCTGGCCCGATCGGACGTGATGTCGTAGGCGCGCCAACCGGCCTGCACGGTACCGGCGAATTTCGCGCGGTTGTCGAGCGCCTGCAAGAGGTTGCGCGGCGTGTGGCAATCGCCGCAATGGCCCATCGCCTCGACCAGATAGGCGCCGCGATTCCAGGCCGGATCCTGTGACGGGATGGGCTTGAACCGTTGGTCCGGATCGAACAAGCCGGCCCAGATCGCCATCGCCCAACGCTGATCGAACGGAAAGCGCAGCGTGTTCCTGGGGGCGGGCGCATGCACGGGTGCCAAGCTGAAGAGAAAGGCCTTGATCGCCAGCGCGTCGGCATCGGTCATGGAACTGTAGCTGGGATAGGGCATGGCCGGGTAAAGCGGCGTGCCGCCGCGGCCGATGCCCTTGTGCAGCGCATTGAGGAAATCGGCATCGCCATAGGCGCCGATGCCGGTCTCGCGGTCCGGCGTGATGTTGGTCGAGTAGAGCGTGCCGAACGGCAGGACGAAGGCGAGGCCGCCGGCGAAGGGCGTGCCGCCCTTGGCCGTGTGACAGGCTTCGCAATCGGCGGCGCGCGCCAGATACTCGCCACGGCGCACCAGATCGGCACCGGCGAGCTCGGGCGGCACGCCGGTCGGATCCGGCCCGTGATAATCCGCGAGTGCGACCCGGCCGCCCTTGGCGAAGTCCGTCGGCCCAGGCCCGAGGACGATATAGAGAAACCCGCCGAGCACCACGATGCCGACGAGGAGGACCGCCAGCACCAGAGCGCGGTGCGAAGCGGCCCAGCTTCCGACGGCGCTCATGCCGACTTCCTGCCGGCCAGCAGCCCGCGATCGACCGGCAGGCTGCGCAGCCGGACGCCGGTGGCGGCGAAGATCGCATTGGCCAGGGCTGGCGCCGCAATAGAGGTGCCCGGCTCGCCGATGCCGCCCGGTACTTCGCCGCTGGGCACGATATAGACCTCGATCTTGGGCGCCTCGTCGATCCGCATCATGCGGTAATTGTTGAAGTTGCTCTGCTGGACCCGGCCTTTGGCGATGGTGATCTCGCCATAGAGTGCTGCCGTCAGGCCGAAGATGAGGCCGCCTTCGAGCTGGGCCTTGACCGAGTCCGGATTGACGACCGTGCCGCAATCGACGGCGCAGACGAGGCGCCGGACCGCGACCTCGCCATGCGCATCGACCTCGACCTCCGCGATCGTGACGAGATGGCTGCCGAACACGCTCTGCGCCGCGACGCCGCGCCCGACGCGGCCGGTGCCGGACAGCGGGCCGCCCCAGCCGGCCTTCTCCGCCGCGAGATCGAGGCAAGCGCGCAGGCGCGGCCCGCCCTCGAGTTGGGAGTGACGGAATTTGACCGGGTCGGCACCCGCCTTGTAGGCGAGCTCGTCGACGAAGCTTTCGACGACGAAGATGTTGTGGCCGGGACCGACGCTGCGCCAGAAGCAGGTCGGTACCGCCGGCGGCTCCTCATGGACATATTCGACATGGATGTTCGGCGCATCGTAGGGAAAGTCGATCGCCCCATCGACCGCATCCGAATCGAGGCCGTTCTTGAAAGCGGGCGGCGCCCAGCGGGCCAGAACCGAGGAGCCCGTGATGCGATGGCTCCAGGCCACGATCTTGCCGCCGGAGAGCGAGGCTGCGAAACGATCGTAATAGGCCGGCCGGTAAAGCGCCTTCTGGATATCCTCCTCGCGTGTCCAGATCACCTTGACCGGGCCGTCGACCTTCTGGGCGATCCGCACGGCCTTGTCGATCATGTCGACCTCGAGCCGCCGGCCGAAGCCGCCGCCGAGCAGGTGATTATGCACGGTCACGCGCTCGAGCGGCAGGCCGGTGAGCTTGGCGGCGATCGCCTGCGTCCGCGACAGCACCTGATTGCCGACCCAGATTTCGCAGGCATCGGGCTGGACATGGACCGTGCAATTCATCGGTTCCATCGGCGCATGGGCCAGAAACGGCACATGGTAGGCCGCCTCGACCCGCGCGCCGCCATGATCGAGGGCGCCCGCGATGTCGCCCGCGGATTTGGCAACGGCACCCGCCCGCTCGCTCGCCGCTTCGAGGCCGCGCAGCACATCGGCACTGCTGACGGCGGCATTCGGCCCTTCGTCCCAGCTGATCTCGACCGCTTCCAGCCCCTGCTTCGCCGCCCACATATGCTCGCCAACGACGGCGACCAGATCTTCGAGCACGACGATCTGCTGCACGCCAGGGATCGTGCGGGCCTTGCTGTCGTCGACATGAGCGACCTTGCCGCCGAAGACCGGGCAGGAGGCGAGCGTGGCGATCCGGACGCCGGGCGGACGCGCATCGATGCCGTAGATCGCCTTGCCATTGACCTTGTCGGGCGTGTCGAGCCGCTTGAGCGGCCGGCCGATGAGCTTGAAGGCGGAGGGATCCTTGAGCGGCGGATCCTTGGGCGGCGTGCCGCGGGAGGCTGCTTCCAAAAGCGACGCATAAGGCGCCTTGCGCCCGCTCGCCTCATGGATGACCTCGGCCGCTTCCGTGCGGCAGGTCTCGGCCGCGACACCCCAGCTTTCCGCGGCGGCGGCCACCAGCAAGGCGCGCGCCGCGGCGCCGGCCTTGCGCATCGGCATCCAGAAGGCGCGGATCGAGGTCGAGCCGCCCGTCACCTGGAACCCCAGGATCGGGTTGGCATAGAGCTTGTCGTCGGGCGGCGCATGCCGGACCGAGACATGGTCGAAATCGGCATCGAGCTCTTCGGCGAGCACCATGGCGAGTGCCGTATAGACGCCCTGCCCCATCTCGACCTGCGGAATGGTCGTGACGACGCTGCCGTCGGGGTGCAGCTCGAGGAAGGCGTTGGGCGCGAAGGGCGCCGGCTCGGCCCGGGCACGGCGTGCGAGCGGCACCCAGAATCCGAGCGCCAGGCCGCCGCCGGCCAAGGCCGTGATCTTGAGAAAGGCCCGGCGCGACGAGGCGAGGGAGCGAGGGAGCGTCATAGCCGCCTCCCCTAAGCCGACCGGGCGGCGTGCTTGATTGCCGCCCGGATTCGCACATAGGTGCCGCATCGACAGATATTGCCCGACATGGCGGCGTCGATATCCGCGTCTTCAGGCGATGGCGTGGCCGCGAGGAGCGCCGCCGCCGACATGATCTGGCCCGATTGGCAATAGCCGCACTGGATGACCTCGAGATCGAGCCACGCCTTCTGGATTCTGCTGCCGGCCAGCGTCTCGCCGACGCCTTCGATGGTCGTGACCGGCCGGCCGCCGATGGCGCCGACCGGCAGCAGGCAGGACCGGACCGGCTGCCCGTCGAGATGCACGGTGCAGGCCCCGCATTGCGCGATGCCGCAGCCGAACTTGGTCCCGGTCAGGCCCAGCACGTCGCGCAGGACCCAGAGCAGCGGCATCTCCGGCGGGCAATCGACTGCCCGGCTGTCGCCATTGATGGTGAGCGTTATCGAAGCCATGTGTTGTCCCCGCTATTCAATGGAGGCTGACAGGCAGGATCGAGCGAACCAGCATGCGGCCGCATGGGCCGCAGCGGCAATGCTACCTGGGTATTGGTCCATTGCCGGAAAGTGCGATTGATGAATCCGCGTCCCTCAGGATGCAGCCGGAACGGCCGAGAACAGCATGGTCAAGCCTTCCGCATAGGTCGGATGGGCGATGACCAGCCGCTCGATCGCGCGATAGGAAAGGCCGGCCGCCATGGCCAGCTGCACGGTCGGCAGCAGCTCGCCGGCCCGGTCGCAGAAGGCCGTGAAGCCCAGGATCAGATCGTCCTCGCCGACCAGCAGCTTGAGCTTGCCGTAATTCTGGCCGTTGGTGCGGGTGCGCAGAATGGCCTTGGCCGGGATGGATGCCAGGCGAAACGGGATGCCCTTCTGCCGGGCTTCCTGCTCGGTCAGGCCGATGCGGGCAAGCTCGGGCTCGATGAAGAGGCATGACGGCACTTGCCGCCCCACGGTCGACCGGCCGCCTGCGCCGAATAGATTGTCGCGGACGATGCGGAAATCTTCGAACGCGATATGGGTGAAGGGCGGGCTGCCGGCGCAATCGCCCATGGCCCAGACGCCGGCCGCGGTCGTCTCCAGCCGATCATTGACCCGCACATAACCGTCGCGCGTCAGCTCGATGCCGGCGGCTTCGAGGCCGATATCGGTGGTATTGGGCCGCTTGCCGGTCGCGACCAGCAAATGCGAGCCCTCGACGGTGCGCGGCACGCCGCCGACACTGATCGTCACCGCCACCCCGGCACCGGACCGGCCGCTCACGCTCGCGTTGCGGGCGCCGACGATCAGCTCGATCCCGTCCTCGGCGAGAAGCGCCGTCACGAGCTCGCCGATATCGGGATCCTCGCGCGGCAGCAACCGATCGGACATCTCGATCAAGGTCACGCGCGCGCCGAGCCGCCGCATCGCCTGCGCCAGCTCGAGGGCGACATAGCCGCCGCCCAGCACCAGCAGATGCTCGGGCAGGGTCTCGAGATCGAGCAGCTCGACATGGGTCAGCGGCGCCGCCGCCGCCATGCCGGGCAGATCCGGCACCGAGGCGAAGGCGCCGAGATCGAGGAAGACATGCTCGGCTGTGAAAGTCCGCGTCCCACCATCGGCGAGCGTCACCTCGACCGTGCGCTCGCCGGCGAAGACGCCGCGGCCCATGACCAGCTCGGCACCGCTGGCGCGGAAATTGGCGAGATGCGTGTCGATGAGACCCGCGACCATCGCTTGTTTTCGCGCCTGGACCGCCGCCATCGAGGTGGTCGCGTCGTGCACTGCGGTGCCGTACTCGCCGGCGTGCGCCACGAGATGGGCGACATTAGCGCTCGCGATGATGTTCTTGCTTGGGAGGCACGCGATATTGGGGCAGGAACCGCCGATATAGCGCTGCTCGATGACGGCGACCTTCTTGCCGGCCTTGCCGAGATGCCAGCCCATATATTTGCCGGACTCGCCACAGCCGACGATGATCGCATCATAGATTTCGGGCTCTTGCATGTGAGGGCGCTCCCTTGTGTGCAGAGAAGGGTAAGGATAGCACGGGCAGGAGAACTGGAAGGAGACTCCGATGAAGGTTGCGATCCTCGACGACTACCAAAATGTGGCGCTCAGCCTGGCGGACTGGTCTGCCGTCGCCGGCAAGGCCGAGATCACGGTCTTCAGCGATCACCTCGCCGATCCCGACGCGGTCGTGGCCAGATTGCTGCCGTTCGACGCGGTCTGCGTCATGCGGGAGCGGACGCCGCTGCCGCGCGCCATCATCGAGCGCCTGCCGCAGCTCAAGCTGATCGCATCGACCGGGTCGCGCAACGCCGCGATCGACACCGCAGCCGCCGAGGAAAGGGGCATTCGCGTCACGATGACCGGCTATCGGTCGACGCCGACCATCGAGATGACCTGGGCGCTCATCCTGGCCAGCGCGCGCCACATCGTCCGCGAGAGCAACTCGGTTCGCGCCGGCGGCTGGCAGACTTCCGTCGGCCGCGAGCTCGATGGCAGGGTGCTCGGCGTGTTGGGATTGGGCCGGGTCGGCGGGCAGGTCGCGCGCATCGGACACGCCTTCGGCATGAAGATCATCGCCTGGAGCCAGAATTTGACTGCCGAGACCGCAACGGCCGCGGGGGCGACGCTGGTGACCAAGGACGAGCTGTTCCGCCGGGCCGATCTGGTGAGCATCCACCTGGTCCTGAGCAAGCGGACACGAGGCCTGGTCGGCGCCGCCGAGCTGGCGCTCATGAAGCCGACCTCATGGCTGATCAACACCTCGCGCGGCCCCATCGTCGATGATGCAGCACTCATCGAGGCGCTGAGGTCCCGGGTGATCGCCGGTGCCGCCCTCGATGTCTATGACACGGAGCCGTTGCCGGCGGATCATCCCTTTCGGACCTTGGACAATGTGCTGGCCACGCCGCACATCGGCTATGTCGGCGAGGATCTCTATCGCACCTTCTATGTCGATGCGGCCGCCAGCATCGGCGAATGGCTCGATGAGATGGCCGATCCGGTCAGAGGCGGGTGATCACCGCCTCGGCGACGGCCTCCGCCGTGATGCCGAAATGGCGGAAGAGCTCGGGGCCGGGGCCTGAGGCGCCGAATCCCATCATGCCGACGAACCCGCCGCCCTCGCCGATCCAGCGCTCCCAGCCGAGCTTGACCGCCGCCTCGACGCCGACCCGGACCGTGCTGGGGCCGATCACCTCGGCGCGATAGGCCGCGTCCTGCGCCTCGAACAGCTCCCAGCACGGCATCGACACGACAGCCGTCGGAATGCCCTGCTGCTGGAGCAGCTCGCGGGCGGCGAGTGCCACCGCCACTTCCGAACCAGTGGCGAGCAGCGTCGCCCGGCGCGGCCCGCCTGAAGCCTCGGCCAGCACATAGGCACCACGTGCCGAGCGATTGCCCTGAGCGCCGTCCTTGCGGAGCGGGGGCAAGGGCTGACGCGAGCACACTATCGAGGACGGGCCGTGGCGCCGCGCCAAGGCGAGCTCCCAGCACTCGGCCGTCTCGACGGCATCGGCGGGCCGGAACACGGCCATGTTGGGCATCGCGCGCAGCGAGGCCAGGAACTCGACCGGCTGATGCGTCGGCCCGTTCTGGCCGATGCCGATACTGTCATGGCTGTAGATGGTGACGACCGGCAGATCCATCAGCGCCGCCATGCGCAGCGCCGGCCGCATATAGTCGGAGAAGACGAGATATGTGGCACCGAGCGGGATCATGCCGCCATGGGCGGCGATGCCGTTCATCATGGCGCCCATGGCATGCTCGCGGATGCCGTAATGGAGGTAGCGGCCGTTGCGGTCGGCCCGCGTGAAGGCGGGGAGCGCGCGCTTGCAATTGGTCGGGCCTTCGAGATCGGGGGCACCCGGGAACAGCTCGGGAATGGCATCCGCCAAAAGCGCCACGATGTCGGCGGTCGTCTGGTTGCTCGATTGCGCCGGGGCCGCTTCCGCAAGCGCACGGCGATGGCGGGCGAGCGTTTCGATCCAGCCGTCCGGCAGCTCGCCGCGCATCACCCGCTCGAACTCGGCGCGCTGGTCGGCCGGCAGGGCAGCGAGCCGGGTCTGCCAATCGCGATAAGCCTCGCGGTTGCGCTCCTGGACCCCGTCGGACCAGGCCTCCGCCACGTCATGCGGAATGACGAAAGGCTCGTGCGGCCACTCGGCGGCGGCGCGCGCCTCCGTCAGGTCCGTGGCGAAGACGCGGCCGCCATGGGCGCCGCGCTTGCCTTCGAGCCGCGGCAAGCCCTTCCCGATCACCGTCGTGCAGGCGATCATGGTCGGGCGCGGATCCTGTTCCGCCAGGATGAGGGCCGCCGACACCGCCTCGACATCGTGACCGTCCGCATCGATCACTTGCCAGCCGGCTATCCGGAAGCGGGCGCGGACATCCTCGGAGATCGAGAATTCAGTGCCGCCATCGTCGGTCATCCGATTGTCGTCCCAGAGGAAGCACAACTTGCCGAGGCCGAGATGGCCGGCGAGCGAGATCACCTCATGCGCGATGCCTTCCATGAGACAGCCATCGCCGACCAGCGCATAGGTGCGGTGATCGACGATGTCGGGACCGAAGCGGACCGCGAGCCAGGCTTCCGCCACCGCCATGCCGACGGCATTGGCGATGCCTTGGCCGAGCGGGCCGGTGGTGACCTCGATGCCGATCTCCGGAGCGCGCTCGGGGTGCCCGTGAGTCCGCGAACCCAGCGTACGGAAGCGCTCGATCTCCTCGATCGGAAAAGCGTCATAGCCCGAGAGATGCAGCAGCGCGTAGAGCAGCATCGAGCCGTGCCCGTTCGAGAGCACAAACCGGTCGCGATCCGGCCAGAGCGGATCCTTGGGATTGCATTTGAGATGCCGGGTGAAGAGGGCGGTCATGATCTCGGCACAGCCCAGCGGCGCGCCCGGATGCCCGTCGCCGGCCCGTTCGACGGCGTCGAGGGCCAGGAACCGGATCGCGTCGGCCATCCGGCGCGGACTGATTTCGGCTTCGGCCGACGGGCGGAGCTGGGGCTGGGGCATCGACATGGCACAGGTCTCCTAAGCACTTCGCTCGGTGGCGAAGCGGGTCGGTTTCAGTCGGTAGAAACGGATCTCAGGCGAGGAAGCCGATCGAGATCCAGGGAATGGCGGCGACGAGGGCAAGGCCGATGAGCAGGACCAGCACATATCCCACGAAGGGCTTCATGCCTTCGTCCGGACTGGCGCCGCTGATGGCGCAGGCGCAGTAGTAGCCGACGCCGAAAGGCGGGGCGAACAATCCCACGCCCATGGCGAGGATCACGACCATCGCGTAATGCACCTCGTGGATGCCCATGGTGCGCGCGATCGGAAAGAGCAGCGGGCCGAAGAGCACGATGGCCGGGATGCCCTCGAGCACGGAGCCCAGGATGATGAAGGCGATGATGGTCACGGCGAGGAAGCTGGCCGTACCGCCCGGCAGGCCGGTCATCGCCCGGGCCAGATCCTGCGAGAAGCCCGATCGGGTGAGCGCCCAGGCCATGCCCGTGGCGGCACCGATGATGAGGAGGATGGCGCCGGACAGCGAGGCGGTGTCGATCAGCATCGGCACCACCCGTTTCCAATCGAAGCGGCGATAGATCAGCAGCCCGACGGCGACCGAATAGATGATGCCGATGGTCGAGACCTCGGTCGCCGTCGCGATGCCTTTCATCACGGCACCGCGGATAAGGAACGGCAGGATGATGGCCGGGATGGCGATGAGGAGTGCCTTCAGGATCTGGCCGACCGTCGCCTTGCGGATGGCGGACAGATCCTCCTTGCGATTGCGCCAGCGCACCAGCAGGCAAAGGGCGACACCCAGCACCAGGCCCGGCAGCATGCCGCCGGTGAAGAGGGCGGCGATCGACACGCCGGTGACCGAACCGATGGTGATCAGCACCAGGCTGGGCGGAATCGTCTCGGTCTGGGCGCCGGTCGCGGCCAATAGGGCGACCAGCTCGCCGCGCTTGGCGCCGCGCTGGATCATCTCGGGAAACAGCACCGGCGTCACCGCGGCCATATCGGCCGCCTTGGAGCCGGAGATGCCGGAGACGAGATACATGGCGCCGATCAGCACATAGGAGAGCCCGCCCTTGACATGGCCGAGCAGGCTGGCGAGGAAGCCCACCATGGTGCGCGCCATCCCCGTCATCTCGATCAGCATGCCGAGAAAGACGAAAAGCGGGACCGAGAGCAGGATGAGATGGCTCATCCCCTCCTCCATGCGGCCGACGACCACGCCGAGCGGCGCGCTCGACGCGAAGGTGAGATAGGCGACGGTGGCGAGACCGAAGGAAAAGGCGATCGGCACGCCGGCGAAGACGCCGGCCGCGACGAGACCGACGAAGAAGATGACGAGATTGTAGTTGCCGATGGTCTTGAGCCAGGGCGTCGCGAAATGGCCGATCAGGATGAGCGCCGCCAGAGCCAGCACGACGCCGGCGACCCGCAGCAGGCCGACAGTGCGCGCGAGCTTCAGCAACGCCAGCAGGGCCATCAGCGCCATGCCGACCGGCAGGGCTGCGGCGCGCCAGGTGCTGGGCACATCGAGCGCCGGCAAACTCACGAGCATCTCGTCCTGGGCATAGTTGATGCCGGGCCCGATCATCGTGAGAAGGAACACGAGCGGGGCCGCGATCGCGAAGGTTTCGAGCACGGCACGCCATTCCGGCGAGACGGCGGAGACCAGCGCCGTCATGCGCATGTGGTCGCCGCGCTGGAAGGCCACGACCGAGCCGAGCATGGCGAGCCAGATGAACAGCACCGAGGCCAGCTCGTCCGACCAGACGATCGGCTGCTGAAAGAAATAGCGCATGACCAGGCCGAAGAAGAGGATGACCACTTCGGCCAGGACGAGAAAGCCCGCGGGAATCTCGACGAGGCGCGTCAGCACGCGTTCCATGGTGAGGGCGGAATGCTGCCATCCGTGCAATGCGACGGCGGCGGGCGGCGGGGACGTCGCGATGGCGTGTTCCACGGCGTCACCCGAGCTTGCCGGAGGCGGCTTCGAGCAGCCCCCAGGCTTCATCGCCGTATTTGGCATGCCAGTCGCCGTAGAACGAAGTCTTGGCGAGTGCCGCGCGGAAGGCTTCGCGGTCGACGTCAATGAAGGTGATGCCCTTCGATGTCAGATCCTGCCGCAGCGACTGGCTGAGGGCCGCGACATCGGCGCGCTCATCCTCACCGGAATGATCGAGCTCCCGGGCCACGATGGCGCGCATATCCTCTGGCAGTGCCGCCCAGGTGTCGCGGTTGCCCAAGATGACGTAGCCGTCCCAGACATGGCCGGTCATGGAGCAGGATTTCTGCACCTCGTAGAGCCGGGCGGACGCGGTGATGGCGAGCGGGTTCTCCTGGCCCTCGACCACCTTGGTTTGAAGGGCCGAATAGAGCTCGTTGAAATTGATCGGTGTCGCCCCGGCGTCGAGCGACTTGAACACCGAGGTCAGCATCGGTGCGGGCGGGACGCGGATCTTGAAGCCCTTCAGATCGTCGGGCGTATGGATCTCGCGGGTCGAGGAGGTGATCTGGCGGAAGCCATTGTCCCAGAGCTTCGCCGGGGCGACGAGCCCGGCCTTGTCGATCTGGGCCCGGACATGCGTGCCGAGCGGGCCGTCCATGGCCGCCCAGACCGCGTCGTAATTGGCAAAGGCGAAGCCGGTATTGACGATGCCCGACACCGGCACGAGCGTCGCCAGAATGGAGGCCGAGAGATTGAAGAACTCGACGCCGCCGCTGCGGACCTGAGCCAGCAGGTCGGTGTCGGAGCCCAGCTGATTGGCGGGAAACACCTTGATATCGAGCCGCCCCGCCGTGGCCTCGCGGATGCGGTCGACCGCTTCCTGAGCGCGCTTGTTGACGGGATGGGTCGGGTCCTGGCCGGTGGCCAGCTTGTAATCGAACTCGGCCGCATTGCCGCGCCGGGTGATGATGGAGCAAAGCGGCAGGATTGCGGCGGCGGCAAGCAGGCGGCGGCGGGTCGGCCCGGATTTTTCCGTCAGCTTCGTGATCATGGTTTCACTCCCTTATTAATTGTCCGCTTGAGCGGCTTGCTTCGATGAACGAGCGAATGACCGGCTGAGGCTCAGCCCGCTTCGCGCCACAGGCTCCGATAGGCCCGAATGATTTGGCTGTCGTCGGCGGCACCGAGGCCGCTGCCCGAAACGGCGAGAAAGAGCTGATGGGCGACGGCGGCCAGCGGCAGGGCCGTCTTGGCAGCGCGGCCGGCTTCCATGACGATGCCTAGATCCTTGACGAAGATATCGACCGCACTGGTGACGCCGGGCGTCGCTTCGAGCATGCGCGGGCCGCGGTCGCGGAGCATCCAGCTCGACGCCGCCGAGCCGCCGACGATGTCGAGCATCGCCGTCATGTCGAGCCCGAGCCGGTCGGCCAGCGACAGTGCTTCTGCAGCGACCGCGAGATGGGTCCCGCACAGAAGCTGATTCACCGCCTTGGCCGTTGCCCCTTGTCCCGGCTCGGACCCGACTCGCACTACCTTGCTGCCCATGGCGCGCAGCACCGGCAGAATGGTCTCGAAAATCTCCTCGCGCGCCGCCGCCATGATGGTGAGGCTGGCGCCTTTGGCACCCACGACCCCGCCCGATACCGGCGCATCGACGAAGCCGAAGCCCGCAGCCTCGATCCGCTCGGCAAGCGCCGTCACGGCCGCCGGCGAGCAGGTCGCCATGAGCAGGATGGTGGCGTCGGGCTTGAGGGCGTCGAGGGCGCCCGCGGAAAACAGCACGGAATCGGCCTGGGCGATATCGACCACCATGAGGAGGGCGATGTCGGCACCCTGGAACGCGTCCACGACCGACGACGCCGCGACCCCGCCGGCTTTCGCGACGGCATCGCGGGCTTCCGGCCGAAGATCGTAGCCGCGCACCTCGAATCCGCCGGCGACCAGGTTGCACGCCATGGGCAGGCCCATGGAACCGAGACCGATAAAGCCGATTGTCGTCATGACGCCTCCCTTGGACCCGGTTCAGCCCGGGCCTCGTGTTCGGGTTAGAGCCAAGCCTTCACGCGGGCCGCGATGGCTTCCGTCGAGATGCCGTAGCGGTCGTGGAGCGTCGGCAATGCGCCGGCATCGAGGAAGGCGTCGGGCAATCCCACCTGCCGGAACGGCGGATGGACACCAGCGCGCATCAGCACGCCCGCCACGGCTTCACCCAGGCCGCCGATCACCGAATGATTTTCGGCCACGACCAGGAGCCGGCCCGGCTTCGACGCCGCCTTGATGATTGCCGCCTCGTCGAGCGGCTTCAGCGTCGGCACATGCAGCACGCCGGCATCGATCCGATCGGCCTTCAGCGCGTCCGCCGCTTCGAGCGCCCGCATGGTCATGAAGCCGGTCGAAATGAACTGGACATCCGCGCCGTCGCGCAGGGCCGCGGCCTTGCCGAGCTCGAATTTGTAGCCGTACTCGTCCAGCACCAGAGGCACGTTGCCGCGCAGCAGGCGCATATAGACCGGGCCCGGATGGTCGGCGATCACCGGCACGGCCTGCTCGATCTCGAGCGCGTCGCACGGGTCGATCACGGTGAGGTTGGGCATGGCGCGAAAGATCGCGAGGTCGTCGGTCGCCTGGTGGCTCGGGCCGTAGCCCGTGGTCAGACCAGGCAGAGCGCAGACCACCTTGACCGGCAAATTCTCCTCGGCGATCGCCATGCAGATGAAATCATAGGCGCGGCGGGCGGCGAACACGGCGTAGGTGGTGGCGAAGGGGATGAAGCCTTCCCGCGCCATCCCGGCGGCCGACGCCATCAGCAGCTGCTCGGCCATGCCCATCTGATAGAAGCGCTCGGGATGCGCCTTCGCGAAGATGTGCAGGTCGGTGTATTTGCCGAGATCGGCGGTAAGGCCGACGATGTCGTGCCGCGATTGGGCGAGTGCTGCCAGCGCATGGCCGAAGGGGGCCGGCTTGGTCCGCTGCCCTTCCGACGCGATCGACGCGATCATCGCCGAGGTGGTGAGGCGGGGTGCTGACGGATCGGCTTTGGCGAAGCTTTTCTTGACGATCATGACGCGTACTCCGCATCGAGGAGGGCGATGGCCTTGTCCCATTCGTCGGCGTCGACCCGGATGAAGTGGTTCTTGTCCCGGGCCTCGAGGAACGGGACGCCCTTGCCCATCAGCGTGTCGCAGATGATGACCCGCGGCTGGCGGTCGAGATGGGCCCGGGCCGCATCGAAGGCGGTCACGAGAGCGTCGAGATCATTGCCGTCGACGCGCTGGGCGAACCAGCCGAAGGCGCGCCATTTATCGACCAACGGCTCGCTGCACAGAACCTCCCGGGACGGGCCGTCGGCCTGCTGGTTATTGACGTCGACGATGGCGATGAGGTTGTCGAGCTTCCAATGAGCCGCCGACATGGCCGCTTCCCAGGTCGAGCCCTCGCCCAGCTCGCCGTCGGAGAGCAGATTATAGACGAAGCTGGACGATGCCTTGCGCTTCAGGCCGAGGCAGGCGCCGACCGCGATCGGCAGGCCATGGCCGAGCGAGCCGCCGGTGATCTCCATGCCCGGCGTATAGGTTGCCATCCCCGACATGGGCAGGCGGCTGTCGTCGCCGCCATATGTGGCGAGTTCGGCCCGTGGTACGGTGCCGACCTCGATCAGCGCTGCGTAAAGGGCGATGGCATAGTGCCCGATGGACAGGTAAAAGCGGTCGCGGCCCTCCCAAGCGGGGTCTTCCGGCCGGAGCTGCATGGCATGGAAATAGGCCACGGCCAGGATGTCGGCCACGTCGAGCGCCTGGGCGATATAGCCCTGCCCTTGGATCTTGCCCATTTCGAGCGCGGTCTTGCGGATGTCATGAGCCTTTTCGGCAAGGTGCCGGTTATGGCCCAGTGTGGGAGTCATCATCGGTTCGATCCCGTTTTTGGAGAGGCTGCGGGCGGCGTGCCGCGGCGGCGCTCTCAGTGGATCAGCATTCCGCCATTCACGTCGATCACCGCACCGGTGACGTAGGCGGAGAGATCGGAGGCGAGGAACAGGAAGATGTTCGCCACATCCCGCGGCACGCCGAGGCGCCCGAGCGGAATGGTTTCGAGGATCTTGCCGCGCGCCTCGTCGGAGATCTTGCCGGCATTGATCTCGGTCTGGATCAGGCCCGGCGTCACGCAATTGACGCGGATGCCGTCGGGGCCGAGCTCGCGCGCCATCGCCTTGGCAAGACCGAGCACGCCGGCCTTGGCAGCCGAATAATGCGCCCCGCCCAGGATACCGCCGCCCCGCTGCGCCGAGACCGAGGACATGCAGGCGATGCTCCCGCGCTTGCGGTCGCGCATATGCGGCATCACGGCCTGGGAGAGATAGAGCACGCCGCGCAGATTGACGTCCTGGATGCGGTCCCAGCTCGCCGGGTCGATATCCCAGACCTTGATCGCCTGGGTGATGCCGGCATTGTTGATGAGGATGTCGATCTGGCCATGGGCTTCGAGGACGCCGCCGATGGCGCGGGTGCAATCGGCCTTGTCGGTGACATTGCAGGCGAGACCGATATGGCCTTCGCCGAGCTCGGAAGCGGCGCGCTTGGCGCCGTCGCCATCGAGGTCCAGGATCGCCACCCTGGCGCCCTCGGCCGCGAAGGCCTTCGCCGTGGCGAAGCCGATGCCGAGCGCGCCGGCACCACCCGAAATGACTGCGATCTTGCCTTGGAGAAGCACTTTTTCCTCACCTGGTTAATTCTTTGTTGCCTGAATATTGAGCGAACCTGGCGGAAAGCAAAAACGCATAGATTCCATCTATCGATGAATCCGATTCATCGGTCCGCCCGATGAAGAACTTGCCGCTCGGCGCCCTGAGCGCCTTCGAAGCCGCCGCCCGTACGGGCTCGTTTCGCTCGGCCGGCGAGGAGCTGGCGATCTCGCCGAGTGCCGTCAGCCATGCCATCCGCAAGCTGGAAGATCAGATCGGTGCCGCGCTCTTCGAGCGCGAAGGCCGCTCCGTGCGGCTCAATGCCGGCGGCGAAGCGCTGCTCCGCCATGTCTCGCGCGCGTTCGAGGAGGTGCGCTACGGGCTGGAGATGGTGGGATCTCGTTCCGGCAACCTGCTCCGGCTCCATTGCGCGCCCAGCATGGCGACGCAATGGCTGATGCCGCGGCTCAGGCAGCTGATCGCGGATCAGCCGGGCCTGACCGTCCGGCTATCGGCCAGCAACGACTATCCACGTTTCCTGAATGATGAATTCGATGCCGATATCTGCTACGGGCCGCCGCATCAGGAAGGGCTGATCGTCATCCCGCTGGGCCAAGAGGTGGTGACGCCGCTGTGCGCGCCCAGCCTCGCATCCGCCATCCACGCGCCCGCGGACCTCCTGGCCTATGATCTGATCGAAAGCGACCACAAGCGGGTGCGCTGGGGCGCCTGGTTCAGCGCCAACGGCATGGCGCCGCCCAGCCCGCGCGGCAGCCGCTTCGACCGCAGCTTCATGGCGATCGCGGCGGCCGTGGACGGCCTTGGCATAACGCTCGAATCGACTCGTCTCGCCGAACGGGAACTGGCCGCCGGCAGCCTGGTCGCCCCGCTGGCCGGCATCGCGCAGGACATCACCTATATCGGCCACTATCTGGTGTTCCCGCCCAGGGCGAAGCCGCGGCGGGCCGTCAAGATGTTTGCCGCGTGGCTCACTCAGGAGCTTGGGTTGTGAGCCTATGCCGGAGGCTGGCCGAGGCCCGCTTCCAGATAGAGCTCACGATATGCCTCGACGAGCTGATCGAGGCTGAACGCCCGATTTCGTCCGCTGGGATTGGGCAGGACCCATACGGCAGCCCCACCCAGGGCAGCCGGCTGAGATCCCCATTCGATGTCGCGCTGACCGGATAGTGCCGAATAGGCCGGCTTACCCAAGAAAGCGACGAAGCGTGGCGCATAATGGGTGATCTTCTGTTCGAATTGCGCGGCGGCAGCGAGGAACTCTTGAGTCGATAGCTGATCCGCCCGCGCTGTCGGCCGCTCGACCACCGTTGTCAGGCCACATCGATGCTCGAGGATCGTGCGGTCGTTCTCGGGAAGGATTTCATCCGGCGTGAAGCCGGCCAGATGGATCACGCGCCAGAAGCGATTGCTTCTTCTGACGAAATGATGCCCGGCCACGGCTGCCGATAGCCCGGGATTGATGCCGCAGAAGATCACGGCGAGGTGCTTGGCGAGAATATCCGGAAGCGGGCCGATCATGACGTACCTTAATGGACAGCAACGGGAGTCGCAGCATGGACGAGACTGAGATTCGAGCGGTGCTCGATCGTCACTGGGCCGCTTCGGACGCCAATGACTTCGATGTCGAGCATGACATCTATCGAGAGGACGCGCTGCTCGAGTACCCGCAATCGGGCGAGCGGATCAGGGGCCGGCATAACATCCAGGCGTCCCGGACGGCACAGCCGAACACGAAGCGCTTCCGGGTGCGCCGCATCGTCGGTGCCGGCAATCTGTGGGTCACGGAATTCATCCTCACCTATGACGGCCGGCCGTCCTACACGGTGAGCGTCATGGAATTCCTCGATGGCAAGGTCGCCCGCGAGACCCAATATTTCGCCGATCCGTTCGAGCCCGGACCGTCGCGCGCGCATCTGGTCGAGCGGATGGAGTGATACCGGCGCTTCAGCCGCAGATCACCTTGACCGCCTTGCGCGCAAGCTCCCTCAATTCGGCGCGAGGGGTGCCGGCGCGGGCACGGATGGCGATGGTGTGCATCATGGCGGTCGCAAGCAAGGCCAGTGCCGCGGGATCGGCATCGGCTTTCAGCCCGCCTTTCTCGCGTGCGCCTCTGAAACACGCTTCGAAATCACGGTCGAAGGTTTGCACCCCCGCCGTGAGGCTCCGCCGGATTTCAGTATCCTCGAGAGCTTCGGTGACCGCGGTCCCGATCACGAAACAGCCGCGCGGGCGGCCGTCACTGGAAAAATAGATCGACAGCGCGCCGTCATAGACGCGCATGAGCGCTTCGTCCAAGGGGAGGTCTTCGGCGAGAGCCTCGCGCATCGAGGCAAAGCTGAGCGCCCAATATTGGGCGAGCGCCTCGAGATAGAGCGCGCGCTTGTCGCCGAATGCGGCATAGAGGCTCGGCCGGTTCATGCCGGTCGAGGCAGCGATCTCGTCGAGCGAGGTGCCGGCATAACCGGTCCGCCAGAAGCTATCCGTCGCGCGCAGAAGTGCCGTCTGCGAATCGTAGGCACGCGGTCGCCCCCGGCGTCTCGGCTCGGCATCGCTCATTTTTGTACCATATCGCACAAAATCCTTGACCGGGAATCCCCGCAGACATATTTATGCGGAACGGTACAAAATTCAATAGAGATGAAGACCTGCGATGCAGCGCGATTTTTCGGCCCTTGCCGGCTCAACGCAAAATTTCGAGCAGCGTTGCCGACACCTTCGTCCAATGGCGCCGTTCTTTTCAGCGCATCATTTCAAGTTGCAACAACGGCCCTCAGACCCGTCCTTCGGCCTAGAGGTGGCGGTAGCTATTGCGGCGCAGCGTGCAGTGGGAAAGCGCTCGGCCTTTTATCCGGCGAATGCCTTCTCACCAACGCGAGAGATGAGCGGATATCGGCATAGTTCCCACTGTCGCAGCAGGTCATACGATGCAGACGCTACTCGATAGGAAGGTTGATCGGCCCGCACCGGAACCGCCAGTCTCCGTGCCCAGAAAAACATTTGGGCAGCGGCTCCGCCGGCCCCTGCTGGTGGTCGTCCCGATCGTGCTGGCCGTGGTCGGCGCCGCCATGTACCTCGCCGAGGAGCCTTATGTCTCGACGGACGACGCCTTTATCCGCGCGGCCAAGGAATCGATCAACGCCCGGGTCTCGGGCCAGGTGGTCGAGATCGCCGTTCGGGACAATCAGCGCGTCCAGAAGGGTCAGCTTTTGGTTCGGATCGATCCGGAGCCGTACCAGATCACCGTCGATCAGGCGCAAGCGGCCCTGGGCACCGCGCGCCTCCAGATCGAGGCGCTCAAGACGAAATATCACCAACAACAGGCCGAGCTGCAGTCGGCGAAGGACTCGGCCACGTTCGACGAGCATGAATTTGTTCGCCAGAAGGCCCTGGTCGCGTCCGACTTTTCCTCGAGATCGGCCTATGAGCGGGCCGAGACCGACCTCAAGGTCGCGCGCCAGAACATCACGTCGTTCGAGCAGCAGATCGCCAACACCGTCGTGGCATTGAACGACGATCCGAATATCGAAATCGACCGCCACCCGACCGTGCGCGAGGCCAAGGCCAAGCTGGACCGGGCGAAACTCGATCTCTCCTATGCGACGGTGCTGGCGCCGGACGACGGGATGGTGACCAAGGTCGATGATTTGCAGGTCGGCGACTACGTCAATCCGGGTGCCGCCGTGTTCTCGCTGCTGTCGAGCCGGCGCATCTGGGTCGAGGCGAATTTCCGCGAGACCGGGCTGAACCACATGCGGCCGGGCCAGGCGGCGACGATCGATGTCGACGCTTTTCCAGACCGCACCTTCAAGGCGCATGTCGTGAGCATGAGCCCGGGCACCGGATCGGACTTCGCGGTCTTGCCGCCCGAGAATGCGACCGGCAATTGGGTGAAGGTCGTCCAGCGCCTGCCGGTGCGGCTCGAGTTCGACGATGTGGCGGCGGACCAGCCGCTCTTTTCCGGTCTCAGCGTCATCGTCGAGATCGATACCGGCTATCGCCGGTCGCTGTGGCACCCGTTCCAGACCGCGCGGGCGGCGGAGGCGGACCGATGACCGCCGTCCCGGCGCTGGCGAGGCCTGACAGCCATCGCGCCTTGATCGCCGCCCTCCTGCTGACGACCTGGATGCAGTCGGCCACGATCTCTCTGCCGAATGCGATCCTGCTCCATCTCCAGGGCACGCTGTCCATGGCGGATGACGAGGTCGGCTGGGTCTTTTCCTCCTATATCGCGGCGAGCGCCGTCACCTTGCCGATGACACGCTGGCTCGCCGGGCGCTTTGGCCGGAAGCTGGTCTATCAGCTCTCGATCGCCGTGTTCGCCATCGGCCTCGTGCTCGCTACCTTCGCCGAGACCCCGCTGCAATTCGTCGCCACCCGGATCATCCAGGGTGCGGCGAGCGGCCCGCTGGCCCCGCTGTCGCTGGCGATCCTGCTCGATGTGCTGCCGCCTGCACGGCAGGGCCGCTTCACCCTGATTTGGACCGTGACCTTGATCTTCGGCATCCTCAGCGGCCCGAGCATCGGCGGCTGGCTCGGCGAGTACCATGGCTGGCACTCGATCTTCTATCTCGACATGCCGATCGCCGGGTTCATCTTTCTCGTGGTGGCGCTGTCGCTGCCCGAGAAGAAGGCCGAGCAGGCTCCGCCCTTCGACTTCTTCGGCGTGGCCACGCTCTCGCTCGGCATGATCGGATTGCAGATGGTGCTCGACCGCGGCGAGCGGCTGGAATGGTTCGATTCGCCCGAGATCTGGGCCGAGGCCATCGCCTCGGGGCTGGGCCTCTACCTCTTCACCGTGCACGTGCTCACCACCGAGACGCATTTCGTCAACAAGGCGCTGCTCAGGGATCGCAATTTCGTTCTCTCGACAATCATGTTCTTCGCCTTCGGCTTCGTATTGCTGCCGACGATCGCGCTCACCTCGCCGATGCTGGACGAGATCCTCAACTACCCGTCGGACACCACCGGCTACATGGCAATCCCACGCAGCTTGGCCCTGCTGACGACCCTCATCTTGACCAGCCACGCCCCGGCATGGATCGACAACCGTCTGCTCATCGCCGGCGGTGCGGCACTCGTGGTCTTCGGCACCTGGTGGATGCTGGGATATTCGCCGGCCATGGATTGGTGGCCGGTGCTCATCGCAGGAATGCTCCAGGGTGCCGGTCTCGGCATCTTGATGCCGATGCTCGGCAAGACTGCGTTCAGCACGCTCGATCCGAAGCTCCGCCCGGAAGGCACCGTGGTCTTCAACCTGGCGCGCCTCTATGGCAGCACGATCGGCATCGCCGTGGTGCTGATCTTCTTCTACGGCAACACCCAGTCCATGCATCTGGCGCTGGCCAAGAATATCACGCCCTATCGCGCCGTGACTCATGGCGCGGCCACGCTCTCGAAACATGGGCTGGCCGCCCTCAATGACATGATCACCGGGCAGGCGGCGCTCATCGGGGTCATCGGCCAGTTCAAGATCCTGATGATCGCGATGCTGATCGTCAGCCCGCTCATCCTGCTTCTCCGCAAGCCGCGCCCGATCAACTAGTTTTCGCGGAGCCATCCATGACCGTACCCGCACCTTTCGGAAGCCGCCGGATCGCCCGGACAAGCCTCGTCGCTTGCTCGCTCGCCTTGCTCTCCGCCTGCACGGTCGGTCCCGACTTCGAAGGACCGCCGGAACAGACATCCGAGCACTATGATGAGTTGGCCGAAAACACGCTCGCTGCGACGGACGGCACGACCGGTGTCCAGCACATCAGTTTCGATCGGAAGATCGACGGCGACTGGTGGTCGGTCTTCGCGTCCGCAAAGCTCGACGAGGTCATGAGCCGGGCGATCGAGGGCAATCTCGATCTGGCGGCAGCCGATGCGACGATCGCCCAGGCCGCGGAATTCGTAAAGATGGCCGAGGGCCAGCTTTATCCGCAGGTCGATTACGGCGCCAAGGTCGGCCGTCAAAGGACGCTCTTCGCGCCGCCGCCCTGGACCACGAGCATTTTCGCGCTCGGCCCGGAGGTCAGCTTCGATCTCGATATCTTCGGCGGCACCAAGCGGCTCGTCGAAGAGAAGGGAGCGCTCGAAGAACTTCAGAAGCGCCGCTTCGAGGCCGCCTATTTGACCTTGACCGGCGATGTCGCGAGCCAAGCCTTCTCGATGGCATCCGCCCGGGCGCAGATCGAGGCGGTCGAGTTTCTGCTCGCCGATGACCGCAAAAACCTCGAGCTGGTCCGCATGGCCCATGTCACGGGCAGCGCCACCCGGCTCGAACGTCTCGCTGATCGAGAACCAGCTCGCGGAAGATCAGACGCTGCTGCCGCCGCTGGTCCAGCAGCGCGATGCGGCACGCCACGCGCTCTCGGTCCTGGCCGGCAAGGGCCCGGCCGACTGGATCGCACCGGACTTCGATCTGGCGGACTTCAAGCTGCCGTCCAACCTGCCGGTCACCCTGCCGTCGGAGCTCGCCCATGACCGGCCCGACATAAGGAGCGCGGAGTCCGAGCTCCATGCCGCCAGTGCTGAGATCGGCGTGGCAACGGCCAATCTCTATCCGCACCTGACACTCTCGGCCTCAGTCACCGAAGCCGCGGCAGGCCCGGGCTCGCTGTTCCAGGCGGGCAGCACGCTGTGGAGCATCGCTGCCGGCCTCGCTGGTCCGATCTTCCATGGCGGCTCGCTCGAAGCGGAGCGCCAGGCCGCGATCGACGGCTACAAGGCGGCCCTCGCCGATTACCGGCAGGTCGTCATCGAATCGCTGGGCCAAGTGGCCGATGTGCTCCAGGCGATCGACCACGACGCTGAGGCCTTTGCGGCGCAGGACCGGGCACTCGCCGCCGCCGAGACCAGCCTGCGCTTAAGCCGGGATGGCTATCGGCACGGCGAGACCGGCGTCTTGCAGGTGCTGGATGCTGAGCGCGCCTATCAGCGGGCGCTCCTCGGGCATATCAAGGCGGAAACGGCGCGATATCTCGATACGACGCAGCTCTCCGTAGCACTCGGCGGCAATTCGACCGGCGCCTTCGAGCAGAGGGTGGCAGGCCGCTAGCCCCCAAATCGACATCAAAAGAACCGAACTTTCTGAAGGCTCCGGTGCCCGTTGGCCCGGACAAGGAGTATCACCGTGACACCCCCCGACACGCTTCGCCATACGACCATACCGATCGCCCACGGATCGGGCGCCATGCCGGCGCTCGGATTTGGCACGCTGATCCCCGATCCGCTCAAGACCAAGCAAGCGACGATCGCCGCATTGGAAGCGGGGTTTCGGCATTTCGATTGTGCCGAGCGCTACCGCAACGAAGACGCCGTCGGCGAGGCGATGCAGGCGGTGTTCAAAGCCGGAAAGATTCGGCGCGAGGATGTCTTCGTCACGACGAAGCTATGGAACACCAACCATCGCCCCGAGCGGGTCCGGCCTGCCTTCGAAGCAAGCCTCCGACGGCTGCAAACCGACTATATCGATTGCTATATCATCCACACGCCGTTCGCCTTCCAACCCGGCGACGAGCAGGACCCGCGGGACGAGCACGGCCAGGTGATCTATGATCACGGCGTCACCTTGGCGGAGACCTGGTGGGCGCTCGAGCAGCTGATGGACGATGGTCGGTGCCGGTCGATCGGCCTGTCGGATATCGGTTTGGAGCAGCTGAAGGAGATCGTTGCCATCGCGCGGATCAAACCGGCCGTGGTGCAGGTCGAATCCCATCCCTATCTCCCGGAGTGGGAGCTGCTGGAGTTTTGCCGGCAGCACGGGATCGTCGTCTTGGCATTTGCGGCGCTGGGACATGCGATGGAGCCAAGGGTCACGGAAGATCCGGTCATCGCGGCCGCAGCCCGGCGGATCGACAAGAGCCCGGCACAAGCCGCACTGGCCTGGGCCGTACAGCGCGGTACCGCACTCCTGACCACCTCCACCTCGCCCGAGCATATCCGCGAGAATCTCGATATCTCGCCCTTGCCTGATGACGCGATGCAGGAGATCCGTGACAATATCACGACGAGAATCCGCTTCAACACCGTGGTCAATACCGGCGTGCCCGGCTTCATTCCTCGAACCGCCCGGCCGGGCACCAAATAGACTTAGGAGATCGCCCATGCCGAAAGGTGCTGAACTGCTGGTTGCCGCTCTCGAGAATGAGGGGGTGGATCGGATCTTTGGCATCCCGGGCGAGGAGAATCTCGACGTCGTCGAGGCGCTGCGCCGGTCCTCGATCAAGCTCATCCTGACCCGACACGAGCAGGCCGCCGCCTTCATGGCCGCCACGCACGGCAGGCTCACCGGGCGCCCCGGCGTCTGCCTCACGACGCTGGGGCCGGGTGCGCTCAATCTCACGACGGCGGCAGCCTATGCCCAGCTCGGCGCCATGCCGATGATCATGATCACCGGCCAGAAGGGCATCCTGTCGTCACGGCAGGCGCAGTTCCAGATCGTGGATGTGGTCGCGGTGATGAAGCCGCTGACCAAATGGTCCCACCAGATCGTCTCGCCCGCCACGGTGCCGACGAATGTGCGCGAGGCGTTCCGCATCGCCCAGCAGGAGCGGCCGGGACCGGTCCATCTGGAGCTGCCGGAAGACATCGCGGCCGCGGAAACCGCGGATCCGGGCTTGATCCCGCCGCATCCGGTCGAGATTCCGCTGGCAAGCGAGGCCGCACTCGATCGGGCGGCGGCGCTCATCATGAAGGCCGAACGGCCGCTCGTCATGCTGGGGGCGGCCGCATCGCGGCCACGCTCGAGCTCCGATCTCGCGCAGTTCGTCGTGCGCTCGCGCATCCCCTATTTCACGACGCAGATGGGCAAGGGCACCGTGCCGGGCGGCACCGAGCTCTATATGGGCACGGCAGCACTGTCCGCGCGCGACTATGTGCACGAGGCGATCGAGCGGGCCGACCTCATCATCACCATCGGCCACGACACGGTCGAGAAGCCGCCATTTTTCATGGGGATGGAGGGGCCGCAGGTCATCCATATCGGCTACCAGCCGGCCAGCGTCGAGCAGGTCTATTTCCCGCAGACGGAGGTCATCGGCGATCTGGGCCCGTCGCTCCGGCTCCTCGCCGACCGGGTTGCGGGCAAGATTCCCCATGCCGAGGCGCTCCTGCCGCTCCGTGAAGGCATCCTGAGCCGGATCGCGGCGCGCGCCACCGAGGCGCGCCTGACACCGCAGCGGCTGGTGCACGACATCCGGCAGGTCATGCCGCCCGACGGCATCCTCGCCCTCGACAACGGCATGTACAAGATCTGGTTCGCGCGGAACTACCGCACGCAGGTCGCCAACACGCTGCTGCTCGACAATGCGCTGGCGACCATGGGTGCAGGATTGCCATCCGCGATCATGGCGGCACTGCTCTATCCCCAGCGCCGCGTCATGGCGGTGTGCGGCGACGGCGGCTTCATGATGAACAGCCAGGAGCTGGAAACGGCCGTCCGGCTCAAGCTCGATTTGGTCGTGCTCGTCATCGAGGACCACGCCTACGGCATGATCCGCTGGAAGCAGGCGGTGGACGGCTTCGCCGATTTCGGCATGACCTTCAACAATCCGGACTTCGTTAAATACGCCGAAGCCTATGGCGCCAAGGGAACGCGCGTGGACTCGGTGGAAGCGCTGAGGCCGGCGCTCGAGGCGGCCTTCGCCGGCGGCGGCGTCCATCTCGTCGTGGTCCCGATCGACTATTCGGAAAACACGCGGGTGCTCGTCGACGAGCTGCGCGAGCGGCTGCCCGTCATCTAGGAGGTTGCCATGTCCGAGACATATCAGGTCGTGCAGGCTTATGACCGCGCCCTCGTCAGAGAGGTCCCGGCCGACAACGCCGCGGCACTCGAGACCAAGCTCGCGATCGCCGCCCGGACGCTGCGTTCGCGCGATGGGTGGCTGAAGCCCTATGAACGCAGCGCGATCCTGCAACGGGCCGCAGGCCTGCTGGCGCAAAGGCAGCAGAATTTCGCCAAGCTCATCGCCCAGGAGGGCGGCAAGCCGCTCACGGATGCGCTGGTCGAAGCGGCCCGTGCCGTCGACGGCTTGCGCGACGCCGCCGAGGAGCTGCGCAATTTCGCCGGGCGCGAGATCCCAATGGGGCTGACGCCGGCCAGCGACGGAAGATGGGCTTTCACGACCAAGGAACCGATCGGGGTCGTGGCCGCCATATCGGCCTTCAACCACCCGCTCAACCTGATCATCCATCAGGTGGCCCCGGCGATCGCCGTCGGCTGCCCGGTCATCATCAAGCCGGCGGCGCCGACTCCGCTCTGCTGCCTCGAGCTGGTGGCATTGCTGCACGAAGCCGGCCTGCCCGACGGGTGGTGCCAGGCGCTCATCACCGAGGACAATGCGCTGGCGGAACGGCTTGCGACCGATCCGCGCGTCGCTTTCCTGAGCTTCATCGGCTCGGCGCGGGTCGGCTGGTACCTGCGCAGCAAGCTGGCGCCCGGCACGCGCTGTGCGCTCGAGCATGGCGGGGCGGCGCCCGTGATCGTCGATCGCAGTGCCCCCCTGCCATCGATCATCGAGCCGATCGTGAAGGGCGGCTATTACCACGCCGGCCAGGTCTGCGTTTCGGTCCAGCGCATCTTCGTCCATGAGGATATCAAGGCCGAGTTCGTCGAGCGTCTGTCGGCGCGGGTCGCCGCCTTGCACACCGGCGATCCGCTGCGGCCGGAGACGGAGGTCGGGCCGTTGATCCTGCCGCGCGAGACGGATCGCGTGACAGCCTGGATCGAGGAGGCGGTGGCTGGCGGCGGGCAGCTGATCGGCGGCGGCCGCCTCACCGCGACCACGCTCAAGCCCGCGATCCTCATCGACCCGCCCACCGACGCCAAGGTTTCGCAGCTCGAAGTCTTCGGCCCGCTGACCTGCGTCTACGGGTTCCGCGAGCTCGACCAGGCGATCGATATCGCCAATGCGCTGCCGGTGGCATTTCAGGCCAGCGTCTTCTCGAGCGAGATCGGCCCCGCGCTGCGCGCCGCCCGGCGGCTCGACGCCGCCGCGGTCATGATCAACGACCACACGGCGTTCCGCACCGACTGGATGCCGTTCGCGGGGCGCCGTCAATCCGGCTATGGCATCGGCGGAATCCCGTGGACCATGAAGGAAATGGCCCCGGAGAAGATGATCGTGCTGAGGCACGATTCGTAATCACGCGCTGTCGGGCTCGACCACGGGCACCGTGAACTGGAAGACTGCGCCGCGGCGGATGCCTGTGGCTGCCCACAGCTTCCCGCCATGCGCCCCGATGATCGAGCGGCAGATCGAGAGACCCATCCCCAGCCCGTCGGCCTTGGTCGTATAGAAGGCGTCGAAGATACGGTCGATGGTCGCCGGATCGACGCCAGGCCCTGAATCCTGCACGGACACATGGATGTCGCCGGAATCGGTGTTGGCCGTGCTGATCAGAATTTCCCGTGGGCCGGTATCGCGGCTTCCGATGGCATCGAGAGCGTTCATGATCAGATTCAGGATCACTTGCTGCAATTGAACCCGGTCGCCCTGAAACAGCGGCAGCCCCTCCTGCAGCCGGGTTTGGACCCGCACCCCGTTGTCGGCGGCTTCGCCATGCGTCAGGCCGACGATCTCGAGCGTCGCCTGGTTGATGTCCAGCCTATCTTTCTGTGTCGGCGCCTTTTTTATCAGCGTCCGGATCCTTCGGAAGATTTCGCTCGCGCGATTGCCGTCCCGGATGACACGAGCAAACGCCTTTTGGGCTTCCGGTATGTTCGGCTGCTCGCCGCTCAGCCATAGCAAGCCGGTTTCGGCGCTCAAGACAGCGCCCGACAGCGGCTGGTTCAGCTCATGCGCGATCGATGCTGAGAGATGTCCCAACGTCTCGACCCGGTTTGCGTGCGCCAGCTGCAACTGGACCTCGTGATATCGGCGCTCGCTCTCGCGCGCCGCCTTCTCTGACCGCACCCGTTCCGTGATGTCGCGAACGGCACCCACAAAGTCGAGACTGCCCGTATTCACCGCTCGGCCGGTCGTGTGGACGTGCTTCACTCTGCCGTCCGGCATCAGCAAGCGATGTTCACTGTCGAAATCCTTCTTTTCCCGCATCGCATCGTCGAGAAGCTGCCGAACATGATCTCTGTCGCCGGGATGCATTCGTTGCAATGCGAGGTCCGCGGAGGCTTGGACACTTCGATCATATTCAAGGATATTGTAATTTTCCGCCGACCAGTAAAACTCTCCGCTCGCAACACTCCAGCCGAAGGTCCCGGTGTGGCTTATCCTTTGCCCCTGGGCGAGGAAAGCTTCGCTGCGTTGCAGATCGGTATAGAGGGCGGCATTCTCCAATGAAATTGCGGCTTGCGACGCCAGCAGCTCCAGTACCGCGACCCGCTCCGGCGTGAAAGCGCCTGGAACCAGGCTGTTCTCCAGATAAAGCGCGCCGACGAGCTTTCCCTGCCTGACGATCGGCAGGCACAGGACCGACCTTGAGCGCTTCGCCCGCACATACTCGTCCGCGGAATAGAGCTTGTCGGACGAGGCATCATCCAATAGCACGCGCTCCTGTGTGCGCAGCGCGTAGTGCAGCACGGATCGCGGCAGATCCGACGGCGTGATCGCTGACTGCCGAACCTGGAGCTTGATCTCGGCCACGCCGGTGGTGGCCTCCGCTTCGATCCGTGGCTCGCCATCCCGGACCAGGATCAGCAATCCCCGCTCGGCCCCGGCATCCTGCAACGCGATCGTCATGAGCCGCTCGATCAAGCTCGGCAGCATTATCTCGCCGGACAACGCTTGCGACGCCTTCACGATAGCGGCGACATCGAGCTGCCGATCCAGCGGCATCGGCACGCCCGCGGCACCGCTCGGATCGGCCTTGGCCAAGTGTGGATAGCGCTCCTCCAGTCGCCGCACCACGCCGTCCGCACCCCAGCGCCTGTAGCCGTCGCGGGCTTTCACGAGATACATCTCGGCGATGTCCTCGAAGCCGCGCGCGGCGTAGAAGCGCGCCGCCGTTTCGCAAGCTAGCGCCTCGTTGTGGACGAAGCCGTTGTCGCGGGCCGATCGAACGGCTTGCTCGTACAGGCGCATGGCATCGGCGTCCCGGCTCTCGATCCGCGCCAACTCCGCTCCGATGAGTACCGCACGGTTGGCAAAATTTTCAGGGCAAACGAGTGCCAAGGCGTCGAGCTTCTCCACGTGTTCCGCTAGCCTCGCGCGATGAAATTCGCGGTCCTCGGACGCAGTGGATTCATGCACCGCCGCATGGCAAAGCGCGTCATAGAAGCGGTACTCGACCACCTCCAAAAGAGAGTGCGTGCTCCCGATCATCGGCTGTGCCCTGGAAGCCGCCTGCAACGCACCCGCGTATTCGCCCGCGAGGAAACGCGCCTGCAGCTTGCGGATGTAGTACCAGCATTCCGGGAGCGCCAGCGCGCGCTTGCCAGCCAGATCATGCTCGATATCCGTTTCACGGGACGCAGCGTCGTCGAAGCAGCCAAGCCGGGTGGTTAGTCCCCGCAGGCTGCGGATGAGGCCGAGTTGCCCCAGAAACCAACCCTCGAGTGTTGTGAAGCCAATTTTGCGGATAACGGCGAGCCCGTGCTCAGCTTGCCCCTGCGTCTCGATCAATGGGGCGCCGGCCGCGAGATCGTTGCTCGTCAGCGCGCCGCAAGCATATCCCGCGCTGCTGATGTCACCGATCCGGCTGCCAAGATCGAAGGCACGAGATAGGAACTCGCGCCCCTTTCGCACATGCTGAGTCCATGGCGCGATGAAACCGAATACCGCGAATGTCCTGACTTGAAAGCGCTGCCATCCCGGCCGCTCCGCCAATTCGCACCCCAATTGTGCGAAGCGGTAACCCGCGTCGAACTGGCCAAATTTGGGCCCTGCTATCGTGCCCAGCGCCGCGTAAGCGGCACAAGATGCCTCGCTGTGACCCTGCTCGAGACCCAAGCTGACAGCCCTGCAAATAGCCACTGAATACAGATGATGGGCGTCAAGGTAATGCGCCGGAAGCGAGATCCTCATCAGAAGATCCAGAGCAGCCAGCGAGTCCGGGTCGCTCATGACCGGCAGATGGATGAGATCCTCGATCGCGCGAGCGCCCAGCCGGGTCCAGATGCTGTCATAGGCGCGTCGAGCATCGGCTTCCGTCGGACGTTCCGGAAAATCGACACCCACCTGTCGTAATGCACGCAAGCCCACAGCGACTGCCTCAGCGGTACGACCGCTGCCCTCGTAGAGATCAACTTGAAGGCAGGTCACCGCGGCGCGCTCGGCGGTTGTAACGGCACGAATCGAGAGGCTGTGCAAACGCTGTTCGGCCTCCGCAATCATTCCGGCCGCGAGCTCGCAATGCGCCCTGGCCAGTTCCAAGGCAAAGCGGAGCTCCCGACGCTGCTGCCAACTATTCTCCGTCAATAACGCGGCGCCTGCGGTCAGGTAATTCAAGGCGGCCATATAGGCGGACGAGGCTTGGGCGCGTTTGCCGGCAACGAGATTGAGCTCGGCCAGTTGCTCGCGTTCGTCTTGCGAGGTGATCAATGCCAGACTTCGGTTGAACTGGCTTACGATCTCAAAAATCACCTCTTCGTGCTTGTCGGCCGGCGTATGCGCAAGGAGCAGCCGACCGATCCGAAGGTGGGCTTCGGCGCGCGAATCCTCAGGGATCAGAGAATAGGCCGCCTCCTGGATGCGATCGTGTTGGAACGCATAGGAGTCCTCCAAACGGAGCACGAGCCCGGCTCGAACGGCTTCCCAAATTCTGTCGTGCAGCTCTGCCGGAGAGGTCTGGCAGACCGTTGCCAGGAGTGCGAAATCGGCACGGAAACCGACGCAAGCGAACTGGCGGAGCACTGCCAGCGTTTCGGCCGGCAAGCGACCCAGTTTGGCGATCATGAGGTCGATCACGTTGTCGGTGTAGCGTTTCGCGTGGATGCGAGCCAAATCCCAGGACCATCGCTTTTCCGCGTGATCGAAGGCCAGCAGCGCTTCATCCGCGAGCGCATGGAGAAACTGAGTTGCAAAGAACGGATTGCCGCCGGTCTTCTCGTCGATGATCTGCACGAGCGGGCGCGCGTGCTCCTGCTTGCAGTGCAGGGCGTCGCCGATCAACTGCCCGAGATCGCGATAACCGAGCGGCGCCAAGACGATATTTCGGACCGGCGCAGCGGTTCGGCGGATCGCCTCGAGCCTGCGCATCAGCGGATGAGCGGCATCGACCTCGTTGTCGCGGTAGGCGCCGATCAACAGCAGATGCCGGATGTCGCCCCCCGTCAGCAGATCCTCGAGCAAGTCGAGCGTCGCGGGGTCGAGCCACTGCAAATCGTCGAGGAACAGCGCCAGCGGATGCTCCGGGCGCGCGAAGACTCCGATGAAACGCCGCAGCACCGCCTGGAACCGGCGCTTGGCCTCTTGCGGCGGCAGATCGGCAACCGGCGGCGGCTGGCCGATGATGAGCTCGAGCTCGGGGATGAGGTCCACGATCAGCCGGCCGTTCGAGCCCAGGGCCTCGCCAAGCGCCGCCCGCCAGCGCTGGAGCTCTGCCTCGCTCTTGCCGAGGATCTGTCGGACCAGCCCTTGAAAAGCTTGCGCCACCGTGGCGTAAGGGATGTCCCGCTTGTGCTGATCGAACTTGCCGGCGGCGAAGAGGCCGCGGGGCGGAACGAGGACTTTGTGAAGCTCGTTCACCACCGAGGATTTGCCGATGCCGGAATATCCCGAGACGAGAACCAGCTCCGGCGCGCCGGTCGCGACGACATTCTGAAATGTGTCGAGCAATGCCGCGACTTCGCGCGAGCGCCCGTAGAGTTTCTCGGGAATCAGCAGCCGGTCGGGCAAATCATCCTGACCGAGCCGGAACGCGCCGATCCGGCCATGGGTTTGCCATTCCTCGAGGCACCGCTGAAGATCACGCTCCAGGCCGACCGCCGTCTGGTATCGCTCCTCAGCGGTTTTGGCGAGCAGCTTCATAATGATGGCCGAGACGGGGCCGGGGATGTCCGACACCCGTTCGCGAGGCGGCACCGGCTGTCTTGCGATCTGGCAATGCACCCATTCCATCGGGTCGGATGCGGTGAAAGGGAGCCGGCCGGTCGACATTTCGTAGAGCGTGACGCCAAGCGAATAGAGATCGCTCCGCGAATTGATGGAGCGGTTCATCCGTCCGGTCTGCTCGGGCGCCATGTAGGGCAGTGATCCGGCGATGAATTCGGGCGGTGTCGGCGCCTGGCGCTCGCGCGGCAGCCGCGAGGCGACGCCAAAGCCGGTCAGCCAGACCTGGTTGGTGGCAGCGTCGACCAGCAGGTTCGCGGGATTGATATCCTTGTGAATGAGGCCGCGTTCGTGCAGTCCGCGCAACGCCGCCGCCAGTGCGGCCGCGAGACGGAGGAACCTGGATAATTCCATTGGAGCGCCCAGGAGGCGCTGCAGCGGCTCGGCGCCCGGGTCGTCGAGCATCAGCATGGTTCTGCCGCGATCCCGGACGAGATCCAAAGGACGAACCGCCCACGGCCCGTCGAGATGGTCCTTCAGGCCGAATTCGTGTGCGAGGCGGTCAAGGCTTATGGTTGAGGGATGCTCCGTAGCTGGAACAACGGCCATGAAGGTACGCCGTTCGCCGCCAGCGTCGTCGCCCGACACCCTACAGAAGACGCGCTCGCCGTCCTCCCACAGCACTTGGAGAGGGGCAACATCCCCTGCACCAGCATCCGGGATATGGGGCTTCATCTATCCGCCGAGGCGCATGATCCGGCCACGGTTCGTGGTCATGCGGATGGGGATTGCAGAGCAGAGCGGACGCATCCGATCAGATCGTCCTTATCGAAGGGCTTGCCCAGGTAACAGATCACGCCGACGGCCAATGCGCGGGTCCGGGCCTGGTCATCCGGGTAGGCCGTAATCAGGATCGTTGGAACGTTGTAGCCCCGCGCCCGCAGACAATCATACAGCTCGATCCCGGTCATTTGCGGCATTTGCACGTCCGCGATGATGCACGAGCTGTCCAAAAGCTCGGGAGATCCCAAGAACTCAATCGCCGTCGAGAACGATTTGACCCTGAGCCCCAGCCAATTCATGAGCCCTTCGATACCCTCGCGCACCGACTCATCATCGTCGATGACCGAGATCAGCGAATTCGCCTTCGGGTCACCTGGTCCGGCCGTTGTTTCATGCAAAGTCGCCATCGCTCAACCTTAAAGGCAATTACGCAGCGCCGCTCCCCTCACAGGTGCGACGGAGGCTCGCGGCGATCCTCACCAGATCCGCGAGCGAGGCAGCCTCCATCTTGCGCATCACATGCCCGCGATGAACTTTGACGGTAATCTCGCTGATGCCGAGCTCGCCACCGACCTGCTTGTTCAGCTTGCCGGATGTGACCAGCGCCATGACCTCCCGCTCCCGTTTGGAGAGCGACGCGTACCGGGTGCGCAGTGCCGCCAGCGTCATCGCCTGGCCGATCAATGTGTCACTGCGCGCGAGCGCGCCGCGTATGGCCGCCAAGAGCAGCTCTTGACGCAACGGCTTGAGCAGAAACTCGACGGCCCCTGCCTTCATCGCCCGGACCGTCATCGGGATGTCGCGGTGGCCCGTGATGAAGATGATCGGCATGTCGATCCGATCGATCGCAACCCGCTGCTGCAGGTCGAGTCCATTGAGATCGGGAAGACCGATATCAAGCAAAAGGCAGCTTGGTGACCGTATCGCCGGGCGGGCGAGGAATTCCTGCGCCGAAGCGAAGGTCTCGACTTGCCAGCCGGCATAGCGGACCAAGCCTGCGAGCGATTCACGGACGGAGAGGTCGTCGTCGACGACGAAGACGATCGGCGACCTGAGTGATCGCTTATCATCGAAGTTAGCCGTGCCCGCGATCATGACGACGGTCTCCCTAGCCCAGCCGCCGCATGACTCTAGCCAGCCAGGTTGCAGAGGTCAGCTATACGTTGGTATCGCCGCCGCACTCGAAGCCGATCTCAGGACGCTGGCATCTCGCGAAGCAGGCACGGACGAGTGGTGCTGGCGTTCGCCAGCGCGTCCCGCCAGGGATCGAGATTCAGCTGCGCGCGGGCGATTTCGCGCAGCAGGAAATCGCGAAAGACCGAGATCCGCTTTGAGTTCCGCAGCTCTGCCGCATAGAGGAAATAGCCGTCCACGGCGGGCGGGGCGAAATCGGGCAGGACCCTGACCATGCCGGCGGTTTCCGGCATGGTGAAATGCGGCAGCGCACCGATGCCGAGCCCGCCCGACACGGCGCGATAGAGGCCCTGCATGTCGTCGAAGGTGGCGATTGGCGGATGGGAGGATGTGCCGCTCTCGCCGAGTTCGAGCAGCCAGTCGCGCAGCACATCGCAGCGCTTTCCACTGCCGCGCAAGGCAACCAGTCGATGTTGTCCAAGCTCGGCGGGGCTTTCGGGCATGCCGTGCTGCTTCAGATAGCCGGGTGCCGCGAAGGCGGCCGACCGCACCCGCAGGATGCGGCGCTGGATCACGGCGGATCTTTGGGGTGGCGACAGGGAGATTGCGACATCGGCCTCTCCCATCGCCAGATCGGCGCCGCCCCCATCGAACATCAGAACAAGAGTGATGTCCGGGTAGAGCTCATGGAACTGACCGAGACGCGGCGCCAGCCAGAACGCGCCGAATGCCACGTCGGTGCTGATCTTCAGCGTTCCGCCGGGATGATCCCGCAGCTCGGACAAGCGGGCTTCGGTCATGGATACGCGCGCGATGAGCTCCCGCACGGTGTTGCGCAGGAATTCGCCTTGCTCGGTGAGCTTCAGCCCCCGCGCGTGCCGGTGAAAGAGGCTGGTCTTCAGATCGGATTCCAGCGCGGTAACCTGCCGGCTGATCGCTGACTGGCTGAGATTCAGCAACGCTCCGGCGTTGGTGAAGCTCCCGGCCTGCGCGGCCGCGTTGAACGCGCGGAGCTTGTCCCAGTCCATCTTGATCTCCCGTTATACCGTGGCGGGCCGACGCATGACCGAAAGATGGCGTCGCCATGGCGCTCGGAGGATTGGACCATGGTGTCAGCGATACCAAGGTGTTCGTACGCCGACACCATGGTCCAATGGCACCACCTTGGAAGCAGCCTCAGTTGGGACTGTCACGCTCTGTTCGAAGCTGGCCGAAGACAAATGCCGGCCCGAAACTTCAGGAGACAAAGATGACCACACAGGGTTTCGAGGCGGTATTGCGCGCCGCTGCCGCATTACTTCTCGTGATTAGTGCAGCCGCCTGTGCCACGGCGCCGGGGCAGACGCAGATCTCATCGAGCGAGGGGCAAATTCACGGGTGGGTCGACTGGGCCGCCCTTTCCAGTGATGCGCCGCGCGGATACGCGCTGATTTCAAACCAGGGCGCACAGGGCAACTGACGCCGCCAGCCGCTTAGACAACAAAGTCCGATGCGTGGCGGTGCTGTCGGGGAATCGGAAGGAGGGGAATCGGGATTCCCCTCTCTTCGGTGCTGGGTGTGATTAGCGGGCGGCGAGCTGGGTCGCTTCGACGCTCTCGGACGAGCCGGTCGAAAGGCTGGCGATGAAGGTCTGAGCCGGATTGCCGGTCGCGACCTGGTTCACGCTCGCGGTCGGCGTCCGTTCGCCGGCGAGGCCGGCAATGAAGCTCTGTGCCACATCATCGGTCGCGACGATCGACGAGGGTGCCGCCGGGGTGCCGAGGGTGGAGAAGCTGGCGATAAAGCTCTGAGCCGGGTCGGTCACGGTCTGGGCATTAGCGCCCACCGTCAGGGCAACAGCGAAAACGGCAGCAGTGAGAACGGAAGAAATCTGGGTGCGGGTCATCTTAGGCCTCCTCGGTTCGGACGGTCCGTCGCGGTTATTCGTGACGTTCGTCATGAAAATAAACATAACGATCGTCATGATTATGGTCAAGCGATTTTTCGAGAAGGGGGGCGGCCCGACGGCATGGCCGATTTGCGAGAAAAATCAACGGTAGGGCTTGGCAAATAGCAAGGTTCGGCCTATATTATATGACGATCGTCATGAATGTGAGGCTGCTATGCGATTAACGAAGGCCCAGCGCGACGAGAACCACGAGCGGATCATTCGCGCCGCCGCCAAGCTGTTCCGCGAGAAAGGTGTCGACGGCGTCGGCATCGACGAGATCATGGCCGCGGCTGATCTCACTCATGGCGCTTTCTACGGCCATTTCTCGAACAAGGCCGCACTCCTGTCCGAGGCGGGCACCTATGCCTTCGGGCATTCGGGCTTTCGCGAGACCGGACGGAAGCAGGGCAAGAGCTTTCTGGACATGGCGCAGGTCTACCTGTCGACCCATCATCGGGACGATCCGGGCGACGGCTGCGCCGTGGCGGCAATGGGCGCCAACGTCTCGCGTCAGGACGCGTCCGTGCAGGAGAGTTTCGCCCAGCAGATCAACGAGGCGCTGGCCGAGGCCGCAAACAAGCTGCCCGGCGATGGGGCCGACGCGCGGCGCGATGCCATCGTGAAATATGCGACGCTCATTGGCGCCATGGTCCTGGCGCGGAGCGTCAACAAAACTCCTTTATCCGACGAGCTGCTCGAGACCGTTCGGCAGAAGCTGGGCATCGCGGAAGTCCAACACGCGGGAGAATAGCGAGCGATCAGCACAGGTGCGTGTCGGGCCGCGCGCGTGATCGACGCTACCGTCTAAGGCGCACTCGATATGCCTTGGGCCACGCTCGTGGGTCAAATCGCTCATGCCTTCGATCGGTAAGCAATAGCCCGATTTACGACGGCCTCCCCCCGCTCTTCGACGCGCCGACGGAACCAACGAGCATTCCAACGGATAGCCAGAAGCGCGCGATACATCATCGGCGGGGCGTAAAGGAAGACCATCATGTCGATTATCGGTTGGATCGTGCTTGGCCTCATTGCGGGCTTTGTCGCCAGCAAGATCGTCAATAAATCAGGCGAAGGCGTCCTGCTCGACATCGTCCTGGGCATCGTCGGCGCGATGGTCGGCGGTTTCCTTTTCAATGAGTTCGGGGCGGCCGGCGTGACCGGCTTCAACCTTTACAGCATGCTCGTCGCCATCATCGGCGCGATCGTGGTGCTCTTCCTCTATCACGCCCTTGTTGGCCGGCGGGCCGCCTGATTATCGGAAGCGATGGTTATTCGACCGAGCGAGCGATCGAAGCAGCTGAACAGCCGGCGGAACGAGAAGATGGCGGAGTCCGCGCATGCCTATGTCCGGGGCAGCACCGTCAAATTCTACGAATGGCTGGAACAGTCGGACAAACATTCCCTGCCCGTTGGGCCGCCGGTCTGGATCTGCGGCGATTGCCATGTCGGCAATCTGGGGCCGGTGGCGAGTGCCGAAGGCCAAATCGAAATCCAGATCCGCGATTTCGATCAGACCGTCATCGGCAATCCAGCTCACGACCTGCTTCGGCTGGGCCTGTCGCTGGCCATGGCGGCGCGAGGCTCCGATCTGCCCGGCATCACGACGGCACGCATGCTCGAACAGATGATGGAAGGGTATGAGGACGCCTTCACCAACAAGGGCGCCAAGACCGAGGTGCCCGACTTGGTGAGGCTGGCGCTCCGGCGCGCCGCGGGCCGATCCTGGAAGCACCTCGCCGATGAGCGGATCGAGGGCATCGAGCCGGCAATCCCGCTCGGCAGGCGGTTCTGGCCGCTCGCCCGCGGCGAGAAGGAAGCGATCGCCGCACTGTTCGCCGAGGACGATATGCGCCGATTGATCACCTCGCTCCGCTCGCGCGACAGCGGCGATCCGATCAGGATCATGGACGCGGCCTATTGGCGGAAAGGATGCAGCTCGCTCGGGCTCATGCGGTTCGCCGTCCTGATGGCGATCGGCAAAGGCAAGGACGGGCGCCACTGCCTCGTCGACATCAAGGAAGCGACCGCCACGGCCGCCCCCCACAAGGCCAAGGCCGCCATGCCGCGCGACAATGCCGAGCGGGTGGTCGAAGGCGCTCGCCACATATCGCCCTTTCTGGGCGAGCGGATGCTGGCACGCCGGCTGCTCGACAAGGCCGTGTTCGTTCGAGAGCTGCTGCCGCAGGATCTCAAGCTCGAAATCGAGCAGTTGAATCGTGCGGACGCCATGAGCGTGGCCAAATTCCTCGCGATGGTGGTGGGCTGCGCGCACGCCCGCCAGATGGGCACGGCCGAGGCCCGAGCCTGGCGCAAGACGCTGCAGGGCAATCGATCGAAGAGCCTCGATGCGCCGTCCTGGCTTTGGTTGAGCGTGGTCGATCTGGTCGGCACGCATGAGCGCGCCTATCTCGAGCATTGCCGCCTGCACGCCCTCGCCGCGTGATGACATGGCAGGCGCCAATATATAGGCCATAAGTCCAATATATTGACTCGAGAAGGTACGGCATGGAGGATGCCATGGATCGACGCCCCTCCGCCTCCCAGAGTTTCCGAGGCTCGCCAGCCTGAGGTAGTCATGACCAAGCAGCTTCATCTCGGCGCCTTCATGCGTCCGGTCGGGATCCACACCGCCTGGTGGCGCTATCCCGGCGCCTATCCCGACGCGAATTTCAATCTCATGCATCTGGTCCGCTTCATCCGGACTCTTGAAAGCGCGTGCTTCGACGCGTTCTTCATGGCCGACCATCTGGCCGTGCTGAACATGCCGATCGAGGCCTTGCGGCGCAGCGCCACGGCGACCTCGTTCGAGCCGCTGACGCTGCTTTCGGCCCTTGCCATGGCGACGGAGCGGATCGGCCTCGTCGCCACCGCATCGACGACGTTCGACGAGCCCTATCACATCGCCCGCCGCTTCGCCTCGCTCGACCACATCAGCAGCGGCCGGGCCGGATGGAACATCGTCACCACCTCCAACCCCGATGCGGCGCTGAATTTCGGCCGGGAGGACCACGTCGAGCATGACGAGCGCTATCGTCGGGCGCGCGAGTTCTTCTCGGTCGTGACGGGGCTGTGGGATAGCTGGGCCGACGATGCCTGGCTGCGCGACCAGGAGAGCGGCATCTTCTTCGATCCGGCGAAAATGCATGTGCTCGACCACAAGGGCGAGCATCTCTCGGTTCGCGGGCCGCTCAATATCGCGCGTCCGGTTCAGGGTTGGCCGGTCATCGTCCAGGCCGGCGCGTCCGAGGCGGGCCGCCAGCTCGCCGCCGAGACGGCCGAGGCGATCTTCGGCAGCAGCCGGACGATCGAGGACGGGCAGAGCTTCTATAAGGATATGAAGGCCCGCATGCGGGCGCTCGGCCGGGCTCCGGACAGCCTCAAGATCCTGCCCGCTTGCCTGGTCGTGGTCGGGCGAACCAACGAGGAGGCCCGCGCGAAGCTGGCACTCCTGGACAGCCTGGTCCATCCGGAGAGCGGCATACCCAACCTGTCGATACGGCTCGGCGTCGATGCCTCGGGCTTCGATCTCGACGGGCCGCTGCCGGAGATTCCGCAGACGAATGCCAGCCAGAGTGCCCGCGATGCGCTGGTCAAGCTCGCCCGGCGGGACAATCTGACGGTCCGGCAGCTGGCCCAGCTGGTCGGCGGCTATGGCGGGCTGCAGATGGTCGGAACCCCGGTCGAAATCGCCGACACGATGCAGGCGTGGCTGGAGTCGGAGGCGTCGGACGGGTTCAACATCATGTTCCCGACCGTGCCCGCCGGTCTCGATGATTTCGTGGAGCTCGTTGTGCCCGAGCTCCAGCGCCGCGGCATCTTCCGCCGAGAATATGAAGGGACGACCCTGCGCGATCATCTCGGCCTAAAGCGGCCGGAAAATCAGTTCTTCCGTCGCCCGACCTAAGCGCCGCAAGGCACCGCGGCCCATCGCTTGACGCCTGTCCATCATAACGGACACACTGCGCAATATCATTGCCGAAACGGTCGTCATGCCTGCGCAACGAAAGAAGATCACCGGCGATCTGCCCGCTTCCGCGGAAACATCCATCGTCGCCGACCCCTCGGCGGAGCTCGCCGGCATCGTCGGGCGCAATTTGCGCCGGCTGCGGACCCGCCGCGGCCTGTCGCTGGAAGGGCTGGCCAAGCTCTCGGGCGTCAGCCGCGGCATGCTCGGGCAGATCGAGCTGGGCCGCAGCGCGCCGACGATCAGCCTGCTCTGGAAGATCGCGACGGCCCTCAATGTGCCCTTCGCGACCATGACCTCGTCCGGCGCCGACAGCGGTACGGTCGTGTTTCGCCGTGACAAGGCGAAAGTGCTGAGCTCGAGCGATGGGCAATTCACCTCGCGGGCACTGTTCCCGTTCGACACGGAGAGACGGATCGAATTCTACGAGCTGCGGGTCGCACCCGGCCATGTTGAAGAAGCCGATGCTCACGCGGCCGGGACCATGGAAAACCTGATCGTGGCAAAGGGCGCCCTCGATCTGTTCGATGGCAGCGAGACCCATTCCCTCAAGGAAGGCGACGCCATTCTGTTTGATGCCGGCGTGCCACACGCTTACCGGAATTCAGGAGCCGCGGAAGCCGTGCTCTATCTGGTCATGACCTATGTCGAGAGCATCGGCTGAACGGGCGGTCAGGCCGTGGCGATTTATATCTTCGTGCTCGCCGTCGGGCTTGCCGCCGGCGCCTTGAGCGGCATTGTCGGCACCGGCTCGTCGATCATGCTGCTGCCGATACTGGTCTATCAGTTCGGGCCGAAGCAGGCCGTGCCGATCATGGCGATCGCCGCCCTGATGGCGAATGTCGCCAAGGTGCTGTCCTGGTGGCGCGAGGTCGATTGGCGCGCCTTTGCCGCCTATTCGATCACGGGCGTGCCGGCGGCGGCGTTGGGCGCGCGCACGCTGCTTGTATTGCCATCCCGCGCGGTCGATGTGGCGCTCGGCCTGTTCTTCCTGCTCATGATCCCGGCCCGGCGCTGGCTGAAGGCCATGAATATTCGGCTGCCGCTCTGGCAGCTCGCACTCGCCGGCGCCTTCATCGGGTTCGTCACCGGCATCGTGATCTCGACCGGGCCGCTCAGCGTCCCGGCCTTCACTGCCTATGGCCTGATGAAGGGCGCGTTCCTGTCGACCGAGGCCGCGAGCTCCCTCGCTCTGATGATCAGCAAAGTCGCCACCTTTCGGACGCTGGGGGCGCTTCCCCCCAGCTCGATCTTCAAGGGCCTGATCATCGGGGCCTCGGTCATGGCCGGCTCCTTCCTCGGCAAGGCCGTCGTCCAGCGCATGAGCATCGGCCTGTTCCAGCATGTGCTGGACGGCCTGCTGCTCTGCTCCGGGCTGGCACTGCTATGGGACGCGCTGACGTAGGACATCTTCGGCCGCGCGCTCGGCGGCACGGATCGTCTTGAACACCTGACCGTCGAAGCGGTCGAACCGCGGCGATGCGGTAAAGAAGCGAAAACCCGCGCGTTCGCGGATCACGATCCCGGCACTGGTTTCAGCAGCTTCGATGACATAGGCGTCGGACATGATGCACCCTCTCCGCCCCGCTTCGCGATGGAAACGGGTTCAGCTCTTGTCGATAGACGAAAGACGATCTGGATCAGCGACAGGCAGCGTGGCCTGGCTATCCGGCGGTAGAGTGGCGACAGCGATGGAACATGGTTGAACTCCCGGGCGACGAACGGGCCCACGGGAGTTACCCCGTGGCGCTTTAGCGTTTGGTGTCGCGGCGCAAGCTGCCCTTCAAATTCCCGCGATTCTCCGGAGAGAACGGCTCGACCTTAGCCGACCCCCAAGGTCGAGTCAATATGTTGTCCGTATGCGTAATATATTGTGCTTAGCCGGCCGCCGCATCAAGGGCCTGAGTGAGATCGGCCAGGATGTCGTCGATATGCTCCAGCCCGATCGACAGGCGGACATAGCCGGGCGAGACGCCGGTCGAAAGCTGGTCTTCGGCCGAAAGCTGCGAATGCGTGGTCGAGGCCGGGTGGATCGCCAGGCTACGCGCATCGCCGATATTGGCGACATGATAGAAGAGCTTCAGATTGTCGATGAAGCGGCGCCCGGCCTCGGCACCGCCGCTCAATTCGAAACCGACCAGGCCGCCGAAGCCGCCCTTGAGATAGCGCTCGGCCCGGTCACGGACGGCACCGGTCTGTTTCGACGGGTGGATGACGCGCTCCACTTCGGGCCGTCCGGCCAGGAAATCCGCCACGGCAGAGGTGTTTTCGCAATGGCGCGTGATGCGCAACGGCAGCGTCTCTAGCCCTTGCAGCGTCTGAAACGCGTTGAAGGGCGACAGCGCCGATCCAAGGTCGCGCAGTAGGACGACGCGGGCGCGGATGATATAGGCGATCGGCCCCAGCGGCTTCACCGCCTCGACCCAGACCGCACCGTGATAGCTGGGATCGGGCGTGTTCAGCAGCGGCTGCCGGTCGGGAAAGCGGGCCCAGTCGAAATTGCCGCCATCGACGATGATTCCGCCGATCGAGGTGCCGTGACCACCGATATATTTGGTGGTCGAGTAGACGACGATGGCCGCCCCATGGTCGAGCGGGCGGCACAGGATCGGCGTGGCCGTATTGTCGACGATGAGCGGAATGCCGAATTCGCGGCCGATCGCGGCGACTTCGGCGATCGGAAACACCGCGAGCTTGGGATTGGGCAAGGTCTCGGCGTAATAGGCGCGTGTGCGATCGTCGGTCGCCCGCCGGAACGCCTCGGGATCGGCCGGATCGACGAAGCGAACCTCGATGCCCTGATCCTTGAGCGTATTGGCGAACAGGTTCCAGGTGCCGCCATAGAGATCGGTCGAGCTGACGACATTGTCGCCGACCCGCGCCAGGGTCTGGAGCGCGAAGGCGGACGCGGCCTGCCCCGACGCCAAGGCGAGTGCTGCGGCACCGCCTTCGAGCGCCGCGATGCGCTGCTCCAATATGTCGGTCGTCGGGTTGCCGATGCGCGTGTAGATGCTGCCCAGTTCCTTGAGCGCGAACAGGTTGGCCGCATGTTCCGTGTCGCGGAACTGGTACGAGGTGGTCTGGTAGATCGGCGGCGCGACGGCGCCGTTGGTCGGATCGGCACGCCAGCCGGCATGAAGGACGATGGTCTCGGGATGTAGCTTGTCGGCCGGCATGATGAACCTCCAGAAGATTGCGAGATCAATATGCTCTTAAGGCGAGCCGCCTTCCTCATATCTGGAAATCGAGGTGGTCGGCAGGCTGCCGGTGACCTGGATCTCGACCGGCTCATCGCCTCGGCGAAAGCGCCAGAGGTCGATCAGCCGGTGGCGGCGAGCCAGCCGCAGGCAGCTATGATGCCTCAAATCTTCCGGTGAGCCGGGGACGCCGTGCCGTGCGATGTAGGAAGGTGCGGCAACGACAATCTGGGTCGTGGTGGCGATCTTGCGCGCGATCATGCCGGGATCATTCGGCAGACCGAACCGCAGTACGAGGTCGCAATGCTGAGCCACGAAGCTCGCGAGGACCGGTGCTAGATGAGGTCGCCCCAGATCCGAGGGGGCACCAACCTTGAGCAGGCCGCGGGCCGCCCCGCCCCGGAATGCGACCTCGGCCTCGGCATCGCGGACCTGATCGAGGATCGAGCGACTGCGCTCGTACAGCAGCAGCCCCTCGTCGGTCAGCCGAAATCGCCGCGAGCTCCGATCCGCGAGCCGCACGCCCAGCTTTGCTTCCAGCGCTGAAAGCCGACGACTGACTGCCGCCGGGAACGATTGGAGCGCCAGAGCGGCTGCAGTTATTCCGCCGGAATTGACGATCGCCCGGAACAGCGCAAACTCAGAGATCGAACCCACGCGCCCTCCCCGCACGCATTCACGCGCTTAGGCAGATCCCGGCACCGGTCAGACCTCGTACGAAATCCGGTCCCGAGAGTTCGGATCGACCGCCTGATCCGGGTTCGCTTCCGTTCCGGTCTGTCCGGCGAAGCTCGTTTCCTGAGCCCATGCCATGACCATGCCGAAGAGCCGGCTGCGATCGGTCTCCGAGGTAAAGAGGTGGTCGCAATCGGCAAAATATTCCAATCGGAGCCGGCCCCCGAACGGAACGGTCGGGAATGCATCGAGGATCTGATGCCGGTAATTGTGCTGATGCGCCAAGCCTGACGTGAACACCATCAAGCACTGCATCCCCAGATCCATCGATCGCTGATAGGCGTTCTGCAGGAAGCTCCGGATCGCCGGGTCGCCCAGATCAGACCAATGGTTCTCCCAAGGTTCGTTGCTGGCGAGACCCAGCGACCTGCGGAGTTTCTTCCAGCGGCGGCCGCGACCCAGGACAAAGTTGATCCAGGACTGCGGCTGCCTCAGGTGGCGCAGGACGTCGCGCAGATAGTAGGCGCGGGTCGGCGGAATGGAAGGATCAAGCAGCACCAGCCCGCAAACGCGCGGATCGGAAATCCCGTAGATGAGCGAGTGGTCGGCCCCCGAGCATAGCCCGGCCAGAATGATTTTCTGCGCCCGCCGCGCGGTGACGAGCCACTCGACCGCTTCGCGCACATCGGCGAGCACTCCTTCGAGGGGCGGGAGTCCGTCCACCCGGCTTTCACTGTCGCCAATGCCGGAGAGATCGAATCTCAGCACCTGATATCCGGCCTCGGCAAGCATGCGCGCGAGTATCACGTACATGCGGTGGTGGCCGACGCGATGAATGATCCCGGAATTCAAGATCACGAAGACCGGACGGTCGCCCGGCTCGTAATTCACGGGCTGCGTCACCGTTCCGACCATTGTCTTCCTGGCGCCGATCATGACGACCTGATGGTGAATCCGGTCATTCATGCCAGCCACTCGACGATCCGTTGCAGGACCTTGACCGGCACCGTTCCCGCCATCGGATGATCGATGGGCCACTCTATCCATCCCGGCGGACTATCGATGTGTTCGATCGCAAGCGGGGGCTGCCGCTGATCGAGGGCGCGCTGGAAGCTCGCATGGGAGGCGAGGGGCTCCGAGACCACCACGAGTGTCCTTTGCGGCAATGCGGGGGCCAGCGCCGCGAGATCGATCCGCGTGAGTGCCGCCGCCACTGGTTCCGTCAGCGGGAACCCCATGATCTCATGGCCGCGGCCCCGATGTGCCGGCCGCGCCGGCGCCGACCGGGGCCGCAACCATCCCGTCCGAGCAGCGCGCTGCATTTCAGCGAGATATTCGACGCCGGACACGACAGGGTCCCAGAGCACGAGCGAGCTGACCTCGGCACCTGCCCGCACTGCGACGTTGGCCGCGAGCGTGGCACCCAGACGCAATCCGACCAGCGAGACCGTCGGGGATTCGGTTGTGTCTTTCAGCTCTTGTATGGCCGCCTGGATGTCGGCTTCCCATCCGTTGAGGTCACCTATCGTTGTGTCGCCGTCGGACTCGCCGGTGCCGAAGTAGTCGAACCGCAGGGTGTGAATGCCGCTGGCGGAGAGCATTTTCGCCAACTGACGCATCGCCCGGTAAGCGTGAATATACTCGTTCCCCCAAGGATGGCACAGCACGACGCCACGGCTGGCCAAGGAGCGTTGCGCCGCTTCGTGGATACCGAAGAGCCGTCTGTCGTGAGTGCCGAAATAGTATGGGTTCATCAGCTGTATGCGAGCTTTGCCTCCGCCAGGCGCACGGCGGCCGCGACTTGGCGGAGGTTCTGGAAAAACAGGATACGGGGCTGCAGGCGGCATCCCACCCGCGCCTCGATCTTCGTGACGACCCTGAGCGAGAGCAGCGAATTGCCGCCGATCTCGAAGAAATTGTCATCCGCACCGACCCGATCGGCCTGCAGCACCTCCTGCCAGACCTCGGCGACGAGTTGCTCCAAACCCGGGGCCGGCGGCTCGTACCCGCCGCCCGTAGCAACGCTCCGGAACGGGTCCGGCAAGGCACGCACATCGATCTTGCCGTTCGGCGTCATCGGCAACGCATCGAGCGTCACGAACCCCGACGGCACCATATAATCGGGCAAACTCTGCCTGATATGCCGGCGCACCTCGGTGGCGGTCAGATCCTTGGCCGGATGATAGACGATGTAGGCGATCAACCGCGGCTGCTCGTCCGTCAAATTCCGCGCGACCACCACCGCCCGTGCTATGGCCGGGTGCGCGTGCAGCACGGCTTCGATCTCGCCAAGTTCGATGCGAAAGCCGCGACACTTCACTTGGCGATCGAGCCGGCCCATGTGGAACAGGCGGCCGTCGGCATTCCAGCATCCGAGGTCGCCGGTTCGGTACAGGCGTGCCTCGGCCTTATCCGCAAACGGGTCCGGAACGAAGCGCGCGGCGGTCAGCTCGGGGCGATTGTGATATCCGGCCGCGACACCATCGCCACCAATATGAATCTCGCCTGGAATGCCGATCGCCGTCGGAACACCCGCTGCATCGAGGACGTAAACCGAATTGTTGGCGATGGGGCGACCGATGCTGATCGCAGCGCCGTCGCGCTCGACCCGCCCGGCCGTCGACCAGATGGTCGTCTCGGTGGGACCATAGAGGTTCCAAAGCTCGTGCACATTTTCCAGCAAGGCGTCGGCAAGATCTCGAGCCATGCTCTCGCCGCCGCAAAATGCCCGGAAACCGTCGCGGGCGCGCCAGCCGGCCTCGATCAGCAGGCGCCAGGTCGTGGGTGTCGCCTGCAGCATCGTTGCCCCGGACTCGGACAGAAGCCGTGCCAGTGCGGCACCGTCAGCCGCAACATCATGCGACACCAGTTCGATCCGAGCGCCCACGATCAGCGGCAGGTAGAGCTCCAAAGCAGCAATATCGAACGAGATCGTCGTCACGGCGGCGACGATATCGGTATCGCGCAGCCCGGGCTGGTAAAGCATCGCGCCAAGAAAATTGGCAAGCGCGCCGTGCGACACGGCCACGCCATTCGGCCGACCGGTCGAGCCCGACGTATAGATGACGTAGGCGATATCCTCCGGTGCCACATCCGTGGCGAGGTCCGACGCTTCCAGCGCGTCGAGTGCCGCCGCCTCCGCCGCGAGATCGATCACCGCAACGCCGGCCGGCAGATCAAATCGCGCGGCACTGTCTTCAGGCGTGATCAGCGCCACGATGCCGCTGTCGGCCAGCATGAACTGGACCCGCTCTGCCGGGAATCGGGGGTCGATCGGAACATAGGCGGCACCCGCCTTCTGCACGCCGAGAAGGGCCACGACCATGTCCAGCGAGCGTTCCAGGCCGACACCGACCAGGGCGCCGCGGCCGACGCCGCGCCCCCGCAGAAACCGCGCAAGCTGGTTGGCCCGCCGGTTCAGCTCGCCGTAGCTGAGCCCATCGCCACCGAAGACGACCGCCGGCCTGTCGGGTCGTGCTGTGGCTTGGCGCTCGAACTGCACGGCAGCGCTGGCCCGATCGGTATGCCGGCCCGTGTCATTGAACTTCGTCAGCAAAACCTGGCGTTCGGCGGCGGTCAGCAGGGATATCTGGCTGAGCCTGCGTTCGGGATCGCTTAAAGCCGCGCGCACAAAAGCCTCGAAGTGGCTGATGATGCGGTCGATCGTCGACGAATTGTAGAGATCAGCGCGATATTCGAGCGAGCCTTCGATCCGCCCTTCGACCTCGCGAGCGAACCAAGTCAGATCATAGATCGAACCACCGCTATAGATCGGCGGCGCCTTGTCATCGGACGCATTGTGCAGCACGACCGCGACCTGGCAGAGCGGCGGCCGGTCAAACGACCGGGGCGGGGCCAGCCGATCGACAAGCATCTCGAAGGGGACTTGGCGATGATCATAGGCGTCGAGCAGGGCGCCGCGCGCGCGCCCCAGCAGCTCGATGAAGCTCGGATCGTCATCGAGCTCGAGCCGCAGGACAAGCAGGTTCACGAAGGGGCCAAGCATGGTCTCGAACTCGGTGCGCTCGCGCGTCCCCATCGGGCTGCCGAGCACGATATCACCCTGTCCGGTATGCGCGCGAAGCACGGCGGCGCACACCGCCAGCAGAGCCATGTAGATCGTGGCGCCGGCTCGGCGGATCAGGGGGCGAAGCTCGGCAACGAGCTCCGCGCTCCAGGAGAAAGGACGCGTGGATCCCGTCTCGCCTTCCCCAATGCTGCTCGTCCGATCGGTCGGGAAAGTGGAGAGCTGAGGAATGCCGGCGAGTTTGTTCTCCCACCAGGCAAGCTCGTGGCGGATCGCGGTCGGATCCTGGATGCGCGCTTGCCACGCCGCGTAATCGGCATATTGAAGGGCCGACAAAGGCTGCCCGCAGGGGCTTTCGATCCTGCGCCGCAGAAGCGTGAGAGACCACTCGTCCACGGCGATGTGGTGTGCCGCAAGCTGGATGACCCACCGCGTCTCTGCGACCCGATAGAGCGTCCAGCGCGTCGACGCCTCGGTCGCCAGGTCGAACGGTGTCCGCGTCTCCGCCATTCTGTCGGCCCGGATCACCGCATCCTGGTCCGCTTCGCTCCGACCGCGAATGTCCCGCACGTTGATCAGAACGGCCTCGGGCGCCAGCGGGTGGATTCCTGGTGCTGTGCCGTCGTCGCGAAAGGTGGCGCGCAGAATTTCGCTCTCCTGCAGCACGGCACGGATCAAAGCTTCGATCGCCGTTGCGTCCGCCTCCGCCGCATGCGGCCACGAGAGCACCAAATTGTAAGCCGTGCTGTCGGGTTCGAGCCGGTGCAGCACCCAAAGCCGCATCTGGAAGGACGACAGCGGCAAGGCGCCGTCGCGCGCGATGGGGAGCAGGTCTTTGGAGGGCTCGCTCGCCTCCTGAGCCAATAGCTCGAGCAGTTCCGGCTTCTGCTGCGCAATCGCCTGCTTGAGCTCTTCAGTCAACCCGCCGCGCGCCGCGGTCACGCGCAGACGTCCCTCCGAGGCAGCGAGATCGATGCCCAGTGAGCGTAATCGGGCCATGAGCTGACTGGCGTTCAAATCAGAATTTCCTCGCGCTCGTCCGACGCCGCGTCGTCGGTGCCCGAACCCTGGCCTGCCGCAGCCCCAATTCGTTCCGCCAATTGACGGATGGTTGGTGCGTCGAATACGTCCCGCAACGACAACCGGACGCCCAGCACGGCACCTATTCGTGCCAGCACTCGGGTCGCCAGCAGCGAATGGCCGCCAAGCTCGAAGAAATCGTCATGCACGCCGATATTCGCGATTCCGGTCAGCTCGGCCCAGATCGCGACGAGGCGAATTTCCGTATCGGTGGCGGGGGGCTCGAATGCGCTGGACAGGTCTGGTCGCGTCGAAACCTCCGGCGGCTTCGCTCCGGGCCCGGTCGCCGGCGCTTCAGCCGCGTTGGCGCGTGCTGCCCGCTCCGCATCCAGATGTCTGCGCAAGACCGCGAACGCCTGGCCGAGGTCGAAATTCGCCACCACGACACGCCGTTGGCCCGACGCGAGGATCCTGGCGAATGCTGCCACGCCTGCTTCGGGTGCGATCGCAGCACGGAGGAGAGCTTCGCGCTCAGCACGTCGCGCCGCCGGCACCACAAGGTTCGCCGCCATGCCGACCTCGCGCCACGCTCCCCAGTTTATCGCCAGCACGCGCCGCCATCCGGCCGGCCGCTCCGCACTATCGACGAATGCGTCGAGCACGGCGTTCGCGGCGCTGTATGCGCAGGCACCGGGAGCACCCACGATGGAATTGATCGAACTCATCAGGGCGACGAAATCGAGCGGCTTGTCGCCAAGCAGACTGACCAGAACCGCCAACCCATCCGCTTTCGGCGCAATGATCCTGCGAGCCTCCTCGTCCGTTTGACGCAGCGCGATCGCGCCATCGCCCGGGATGCCGGCGGCATGAATCACGCCATCCAGCGCGCCCCAGCGAGAGACGGCCATGTCGATCGCTTCCGCCATGGCATGAGCGTCCGTCGCATCAGCCGCCCAGGTGATCACTTCACCACCGGCCGCCTCGATTTCCCGGATCGACCTGATCACCGCAATGCGCCAATCATCCGCCGCCGATCGCGCCAGCAGCACATCCCACTCGTCACGCCCAGGCAATGGCCGCCGCGCGGTCAGCAGCAGGCGCGCCGACACGGTGCCGGCCAGCCAAGCCGCCAATTTGAGGCCGATGCCGCCCAGGCCGCCGGTGATGAGGTACGCTCCCCCCCGCTTCAGCGGCAGATCTGGCGTGTTGTCCGACGCCAAATCGACGGCCTCGTAACGGCGAACCCATCGGCGTTCCCGGCGATAGGCAACGAAGCTCTCCGTGCTGCCGGAACATGCTTCCCATACTAACGCGTGAGCCGCGCCGGTCATGTCCGCCCCCTCGTCACGCAGATCAAGATCGACATTGCGAATGTCCAGTCCGGGCAACTCGGTGGGAAGTGCCAGCACGGCGCCGCAGAGCGTAGCGGCAGCGGACCTGGTCACCGTCTCATCGATCACGCTTTGACATTGCGCGGTCGCGACGATAACGCGCGCCGGCTCTTTCCGCTCCCATGCCGACAAGCCGGCGACGACAGCGATCAGCGTCCTATATCCCTCTGAATCCCACGCGGCATTCGCTCCGCCGTTCGCGGAGAGCAGGATCGCGCCGGCGACACCATCCGAGGACGCGCTCAAATCGCGCAGCGCGCCTTCAACGTCGCCGGCCTCCAGCAGCACCGGTCTCGCTCCGGCGGCCCGCAGCGCGTCGGCAACCGCCGACGCCAGTACCCCGGCATCGCCCAGGACCAGCCAAATGCCGTGCGCGCGCGGAACGCCCTCCGACAGCGCGTCATGCCGTGTCCAGGTCGGCAGGTAGGTGCGGATTGTGCCATCCCCCAGCGCCGCCGAATTGCCGGACGCCTGGGCCAACTCCCTCGCCGGCGCCGGTTCGACGACATATCGCTTCCGTTCGAACGGATAAGTCGGCAGCGGAACGCGACGGGGCGAACCATCGGCCGCCATATCGGTCCAGGCGAGAGGGACACCGGCCAGCCACAGACGACCGGCCGCCTCGAGCAGGGTCTTCGTATCGGTGTCGGTCCGGCGGGGATTCGCCAGCGACGAGGTGGCATGTTTCGCGAGCTCGTTGCCAAGGATGCCGCGCACGAGCGTGGTCAGGACATTGCCGGGCCCGACCTCGAGCAGGAAAAGCGACCGTTCGGCGGCCAGCGTGCGCACCACGGCCTCGAACAGGACAGCCTGCCGCAAATGGGCGGCGTAATAAGCGGGCGATGTCGCCTGCTCTGCCGTGATCCATGTTCCGGTGACGTTCGAAACGTAGGGAACCGTCGGCGCCGCCAGCTTGATCGTCGAAAGCAATGACTCGAACGGCTTGAGCGCCGGTTCCATCATCGTCGAATGGAATGCGTGCGATGTGTGCAGCGTGCGGTACTCGACGCCACTGGCTTCCAGTCTTTTGAGCGCGTCCGCAAGCTTTTCGTGGGGACCGGAGATCGTGCACAATCCGGGTCCGTTCACGGCGGCGATCTCGATGCCTGCGGCCAGCAGGGGCCGTAGTTCGGCCGCCGACAAATGGACCGCGGCCATCGCCCCGGGCGGCAAAGCCTGAATCAACTGCCCGCGAGCGGCCACGATCCTAAGGGCGTCTTCGAGCGACATGACCCCTGCGAGATGCGCGGCGACGTACTCGCCGATACTGTGCCCGGCCATGGCTTTGGGTAGAACACCCCAACGCATCCACAAGGATGCCAGCGCATATTCGGTACAGAAGAGAGCCGGCTGGGTGATGCGGGTCTGATCGAGCAGATCGCGACCGCCATCGCCATAGAGGATATCCCGGAGGTCCAATCCCAGATGGGGCTCGAGCAGTGCGGCACAGCGATCGATCGCATCCCGGTAGATCGGCTCCGCGCGATACAGTGCGGCCCCCATGCCGGGATATTGGCTGCCTTGGCCGCTGAACAGAAAGGCCACGGGCCGCGCGCCGCCTTCGTGCAAGGCCGTCAAAACGGGCGGCTGCTTGGGTTGGCGCAGTAGCCGCGCCGCCTGCGCGCGATCCCGCGCCACGACGGCCCGGCGATATCCAAAGCTCTTGCGTCCAACCTGCAGCGTCCAGGCGACATCCGGCAGGGCGAGGTCGTCACGCGCGTCGAGACAATCGGCGAGATTGGCCGTGGCTTGCTCGAGCGCCGTCGCCGTTTTCGCCGACAGAACCAGCAACACCTCTTCTGGCTCCGCAACGGTCTGACTGACCGGCGGCGCTTCCTCGATTACGACATGCGCGTTCGTCCCGCCGATCCCGAACGAGCTGACGCCGGCCCGGCGCGGTGTCGCCCCGCTCGGCCACGGACTTCCTTCAGCGCTCGCGACGAACGGGCTTTGCTCCAGCTCGAGCTGCGGATTGGGCGCGCTGAAATTCGCGAGCGGCGGGATTTCGCGCTTGCTGAGCGCGAGCACCGCCTTGATCAGGCCCGCCACCCCAGCCGCGGCGTCGAGATGCCCGAGATTGGCCTTGAGCGATCCGAGCCGGCAAAACCCGATATCCGGCGTGGACGCGCGAAACACCTTGGTCAGCGCCGCGATTTCGATGGGATCGCCGAGCGGCGTCGCCGTGCCATGGGCTTCGATGTAGCTGATGCTGCGCGGATCCACCTGGGCCAGCGCATGCGCCATCGAGATCACGTCGGCCTGTCCATCCACGCTGGGTGCGGTGTAGCCAGCCTTGGCGGCTCCATCATTATTGACCGCGGCACCCCGGATCACCGCGTGAATGGTGTCGCGATCCGCCAGCGCATCCGCCAGCCGCTTGAGGACGACGATGCCCGCCCCTGCACCGGCACGCGTCCCTGCGGCATCCACGTCGAACGGCCGGCAGCGTCCATCCGGCGAAAGGATCATTCCAGGCTGATACAGATACCCGCCGCGCTGGGGAAAGCTGAGCGATACGCCGCCGGCGAGTGCCACCTCGCATTCACCCGCTTGCAAGGCGCGGCACGCGACCTCCACCGCGACGAGGGACGTTGAGCACGCAGTCTGGATCGTCATGCTCGGGCCGCGCAGATCGAGCTTGTAAGACACGCGCGTGCAGAGAAAATCCTTATCGTTGCCAAGCATGAGCTGGTAGCCGCCGACGGCCTCGATCAATGCCGGGTGCCGGAGGATGTGGGCGATCAGATACGTATTCATGCTGGCACCGGCATAGACGCCGATCGATCTCCGGCGATCGTCCATGCTCTGGCCGGCATGCTCCAGCGCTTCCCAGGCGCATTCCAGAAAGATCCGATGTTGCGGATCGAGAATTTGCGCCTCGCGCGGGGCAATGCCGAAAAAGCCGGCGTCGAACAGTTCGGCACCATCGAGCGCCGTGCCGCGCCGCACGAACAGCGGATCGGCTCGGACCAGGTCGGAAACGCCCGCGTCATTCAGATCGGCGTCGCTGAAGGTCTCGATCATCTCGTTCCCGGCCCGGACATCGCGCCAGAAATCGTCCAGATTTCGCGCGCCCGGGAAGCGACCCGAGAAGCCGACAATCGCGACGGCGTGGGCCGGGTACGCCCCGACCGATTGATCCTCAACCATGAGCTCGCCCTTCAATCCGGGCCCGCGCCTGCGTCAATGGGGTGTCTCCCGAGCTCCGCTTAGATGACATCCTGTCAGCCTGTGCGGCGACCGTAGTGTGCTGAAATAGTTCGACCAACGGAAAGTCGTTGTGAAATTCGCGCCTCAGTTCAGCATGCAATCGGACGAGCAGAAGCGAGTGGCCTCCGACATCGAAGAAGTTGTCGTACAGGCCGATCCGCTCCGCATGCAGAACGTCGCGCCAGATGGCGGCCACGCGGCGCTGCTCGTCGGTCATGAGCGTTTCAGGCAGCGCATCATGCTGCTCCTCGCCGGCTTGAGGCGTCGGCAATGCCTTGCGATCGAGCTTGCCGTTCGGCGTCAGTGGCATCGTGGGCAGTACCGAGAACAGATTGGGCACCATGTAATCAGGCAGCCGTGATCGCAGGGCCGCGCGCGCAGCCTCGCTATCGAACTCGGCATCGGGCCGCAGCGTCACATATCCCACCAGCCGCTCATCGCCGTGACCGAATTCGCGCACGGTCACGACGCTCTGCTTCACGCCGGGGACGGTGGCGAGTGCTGCTTCGATTTCACCGAGCTCGATGCGATATCCGCGCAGCTTCACCTGCTGGTCGCGACGCCCCAGGAACTCGAGCTGACCGTCCGAGCGGAACCGCGCCATGTCGCCCGTGCGATAGACACGCTCGCTCGATCCGGGCCCGGTCGCGATATCGACGAATTTCTCGGCCGTCAGCTCGGGCCGATTGAGATAGCCGCGCGCGACGCCCTCGCCCCCGATGCAGAGCTCGCCGATAACGCCGATCGGCGTTGGCTGGCCCGACGGATCGAGCACATGGATTCGTGTATTGGCGATGGGACGGCCGATCGAGATCGGGCCGGTCGCATCCGTTACACGGCTCACCGTGGACCACACCGTTGTCTCGGTTGGGCCATACATATTCCAGAGCTCGCCGACACTGCCGATCAAGGCGGCCGCCAATTCGCGCGGCAGCGCTTCGCCGCCGCACAGCGCTTTCAGCTCGTTTCGACCGGTCCAGCCGGCCTCCAGCATCAGCCGCCAGGTCGCCGGCGTCGCCTGCAACGCCGTCACTTCATGCTCGTCGATGAGGTCGATCAATTTGGCGCCATCGAGCACGTCGGTCCTGGACGCAATGACGATGTGCGCGCCCACGCTCATGGGCAGCCAGAATTCGAGGCCTGCGATATCGAAGGCGGGCGTGGTCACCGCCAGCAGGACATCGCTCGACGACAGGCCTGGCTCTCGTCGCATCGCGTCCAGGAAGCTGACCATGTTGCGGTGCTCGACCTGCACACCCTTCGGGCGGCCGGTCGATCCGGATGTGTAGATGACGTAAGCCAGATCCTCGGGCCGGACCGCGACGCTTGGTCCAGCGTCAGGAAGCGGGGCTGGCGCCTCGTCCATCAGCACCACAAATGTGGCCGCATCGAACATTGGAGCGAAGCGGCTGACCGTGACGACGCAAGCCACCGCCGCATCCTCGAGCATATAGCGGATGCGATCTTGAGGATGAGTGGGATCGAGCGGGACGTAAGCAGCACCCGCCTTCAGCACGCCAGCGAGCGCGATCGGAAGCTGTACCGTCCGATCCAGGCAAACCGCCACCAGCGCACCAGGACCGATCCCTCTTTGAACCAGCTGACACGCCAATTGGTTGGCGCGCTGGTCGAGCTCGCGGTAGCTCAGCGTCACGTCGCCCGCGGTGACGGCCGGTGCCTCCGGCATCTTCCGCGCGGTGTCTTCCAAAAGGTGATGCACACAGCGGAGACGGTCATGCGGCACCAGGGTCGCATTCCAGGCCTCGAGCATCTGCCGGTCTTGCTCGGACGGAATGAGCGGTATCGTCCGGATCCGGTGTGACGGATCGCTCGCCAACGACCGCAGCAGACCGTCGAAATGCTCGTGCAGACGGCGGATCGTCTGCTCCTCGTACAGATCCCGGCTGTACTCGTAGAGCGCCATATAATGCCCGGCATACTGGCCGACCGAGACCGGCGAGATATCGACGGCCAGATCGAACCGGGCTTCACTCACCCCCAGCTCGAGCAGCTCCGCGGACAATCCGGCCGGAGCCATCGCGCCCATCGGATAGGACATCAGGGCGAAAAGCACCTGGAAGATAGGGGCGTGATTGGCGCTGCGCTCTGGATTGATGGCCTGAACCAGCATGTCGAACGGCAATTCGCGGTGATCGAAAGCACTGAGCGTGGTTTGCTTGATCTGCTCCAGAAACTCGGAGAAGGTCGGGTCGTCATCCAGCCTGCCGCGCAGCGCCACGTTGTTGACGAGGCAGCCGACGACCGGCTCGAGCTCCGGGCGATCGCGGTTCGCCACCGGCGTCCCGACGACGATGTCATCCTGGCCGGAATATCGATGCAGAAGCACCTGCCATGCGGCGAGCAAGGTCATGAACAAGGTGGCACCATGCTTACGGCTTACGGCCTCGAGCAGCGGAACCAAATCCCGGTCGAAGTAGCACCGCAGTCGCGCGCCCTTGAATGAAGGGGCCGCGGGCCGCGGCCGATCCGTCGGCAGCTCCAGCACGGCCGGAATGCCTTTGAGATGCTGCTTCCAATAGTCCACATGCCGTTGGAAATCGCCGGACTTGATCAGATTGCGTTCCCGGGCCGCATAGTCGACATAGTCGATCGTCCTGGCGGGGAGATTGCTCGGACGCCCGCCGATCGCCGCATCATACAATTCGCAGATCTCGCCCAGGATGATCCCGAGCGACCAGCCGTCCGATATGATGTGATGCATGCTGGCGACCAGCATATGATCATCATCGCTCAGTCGAATGATCAGGAACGCCGCCAGCCGTCCGCGCGCCATATCGAACGGCTGGCGAAGCAGCGCTTTGGCGCGGTTGATCGCATCGGCCTCGCGCGAGGCATGCGGGTCTCCCGACAAATCGGCAAATTCGACCGCCAGGTCGGCCGTCTCGGCGATGCGCAGCCAAGGCTCGCTGTCGCGTTCGCCGATGCTGACGCGCAACGATTCGTGCCGAGCGGCGAGCTGATGGATGGCGCGGGCCAAAACGCCCACGTCCAGCTTGCCGTGATATCGAATGCCGCCGCCAATATTGTAGAGGGACCGGCCGGGGTCCATCTGGTCGAGAAACCACAGCCGTTGCTGTGCGAAGGAGACCGGCAATGGTCCGTCACGGGGTACTCGGCGCAGCGCACCGGGATCGCGCGCCACCGCCGGCTGGTTCGCCGACCGCAGTGCCGAGATGAGTTCCGCGCGCTTGGCGGTCATTTCGGCAACGAGCTGATCGTCGAGCGCACCCTTCGGCGCGTTTACCCGCAACCGGCCGTCGTCGCTGAGCGATACCTGGATGCCGCGCGTGCGCAGGCGGTCAAGTAGCGCCGATACATCGTCAGTAAGCACTGCCGCATCCGCGTGCTGCTCGCCAACGGATCCCAGCACCCGATCCGGATCGGCGGTGAATTCCTCGACGATCGCGACATAGCGGGCGATGAAACCCTCGATGGTTGCCGGCTCGAACAGATCGGTCGCGTATTTGAAGGAACCGCGAATAGTCCCCTCGATCTCCACCATATGGAGCGTCAGGTCGAACTGGCCGGCACCCTGCTCGATCGGAAACGCCGCGATGCTCAGATCGCCGATCTTGATGGCCTGATCCTGGTCGGACCCGGCGAGGACGGCGAATTCCTTGAACTGGTCGAAACGCTGATGAATGAAAAACACGTCGAAGAGCGGCGACGCGTTGGCGTGGCGGGCCGGCTGCAGCCGCTGCACCAGCAGCGGTAGCGGAAACTCCTGAGCGTCGAGCGCCTCGATCACGGTCTTGCTCAATTGGGCGACGAATTCCCGGAAACTCATCCGGGCATTGAGGCGACCGCGTATGGCGACCGAATTCACGAAGTCGCCCATCACCTGCATGAATTCGGGCTTGCTGCGTCCGAAGGTCGGCGTGCCGACCAGCACATCCTCGGAGCCGCCCAGGCGGTAGAGAAAAGCCTGGAAGCAGGCGAGCATGACGACAAAGCCTGTCGTGCGCTCCTTGTTCGCGACCGTCTGGATCCGTCGCGTCAGTTCCGGTGCCATCTGAAACGACAGCGAGGCGCCGCGAAATGACTGGACCGGCGGCCGCGGGCGATCTGTCGGAAGCCGGAGCCGCCCAGGCGGAGACGCCAGCTTCTCACGCCAATAGGACCAGAGACGGTCTCCTTCGGGGCCGTCCAGGAACTGCTGCTGCCAAACCGCGTAGTCGCCATAGCCGCACGGGATCGGGCTCAGATTGGCCGGCGTGCCGCCGGCCATTTCGCCATAAAGCTGGATCAATTCCCGAAGCAGCATAAGCAGCGACCAGCCGTCGGAGCCGATGTGATGCATCGTCAGCAAGAGCAGATGCTTCGAGGGGCCAGCCGCGTACAAAGACGCGCGCAGTGCCGGGCCGCGATCGAGATCGAACGGCCGGTTGGCGTCGGAGCCCAGAAGAGCGCGCAGCTCGCCGTCGTCCATGCCGCCGGTCGTCCGCATTTCCAGCGGAACCCCGACCCGGCCGGCGACGCGTTGGCTGGGCGAGCCATCGATGAAGGCGTAGGTCGTCCGCAGGATCGCGTGCCGCTCGACCAGCGCGTCCAACGCGTCCTGCAGCGCGTCGACATCCAGGGGACCGCTGATCCGCACCGGCAGTGAAACATGGTAGGCCGTGCTGTCGGGCGCCTGGAGGTGCAGGAACCAAAGAGCGCGTTGACTGAAGGACATCGGGTGGCGGCGCTCAGGCCCGATACCGTCGCCTTCTCCGGGCAGTTTCGCTCGCGGTGCTGCGGGCATCGCCGTGGCATCGGCGGGCGCCATGGCCGTTTGACCGATCGTCTGGCGCAGGAATGCGGCGAGCTCGCCGATCGTGGGACATGCGAAGACGAGCGTCGATGGCAGCGATCGAGCGACGCCATGCTCGAGCCGGCGCCTCAGCTCGAGGGACATCAGGGAATCCATGCCCGCTTCGAAGAGATTGAGCTCGACCGGTATCGTTGCATCGTCGAGGCCCAGGACGGCCGCCGTCTCCGCCGCCACTAACGCCAGCACGAGCGCTTCACGTCGTTCCGCGGTGGCACCTTCCAGGCGCTCGAGGAGCGGCGCCCGTTCCCCGACGATCGCCGCCGGGCGGTGCCGCCCGCTGGAAGATGCCCCGGTGATCCCAAGGTGCCGGAGGAACAGCGTCCTGCGCTCGGATTCATAGCGCGGTCTGATCAGGCTCCAGTCGGCGCGCACGATCGCCCTTTGCGCGTCATTTCCCTGCAGCATCCGTCCGAGCGCGTCGAGCGCCTCGGTCTTTGCCAAAGCGAGCATGCCGCCTTCGCGGTACAGTCGCAGAAAGTCGTCGGAGACCAATTTCGTGGCCTCCCAGATGCCCCAGTTCACGGACAGAATGCGTGTGACGCTTTGGTCCGCTTCCTGCGCGGTTGCGTCGAGGAAAATGTTCGCGGCGGCGTAGTGGCCGAAGCCCGCGCCGCCAAGCAGTGAAGCGGTCGACGAAAACAAGGCCAGGAAATCCAGATCGAGATCGCGCGCGATGCGCTGCAAGACGATGGTGCCCTGGATTTTGGGCTGCAGCGTCTTGTGGATCTGGTCCGGCGTCAGCTCGCCGATCGGTGCCACGGTGATATCCGCCGCCGCATGCATGACGCCGCACAACGGCGGTGCCTCTGCTTCGAGACGAGCCAGCAATGCCCTGATACCGGCCTCATCGCTGACGTCACCGGCGAGCGGAATGACGCGGGCGCCCAACGCCGTGATGCCGCGTATCTCGTCCGAATCCGGGTCGGGATGCCGCCCGAGGAGTGCCAGATGTCGGGCGCCGCTCTCCGCCATCCAGCGCGCCACCAGCAACCCCAGCCCACCGAAGCCGCCGGTGATGAGATAGGTCGCATCGGGCCGGAACCGCACGGGTGCTGCCTCGGGAACCGCCGCGTGAACCAGCCGGGGCGCATATCTGACGCCGTCACGATATGCGGACTGATCTTCCGCACCGCGCTCGTCCAGCACCGCGATGAAGGCGCGCGCCATCGCCTCGATCGATTCCCCAGGCGGCAGATCGACCAGCCCGCCCCAACGATCCGGATTCTCCAGCGCAAACACGCGGCCAACGCCCCAGATCGGCGCCTGCCAGCGGGCGCCCGGCGAAGATCGACCCGCCACGCGCTGCGAACCACAGGTCGCGATCCACGCACGACCGGCTCCAGGCCCCTCGCTCAGGCGCGCCAGCCATTTCACGGGAAGTTCAACCGCAAGCGTCCCGCAAGCGCTTACGGTCGCGACATCGTCCGCTGCGGCAGCCTCAAGCTCCAAGGCGCCGAGATAAAGCAGATCACCATCGATCTGCGGCGTCGCTTCGACCGGCAGCACGGTAACGATATCGCCGCGATGGCGCAGTTCGGCGGCCACCATTGCGCCGAGCTCGTCCGAGGCGCCCACCACGGTCCAATGCCGGAGGCCGGCCGTCGCGCGGGCGATGATCAGCGCCTGTTGCGCTTCGCCATACGATCGGGGCGAATCGCCAGGCACCGAGACGATGTCGACAAAGCCGAGATCGGACAACAGGACAGACCAGGTCCGCGTGTCGATCAGTGGATAATCGGACCGCAGCGTGGTGTCGGTAAAGCGCCACCAACCGTCGGTCATGCCAAAGGTGAGATCCGCCCAGCGTTGCGGCGCCACCCCTTCGAGCAGGAACAGCAAACCGCCGGGAGCAAGCAGCTCGCGCGTTCGCCGAACCGCATCCGTCAGATCGGCCGTCGCATGGAGCACATTCGCCGCAATGATCAGATCGAACTGGCCGGGCTGAAAGCCTTGATCGAGCGGACTTCTTTCCATGTTCAGCAGGGCGGTGCGCAGGAAAGGATAAGCCGCGAACCGCTCGGCCGCCCGCTCGAGGAAAATCGGCGAAACGTCGGTGAAGGTGTATTCGACCCGGTCCGCCGGCAGCAGCGGCAGCACATAGGTGGTCGTCCCGCCCGTGCCCGCACCGATCTCGAGCACGCGCAGAACCCCGCCTGGGGGCAAATTCGCGATGCTCGACGCCAGCGCTTCGCCCAGTGCGGCATTGTAGGTCCGCGCATAGGGTGACTCGATGTAGAGCTTGTGCGCCTCGATGAACGAGCCGCCGGGGAACAGCAGCTGCAACGGGTTCTGCTCGCCGGTGAGCACGCGCGCCAATTCCGCGGCACAGCGCCGGAGCATCAGGATTTCGGCGTCGACATCGCCGAATGTTTCGAGCGCGATTTCACAGTCGCGCTCAGGATCGCCCGCAGGCAGCGGACCGACGACCTCCCAGACCGTTCCATCGCGACGGACGACCCCGTCCTCCGCGAGCATCGCCAGAAGTCGCGCGAAGAGCCTGACATTGCGTGGTGCGATGCCAAGCTGCACTAACTCCAACTCCAGCGCAAACCGGCGGCCGATGCGCGCGTCGAAGCCGAGGCCGCGCATCGCTTTCCCGATGTACCCGCTGCAGATCCGATCAAGTGTCGGCAGGAGGCTGTCATAGACCGACATGCCGTTGCGCACGCCGAGCACTGCAAAGCGCTCGAGCAAGGCCGGCGCAAACTGCCGCGGACCAACGAGAGAGCGTGCCGCGTGCTCGACCAGCGGCGCCGGCTCCCAGACCACCTCGTAGAACAGATCGTTGTCTGCCGACAGATCAACCGCAGCATCGGTCGTACCGATAGACTTGCCGCCAGCGGCAAGTTGCGCGGGCGCGTACCAGTAGTCTTGACGTTCGAACGGGTAGGTCGGCAGCGGAACCTTCCGCCTGCCACTGCTGACTCCCGCCCAATTGATCGTCATGCCGCGGGTATAGAGTTGAGCCAGGGTGCCGGCGATCTCGCGCCAGTCTTCCGGTGGCGATCCCCGAAGCAGATTGCTCTCTTCCGGCAGGCACCGCTTGGCCAACGTCACATCTGAGCCGATGACGAGAAAGTCCCGATAGCCGTCTCGGTGCAAGCCTCTGACACCGTCCTCGAACCCAGCCGTGGCGTGGGGGCACTGTCGCCAGTAATCGACGCCCGGCGCATCGCGCTGGCCGAGCGCGTTCGATCCGGTCCCGGTCCAGGCGACTGGAATACCCGGCGCGCTCATTTGAACGATGCCTGTGTCGGGCCTGAGGCCGCCGCGAATTGCGCTCAGCCGCACAGCGTCTTCGAGCGACAAGACGCCGGCCGCCCACGCCGCCGCCAGCTCGCCCTCCGCGTACCCGATCACGGCGGCTGGCTCGACACCGAACGATTTCCACAATCGGGTCGTCGCGTACTGCGTCGCGAACAGGGCCGGCAGCTGCCATGTGCTGTCCGGCACCGACGACCACAGTGCCGACCTCAGCGTTCGCCCGAGCGCATCGGGTCCCAGGAGCTGGTCGCACAGATCGATGGCCTCGCGATAGACGTCTGACGTGTCATAGAGATGGCGGACGCTTCCGGGAATTTCGGCATCGGGACCGGCGAACAAGAATACGAGGTCGAGCGACGGGATCGGCGCGGCGATGCCGTGCCGCAGAGCGGATCGCGGCTTGCCGTCGATGAACGCCCTGAGCGCCTCCGCCGCTGCCTCGGCGGTATCGGCGACCACCGCGAGGCGATGCGAAAAGTGCGACCGTCCCGCCCCCGCCGTGCCGGCGACATCAGCGAGACTGAGGTCGCGGTGAGAGGCGAGCGCGTCCACATAGAGTGCCGCGATCTCGACGAGCGCCGCCCCGCTTCGCGCCGAGAGCGGCAGGCAATGATGCGACCGCGCCGCTCCATCCTTGTCGGGCTCAGGCGGCGGCGCCTCCTCGATCACGAGATGCCCGTTCGTGCCGCTGAAGCCGAAGGAGCTGACGCCAGCCAGCCGGCGCTTCGACCCGCGTGGCCAAGCGTGACCGCGTCCAGTGACTTTCAGCCGATAGTCGGACCAGGGAATATGCGGTGTGGGCTGATCGAAATGCAGATGCGGCGGAATCCGCTCCTGCTGCATCGACAGGATGACCTTGATGACACCGGCAATTCCGGCGGCACCCTCGAGGTGCCCGATATTGGTCTTGACCGATCCGATCAGCAGCGGCTCTGCCCGCTTCTTGTCCGCACCCAGCGAGCGGGACAGCGCGCGGGCCTCGATCGGATCGCCGAGCGAAGTGCCTGTGCCATGCGCTTCGACATAGTCGATCTCGAATGGCTCGACAGCGGCATCGGCAAGGGCGGCGCGGACGACCGCCTCCTGCGCCGGACCGTTTGGCACCGTCAGTCCGCTGCTTCGTCCATCCTGATTGATCGCCGAGCCGCGGATCACGGCCAGGATATTGTCATCGTCGGCGACAGCGTCGCTCAGCCGCTTCAGCACGAGGACGCCGCATCCCTCGCCGCGCGCGAAACCGTCGGCCTTGGCGTCGAAGGTCTTGCAGCGGCCGTCGGGCGCCAGCATGTGGGCCTTGGACAGCGCGATGGTCGTTTCCGGCGAGCAGATCACGTTCACGCCGCACGCGAGCGCCAGCCGTGATTCGCCGTCGCGCAAGCTCCGGCAGGCAAGATGGATCGCGACCAGCGAGGATGAGCAGGCGGTATCCACCGCGATCGCCGGGCCATGAAGCCCCAGGCAATAGGCGATACGGCCGGCCGCCACGCTAGGCGCGTTGCCGGACGCCAGATAGGCATCGATGGTTTCGGCGCCGCGGTGGAGCATGCGCAGAAAATGGTCGCTATTGCAGACACCGACGAACACGCCCGTCTGCGTGCCCGCCAACTGCTCCGCGGACAGTCCGGCATGCTCCAACGCTTCCCACGCGACCTCGAGGAGCAGCCGCTGCTGCGGGTCCATGCTCATCGCTTCGCGCGGCGCGATCCCGAAAAACGGCGCATCGAACCCGCTGACCGCGTCAAGGAAGCCGCCGGTGCGCACCGACATGCGCGCGGGCGCGTCGGGATCCGGATCGTAGATCGCGTCGATGTCCCAGCGGTCGCCGGGCACGTCGCGGATCGCATCCCGTCCCGAATCCAGCAGCTCCCAGAATTTAAGCGGACTGTCGGCACCGCCCGGAAACCTGCAGCCCATGCCGATCACCGCGATCGGTTCGCGTCGCCGCTTTTCCATAGCGTCGAGCCGCGCCTGCTGGTCGAGCGCCAGCAGCAGCAATTGCTTGGGCGACAGCTTCCTGATGCGATCCGCCAAATTACTCATGTCAATGCCCAACCTTCGGACGTTCGCCCATCTCGAGCAGCCGATCTATTTCCTCATCTGAAAGATCTTCGATGAAATCGATTGAACTTAATTGGTCATCGTCTTGGGCTTGGGGTGGCGTGACCGCCACTCCAATATCGGGCGTGGCGACGGTGAACACCTCAGCCAGCAGATAATCCGTCAGCGCATCGAGGGTCGGATAGTCGAAGAGCAGCGTAACCGGCAATGAGGCGCCCAGCGCCAGGCCAAGCTTATTGCGCAGCTCGACGACCAGCAACGAGTCGAGCCCCAATTCGCCCAGCGGCGTGGTCACGAGAATCGCTGTCGCCGGATCCATCCCAAGGGTCCGCAGCGCGTGCTCGCGGACGAATGCCGCGACCAGCTGCCGCCGCCGCGACGCCGGTGCCGCCGCGAGCTCTTCCCGCAGGTTTGATCTCTGGACCGGCGCCCCCGCGGCAGCACTTGCGGGCTTGGTCGAGGTTCCGGCGATTTCGGCCAGGAACCTCGACAATCCGCGTTGCCCAGCGCCATCCATGAAACGCTGCCACTCCACCGGCAAAACGGTCAGCTGGGCACTGTCGCCCCGCAACAGGCTTTCCAGCGCCCGGATGCCGCGCACTGGATTCATGGCACCGAGACCGAGTGCCGCGAGGCGGGCACTGACCTCTTGACCAGCGGCAGCACCCACGCCAGCCCAGGCGCCCCAATTGATGCTCAACCCAGGCAGGCCGCGCTCGCGGCGCTCATGAGCCAGCATGTCGAGAACGGCATTCGCGGCAGCGTGGTTCGCCTGTCCCGCGGCACCAAGCACGGATGCCACGGACGAAAACATGACGAAGAGATCGAGCGGATCGCCCCGCGTCAGCCGGTCCAGCAGCCATGCGCCGCGAATCTTGGGTGCGAAGACACGCGCGAACCGATCCTCATCCTGCTGCCGTAGGGCCGCATTATCCAGGATTCCGGCGAGGTGCAGAATGCCGCGCAGCGGCGGCCCCTCGGCACGGACCCGCAAAAGCAAATCGCTGAGCGCAGTCTCGTCGGCGACGTTCGACGGCCTCGGCGATCACAGCCGTTCCGCCCGCGCGCAGCGCCTCGATGAGAGGTGCCGCCTCCGCTATCACGCCGCGCCGGCCGATCAATACCAGTCTTCCAGCCCCGCTTTCCGCCAGCCAGCGGGCGACGAGCAGGCCGAGTCCGGACAAGCCTCCGGTGACGAGGTAGGTGCCGTGGCGAGAGATCTTCGGCGCCGTGGTGTGCCCTTGCTGCACGACCACCTTGCCGACATGCCGCGCCTGCGCGATCAGGCGAAACGCGCGCGGGGCATCCGCGATATCGAAGATCTGGCGCGGCAGCGGGGCAAGCTCGCCATCGCGCGCCGCATCGACCAGCCGCGCCAGCATGCCGCCGAGCAGCCCGGGATCGGTCGCCACGAGCGGTCCCCAATCCACGACGGAATACCGCAGATCGCGGCCAAGACCGGCGACCCATTCGGGGGATTTGATGCCGCGCTTGCCGATCTCGACGAACCGCCCGCCATTCGCCAGCGCGCGGAAACCAGGCTCGATCAGGTCTCCCGCCAAAGAGTTCAACACGATGTCCACGCCGCGGCCGTCAGTCGCGGCCAGGATCTCGTCGGCAAAGCTGTCGGTGCGCGAGTTCGAAGACGTGCCGAACGCCCATCGATCGAAGCAAGGCGCGCTTCCATTCCGATCCGGCCGTCGCGAAGATTTCGGCACCGGCGCGGCGCGCGAGCTGGATTGCGGCCATCCCGACACCGCCGGCGGCCGCATGGATCAGCACATGATCGCCCGGCCGCATCCCCGCGATATGCGACAGGCAGAATTCCGCCGTGAGAAACGCGATCGGGAATGCCGCCCCCTCTTCGGCGCTCATCTCGTCCGGGCGGCGCTGGACCATGTGGGCTTTCGCGACCGCGAACGCGGCGAGGCAGGATGACGCGACGGCCAGCACCGGGTCGCCGACGCCCACATGCGTGACACCGGCGCCGACCCTTACGATCCGCCCGGCGCATTCGCCACCCAGAGCGTCCTCGGCGCCTGGCCGCATGCCCAGGACATTCAGCACATCGTAGAAGTTCAGCCCGACCGCCTCAACGGCGATCTCGACCTCGTCTGGCGCCAGCGGAGGCCGCTCGATCGGCGCACGCGTGAACTGGTCGAAAGTGCCCGGCGAGGCGGCAACCAGCCGCCATGCGGCATCCGCGACATGGGGAGCGGGCCGCGCGCGCCGCGCACGCGCCAGCCTCGCCACGTCACGCCGGCCCGATCTGAACGCGATCTGGCGCTCGGCACCGTCCTCGGCCAGTTCAGCCAGGATGCCGTCGAGCTCCGCGATGTCGGCGGCTGGATCAAGATCGAGCGAGACGCAGCTGACTTCCGGGTGCTCCAAAGCCAGGGTTCGCGTGAGCCCCCAGGCCGCCGCTTGGGATGGCGAGGTGCCACGCGCCGCTTCGCCGGCGGCCTGAGCACCCCTGGTCATCACCCAGAGTTGCGGCGGCGCGCTCTCGCCGACCAATGATTTTGCCAGCAACATCGGGCTGGTGGCGCTCAGGGTCCAGGCTTCGACGAGCTGCTGCTCGACCATGCCGTCCCAGGCCTCAGTGTCGAGCGCCCAACCGTAGATGACGCCATGAACAGCCCGGCCCGCCGCCTTGAGGTCGGTGAACAGCCGGTGATAATCCGCCGGAGCGGTCGCTTCGACATGAGCGAGTTCGACGCCGAAATCGTATCGGCCGCGCCTGACGAGCGTGCAGCGATCGCCCGACGCTCGGATTTGGTCCGCGAGCTTGGAGGCGACCCCATTCTCGTCCGCGAACAGCACCCAATCGCGGGCCCCGGCCCGCGCCAAGAACAGCGCTTGCCCCGCCAGCGATCCGCGCGACGCCGGTTCAGGCGGCAATGTCGCGACCGCATCGAACCCGCATTCAGGTAACAGCTCTAGCCACTGATCGCGCGAAAGCAGTGCCGAATCCGTGCGGAGTTCCGTGTCGGTGAAGGCCCACCAACCCTCCGTCAGGCCGACGGTCAGGTCGAAGCTGCGTTGCGGCGTCGTCACCTCGAGCATTGCAAGCAGTCCGCCTGGCGCCAGCAAGCGTCGGACCCGCGCCAAGGTGTTGCGTAAACCAGCCGTGGCATGGATCACGTTCGACGCAATGATCACGTCGAACTGACGACCCGCGAAGCCTTGCGTTTCAGGATCCCGCTCGAGATCGAGAACGTCGAACCGCATGAAGTTGCAGTCCCGGAAACGGGCCTCGGCCCGTGCTACGAAAGCGGGGCCGATATCGGTGAAGGTATACTCCACACCGATCTCAGGAAGCCGCGGCAGGAGATGGGCGGTCGTGCCGCCGGTCCCGGCGCCGATCTCCAGAATCCGCAGCGTGCGACCCGTCCCGCGCGCCGCGACGACCGCCGCCATCACCTCGGCCATCAAGCCGTTGAACAGCCGGGCCGTCGGCGAATTGCGATAAAGCCGTTCGGCGGTATCGAGCGAGCCGTCGGGAAACAAGAGCTCAACGGGATTGCGTTCGCCGCGCAGCGCGCGCGCCAGCTCACCACCGACACGACCGATCAGCTCCAACTCCGCCGCGGCATCCGGCAGCGATCGCCGCAGCAGTGCCAGATCGTCCTCGGGCCGCGTGGCTTCGAAGCGACGCCTGACGCGCCAACCCGCCGCATGCGGCACCAGCCAGCCGGCATCGCCCAGGATCGCCAACAATCTTTCGAACAGGCGATGGTGCCGCGGGACTATGCCCAATTGTTGCGCGAGGGCCGCTGTCGCCACGACATCATCGGGCAGCGGCATCCAGCCCAGTTGCAGCACCGCGCGCAGGATGTAGGACGCGCAGAGCTCGTCGATCGGTCCGCAACCGGCATCGTAGGCGTCGATCCGTGCTCCGGCGCGCAGATCGTCGAGCTGGCCGGTGGCGGCCTCGATCAGCGCCGGGATCGTCCATCCGCTTTGCCCGGACGACGCCGCGACCGGCACCGGCCGCCAAGCGATTTCGTAAAGCAAATCATCGAGCCAGCGTTCGTCGAGCCGTTCGAGGGCATCCCCCGTGATACGCCGGAACAGCACATCGCTCAGGTCGGCGATCGGCAGGCCATCGGCGTCAAAGATGCTCAGATGCGCGCGCCGCATGTCGCCCGCCGCCGCCGGCATGACGACATGGCTCCAGCACGCGTTCGCCGCCTGACGGTGCCACGTGACGGAGCCGATGCCGATCGGCAGATAAAGGGCGTCTTCTTCCTCGTCGGTCAGTGCCGCGGCGACGATTTGAAGACAGCCGTCGAGCAGCACGGGATGGAAGCCATATTCGCCGGCCTCGGCGGCAAGATCCGGCGACAGCGTGACGTGACCGAGCGCTTGCCCGGCGCCGCGCCATAAGGCGTCGACCGTTCTGAACCCATCGCCGAAATCCAGTCCCTTGGCGCCGAGCTGCCGATAGAACTCGTCGACCGGAACGGGTGTCGGGCACTCAGCACGGATCTGGTCGAGTGCCACCCGCTGCGAACCCGGTTCCACCCCGCGGCGAAGCCGCGCCGTAGCATGCTCGACCCAAGCATCCGCTTCATCCCGTTCCGCCGCACTGCTGATCGAAACGGCGATGGACGCACCATCGGAAGGCTCGATCGAGGTGTGAACGAGACGGCAGGCGCCATCTTCGTCGAACAGCATCGCCTCGCCGATCGTGACATTCTCCGCCACGACCGTCCCGGTCTGAAACTCGGCGTGGGCACTCGCCCCGAGCATTTCCAGATAGGCGGTCGCCGGCAGAATGATCCGGTCTGCTACGCGATGCTGGCGGATGAAGGACGGCGCATCGGCGCTCAGCACGGATTGGTAGCTCTTCTGGCGAGCCGGCGAGCGCACTGCATGCCCCAGCAGAGGATGACCGCTTGATACCGCCCTCACCGCCGTCCTCGGCTTCGCTCGGAACCAATAGCGTTGCCGCTGAAACGGATAGCCAGGCAGGTCGACAATTTTGTGCGGCCCGTGGTCGCTCAGCCCCCGCCAATCAACCCGATGGCCCGCCAGATAGAGGGCGGACAGGCCATCCAGCATCTGCTCCCAATCGGGCCGGTTTCGGCGCAGCGACGGGATCATGGTGGGCGGTGCGGTCTCGAACGCGGCGGCGGCGATCGGCAGCAGCGCCGGCGTCGGTCCGATTTCAATGCAGCAATCGATGCGTGCCGCCTCGAGCGCGCGCGCGCCGTCGCCGAAGCGAACCGCTTCGCGCATGTGCCGCCGCCAATAAAGCGGCTTGGTAATTTCCGCGGCGTCGGCCGGCAAGCCCGTGAGGTTCGACACCAGACGCAATCGCGGCGGCGACAGCCGAACGGCGCCGACCGCCGCCTCGAACCGATCGAGCACCGGCTCGACCAGCGGCGAATGGAACGCGTGCGACACCGGCAGCAGCTTGTGGTGAATGCCGCCTTGGCCAAACGTCGCGCAAATCTGGGCGACTGTTTCGGCGCTGCCCGAGATCACGGTCTGGGTTGGTCCGTTGGCGCTGGCGATGGAGACCCGGCTCGCATGCGGTGCTATTGCCGCCGCGACGGTCTCATAGGGGGCGAATATCGCGGCCATGGCACCACCGGCCGGCAAGGACTGCATCAGCCGGCCGCGCAAGGCGATCAAGGCCACGCCGTCTTCCAGCGTGAACACGCCGGCGAGGCACGCCGCGACATACTCGCCGACCGAGTGCCCGATCAGAATATTCGGTTCGACGCCCCACGAACGCCAAAGCTCGGCGAGCGCGTACTCGACGGAAAAGAGAGCCGGCTGCGTATAGACGGTTTCATCGAGCAGGCTCGCTTGCGGATCCGCTGGGAACAGGAGCTCGAGCAACGGCCGATCGAGATGCGGCGCCAGCAGGTCGGCACAACGGTCGAGCGCCGCCCGGAACACCCGCGACACATCGTACAAGCCCTTGGCCATCCCCGGATATTGCGAGCCCTGGCCGGTGAACAGAAAGGCGATGCGAAGCGGGTCCCGACGGGTGACTTCCACTTGTCGCCCGTCGCCCTGCGCAAGGGCAGTCAGTTCCCGGCGCGCCTCATCGATCGTGCGGGCGACGATGGTCGCCCGATGCCTGAAATGCGCCCGCCCCATGTTCGCCGTGTGGCAAAGGTCCGCGAGCGTGATATCGGGCGCGCCGGCGAGAAACGTCGAGTAGCGCCCGGCGAGCTCTCCGAGCGCCGTCCCATCGCGCGCGGAAATCGCGAGCAGGCAGGTCCGTGCCGGGAGGGCGGCGTCGGCGGCACGCGGTGGCGCCTCTTCGAGCACGACATGGGCATTCGTGCCGCTGAATCCGAACGAGCTCACGCCACCGATGCGGCGCCCGCCGATCGGCTCCCACGGGACCGATCGAACCGGGACGCGCATCGGCAGCTCGTCCCAGGCGATATGCGGGCTCGGATCGTCGAAATGCAGATGCGGCGGAATCGTCCGGTGCTGGAGTGCCAGAACAAGCTTGATGAGGCCGGTGACACCCGCAGCCGCTTCCAGGTGACCGATGTTGGTCTTGACCGATCCGATCAGCAGGGGGCGATCGTCGGGCCGATCCTCGGCGAAGACAGAGCCGAGCGCCTGGACCTCCAAGGGGTCGCCGAGCTGGGTCCCGGTGCCGTGCGCCTCGATAAAGCCGACCTGCCCGGGGGCGATGTCCGCGAAGGCCAAGGCCGCGCGAATGACCTCTTCCTGGGCCGGGCCATTGGGCGCCGTCAGGCTGCTGCTCGGCCCATCCTGATTGACCGCACTGCCGCTGACGACGGCCAGGATTCTGTCGCCGTCTGCTTCTGCGTCGCCAAGGCGTTTCAGCACGACCACGCCGCACCCTTCGCCGCGTCCAAAGCCGTCCGCGGCAGCGGCGAAGGTCTTGCATCGGCCATCGGGGGCCAGCATGCGCGATTGCGACAGCGCCACGAAGAGATCCGGCGTCAGGATCAGATTGACGCCGCCCGCGAGAGCCATTCGGCATTCGGCGTTTCGGAGCGCCTGACAGGCGAGATGGATGGCGACAAGCGAGGACGAGCACGCGGTGTCGATCGTGATGCTCGGCCCCCGAAGCCCAAGCAGAAACGACAGGCGGCCGCTGAAAACGCTATGCGCGATGCCCGATGCGAAATGGGCGTCGAGCAGACCGGGATCCTCGGATTTGAGCTGCGAATAAGCGTAGTCGCTGGCACACGCCCCGACGAACACACCGGTCGCGGACCCTTCGAGGCGGTCGGGCGCCTGGCCGGCATGTTCGAGCGCTTCCCAGCCGACCTCGAGCAGCAGGCGCTGTTGCGGATCCATCCCTTCCGCTTCGCGGGGTGCGATACCGAAGAATCCTGGATCGAATTGACCGACCTCACGGAGAAACCCGCCGGACCGCGTCGCGATGCGCCCGAGCGCCGCCGGGTCGGGATCGTAGAGTGCCTCATGATCCCACCGGTCGGCGGGCACCGGCGTGATCGCGTCGATCCCCTCGATCATGAGCCGCCAGAAGCTCGCCGCATCGTCGCCGCCGCCCGGCACGCGGCAGCCGAGGCCGATGATGGCGATCGGCTCGCGCGCTGCCCGCGTCATGGCGGCAAGCCGCTCTTCCGCTTCCTCGAGTGCCAGGAAGGCGCGCTGAAGCGGCGTCAGATCTTCAAGCCGGTGATCGTTTGGCATTTTTTTCATCAACAATTTGGCGCGTCTTGAATCGCTCCAGCAGGCGCGCTTCGATATCGGCGTCGCTCATCGCCGCGACGGCCGCGAGGCCGGCCGGCGTCGTGCCGTGTCCAATTTCCGGGCTCGGGACCGAGGCTGGGGTGCCAGCGGCCTCGAGCGGCCAAAGCCGATCGCGCAGAAAGCTCGCCAAGGCGTCGATCGTCGGATGATCGAACATCAACGTGGCGGGCAGTCGTGAGGCGAGGCTCAGATGCTTGCCGAGCTGATCGCGGAGCTGAACGGCCATCAGGGAGTCAAGCCCGAGATCCATGAGGCGATCGTGACGATCCGGCAGCTCGTCGGCATCACGCCTCAGCACCCTCATCACATGCTCGCGCACGAAGTCGCACAGCAGATCATGGCGTTCGCCCGGAAGCGCCTCGAGGATGCGCGCCCGCCATTCATCCCATGTGCCCTCCCGCGGCGCGAAATCCGCCGCGTGCGCCACGAATGACCGTTCCTCACCCGGCGCCGACGCCTCCAGCCCTGGCCGGTCCGCCGAAACTTCCCCCGCGACTTGGGCGATCAGAACATGCTGTCCTAGATGAACGGCCGGAGAGTCCGCTTCGGGCCAGGCGGCCGCGCGCTCGAAGCCCGATTCCACCAGCAAGTCGGTCCACTGCGAGGCCGCAAGCAGGGGTGCCTCCTTCCGCAGATCGTCAGCGAAGTGCTGCCATCCTTCGATGAGACCGGTGGTCATGTCGAACCAGGTGAAATGGGTCGTCGATTCGACCAGCATCAGCAAGCCGCCCGGCGCCAGCAGATCGCGCAGGCGATGGAGCGTCGCCGGCAGATCGACGGCGGCGTGAACCGCGTTGGCGGACAGGATGAGGTCGAAGCTCGCCGGTGAAAATCCCTGCTCCGATGGCTCTTGCTCCAAGTCGAACCGCGCATAGGATACGAACGGATATTGACCGAAGCGTTGCCGAGCCCGATCGATGAAGAGGTCGGACACGTCGGTGAACCGATATTGGGCCCGATCCGCCGGCAGAGCGGGCAGGAGCGACGCCGTCGTGCCGCCGGTGCCGGCCCCGATTTCCAGCACGCGCAGCATCCCGCCCGTACCGGTGGCATGACCGAGCGCTTCGATCGCCGCCGCGGCCAGGCCGTTGATGTACCACATCGTGCTCGATCGCTGATAGAGATCCTCCGCGAGATCGAACGAGCCTCCCGGAAACAGCGTTTCGAGCGGGCTGGCCTTGCCGCGCAGCACGTCGCTGACCAGGCCGCCGCAATTGCGCAGATAGGCCAGCAGCGGCTGGTCGTCATCCAGCAGCTGCTCAGCCTCCAGCCACAGGGCGGACAGGGCCGGCTCCGGCAGCGGCGCGTCGGCCACATAGCGATCGCCGTCCACGCGCAATTGGCCCGTGGCGACCAGCCCATCGAGCCACCGCCGGATGAGATGCTGGTACGTCACGCCCATGCCCGCACGGCTCATCACCTGCTCGAGCGTCTGGGCGTCGCCGGCCTCAGTGAAAAGGCCGGCCTCCCGCAGCGTCTGCGCCGCATGCGCGAGGGTCAGTCGCGCCAGGCAGTCCCACCGGGCGGGGTATGACCGCACATCGAGGTCCAGCGGTCCCTGCTTTGCTTGCCGGCCGACCGCGGCGCCGACCTCCGACCAGCGCGTCCGCGCCGTCGCGGGTGTCTTGTGGCCGGCACCGGCAATGTCGATCCAATGGCGCCGGCGATGGAATGGATATGTGGGCAGAACCGTGCGCCGCCGCTGATAATCCCGATCGAAGCCGACCCAGTCGACATTGGCGCCATCCGCGTAGAGACGCCGAAGACTGTCGCTGAGATCGGACCATTCGGGCCGGTCCCGGCGCATTGACGGCAGCCAAGCCATGCGATCCTCTGGAACACAGTCAGCCGCCATGGCGAGCAGCACCGGATGCGGCCCGATCTCGACGCAGTGCGTGATTCCCAACGCCGCGAGCGCCTTCATCCCGTCGGCGAAGCGGACGGGGCGCCGCATGTGCTCGAGCCAATATTCGACATTCCCGACATCGGCCGCACTGGCCGGCGCACCGGTCACATTCGAGATCACGGCGATCCGTTCCGCCTGAAAGCTGACGGTCTCCAGCACGGCCCGGAAGGCGGGAATGACGGGATCGATCGATCGCGAATGAGCGGCATAGGATATTTGGAGCGGCCTGCAGCGAACCCCCGCATGCAGCATCCGGTCCAGCATCGCCGAAATCGCGTCCGGCTCACCGCTGACCACGAAATGCTCGGGCCCATTGTAGGCGGCGATCGTCAGCGCCCCGCCAGCCCCGGCGACCTCGTTCGCGACGACATCATGGCTCGCGAAGACCGCCGCCATGCCGCCGTCGCTGGCCAGCGACGTGGTGAGCCGGCCCCGTTCGGCCACCAGGCGCAGCGCATCATCGAGGCGCAATATGCCCGCGATGCAGGCAGCCGTATATTCACCCAGGCTATGGCCGAGCACCGCCACCGGCTCGATGCCCCAGGAGCGCCAAAGCATCGCCAGCGCGTACTCGATCGCGAACATGACGGGCTGGGCGTAAAGCGTCTGGTTGATCGGGGTCGCGTCGCTGGTATCGCGCAGCACCTCCAGCAGTCCGCGTTCCATGAAAGGTGCCAGACCGGCCGCGCACTCATCCAGCGCCTGTCGGAAGGTGGGCGAGGTCGCGTACAGCGCCAGCCCCATGCTCGGATATTGTGCCCCCTGCCCGGTAAACAGGAACGCCACCTGGGGACGTGCCGCACCATCGTGCCGGCCGATGGCGACGGCGTCGTTCGGCTGCCCTTCGATAAAGGCGGCAAGCCCCCGTCGCATTTCGCCGATCGTGGCACCGGCCACGGCCAGTCGGGAATTGAAATGGGAGCGGCCGGCATTGGCGGTGTGACACATGTCGGCGACATCCATGTCGTCCGTCAGCGCCGCCTCGTATCGTCGCGCGAGCTCGCCAAGACTTCCGGCTTCGCGCGCCGAGAGTGCGAGAACATGAATCGGGCGATCAGGCTCTGTGATCGTGGGTGCCGAGAGATTCGGCGCCTGTTCCAGGATGACGTGGGCGTTGCAGCCGCTGAAACCGAACGAGCTGAGCCCGGCCACGCGACTTCCGTCCAAGGGCCACGGCATGGTCTCGACCGGCACCGTGATCGGCAGACCGGCCCAGTCGATGAGAGGATTTCCCGTCTGCAAATGCAGGTTCGGCGGGATCGTACCGCGTTGCAGGGCCAGAACGACCTTGGCGATGCCGGCGATGCCGGCGGCCGCTTCCAAGTGCCCGATATTCGTCTTGACCGAGCCCACCGCCAAAGGCCGGCTGCGATCGCGGCCCGGGCCGAAGACCGAGCCGATGGCGCCGATTTCGATCGGATCGCCCAAAGGGGTGCCGGTTCCGTGCGCCTCCAGATAGCCTATCTCGTTCGGCGCGGCCCCAGCGGCCTGAAGGGCGGCACGGATGACGGCTTGCTGCGCCGGCCCGCTGGGTGCGGTGAGACCGCCGCTGCGGCCGTCCTGATTGACGGCACTGCCGCGCACCAAGGCCAGGATGCGGTCGCCGTCGGCCAGCGCATCGGACAGGCGTCGCAACACCACGACGCCGCAACCCTCGCCGCGCACATAGCCATCGGCGCCCCCATCGAATGTCTTGCAGCGGCCGTCGGGCGACATCATGCGCGCATTCGAGAAGCAGATGCTCATTTCCGGCGTCAGAATGAGATTGATGCCGCCCGCCAACGCCAGGTCGCATTCGCGCAGACGCAATCCCTGACAGGCGAGATGCAGTGCCACGAGGGACGAGGAGCAGGCGGTGTCGATCGCCATGCTCGGTCCATGCCATCCCAGGAAGTAGGATAGGCGGCCCGCCGCGATGCTAAGCGCACCGCCGGTGCTGGCGTAGATGTCCAGTAGATCCGGCTGCGCGAAAAGGGCCCGACCGTAGTCGCAGTTGCTGATGCCGAGATAAACGCCGCTCCGGGAGCCCGACAAGCGATCGGGCGCGTAGCCGGCATTCTCGAGCGCTTCCCAGCTGACCTCCAGCAGGATCCGCTGCTGCGGATCCATGCTCGCCGCCTCGCGGGGCGAGATGCCAAAGAAGTCGGCATCGAACTGGTCGACCCGATCGAGGAACGCACCTCGGCGCGTGCATATTTTCCCCGACGCGTCAGGGTCGTCCGAATAGAGCTCGTCCACGGCCCATCGATCGCCGGGAACCTCGCTGACGGCGTCTCCGCGCGACCATAGCAGCTGCGCGAAACTCTCCAGGTCGTTGGCGCCGCCGGGAAAGCGCAATCCCATGCCGACGATCGCGATCGGCTCCGATCGCGCGGCTTCGGCGGCCGCGAGCCGTGCCTTGAGCTCGCGTATTTCGATCAGGGCGCGTTTGACCGGCGATATCGGCGGCGCGCCAGGGATCATCTCGTCCATCACGCCACCCGCCCGGGGAACCCTTGCGCGAGCTCCTCCATCAGCAACGCTTCCGCCTCTTCATCGGAAAGGGCTTCGAGCTCTGCTGCTTCCGCGGCCGCATCGCGCATGGTGGCAGCCGGAGGACCCGCGGATATCTCAGCCTCGATTCCGCACAGCGGCGCCAGATGATCGGCCAGCGCCTCGATCGTCGGGCAATCAAACAGCAGCGTCGCCGGCAGCGGCGCACCGGTAAGCTGCACCAATATGTTGCGCAGCTCCACGGCCATGAGCGAGTCCAGCCCCACATCTCTGAGTGCCGCGCGCGTGTCGATCCATGTCGTGGCATCCACCCCCAAGACGAGCTTGGCGCGATCGATCAGCTGATCGGTCAGGGCCTGGCGGCGCGATCCGGAGGGCAGCGCGCGAATGCGATCGAGGAACCCCGCGTCGCGCGCGCCGGCCGCGGCTTTCCGCGCGAAAGCACGAGCCGGCTTCACGCGGCTGAAGAATCCCCGATCGGCACCCGCCGGGAGCTGGTCGAGGAATTGCTGCCAATCGATCGGCACGACCGCGCCATAGGCGGCACCGTCACTCAACAAACGTTCCAGCGCCGCGAAGCCGCTTGCCGGATCGACGGCGCCGAGGCCCCGCGCTCGCCATACCGCCTCGGCACGGCCCGCTGGATCGGCCGCCATTCCCATGCCGCTCCACAGCCCCCAGGCGACGCTGAGTGCCGGCAATCCGCTTTGGCGGCGAAACTGCGCCAAGGCGTCCAATTCCGCGTTGGCCGCCGGATAAAGCCCTTGCCCGGCCGCCCCCAACACCAGGCCGGCGGCGGAGTACAGCACGAAGAAGTCCAGATCCAGTGTCCGGGTCAGCTCGTGCAGCACCCACGCCCCGTGGGCTTTGGCACGCAGCACCTCGCGGCCTTCATTCCAGCTCTGGTTCAGCAGCACCCCGTCGCGCACCGTGCCGGCGGCATGCACGATGCCTCGAAGCGGCATGCTGCGCTGGATCTCGGCGATCACCGCTGCCATCGCATCCGGATCGGCGACATCGGCCGCGAAGACGCGAACCGAGACCCCGGAACCTTCAAGCTCGCGGATGCATCGCGCCGCCGCCTCGCCCGGCCGGCTTCGCCCGCTGAGGGCCAGATGGCGCACACCGGACCGTGCCAGCCAGCGCGCGGTCTCGATACCGAGGCCGCCGAGACCGCCGGTAATCAGGTAGGTGCCGTCCGCGGAGAATGGCGGTGCTGCGCTCTTGCTTGCTGGCGTATCGGCCGATACGCGCACGACGATCTTTCCGACGTGCTTCGCCTGCGCCATGTGGCGCATCGCGTCGCCGACCTGTTCCAGCTCGAAGATTTCGACCGGCAGCGGGCACAATGTTCCATCGGCGAAGGCGCCGACGATCTCGTCGAGGATCGGCCGCAGCAGGCCTCGGTCGGCATCAGCCTGCGCGCCCAGATCATAGACGTGGTAACGGATACCGGGGACGAGCTTTGCCGCCTCCGCCTCGGTCCAGACGCCGCGCTTGCCGATCTCGAGAAAGCAGCCTCCAGGCTTGAGCGTTCGAAGGCCTGCAGGAATGAACTCGCCGGCCAATGAGTTCAACACGACATCGACACCCGCGCCGCCAGTCGCCGCGAGAATCTCGTTCGAGAAGGCGACGGTGCGCGAATCCATCACCGCACTGACGCCAAGCTCGCGCAGCATGGCCCGTTTGGCCGGGGAGCCCGCGGTCGCGAAGACCTCGGCACCCGCTCTGAGCGCCAGCCGTACCGCCGCCAGACCCACACCGCCCGCAGCCGCGTGGATCAACACGCGTTCGCCCGCGCGCAGGCCGGCGAGACGGTGCAGCCCATAATACGCCGTCGCAAAAGCGACCGCGACGCCGGCAGCGTCTTCGGCATGCATCCCTTGAGGTATCGGCGCCAGGAATGCGGCTGGAACGATCGCCTCGGTCCCCAGGCTTTCCGGCGCTAGCCCGAAGACACGCTCGCCGACACGCAATTCGCGGACCGCGTCACCGATCTCGGTGACGATGCCGGCGCACTCCACGCCGAGCGGCGGGGTCTCGCCCGGATACATGCCGAGCACCGTCAATACGTCGCGAAAATTGATGCCCGCCGCCAGGACGCGCAGCCTGACCTCGTCCGGCTGCAGCGGACGCGTTGCGACCTCGCGCAGCACGAGACCGTCGAAGCTGCCCGCCTGCCCCATTTCGACCCTGCGCGGGTGCTCGGTTCCAGGGTCGATGGGTCGCCCATAGCGCTGCAAGCGGGGCACCCAACGCCGTGCCCCCCGCAAGGCGACGCGCATCTCCGAACCGCGGAGCAGCTCCGCCAGCAGCCATGTTCCGTCCGGCCGATTGTCCGACGGATCGAGGTCGATGACGCGAACGCCCAGTTCCGGATGTTCGATCGCAACAATTGAAGCGAGGCCCCAGACGCCCGCGCCGTGCGGCGAGGTCAGCCGCGAGCCGTCGGCTTGCTGCGCGCCGCGCGTCAACAGCCGCAGGCGGCACGAGCCTGCCGGCTCGTTGCGGACCAGGCTTTGCGCGAGATGCAGCGCCGAGCCCACCCCGAGGCAGTCGATCTGCTCTTGACCGAGCCCCGATGCGGGAATGTCGAGCGACCAGCAATGCAGTGCCGCCTGCACTGGACCAGCCTCGCCGAGCAGCCGGCGATAATGTTCGGGATCGGCTGGATCGATGACCCAGCTCCGATCCGACATTCGCGCAAAGTCGGAGCCCGGGCGCACGGTCCAGCATTGTCCCCCGAGGGCCGCGATGGCCGCCCCGATCGAAGCAGCGATCCCGCCGCTGTCCGCGAACACCAGAAATGAGCCGATCGGCGGCGATATCCCCATATCCAGATCGGGCGCACGCTCCCAAACCAGGTCATACAAATCGCTGCTCGCCGGGTCCATCGCAGCCAAGGCCGCCCGGTCGGCGCGCGCGAAACGAAGACCCTGCATCGTCGCGATCGGATCGCCCTGCTCCGTTTCGATGACCGCATCAGCGGTCAGGGTGGCCGGAGCACCCGAGCTCGACAGGCGAACGCGCGCGCGCAACGATCCGGACGGTGCCGGTCGAATTTGGATCCGATCGGCCCCAACCGGCAGGAAGACCTCGGACGGCGACCCGTCCGCGCCGGACGCGGCGAGGATGCACAATTGCAGAACCGCATCGAGCATGACCGGATGCACCAAATAGCGCTGGCCATCATCGGCAAGCCCATCCGGCAAATCGAGCCTCGCCTGGGCAAAACCGTCCGCGACCTCGACCGCACCAAGGCACTGGAACCCGGGTCCGAAATCCACGCCGAGCGCCTTGAAGCGGTCATAGATGCCGCTGGCCGCGATCGAACCGGCAATCGCTGCCGCCGGAAGCTCGAATACATCCTGGGATGCGGGTGCCGCACTGGCGGTGGCAACGAGACGCCAATCGCCGTCGATTGCCTCATGCAAGGACAGGTCGACGCCGCCATCCGATACCGGCTTCGCAACCACCTGCCAACGCGCGACACCCTCGCCAGGCTCGGGGATCGAGAGCGGGCGCATCATGGCGAACGCGCTAACCAGCGGCACCTCGCAGCCCAGGGTTTTGCCGGCCGCGACCGAAAACATCTCGATCACGGCGGCGGCGGGCAGCAGCAATCGCCCGAATATCCGGTGATCCGCGAGCCATGGCGCGCCCTGGTCCGATCCGCCCTGGAAAATCCAGGCATCGATGCCCGCCGCATCGATGCGATGACCGAGTGTCGGATGGCCCGCGGTGTCCGACAGCGGCAGATTGGCCCCCGCCGGGCGCGTCCTGATCCAGTGCCGCCGATGCTGCCATGGATAGGCGGGCAACGTCGTTACGGAACCGATGCCCAAATTGATCGCCGGCCAATCGAGACGGTCACGGCCAGCCTCGTAAAGCGCTGCGCACGCGCGCAGCATCGTCTCGCGTTCGGCGCGGCCGCGCCGCAACGAGGCGAGCACCGTGGCACCCCGATCCGGCGCTTTGAGACAGGCCGCAATCGATTGGCTCAACACCGGATGCGGCCCGAGCTCGAGGAACAGGTCGAACCCGCTCGCCGCCATCGCCTGAATTGCGTCGGCGAACCGGACGGGATCGCGCATATTGCGGCCGAAATAACCCGCATCGAGCGGATTTGCCGTGGCAATGCGTCCGGTAACGGTCGAATAGACCGGTATGGTCGGTGTCCGCGTGCGCACGCTACCGAGCGCGTCGATGAAATGCTGCTGAAAGGGATCAAGTTGCGCGCTGTGGAACGCATACTGTACCGGCAGCATGCGATGACCGACGCCCCGCTCGGTCAGCATCGCGAGCGCCTCGTCCAGCGCCCCTGTTTCGCCGGACAGCACAGTGTCGCGCGGCGCGTTGATCGCGCCGACGCTGAGCCGGCCGCCAAATCGCGCGACAAGCTCACGAGCTTCCGCCTCGCTCAAGCCAGTCGAGGCCATACGGCCCAGCCCGGTCGCCCCCTGCATGATGTGGCCGCGCTGCCAGACGATGCGGACCGCCTCGGGCAGGTCGAGTGCCCCCGCCACGCACAAGGCGGCAATCTCGCCCACGCTGTGACCGACAACCGCGTCCGGGGTGACCCCCCAAGACTTCCAGAGGGCCGCGAGTGCCACCTGGAGAGCGAACAAGGCCGGCTGTGCCACCTCGGTCTCGTCAAGCCGCGAGCGATCCTGCGGAGCCGCCAGCTCTTCAAGCAGCGACCATCCGGACAGCGGCCGCAGCAACGCATCGCACGCATCGATCGTGGCGCGGAAAACCGGCTCGGCATCGTACAATTCGCGGCCCATGCCGAACCATTGCGGCCCTTGGCCGCTGAACACGAAGCCAACCCGCGGCGCTGACGCGACCGACGGCCCTTGAGGAGCCGCCGCCAATGCTGCGCCTGCTTCGGCGTACTGGCGAATTCGGTCTCGCAGCGCCTCTTTCGACGAGCCCACGGCCGCGAACCGTCGCTCATAATGCGTGCGCCGTTGCGCGGCCGTGTGGCAGAGGTCGACGAGCGTTGCCGGCGTGGCCTCGAGAAACTCGACCCAGGATGCCGCCAGCGCGCTCAATGCGGCGGGGCTCTTCGCCGATAAGGGCAGCAGGCGGCAAGCGTCAGCCGCCGCCTTTGCCGGCGCCATCGGCAAGATCGGCGCCTCTTCCAGGACGACATGCGCATTGGTGCCGCCAATGCCGAAGGAGCTGACCGCCGCACAGCGCGGCTGCTCGCCCGCGGGCCAGGGCGTCAATGCCTTCGGAACGGCCAGACGCGTGCCCACCAAGCTGATATGCGGGTTGAGCGCGTGAAAGTTCGGCTGCGCCGGCACGGCCGCGTGGCGCAACGCCAGCACCGCCTTGATCAGCCCCGTCACGCCGGCCGCCGCCTCCAGATGGCCAAGATTGGCCTTGAGCGAGCCGAGCAAACAGGGGCCGGCCCCCGCCGCCGCTCGCCCCAGGGTCGCCGCGATCGCTTCCACCTCGATGGGATCGCCGAGTGCGGTTCCCGTGCCGTGCGTCTCGACGAAGCCGATCCGTTCGGGCTCCAACTGCGCCGATTCCAGCGCTTCACGGATCAGCGCCTCCTGCGCCGGTCCATTCGGTGCCGCAAGGACGACCGAGCGGCCGTCCTGGTTGACCGCGGAACCGCGCACCACGCCCAGGATACGGTCGCGGTCGCCGATCGCGTCGGACAAGCGCTTCAAGACGACGACGGAGCACCCCTCGCCGCGACCGAAACCATCGGCCAGCGCATCGAACGTCTTGCATCTGCCGTCCGGCGCCATGAACCCGACCTTGGACATCGAGACCAGCAGCTCGGGGGCGATGATCAGAGAGACGCCGCCAGTAATGGCGATGTCGCATTCGCCCAAGCGCAGGCTCTGGCACGCCAGATGAACCGCGACCAGCGAGGCCGAGCACGCCGAATCGATGGAGACGCTGGGACCGCGCAAATCGAGGAGCCAGGACAGGCGATTGGCCAGAACGGAGTGCAAGGTGCCGGTCAGCGTGCGCAGGTCGATCGCCTCTGGATCGGCATACTGAAGCTGAGCGTAATCATTGTGGTAGCTGGCGACATAAACGCCGGTCTGGGTCCCGGCGAGGGCTGATTGAGTCAGCCCCGCATCGTCCAGCGCCTCGATCGCGACTTCGAGGAACAGGCGCTGCTGCGGATCCATCCGATCCGCTTCGCGCGGGGTGATGCCGAAATAGTCGCTGTCGAAATGATCGATGCGATCGAGAAAGCTGGCTCTTTTCGTGACGGCTTTCGCGCTCGCCGACAGGTCGGGATCATACCAGGCGCCGCCGTTCCACCGGTCGCTTGGAATCTCGCGCGCCGTCTCGATGCCGTCACGCAGCAGACGCCAAAGGCTCTCGGGCGTGTCGGCACCGCCCGGCAGACGACAGCCCATGCCGATGATCGCGATTGGGTCCGAGCGAAGCGCCCGCGCAGCCTGCGCGCGCATCTGCTTGGCCATCAACGCCAGCTTGACGGCGGACATCCCCGAGAGCGGCAGGGGCGTATCGCTCACGGCTCGCCCCCCGCGGCTTGACCAAGCAGCAGGCGCATGGCGTCCGCATCGGACAGCGCCGTTATGTCGACGAGCGACTTAGGCAGGTCGCCGTCGGCCGGCGCCGGCTCGACCAGCCGCGACGAGCGCTGCGGGGCGTCCCCGGCCAGGTGATCGACAAGAATGTCGATCGTCGGATAGTTCCAGGCCAGCGTCGCCGACAGCGGCCGGTCGAGCGCGATCTCGAGCCGATTGCGCAGCTCCATCGCCAGCAGCGAGTTGAGCCCCATATTGCCGAGCGGCTTGCGCGGATCGAGGCGGCCCACCTCCATTTTCAACACGCGCGCAACCGCGTCCTTCACGAGCCTTTCCAGCATCGAGCGCCGCTCGGGGACCGATGCGCTCGCCAGCTGGTCGGCCAGTTTGGCCGTCTCGAATGCGGTTGCGGGCCGATCGGCGAGCAGGTCGCGAAACAGCGCCAGCGAGCGCGCCGCATGGGTTCGCTCCAGGCGCCCGAGATCGGCCGGAAAGACCGCGACTGTAGAGTCCGCACAGCCGCGCAGCGCGATGAAAAGGGCCGAGCACCGCTCCGGAGACAACGGCAGCACGCCGCGCCGAGCGAGCTCGGCGGTCCGCGCCTGGCCGGAGGGCCCTTTGACGGCGCCGGTATTCTCCCACGGGCACCACGCGATGCTCAGCGCCGGCAAGCCGCGCGCCCGACGGTTCTGCGCCAGCGCATCGAGGCCTGCATTGGCGGCGGCGTAATCGGCCCCGCCCGGGATCGGCAGGAAGGCGCCGGTCGACGAGAACAAGGTGAAAAAATCGAGCTCAGGCAGCAGCCGATCCAGCAATTGCGCGCCCCGCAGCTTCGGCCCGAGAACGGCATCGAAGGACTGGCGCTCGATCGCCTCGGCAAGCCGGCTGTCGAAGGCGGCGGCGGCGTGAACGACGCCTCGGATCGGTGGCCATCCTTCGGCGGCATATTGTTCAAGAAACCGTCGCAGCTCGATTTCGTCGCCGATGTCGACCGCGTATGTCTGGACCGCGACCCCCATCGCCTCGAGGGCGCGAACCGCCGCCACGCGGTCACCGGCGTCGGTACCCGCCGGCACCGTGTTCCACAGCGCCCGCGCGGGCAACGGCGTACGGCCGAGCAGGATTAGCCGCCTGGCACCATTTGCGGCCATGGCACGGGCGATGTGCAGGCCCACGCCGCCCAGGCCGCCCGTGACCAGATAGGCAGCATCCGGCCGCCAGGCGACGTTGGCGCACGCCAGACCCTGGCCGGCCGGCACCAAGCGCGGGACGTACCGCCCGCCGGACCGCACGGTGATCTGATGCTGCCCGGAGGCGGGCGCGGACTTGATCTCACCCACCAGCAGGGCGGCGTTGACGGCGTCGGGTGCGTCCGGATCGAGATCCACCAGGCCGCCCCAGAGGTCGGGATGCTCCTCGGCGACGATCCGGGCAGCGCCCCACAAGGCCGCCTGCTCCACTGAAACGCGGTGCGTGGCCGGCTCGGTCACGGCCTGTCCGCCCCGGGTGACCAGCCATAGCCGTGATCCCGGCACCCAGCCGGCCCGAAGCCGCGCCTGCACGGCCCTCACGGGCAGGAATGCAGCGTCGGAATCGTCGCTCACCAGGATAACGATCCCACCCGGCGCGGCCTTGCCGTTCGCCTGTTCAGCCAACACCGCTTCCAGCCGATCGAGCAGTGCTGCCTCAGCCGAAACGCCGGCCGACGCGAAGGCGGCGACGAGCGCCGATCCCATCGCCACGTCGGCGGCGAAGATCAGCCAAGGTTCCGGCGCCAAGGGCTCGACGATCGCCGATGCTGCCTCCGCCGGCACCCATCCAAGACGATAGAGCCATCCGCGCTCTTCATCATTGAGGCGCGGTGGCTTTCGCCCAGTGGTGGGCGATCCGGCCGGCACTTCAGCGGCTTCGACCCAGTGACGCTCACGCTGCCACGGATAAAGCGGCAGCGAGACGGTACGCCCGCCACCCGGGATCGCGCGCTTCCAATCGATCGGCAGGCCGGCGGCCCAGAGTCCGGCCAGCACCGTCAGCAGCGTGGTTTCCTGTGCCTCGTCCTTGCGACCGCAGGCCAGCGTAATCGCGGTGGGCACTGTTTGCTGGATCGACGGCAACAGTACCGGATGCGGTCCGAGCTCGACGAAGATGGTGACACCGTCGTCCGACAGCGACCGGATGGCACTGCAGAACAGGACCGGCTGGCGCAGATTTGTCGCCCAGTACTCGGCGCCGAACTCATGGCCTGCAGGACAGCGGTCGAGTGCTGTCGAATAGATCGGAATTCGGCAGGCAGCGGGCTCGATCCCGGCTAGATCCGCCGCGAGCTCCGCGGCGAGCGGCGCCATCTGCGGGCTATGGGACGCCACATCGACTTTGACCAGACGGCAGAATACGCCGTCTGCCTCGAATTCCGCCATCATGCGCTGGACCGCTTCCGGCTGGCCGGAGATGACGCTCGAGCGCGGACTGTTGCTGGCCGCCAAGGAGACGCGATCGGCTACCCCGATCAGCCGCTCCCGGACTTCTGCCATGGGCAATTCGATCAGCGCCATGGCGCCTTGCCCGCTCACGCGTCGCATCAAGGCGCTGCGACGGCAGATCACCTGCATGGCCTGATCGAGATCGAGCACACCGGCGATATAGGCGGCCCCCACTTCCCCCATGCTGTGCCCGACGACGGCGTCCGGCCTGACACCCAATGATGCCAGGAGCTCGGCATAAGCGATCGCGATGGCGACCAGCACCGGCTGGATCACGTCGATCTGGTCCAGCCGGAAGGCGCGGGAGTCCGGTTCGGCGGCCAGCTGTTCCAGAATCGACCAATCGATGAATGGCTTCGCCGCCTGCTCGCACCGTTCGAGGGCTGCTTTGAAGAGTGGTTCCAACACCACCAGCGCGCGGGCCATGCCGATCCATTGGGCACCTTGCCCGGGCACCACGAACGCCACGCGCGGACGTTCGTTCGAATGGGTGATGCCCTCCACGGGCGCCGCCTCGCCGCTCGCATAGCGGCGGAGGACATCCACCATGGCGGCATTGTCCTGAGCCACGAACGCAGCGCGATGTTCCAACTCCGTGCGGCGTGTCGCAGCACTCCAACAGACATCTTGAAGCGCCGGCGCGTCGCTCGCCGACAACAGATCGGCGTAGTGCGATGCCAGCACCCGCAGCGCCGCGAGCCCCCGGGCGGACAGCGGCAGAAGATGCGTCTCGCGACCCGCAATGACCCGGTCGACGCCAGGGTCGGCCGGAGCCCCCTGCAGGACCACATGGCCATTCGTGCCGGCGATCCCGAACCCGCTGATGCCGGCGAAACGCGATTGCCGGTCCTGGTCCCACGGCGTGAGGGCGCATGCGATCTCGCACGGCAGGTCCCGCCACGGAATGTTGGGGTTGGGCTCTCGATAATGGAGGCTTGGCGCGATCGCGCCATGGTGCAGCGAGAGTGCCGCCTTGATCAGCCCGGCGGCCCCGGCGGCACCTTCCGTGTGACCGATGTTCGTCTTGACCGAGCCGACGAGCGCGCGAAAGCCCGGCGCGCGCCCTTCGCCCAGGACCGCGCCCAAGGCCCCGAGCTCGACCGGGTCGCCCACGCGCGTCCCCGTGCCATGCGCTTCGATGTATCCGACCAGCCCCGGGCTCACATCCGCGTCGAGGTAAGCGGCGCGCAGCAGCTCCTCTTGCCCGGAGCGGCTTGGCGTGCCCATCGAGCCGCTGCCGCGGCCGTCATTGTTGATGGCACTGCCACGGATGACGGCATAAATCCGGTCGCTTGCCGCCAGCGCGCTGTCTAGCGGCTTGAGCACCAGCAGCCCGGCCCCTTCGCTGCGAACGTAACCATCGCCGGAGGCGTCGCCGAACTTGCATCGACCGTCCGGCGCCATCATGCCGCTCTGGGAATAGGCGATGCTGATATGCGGCTGCAGGATGACATTGACGCCGCCCGCCACGGCCAGGCTGCTCTCGCCGTCGCGGATGCTGCGAACCGCCAGATGGATTGCCGCGAGCGACGACGAGCAGGCGGTATCGACCGTCAGACTTGGGCCCCGAAATCCCAGCAAATAGGACAATCGGCCGGATGCGGCGTAACGGCCGGATCCGGTGGTCATGTAGAAATCCACGATCTCGGGATCGGCGAACAGGCGCGATTCGAAATCGCTGGTCCATTGCCCGACGAACACGCTGGCTGATTGATGGTCGATGCGCCTCAGATCTTGCCCGGCATCTTCCAGCGCTTCCCACGCGGTCTCCAGTAGCAGCCGCTGCTGCGGATCCATGCGTTCCGCCTCGCGCGGCGAGATGCCAAAGAAATCCGCATCGAACTCATCGATCCTTTCAAGGTAGCCACCCCAGCGGGTCGCCATCCGTCCCGGCGTCGCGGGCGTGGCATCGAAGTAATGAGCAAGATCCATGCGATCGCGCGGAATTTCCGTGATCGCCTGCTTTCCCGTGCTGATCAGGCGCCAAAAGCTTTCCGGGTCCGCGGCACCGCCGGGAAACCGGCAGCCGATGCCGACGATGGCGACATCGTCACAATTTCGCGCGGCCCGCGAGCGGCTCATGCGATCACCGTCCCTTGTCCGGAGCCTCGGAGCACCGGCGCCAGCGTCGCGGACAAATCTGCCAGAAGGGCGTCGCGCTGCGAGTCCATGTAGAAATGGCCGCCGGGGAATACGCGGACCCGAAACGGGCCATCGGTCTGATCGCGCCAAGCTTCAAGGTGGTCTCTTGGTATCACGGGATCCTGCGCGCCGCCAAACGCCGAGATCGGGCACGGTAGAGCGTCCCCTTTGCTCGGCTGGAATGTTTCGAGCGCTGCGAGATCGGCGCGCAAGGCCGGGAGCAGCAAGGCCAGCAACTCGGTCGACTGCCGCAGTTCATCCGGGACGCCGCCATAACGCCGGTCGACTTCTTTTACGAATTCATCGTCCGGGAGCGCGTGCAAATTGGACTCCGTCGCCGGCATGTGCGGCGGGCGCCGGCTCGACACGAATAAGTGGCGCGGCGCCTGCCCCTCGCGCGCCGCAAGGGCGCGGGCAACCTCACTCGCGAGCACCGCCCCCATGCTGTGGCCGAAAAATGCGAAAGGCCGCTTGAGCTGAGGCAACAGGACCGGGATGAGCGCATCGACGAGCGCCGGGATGGTTCGGATCGGGGCCTCGCGCCATCGGCTGCCATGCCCGGGCAGTTGAACCGCCCAGACTTCCAGCCATGCGGGCAATCCTGCTGGCCACAGGCGAAAGGTGGCGGCAGCACCACCCGCATGGCAAAAGCAAAACAGGTTCACGGCGGCGTCCGGTCGCGTCACAGGTCGATGCAACCAACCGTCGCCTGTTGTGCTATACACCACTCACCAGGCGGCTTGTTTGCGTCAATATTCGAGGCTTATAAAGCGCCTCTAATCGTCCGAGCCATTGCTCTTCCATTATGCAACCCTTTAAAACGACGACGAAACCGATAATATCCTTTTCCTGTACCTTGGCGTTCGACCGGCCAAAGGGCGCCGATCATTGAAATATCTTAATCGCGAATAGAAACGAATCTTTCTAAATCACCGGTTGCAATTGTCCCTTTAGCGAGACCCCGGCGCTTGGAGCCATACTCATCATAATTTTAGAGATATGGCAATTTCGAAAATTGGCTCAATCGCTTATTCGGCAGGGCCAAATCTGTTAAATTTTAACACAGCGCCCGGATCGCACAGGGCTGAGCGCGCGCTCGCCAATCGGGCGGTCGAGCATCGAAATCGCGGTCCGGCGGGAGCAAGGGGAAGGGGGATTTTCGCCCATCGGTTTTGTCGTCCGGGCACGCAAGCGGGATCGTCGAGCGTGTCGGAAATGGTCGAGTTGTCATGACTGTCCGACGATTGCAAGCGTGGACAGGATGTTAACCGTCCACAGCCGTCCGGCGGCGTGGGTGCCGGGTCTCCGCCCGCGAGGCCGGGACCGCCCTCGACCCGACCTGAAGTTGATCGGGCGATGCGAATGACGGATCGAACCCCGGGTACCTGGGAAGATGCGCGGATCCATGAACAGCCACGTGGCAATCCGCCCGACGCGCGAGCACAATGCGTGCCCGAATCATTGAGCCGACGCTTACGTCACTCCCGTGAATGACCGGAAGGTAGCCCCGCCCATGGTAACGCGCCGTGCCGAATGTTCCTGCGGCCAGCTCTCGGCCACCTGCTCGGGCGAACCGTTGCGGGTCAGCGTGTGCCACTGCCTCGCCTGCAAGCGGCGCTCGGGCAGCGCGTTCAGCCACAATGCGCGCTTCGCCGCGGCGGACGTGGCGATCGAGGGGCGGGCGGCCGAGTTCACCCTGATCGGCGACGAGGGCAGCCGCGCCACCTTCAGCTTCTGCCCCGAGTGCGGTACGACCGTCCATTACCGGAACGATCAGATGCCGGGCATGATCGTCGTGCCGGTCGGCGCCTTTGCCGACCCGTCCTTCCCGCCGCCCACCTTCTCCGTCTATCACGACGAAAGCCGGCGCTATTCCTGGGTCGAGATCCGCACCCAGCCGCTCGAAATCATGGACTGAGCGCCGCCCGACGCCGCGCGCGACAATTGCGCGCCGAGGGGCTATTTTATAAATGCCCCAACACCGGGAAGTGGTCTGCGCCGATACTCGCACCCGCGGGTCATGCCGCCCAGGAGTGTAATGAAATTGCGGGTTGGTCAGGTAGCGGTCGGAGACCGGTTCATCAAGAGCGGGGCCTATTCCCGCATCGTTTATGCGGTCGGATCGGTCGTCGATTGCTATGGCTGTCCACCGCATGTCCGACTGCTGGCGGAGGGCAAAAGCGACGGCCTCCTGATGTCGGTTTCGGCACTCCTGGACGATCACTTTTGGGTGCGCGCGGCCAGAGAATAGCGATCTGAACCGCCGGCGATCTCCCTCGGTGTCGCGATGATGTTGAGCTCGCTTTCCGAGAAATTGAACGAGCGCGTCCAGATCACCGAATTGTTGGTCATATTCTCAAAGTGGCCGTTGATCCGGAACTCTTCGCGGGCATAGCGAACGCGCTTGCCGCGAACCTCGATCGTCACATCGCGATGTTGCCGATTCTCGCCTTCATCCGCACTTCACGACCATCTTTGCGCGCTTTGTCGGCCAGACGCCGCACGCCTGGCGTCTCGCGCAACTCGGGCGGTGGTGCGATCAGGCATGAGGACGCGTCGAATATTTCCGCCGAGCAGCAGAGACGGGCTCGCCAAAATCCGAGTTGTTAGCGGTTGTGAGCGAATGGTGGCGAGATCACACACAACAGCTCACTTGCTACTCGGCCATCTCTGAGAAAATACTGGGCCGCAAGATCCGTGGCCGTGCGAAGCCCCCAGGCGCGAGCGCCTTGGCGGCGGCTCAGCTCCAGCGATTGCCTGAAGCAGGCTTCTGCCATGACAGGATCGGGGCGTGGTCCGGCCAGAATCAGGCCGCCTTTCACCCGCAGCAGCTCCGGCAGGTAGGCAAGATCTCCATTCGCTTCGACTTGCCGGATCGTCTCGTCGGTCAGCGCAGTGGCGTCGATGAGACGGCCGTTCGCCGACAATCCTCGAATGAGGGAGATGGTGAACGGCGTAGTCAGAAGCTCGTAGCGCGCGCCATGCAGCCGATCCAGGCTCGCCTGGAGGCCCTCCACGCCCGCCTCTGCGTCGCCCCGGCAAATCGCAAGCTCGCTTTTCAAGCCAAGGCCGACCGCAAGGTAGGGCCCGAGAGAATGGGATTCGGCATGGGAGATGAACCAAGCTACATGCTCTTCCGCACTCTTGAGGTCCCCCGTCCAGATCAGCACGGAACTCGCCCAGATGAGCGCCACGGACACCGGCACCGGATGGCCCGTCTGCTTGGCATCCTCCACGGACTGGCGCGCCCGTTCGACCGCCTGGGCTGGATGCCCCTGCAGCCATAGCGTCCGCGCCAGGACAGCGCCGGCCAGCATCTGGCCCTCGAAGCCCAGATAGATCGTGCTGGTCCATCGAGTGCCCGGCCGATACGGCAGAGCCGCCTCAAGGGCTGCCCTCGCATCGGCGAGGTCGCCGATAAGATGGAGCGAGAGCCCCAGAAGACAGCTGGCCAGTGAGCCCGCAGCCGGTTCTTCGATCGAGTCCGCAAGGGCCGAGCCATGTCTTGCGTAGCGCAGTGCCGTCTCGAAGTCGCCGGACCGAAAATGGAACATGTGCAGCGGGCCGAGCAAAAGGATCTGATTGAGCACATCCCCATGCTCTTCGGCGATGACGAGGCTTCTGCCCCAGGAGGCCCCGCAGGCCTTTGCCCAAGCGGTCGTCGACGCCGCCAAGCTGTGACGCGGTCGATGTCACGGGGCAAACCATGACATCGATTACAAGGCCGCCCTTTGCACGCCGGGAGCAGTGATCATGAGCCTTGTTGCCGAACGTCTTCAAGAATTGGGCATCGAGCTGCCGCATCCGGCGGCGCCGCTCGCCAATTATGTCGGCTTCGTCCGCACCGGAAACCTCTTGTTCCTGTCCGGCCAGCTCTGCCTTGCCGACGGCGTCCCGGTCGCCAAGGGCAAGCTGGGCCCGCAAGTCACCATTGCGGAGGGCCAGGCCGCCGCCCGCGTTTCGCGATCAATCTTCTGGCGCAGCTCAGACTGGCGCTCGGCGATCTCGACAAGGTGACGCGCGTGATGCGGCTTGGCGGCTTCATCAATTCGGCCCCCGACTTTCTCGACGGCGCCGTCGTGATGAACGGCGCGTCCGACCTGATGGTGGCGGTGTTCGGCGACAAGGGCCGTCACGCGCGCTCGGCCGTCGGCGTCGCAGCACTCCCGGCCGATGCGGCAGTCGAGGTCGAGGGCACGTTCGAGGTGGGGTGAGCGCAAAGGAACCGCGACATGCCGAGCCAAGCCGGCGCGATGCAGGCGGCATCGATTCAAGATTACGGCGCGATCGGGGAGCTGACCGCGGCCTTGCAGGCCCGCAAGATCTCCGCCCTGGAGCTCACGGACCACACCATCGCGCGCATTGAAGCGCTGGATCAGCGGATCAATGCCGTCGTCGTCCGCGATTTCGGGCGAGCGCCGACCGTTGCTCGGCATTCCGATGACGATCAAGGAGGCCTTCAACGTCACCGGACTGCCGACAAGCTGGGGCTTCCCGCAATTCAAAGGTTTCGTGCCGAAAGAAGACGCAATCGTCGTCTCTCGCGTGAAGGAGGCCGGCGCCATCATTCTCGGCAAGACCAACCTGCCGACGGGGCTCGCGGATTTCCAGAGCTACAATGATGTCTACGGACAGACCAATAACCCGTCGGACCTCGGCCGGTCCCCCGGTGGCTCCTCGGGCGGGTCCGCCGCGGCGCTGGCGGCCGGCTTCGGGCCACTCTCCTTCGGATCGGATATCGGTGGATCGCTGCGCGTGCCGGCGCATTTCCGCGGCGTCTATGCGCACAAGCCGAGCTTCGGCCTCGTGCCTTTTCGGGGTTACGGGCCGCCGACATCCCCACCCTTGCCCCAGGGCGGCGATCCGGCCGTGCTATCGGCTGGCTTTGCCGCCGGCCCGGCACGACAAGCTTGAAGATTTTCGCGTTCTCGTTATCGACACGCATCCGCTGATCCCGACAAGCCGTGACGTGCGCGACGCGATCGACCGATTGTCGGCGCGGATCGCCGGCACCGGCGCCAAGGTCGAGCGCGCGAGCGCGCTCGTGCCGGACATTGCCGCTTCGGCTCGGCTCTATGTGAAGCTGCTGGCTGCCGTCAAGGCTGCGGGGGTGCCGCCCGACATCTATGCGGCGGCTCAGCGCGCAGCAGCAGCGCTGGCGTCCGGCGACGACGGCGTCGCGGCCGAACGCCTGCGCGGCACGGCGCTCAGCCATCGCGACTGGCTCGCCGCCGACATGGCGCGCGCATTGCTGCAGCAGCAATGGAGCCGGCTCTTCCGCGACTGGGATGTCGTGCTCTATCCGCCGGCCGCGGTGCCGGCCTTCCCGCACGACCATTCGCTGCCGATCGAGGCGCGGCATCTCGAGATTGACGGCAAAGCCTACCCTTACGGCGATGCGTGCTTCATCTGGGCGGACCCTGCCTCGACCTGCGGCCTTCCGGCAACGGCGGCGCCCATCGGTCTTTCGCCGTCGGGATTGCCGATCGGGGTGCAGATCATCGGCCCTTATCTCGAGGATCGCACGACGATCGCCTGCGCCGCCCTGCTCGAACGAGAGTTCGGCGGGTTCGTGGCGCCGCCGGGCTATGCGCGATCGTAGGTCAGGATATGCAGGCCTTCTGTGCGGTGTTGGGGGTCGTCCTGCTCGGGATCGGGCTTGCCGGCGTATTTCCGACCGCGCTGGATTACGATGAGTCGGGGTTTCTCGGATCGAAGCGAGGCCCTCGCGGATCTCCGAGCCGGACGATTTCAAGGTGCCGCCGTGCTCGTGCCTTGAACCTGGCGAACAGTGCAGGCGATGGACTCTGAGCAGATTCCGATCCTGTTGCCGCCTTGTGCATTCGCTAGGATCTGATCAACGAACGCCGCGGCGTCTCCGTTCCTAGCCGCCACCGCGCCTGCTCCCGGGATTGCCCGGCCGTGGCGCGTGGCATTCCCACTTTCCTCGACCGCCTCGCGCGGCGCGGAACATTGCCGGACCTTTCTCCTTAGCCTCGGGTTCTTGATAGAGAGAAAGCGGTCCATAGGAGAGATCTATGTTGTGGGATGCGTCGACGATCAAAGGCTATGAGGTTGAGGCAAGCGACGGGCCGATCGGGACCGTCAGCGACTGGCTGTTCGAGGACGTCGGATGGGTCGTTCGGTGGCTTGTCGTCGATGTCGGCCATTGGCTGTCCGGCCGCAAGATCCTGATTCCACATCCGGTCCTGGGCCAGCCCGATCGGGCAATGCGCCGGCTCCCGGTCCGGCTGACCATGCAGCAGGTCAAGGATAGTCCGGATATCGACACGGATCAGCCCGTGTCCCGACAGGATGCGGCCAATCTGGACCAGTATGTCCCCTATCCCGTCGGCAGCGACGGCCCGCTCGCCAACACCATGTCGCAACCTTTCGTCGAGCCGCTGCTCTTCTCGGAGACGCGGCCATGGGGTCCGGCGCGCGGTGATATGGCGCTCGATGCGTCGGGTGATCCGCACCTCCGCAGCGTCGCCGCCGTGACCGGCTACCACGTCCATGCGACCGACGGCGAACTTGGCCATGTCGAGAATTTCCTGCTCGAGGATCGCGATTGGAGCATCCGCTATCTCACGGTCGATACGAAGAACTGGTGGCCAGGCGAGAAAGTCCTGATCTCGCCGCGCTCGGTCCGGGAAATCGATTGGATCGACGGTTCAATCCACGTCAATCTCGATCGTCAAAGGATCGAGAACGGCCCACGATACGACCCAACGATCACGGTGGATGGCGCCTATGAGGATAAGTTCCTGACCTATTACGGCCTCAAGCTGGTCGAGAAGTGAGTGGTCTCGACACCTCCGCTCGATCGGTCGAAAGACAGGATCGATGAGGGGTTCCCGCCTTGCCACAGAGCGTGCCGAGATCGAGAGGAATATTCTCTTCTACATCGTCGCGTCGGCATCCTTCGTCGAGATCACGTCCGACCTCTATACGCGAAATCTCGTCGAATTCTTCGATGACGACGCCGAGATCGTCGCTTGGCTGCGCGATGTCTGGGAGGAGCAGGAACTCGGGCACGGAGCGCAGCTCAAATGCCATATGCAGAAGGCTTGGCCCGAGTTCGATTGGGCGTCCGCTTATGCCCGCTACTATGACGAATTCAGCCGCCATTGCACGCAGGCTGGAATGGCGGAGAACCAAGCCGAGGAGCTGGCAGCACTCTGCGTCGTCGAAACCGGCACCGCGACCCTTTACCGGATGCTAGCCGACGCAAGCGACGAGCCCGAACTATGCCGGATCGCGGCGCGCATCGGGAATGAGGAAGTCGGACACTACAAGCAGTTCCTCCGCCATTTCTCGCGCTGCCGCATTCGCGACAAGCTGTCCGCGAGAGCGATCCTGCGCGCCGTCTGGTGTCAGGTCAGGGCGATCGATAGCGAGGACGCGTTCTACGCCTTCAAGCATGTCTATCTGGGCCTGAATCCCGGCGCGGTCTTCGACCCTCTCTTGTACCAGGCGTTCCGGAGTAGCTGCCGAAAGCTCGCCCGCCGGCATTTCCCGTGCGAGATGGCGCTCAAGATGCTGCTGAAGCTGCTGCCACTTCCCTCGATCTTTCAGCGGATCGTTGTTCCTCCGCTGGCCTCGATCTCACGCTTGCTGCTCGCGATCTAGAGTCGGTTCGGTCAGCCGGCAAATCAGCAAGGAACCGATAGGTAGTTTCCGAGCCTAGCGGAAGTAGCAGAGTCAACCGATATCCTGGACTCTAGCATCTTCAGTGAAACTGTCTCGGCGGTACTGGCCGAATGAAAGCATCCTCGGGCCAACGGGTTCGGGTGCTTTGTCACGGTCACTCGTCCTTCGTGGTTTCCTCCTCCGAACGAAAGAAGCGGCGCCATGTTCTTCTCAACCCTAGTGGTCGGCCCAGCGATCTTGCTCGTAGTCGTGCTCGTGGCCGGGATGAGCGTTAGAATCCTGCGTGAATACGAGCGCGCCGTGGTCTTTACGCTCGGACGCTTTCAGCGGGTCCGGGGGCCGGGCCTTGTCCTGCTGATTCCCCTGGTCCAAGAAATGGTCCGGGTGGATCTGCGCATTCAGGTCATCGAGATTCCCAGCCAGGACGTGATCTCGAGAGACAATGTCTCGATGAAGGTCGACGCGGTCCTCTACTTCAACGTCGTCGATCCCGAGCGGGCCATCATCAGGGTTCAGGACTATCTTCCGGCGACGAACATGCTGGCGCAGACGACGCTGCGGGCCGTGCTCGGCCAACACGATCTCGACGAGATGCTCTCGGAACGCAAGAAGCTCAGCGTGGACGTCCAAAGCATCCTCGACGCCCAGACCGAGACCTGGGGCATCAAGGTGACCAATGTCGAGATCAGGACCGTCGAGCTCACCGAAAACATGGTGCGCGCGATCGCCAAGCAAGCCGAGGCGGAACGCGACCGGCGAGCCAAGATCATCCATGCCGAAGCCGAGTTCCAAGCCTCGCAAACGCTGGTGAACGCCGCCCAGATCCTCGGCAGCATTCCGGCCGCCATGCAGCTGCGCTATCTGCAGACGCTGACCGAGATCGGGGCGGAACAGAACTCGACCGTCGTCTTCCCGATGCCGATCGATCTCATCAGGCCCTTCCTCGAGCTCTTCGACAAATCCGGCAAGGCAATGGGTGTCGTCACCAACGGTGCCGGTCGCGCCCCGCTTGCGGCGGACGCCCCATCGGACGCATGATTTGCGCGCTCGTTCCAGCGTGGAGCCTGAGGCAATGCGAAGCGGGAAGCTGGTGATCGCCCAGGGCGGCGGCCCGACTGCGGTGATCAATCAATCGCTGGTGGGCGCCGTGCTCGAAGCGCGGCTCTATCGCCAGATCGAGCGGGTCTATGGCGCGCGCTACGGGGTGCGTGGCATCGTGAACGAGGATTTCGTCGACCTCTCAGCCGAAACGCGAGCCAACCTCGAAGCTGTCGCCGCCACCCCGTCCTCGAGCCTTGGCTCGACGCGGGATAAGCCCGATCTGGCCTATTGCCGCGACATCCTCGCATCGCTGAAGGCTCACGGCGCGTCTTGGTTCCTTTATATCGGCGGCAATGATACGGCCGAGACCATGCGCATCATCAGCGAGGAGGCGGCGAAGGCGGATTACGATCTGCGCTGCCTGCACCTTCCCAAGACCATCGACAACGATCTGATGGAAAACGACCACGCGCCAGGCTTTCCCTCGGCTGCGCGCTTCGTGGCTCAGGCGTTCATGGGAGCCGACCTCGACAATCGCTCTCTGCCGGGTGTTTACGTCGCGGTCGTGATGGGCCGCAACGCCGGGTTTCTCACCGCCGCATCGGCCGCCGCACGGACGGTCGAGGGCGACGGACCGCACCTGATCTATCTGCCTGAGCGCATCTTCGACAAAGGTAAATTCTTGTCCGACGTCAAGTCGGTCCACGACAGGTTCGGGCGCTGCGTCATCGCGCTCTCCGAAGGCATCCATGACGCGAGCGGCACGCCCCTCTCGGTTGAACTAAGCGGGACGGCGGAGAAAGATGCCCACGGTAACGTCCAGCTGTCCGGCACCGGCGCCCTCGCCGATATTCTGGGTGAGGCGATCAAATCCGAACTTGGCATCAGGCGCGTGCGCGGCGATACGTTCGGCTATCTCCAGCGCTCCTTCGCCGGCTGCGTCTCGGACGTGGATCGCAGGGAGGCGCGCGAGGTCGGCGAATTTGCTGTCAACCAGGCAATTTGGGGGACAGGCAACGGCTCGGTGGTGATCCGGCGCACTGGCGATTATGCTGTCGATTACGCTCTGGTGAGTCTGGACAAAATTGCCGGCAAGACAAAAGTGATGACGGACCTGTTCATTGCGCCCTCGGGCAGCGACGTCACTCCCGCCTTCCTAGAGTATCTGAGGCCGTTGCTGGGCAGCGCCCTACCGCAGCCCGCCCGCCTGCGGGGCGGTGCAATCGCCAAGGTGCTGAACCCGTAGGACGCGCGATGATTGCCGAGCGTTGTGCTGCGGCACGCTGCCGGGTCCACTTCATGCGCAACGCCTTGGCCTACGTGCCCAAGAGCGGGTGAGTACTTTCCGAGCCTACCGCGCTCTCGAAACTCGAGCAATTTTGGGGATCCTCGCCAAAGGCAGCAGCGAGCGCAAAACGCTCGCCGCCGAACAGTTCTCTATTCTTTCAGATTTCGCCTATCGAGTGGCGAACGAGGAAAACATGCGGCCTTTGATTGCCGGAAACTGGAAGATGCACGGCGTGGCGCCGGAGCTCGGCGAGATCGAAGCGGTCGCAACTGCAGTGGCCAGGTCGTCGCCATTGGCCGACATTCTGCTCTGTTTGCCGGCGACGCTGATCGCGCGAGGCGCCCGTACGGCCGCCGGCCGGATCGCCATCGGCGGCCAGAACTGCCACCCGGACGCATCCGGCGCCTTCACCGGAGATATCAGCGCGGAAATGCTGAGCGATGCAGGGGCCGCGGCCGTCATCATCGGGCATTCGGAGCGACGCAAGCATCATGGCGAGACCGATGCGCTCGTGGGCGCGAAGGCAAAGGCGGCGCGGCGCGCAGGGCTCTTGGCGGTTATATGCATCGGCGAAACCGACCCGCAGCGGCTCCAGGGCAAGGCGCTGACCGTGTGCACCGATCAGATCTCCGGCGGCGTGCCCGAAGACATGACATCGGCAGGGTTCGCCATCGGCTACGAGCCGCTCTGGGCGATCGGGACCGGGAACACACCGACGCTCGAGGAAATCTCGCTGATGCACGCGCACATTCGCGCGTGCCTGACGACCCGCTTGGGCGCTGAGGGCGGCAAGGTGCGCATCCTCTATGGCGGGTCCGTCAAACCTGGCAACGCGCGCGAGATCCTGGCGCTGCCGGAGGTTGGCGGTGTGCTGGTCGGCGGCGCGAGCCTCAAGGCAGTCGATTTCGTAGCCATCGCCATGGCCGTACCGCCGGGCGCTCAGTCGAGGCAGGGCCCGCCCGATGCGGCGGGTCGTAAGATCGTCTCGGCACCGATCCAACTGAATGATGCCTTGCGGCAGTAGGTCAAGGCGAGGAAACGCCGCGCCGCCGGCGGGTCGAAACTGCAGCAGTTGGAGACCCAGGCGAGCGCGCCATGATGGCTTTCGTTCGGGCCGCGCCTGAGGCTCGGCCGTTGCAGCCGTTCAAGGAAGGGCAAACGCATGGAATTGAGGGTCGTGGGCCTCGGACGCTTGCGGATATGCATGGTTCGGCGCCTTGAGCACGTCCTCTGGACGATGGTGCCCGCTGCGGACATCCTGCGGCACACAAATGCCGACAAGCTGTTATCCGCCCTGCGATACCAGGTCGGCGGGCGTGAGTTGAAGACCGCCGATGCGATGGGAGACGCCCGATGACCGTACCCCACTCGGATGCGTTGGTGCTGTTCGGCGCCACTGGCGATCTGGCGCACAAGATGATCTACCCGGCGCTCTATGCCATGGCGAAGCGCGATGAACTCAAGGTTCCGGTCATTGGCGTTGCGTCCCCCGCATGGGGTCTGACGCGCCTGCATGAGAGGGTGACGGACAGCATCAAGCGATCGGGAGGGCTCGACGATAAGCAGGCGTTCGATCGGCTTTTGTCGCGGCTTAACTATGTTAGCGGCGACTACAACGACCCGGGCACGTTCACGGCGATCAAGCAGGCGCTCGGCGACGCCTGTCGCCCGGCGCACTACCTCGCCATCCCGCCCTCGCTGTTCGAGACGGTGATAAAAGGGCTTGGCGCGGCGCATCTTTCCCAGCATGCGCGCGTGATCGTCGAGAAGCCGTTCGGGCGCGACCTCAGCTCGGCCCGGAAGCTCAACTGCGTGGCGCGGGCGGAATTCCCCGAAGATTCGATCTTCCGTATCGATCATTTCCTCGGGAAGGAAGCGATCATGAACATCCTTTATTTTCGCTTTGCCAATTCCTTCCTGGAGCCGATCTGGAATCGCAACTACATCGCCAATATTCAGGTCACCCTGTCCGAGGATTTCGGCGTGGGAGACCGCGGTGCATTCTACGAAACCGCCGGCTGCTTGCGCGACGTGATTCAGAACCATCTGTTCCAGATCGTGGCACTGCTTGCCATGGAACCACCAGCCGACAGGAACTTTGGCGCCGTTCATACCGAGAAGGCCAAAGTGTTCAAGACCATGCGCCCGCTGGCGCCTGACGATCTCGTACGCGGCCAGTACACCGGTTACCGGGAGGAACCCCATGTCGCGAAGACCTCGGATGTCGAGACCTTCTGCGCCCTGCGGCTGTCCATCGATTCGTGGCGGTGGGAGGGAGTCCCGTGGTACCTGCGCTCCGGGAAATACTTGGCCGCAACCGCGACCGAGGTCGTCGTACAGATGAAGCCGCCGCCCCAGCGGTTGTTCGACGATTCCGCATGCTCGAACAACCCGGCGAACTATTTGCGATTCCGGATCTCGCCTAACTCCGCGATTGCGCTCGCGGCCCGCGTCAAACGCGCCGGCAAGGAGTTCATCGGCGACCAGCGGGAGCTTTACCTCGTCGAGGCACAGTCCGGCGAAGAGTCGCCCTACGAGCGCCTCTTATACCGGTTCGCTGAACGACTGACTCGCGCGGGGGATTCCCCGCCACGTCAAATCGTGATTCATAGAGCGGCATGGTTTTGTGGAGCGAGCCATGCCCGCCTTGGCGATCCGGACTGACTTGAGTGCCGCCGATCTTCGGCAACATGCGAAGCGAGAGAAGAATCCCCGGGTGGCGCGCAGACTGCTGGCGATCGCCAATGCGCTGGACGGGATGAGCCGGGAAATGTCGGCGCGGCTCGCGGGCATGGATCGACAGGCGCTGCGTGACTGGGTCGTGCGCTACAATGAAGGCGGTCTGGAAGGGCTGCGCGATCGCTGGGGTCCTGGCCGACCGGCGGCGGTGAGCGAGGCGGAACTTGCCGCGGTGAAGGCGAAAATTCTGAGTGCTGCGGCCGGGGCTGGAAGCGGACAGCCGCTCTACCGGATCGTCGATGTGGCCGAGATGATCGAGAAGCGCACAGGGGTGCGCTACAGCGTCTCGCGGACGCACCGGATCATGCAGGCGATGAACCTGTCCTATCAGAAGACCCGTCCGGTCCATCCCCAAGTCGATCCGCGCGCTCAGCGGACATTCAAAAAAAGTTCGGGTCGCGGGTGAGGCGCATAGCCCGCCGCAAGGCGCCAGGGAAAAGGCTCGAAATCTGGTTCCAGGACGAAACCCGCGTCGGCCAGGTCGGACGAACCGGGAGGCTCTGGTTCGAGCGAGGCATCCGGCCCCGCGGCAGGCGGGACATGCGCCACCAGGCGGCCTGGATCTTCGGCGCCGTCTGTCCGGCGCGCGATACCGGCGTCGCCCTCGTCCTGCCCGTGGCGACCACAGAAGCAATGCAGCTCCTGCTATCCGAGCTGAGCCAGGCAGTCGCCCCGGACGCCCATGCCATCCTCGTCCTCGACAAGGCCGGATGGCACACCGCCAAGCGCCTCAAATGGCCGGACAACGTCTCGCCGATCCACCTGCCGCCCTACAGCCCTGAACTCAACGGCATCGAGCGCATCTGGCTCTACCTCAAAGAGCGCTACCTCTCCCACTGCGTCTTTGCTGACGCAGATGAAATCATCGACGCCTGCTGCGAGGCCTGGAACAAGCTCATCGCCGAAGCAGGCCGTATCCAGACCCTCGCGGCTTCATCCTGGGCCGAAAAGGTCAATCCTTAGAGGAACCGGTATTAGGTGATGCCATGGCTGGTGACGGGGCACTGTTCGCACGCGAGGATGCTGTCGAGGCCGCCTGGGCAGCGGTCGAACCCGTCCTTGAGAAACACCACAAAGTTCGTCCGTACCATCGCCACGGTTGGGGGCCGAAGGACGCAGGCTCCATCATTGCCGCGGGCGGGAGCTGGCACAATCCCAGCCCCTTGGAGGAGCCCGCAACATGATGCTGCCCCTGGCCCCCAAGCTTGTGGGGTGGCGACCGGACAAATCAACAATGCCTCTATCGGTCGGTCAACGGAGCAGCCGGGGCGGCATTCCAGAGTTCGATGACCCGCACCTCGGGATGATGAGGGTTGTATGAGAGAATACTCAGCGACACCGGGCCGAGCAGGAAATTTTGCCCGTGGATGGCTGCCAGCCCGATCCACCGTGCGACCAGGACAGCTCCGAACTGGCCGTGCGAAAACAGCGCGACATTGTCCGTGAGCGCGCCGAGCCGGGCGATCAATCGATCAGCGCGGTCAGAGATCTGCGTCGGCGTTTCGCCGTGCGGACAGCCATCGCGGAATAGGTCCCAGCCTGGCTGTGCCTTGCGAATGTCAGTGGAACGCTGCCCTTCATAATCGCCGTAGTCCCACTCGGCCAAGTCCGGCTCGATCTCTGCCCCGAGCCCCAAGCCGGTCAGCTCACAGGTGCGACAGGCGCGCTGCCGCGGGCTGGTCAGCACATGGGAAAATCGAATCTCGCGAAGCTCGTGTCCGAGCTCGCGCGTCTTGACCTCGCCATGCGCCGTCAACGGAATGTCGGTGCGACCCGTATGTTGACCCGAGAGCGACCAAGCGGTTTCGCCATGGCGGACGAACCAGAGCCGCGGACCCTTCGTGCGGTTCGCGCTCAACGGCCTGCCTCCTTGGTCACGTCCTCTCCATTACCGCGCTGTATTCACCTCGGCGCGCAGCCACGTTGCAGCGAGCCCGGTGATACAGGGCCTGTTGCGCCGCTGTGCGATTTGCCGCCTCGCCGCGCCAGATGCGCAGCGCCGGTTGCTGGATGGCTCGGGCAAACGAAAAGGCCAACGCCCACGGTGGGCGCGAGGCCAGCGCTCTGGATCTGACATTCATGGCATTCAAACGGGCAGAGGCCAGCTCACTCGATTGGCCACCCGACAGAAACGCGATTCCTGGAACGGCGGCAGGAACGACACGCAATAGGCAAGCGATCGTGGCGTCGGCGACCGCCTCGGCCGAATCCTGAGTGGCGCAAATCAGGCCTGGCAGCACCATGTTGGGCTTGAGGATCATCCCCTCCAGCATCACGCCCTGCATGTGAAGCTGCTCGAAGACGCCGCGAAGCACGTCCTCGGTCGCCGCTCGGCACCGCTCGAGCGAATGCTCGCCCGCCATCAGCACTTCCGGCTCGACGATGGGGACCAGTCCGGCCTCCTGGCATAGCGCGGCATAGCGCGCCAGCGCGTGGGCATTGGCGGCGATGCAGCCAGCGCTCGGCATGCCGTCGCCGAGGGCGATTACCCCGCGCCATTTGGCGAAGCAGGCGCCCATTTCACGATAGCCCAGGAGGCGGGTTCGCAATTCATCCAGGCCCTCCGTCACCTTCTCGCCGGGGTGGCCGGCCAGATCCTTGGCGCCGATGTCGACCTTGATGCCGGGAATGATACCGGCATGCGTAAGGACATCGGCGATCGGCGTGCCGTCATCGGTTGTCTGACGGATCGTCTCGTCATAGAGGATGGCGCCGTTGATGCAATCGCTGAGGCCGGGCGTGGTCACGATCAGCTCGCGATAGGCGCGCCGGGTTGCCTCGGTCTGTGCGATGCCTGTCTCGGCGAAACGCCTGTTGCAAGTGCCATTGCTCTCGTCCATCGCAAGCAGGCCCTTGTCGCCGGCCACCAACGCCCTGGCCGTGTCGATGAGCGTTTGCACCCTCACGCGGCGTCGCCCCATTTCCAGTCGCGGATTTCCGGCAGATCTTCGCCATGCTGATCGATGTACAGCTTGTGCTGGATGAGCTTGTCCTGCATCAGCTGCTTCAGATAGGCTCCCGCGCTCGCCAGATGCGGGAGGCAATCAAGCACGGTTTGCACCAGGTGGAAGCGGTCGAGGTCGTTCTGCACCCGCATGTCGAAGGCGGTGGTGATGGTGCCTTCTTCCTTGTAGCCCCGGACATGAAGGTTGCGATTGGCTCGGCGGTAAGTCAGCCCGTGCACGAGCGAGGGATAGCCGTGAAAGCCGAAAATGATCGGCTTGTCCTTGGTGAACAGCGAATCATAGGCCGCGTCGCTCAGGCCATGCGGATGTTCGGCACTGGGCTGCAACCGCATCAGGTCGACCACATTTACCACCCTGATCTTCAGGTCGGGCAGGTGCTGGCGCAGGATCGAGACGGCGGCAAGAACTTCAAGCGTCGGCGTGTCACCGCAGCACGCCATCACCACGTCCGGCGCACCATGCTGGTCGTTGCTGGCCCACTGCCAGATGCCGATGCCTTCGGTGCAATGCACGATGGCGGCATCCATGCTCAGCCATTGCGGCAGGGCGTGCTTGCCGGCCACCACGACGTTGACGTAGTGGCGACTGCGCAGGCAGTGATCGAACACTGACAGCAGACAGTTGGCGTCGGGCGGCAAGTAGACCCGCACGATATCGGCCTTCTTGTTGATCACGTGATCAAGAAAGCCCGGGTCCTGATGAGTGAAGCCATTGTGGTCCTGCTGCCAGACATGCGAGGCGAGCAGATAGTTCAAGGACGCGATCTTTCGCCGCCAGGGCAATTCCAGCGTGACCTTGAGCCACTTGGCATGCTGGCTGAACATCGAATCGACGATCCGGATGAACGCCTCGTAGCTGTTGAATAATCCGTGCCGTCCGGTCAGCAGGTAGCCTTCCAGCCAGCCCTCGCACTGATGCTCGCTGAGCATTGAATCCAGCACGCGGCCGTCCGGTGCCAGGAATTCGTCGTTCTCTTCGGCGCGCGCCTCCCATTGGCGGTTGGTGTCTTCGAAAACGGCGCCTAGCAGATTTGAGAGCGTCTCGTCCGGACCAAAGATCCGAAAATTACGCTGCTCCTGATTGAGTGCCACGACATCGCGCAGGAACTTGCCCAACACCATCGTGTCCTGACCGACTACAGCACCCGGCGACGGCACGGTCACCGCATGACGGTGGAAGTCGGGCATCCGCAAATCGTGCAGCAGGATCCCGCCATTGGCGTGCGGATTGGCGCCCATCCGACGATCGCCCTTTGGCGGCAGATCGGCCAGTTCCGCGATCAGGCGGCCGTTCCGATCGAACAGCTCTTCGGCCCTGTAGCTCTTCATCCAGCTTTCGAGCTGCGTGACGTGATCGGGATGTGCCGCATCCACCAGCAGCGGCACCTGATGGGCGCGGAACGTGCCTTCGACCTGCAGGCCATCGACGATTTTGGGGCCTGTCCAGCCTTTTGGAGACCGCAAGACGATCATGGGCCAGCGCGGGCGGGCCGGATCGTTCGTCGCACGGGCCTGCCGCTGGATGCGCCGGATGTCCTCGACCGCCTTCTCCGTCGCGGCGGCCATGAGCTCGTGCATCGTGTCCGGATCGTCGCCTTCGACGAACAGGGGTGCCCAGCCGCAGCCTTTGAAGAACTGTTCGAGCTCCTCGTGCTCGACACGGGCCAGGACCGTCGGGTTGCTGATCTTGTAGCCGTTGAGGTGCAGGATCGGCAGCACGGCGCCATCGGTCATCGGATTCAGAAACTTATTGGATTGCCACGCGGTCGCCAGCGGTCCGGTTTCCGCCTCGCCGTCGCCGACGACGCAGGCGACGATCAACTCCGGATTGTCGAACGCCGCGCCGAAGGCGTGGCTGAGCGAATAGCCGAGCTCACCGCCTTCGTGGATCGACCCCGGCGTCGTCGGCGCGACGTGACTGGAAATGCCGCCCGGGAAGGAGAATTGCTTGAACAGCTTTTTCAGCCCGGCTTCGTCCTGGCCGACGTTCGGATAGACCTCGCTCCAGGTACCTTCGAGGTACACGTTGCTCACGAGGGCGGGGCCGCCATGACCCGGGCCGGCGATGTAGATCATGTCCAGGTCATGCTTCTTGATGACCCGGTTCAAATGCAGATAGATGAAATTCTGCCCCGGCGTCGTGCCCCAATGCCCGACCACCAGGGGCTTCACATGCGCCAGCGTCAGCGGCTCGCGCAGCATCGGATTGTCGTAGAGATAGATCTGTCCGACGGAAAGATAGTTGGCGGCCCGCCAGTAAGCATCCATCCGCCGCAGCTCGTCCGAACCCAGTGTCGCCGGCCCGGTCGTATGCCCGACGGTATTGCCGCGGCCCTTGAAATCGATGATTGAGGTGGGCTCGTTCATCTCGTGACCCCAGTATGTGAGCGGGCTAAGCCTCGCAGCGCGGCGGCGGGCTGGTGGGCTCGCCATGTCCTGGCGGCCAAAGCATCGGGAACGGTGTGAATGGGGGCCGGTGTTGCGCGCCCCGCCGGAGCGGTAGGCAATGACCCGATCGACGACCTACCGGGGTCGACTATAGCGAGCCGCAGATCGCGAAGGGCAGGCTCGGAAACTACTCACCGAGGCCCGAGAACCGGCGGCGCCCGGACTGACTCGAGCGCGGTGATTATCACTTGCGGAAAAGCGGCCTGCGTCCGGAGGTTACAGGAGGAACCGGCCGAGGCTTCGCATCGGCTTGGCTCTCCGGTTCTTGCAGCTCCTGCCGCTCGAGACGGTCGGGCTTTGACTGGTCAGACGAGTCGCTCGGATTTGGCTGCATCTCTTGGCCCACCATTTCATCTCCCTGTGCACGAGGTCGAATCTTCATCAATCGGTATGACCCGTTTGCGGCTTCTGCGGGATGGCCGCGCCAGACGCCACGGCAGGAGCCGTGCCTAGGTGTGGCATCTGCAGATTCGACAAAGCCCACTGGGCGCCCAACAGGCCGGCCATCACGAGCAGATTGATCAGGATCAAATTTCGCGTCCTGTGGGGAACCGGCATCGGATCGGCGCGAAGCACCTTCTCGCGCGATGCGCCAGGGGAGGGCTTCCCACGCGGCAGCAGCTTGATAAGGCGACCGGCAATCGTCGCGGCTGCCAACCGCGCCTCTGGCGCATCGGGGAGCGCTGCAATCAACGAGGTCAGCCTTTGGTTTGCAGCCTCCCTCGGCATCCCCGCCAATTCGGCGGCTTCCCTCCAGGGATCGACATCCAACCGCGCCAGCGCTGAAACGACGCTGAGAAACGCACCCTTTCCTTCCTCATCGACTGGCGCGAACAGAAAGGTGTCGAACTCCGGTCCGAGCAGGGGTGTCATCGCGGTATGGGTCATTTCAGCCGCCAGGTTCCATTGCCCATCGTGCCGGCTTTGGAGACCGGCCGAAGTGGTAGGATTGGTATGAGATAGAGTCGAAATCTAGCACGCCGCCGCGTGCCCGATCAGGATCGGAAATTACTCAGCTTTCTGTCTTGGCGAACAGGCGCGCGACGAGGGCCTGAGCATCATGCTGGATTTGCCTGAGGTGTTCCTGGCTCCGGAAGCTCTCCGCGTAGATCTTGTAGACCTCCTCCGTTCCTGACGGCCGCGCGGCGAACCAACCATTCTGCGCGACCACCTTGAGCCCGCCGATAGCGGCGTTGTTGCCAGGCGCGCGGCTCAGCTTTGCTTCGATCGGCTCGCCGGCAAGTTCCGTCGCGTCGACGCAGGCTGGATCCTGGCCGGAGAGAAGCGCCTGCTGCTCGCGCGAGGCCGGCGCATCGATCCTCTCGTAGAAGGATTTTCCGAGATCCCGCGTCGCGGACTCATAGAGCCGGCCGGGATCAATTCCGGTCCGCGCGGTCATCTCGGCGGCAAGCAAGCCCATGATCAGGCCGTCCTTGTCGGTCGTCCAGACGGACCCGTCGCGCCGAAGAAACGACGCGCCCGCGCTCTCCTCGCCACCGAACGCGAGTGATCCGTCGCTCAAGCCCTTGCTGAACCATTTGAATCCAACCGGCACCTCGACCAGCTTGCGTCCCAGCTTGGCCACGACGCGATCGATCATGCCGCTGGAGACGATGGTCTTGCCGATGGCACTGTCCCTACGCCACTGCGGCCGGTTCGTGCACAAGTAGGAAATCGCCGTCGCGAGATAGGCGTTCGGATTCATCAGCCCGCCCGACGGGCAGACGATGCCATGCCGGTCCGCGTCGGTATCGTTGGCGAAAGCGATGTCGAATTTGCTCTGCAGCGCGATCAGCGGCGTCATCGCGAAGCGCGACGAGCAGTCCATCCGGATCTTGCCGTCCCAATCCACGGTCATGAAGCGAAAGGTCGGATCGATGGCGTCGTTCACCACGGTCGCGGCAATCTTGTAACGCTCGATGAGCGGTTGCCAGTACTGGACTGCGGCGCCTCCGAGCGGGTCGATGCCGATGCGCACGTCCGCCGAACGGATCAACTCAAGATCCACTACGTTCGCGAGATCCTCGACGTAGGGTGTGATGTAGTCGTAGGCGTGGCAGGAAGCACTTTTACTCGCGCGTTCATAGGGGATGCGCGCAACGCCGTTCAGCTTCGCCTCGAGGAAATGGTTTGCTGACTTCTCGATGAAGCCGGTCACGTCGATATCGGCCGGACCGCCGTTGGGCGGATTGTACTTGAAGCCGCCTTGGTCAGGTGGATTATGCGAAGGACTGATCACGATCCCATCCGCCAGCCCGCGCTCGCGGCCATGGTTGTAGCAAAGGATTGCGTGCGATATCACGGGCGTCGGCGTATAGCCTGCGGAGGCCTCGATCATGGTTTCCACGCCGTTGGCCGCGAGCACCTCGAGGGCGCTGGCGAAGGCCGGCTCCGACAATGCGTGCGTGTCGATCCCAAGGAACAGCGGCCCGTCGATCCCGGCTTGGCGCCGATACGAGCAGACAGCCTGAGTGATCGCCAGCACATGCGCCTCATTGAACGACGCCGCGAAGGCAGAGCCGCGGTGCCCCGAAGTGCCGAACTTGATACGTTGCGAGGCGATTGCGGGGTCTGGAACAACGGTAAAATACGCGGTCACTAGACGAGAGATGTTGACAAGCAATGATCGCGGAGCCGGCTTCCCGGCCAAGACGCTGATGTGTTCCGACATGTCAATTTCCTTATGAGCCGAGAACGACATGCACGCGATGCGTGAGGCCGTCATCCGCCAGAGGGACGAGACCTTGCTTGCCCCCTGCGATAATTTTGTCGTCGAGCGTCATTGAGAGGATGCCGCGGCAGACGCCGTGCGGATTTTGCACAAGGATCTGGTAGCGCGCCGAGCGGTAACGGAAGGCGATCTCGAAGCCGGTCCAGTCCCGCGGGACGCAAGGATCGACTTCCAGCGTCGAGCCGTGCAGGCGAAACCCCAGAATCCATTCCAATGCTGCGCGGTAGAGCCATCCGGCCGAACCCGTATACCAGGTCCATCCGCCGCGCCCGACATGTGGCGGTTCGGAATAGAGGTCGGCACAGACTACATAGGGCTCGACCTTATAGCGTTGGGCTCCGGCCGGGCTGTCGGCATGGCGGATTGGATTTAGTATCGACAGCAGTTCGCCCGCCTTGTCGCCGTCGCCCTGCATGGCGAATGCCTGCACAGCCCACACCGCGCCATGCGTATATTGTCCGCCATTCTCGCGCACGCCCGGCGGATAGCCCTTGATATAGCCGGGGTCACGCGCGGGGGCGTCGAAGGGGGGCGTGAACAGCAGCGACAATTTTGCATCGCGACGAACGAGATATTTGTCGAGCGCTGCCATGGCACGCACGCTGCGCGCCGGATCCGCGGCGCGCGAGATGACCGCCCATGACTGCGCAATCGAGTCGATGCGACATTCAGTGTTGCCAACAGAGCCGAGCGGCGAGCCATCATCGAAGAAGGCGCGGCGATACCAATCGCCGTCCCAGGCTTCGCGATCGAGCGATTCCTTCAGCGCTTCCGCGTGCTGGCGCCAAGCGGTCGCGCGTAGCGACTGGTCACGCTGCAAAGCCAGTTCCGCCAACGCGGTCAGCGCCGAGTAGAGGAACCAGCCGAGCCACACGCTTTCACCCTTCCCGCCCTCACCGACCGCGTTCAGGCCGTCATTCCAGTCCCCCGTGCCGATCAGCGGCAGGCCGTGCACGCCGGTTTCGAGACTGCCTTCGAGAGCTAGTGCGCAATGTTCGAACAGGCTAGCCTTGTTGACGGAAATCGTCGGCTCGAAGAACGCATCGCTCTCGCCCGCCTTCAGCACCGGCCCCTCGAGGAACGGAACCAGCTCGTCGAGCACGGCGATATCGCCGGTAACATCGACATAGTGGGCAACGACGTAGGCGAGCCAGCCGCGGTCATCGGAGACGCGCGTGCGGACGCCGCGCCCGGATTCCGGCAGCCACCAATGCTGGACATCGCCTTCGACGAATTGCCGGGCGGCGGCCCGGAGCAGATGTTCGCGCGCGATATCGGGCCGCGATACGCACAGGGCCATGACGTCCTGCAGCTGGTCGCGGAAGCCATAGGCGCCGCTGGCCTGGTAGAAGGCGGTGCGCGCCCAGACGCGGCACGCGAGCGTCTGATAGGGTAGCCACCGGTTGAGGAGGATATCCAGCGCCCGGTCCGGCGTCTTGACCTGCACCACCCCGAGGCAAGCATCCCATTGCTGCGTCACGGCGGCGAGTATTCCATCGAGGTCGGCTTGCCGGTACTTCACAAGAACGGCCGCAGCCTCGGCCGCCGTCGGCGATTGCCCAAGGAAAAAGACGATTTCCGTTGCGCCGCCGGCCTCCAGACGCACAGCGGTTTGCAGTGCGCCGCACGGATCGAGGCCCGCGCCGACGCGTTTGGAGAGAAGTTTCCCGAGCGTCAACCCAAGCGGCCGATCCATCGCGCCGTCGCGGCCGAGGAATTCCGTCCGGTCACAAGTCCACACCGTTTGCCGGCCGCCGAGATCGGCGAAGGCGACCCGCTCGCCAAACTGATCGCTCCACGGATTTCGCGCGAAGATCGCGCCGGTCTCGGAATTGACCTCGGTCACGACGAAAGGCGCCGCTGCGGATCGGCTCGTCCCGAGAATCCATTCGACATAAGCGGTGACAGAAAGATGCCGCGTCCGCCCTGAATGATTGGCGATTTTCAGCCGCGAGATCTTGATCGAATCCGCGATCGGCACGTATTGCGAAAGCTCAAGTGAGATGCCGTGCGATTCATGGCTGAACCGACTGAACCCCTGTCCATGATGGACGGCATAGGGCGCATGGGTCTCGCGTATCGGCAGGGCAGTCGGTCCCCACAATTCCCCAGTATCGTCGTCGCGCAAATAGATCGCTTCGCCAGGCGGATCGCCGACCGGATCGTTCGACCATGGCGTTAGCTGATTCTGCTGACTGTTCACCGACCAGGTGAAGCCGCTGCCATCGGTCGAAACCTGGAAGCCGAATGACGGATTGGCGACGATGTTAACCCACGGCGCGGGTGTGCGGTCACTGCCGCTGAGAACCGTCAGATATTCGCGGCCGTCATTTGTAAAGCCCCCGAGTCCGTTGAAGAATTCCATCTCCGGGGCTGGGAATGCCGGCGCCGGCACAGGCTGCGCGCGCCAAGCGGGCGTCGCGCCGGCGGCATCGAGATCGCCGACGCGCCTCATCTGCTCGGCCAACGTACCACGGTTGCCATAGAGCACCGCACGGGCGCAGGCCTGCAGCAGGCTCGGAATTGCGGAGGGAACGAGGTCGGCGCGGAGGACAAAAACCGCTCCGCGCGAATCGCCACCTTCGACGCGCGGCATCGACCGGTTCATCCGTACCAGCGCGTCAAGTGCACCCTGCAGGTCCTGCGCATAGGACGCGACGCGCTCGTTGATAACGACCAGGTCGACCGCCAGCAGCTTCGACCGCCAGTATTCCTGTGCCCGTAAAAGCTGGCGGACAAGCTCGAGGTGGTTGTCCTCCTCGATCCGGACCAACAGGATCGGCAAGTCTCCGGAAATCCCATGCGCCCACAGTGCCGACATCTTGCCTGCACCGCGCTTGATCAGATCAGCGGTCGGCCGCAACGCCGGGTCGGAATAGAGGATATGACCCGCAAGGCGCTGGAACAGATGTGCCTCGTTCGGCTCGATTCCGAGATGACGGAGCTGCATCTGGGCCTGTGTCCAGGCAAGCGTCTTGGCCCGCTCGAACGCCATCGAATCGCGATGCTTGTCGGCCAGATCGAGCGCAGCCTCGCGCGACGGGGCGACCACGGTCCAGAACGCGATGCGCGCAGTCGCACCGCGCGCAATTCGGACACGTCGCCGCAGACTGAAAATAGGATCGAGCACCGCGCCAACCGTGTTCGACAGTGGCCAGCCATCAACCATGGCCGCTGGTGAGCGAATAGTCTGGCCGCGCCCTAGGAAGCGCGCGCGATCGGTCTCGAATTGAACGTCTTCGGTACCTTCGCCCTCCACCACGGCAAGGTGAGCGGCCCAGACCAGTGGATCAGCGGCCGAGCGCCGCCGGCGGGTCGCAATGATGGCACCAAGCTCGGGCTCGAATTCGGTCTGGACGAACAGCGACGCAAAGGCGGGATGGGCCAGGTCGTCGGGCTGCCGGGCGAGCACGATTTCGGCATAAGAAGTGATTTCGATGTCCCTGATGCGTGCTCCGTTATTGGTGATTGAAACACGGCGCACCTCGGCGTCGTCTTCTGGCGACACCATCACTTCGAGTGTCGTCGTGATGTCGTCGTCGCGCCGTATGATCTCGGCGCGATCTTCCGAGAACGTGACACCATAGCTGTCCGGCTCGACCGCGCTTGGCTGGTACCCAGCCGACCAAGTCTCCTTGCTGGACACATCTCGCAGCAAGATGTAGGCGCCCCGCGCATCGCGGGTGACATCCTCGCGCCAGCGCGTGATCGCGACATCGTGCCACCGACTGTATCCTGAGCCGGCCGCCGTGATCATCACCGAATAGCGCCCATTGGACATAAGGTGAGTGCGGGGTGAGCGCGAATGGGCCGTCGCATAATGGCGCTGGGCATCTGGAACGAGCCCGGCATCCAGCGTCGTCGGGCGTGTTTGTTCCGGAGCAATTCGCGCGACCGCGACATCGCGCGGCATCCGCTCCTGCAGCAGAAGCTCCGCCGCACGCACGATCGGCTCGGCGTGAAAGCGCGCACGCATCCGTCCGTCCTGCAGCGCGTTTGCGATGCTGACCACGGTCATTGCCTGATGATGCGCCATATACGCGCGAACAATGACGACCTTCGCGCCTTCGGGTAGGCGCCTCGGCGTGTAATCGAGCGCTTCGTACCAGCCGTAAGCACCGCGTGCGCCGATTTCGGTCAAGCGCCTGAAATTACGCGCGGCGGCGGTGGGAGCAACCATGCATGCAAGCCCCGTCGCGTAAGGCGCGATGACGAGATTCTCCCCGAGCCCGCGCTTGAAACCCAGATCGGGGATGCCAAAACCTGAATATTGATAGGTGTGCTCGACGTCGCGGGCGTTGTACTCCGACTCCGAGATGCCCCAGGGAACGCTGAGTCCGGCGGCATATTTCTCCTGCTTCCACACGACCAATCGGTTGGTCTGCTCAAGCAGGCTGCCGGTGGGCGCGCGCATAACCAGCGAGGGCATGAGATATTCGAACATCGATCCGGACCACGAGATCAGGCCCGAGCCGCCGTCGATCGGTGTCAGGGTTCGTCCCAAACGAAACCAGTGCTTGGCGGGCAGATCGCCCTTCGCAATGGCAACGAAGCTCGCGAGCCGAGCTTCCGAAGCCAGCAGGTCGTAGAAATTGGCATCTAGGCTACCATCACCGCCCCGATATCCGATCGAGAGGAGTTGGCGGTCGGGATCAAAAAGGAACCCGAATTGCATCGCATTGAACACCGTGGCGGTGAGATCGGCCATCGCTGCGAGGCGGAGCGTCAGCGACCGGGCGGCATCTCCCGATCTCGCCAGCGCCTCAGCTATTGGCGTTTCTTGCTCCGAGGTTCCGCTGTCCGGACCGGCCGCAAGCAGATGCGCCATCGCGGCACCGTGCCGGGGCAGCGCGACCAACGAAGACATTGTGTCCGTCAGCGCGTCTATGCGGTCGTCGGCTAGGGCCTCCTGACTGAGCTGGATGGCCCAGGGCATGAGCACCTCAAAATCATGCCGATGGCTGATGACAGATGTCCGCAGGGCGTTTGCCCAGACGACGATGTCCGCACCGACCTCGTCGCCACGGTCAAGCGAGCAGGCCTGGGCGCAGGCTACGAGCGCATCGGCCAATGGCTTGAGATCCGACAAACGTCCGGCGATCCCGGTTGGCGTTACGGGAGGGCTGCGCAGGGCCGCGGCGAACAGGGCAGCGGCTTCGTTCAACCTCACCTGCGCGGCGTTGGGTTTTCTTGCGTCTTCCTTGGGCAGGGCAGCAGCCTCGCGCACCAGCGCCAAGGTGTCTTGCAGGCCCGATATCCAATTGTCATTTCCGATCGGGCCGGCGGCGATTTCCCGGCACGCATTGCCGAGGACGATCAGATGGCCGGCAAGATTGCCGCTGTCCACGGAGGAGATATACCTAGGTTCCAATACGCTCAGATCGCGCGTGTCGTACCAGTTGTAGAAATGGCCGCGGAACTGCTCCAACTTCGCCATCGATGCGAAGGCCGCCTCAAGCCGGTCCAACGCATCGAGCGTTCCCAACCAACCAAAATCGCGCGCCGCGATAATCGACAGCAAATACAATCCGAGATTCGTAGGCGACGTACGGTGCGCCGTCACCGGTTTGGGATCCTCCTGGAAATTATCCGGCGGAAGCATGTTGTCTTCCGCGGTGACGAATGTCTCGAAAAAGCGCCATGTGCGCCGCGCGACCAGCCTCAGCGCCAGGGCGTCCGCAGTCGCGATCGACAGGTGACCTGCCGTGGGCGGCGGCCGGCTAGCCCAGCGCGCGACAAGCGGGGACAGCACCCACAGACCCACAAAGGGGATCGCGATCGGCCAACTTCCTTGACCAAGGACAGACAGCACGATCGCAACAACCAGCGCGCTCGCCACGCTTGCAGTGATCTGCAGTGCGAGGCTACGGCGGTCGAAAGTATCCTCGTACTTGGCCTGCGCGGCGGTCGTCCACTCAAGGAGGTGGCGATGTCGAACGAACAGTCGGAACAGGGTGCGGCCGACGGCATCGACCATGATCCAGGATTGATGCGCCAGGAACGTGACCAGGAACGCGCTCTGCAAAAGACCGAGCACGAAATCACCGCGTAGCGAGCGCAGATGGTTGCGCAGTGTCACGCCAGCACGACGGGGAACGATGCCGGCGATTGCCGGCAGCAGCGGCGGGAGAAAAATGGTCAGCAAAATGAACGCCGTCCAGATCCCCGCAATCATCGTCGGCTGCAGCCAGGCGACCAGCAGGGCGAGCAGGGCGGCCGGCGCAGACAGCGAGCGCCGCAGGTTGTCGAGCAGCTTCCATCGCCCCATTAAAGGGATCGAAGCGTGCGATGACCCGTCGGCGGCTTTACGGCGAAAGCCGAAGATCCAGGGCAGCAGCTGCCAGTCGCCTCGGACCCACCTGTGCTGACGCGCCGCCGAGACGGCGTAGCGGGACGGAAATTCCTCCACGACCTCGATGTCGGAGACAAGGCCCGCGCGGGCGAATATGCCTTCCAATAGATCGTGGCTGAGGACGGCGCTTTCCGAAATCTGTCCGCCAAGCGCTGCTTCGAATGTGTCGATCTCGTAGATGCCCTTGCCGCAATAGGAGCCCTCTTCGAACAAATCCTGATAAACGTCGGAAACGGCGAGCGCATAGGGATCGAGCCCGTTAGGCCCCGAGAAGACGCGCTGGAACAGGGAGCCTTCGCTGCCGACCGGCAAGGATGGCGTCACGCGCGGCTGAAGGATGGCGTGGCCCGCCACGACCAGACCGGTGCTATGATCCAGGCTCGGCCGGTTCAGCGGATGAGCCATCTTTCCTACCAGCTGCTTGGCGGCACCGATCGGCAGGCGGGTGTCGGAATCCAGCGTGATGACATAGCGGATACCCGATGGTAGCGAGGGAACTTGACCGACGATTGGAACGAAGGTCGTATCGGTGGCGCCGCGGAGCAGGCGGTTGAGCTCGTGCAGCTTGCCACGCTTGCGTTCCCAGCCGATCCACGTTCCCTCGCCCTCGTTCCAAACGCGGCAGCGATGCAGCAGAAAAAAGCGCGCACTGTTCCCGGCCGGCCCATAGCGAGCGTTCAATCGCTCGATGCCGGCGGCGGCCTCGTCGAGCAGCACTTCGTCGTTGGCATCATGTTCGGTTGGCGAGTCGCGCCAATCAGAAAGCAGCGCAAAAATGAAATTGTCGTCCGGGCTGGAAAGATGATGAACCTCGAGCCGCTCGATCTGCCGTTCGATTTCCGATTTGTCGGCGAGCAGCGTGGGCACGACGACGAAGGTGCGAAGCTCGCGCGGGATTCCGTCACGCAGCTCCAATCCGGGCAACAGCATGCCGCCGACCTGACCGGTGATCACCCGGTTGACAAGCGCGACAGCAGCGTCCGATGCCGGTACGAACCCGACGATTGCCAGAATAAGAAGCGCCCAGTCGCCGATCCCGACATAAGCAACGGCGAGGAGCATCAGCGCGAGCACGATCGCGGTGACGCACGCAATCATGGCCACGTAGCTCATCACGCCGAGATCGGAATTGAGGCGGAAGAACCGAGTGCTGAGCGGCACCCGGCAACCGAGTTCCTTCTCGAAGCTGCGGCGTCCCCGGGCGATCAGGTAATATCCGGGATCGCTCTCACGTCGCACCGGACGATCCTTGTCCGGCGCCTTATCTCCCGCGCGCCGGCCGGCCGCGAGCGCGCGTTCAGCGACCCGGGATTCGTCGCTCCCCGACTGACGCGCCAGTTCCTCGATCGCGCGTCGATAGAGATCACGCGTCGGAAAGTCCATCGCCGCGAAGTCGCTGCCGCCCCGCAGGATCGCGTCGACCGGACTGACGCTTTCGAAGAGCTCCGCCCAGTTGATCGTCGAGACCAGACGCATGCTGGTAATCACGTTACGCACGGTCACGTCGGCGGCACTCTGGGCCTGAAACTCTTCCCGGACGATCTGGTCGGTGGTAGTGCCCTCCGCACCTAATCTGTCATTCAGCCAGCGCAGCTCCGGTGTGGTATTAGGATCGTGGTCGCGCAGGTGCTGCGCGAAGCCGACGGCAAACGCCGTCGACCATGGCGCCCGGCCAAGCTTGTGCAAGATAGACGATGCCGAAGCGGGATTGGCTTGGGCCGCGCGGCGCATCTCGTCTGCGAGCGCGTCGGCCAATTGGTGTGCCGACAGCTGTTCCGCAATCGACCCAGCCAAACGGCGCAAATTCTCGACCAAGGTGATGCGCAGAGTGATCGCGAGCGCCCACAACTCGCCGATGGTCAGCGGTCGCACCCGTTGATAGGCCAACACGAAACGCGTCAGCTTCTCTACATCGAACGCGCTGTCGGTATGGGCCACAAGGGCCCAGGCGATGCCGAAGACGCGCGGAAAGCCTTGCAAGGGTCCGACCGACAGTTTCGGAAGCAGGCGATAGTAACCGGGGGGAAGGTCGTTTCTGATCTCGCGGATCTGCTCATCGACGATATGGAAATTGTCGAGCAGCCATTCCGCAGCTGGCGTGATCGTCTGACCCTCCGCACCCGCCGCGACGACAGCGCGATGGGTTTCGGTGAGGACACGCATGTTCTCGTCGAGACGCCTGTCCAGTCGGCGGCCCGGCCCTGGTTTCGGCGCAACCTGCTGCGCCGCCGCCAGACTCTCTGCATGTTGCTCAAGACGTTCGACACTGAAAAGCTCAGCGCGGATCGGCGCTTCCGGCGGCTGCAAATTGCCCTGCCTGGAGGCGAGGGCGCTCACGACGTAAGTTGCTTGCGGATTGACTGCAATTCCCGTTCGCGCTCTGCGCTCACTTTCGGGTAGCGCATTTTGAGCCCTTCGAACGTATCGAGCACGATTTGGGAGACAATGAGCCGAGCGTTCTCCTTGTCATCGGCGGGGACGACATACCAGGGAGCGTCGCTCGTGCTCGTCGCACTCAGACACTCCTCATAGGCCCGCATATATTCCTTCCAGAAGCCCCTTTCCTCGATATCCGCGGTGCTGAATTTCCAGTTCTTGTCCGGCTCGTCGATGCGGGCAAGGAAGCGCTTGCTCTGCTCTTCCTTCGAGAGGTGAAGGAAGAATTTCACGATGCGGGTCCCATTGGCATGCAGGTGTCGCTCCAGATCGGTGATCGAGCGATAGCGCTGATGCCAGAATTTCTTGTCATTGGCCGGCGGGTCCACAAGCGCTTCGGCGCTCAGCAGTTCGGGATGCACACGGATGATCAGCACCTCTTCGTAGTAGGATCGGTTGAAGATGCCGATCCGTCCGCGCTCCGGCAGATCGCGCGTGGAGCGCCAGAGAAAGTCGTGCTCCAGCTCCGAGGCGCTCGGATGCTTGAAGCTGAACACTTGGCAACCCTGCGGGTTCACGCCGGACATTACATGCCGGATCGCGCCGTCCTTTCCCGCCGCATCCATCGCCTGGAAAATCAGCAAGAGCGCATGGCGATTCGATGCATAGTGCAGCTGTTGCAGCGCGCTCAGTTGTGAAACGTGCTCCTGAAGCAGTTTTTCGTAATGAATCTTTGATTCGTAGACTGGATGCACGAGCGTCGGCCACTTCTCGAGATTGACGTTATCGCCTTCCTTCACGCGAAAGTCCTCTGAACGTATTTTCATTTTACTTCTCTCGGCGGTGCAGACTATCGATCTCGTCGCTTTCGCGCTCACTCGGCGGCGAGTTGCGGGGGAGTTGCGGACGTTCCGGCTTTGGCGTCCGGGCGGGGCTCGGCTTTCGCTACGGCCCCCTGCTTGGCCTTCGTGGCGTCAAGGATCCGGTAGGTGAGCAGTTTTGCGCGATCGTTCAGAAGCGCCCAGGCGAGGGCGTAACCCCAGACGAGTAGCGCCCAATACCAGCCGAGCGGAGGCACCAGTCCGAAGCCAAAGATGGCAATGCACGTTGCGAGCGCCTGTGTGCCCAAAACCGCGACCCAGAGAATCCGGGCGGGCCGAATGGTCCAGAACGGCCCGCGCGCCCGGGTTAGGAAAATCGTCAGATGCCCGGCCACCGACAACTTCAGATACATCATTGTTTGGATATGCGCCCGATCGAGATGGAACACCCTCTCGCCGAGATAGAAGAGCCCAAATGCAGAGATGACCCCAAACACCCCCAATACCGTGGAGACGCTCAGGACAACGCGCATGTCCCACGATTCCGGCACATCTCTGTAGCGGACATTGTCATAAGCGATAGATAGAATCGCTCCGTCGTTGAGAAGCGCGAGCATCACGATCATAATTGCTGTTAGCGGATAGAATTTGAACACTAGGATGGCGAGCGTCATGAACAGGAGCACACGCAGCGTCTCGGCGATGCGGTAAATCGCGTAGCTGTTCATACGCTGAAAGATCCGCCGGCTTTCCTTGATCGCGTCGATGATCACCGACAGTCCCGGTGCCACCAGCACGATGGAAGCCGCCGCACGCGCCGCGTCCGTTGCACCCGAAACAGCGAATCCGCAATCCGCCTTTTTCAGCGCGGGGGCGTCGTTTACCCCGTCTCCGGTCATGCCGACCGTATGGTTGTGCTTCTGCAGGATATCGACGATGTGAAATTTGTGCTCGGGAAATACCTGGGCGAACCCATCGGCGTCCTCTACTGACTTGACCTCGGCTGCGGTCTCTTCGCTTTTGGAATCGCCGAGGCTGGCACCGTCCAGAATGTTCGTGCCCATCCCCAATGTCTTTGCGGTCTCCTTGGCGATTGCCAGCGCATCGCCAGTCACCATCTTGATCTTCACACCTATCTGAGCGGCGATCGCGACTGTGGATTTGGCATCCGCGCGCGGCGGATCGAACAGCGGCAGGATGCCGAGAAGCTGCCATTTGCCGTCGCCGTCCGTCCTGGCAACGCCGAGCGCACGAAAGCCGCGCAGGGCGAAGGCGTCGACCGCCTTGGTGGCAGCGGCCTTCGCCGCCGCGGAATTCGCCGACAGTTCCAGGATGACCTGAGGCGCGCCCTTGGTCACCTTGAAGGTGCTGCCGTCCGCGGCCTTGATGGTGGCCTCGGTGCGCTTGTGCACTGGATCGAACGGCTGGAAATGCACGACCTCATAAGGCGTCAGCGCCGCCTTGTCCTTCAGGCCGCCCAGTACGGCGAGGTCGATCGTGTCGTCGTTCTCGGCCCGCGAGGCGAGCGCGCCGGCGAGGATCAGTTGATCGGGGGTGACCTTGTCAAGGCAGAATGGATCACCCAGCGTCAGCTTGTTCTGCGTCAGAGTGCCGGTCTTGTCGGCACACAGCACGTCAACGCCGGCCAGTTCCTCGATGGCGACCAGCTTGCTCACGATCGCCTGCTTCTTGGCGAGCAGGCGGGCTCCGACCGCCATCGTCACGGACAGCACCGTCGGCATCGCCACCGGAATCGCGGCCACGGTCAACACGAGGGCGAACTGCAACACGGTCAGCACCGGCTCGCCGCGGTAGATGCCGACGGCGATAATCACCGCCACCAGGACAACTGCCAACATGATCAGATAATTGCCGATCCGCAGGACGGCCTTTTGGAAATGGCTGACGGTCACTGCCGACTGGACAAGTTCCGCCGTCTTACCGAAATAGGTCTTGCCACCAGTCGCATAGACCAGCGCGCTGATTTCGCCGCGGCGGATGATCGACCCGGAGAATATCGCGTCGCCGAAATTTTTCGAGGCCGGCAAAGACTCTCCGGTCAACGCGGACTGATCGACCGAAATTTCATCGCCGTCCAGCAAGCGCGCGTCCGCTGGCACGATATCGCCGAGCCGCAAACGGATGAGGTCGCCCGGCACCAGATCCTTGGCCGCAGGCGTAATCCATTTGCCGTCGCGCTTCACCCGAGCCTTGATCGCCAGCCTCGCCTTCAGCGCGTCGATGGCATTGCCCGCCTGGCGTTCCTCCCAGAAGCCGATCGTGGCATTGGCAAACAGCAAGACCAGAATGATAAAAAAGTCCGGCCAATGCTGCACCACAGCCGACAGGATCACGGCAACTTCGATCATCCACGGAATCGGTCCCCAGAAATACTTGAGGAATTTCAGCAGTGGATTGGTCTTTTTCTCTTCGATCTCGTTGGGGCCATACTGGGCCAGTCGCTTTGTCGCCTCCACCTGGCTGAGTCCGTCGGGAGACGAGCCGAGCTTCTTCTCAACCTCCGGCAAAGGAAGGGTTTTCAGATCGCCCTTCGCACCGTCCTCTGCTCCTGGCTCCGGCTGTGTATCCTTGGGTGCGTCGGTGTCTGGTGTCATGACTGTTCGACCTTCGATCGGAACTTAGGCTCTGACTTCACGGGTCTTTGCGCTACATAACCTCTCGGCCACGGTTTTGCCGCCTGAAGTACGCGCACTGCGCAAAGGCAGCGGCCTAGCGGAGCGGCATACGCCGCGCGCAGTTTCGGCCCGCGACGACCGCGGATCCTGGGACCGCGGGGCCAGTCGCGCTTTTAGTCGGCACCCTTGCTCGCGAGCTGCAACTTCCAGTAGGCGTCGACCTTTTGACTCTCCTGCTCGAACTGGCCTTTAACGGCGAACTTATCGTCACCTACCTGCGGGGCGGCTTCCAGCACGGTTCGGGTCGAGTTGAGCACGAGCACGCTCGCGTTCGAGGTCGCTTTGAAAGCGTCCCAAGGTACCGGGACAAATTTCTCATCGATACCGAACAGACCGCCGCGCGCGATCACCAGATACGCGATGTCGCCGTTCTGCGGCCTCATCACGATGTCATGTACAGTGCCAAGCGACTCGTCTTGCGGGCTGAGCACGTCCATGTCGAGCAACTGGTCCGACCGGAATGCGGCGTTCGCTCGCATGACCGGCTGTGCGGCGTTGATCTGCCCCTGTTGCCAGTTCGAACCGTCAGACCTCGCAATACCCCGACTGTGCATCTCGGTAGCGTAGCTTTGGTAGATGGTGCGCGTCGTAGCGAGGATATCCTCGCACGCCTGTTGCTGGCCGTGCTGGGCGAGGATGTTCGCGGATTCGAGGAGGGTTCGTACCTCGAACCCCGGCCGGGCATTGCTGTAGCCGGAAGAGGCCGGATAGGCGCCCATCGGAAAGCCATATCCGTAGCCGGCGCCGCCCATCGGATAGCCGTAGCCGTACCCGGACGCGCCCAGCCAGTAGCCGTCTTTGTCCATCTTGCCGCTGAAGCTGCGTATATCGGTGAGACACGCCTCCGCCGGCTGGATTGCGGTGACGCTCTTCGACGTGGCGGGGGCGTTCTTTGGCGTCGTCCTGACAGACGCAGTCGCATCCCCTGGCGTATCTGTCGCGGGAGGCTGCGCAACGGACAGCGAGGGTGAGAGTCCAAGGCTCAGACATATCGCCGCCGAACTCACGAGAGTAACGTGTTTCATCTTTGCCTTCTCCTGGTTGCCTTCCTGGTCCGTGTGCAGCCTCCGAAGGCATCGGATCGCATCGCGCGGAGCGGCGGCGTCGGCATCGGATGAAGCACATGCCGGGGTAAACCGCCGCTGAGTGAGGCAACATCGGAGGCATACAGCCTCGAGTGACACTGGACCTCGCGACGGCGTGGCGACAGGTTCGGAAATTACCCACGCTTGACCGCCCAGATCGCGCCCATCAGCGCGCGAGTTGTTCGTGCGCCGAACGAATCCCAATGGGATAAACGGCCATCGCGTCCGCAATCGTGGGCGCCGCCGCCGTCTACCGGCCGGCAACCGATTTCGGGATCGACTGAGTAGAATCCGAGACTGACTGGAAGTCTTTCGAATCTCTATTCTTCAATCATGCCTGGCGGCTGAGGCAGGCGACCGAGAAGGATTTTTCATGCCCAAGGTCTTGATTGCCGAAGATGATCTGATGATCGCCGACCTGATCGAGGAGGTTCTGCTTGCGAACGGCTACGAGGTGTGCGGTATCGCCCGCACCGTGGCCGAGGCGGTAGCGCTTGGCCGCGAGCACAGGCCCGACCTCGCCGTCATCGACATGCGGCTCGCCGATGGCGGCTGTGGCAGCGACATTGCGGTTCAATTGGGCGCTCGCGGCCGGCCCGGAATTCTTTATGCGACCGGCAACATCTCTCAAGTCGCCTTGACCGCCGCCGATGGCGAGGCCTGTCTCGTCAAGCCCTACCGCAATGCCGATCTCCTGAGGAGCCTGCGGATTGTCGCCGACATCGTCGCGACCGGCAGGGCAGCACCGCCGTTTCCTCGGGGGCTGCAGGTGCTGCCATCCGCCATCGCGAAGCCTCTCTGATGAGTGACGATGCGGCCAGGGTCCACAAGCTGCTGCGCCAACAGGCGGCAATCGCCGGCTTCGGCAGCTTCGCGCTCCGTCAAGGCGATCTGCTCAAGGTCTTGACCCAAGCGGCAAAGGTCTGTGCCGAGGGCCTGAGCGTGCCGTTCTGCAAGGTCTGTCGGTATCGAACCGAGGAAAACGATCTGCTCATCGAAGCAGGGTACGGCTGGAACGCAGGTGTGGTCGGCCACGTCGTCTCACGCGCCGATCCGACCTCGCCGCAAGGACGGGCCTTCATCACCGGCCAGCCCTCGATCTGCAACGATCTTCGCCGGGACAACGAATTCGAGCTGCCGCCTTTCTACGCCGAGCACGGCATCGTCTCGACCATCGATGTCGTCATCAAGGGCAACGACGACCAGCCTTATGGGGTGCTGGAGATCGACAACAACCAGCAGCATGACTACGATCAGCACGATGTGGATTTTCTCATGGGTTTCGCCAATGTTCTGGGCGAAGCCGTCGCCACGTCGTCGCGCACCTCGATCCTGCGAGCGACGGTCGAGCAGATGAGGCTTCTGGTCGAAGAGAAGGATCGGCTGCTCGAGCAGAAACAGGTGCTGGCGGAAGAGCTGCAGCACCGCGTGCGCAATAATCTGCAGCTCATCTATGCAATGCTGAGCAAGCAGCTGGACGACACGGCGGATGCGGCAGGGCAACGGGGCATCAAGGCGATTGCGCGTCGGGTGTCCACTCTGGCTCAGGTCTACGACCATCTGCTCGGCACCGAAATGACGCGAACGACCGATTTCGGCGGTTATGTGAAATCCCTTTGTCTCAATCTCGCGCAAATTCAGGGCGCGCAGAACAATGCCGTGACGCTCCTTTGCGACAGCGACGCGGTGATCCTAGATCTCGATGTCGTGACCGCATTGGGTTTGGTCGTGGCGGAGCTGATTACCAACAGCTACGACCACGCCTTTCCCAGCGGTACAGGGATGGCTGTGGTGTCGGTCCGTCGCGGCGTAGCGCACGACCGGATGGCGACCATGACGATCAGCGACGATGGCCCCGGCTTCAAGGCCGGAACCGAAGGTAAGCGGCATGGGCTGGGCCTGGTCCGGCGTCTCGTCCAACAGGTTCGCGGTACGGTCAGCGTCGATTCCAAGCAGGGCACGGTTTGGACTATCCGCTTCCCTATGCCCGGGCTTCCGGATCCAGCGTAAGCGTTCCGCGCACCCGCGGACATGATTGCGGGAAGATCCTGGGCGTAGTCGACGCTGTGCCGGCGCAGCAATCTGAGGCAGCGCCAAGAGGAACCCAAAGGAGAGCCTGTGAGCCTTACCTATTTAGTCGGGCGGATTCGGCAACATCGCCGGCGATCAGCTCAAGACCGCGAGCGATCTGGGCATTCTGGTCATCGGCATAACCTTGTCACTCATGGGCGCCCCGCGCAGGCGACCATAAGGGTCGCCCAGAAACACGAAAGGCACCGTCCATGACCGGTCAAGATCCGCAGAAATTACCTGCCGCGCCACGAAGGCAATCGATTGCTTTCATTCTGGTGGCGAGTATCGCATTGCTCGTAGGCGTCGCCGGGCAGGAATGGCGTTGGCGCAGTTCGTCGCCCGAACCCAGCGGAGATCTGCAACTCGCCGAGAAGGCCTTTCGGCAGGGCGACAACCAAGCAGCATTGACGCTCTTCAATAAGCTCGCCGATCACAACGATCCTACCGCTGACTATTGGCTGGCCCTAATGTCCGAGTCGGGCCTCGGCGTGCCGCGCGATCCGGAACAAGCTATAGCACTCTACAAGAAAGCCGCCGATCGCGAGGTAGTCGCGGCCCAATTGCGCCTTGGAGAAATCTATCTTCACGGTGACATCGTCCTGCCGGATCTCGCCCTGGCGAAAAGCTATCTCGAGAAGGCCGCCTATCACGGCGATGCCCAGGCAGCGATGCTCCTCGGACAGATGTACCGCACCGGCCTCGCCGCGCCGGCAAATCCAATGGAGGCCTATGCTTGGTCCGAAGTCGCCACGCTCGAGGGTAGCGCCTTTGCCCAGTCGGAACGGGACGCTTCGCTTCACGGTCTCAGCGTCACGGACGAACAGGCGGGAATTGCGCGTGCTCGCGTTATCCTCGATCAGATCAAGGTGGCGGCGAAGCCAACGCCATCGGCCCATTCGGCTGCATCAACCCCGCCGGCGGCTCCCAGCCCATCACCGTCGGCGGTTCCGCAGGTGCCAATGGGAAAGTGATGTCGCCTCAGGAGACGCTGCGGGTCTCAGCGATCTGCGGCCCGAATCTCGGCGTCATGCTTGGCATCTTCTGTCGTGCGCCTCCGCCCTCAGAGCTGCTCGATCGCGGACAAGTTGACGCGATGCCGCCCACAACGTCTGGAGGCGGCGGCGTATTCGACGATACAAAATCGCTCACTGCCGCGACTTGGGGACCGGACGGGAATCGTATCCGTAGTTTCCGAATCTGCCGGCGCGACCTGACAGCAGCTACTATCAACCTCATTGGGCACTCAGCGGCGATCCGGTGCCCGAAGGGCGATGGTTGTTTCGGCCGATGTTTCCGGCAAAGGCAAGGCTTGAATGAACCTGATTCCGATCGCTATCGCCCGCCGGGACCGCATAGGGCCGGGCGGAAGGAGCGTGCCATGTTGCGGAATGCATCAGCAATCAAGGGCTCGGCGATCGCGGCGAGTGACGGTGGATTGGTGGGTATCGCGGGCGACATCCTGTTCGACGACACCACCTGGGTGATCCGCTGGCTAGTGGTCGATACCGGCAATTGGTTATCGGGCCGTAAGGTTCTTCTGCCGCCCTCAGCGTTCGGCCATTTCGATCCGGAGCGCCGCGAGCTCTCGGTCAAACTGACGAAACAGGAGGTCTTCGACGGACCAGCCGTCAACATGGCTCAACCGGTGTCCCGGCAGATGGAAGGCGACATCTACGATCACCATGGCTGGCGACCATATTGGAGCATCGGTCTCTACAAGTGCGGCTTTGGCCCGCTGGGTAATGGCCCGGTTGGATTGAAGTCGCCTGCCCCGGGGTGGGTCGAGGAGACGCACGTAGCAGCTCCCGTCAGCGACGAAGATCCGCACCTCCGAAGCATCGAAGAGACCATCAGCTATCATATCCATGCTATCGACGGCGAGATCGGTCACCTCGAAGACTTTCTTATCGAGGAAGCCGATTGGACCGTCCGATTTCTCATCGTCGATACCAAAAACTGGTGGCCGGCAAGAAAAGCCCTGATCGCACCACACATGGTTCGCGCGATCGATTGGCAAGATCGGTTTGTGAACCTCGATGTCGATCGCCAGACGGTCAAAGGCAGCCCGACCTACGACGCCGCCGCGCCGGTCGATCGCGCTTACGTGCAGCGTTTCCATGCCTATTACGGCAAGGTTCCGCCGAGCACGAGCGATCAACGCTAGTCGAGCACTGCTCCGCTTGTGGACCATCGCGTTCAGGGCCCCGGACGGCAATGACCCGTTGCGATGCGGTCCTGTTCGGTGCCGACCTTAGCGCTCCGGAGATGGAACGCCGAACCCATCGAACTCGATGGCTCCCACCTCGTGGACTGACGATAGGGCCTGGAGTCTGAAGCATCGAATTCTTCTCGGTCATGACCGAGAAGGTCAGCCCGCATAGACCTCGCTAAGGAGAGAAAACATGGAAGGACATAGCTCGCATCGCGGTTTGGAGCTCAGGCTCGGAGCCTTGGCGGAACGAATTGCGCTCCTTCGCCATAGAATGACCCAAGCGCAGGGTGTCGAGAGAATCGAGAAATTCGGCGACATCGCGGAGCTGGTGCGTCGACACGCCAACCTTACGGAGCGTCTTCACGCGCTTGATCTGGAAGGTCCCGGTCTCTGGCCGAACGTCAGGGCCGAGCTTGAAAAGATAGCGAACGACCTGTCGGGCACGATCGAGGATTTCATGATGCGAACCGATGCCGAATATGGTCGCCACGCTCGGACGAAGGATGGCAGCGGCTTCTGAGGGCGCGTTAGGAGAAAGCCTCCCGATCGCTTCTCCGGAAGCCGGCGTTGCACTCGGTATCGTCCTGTCGCTGCTGCGCGGCATTTTGGAGCAACAAGCGGGCTCGAGCCCGCGCTGTCATGCGCCTGCGTGCAAGCGCCTCCGCCATGAAGGCAGCGACGCTCAAGCCCGTTCCGCTCATTACCTGATTTTGCTAGCGCAAACGTCTTGAGTAGATTCCGAGTCTGTGCGGCCGGTCATCTGCCATTCTAATGTATCGGTTCCGAAATCGTGATCGCCCTATCGCGAATTTCAGAAGCTGATCACACCGGATTCAATTGATTCGTGTGCCGATTAACCTGGAGTTCGATGCATCGAACTCAAGGATCGGGCCACCAAGTCTCTGAGTTCGACAGGCTGGCCTAGCCGATCGCAAAGCGCATCCGGGCAAGGCAGCGGCCAGGGGCGACCTTGGCACCGAAGGTGTCGCATCCCGAAAATTTCATGCAGCCCATTGCGGCGCCCGGCGGCCCAACCCGGCCACGGATTTGAAAATCGTTATCGGCCGCTGCGCCGATGATGGCGGTCTGGGTTGAATTATAAGGAGACTGAGATGGCTTTGCACAAGATTGCGCGGCCTGGCGATGCCGGGAACGAGGACGTTTATGCGACCGAATTGGCAGGGCACGGCTTGCCAAAATATCGCCTGCCGCAACTCAGTTCTTCCGCCGAGGCAGTGTACAACTCGGTCCATGACGAGCTGCTGCTGGACGGCAACTCGCGCCAGAACCTGGCGACATTCTGCACTACCTGGTCGGAGCCCGAGGCGCGCCGGCTGATGGGCGAGGCGATCGATAAGAACATGATCGATAAGGACGAGTATCCGCAGACGGCAGAGCTCGAAAATCGCTGTGTCCATATGATCGCCGATCTCTGGCATGTTCCGGCGGCGCGTGTGGCCGTCGGGTGTTCGACCACGGGATCGAGCGAGGCCTGCATGCTGGGTGGGCTGGCCCTGAAGTGGCAATGGCGCAAGCGCCGCCTTGCCGCCGGGAAGTCCGATGCCAAGCCGAATTTCGTCTGCGGGCCGGTCCAGGTATGCTGGGAGAAATTCGCCCGGTATTTCGATGTCGAGATCCGTCAGGTTCCGCTGCGCGACGCTGCACTCGGCATGCAGCCGGAAGATCTGCGGGAGTATTGCGACGAGAACACGATCGGCGTGGTCGCCACGCTCGGCGTGACGTTTACCGGCATCTACGAACCGGTCGAGGCGATGGCGCTCGAGCTGGACGAAATCCAGCGCGACCTTGGATTGAACATACCGATCCATGTGGATGCCGCGAGCGGCGGCTTTATCGCGCCGTTCGTCCAGAAGGAGCTGGCGTGGGATTTCCGCATCGAGCGGGTCAAGTCGATCAGCGCCTCCGGGCACAAATACGGTCTGGCACCGCTGGGCGTCGGCTGGGTAGTCTGGCGCGACAAGGCCGAGCTGCCGGAAGAGCTGATCTTCATGGTCGACTATCTCGGCGGCAACATGCCGACCTTCGCCTTGAATTTCAGTCGGCCGGGCGGACAGATCATCGCTCAATATTACAATTTTCTTCGGCTCGGTTATGAGGGTTACACGCGGATCCAGCAGGCCTGCGTCGACACCGCCCAGTGGCTCGCTGCCGAGATTGCCAAGCTCGGCCCACTAGAGCTGGTCTATGACGGCAAGGGCGCATTGCCGCTGGTCTGCTACAAGCTCAAGGACGGTCAGGATCACGGCTTCACGCTCTATGACCTGTCCGAGCGCGTGCGCCTGCGCGGTTGGCTGATCGCGTCCTACCCGCTCCCACCGAAACGCGAATCGACGATCATCCAGCGAATCCTGATCCGCCATGGCGTCAGCCGCGATCTGGCCCAGCTGCTTCTGGATGATCTCGGCCGAGCGCTCAAGCATCTGCGAGAGAACCCGCTCCAGCACTCGAGCGCGGGGCCGACCTTTCATCACTAAGGATTTGCCCCGCGGCACCGAACCGGATGGAGACACCGATGGCCCTCGCAAAAAGCGTCGTATCCACTTTCAGCATGGCGATGATGACCGCGGCTGCCGTGGTCAGCCTGCGCGGGCTGCCGATGATGGCCAAGGAACAGCTCACGCTGTTCGTCTATATCGGCTTTGCCACCTTCATCTTCCTGATCCCCGCGGCTTTGGTCGCGGCCGAGCTCGGCAGTGCCTTCGGCGAGAAGGGCGGTGGGGTCTATACCTGGGTGAAGGAGGCGTTCGGCTCCCGGTGGGGATTTGTCGCCATCTGGCTGCAATGGATTCAGAATGTGGTCTGGTATCCGACGGTGCTCGCTTTCTCGGCGGCGGCGATCGCCTATGTCGTGGGCAAGCCGGCACTGGCGAATAACGGCCCCTTCGTCGGGACCTTCTGCATCATCGCTTATTGGCTGGCGACGTGGATCACGTTGCGCGGGGTCAGTGCCATCGCCCGGGTGACGAGCTGGGCCTTTCTGGCCGGCACGGTCCTGCCCGGCGTGGTGATCATGGTTCTGGCGGTCATTTGGATCGTCCAGGGCAACCCGATTTCGATCCTGCATCCGGCAGCGACGGATTCAGCCTCGGTCATGTCGATGGCGGGAGGACACGCGCATCCCCGGTATTTTCCCTACATCACCGGCATGGGCGACATCGCGTTCCTGGCCGGCATCATCTTGCTCTTTGCCGGGGTCGAGGTGCATGCCGTGCACGCAAACGAGATGGCGCGACCGAAGCAGCAATTTCCCGCCGCCATGCTGATCGCCTCGGTGGTCATCATCCTGCTGTTCACGCTCGGGTCATTCGCCGTGGCGACGGTGCTCCCTAACCAGGAGATCAATCTCCAGGAAGGGCTGATGAAGGCATTCCAGCAAATTTTCGCCCGCTTCGGGATCGGCTGGGCCACCCCGATCATCTGCCTGCTGCTCGCCTTCGGCGGCATCGGCGGGGTGATGTCATGGATCAGCGGTCCTAGCCGCGGCTTGCTGTGGACGGCGCAACAGGGCGAGATTCCGCCCTTCCTGGCCAAGACCAACAAGAATGGCGTGCAGATCAGCATCCTCGTCGTCCAGGGCGTCATCGTCACGATCCTCTCGCTGACCTACTTCATCCTGGCCGATGTCAGCGTTGCGTTCTTCCTGCTCAGCGCGGTGACGATCACGCTCTATCTGATCATGTACATGCTGATGTACGCAGCGGCGCTGCGGCTCCGCTACTCTCAGCCGGATCTGACGAGAAGCTATCGCGTACCGGGCGGGATCGCCGGCATGTGGATCGTCGCCGGAACCGGGTTTGCCGGCGTCGTGTTCGCCTTCATCGTCGGTTTCTTTCCGCCCTCCCAGCTGCCCGTGGGCAGCCCGGCGCTCTATGTCGGGCTCGTGGCCGGCGGCACAATCGTCTTCACCGGACTGCCCCTGCTGATCACGATGATGAAGCAAGCGTCCTGGCGCGCCGTGGCGCCGGCGCGGACTACCGCTGCCGCCACGACGGCATGAAGCTGTTGGACGTTCTCTGCGAGCCTCGCGATTTTCAGAATCTCGTCCCGCTTCGAGCACTGGCACTGGCGCTGACGACGGCCACCGGCTACCCGGTCCACACCTAAAGCTTTAGCGCGCGCAAGCGCAGCGCGTTCACGATCACCGACAGCGAGCTAGCGACATTGCGAGCGCGGCAACGATCGGACTGAGAAGGAGGCCGAAAGCCGGGTAGAGGACGCCTGCGGCAATCGGGATGCCGATCGCATTGTAGACGAATGCAAATACCAGATTTTGGCGGATATTGCGCATCGTCGCCCGGCTCAGGACGACAGCCCGTGCTATGCCTGCGAGGTCACCCTTCACCAAGGTAATCCCGGCGCTCTGGATCGCGACTTCGGTTCCCGTTCCCATCGCGATGCCGACCGCGGCTTCGGCCAAAGCTGGAGCGTCGTTAACCCCATCGCCAGCCATGGCGACAACGCGCCCCTCGGCCATCAGATCCTTAACGATGCGGTTCTTGTCCTGCGGCAGGACATCGGCTTCGATTTCCAGAATGCCAAGCTTGCGGGCAACAGCCTCGGCGGTCGTTTTGTTGTCGCCCGTGAGCATCACGATCCGAATGCCATCGCTCCGAAGGCTATCGAGGGCCGCGCGCGTGGTTGACTTGATGGGGTCGGCAACGGCGATGACGCCGCCGGGTTTGCCGTCTACCCCGAGGAACAGGGCGGTTGCCCCGTCGCCGCGAAGCTCGTCGGCCTCACGTTCGAGATCGCCGAGCAGGATACCGAGATTCGTCATCAGTTTCGCGTTGCCCAGCGCCACGGATTTGCCTCCGATCTTGCCGGTGACCCCCATGCCCGTGACCGAGGCGAAATCCGTTGCCTCCTGGATTGAGGCATTGCGATCCCGTGCCGCGGAAACGATGGCCGCGGCGAGAGGGTGTTCGCTGGACCTCTCGAGACTGGCCGCCAGCGCTAGAATCTCCCTCTCCAATAGCCCCGCCGCCGGAATGATGGCAGTCACTTTGGGCTTGCCTTCCGTGAGCGTGCCGGTTTTATCGACGACCAGGGTGTCGACTTTCTCCATGCGCTCAAGAGCCTCGGCAGACTTGATCAGGACGCCAGCGCCGGCGCCCTTGCCGACGCCCACGCCAATCGACATCGGCGTCGCTAGGCCAAGCGCGCAGGGGCAGGCGATGATGAGCACGGAGACCGCCGCGATCAGGGCGTAGGACAGGGCGGGAGCGGGTCCCAGGAAAGCCCACGCAACGAATGTAACGACCGCCGCGGCAAGGACGGCCGGGACGAAGTAGCCCGACACGGTGTCCGCCATGCGTTGAATGGGCGCTCTGCTTCGCTGTGCCTCGGCGACCATCGTCACGATGCGCGCGAGCATGGTGTCCGCGCCCACTTTGTCGGCACGCATCACAAGAGAGCCGGTGCCGTTCACCGTTCCGCCGATGAGTTTGTCACTGGGTTGCTTGGCGGTGGGCATTGACTCGCCAGTGACCATGGATTCGTCCACGGCGCTTTTTCCCTCAAGCACTTCGCCATCAACCGGTACGCCGTCGCCGGGTCGAACGCGGAGACGGTCCCCGACCTGCACCAGATCGAGCGCCACTGCCTCGTCCTCGCCTCCACGCTTCAGGCGGCGCGCCATCTTGGGCGTCAGCTTGAGCAAGGCTCGGATCGCGCCACCGGTCTGCTCGCGGGCACGCAATTCCAACACTTGGCCCAGCAATACGAGAACGGTGATCACCGCCGCGGCTTCGAAGTAGACCGAAACCGTGCCGCCCGTTCCACGGAACTCGGCTGGGAACAGACCCGGCGCGCAGGTCCCGAAGAGGCTGTAGAGATAGGCGGCGCCTATACCGAGCGCGATCAGACTGAACATGTTCAGGCTGCGGTGTCGAACCGACGACCAGGCGCGCTCGAAGAATGGCCAACCGGCCCACAGGACGACCGGCGTGGATAGGACGAACTGTATCCAGACGGATATGCGCTCCGGGACGAGATCATGCAGTCTAAGGGCCGGAATATGGCCGCCCATTTCCAGGATGAAGACCGGCAACGCCAGAGCCAGGCCAATCCAGAACCGCCGGGCCATGTCGACGAATTCCTGGTTCGGACCGACATCCGCCGTCGTCGCGACCGGCTCCAGCGTCATCCCGCAGATGGGGCAACTGCCCGGTTTTGCCTCGCGGATTTGCGGATGCATTGGACAGGTGTAGAGGCCGGCCGCCTTGACCGGGACCGTCGGTGCTGCGGCATGAGCAAAATGATCATCCATGGCTGCCTGCTGCTTCATCGTTCTTGGTTAGGCGCCAAGTATGGTGTGCGATCATCCGTTCTTCGTCCGTAGGGATGACCCAGACTGACACGGCGCTGTCCGGGGCGGAAATGCGCGGTCCATTGGATGCGTTGGACTCCTCGTCCAGCTTCACGCCAAGCCACGCGAGCTTGCCGCACAGTGCGGCGCGCACCGGGGCGGAGTGTTCGCCGATGCCGGCGGTGAACACCAAGGCGTCCAGACCGCCGAGCACGGCCGTGTAGGCGCCGACGTACTTGGTCATCGCGTAGACGAAATGCTCGACCGCCGCGACCGCCCGCGGATCGGCACTCTCCTGCAGCACGCGCATGTCGCCGCTGATGCCGGACAGACCGAGCAGGCCCGCGCGTTCGTACAGCATCTTCTCCAAGGACGCTTCGTCGAACAACTTGCGCCGCAGCAGATAAAACAATGCGCCCGGCGGCACATCGCCCGAACGGGTTGCCATCGGCAGGCCAGACACGGCGGCGAACCCCATGGTCGTCTCGACGCTCTTACCGTCCAGCATGGCGCACAGGCTGGCGCCGCCGCCGAGATGGGCTGCGATCACTCGCCGAGCCGCAGGAGCGAATTTCGGCACCTGCCGGCTGATGTAATCATAGGAGATGCCGTGGTAGCCCCAATGGCAGAGGCCGGCATCGCGCACGTCCTGGGGAAGCGCGTAGATCTGCGCGACCGCTGGCATCGTTCGATGGAACGAACTGTCGAAACAAGCGATCTGCGGTAGGCCCGGGAATGTCTCGGCGAACGCCCGGGCGCCGTCTACGTTGAATGGCTGATGCGATGGCTCCATCTCTACGAGCGAGTCGAGATAGGCCAGCACATTCGCGTCGATCCGCACGGGCGCCTCGAAGCGGGCGCCGCCAAGCACCACGCGGTGGCCGGCCGCGACCACCTTCGTCCCTGCAAGGTTGGCTTCCAACCAGGTGATGACGAAGTGCAAGGCTGTCTTGTGGTCGATCTCGTGGCCTTCGCCCCATTCATGCGCGTTCATGGGCTTGCCGGCCGCGTCGCTGACGAGGAAATGCGGATCGCCCTGCATGCTGTCGATCCGTCCGCGGCAGAGCAACGGCAGCGACCCAGCAGGATCCACAGCGTAGGCGCCGAACTTCAGGCTGGTCGAACCCGCGTTAAAGACGACGATCGCCTCGCTCATCGCCCAATATTACCGGGGCCAGCGCCAAGCGCGGCTGGAAAAGTGGGCGAATCGAGACCAACAAAATCTGGCGCAGGTCTCGCCCTCGACGTCGCGTCGTTTGTGGTTTGCTGAAGCACACAATCGCATGGATCCCTCGCCCTGGCCTTTGCGACGATGCGAGGTTCGCCAGAACCGAAACAGATTCGGGAATTACCCATAGTGATCTAGTTGATTCCCTGGATCTCTAGCGCCCATCGCGCACCGGTGGATTATTATCGGTCGTGCAAGGCCATAAACGCTTGGAAGAGTACTCGTGGCTCGAAGACGCCCCGATACACCGCAGGCGGCGTGCGATCCAGGCCGAGCAGCCGGTAGACGGCGGTCTGGGCGGAACGGATCGAATATTCGACGGTGAACACCACATCCTCGGGCATCTCGCAGAATTGCCCCAGGAAGGCGAGATTGCTCGTGTCCGGCGGAATGATCTGCGGCCGGTCGCCAGCCTCACGCCTGAGGAACTGGCTGGTGATGAAGGGCATCATGCAAGGGATGCAGATGGCATGGTCGAGGATCATGGCTGCTTCCGCGTCGATCCGCAGATGGCCCAGAATCTCTGTGAGGATCTCTCGGCCGGTGCAAGCCGATAGGGGTTTCCCGACGAAGTTCCCGGGCCGATCGACCGCCAGACCATAGCCCCAGAAAACACTGACATCGTCCGGCTGGCCAAGGAAATGCGGCTGGTGCGGAATGACGATCGAGGCGAGCCAGTTCGATTGAGGAAAGGTGATGAGCCCGCCTTCGCCGGGCACATTGTCCGTGAGGTCTTGGACGAGGCTGAGAAAGGTCGGGTCGCTGAGCGTCGTGGTGAACGAAACCCATTTGGACTCGTCGACGTGATCGGCAAAGACCTCGGGGCGTCCGAACGCTGGACGGTCGCGAGCGATCCTCTCCCATAACTGCCAGGCGCCGCCGTCAGCCTTGTCCTTGAGGATTGGCGCTCGATCCATCCCGCCAAGGCTCGAGCCTTCCGTCATCGAGCCCAGCGTGATGAGGACGTGATCGGTCTTGCCCACTGCAGTGTCGCCGATCGTGCCGCCGCACTCGGTTGCAATCCGCGTCACGCTCGTCTTGCCGTCACGGTCTTGGAAGCCCAGGTCAATGACGCGGGTATTCAGCACGAACCGGACGCCATGCGCTTCAAGCCACGTCTGGAGTGGCCGCACGAGCGAATCATACTGGTTGTAGACCGTCCGGAGGATACCTTCGAGCTTGTTGAAGCCGGCGACCATATGGGCGAACCGGACCAGATAGCGTTTGAACTCGACCGCGCTGTGCCAAGGCTGGAAGGCGAAGGTCGTGCACCACATGAACCAGAAATTGGTCTCGAAGAATGCCGGATCGAACTGCTCGGCGATGCTCGACCGACCCAGCATGGCCTCAGGCTCCAGCGCCAGGCGCTCGATCGTCAGAATGTGCCTCTCGCTGAGGCCGAAGGGCGGTGCGGCCAAAGGATGCCCGCCACGCACGAGGCGCGCCTTGGACGATGTTTTCATCGTCTCGTTCCAGTCGATGATCTCTTGCGTGACCGTCCTGGTGCCGTCGAGCGCCGGGATCGAGGCGAAGAGATCGAAGGTGCAGAGGTACTTTGTCTCGAACATCCGGCCACCACGCAGGACGTAGCCCGCCTCGGGCGACCCGGCGCCATCGAGACTGCCGCCGAGCCTGTCGCCTTCGTCGATGATCGTGATGGCCGGGCCGGCGAAATCGCCGTCACGGATCATGAACGCCGCCGCGGCCATCGAGGCGATGCCACCGCCGATCAAATAGGCCCTGGCCTCGACCCGATCCCCGCTCCTTATCCACGGTTTGAAGGCGTTGGAAGTGCTGATCAACGGTGCCATTCCAAATTTCCTCACGCCTCTGGATCTTGGTCGCGGCGGGCTTGCGCCGACCCGTCAGGCGATGACGATGTCGTTCACGACAGCGGTCGTCCCGGCTGCCGCCCAAGCAGTCGCAAGGGCATCGGCGCGTTCGGAGGAAGAGTGAACCGTTCCGGTGAGGCGAACCTTGCCGCCTTCGGCACTCACTGAGATGTTCTTGGGGTCGAAGAACCAGGAGCGATGCAAGGCATGGACGATGTCGTCGCTGAGGCTGGCTACGTCGACCTTCGGCTTGATCGTGATCTGGTTCGACACGCTGACGACGCTGTGCAACCGACGGACGTCCTGTTCGGCGGCTTCGCGTTGAAAGTACCGATCGACCTGCCCGGTGAGGGTGAGCCAGCCGCTTTCAACCGTGACCGTGATCGCGTCGCGCGGGACCGAGACATCCCAGGCAAGCCGGTCGACAGCAGCGGCGGCAATCTCGGCATCGTCCCGCCGCCGATCGAATGGCAACCGCACCTCGATTTCCTCGGCCACGGCTCTGACACCCTTGACCCGTCGGACCACCATCTCGGCGGCATGCTTCTCTGCAAAACTTTCGACGTGACCGGTCAGCGTGACGATCCCGCTCTTGGCGCTGACGCCGATATGCGCAGCCGTGACGCTGGGCTCCCAGGCCAATTCTTCGAGAACGGCCTGTTGCAGCTGGCGATCTTGCGACATTGTAAATCTCCGGGAATTGCGGCGCGCGTCGCCGCTCGGTCCTGATCCGCCCTGCCGATCGAAACGGCCTCGAACGGTCTCGGGCGCCTCTCCTGGCGGCGGCGACCATACTGGACCGCCCCGGTTATGGTCAGGCTCGGAAATTACCCACGGGACATGGCAGGGCGGCGCGACACCGCTTCCCGCACCCGGCGTTGAAGCCTGTTGCCGAAATTGATCCATGGCGGCGGTGCCATTAAATTTCCCGAAAACTGGACTGTTCAACTCCAGAAACACTGGCTTAGCGAACTTGGCCGGACGGAAAATTTTCCATGAAAAGGTCGCGATTCAGGGAGCAGCGGATCGCCTTCATGTTGCGGGAGGCCGATGAAGGCACGCCGGTCGTGGATATCTGCGGGACGGCATGCATCAGCGAGGCGTCATTCCACGATTGGCGCCGGACCATCTCTTGATGTTGCGATCGAAGCGGGTTGCGATGCGGCGCCAGTCCATGAGGCGGCAGAACATACGCTCGATAATGTTGCGCTGTTTGTAGATGGCCTTGTCGTAGTCGTACTGGATTTTTCGGTTCTTGCGCGGCGGGATGACGGGCTGCGTGCCGCGCGCTTGAAGCCATTCGCGCAGGGCCTGGCTGTCGTAGCCTTTGTCGGCGACCAGCTCGGCGGAAGGGGGCATGGCCTCGATGCAGAGCTGGGCGACCTTGCAATCATGCACGTTTCCTGGCGTCAGGAGCAGGACGACAGGTCGGCCCTTCGCGTCGCAGACAGCGTGGAGCTTGGTGTTGCGGCCGCCTCTGGTGCGGCCGATACCATGAGCCAAGGCCCCCTTTTCCCCCGCCGGCGCAGCGATGGACCTTGATGCAGCTGCTATCGATGAACAGCCGATCCGGGGCGTCCTCGGCGCCGGCCAGCGCGCTGAAGATGTTTTTCCACACGCCACGCTCGGACCATCGCACGAAGCGGTTATAGAGTGTCTTTTTCGGACCATAGACGCTCGCACAGTCGGCCCAGCGCCCTCCACAGCGCAAGGCATGGACGATCCCGCTCAACACGCGTCGATCATCCACTCGCTGTTTACCGCGAACGCCCGTTGGCAGCAGCGGCTCAATCCGCGCCCATTGAACATCCGAAAACCAAAAGAAATCAGACATCTCATCGCCTCCTTGAGGAGACAATGAATCATGAGACGACCAATCTGGGAATCCCGTTAATGGGTCCGGACCCTAGTCACATGAGATTGCAGCCGAAATGGGCGCCCGCCAACTCGGACAGGAACCGGTCAGGCGTCATCGGGCGCAAGAAGATCGGAAAATTCCGCTCGGTCGAGAAACGCTGCTCTTCCTCGCTGACCGTCGCCATGCAGTCCGCCAGGGCGCTGACGTTGAACCCTTTTCGTAACCGGTCCGCATGATGGCTTGCTGTTCCGAGCCGAGGCTTGACCTTTGGAACCGCGATAGCCGAGATCGATTCCAACGCTCGGCTGGCAAGCCTGTCGACGACACCGAAAGCGATGAAAGGCTAAGGCCAGCGGGATACCTGCTGCGTCACTCATTTTGGTTTTTGGTCAGTCGACAGGGCACCCATGGAAGGCGACACCCGACGTTTCCTTGAAGCAATCGCATGCGATGCCGCGCCGGCGCGGATCACTTGTGCTGCGAAACGCTCCATTTCCTCAGCCTGCGGGCTACATTGCAGAAGGATCAGATCCACGCCGACGGCTTCAAACTCCTCAAGCCGCTCGCGGATTTGTTCCGGCGTTCCCACGAGATTGGGACGTAAACCACGATTACTCACTGAATATTCTGCGAGGGACGGTGCAGCATCCTGCTGGGTATTTCCCAGCCATTGTTGATAATTCTCGTACCCAGCCGCGCTGCTGCGTACGTTTGTGATGCGGGCGAGTTCGGCATTCGCGTCATCCTCGCTGTCACGGACGATCGCATAGGCGGCCATGCCGAACTGCAGCGGCGACAGACCGAGCCGGTCGCGCCGCGCCCGCATATCCTCGATGCGGGCTTGGATCCTTTCGATCGAATCGCCATGCATGACATAGGCATCGCACAGCGAAGCGATCATTTCCTTTGCCGCCTCGGATTCTCCGCCAGCATAAATCGTGGGACGCGGCTTCGCGAGCGGCTTCGGGGAAACGATCGCGTCCTCAACCCTATAATGGCTGCCCCGGTGGGTGAACACTGACTCGCGCCAGAGACCATCGACGACCGCGAGCCAGTCTCGCGTGCGCTCGTAACGATCGTCATGCGTGTCAAAAGCAAGACCGTGGCGACGGGCTTCATCCGCCCACCAGGCCGAGACGACGTTAAGAGCCAGCCGCCCTTTGCTGATCTGATCGATGTTCGCGGCCTGCTTTGCAAACGCGGCCGGATGATGGAACGTCGGCCGGACGGCGACCATAAGCTCCAGACGCTCGGTGACGGCTGCCAATGCGGCTGCCGTCGACCAAGCATCCAAAGTCGGAGCGCCCACCGCCTTTATGTCATTCATCGTCAATTCGGCGATCAGGGTCAAGTCATAGCCGATCTCCTCGCTGCGCTTCGCCAGCCGCCGAGCATAGTCCCAGCTAGCGTCCATTCCCTCGTCGGCCACATTGCGAAGCCAGCCGCCGAACACTGGTAGCCAATATCCAAAACGCATGAGAATGCTCCTTCACTTCCCGCCAACCGGGTCAGCACAAGGTCTCTGAGCAGTTCGATAAGATCGGCCGTGTTTCGTCCGTTTCACGGACGCGGCGAAGCTCATCTGGCTGTTTGATCGCCTGCTTCGACATCGTCGAAGTCCCTTGTTCATTCGCTGCGAAACGGTGGCAGGTCACTAACGAGTCATAATTTAACGATCGATCTAAAACCAGCAATTCTCCCTCGATCGCGCCAATGCGCACGCGCTGGCTCACCTAATTGAGATAGGACCGGACCGGAATGGTTTCGATAAAGACGCGGTCCGTAATACGTCCGGCATGAGAGGGCCGCATTGTTATTTCGCCGATCGGGAGGGCGTCGGGGCACAGGTGCGGCAGCGAAATTTACTTTTGGTGCGGTTGCCGTTGGTTTTCCGGACTTATCTGAAGAGCTCACTGCACGGGCAGAGATCGAAAGCTACCGTCCGCGTGAATCAAGCACCAGTCACCGCTTCGCCTTCAGCAAATCATGGACCACGTCGAAGACACGAACGCCGACTTCCGCCGGTTTCGAAGCTAACCAAGGTGCCGCAGACAAGGTGGTCAATGCATCCTGCTTGCCTTGGTCCCATCGAGACTTCATTGTCTCACGGCTGAATTCATAATCTTTGGCGACACCTTGAGGATGCATTGGTCGATAGATAAGCTGCACGATATCCATTTCCGTGACGCAACCAAACGCGTGAAGTCTCCTCGCCTGCTCGGTATTCCTTATACTATCCGGCAAAATCTTCTCGAGCTCGCTGATGGCGAACCGGACCTGATGATGCTGTTCGAAAGCATCGGTGTTGGCACGAGTGCGGCTGGAATAGCGAATATCGCTGATCCTTTCGCTGACATCTTCAAGATTACGAGGGAACTGGCCAAAACTGTGAAACAGATCAACCTGAAATGTCAGACGGCTCCGGCGGGGATAATAGTCCAAGACGTATTGCAATGGGGTGTTCGAAACTAGGCCGCCGTCCCAATAATGTTCTCCATCGATCTCGATCGGTGGAAAGCCCGGCGGCAGCGCACCGCTGGCCATTATGTGCTCGGGACGAATGGGAATCTCAGCACTGTCGAAATAGGCGAAGCGGCCGGTCCGCACATTGACCGCGCCGACACTAAACCGGACTTCCTTTACCCGGTTGATGCGGTCGAAATCGACGAGGCGTTCCAGTGTGCTCCGGAGGTCCGTCGTATCGTAGTAGCTCAGTGGCGTCCCAAGGGACCATTCAAACAGGTGGCGTGGCGCGAAGAAACCGGGCTGACCGTAAAGGACCGCCGAGAGCGCGCTTGCACGCTGGTCCCATGCAGTCGGCAGGTCGGGATCGGCCGACGGCCATCGCCAGGACGGCTTCGTGACCCCCTCCCAGAAGCTGCGCAAACGCGGAACGCGATCTTCCGCGGCGTTGCCCGCGATGATCGCGGCGTTGATAGCGCCAATCGAGATGCCGGCAACCCAATCCGGCTGGTATTCGGATGACGCCAGAGCTTCATATACCCCTGCTTGATAGCTCCCAAGCGCACCGCCTCCCTGGAGCACGAGGGCGACTTTCTTGTCATAAGAGTTCGGCCGCGCGATGGCGGAGGATTGGGGCATAGGATATCTCATCGGATCGGACCATGGGCATTGGGGCCTACGCCCCGTCGGCCTTCAGGACGACAGTCGGTCATCGCTTGTGCAGAGATTTTCCAACGCTTCGTTAGGCGATCTTGTACACCTCGTCGAAAGCGAAGCGCGGGCCGCGCGGATGAAGCTTCGACGGGTCGCCATACCCGATATTGCACAAGAAGTTCGATTTGAACTCCCGATCGGGGAAGAACTCGGCATCGACCTTGGCATTGTCGAAGCCGGACATCGGGCCGCAATCAAGACCGACGGCGCGCAACGCCAGGATGAGATATGCGGCCTGCAGCGTGCCGTTGCGCATGGCCGTGATCGCGGCCACCTGCTCGTTGCCGGCGAACCAGGAACGCGCATCAGCGTGCGGGAACAGCTTCGGCAGATGCTCGTAGAATTTCGAATCATTGGCGAGGATCGCCGTCGTCGGCGCCGCCATGGTCTTCTCGAGATTGCCGGCTGCAAGCGCAGGCCTGAGCCGCTCCTTCGCTGCCTTCGAGGTCACGAAGACGACGCGCATCGGGCTGCAATTGGCGCTGGTCGGACCCATCTTGGCGAGATCGAAGGCCTGTCGCAGCAGCGCCTCGTCGACTGGCTTGTCTTGCCAGCCATTGTGCGTCCTGGCCTTGTTGAAAAGCACGTCAAGGGCATGCGCATCGATCATCGTGATTGCTCCGAACGGAAAGAAGAAAGGCGACGTAGTATTGTCGCAGAGATGCCAGGAGCTCTGTGCCGCCGACGCGGCACGCGCCGATCGGCGACGCGACCCATATAACCTTTCGGCCCGGCCCGCCGGCGGGATAGCGCGACAGAACGTCGCCCCGGATAAGCCCGAATGGGTCTCGGCAATAAGGAAATGGGCGGCCGCCAAACGGCGGACACCAAGCCGACATTGATGCTCGCTATGTGATCAGGGTATTCAGGCATCTAGCCATTCTGGTCCGGTCGTTCTAAAACTATGCCTGAAAATGTCGTGCGCCCGCCAGCACCTTCATGCCGGGTGCGACGGAACTCAACCCGGGCAGCCGTTGGGCGTCCGGTGCCCATTGCCGGCACGCTTCGCGAGGAACCAGGATGGTGTCACCGCTCATTGCAAGTTTTAACGGTGGTCAGCAGGGGCCTTGGCGAATCGAGCGGATGACAACCATCATCGGACAGCCGCTCGCGGCGGCGTCAAGGCTCGATATCCGGGAAGGAGTGAATGCCATACGAGGCCAAGCGAGCACTTGGGTGTTGCGCGGCGTAACAAGCAATACACGCTATACGACGCGACCGGAGGCAAACTCCCTTTCAGCCAAACAAGAAGGCCTCGTGCGGCCAGAAGCGACCCGTGCCGCCCTGATCCCGATCCGGAAGAGCGAGGCATGGTGGAATTTGGCCCAAGATGAGCGTCGGGCCATCTTCGAGGAACAGTCGCGACACATCGCGATCGGGCTCGACTATCTCCCCGCCGTCGCCCGCCGGCTCTACCATTGCCGGGAATTAGGTGAAACCTTCGATTTTCTGACCTGGTTCGAATATGCGCCGCAACAGGAGACGAGCTTCGAAGAGCTTGTCGGACGCCTACGTGGCACCGGCGAATGGAGCTACGTCGAACGCGACATCGACATAAGGCTGAGCCGCGAATAGAGCCCGGAGGCCGACCTATCGTGCCCTTACACTTGCCAGGATTATGGTCGCGATGGCTGGGGAAACCGACCGCGATCGCCCGACAATCCCCGCTTGCCCTCAGGCCAGCCGCTGATGGCCGGGCCGTGCACAGACCTGCCCTATGGACCGTGGAAAGGCGGAGGTTCGATCTCCCGCAGGGGATCGGTGTCTTAGTGCGAAGCCCACTCCCAGCCCATGCGGGCGGCAGTACTGCGTTGGCGCCGCAGCCAGCAGGCGAGAGAGCATGATCAGCCCCCAGCGAAACGGCCATCTTCAGCCCCGATACCCTAGAGCCGGGCAACTCCTCCTCGCTGCCCGAGATAATGGACGGGCAGTCGGGGTCGCATCATGACGGAGGAACGCAACCCATCCGCTCCGCGTTTCCGCGCCGTGGCGTTCGATCTGCTAACGGCGCTCATCGATTCCTGGTCGCTCTGGATCGAGGTTGCCGGCGATGACGCGCGAGGGCGGGCGTGGCGGCGGGCTTCGCTGCGGCGTGTGACGTCAACCGGCCGCTATCGATCCTATGAGGCGATCGTCAGCGAGGCCGCTGTCGAAACTGGCCTTGCAGACCACCATGCCGACAGGCTGATCGAGCGGTGGGCGCGAGGCGAGTTGCGCGCCTGGCCGGAGGCGCCGTCCGTACTGGCGCAATTGGCCGCGGCCGGTTGGCGCACGGCCGTCGTGACGAACTGCTCGCAGCGGCTCGCGGAAGCTGCAGCCGACGTGACAGGGCATCGCTTCGACGCGATCGTGAGCGCGGAACGCGCGGGCGTTTATAAGACCGACGCGCGCGCCTATCGGGCTGGTCTTGCGGCGCTGGGCGATTCGCCGCCGGCCGAGACGTTGTTCGTCGCCGGCTCCGCTCACGACGTTCCCGGAGCCGGCGCGGTTGGCATGCCGGTCTATTGGTCCAACCGCTTCGCCGACACGGTACCACCCGGCGCCCCGCCCCCACTTCGCAACGAGCGCGATCTTTTGGCGCTGCCGACTTTGATGGCCGCGGGCCCGCTTACCCTGCCCTGACCAACCTCTTTCCGGAGCCATTCGACCATGCTGAAGATCTATGATTTCCCAGGCTTCCCGAACCCGGTCCGCATCCGCATCGCGCTTGCCGAGAAGGGGCTTTCAGACCAGGTCTCCTTCGTCACCGTGGATGTCCCCGGCGGCGAGCATCGGAGGGCCGCTTTCCTGGCCATGAATCCCTACGCGACTGTACCCGTGCTCGTGCTTGAGGATGGCACCTGCATCAGCGAGTGCACGGCGATCACGGAATATTTGGACCATTTCGGCAGCGGGCCGACATTGACGGGCCGGGCCGGGCAGGATCGCGCGATGGTCCATATGATGCAGCGTCGGGCCGAGTCAGGGCTGCTCGACGCGCTCACCACCTATTTCCATCACGCGATGCCCGGGCTCGGACCCGAGATCGAGACCTATCAGAACCGGGAATGGGGCGAGAAGAACCGCGAGAGGGCGCTCGGTGGCATGCGCTATCTCGATGGCGTGCTGAGCAGCCGTCCTTATCTTGCCGGCGAGCATTTCTCAATGGCAGACATCACTGCTTTCGCAGCTCTTGCTTTTGCCGATTTCATCAAAGTCGAGCAGCCGCCCGGGCTCGAACATCTCGCCGCCTGGCGCGGGCGCGTCGCGGCGCGTCCGAGCATCGCCGCTGCCTGAAAGGAGGGCCATCATGGAGCTCAACGCCGATTTCTCCCGACGGGCGGCTATGCATGGCGCCGCGCTCGATTGGGTCCCCTCACCGATGGCGGGCGTCGAGCGTCGCATGCTCGACCGCATCGGCGATGAGGTCGCCCGCGCCACTTCGATCGTCCGCTACGCGCCCCACAGCCATTTCTCGCCCCATACCCATGGCGGCGGCGAGGAGTTCCTTGTGCTGGACGGCGTGTTTCAGGACGAACATGGCGACTTTCCAGCCGGTTGCTATATCCGTAACCCGCCGGGCTCCGCGCACCAGCCAGGCTCCGAGGCCGGCTGCATCATCTTCGTCAAGCTTTGGCAGTTCGACCCGGCCGACCGGACTCAGCTTCGGCTCGATGCGCGCGAGCGGTCTTATGCTGCGGCGGCCGACCGGCCTGGTGTCGAGATCCTGCCGCTCTTTGCCGACGCCATCGAGACCGTCCGGCTGGAGCGCTGGGCACCGGGTGCCGCAATCCGCCTCGGTCTGCCGGGCGGCGGCGAATTCCTAGTGCTCGAAGGCGGTTTCACGGAGCGGGATGAGAGTTTCGCCCCGCAATCCTGGCTTCGGCTCCCGTGCGGCGACCGCTTGGCCGCAATCGCCGGCCCGCAAGGTTGCTGGCTCTGGGTCAAATCCGGGCATCTGGCACGGACCGGGTTGCCCGGAACGATCGGCTGAGCGCGCAGAGGGCTTGCGCCAGAACGGTCCGCTTCTAGCGAAATATGGATACTGCGCCTTTGCAAGAGACCGAGCCCCAAAGGCTACAGAGTCTTCAATCTGATGAACAAGCAGCACTCGATCCGGTGATCAGCGCTCGACCGCGAATCATGCCCTGGGCGAGCGGACGGCGCGCCCGGGTGCTGCTGTGCGCCTCGGGCATGTGCTTCATGATCATGCTCGATTCCAACATTGTGACCGTCTCTCTGCCGGCGATCGCACGGGACCTCGGCGCCACCTTTTCCGACGTTGAATGGGTCGTGAGCGCTTACGTCCTTGCCTTTGCCGCCTTCCTGATACCATCGGGCGCCCTCGCCGATCGCTTTGGTCGCCGACGCCTGGCCCTCATCGGGATTGCTATGAGCCCTGCTGACAGCAGCCCTTGTGAGCCCGGCGGAAACCGCGCCGGTTCGTACTGGGACTCGGCCTGAAGCTGGCCGCTGACAAAAGCGAAGCGCTGCAGGTTTTTCAATCGCGGTTCGCGCGCCGCGAGACTGCCGGCTTTGCTGGAGCTTTTCGAGTTGGCCCGGCCCGGCCTGCCGAATGCAAGTGGATTAACGCATTGCCGTCGAGTCGATTAGCGCCGCTATCGCTGTCGCAAGACGACACGATCGAGAGCTTCGCTCCGGCCATCGCGCGCAAGCTCGCATGCGATTGCGCCACGAACAGGCCGGGCCGATCGCAGCGCCCGCCTGCGCGATCAGCCGCCGTCGGGATGGATAAACCTCGATATTCTCCGAATCTAATCGTGTAACCGAAGCAATCTCGCCACCGAATAGTTGCTAGAACGAGCGCTATCGGATGCAGCAATTGTGGCAAACGAAGCTTTTCGGGCATCGGCGTGCCGAGGTCGATTGTCATCGCTTTCGGCGAGGACCATTACAGTTGCCGGCTCCAGAGACGCCTCGTCCAACCTCAATAGCGGCCAGCGCACAGGCGGCGGCTCAAGCTTCCTGGACTCCCGACATCAGTGCGATCTGGGCTCGCCTGTCGCCCCCGAGTGGCATCGCAGCGCGGTCGATAATCTAGCCCTACAGACGGGATCGGGACACTATCGATGATAGAATATTTGACCAAAGCACTGGTCGCGTTCCTAACAAAACCCGCGCATGGCCACAGTGTCGCACGGCCGACCGATTTGGCCCTGCTCGCCTCTGTCCTCAGGCCTGGGGATGTGCTGCTTGTCGAAGGCAATAGCCGGATCAGCACGGCCATCAAATATCTGACCCAGTCGACCTGGTCGCATGCGGCGCTCTATGTAGGCGAAGCGGTCGGCGAGCAGGATGAGTCAGGTGCACCTCGCTGCTTGGTCGAGGCCGATGTTGCAGACGGGGTTCGAGCGGTTTCGCTGGAAGCTTTCCAGGGATATCATTGTCGCGTCTGCCGCCCGATCGGATTGGAATTCGAGGATGCTCGCCGCGTCGTCAGGTACGCACTCTCTCGGCTAGGTCATCGGTACGACCTAAAGAATGTGTTCGATCTTGCCCGTTACCTGATACCGACTCCGCCCGTGCGCTCGAGTTGGCGGCGGCGGATGATCGCGCTCGGCAGCGGCGACCCGACCCGTGCCATCTGCTCTACCCTGATCGCGCAGGCCTTTGAAACCATCAACTACCCAATCTTGCCTTCGATCGCGAACATCGACGCGTCATCACCGGAATGTCCCGGGTGCGTGGAAGAGATCCTGCATATCCGGCACCATTCGCTCTACGTGCCGCGCGACTTCGACGTATCTCCCTATTTTGAAATCGTGAAACCGACACTCGCTGCCGGCTTCGATTTTCACGCGCTGAAATGGGCGCGTTCGGAACATATCGCTGCGCTGAAATGGGCAAAGCCGTGCACTCCGCCTGCTCATTGTCGAGGCGCCTTGAATCCCCTCGAGGCGCGTGCAGCAGCCGAGCACCGAATTGAACGATGCGACGGTGTAACGATTCGGGCGCCTGGATCGAACAACGTTCCGTTCTGTCGGACCCTCAGCGAACTTACCTCAGGGATGCCTAGATGGGGATGCACGAAGACGAGCGAGATGCCCAGGTTCGATTCGCTCAAGATTTAAAGGGATCGCGGCAACGATCTCGGCGGGAAGCGCTCGAGGCGGTCGACCGGGCGGTAGGAATTCAGCTGCGCCTGCGCCGCTTGATGCTCGGCCTCTCTCAAGAAGAGGTGGGTCGGGCGATGACGCTCAGCTTTCAGCTGCTGCAGAAATATGAGCGCGGCACAAGCCGTACCAGCGTGTCGAGGCTGTCTCAACTCGCGGCGATCCTGCAAGTTCCCGTTGGCTTTTTCTTCGAGACCTGCACTGGGCGGACGTCCGCAGTTGGGCAAGCCGGCCCGCATCTGGATACCGCCATCTTCTTGTTGGACTTCATGAAAAAGACGCAGACCCGGGAGCTTGTGCGTGCTTTCTATGCCGTCGAAAGCCAGCAACATCGGGATGCAGTGCTGAAGCTTCTGAAGACCATGGCACCGGTGCGGCCCCCTTGTGAGGGTGCCGCTCGGCGCCTAGGTCCTTTTGGCGCTGGCGCGAAGGCGGGCGCTGCGACAGGACGCAGCGGCGCACGCCGCCCCGTCGCAATCGGAGCAGTACGTCATTCTGGTCCAGCTTGAATTTTAAAACGACCGATTTAAAATGCGCGCGGTCCGCGTACCAAAGCCGTCTCGCTGAGCGATCAGCGGTCAAGAAACGCGGCGAGCGGCCGGGAGGAAGAGATGGTCGAGCACATTCTAGCGCATCCCGAAGCCCATCCGATCCAGTCGGAGCCGAGCGACGCCCTGGCGTCGCTGATCCGACGCAAGATCCGCGTCATCGGGACCATGACCGCAATCTACATGACGAACTACATCGGGCTGACCCTGCTCGCCGGCTTTTGCCCCGTGATCATGTCCGCTCATCTGCTTGGCCCAGTCAATGTCGGTTTCGTACTGATCGGCGCGAACTACCTGCTCTCCTGGATCCTGGCTATCGCCTATGTCCGGGCGGCCAGACGGCATTTCGACCCGTCCGCGGCCCGGATCCGCTTTGCATTGCAGGCTGGAGGTAAGGCATCATGAGCATCACGCTCGGCATCTTCGCGATCGTGCTCGCCTTCACTATTGGCGTCACCTATTGGGCGGCGCGGCGAACCCGCACGGCCAGCGATTTCTATGCCGCTGGCAGCAGCCTGACCGCGGCTCAGAACGGCTTCGCGCTCGCCGGCGACTGGTGCAGCGCCGCCGCCTTTCTGGGCTTCACCGGCTTGACCGCCCTCTACGGGATGGACGGCGCCTTCTATGCGCTGGGTGCGCTCGTCGCCTTCTGCACCGTGCTGCTGCTCGTTGCCGAGCCGTTGCGGAACATGGGGCGCTACACGCTTGGCGATGTCATCTTCCATCGAATGCAGACGCGGCCGTCTCTACTGGCGGCGATCTGCGGCACGATCGTGGTCAATTTCGCCTATCTCACGCCGCAGATGGCGGGCGCGGGGGTCCTGATCAAGCTGCTGACCGGCATACCCTATGATCTCGCGATCCTCTTCGTCGGCTTGGCTATGATCTTCTATGTCGCGTTCGGCGGGATGCTGGCGACGACCTGGGTGCAGATCGTCAAGGCCGTGCTGATGCTCGCCGCCGCCGCGCTGACGATCTTGCTCGTGCTGGCCGCGGTCGGCTTCGATCCGTTCGCCATCTTCAGCCGCGCGGAAACGCTGTACGGAGCCAAGTTTCTGGCCCCCGGCAACTATCTCAAGAACCCGCTCGACGGGCTGTCGCTCGGTGTCGGATATGTTCTGGGCCTTGCCGGACTCCCTCACGTCATGACGCGCTTCTATACGGTGCCGGATGCCGGCACGGCACGCCGCTCGGTCGTCTGGGTCATGTTCCTGGCCGGCGGCTTCTTCGCCGCAACGACTTTCCTCGGCCTCGCTGCCGCCGACCTGGTCGGCCAGGACGCGATCCGAGCGGCGGACAAGGGCGGCAACCTGGCCATGCCGCTGCTGGCCCAGCAGGTCGGCGGCGGCGCCGGCAGCCTGGGCGGTCAGCTTATGCTTGGCTTTGTCTCGGCCGTCGCCGTCGCGACCATCCTTGCCGTCGTCTCCGCCCTGACGCTATCGACCTCGGGTGCTGTCGCCCATGATTTCTATGTCAACTGGATCCATGCGGGCCGGGTCGAGGAGCGCAAGCAGATCCTGATCGCGCGTGGCGCCTCGGTCGGCATTGGGCTCTTGGCCATCGCACTCGGCATCTTGGCTCAGGGCATCAATGTCGCCGTTCTGGTGATCCTGGCGATCTGCATCGCGGCCAGCGCCAATTTCCCGGTGCTCGTCTTGTCGTTGTTCTGGCGGCGCTTCAACACGGGCGGCGTCATCGGCGGCATGACGCTCGGCCTGGTCTCGGCCGTGGCGCTGGCCCTGCTCGGACCCGCGGTGCGCGGCGCCGACGCAATCTGGCCACTCGTCAATCCGACGATCGCCTCTCTGCCGCTCGGCTTCCTCGGCGCCGTCATCGGCACCTTTATCGCCGGTCGAGATCCGGTGAACGAAGCGCGCTTCGACCAGGTCCTGATCCGCCTCCATACCGGTCTCGCCATCGAATAATCCCGAATCCAAAGGAGCCCTCGTGCCTATCCGCGCCATCGTCTTCGACGCTTATGGAACCCTCTATGACGTGCAGTCTGTCAGAAGCCTCGCGATCGAGCTGTGCGGTGCGAAGGGCGAGCTCGTCACCCAGCTCTGGCGTCTGAAACAGCTCGAATATAGCTGGCTGCGCAGCCTGATGCGCACCTATGAGGATTTCTGGCCCGTGACGCGAGCCTCGCTCGAATTCTCGCTGAAGAGTGTCGGCATCGACCCCGATGCGGCACTGTGCGAGCGCCTGATGGGAAAGTATCTGGCACTCGACCTGCACGAGGAGGCCAGAGCGGCGCTCGACGACCTCGACTATTACAAGCTCGCGATCCTGTCGAACGGCAGTCAGCCCATGCTCGACGCGCTCGTGGCGTCGTCCGGCCTCGGCGACCGCTTCGCCGCTGTGATCAGCGTCGACCGCGCCCGCGCCTTCAAACCGGACCCGGCTTGTTACGCGCTGGTCGAGGCGGCCCTGAGCATCGAACCGGCCGATGTGCTGTTCGTCTCATCCAACGGCTTCGATGTGGCCGGTGCCAAGCGGTTCGGCTTCGACGTGGCATGGATCGCCCGGTCCCAGCACATACCGGCACCGGCCAGTTCGGATGTCGGCCCGGCCGAGTTCTATCGGCTGATGCGCGCCGGCGAGGATCGCCTCGGCTACGAAGCGGATTACTGCGTGACGCGGCTGACCGAGCTGGCATCGCTGCTGGCCCCGCAATAGATCCGCTTAGGGTCAAAACCCCATCAAGTAATTGATTTGGTGTGATTAGCGCGATTCAAGCTGTTAAAGGGCGGAGCCCTGATTATGGCGGGTGAGTTTTGGCTTGATGACGAGCAATGGGCGGCGATTGAACCACTGCTTCCGGCGAACCAGCCCGGCGCTCATCGTAGGGATGATCGTCGGGTCATCAGCGGCATCATCCACGTGCTAAGGGTGGGGTGCCGCTGGCAAGACTGTCCCGCCTGCTATGGCTCGTCAACCACCATCTACAACCGCTTTCGCCGGTGGTCGGCTCGCGGGGTCTGGCGCCGTCTCTTCGCTACTTTAGTCGAAGCCAACCACGGCGAGATCCATATGATCGACGGCTCGACGGCCAAGGCGCATCGCTCGGGGGCCGCCGAAAACGAGGGGTCGACATCCAGGCGATCGGCCGCTCTCAAGGCGAGCGAACGACAAGGATCGATGTTGTTGTCGATAGCGGCCGTCCCCTCGCGCTCCAGATAGCTTCGGGCCAGAGGGCCGACGCACTTGATGCCGCAGCCCTAGGCCGCCCGCACCTCGGATAGGAAGTTCGAGACCTCCGTTCTGAGACGCTCGGAATTCGAAGAGAGCGCCTCGGCCGAGTGCAGCACTTGGTGGGCGGCGGTTCCCGTCACGGCAGCGCTTTCGGAGACGCCGCCAATCGTCTGCGACACCTCGTGTGTGCCCTGGGCGGCCTGGTTGATGTTGCGAACGATCTCCTGCGTGGCGGCACCCTGCTCCTCGACCGCGGCCGCGATGCCGGCGGAGATCTCGCGCACCCCGCCGATGACCGTGGCGATGCTCCGGATCGCCTCGACCGTCCGCCGCGTCTCCTCCTGAACGGCAGAGATCTGCTGGCCGATCTCCTCCGTGGCACGACCAGTCTGGCTGGCAAGCGATTTGACCTCGCCCGCGACGACAGCGAAGCCCTTTCCGGCTTCGCCCGCCCGCGCCGCTTCGATCGTCGCATTGAGCGCCAGAAGATTTGTCTGTGATGCAATGTCGTTGATCAGCCGCACGACCTCACCGATCCGGTCGGCGGCCGCGGACAAGCCTTGGACCATCCCATTGGCCCGTTCCGCCTCTTCGGACACGTCGGTTGAGACCTGCGCGGCGGTGGCGACCTGACGCGAGATTTCCAGGATCGAGGCGGAGAGCTCCTCTGCAGCCGACGCGACTGTCTGGACATTGGCCGTTGCCTGCTCGGCCGCAGCGGCGACGATCGTTGCCTGGCTGGTGGCCTGACTCGCGGTCGCACTCATGGTCTCTGCCGTCGCTTGCAGCTCGCCAGATGAGCTCGATACGATCTCGACCACCTCGAGGACGCGCGCCTCGAAATTGTCGGCCATCCTGTTCATGGCCTGCTTCTGCGCCGTGGCGGCCTGCCGTTTCTGGGCCTCCTGCTCCAGTCTCAGCCGCTCGACCTCACCTGCATTAATCTTAAAGATCTCGACCGAGCGCGCCATCTCGCCGAGCTCGTCGCGGCGCCCGAGCCCAGGCACCTCGATCTCGAGCTCGTGGCGCGCGAGCGCCTCCATCACAGCCTTGAGACGTGTCAAAGGGCGCGACAGATTCCGGACGCCAATCCACCACGCGGCGGTAAGCGCCAGGACGAGACCGCCGGCGACGGCCGCCAGCAAGGTGACGACGGTGTCATGGGTTTTGGCCACCAGCTCGTCCGAGCTTTGGCCGGCAAAGGCGGTCAGATCATTGACCAGTTTGATGACGTCTTGCACGCCGACCTTGGCAGAGGGCTCGCATTCGACCTTGATCCGTTCAGTGGCCTTCACCGATTCCTCGACCGAACGCGTTGCAGCAGCCTGTTTGAGCGATACTTCGCAGACCGAGAAGGCCTTGTGGCTGTCCGCGATCACATTATCGATGAAAGCGGCCTTTTCCGGCAGATCCTGCCGCACTTGCGCGATCAGCGTATCGAACTGCGCCTTATCATCGGCGATCTCGGCGGCGGTACGGGCCTTGCCGTCCTCCGAATTGTCGGCGGCCAATAGATAGGCGGAGGAGATGTACTGAGCGACGAAGCGGCCGGCCCGCACCGTCATGATCGTGGATCTATCGACGTGCCGGACCAGATAGGCATAGGCGTCGGTGCCGCTCATCATGCGCCAAGCGGCGAAGCCGGCCGTGCCGGCACCGACGACTGCCAGCAATATGACGATCAGGCCGATCTTCACCGAAATTTTGAGCTTATCGATGTTGAACATGCTCTTCCCCCGACGCTCCCGCCACTTCGAGCCAATCAAGCGTGCCTCTACCAGCGCGACGCCTATATTAGATCGTGCGATTTAAAACTGGTTAAATGCCGCCCTCTTTCGGCCTTCATCGGCTCGGCAAAGCCCACACGGCCAGTTTTGTTACGGTAGATCATGTTAGGTGTTTTTGAACACATGTTCTATAACAGGGCAGAGCGCGCCTCTGTACGACGAGAGCGCTACCGGAAGGTTTGATCGCCGTGAGCTACAATCAGCAAATCGCGACCTTCATGAATATGTCCCACGATCACCCTTTTTCGGGAGCGCCGGGTTCGGGGATATCGCATGCCCAGAGTGACGGCACGACCGACACCCGGCTCGCGCGCATCGCGCCGCCAACAGGCGTTCCGGACCGGTATTCCAGCCTGGCTGCGGTCGAGGCAATGCCCGAAGAGCACCAGCAACTGTTCGACCTCTGGGATGCCCTGCGCGCCGATGGGCTCGTCCCCAGGCGCGGGACGATCGAGCCGGGCCGGATAAAGCACCTCTTGCCCTTTATCCTCATCATGGAGCAACTCACGGCGGGAGAGGCCCGCATCCGACTCGCCGGAACGGCGTTGCGCGACTTGTTCGGCTTTGAGGCGAGCGGTCAGAATTATATCGACCTGGCGCCATTGCGAAGCCGGCGCGAACGCAGCTATCGGATGTGGCAAATCACGCATCATCCGTGCGGCGCCCGCTACACTCGCGGGGTCACGTTTCCGAACGGCCTGCGCGAGATTTGCGACGGCCTCCTATTGCCGCTGGCGCCCGATCGTCCGGATCGGCCACCGCTTGCGATCGCGGCCGAGATTCCGCGTCACGGGCCGCGCTGGCTCAACGAGGCCAGGTCAGCCCTGCTCGAGCCGGTTGACGATTTTGCCTTTGTCGATGTCGGCGCCGGCCTACCGGAACCGACGACACCGCCTGACTGGCCGTGAAAGAGCAGCGCCGCTCCTCGATAGTGTCGGCTCGAACCTCTTACCCCTGGCACCGCCGGCGGAGCCGCGGTTAGGGTCTGCCCCGAAGCTTACAAATTTCCGCGGAAATTCCTCGTCCAGGATCGCCGCGCCGCATCGCGGCGGATCGAACAATGTGCTGCGATGGGCGACTCGCCTCGTGCCGAATGATCTTTGGCTCAGCTTTTGGCGGTCCGTCTCCGCCCGGCCGGCGGATCGCCCAGCAAGGCCAGAGCGGCAGATACAACTCCCTCCAGCAGCTTTCGTTCCGGTCGAACACGCGCCAGGACGCGAAGCCCCATCAGGGTACCCAGCAGATGGTGAGCGAGGTCCTTCGCCGGAAGAGACCGGGTGATCGTGCCGTCGGCCTGACCGGTCCTGACACATTCCAGAAAGAAGGTTTCAATGCGGACAAGAGCGGTCGCTACCATCTTCTGAGATTCCGGATCATCCGGCGTGACGTCGAGGGCGGCATTCACGAGCATGCAACCCTTGTGCTGCCGATCGGACAATGATCGCTTCAGAATATCCGCGAAGAAGGCGCGAATCGCTTCGTGTGGCGCCAGCTCCCTGCAGCGCCTAATGCGCTCGCCGATGCTGCCTTCGACGTAATGATCCAAGGCTTTCTGGTAGAGCGCCCGCTTGTCCCCGAACGCGTTGTATAAGCTGGCGCCTGTGATCCCGGTCTTCTCGATCAACTCACGAACGGAGGTCGCCTCATAGCCGCGTATCCAGAAACACTGGACGGCAGCATCAAGGACAGCGTCCTCGTCGAATTCCCGCGGTCTTCCCATTACCTTTGTCCGTGCGCTGCCAGCCCATCGACCATGTTGCGATGGTGCACGGCAGCATTTTAGAGCAGCCGAGCTAGAACTCAAGACCGAAACCCGCGTGGCGAACGCGATCCTGATGCGATCGATGCCCGCGCGAAAGGTCAGCCTTTTCGCCCGCGATGACCTGGCGCGAGCGGATCCCGGACGGGGATCGTTTGGCTGGCCGCGGCGGCTCTGTCGAGACGATGGGAGAGCATCAGTAACCAATCCAGCCTCCCCGTCGAACCAGATGGATACGGACCGTATCCGTTCGAGGGCCGGCATGACCGATGAGATCTCGTGGCCGCCCCCCCTCGGCGCCCATCGACCGGCGCTCGGAGGACGCCGTCCATCGCCGAGCCCTGCCCGAGCATTTCACGCCAGGAAGGAGTGATCACCATGTCCGCTTATCGAGTTACCGCCGCGATGGCGGCCGCCCTTGTCTCGGCCGCGCTCGGTCCCGTCGCAGCCCGGGCGGCGGATAATCCTGTTTTGGCCGAGCTGTTCACCTCTCTGGCCTGCTCCTCCTGTCCCCCTGCCGATAGCGTGCTGGGCGACCTGGCTGGCCGGCCCGATGTGCTCGCGCTGTCATTCCATGTCGATTACTGGGACGGACTGGGCTGGAAGGATCCCTATTCGCTGCGCTTGGCCACGGTACGCCAGCGCCACTATGCGCTGACGCTCGGCGCCGATACCTACACGCCGCAATTGGTCGTAGATGGGCGGAGCGAGACCGTCGGGTCCGAGCGCGGCAATGTCGAGTCGCTGATGCGCCAGCCGCGGCGGCAACTGACCTCGGCTTCGATCCACGCCGACGGTAGCGTCTTCAAGGTGACAATCGGCGGATCCGCCACACCAGCATCGGCAAACATTCTGCTGGTGACCTTCGACCCGGTGCACCAGACCCCTGTCCGGGGTGGGGAGAATGGCGGCCGTCTGCTCGAGACCTTCAATGATGTGCGCTCGCTGAGGCCGATCGGCGAGTGGCGGGGCGAGCCGGTGACTCTTGACTTACCGCGAACGGAGACGGAGATCGGGGAGCGCGCGGCAATCATTGTGCAATCCGACGATGGCACGGTCTGGGCGTTGGCGGCGACGCCCGCGCGCGCGTCCTGATAGCTGCCATTCGAACGCGCCATGAGGTTGATCGCCGTGCGTCGAGGGTCCGGTTGGGCGTGGCGCCTTGTCCGACTAGTATGCGCCTTCCTTCCGTTGGCGGCCTTTGTTATCGGCGTAGGCCGCACGATCGAAGAGTCGCCCAGCGGAGGGCTGATGTTGGTCGGCGGCGGCACAATTACGCCCGAGATTGCCGCTCGCTTCGTCTCACTCGCCGGGGGCCGCGATCGACGCTTCGTCTACATTCCGACAGCGGCAGCCGATGGCGATCTCGATCTTTCCGGCATGCGAGACGAGTTCAGATCAAGTTTTGGGGTGGATCAGGTCACCATCCTGCACACGCGGGATCGGCGGATCGCCGATAGCCGGGAATTCACATCGGTGATCGATCAGGCCGACGCGGTCTGGTTTGGCGGCGGTCGGCAATGGCGGATCGCCGACGCCTACCTAGGGACCGACACCGAAGCGGCCCTGCACCGGTTGCTGGAGCGTGGCGGCGCCGTGGGCGGCACCTCGGCCGGCGCCAGCATCTTGGCCTCGTACCTCGTTCGTGGGGCGCCGGAAGGGAACTGGGTAATTTCGGCACCAGGGCACGAAGCTGGCTTTGGTCTCGTTCCCGCCAGCGCCGTCGATCAGCATGTCGATCTTTATCATCGTGAGAACGACCTCGCTGGGCTGATCAAGCGTAGACCTGATCTCCTGGGCGTTAGCCTCGACGAGTCGACTGCTCTTCTTATTCTCGAAGGCAAGGCTGAGGTGCTCGGCCGCGGCCGAGTGATCTTACATGACGGCAAAAGCCACTGCGGCCTTCCTTACGCTGTACTGCGCAAGGGTAATCATTTCACGCTCGGTGCGCTGCTGGAGCCGTCGTGCACGGCCGTGACCGCGCTCGTTTCCAGCAAAGATAAGACGGACCGCCATAGCCCCGTCAATTGAACACGAACCTCGCCGTGACACGCAGGGCTGTGGAGACTGCAATTTGGGGAGCCTTCATGATCAGCCGCCACGAACATTGACGTTGCCGAGCAACTCGACCGAGCGCTGGAGCGGAGGCTATCGCCGGGGCCATTGAAGGATCGACTACACCGCGAATGCCCAACCAGCCGGCGCGCCCAGCGATTTGGTTGCGCGCTTGATCAGCCAACTCCGTCGACGGAAGGTTCCATCCAAGATGAGAATTTACGAAATTCCCGGCTCCCCGAATCCAACCCGCGTCCGCATTGCACTCGCGGAAAAGGGTTTGATGGAACGGGTTTCCTTCGTCACGGTCGCTCCGCCGGCCGGCGAACGACATCGGAACGCAATGCTGCTCGTCAAGCACCCGCATGCCATGATGCCGATTCTCATGCTCGATGACGGCACCTGCATCGGTGAATGCACGGCGATCACCGAGTATTTGGATCACCTCGACGGCCGGCCTACTCTGACCGGCCAAACGCCTCTCGACCGGACACTCGTCAAAACGATGCAGCGGTGTGTCGAAGCGGGCCTTCTCGACGCGCTTGCCGCCCACTCCTATCACGCTCAAGGTGTCGGGTCCAAAACTCCCCAAGCCGCGAAATGGAACAGACAGAGAGGCTCGCGGGTGCTCACCAGCATGCATTACCTCGATAGCGTTCTCAGCGAAAGGCTGTTTCTCGCTGGGGACCATTTCTCAATGGCCGACATCACAGCTTTCGCCGCGCTGGCATTCGATGATTTCGTGAGGATCGAAAGGCCACGCTCGCTTCCCCATCTAACTGCTTGGTGCAATCGCGTCGCTGTTAGACCAAGCATCGTGGCGACCCGCTCGAGCAGGTAAATTCAAGCTTGGCTCTGGCGAGTGCGATGTGCGGTTTTCCACGTTAATGATCGTCGGATCGCTGAGTCATACCAGAGAGCAGCTTGCGGCCGGTTCGTCATTGATCGTGACTGTGATGCGGTCACCGGGCGTGACTGGATAGAGCTCGAGAGGCGTGCCGGCGAGCACGAGTTGCCCGGGCTCAAGAAAAAGGCCGAACTCGCGGAGATGGCACCGCAGCCAGTCGACGGACGCGGCCGGGCCGCCGGGCAGCGGCCACGGATCGCCCGACCCAACGCACCGGTCGTTAATGTGGATGGCTAGCCGGGCGGCCGGCGCAAGCCCGGCTTCGGATGATAGCCAGCGCTCCGCAGGCAGGACGATGCCAGCGTTCAACCCATTGTTCGCGACGAGTTCGACCAGGCTCTTGGTCCGTGCGCGAAACACGAAGTGATGGAGTTCGATGGCAGGGAAGGCCGCGGCAATCTCGCCGTCCTCGCCGATGCGCAAGACCATTTCGCCTTCAATCGCGGGCCGCGCGAAGCGAGCGCTCTCCAGTACTGAGCCGGTCTTGCAAATCTCGCTGTCAAAAAGATAGCCGCGGATCGGCCCCGCCATACCGAATTGCGCGACGGTGCCAGGTCCCGTGCAGCCGACCTTATAGCCGACGATGCGGTCGCCGGCCGCGACGCGCAGCGCCGCGACGGCGCGTTGAAGTGCGTAGGCCTGTCCCAAGCTTAGAAGGAGGTCCGGATCGGCGAAGCAGGTGCCCGGCCGCCGGGCACGATAGTCGCGCCATTGGCGTTCCGCGAGCGCGGCGAGCCTGTCCTGGTCGCCGGCAAAGGGATTAAGGCTTGGCAACGCTTGCCGCCGTCTGACCGAACAGGAGCTTCTTGCCCTCCTCCGTTACGGCAGGCTGGGCCGAGAACGGCTCGGCCTTGGCATAGGCGCGCCGCGTGGCGGGGCGCGCGGCAATGCTGGCGAACCAGCGGCGGAGGTGGGTGAAATCGTCGAGATTCTGCTGCTGGCGTTGCCATGGCACGACCCACGGATAAGCCGCTATATCGGCGATGCTGTATTCCTCGCCGCCAAGAAAGGGGCTGTCGGCGAGGCGGCGATCCATTACCCCATAGAGCCTATTGGTCTCGTTGACATAGCGGCTGATGGCATAGGGGATCTTTTTCGGCGCATAGGTCCCGAAATGATGGTTTTGCCCCGCCATCGGCCCGAGACCGCCTACCTGCCAGAACAGCCACTCCGTCACGGTCTTGCGGCCGCGCATATCGGTCGGCAGGAAGCAGCCGGCCTTCTCTGCGAGGTAGAGCAAGATCGCGCCGGACTCGAACACGCTGACCGGCGGGCCGCCATCCGCCGGCGCGCGGTCGATGATGGCCGGCATGCGGTTGTTCGGCGAGAAGGCCAGGAATTCGGGCTTGAACTGGTCGCCGGCGCTGATGTTGACCGGCTGGATCGTGTAATCCAGCCCGGCCTCTTCCAGAAACATCGTGATCTTGTGGCCGTTGGGAGTCGGCCAATAATAGAGCTCGATCATTGTACCCGACCCTTCACAGTGCCGAATGATCCCTGACGGCTTCCTCGAGCGCCGGCTTCAGGCCGAGAAACCGCTCGTCGATCGCGGCCGGGTCGTCGCGATTGAGGGCGATCATCTTGGCCCGCGTCTCGCCGCCTCGGACAACCTCGAAGGCGCCGCTTTCGATGCCTTCGACGATCGCTTCGGCAACAGCCGAAGCCGGCTCGCGCGAAAAGCCCAGCTCCGGGCCGGCGCGGTTGGATTTCATCATCGGCGTGTCGGTACCGCCGGGATAGGCGGTCAGCACATGAATGCCTTCCCCCTTCAGCTCGCGCCGCAAGGCTTCGCCGAAGCGCGCCAAGCCGGCCTTCACCCCGGCATATGTCGCATAGAAAGGCACCCCGACCAGCGCGATGCCAGAGGCGACGTTGACGATCATGGCGTCACCGCTGGACCGGAGCGCCGGCAGGGCCGCTCGCGCGAGCAGGATGGGCGCCAGCAGATCGACCGCGATCATCGCCTCGATCTCGACCTCGGACGAGGCCTCCAGCCGGCCGGCGCGAACGCCGCCGGCATTGTTGACGAGAATATCGAGGCCGCCCAGCAGCTCGAGGCCACGGGCGATGGTAAGCGCGCGTCCCTCAGGCTTGCCAACGTCGGCGGCCACGCTCCACACTTGGTCGCCCGCAGCTTTGAGCGTGTCGATCGCCGCCGCCAGCGCCTCGGGCCGTCGCCCCGTGATCACCACCCTGGCGCCCTTGTGGAGCATGACCTGGGCCAGCGCGAGGCCGATGCCGCTCGAGCCGCCGGTAATAAGAACGCGTTTGCCTTGCAAATTCACAGCTCGTCTCCTCACGCGGCCGGTGGATAGTTGGATGGGAAGAGGGCGCGTCTGGTCTCCTCGTCATTGACCTTCTTGAAGGGATGATCCTGCCCGACCGCGCGCGCCCGGGCGGCTGCCGGGCGGGCTTCGACCGTCTCGAGCAACCGCTTCAGGTTCGGGAAGGCGCCGAGGGGATCGGCCTCGCCCTTGCGCACGCGCGCGGCACGGTCGAGCCAGCCCCAGGCCGACATGTCCGCGATCGTGTAGTTGTCGCCGACGATAAAGGTGCGGCCTTCGAGATGATCGTTCAGCACCTGGTAATGCCGCTCGGCCTCCCGCCGGTACCGGTTCACGGCATAGTCCAACCCCTCGGGCGCCGCAAACTGGAAATGCACAGCCTGGCCGGAGAACGGCCCGAGGCCCGAGGCGATGAAAAGCAGCCAGGAGAGCAGTTCCGGACGATCCTCGGCGCGCCCTAGAAACTTGCCCGTCTTCTCGGCGAGATAGATCAGGATGGCGGTCGAATCGAAGGCGCGCGCCTCGCGGCCGCCCGGCCCGTCCGTGTCCACGATCGCCGGCACCTTGCCGTTCGGATTGATCGCCCGAAACGCGGGCGCGTGCTGCTCGCCCTTGCTGGTATCGATCGGGACAACCTCGTAAGGCAGGCTCGCTTCCTCGAGGAAGAGCGCGACCTTGGCGGGGTTCGGTGTAGGATGAAAATATAAGCGGATCATGGCGTCTCCTTCATGCCGGCGGCGGCGGCGATTATCATTCCGCCCGGATCGGCCTCAAAACGGCCCTTCCGGTCGGAATCAAACGTCGATCATGTCGATTGCAGGGATTTTAACGCGGTCAGGATCGCATCGGGTCCCGGGCGCGTCCGATAATCGGCGTCGATGGCGGCGAGTGCGACCCGCCCGTCGCCGGCGATGACATAGGTTGCCGGGATCGGCAATTCCCAGCTCTCGTCGCCATTGATCGCGGGCAAGGCCTTGCCGTTCGATCGAAGCGCTGCCCTCAGTTCCTCGGGCAACGCCCAGACGAGCCCGTAGCGGCGGGCGGCCTCGTTGCCGACGTCGCTCAGGACTTTGAAGGTGAGTTCATTCGCCTGGGCGGTCGAGAGCGAGCCGTCCGGCAACTGAGGAGAGATCGCGACGAGATGCGCGCCGAGCTCCGTTATATCGGGCAGAACCGCCTGATAGGCGCGGAGTTGGAGGTTGCAATAGGGGCACCAGCCGCCGCGATAGAAGACGACCACGGCGGAACCAACGAGAAGCAGATCGCTCAGGGTGACGACACGGCCCAGGGCGTCCGGCAGCTCGAAATCCGGCGCCTGGTCGTCGATGCCGATCGCCGTCCGTGGATCGAATTGGTTCCGCAGCTCTTCGATCTTGGCTTCGTAAAGCGCGCGCCTTCCGGCCGGCGCGGTGCGCGCAAACTCGGCTTTGAACGCATCCAGATCTTCTCGCAGTCCCATGCGCTTATCCTCGATTCAACGCAATTTGGCGGCCGCAAGTCGGCGGCACTAGCCTCGGGCGTCGCAGTTTGCGGTTTTAGTACGTTCAATCTAAAATGCAACACCGGTTTGCAAGCGCCCGATATCCGACCCACGGTAAGCGGGCATTGGGATCACGAAGCCTGGGGGATGGAGGGAAGCCTCGCCCGGCACCGAGCGGTTCGAGCTGGGGAAACCCTTCGGCACCTCCTGAGCGCCAAGCCGTCATCGGGCCTCGCTGCGATGCGCGCTAATAAAATCGAAGCCGGACGATTTCTCGCGGAAGAAGTCCCAGGACCTTGCGCATGGCGCGAGCCGTCTGGCTCTTCGATGTCACGCAGCAGCAGCTGATCCAGGGCGAGCAGGACCGCAACCAGATCGCCTTCGCGACCCATTACGACATTCTGCCGCATGTGTCGGCGCGGCTCGCGCTTCGGCGCACCGTCGCAAAGGACGTAACCTAATGCGCTTCACCGGCGAAACGCAGTGCGAAGACCGGCTCGAGCGAGAACAGGCATGAAAGCTGGAAGGATAGTTCGCCTCCACCCGCGGCGGCCGATGCTCCTCATTGCGTCGGCGATAACGGCAATTGCTCTCGTCGGCTGCGCCGCCCCGCCGCGCGGAGACGGACATCCTGACGTCGCCGCAGGCGACGGCAGCCACACCGACCGCCCCTTTTGGATAGAGCCAGGTTATTCGGCCAACATCGGCTCGATGTGACCGACTTCGAGATGGGAACATCCACGGGCCGGATTGTGGGAGCAGTAGACAAGATGGATCGAAGCAAGCTTTTGCGCGCAAAGGAGCAGTGGGCTCGCGAGGGGCGGCTGCTGGTTCATCCGCCGCCGGAGCGTCGACGGCTGCCGCCTGGCCAAGAGCTGGTGCGCGACTGGCCTGTGCTTGATCTTGGCACGCAGCCGAATCTGCGTCCGAACGGCTGGCGCCTGACGGCAGGGGGTCTCGTCGAGAATTCGATCGATTGGGGATGGGACGATCTCGATCGTCAGCATCTTAGCGAGAGCGTGTCCGACATCCACTGCGTGACCAGCTGGTCGCGTTTCGATAATCGGTGGCAAGGTCTTGCCGCGAAGGATTTCCTTCGGATCGTCGGCCCGACCGCCGAAGCGGCGTTCGTTCGAGTCCGCAGCTATGACGGCTACGGCACGACGATCCCCTTGGCAGATTTTGCGGCGCCCGGCGCCATGATCGCGACGCATTGGGACGGGCAGCCTCTGACGCGCGCTCATGGGGGGCCGGTTCGGCTCGTGGTGCCGCAGCTGTATTTCTGGAAATCGGCGAAATGGCTGCGCCATCTCTGGTTCACCGATCGAGATGCGCCCGGCTATTGGGAGGCGCGCGGATATCATCGCCGGGGTGATCCGTGGCGACAGGAGCGCTACAGTTGACAGCCCTAAATCGTCTGCTCGAGGATCAGCGCCGAGCCGAATAGGTTCGCGGCGCGGGCCCATCGAGCGGTCGCGATCGTGCGGGGTCGTGGCCGGGGGCGGCCTGCTTCCGGACGCTCGATCGCCCTGTATCGCGTCGGTCGGCGATCTCGCTTTCCCATCGACCAAGGATACCGCCGATGTCCGTGCCTGCTTCGATGATTCGCGCTGCCGAGATCGTGCTGCCCTGCACGGATCTCGATGAGACGGTCAATTTCTTCACCGAGCGGCTCGGCTTCGGACTCGAGACGATCTTCCCAGCCGACGATCCGTCGGTGGCTGTCGTCAGCGGGCATGGAGCAAGGCTGCGCTTCGAGCGCGGCGGTACCGGCCCCGTCGGACTTCTTCGCCTGGCCTGCACTGATCCGGACCGTGTGATGTCCGGCATCCGGCAGTTCGAAGCGCCGAACGGCACTCGTGTCGAACTGGTACTTGCCGATCCGCCGTTGAGTCCACCGGTTCTGATTCCAGCCTTTGTGCTGTCGCGCGCAGGCGAGCCCTGGCACGACGGACGGGCCGGCATGGGCTATCGGGACCTGATTTCGGGCAGGCAGGGCGGCCGCTTCATCGCTTCGCATATCCGCATCGCACAGGCCGGACCAGTGCCGGATTATGTACATTTCCATGAAGTCCGATTTCAGATGATCTATTGCCGCGCCGGCTGGGCCGAGCTGGTCTACGAGGATCAAGGTCCGCCCTTCCGGCTCGAGGCGGGCGATTGCGTGCTGCAGCCGCCGCGCATCCGACACCGCGTGCTCGCCAGTTCGGCCGGGCTGGAGGTGATCGAGATCGGCTGTCCCGCGCTGCATGAAACCCACGCCGATGCCTCGCTGGTATTGCCGAACGGCCAAAGCAATCCGGGACGGATCTTCGGCGGTCAGCGCTTCCATCGCCATGTGGCGACCGAGGCGGCCTGGCAGCCTTGGCGGGTCGCAGGCTTCGAATGGCGCGATACGGGTATCGCGGCGGCCTCCGGTGGGTTGGCCGGCGCCGGTGTCATCCGGCCAGGCGACGGCACCTCGACGCCGATGCTGGATCACCAGGGCGAGCTTCTTTTTCAGTTCGTCCTCGAAGGATCGCTCACGCTCGAGTGCGGCGATCGCCACTCTCTGACGGCCGGCGATGCTGTAACGATACCGGCCGGTCACCCCTATCGTTTCAAATCCTGCGAGCCCGGGCTGCGTCTGCTTGAAGTAACCTTGCCGCCTCAGCTCCGAGCAACAGTTTTGAGTATTGGCTAGAGACCGATTCACGCGATCAGATGGTTCCATCTGATCGCGACCCGCTCGAGCGGTTCGATCCAGGCAGGGCCCGTTCTTCGATCATGGCTTCGTAAGAGACTGTTTTGAAAATGCGCTGCACCGGCCCGCTCCCCCGCCCGGCCACCCATGCCATGATACTGACGGGGGTGGCTGGGCGGGGGAGCAGGCTGGCTTCAGCACCGAAAATGTGTCCGTCGCGCATTTTCAAAACAGTCTCTAACAGGGCGGTACGACCGAATTGGCGCGCGGAAGCGCTCGGCCGTTCCAGCAAACCTGCCCTCCAAATCCCTTCCGTGCCAGCGTCCAGGGGTTGACCAAGCGGAGACGACGGGAGACGCGCGGTTCCGTTGCGGCCTCATATTTTAGTGTAGTCGTTACAGAATGAGGCCTTGAGGAGGTTTGCTCGATGCCGAAGTTGGTGACGATCAGGCGATCGAACCATGGGCTGGAGAGGACTCGGCCGCAATTCTCGATCGGCCGCTGCGCGCAAAGGCATTTGCGGCTGCCGGCGACCGAGCGGTCGTGCCCGGACGGGGATATAGCAGCCGTCCTGCCCGGCCCGCTCGAACGGCGAGGCTCGATGAAGCATGCGGGCAAATCAGCCGCACCGGAAATGCCCGCCATCGCCGTAACCAACCGGCATCCTCATCCGAAACCGGTTCACACAGGCGAAAGGAGTGGAGCGTGGATCACGCCGGGCTGGCCTTGCTGCCGATGGCGTTCAGGGCCAAGGTGCCCCAACTGATGGGGCGCGGGCGACCGCGAAAGGATCGCGCTTGGGACGCGTTGATGGGTGCCGCCCAGAATGGCGATGCCGCCGCCTATCGTCACCTGCTGACGGAGCTCGTCGTCTGGCTGCGACGCTATTATGCGCGCCGGCTGCCGCCCGGGCACATCGACGATGCCGTTCAGGAAGCGTTGATTGCTGTTCATGAGAAACGCAACACCTACGACCCAAATCGCCCTCTCGTCGCCTGGCTTGCGGCGATCGCTCGTCATAAATGGATCGACATGTTGCGAACGATGAACGCGAAACAGACAGAAGTTTTGGAGGTTGATGTCGCGGTCGCCGACCATGGCGAGGCAGTCACGAGTGCGCAATCTCTGGAACGATTGCTCGGCACGCTCAAGCCGGGACAATCACAGGTGATTCAACTCGTCAAGCTTTACGGGCTCAGCATCGAGGAGGCGGCCAAGGTGACCGGCCAGTCGGCCGCGCTCGTGAAGGTCAACATCCATCGTGGCTTGAAACGCATGAGTTCTCTGCTGCGGAGCGAGATCGATGAGGATTGAGCCGCTTATCGATCGTCTGACCGCCGATCTGAAGCCGGTGACCAGGCGGACCGCACTGGCCGATGCCGTCGCGCTCGCCCTGTTCGGCGCGCTCGAGCTGACGCTTTTCCTGGCATTTGGGCTGATGCGCAGCGACATGCCGATGGCGCTGCAGGAGCCAGCTTTTTGGTGGAAATTCAGCAGCATGGGCCTCATCGCCTTGGTGAGCGGCACAGTTGCCGTCGTCTCGTTCGACCCGCTGAAATCGCCACGTCCAGGGATTCGCTGGGTTCTTGTCCTGGTCACCATCTGCCTTGCCGTCGGTTGGGTTCTCGATGAGTCGCGCGGCGGGTTTTCAGCGCTCGTGACACGCCTGGATTGGCGCAACGGCATACAATGCTTCTGTGAGATGGTCATGCTGTCCACGCCTGCGGTCGTCGCTCTTGGCGTGCTGATGCGCCGCGGCGCGCCGACGGACTCCGGCGCAACCGCCTGGATTGCGGGGTTGGCCGCCGCAGCCTGGGGAGCGTTCGTGTTCGTGTTCGCCTGTCCGATCGACGACCCGCTCTATGTGGCCGTCTGGTACTCGTTGGGCTGTGGGACGGTAACGTTATTTGCGCGGCTGACGCTCCCGCACGTCACCCGGTGGTGATCTCGCAGGATCCGCCACGCCCGCCATGATCGAAGCCTTTGTCTTTGCAGCGCTGGCAACCGAAGACCTACGATGAGGACGGCGCAGCGACCCTCGGCGCGGTCGCCTCGAGAGCACCAAAAGAGAAATGGCAGATTCCGAACGCCGCTGGACTGCAGCCGGCCCGGGGATAACCGAGACCTTTACCCTTTGCCGAAAGCCGACCTTCCAACCGCCCGAACCAAATAGCGCGATGTGCCGCTTTCCGTCGGCCGATCTGTAACGTTTTGCGGATTGATCCGAACCCAGTGTAGCGGTCCCTGCCGAAGGGATGGGAAGTACAGCCCCTCGTCGAGACCGCGCGTGAAAATCACGACGGACCAATCCGCCCGTGCCGCACGCTGTTCTCTTGCCAGGAGCTTTTGATGAAGCCGATCTTCAGTGCACTCGCCCTTCTCGCCCTTTCAAGCCCGGCCTTCGCCGGCTCAGTCAATGTCGAGGACGGCGTTGCGATCAAGGGCTACGACCCGGTCGCCTATTTCACCGACAACAAGCCGGTCAAGGGCGTTCCTGCCTATAAGGCCGATTACGAAGGCGCTACCTATGAGTTCGCCTCCGAGGAACATCGCGCCCTTTTCGCCGCTATGCCGCAGAAATACGCGCCGCAGTTCGGCGGCTTCTGCGCTTACGGAACCGCCGTCGGCCATAAGGCCGATATCGATCCGGCCGCCTTCACGATCGTCGAGGGCAAGCTCTATCTGAACTACAATGCCAAGGTAAAGGCGACCTGGAAGCAGGATATTCCGGGCTATATCCACAAGGCCGAAGCGGCGTGGCCAGCCGTCTCGCAACAGACGGATGTGGTGCACTGACCCTTGCCCGGGTCTTGCGAACGGAGCCCTGCCATGTCCCGTTTCCGCGTGCTGCCGGCGTTGTTGCCGGCAGCCCTGCTGAGTGCCTGCGCAGGCCTACCAACCGAACCGATCCCGGCCACCAACAGCCAAGCCGGCTTGGCCGTCAAGGGCTACGATCCGGTCGCGTACTTCGCCGAGGGTAGACCGGAGGAGGGTCTCGCCCGATATGGCTATCGCTGGAATGGCGCCGACTACCGCTTCATCTCGACCGAAAATCGCGATCGCTTCGTGGCCGAACCGGAAGCCTATGCACCACAATATGGTGGCTACTGCGCCTTGGCCATCGCTAACAGCCGGATCGCCGACATCGACCCAACCGATTGGACCATCGTCGACCACAAGCTCTACCTCAACAATAACGATCTCGCTCAGTCGCTCTGGTCCCTCGATAAGGCCGGCAATATCGAGGCCGGCAACCGGCATTGGCCCGAGGTGCCGAAGATCGGACCATGATCTTTCCCTCAAGCGCGAACCGCGCGCAGCGCCGTATGAAGGTCCTGGCCATGGCGACCGCCCTCCCGGGCCCCGCCCTCGAGACCTCGGCTTTACTTGCCCTGATCGAGCGCCGCTTCGGCATCGCCGTCGCCCGCAAGGGCATGGCCTTCGCCGAGAAGCTCGGAATCCGCAGCCGGCACGTCTGCCGGGATTTCGCAGCGCGGCATGAGGCGCCACGCCCCGGCCATAGCAATCCCGAGCTCGCTGCCGCGGCGCTGGAGGCGGCCCTCGCCCAGTCCGGCCTGCGCCCGAATGATCTTCGCTACCTGATCGGCCACACCGCAACGCCGGACCGGTTGATCCCGCCCAATATCGCCTTCGTCGCCGATCACCTCGGATTCGATGGCCCTTATTTGGAATTACGCCAAGCCTGCACGGGCTTCGCGAATGCCTTGGTAATAGCGCAAGGGCTGGTAGCGGATGGCCGGTTGCGATCGTCGGGTCGGAGACCGGGTCCGTCCTTTTCGATCCACTCCGGGCTGTCGATGAGACCGGCCAATTGGTCAATCTAGTCCAGATGGGCGACGGCGCGGGCGCCATTATCCTCGGCGCGGAGGATGGCGAGCCCGGCGCCTTCTTGAACCATGTCTATTTCGGTCAGATCGGCCGCGGCCGGCGACCCGGCCTCGCCTCGGCGGCAGGCTCAGGCCGGCCGTTGCTAGATCGGGGCATCCTTGAATTCGACCATGATTTCTCCGCCATTCGCGATCAAGGACCGGCGCTGTTCGAGCAGGGCGCCGCGGCGGCGGCCGCGCTCGGGATCGCCGTCGACGGCGTCGATTTCATCATCCGCCATCAAGCGAATGGCCTGATCGCCTGGCCGCTGTCGGCGCAGCTAGGCGAGGCGCCCGAGCGCATCATGGTCAATGCCGACCGGCTTGGAAACACCGGTTCGGCAGCAATCTGGCTCGCCCTCGCCGAGTTGCGCACGCGTCTGAGGCCGGGCGAATCTGTGCTTGCCCTCGGAGCCGAAGCGACCAAGTACATGTTCGGGGGCTTTCGGTACCAACATGCTTAGCCGTTACTGCCTTGTGGCCGTCGAGGGATTGGCCAAGCACTATCGCGGCCGGACGGCGGTCTCAGGGATCTCGGTGGCGCTCCCGCCGGGAACCGTGCACGGCTTTCTCGGCGCCAACGGTGCCGGCAAGACGACCACGCTCCGGATGCTGGCCGGCATTCTGCCGCCCGATAAGGGGCAGGGGCACGTTCTCGGCTTCGACATCGGAACGTGCTATCGCGAAATCCGCAAGCATGTCGGCTACGCCGCCCAACGTTTGTCGCTCTATGCCGATCTTTCGGTACTGGACAATTTGCTCTTCCGCGCCCGCCTTCACGATTTGGTCACGCCGTTGGCCGCAGTCGAGACGATGATCCACAACTTTGGCCTCGAGGCGCATGTCGGGCAGCGTGCGGGCACATTGTCCGGCGGCTGGGCAAGGCGACTTCAAATAGCGGCCGCGCTCGTCCACCGGCCTCGCCTCATTCTGCTCGACGAGCCGACGGCCGGCCTCGATGCGCTGGCGAGCCAGGATCTCTGGCGTCGGATCAAGCTCTTCACTACCGCCGGGTGCGCGGTGATCGTCAATACACACGATTTGTCCGAGGCCGCTCGATGCGACACGATCTCGTTGTTTCATGAAGGCGGCATCGCCGTTCGCGGGCGTCCGGCCGAAGTCGCGCGCCGGGCCCCTGCGGAGGCCTATCTGGTCTACGGGCCGGACGCGCCACTGCTCGAGGGGCTGCTGGACTCGCTGGCAGGCGTCATCGACACTCGGCCGGAACTGGACCGTCTGCGCGTTGTAATCGACCGCAATGCGTTGTCGAGCTTGCGCGCGTTGGTGGCGATGTACGACGCGGAGCTGGTGTCGACGGAGATGCGGTTGACCGACGCCGCGCTCGTCTATCAAAGGCGACCGGTCGCTGGGGAATGATGGTCTCGGTTCGACGCCGGCTCCGCCGGATCATTGCGATTGCCTGGGCCGAACTGCGGCAACTGCCCCACGACCGCGCCAGCCTAACACTGGTTTTTAGTGTGCCGGCCATGCAATTGCTTCTGTGGCGCCGGTTGCGGTCTTTGCGCTTGTCGCAGCGGTGGCGAGCCTCATCTGCTATCGACGCCGCATCGAGTGACGGAGTTCGTCTCGGAACCTTGCGAATGGTCGCACCGTGGCCCGATCACGCGCTTCGCCCCGTAAGCCCAAGTTTCTGCTACCTTCATTCATTTTAAATCGATCGTTATAATACTCTGACCGTGCGTCGGCGCAACGCCACCGGTGGCGTCGGCAAGCGCGATGCCGCGAGCCGATCAAATGCTCTTCCTATGGTCAGAGGTTTGGATGCTGGGTCTCTCAATCCGCAATCGACTGTTCATCGGCTTCGGCGCGGTCTGCGGTTTGCTCGCCGTCTCCGTGCTGTTCTCGACACTCTCCCTCGAGGAGACCGATCAACGTTCCCGCGCGATCGTTGCCCAAGACCTGCCGGCGGCGCAGCATAGCCTCGCGATGGCCATGCAGTTCAACGGATCGCTCGCGACGCTTTATCGGTCTCTGCTGACGAGGGATCCGAGGGCGAAGGAAGTGCTCGATGCCCATTGGTATAAGATCGTCGAAGCTGGCAATGCGCTCGACGCCGTCGTCCAGGCCCTGGCGCCGGACGAGCGCCCGCGCTGGAAGGCGCTGATGGGCGAATTCGATGCGATCTATAAGTCCGAGTACACTCTTCTCGAGGCAGGATCATCGCCGAACGCGGATCCGCTGGCGCTGGCGACCGGAATCAAGAATACGCAGACCCAGGTCGAGCACATTCTCGACGCCCTGATCGGCCCGGCCGACGACAAAGGCTTTCGTTCCGGCGGCATCGCCGATATGGCCGGCCACAAGATCGTCGCGGATGGCGACGACATTACGGCCGCGCTGGGCTGGCTTGTCCGGCTGCAGGAAGTGTTGCTGGTCTCGGCGCTCCTGCTCGCGGGGACGATCGCTTATCTGACGCAGCGTTCCATCACCGGGCCGATCGGGGCTTTGACCGATGCTCTCAACAGCATGGCGGGCGGCAATTTGACCATTACTGTACCCGAACTCGATCGCACCGACGAGACGGGTCGAATCGCCAGGACGGTCGAAATCTTACGGGCTGCCGCCCTCGAGCGCGATCGGCTGGAATCGGAACAGGCGCTCGAGCGGGCGAGCCGCGAACGGCGGCAAATCCAGGTCGACACGGAAATCCAGGCGTTCGATGGCGAAATCGCCGGTGTGCTGCATCATCTGTCGGAAAGCGCTGACGCGCTCCGGAATACCGCAGGCAATCTTCAGGGACGAGCCGGCGCAACGGCGCAGCAGGCTGGCGTCGTTGCGACCTCGGCCGGGACCGCCAGCGACAACGTCGAAGCCGTCGCGACCGCAGCAGAGGAATTGACGGCTTCGGTCGGAGAAATCGGCCGGCAGATGGCCGTCTCGGCCGAGATCTCGCAGCTCGCGGTGCGGGAAGCCGAGCGCGGCAGCCATGTGGTCGAGGGACTGTCGTCGGCGGCCGCGTCCATCGGCGAGATCGTCGCGCTCATCAATGACATCGCGGCCAGGACGAACTTGCTGGCGCTGAACGCCACGATCGAGGCGGCCCGGGCCGGCGAAGCCGGCAAGGGATTTGCGGTCGTCGCGAATGAGGTGAAGTCACTCGCGAATCAAACCGCCCAGGCGACACAGGACATAACCCGGCAGATCACGTCCATCGGCACCGCCACCGGGGAAGCAGTCGCGATCATCGCCGATATCGGCGCCATCATCGGACGCATCAGCCAGTCGAGCACCGCCATAGCCGAGGCAGTCGACCAGCAAGGCACTGCGACCCGGGACATCGCCCGTAATGTCCAGTCGGCCGCCACCGGGGCCGGCGCCGTTTCGCAAGCGATCGGCGGGGTCACGCAAGAGGCCGAGCGGACACGCGCCGTCTCGGCGGATGTGCTTCGGACCGCGGACGATCTGGCGGCCCGCGCCGCCCGGCTCCGGGAACGGGTCGACGGATTCCTCTCGGGCATTCGCGCCGCTTGATGACCTCCCCCGACGGAGTACGGCACCCGCTGCTTAAGGCCGGGCAACGTCGGCAAGAGAATTTGTTCCAGCGACTGTAACTTGTCCGATCCCTGGTCGAACTAGAAAGCAAGAGGCCGCCCTATAGTGGTGATGGAGGAAACCCGATGAGACCAGCCTTGCCGGCAAAGGCGCCGCCACGATTAGGATTCCGGTTGCTTGTTTTGGCCGGCGGGCTGGCGCTGTCGTCAGGCTTTGCCCCGATCCAGGCGCATGCCGACAGCGGCCCGACCCGGGTCAAGATGACGGGTGAGATCATCGACAGCTGGTGCCAGATCAGCGGAATCATGGGCGTGGGCGCGGGAACGGCGCATCACCAATGCGCAATTTGGTGCGCTGTCGGCGGCGTCCCGATCGGCATCCAGGGCAGCGACGGCAAGGCTTATATCCTGCTGAAGGCGGAGGATCGCGATCCTGTCGGCGATGCGACGCTCATCGACATCCAGACCGACCAGATCGTCGTCGATGCCGACGCCTATGAGCGCGACGGCGTCAACTATCTCGTCGTCCGCAAGGTTCTCGAGAATGGCGGCATCGTGCTGAAGAACGACAAAGACTTCGGCATCGTGCCGTTCGGGGATTGATCATGCGCACTTCCTTCATCGTCGCGGTCGGGATCGCCTCGCTCGGCTTGCTGGTGGCCGTTGCTGGCCGAGCCGCGGACAGCTATGGCGTCGCGGGCGAGCAGCTATTGACTGTCAAAGGCAAGATCGTCGACCTGACCTGCGAGCTAGCCCATGATTGCAGTGCCGATTGCGGCAGCGGCAAGCGGCCGCTCGGCCTCCTGACGGCCGAGGGCAAGCTCTATGTCGCGGCCAAGAGCAACACGATCTTCGCCGGCCTCGGTCATGATTTGAAGGCCTATTGCGGCATGGAAATCACGGCCGACGGGCTGACCACCACCAACTATGGCTCGACGCTCTTGATGATCCAGCGATTCAAGTCGAGCGACACGGCCGACTGGATCGAGACCAGCCAGTTCGCGCTCGACTGGGCGAAACAGCACAATGCGGATCCGGCCGGCAAGACGACCGAGGAATGGTATCGCAGCGACCTGACCGTGAAGCGCGCCGTCCTCAAACGCGGCAAGACCGGGCTCGACGAATGACGCGGTCTCGCCTGCTGGCCGCCGCGGTGACCGTCCTTGTCGGCCTCTTGTTCGCCGTCGGGCTGGGGACTGGCGCGGCCAACGAAGGGGCACCGGCCGGGCACGCCCCTGCGGGCTTGCCGGGCCTGGGCGGTCCGTTCGCCCTGATCGACCAGGACGGCCACAGCCGATCCGACGCCGAGTTTCGCGGGAAGTTGCTGCTGATCACCTTCGGCTACACGGATTGCCCCGACATCTGCCCGCTTGAGCTGCAGAAGGTATCGGATGCGCTTGCCATGGCCGGCCCGGCCGTCAGCGCCAACGTTGTGCCGCTTTTCATCACTGTCGACCCGGTCCGCGACACACCGGAGCGCCTCAAGCGCTTCGTGGGCCAGTTTAGCGGCACGATCATCGGCCTGACCGGCACGCCGGAGTCGATTGGACAAGTGGCCCACGCCTATCGTGTCCATGCGGTTTCGGCCGGGCACGAGGGCCATCACCTCATCGAACATTCCGATTTTCAGTATCTGATGGGACGTGACGGTCTGCTGTTAAGCTTGATCGCGCCGAATGCGACGGTCGCCGATATTTCTCAGCGGCTGCAAAAATATACCGCCGGCGGATAACGCTAGAGATGGACCCCGGCGCCGCTCAGCACGTCGAAAACGGGGCGCACCAGCCCCTCTAAAAGATCGCGCTCGGGGCGGGATCGTGCCAGGACGCGGATCCCAAGCAAGATGCCCAGCAGCATCCGGGCGATATCCTTAGACGAGTGGACGGAGGCGATCGTTTGATCACGTTGACCTGCTGCGACGCAGCGGCCGAAGAAGGCTTCGACCTGCTCCAGAACCTCGGAGATCGCGCGCCGGGATTCGGCGTCATACAGGTCGAGCTCGACGGCGGAATTCACCAGCATGCAGCCTTTGCGCTCGCTATCGGCGAGAGACCGCTCGACGATCTCCTTGAAGAAGGCAGTGATCGCATCGCGCGGCGGCAAATGGCCTTCGAATCGGTAGACACGGTCACCGAAGCTTCGCTCGACATAATGCTCGAGCGCCCGTCGATAGAGCGCGCGTTTATCCCCGAACGCGTTGTAGAGGCTCGCGCTCGTGACCCCCATCGCCGTCGCGAGACGACGGATCGAGGTCATCCTAAAACCATGTGCCCAAAAGCAATTCATTGCTGCTTCGAGCGCAGCCGCCTCGTCGAACCCGCGCGGTCTCGCCATGCCATCATCCGTTTCGGGCCATCAGTCTCGATAGTTTGCCAAGCCTCCGGCGCCGATCATTCTAGGACGATCGAGCTAGAACTCAAGGAGCGAGCAATGGCTGACCTGAAGAGTCGTTTGATAAGATCTTCAAGGGACGCCCGAGCGCCATGGTTGCTCCCCGCGAATGCGGGGTGCGATAGTTTCCAGGTCCACCTCTTGGCGCGGCCAAGGCGTCGTCTGAAACGGAAACCGTCACCTTTTCCATCGGCAATCTTCGCCTTCACCAAGGTCGGGAGACGGTCGTGCTCGTCGACGCCGATTTCACCGTTGCCGGCATCACCTTCTCGATTCACGGGGTCAGGGCAAGTCTCAGCGCCCAGCGAACCCTGGTTCGGCTGCCCGCCTACAGTGATCCCGCAGGCAGCTGGAAAAATGCCGTCACCCTGCCACCCGAGGTCTCGGAGGCACTTGCCGACACGGTCCCGGCATTCCTCGTCGAGCACGGCGTTGCGCGGGCCCGCCCGAGCGTGCCGGCGAGGTAAGGAGATCACATCGGGATGAAGAGGCGCCACCTGCTCGGCCGGAAACGCAAGTGCACTGGCGATCGCGCCCGGGCGACTAGATGGACACCGCCCTAACGAGCGCGTGCTCGAGCCGGCAGGTTCAGGATGAGTTGGTCTCATCCTTCGAGACACGACCTTTTTGGACGTATTCCCAAGCATCTTCGGCCGCAAATTTATTGCCGGCTGCAGCGGCCACGATCAATATATTAAGCTGTTTTTGTGTGAGATTCGGCTTCTCCTTCTGGCGATCCCTCGACACGTGAAACTGTCCGGGGCTGAACTCGACCGGCAACAGCTCCGATTTGGCATCAACGTCCTCAAGCAGTCCTTCGGACAATAGCGTCGCCATAAGTATCTCCCAACCAGCCGTCCATTCGGCGCTCGGAACACGGAGATTGGGTCCGAATAAATCGTTCCCTCGTTTGATGGCGTCCGGATGTGCGCAGAAGCGATGAAGCACCTCGGTCTTGACAATTTCGGGATTTCCGCCGCGGTAAGCTAGGGTCTGTCTGATTTAGGCGGAATCGCGATAGGGGATTCTCATGTAGTCGGAGATGTGATTCAAACTGTCAGCTGGGTCTGGAGGCCGGCTGCCATGGCACGTCCCCTATCGATGGATCTTCGGCAACGGATCGCTTGGGCGCTGCGCGCGGGTGAGACGACGCGGGCTGTTGCGAAGCGGTTTGGTGTTTCGGTGGCGACGGCGGTCCGTGTTGGTCAGCGCTGGCGTGCTGGGCACGGGTTGGATCCTGGGCAGATGGGCGGCCACCGAGGCTACATCCTGGATGACGAGGCGGCGGCCTTCGTGCGGGCTCGGATGGCCGAAAAGAGCGACCTGACGATCCGGGCTCTGGCCGCCGAGCTGGCTGAGCGGGGCACCGTCGTTTGCCCCGATACGGTCTGGCGCTTTCTGCGGCGGTCCGGCCTCAGCGTCAAAAAAAACGCTGGTGGCGGCCGAGCAGGATGGGCTCCGGACGGCCAGGCTGCGGAGGCGCTGGCGGACACACCAACACCGCCTTGATCCCGGGCGGCTGGTGTTTGTCGACGAGACTTGGGTCAAGACCAACATGACCCGTCTGACCGGCTGGGCACCGCGCGGTCAGCCATTGTTGAGCAAGGTGCCGTTCGGCCACTGGACGACGCTGACCTTTCTGGCGGGCCTGCGCTGCGACGGGATCGTCGCACCCCTCGTGCTCGACGGACCAATCAATGGCCGCGCCTTCACGGCCTGGGTCGAGCAGCATCTGGCTCCGACACTCCAGCGTGGCCATGTCGTCATCGCCGACAATTTGGGAAGCCACAAGGGCAAAGCCGCTCGAGCCGCCATCCGCGCCGTTGGAGCCCATCTCCTGTTCTTGCCGCCCTACAGCCCAGACCTCAACCCGATCGAGCAGGTCTTCGCCAAGCTCAAGACTCTGCTCCGCAAGGCGGATGAGCGATCCATCGAAGCCACATGGCGACGCGTCGGCCAGCTTCTCGACCAGTTCTCACCAGAGGAATGCGCACGATATCTCAGCCATGCCGGATATGCTTCAATCTAAATCAGACAGACTCTAACCTCAACCTTGAACGTTGTTTCGCGGCTTCGCGTCGTGGGGACGGCAGAGGTTCGAAAATGAGTTCCTCTCGGCAGTCATCGTCGATGGCCAGGACGGTCGGTCCATATCTGGCTGCCTCACCGATGATGATCTCCGTAGGTAAGACCGCCTACGCTGGAGCGCGCCATAATTTGCTCTCGAGTGATTCCGGTTTGATTCCGGAGGCGATTTTGGGGCCGAGGGTTCGGGAATCAAAAAGCCCGTCAACTCATTGAGTTGACGGGCCAATTTCTGGTTGCGGGGGCAGGATTTGAACCTGCGGCCTTCAGGTTATGAGCCTGACGAGCTACCGGGCTGCTCCACCCCGCGTGATGTTAGGGTACAAAAGAAGGGGGCATTGGAAGGCCTGGCGGCGACCTACTCTCCCGCGTCTTGAGACGCAGTACCATTGGCGCTGAGGGTTTTCACGGCCGAGTTCGGGAAGGGATCGGGTGTATTGCCCCTCGCTATAGCCACCAGGTCGTCCAATGCCCCTTTGGTTTGGGTGTCATTGGGATGTGTGAACCGGGAGTGAAGTGTTGCCTGGGTTGTTGGGGTTTGTCGCTGCATGCGACGGTGGTTGGAGATCAAGC
>CAVXLN010000029.1:47500-507790 GCA_963762435.1 uncultured Alphaproteobacteria bacterium | reverse complement strand
ATGCGCAAAGGCTGAGGCACTTCGAGCCCAGGCAGGCGCACGGTAAGCTCGGGATCGTCGGCGAGCGACGTGCCGCTGCCGACCATCACCGCATCGTGGCGATGGCGCAGTAGGTGACCGAGCCGCCGCGCCTCGGGGCCCGTGATCCAGCGGCTGTCGCCCGAACGGGTGGCAATCCTTCCGTCGAGGCTGGTGGCGAGCTTGAGCGTGACGAGCGGGCGCCCGGCAAGAATGCGCTTCAGGAACCCGGCATTGAGCGAGGCCGCCTCATCGGACAAGAGCCCGGTCTCGACCGCGATGCCAGCCGCGCGCAACATCTCGAGCCCCCGGCCCGAGACGCGTGGATCGGGATCCTCGATGGCCACGACGCAGCGCGCGATGCCGGCGGCGATGAGCGCCTCGGCGCAAGGCGGCGTGTGGCCGAGATGGGCGCACGGCTCGAGCGTGACATAGGCCGTGGCCCCATTCGCGGCCGCACCGGCGCGCGCAAGCGCCTCGGTCTCGGCATGCGGGCGGCCGCCCGGCTGGGTCCAGCCACGGCCGACGACGACCCCTTCGCGGACGATCACGCAACCGACCGATGGATTCGGTGCCACACCGCCGAGGCCGCGCTCGGCCAGTGCCAGCGCCGCCCTCATATGGGCAGCGTCGTTCATGGCCTTAGTGCTCTTCCTCATGGGAGATCCGGCCGATGAACTCGCCGAAATCCTTGGCTTCGCGGAAATCGCGATAGACGCTGGCGAAGCGGACATAGGCGACCTGGTCGAGCGTCGCCAGCGCCTCCATCACCAGCGAGCCGATCTGATCGGTGGTCACATCGGATTCGCCCGAGCTTTCGAGTTGGCGCACGATCGAGTTGATCACGCGCTCGATCCGCTCGGGCTCGATCGGCCGCTTGCGCACCGCGATATAGATCGAGCGCGCGAGCTTCTCGCGATCGAACGGCTCGCGACCGGCATCCTTCTTCACGACCGTCAGCTCGCGCAGCTGCACCCGCTCGAAAGTGGTGAAGCGCGCCGCGCAATTGGTGCAGAAGCGGCGGCGACGGATCGCAGAGCGATCGTCGGTCGGGCGCGAATCCTTGACCTGGGTATCCTCGAAACCACAAAAGGGACAGCGCATCGCTCAGAGACCTCAGGCGGCGGGATATATGGGGAAGCGGTCGCAGAGCTCGGCCACGCGCTGCCGCGCGCGTGATTCGGCAGCTTCATTGCCGTCGCGATGAACGGCGAGCCCGTCGAGCACATCGCCGATGAGGCCGCCGATGACGCGCCATTCCTCCGGCCCGAAGCCGCGCGTGGTCCCGGCAGGCGTGCCGAGCCGGATGCCGGAGGTGATGGTCGGCTTTTCGGGATCGAACGGAATGCCGTTCTTGTTGCAGGTCATGGCCGCGCGCTCGAGGCTCGCCTCGGCGTCCCGGCCGGTCAGCCCCTTGGGCCTGAGATCGACCAGCATCAGATGGCTGTCGGTGCCGCCCGAGACGATGGCGAGGCCGCGCTCGACCAGCACCTGCGCCAGGATCCGGGCATTCTCGACGACATTGTGCGCGTAGGTCTTGAAGCTCGGCTGCAACGCCTCGCCGAAGGCGACCGCCTTGGCCGCGATGACATGCATGAGCGGTCCGCCCTGAAGGCCGGGGAAAACCGCGGAATTGATCTTCTTGCCCAGATCCTCGTCATTCGACAGCACCATGCCGCCGCGCGGGCCACGCAGCGTCTTGTGCGTGGTCGTCGTCACGACATGGGCATGCGGGACCGGGCTCGGATAGGCGCCGGCCGCGGCGAGGCCGGCGAAATGAGCCATATCGACCATGAGATAGGCGCCCACCTCGTCGGCGATGGCGCGGAAGCGGGCGAAATCGATCACGCGCGGATAGGCCGAGCCGCCGGCGATGATGAGCTTCGGCCGATGCTCCTTGGCCAGCGCCTCGACCTCGTCATAGTCGATGAGATGGGTGTCGCGCTGGACAGTGTAGGCCACGGGCTTGAACCATTTGCCCGACTGATTGGCGGGCGCGCCATGGGTGAGATGGCCCCCGGCCGCCAGCGACAGGCCGAGGAAGGTGTCGCCCGGCTGCAGGAGCGCCATGAAGACGGACTGATTGGCCTGAGCGCCCGAATGGGGCTGCACATTGGCGAATCGGCAGCCGAACAGCTGCTTGGCACGATCGATCGCCAGCGTCTCGGCGACATCGACGAACTCGCAGCCGCCATAATAGCGGCGTCCGGGATAGCCCTCGGCATATTTGTTCGTCAGCACCGAGCCCTGCGCCTCGAGCACGGCGCGCGACACGATATTTTCGGACGCGATCAGCTCGATCTGGCTTTGCTGGCGCTTCAGCTCGTCGGCAATGCCGGCATAGAGTGCCGGATCGGCTTCGGCCAGCGGCGCCGCGAAGAAGTCGGCAGGGCGACCTGGTATGCTGGTGGTCATAGCGGCAGGCGTTCCTATTGCGGTCGCAGCCCGACCTGGCTCGACCTGGGAGGGTCGAATACCACATCTTGGCATGTCACGATAGCATAGCGCTACCGGCAGAGCAGGCGACGCACGGCGCGCATTCTGGCACCTTCTCCGCCAGTGCGATTTATCACCTTGAAGTTCCATGATTTCGTGAATGGAACGAGCGGCTTTGCGAGAATCAGTGTCGGCGAATCTGGAGAATCAGGTCAGACTCAGCTTTTTAACCTTGTTCAATTCAGGGCGCTCGCCTCGGCTCTTGTGAAGCGCCGCTGGTCAATTCTGTCATTTTTTTTCATAGTCGTGAGCGGCATTCGGCCGCACGAATCAGCAACTAGCGTTAAGCGCTTACATCAGTTGAAAGCTATTCGCGTACGTTGTTGACAACAATAAATCGCTCTGCAAAAATGATATAGTGGTAAGAAATTTTTGGCCGGGACATTGAAGAACATGGAGAAACCTACGGATGACGGGGTTATGCGGATGACTGCGGATGTGGTCGCCGCCTATGTCAGCAACAATAGCGTGCCGACTGCCCAGCTGGCCGATCTGATAAATGCGGTCTACACTTCACTTAAAGGAATCGGCGGGCGGCCCCCCGAACCCAAGGTCGAACCAGCCAGACCCGCGGTGCCGATCAAGCGATCGATCACGCCCGATTACCTGGTCTGCCTTGAGGACGGCAAGAAGTTGAAGATGCTGAAGCGGCATCTTCGCTCGACCTACAATATGACGCCGGACGAATATCGGGCGAAATGGAACCTGCCGCCAGATTATCCGATGGTGGCCCCCAACTATGCCGAGCAGCGTTCGGCCTTTGCCAAGCAAATCGGCCTCGGCCGTGGCACCAGCCACACTTCCGGGCGGCGCGCTGCCGGCAAGAAGTAACCGTACAATCGGTTGTTATATTTTAGGCCGGTCCAGCTGGACCGGCCTAGATTTGTTTGTGCCTGCTTGTTGAAGCTAATCGACAAAGCCCGGCGGCGCTGTCAGCGCCGCCGGGCTTTCGACGTGGATCAAAAGATTAGAGCGGGATCGCCTTGCGTTGGATCAACCCAAGGCCATCCCGCTCTTGATCAGCCGGTCGGCAGCTCGTTGAACTTGCCTTCTTTGTCCCACTTCCAGAGCACGAACCCGCCCTCGGTGATGTCGCCCTTGGCGTCATATTTGAGCGGGCCGATGACGGTCTGGAAGGTCGTGTCGTGCATGGCCTTAACCAGGTCGGCGAGCTTGGTCGATTTGGCCTTCGCGGCGGCCTGGGCGAAGACCTGGATGGCGGCGTAGCTGTAGAGCGTGTAACCTTCCGGCTCGTAGCCATCCTTCTTGAACTCTTCGACGACCTGCTTGGCAGCGGGGTTCTTCTCCATGTCCGGCCCGAAGGTGAAGAGCGTGCCTTCGCCGGCCGGCCCGGTGATCTGCCAGAATTCCTGGGTCGGCAGAGAGTCGCCGCCCATCAGCAGAGCATTGAGCCCCTGCTCATGCGCCTGGCGGACGATGAGGCCGGCCTCGACCTGATAGCCGCCGAAATAGATGACGGCGACATTGGCCTGCTTCAGCTTGCTGATGAGGGCCGAGAAATCCTTGTCGCCGGCCGTGATCTCTTCATCGACCGCTTCCTTGAGGCCGGCGGCGTTCATCGCCTTGCGCGTCTCGTCGGCGAGGCCCTTGCCGTAGGTCGATTTGTCGTCGACGACCGCAACCGCCTTGCCCTTGTAATGCTGGGCCAGATACTCGCCCGCGACCTTGCCTTGAACATCGTCACGGCCGCAGGTGCGGAACACGTTGGTCCAGCCCTTCTTGGCGGCTTCCTCGGTCAGCGCCGGATTGGTCGAGGCCGGCGAGATCTGCAGAATGCCTGCCTCGGCATAGACGGCCGAAGCCGGGATCGACGAGCTCGAGCAGAAATGCCCGGCGACGAACACGACGTTTTCGGAAGCGAGCTTATTGGCGACCGCGACCGCCTGCTTGGCGTCGCAGGCGTCGTCGCCGATCGGCGCCATCACGAGCTTCTGGCCGTTGACACCGCCCTTGGCGTTGATATCGGCCACCGCTTTTTCGGTACCCCGTTTGAACTGCTCGCCGAAGGCGGCATTTGAGCCGGTGATCGGCCCGGCCACGCCGATCAGAATATCGGCGCGGGCCCCGGCGCTGATCGCCAGGAGGCCGAGTGCCGCCAGTGACACCATGGATGTTCGCATCTTTGTCCCTCCCGAAATTGCCCCCGCAGATCTTCCCTCTCGACCTCGCCTAGCTTCGCGACCGCCAGCCGAACGGACCGGCACGCTCATAGAGCCAGGGATATTGCATCACCATCCGGCGCGCCCGCGTCACACGGTATGAGGCGGCACCGAAGGCGAAGATGATCACCATACCGAGAAGATAGCCGCCCGGCGATAGCAACCCGCCCTGAAACAGCGCCCAATCGAAGAAACGGTCGCCGAGCGCCAACAGCAGAGAATAAGGGACGAGATGCCAGAGCGGCCGCCAGGTCGCCCCCAGTGCCTGGCCCGTCATCCAGGCGGCGCCGCCGAAGATGATGATGGTGAGCCCGATCAGCACCGGCAGCGTGGTGCCGAAGATGCCATCCGGCGTCATCAGTGGCCGCCTTCGAGATAGGCCGCCCGCACGTCGCGGTCATCGAGCAGCGCCTTTCCGGTGCCGCTTTTGGTGATGAGGCCGGTCTGCATGACATAGGCGCGATGGGCCAGCTGGAGCGCGTGATAGGCGTTCTGCTCGACCAGGAACACGGTCACCTTCTGCTCTTCATTGATCTCGCGGATCACCTCGAAGATGCGCTTCACCACGAGCGGCGCCAATCCCAGCGACGGCTCGTCGAGCAGCAGCAGCCGGGGTCGGCTCATCAGCGCCCGGCCGATCGCCAGCATCTGCTGCTCGCCGCCCGACATGGTGCCGGCGCGCTGGGTGCGGCGCTGCCGCAGGATCGGAAAGAGGGCGAAGACCCGCTCCAGATCCGCCTCGAAATGCTGGGGGTCCGCGATCGTGGCGCCCATCTGCAGATTCTCGAGCACGGTCATGCGGGCGAAGATCCGCCTACCTTCCGGCGCATGCGCCACGCCGCGCCGGACGATGCCGAAGGTCTCTTCCCGAGTGATGTCGACGCCATCGAAAAAGATGGCGCCCTCCTTCGCCCGGGGCCGCCCGCAGATGGTCATGAGCAGCGTCGATTTGCCGGCCCCGTTGGCACCGATCAGCGCCACGATCTCGCCCTCGTCGACCGTGAGGCTGACGCCCTTCAGCGCCTCGATCCGGCCATAGGCGCTGTGGAGCTCTGCGACCTCGAGCAGCGGCCTCGTCATGCGCTGAGCCCGATATCGGAGGCCACTTCGGGCGGCAGCTCTTCCTCGTCCGGCTCGCCCAGATAGGCTTTGATCACGGCGGGATCGTTGCGGATCGCTTCCGGCTCGGCATCGGCGATCTTGCGGCCGTAATCGAGCACCACGATGTGGTCCGAGATCTTCATGACCACGCTCATATCATGCTCGATCAGCAGGATGCCGATGCCCTGCTCTTCCCGGATGCGCAGCAGGAGCTCGTTGAGCTCAGCCGATTCGCGCGGATTGAGCCCGGCCGCCGGCTCGTCGAGGCAAAGGAGGTTCGGGCCCGTGCACATGGCCCGCCCGATCTCGAGCCGGCGCTGGTCGCCATAAGGCAGGCTGCCGGCCGGATCATCGGCCTCGTCGGTGAGCTCCAGCCGGTCGAGCCAGGCCCGGGCAAGTTCGACCGCCTCGGCCTCGGCCCGGCGATAGCGCCCGAGTCCCAAGAGGCCGGCGAGGGAGAAGAAGGACGCCGCCATCAGGTAGTTATGTTGCGCCACCAGCAGATTCTCGAGCACGGTCATGCCGGCGAAAAGCCGGATATTCTGGAAGGTGCGCGCCACACCGGCCTCGCGGGCGATGCGGAACCCCTCCATCTGCTCGAGCAGATGCTCGCCCTTGGGCCCGCGCACCGTCAGCCGCCCGACGCTTGGCTTGTAAAAGCCGGTCAGGCAGTTGAAGACCGTGGTCTTGCCGGCTCCGTTCGGACCGATGATCGCGGTGATCTCCCCGGCATTGGCCGTGAAACCGACATCGTCGATCGCGACGAGGCCGCCGAAGCGCATCGTCAGGTGCTCGACGGTGAGAAGCGGCGCCGTCATGCGCGCGGACCGAGGAAGATCGAAGGCCGGCGATGGGCGAGCAGGCCGCGCGGCCGGAACACCATGATGGCGACCATGGCAGCGCCGAAGAAGAGCATCCGGTATTGGGCGAATTCGCGGAAGAATTCCGGCAGCACGACCAGGACCAAGGCCGCGAGCACGACGCCCATCTGGCTGCCCATGCCGCCCAGCACCACGATGGCCAGGATCGTCGCCGATTCCGTGAAATTGAAGCTTTCCGGGCTGATGAAGCCCTGGCGCGTGGCGAAGAAGGATCCGGCGAAGCCCGCGAACATGGCGCCGATGCCGAAGGCCGACAGCTTGACATTGGTGGCGTTGATGCCGAGCGCCCGGCAGGCGATCTCGTCCTCGCGCAGCGCCTCCCACGCCCGGCCGACGGGCAGCCGGCGCATGCGCAGCGTGAAGAGATTGGTCATGAGCGCCAGCGCCATGATCACGAAATAGAGGAAGATCTGGCGCTGCAGCGGCGAATAGTCGAGACCGAAGAAATCGGCGAAAGTAGTCCCGCCGGTCGCCGACGCGCGCGCGAATTCAAGGCCGAAGAAGCTCGGGCGCGGAATGCCGCCGATGCCGTTCGGTCCTTGCGTCACGGAGGCCCAGTTCAAGAGCACGACGCGGATGATCTCGCCGAAGCCCAGCGTCACGATCGCGAGATAGTCCCCGCGCAAGCGCAGCACGGGAAAGCCCAGCGTCACGCCGAACGCGGCCGCGAACAGGCCGGCCAGCGGCAGACAGGCCCAGAAGCCGAAGCCGAAATTGGTCGAGAGCAGCCCCACCGTATAGGCGCCGACGGCATAGAAGGCGACATATCCCAAATCGAGCAGCCCGGCCAGGCCGACCACGATATTGAGGCCCCAGCCGAGCATCACGTAGATCAGCACGTTGATGCCTTGATCGACATAGTAATTGTTGGTGACGAACGGCATCACGACCGCGGCGGCCAATGCCGCGTAGGCAATGTACTGGCTGGAGCGGGCCAGTGCCGCGCCGACCGGCTCCAGGGCCTTGGCGATCCCTTGTCCCGCGCCGAGCGCGCGCAGCGTTCGGAAACCAACCCGCACGAGGAAGACGGCCGCCATCGCCAGCGCGACCTCATCGAAGCGCTTGTTGATGACGATCGCACCGCTGGCACCGACCGTCTGCAGGCCGATGATCGGCAAGGCAAGCAGGCCCGCGATAATCGCGGCGGCCAGGCCGTCGAGGAGAATTTCGCGCACATCCAGACGGCGCAGCGCGCCGACCTCGACTGTCTCGGCCGCGGCCGCCATCAGACCTTCTCGATCTCGGGCCGGCCGAGGAGCCCGGTCGGCCGGAAGATCAGCACGATGACGAGGATCGCGAAGACCGCGACATCGCGATATTCGATCGAGAAATAGGCCGACCAGAAGGCCTCGATGAGGCCGATCAGCACGCCGCCCAGCATGGCGCCCGGCAGCGAGCCGATGCCGCCCAGCACGGCCGCGGTAAAGGCCTTCACCCCGGCGAGAAAGCCGATGAAGAAATCGATGACGCCATATTTCAAGAGGAACATGACGCCCGCGACAGCGGCGAGGGCCGCCCCCATGACGAAGGTGAGCGAGATGGTGCGGTCGACATTGACGCCGACGAGCGACGCCATCAGCTGATCCTGCTCGCAGGCGCGCTGTGCTCTGCCCAAGGGCGTGCGGTGAATGATGAAGGTGAAGCCCGCCATCAGCACCACGGTCGTCACGATGATGACGATCTGAAGATATTCGAGCCGGACACCGAAGCCCGACGCGGGATCACTCAGCTGAATGCCGCCATGGAGAATCGGCTGCAGCGATTTCGACCGCGCCTCCTGGAACAGCTGCACATAATTCTGCAGGAAGATCGACATGCCGATGGCACTGATGAGCGGCGCCAGCTTGAAGGAGCCGCGCAGCGGCCGATAGGCGATCCGCTCGATCGCCCAGCCATAGATGGCGGTGAAGAACATGCTGATAACGAGCACGATCAGAACGGCGCCGACGGTCGAGCCGATGCCGGTCGATTGCAGCAGCAGAAAGCTGATGAGGCCGATGAAGGCGCTGATCATGAACACTTCGCCATGGGCGAAATTGATCATGCCGACGATGCCGTAAACCATGGTGTAGCCGATCGCGATCAGGCCGTAGATGGCGCCGAGCGTCAGGCCGTTGATCAGCTGCTGGAGAAAATATTCCATGGATGCCGGGGACGCTCCAGTTTGTCACCGTGACAAAGGCGGCAAGCCAGCCTAACGGCCGCTCGCCGCCCGAGCAAGTCACTTGTCGGCATGGGATTTAGGGCTGAAACAGCCCTGATCCGGGCCCCCAGGGCTCAGCCCTCGGCCGGCAGCATCCCGAGTGCCCGCAGATAGACCTCCAGCATCGTGTCTTCCTCGTCGAGCTCGGCCTGGTCGCGTTTCCGCCGGCTGATGATCTTGCGGATGATCTTGGTGTCGAAGCCGTTGCCCTTGGCCTCGGCATAGACATCCTTGATGTCCTCGGCGAGCGCCTTCTTCTCTTCCTCGAGTCGCTCGATGCGCTCGACGATCGAGCGCAGCTGATCGGCGGCGATCCCGCCGACATCTGCCGGGCGCGGCTCCGGACGGCCGCCCGCTTCGCCGATCTTGTGGATCTCGGCCATGCTTCGTCATCTCCCTCATCTCGAAGAGCGCGGACCATAAAGGCGGTGGCTGCCGTCGGCAACGGGGCAATTTTCGAGCCGGCCGCCCCTACAGCCGCAACGGCTGACATTCCGCCGCAGCGCTATGAAAGAGATTTAACCCGGCCGCCGATTTCTCGCCGTTTTCGCTTCCCAGCTACCGGACGAGGCCGGGATCGCCCGGTTCTCTCACCCGATTCTCTCGAAACCATGAAAGGAGAGACTCATGCTGCGCAAATTCGCTCTCGTGACGACTGCCATCCTGATGGGCGCCTCAAGTGCTGCCTTCGCTGCGGTCCCGGCTCAGAGCCCGACTCCGGCTCCAGCCGCGGCCACTCACAGCCAGCTGATGAAGCCGAACCCCACTGCGGCCAAGCGCGAAGCACGCGACGCCAAGGCGGATCGGGAAACAGCCGCACTCAATGATCTCGAAGCCGCGGGCTATGTCTCGATGAAGAACGTCCATTCGAGCGGCACGAATGTCATGGCCGATGCCAAGAAGAGCACTGGCGACTTTCAGGCGCTGATGGTGACGCCCGCCGGCCAGATCGAGCCGGCCGCCAAGCCCAACGCCTGATCGGGGCAAGCGAGCCTGACGAGACTTTAAGCCATGCTCAGGCTCAGAACGCTCGGGCGGAAATTCTGGCCTCTCGCCAAGGCCTATTGGCAGGGCGAGGAGCGCTGGTCCGCCCGGGCGCTCCTTATCGCCTGCGTCGGCCTCAATTTCGGCATCGTCTATGTAAACGTGCTGTTGAACCGGGCGAACGGGACCCTGTTCAACGCGCTGCAGGAACGGCGCGAATCGGGCTTCTATCAGGCGCTCGGCACGATTCTTCTGCTGATCCTGCTCTATGTCGCGGTGGCGCTTCTACGCTACTTCCTCGATCAGACGCTGCAGCTGCGCTGGCGCCGCTGGCTGACCGACCGGCTCCTCTCGCGCTGGCTCGCGGGCAAGGCCTTCTATCGGATGCGGTTCTCGGGCCGGGTCGACAATCCCGACCAGCGCATCGCCGAGGATATCCGAACCTTCATCTCGCAAAGCCTGAGTCTCGGGCTCGGGTTGCTGAGCTCGCTCGTCTCGCTCGCGACATTCGCCGTGATCCTGTGGCACCTCTCGGGCAGCATCTCTATCCCGGTCGCGGGCATCAGCGTCACCATCCCGGGCTATATGCTGTGGGCGGCGATCCTCTATGCCGGCATCGGCTCGGTGCTGGCGCATGTGATCGGCCGGCCGCTGATCCGGCTCGGCAATCGGCAGCAGGGCGTCGAAGCCGATTTCCGCTTCGGCCTCGTCCGCCTGCGCGAGGAAGCCGAGCAGATCGCACTCTATCGCGGCGAGGCCGAGGAGCAGCGCTCGCTGCGCGCGCGTTTCGCGGCGCTTTATCAGAACTTCCTGCAGCTGATCCGGTGGAACACCGGCTACCTCACCTTCGATGTCATGGTCGGGCAGCTCGCCGCCTTCTTCCCGCTCGTGGTCGGCGCACCACGCTACTTCTCCGGCGCCATCGAGCTGGGCGCGCTGATGCAGATCGCCGGTGCCTTCGGCCAGGTGAACACCGCGCTGTCCTGGTTCATGGACAATTACACGAGCTTCGCCAACTGGCGCGCCAATCTCGACCGCCTAAGCGATTTCTCGGACGAGCTCGACCGCCAGACAGCCGCAGCACCCGCCCGGCTCGTGACACCGCCGGCCGGCAGGAGCGATGCGATCATTCTCGATCAGCTTCGGCTGACCCTTCCTGACGGCAGGCCGCTCCTCGGCCCGATCTCGCTGCGCCTCGGCCGCGGCGAGAGGCTGCTGATCAAAGGGCCGTCCGGCACTGGCAAGAGCACCCTCTTCCGGGCCATCGCCGGCCTTTGGCCCTTTGCCGAAGGACGGATCGAGGTGCCGCCGGAAACCACGCCCCTGTTCCTGCCGCAGCGCCCCTATATGCCGATCGGCTCCTTGCGCGAGGCCGTCTGGTTTCCGCGTGCGCCGGATTGGGCACGCGATTCCGACGCTCGCAACGCCCTCGCCGCAGCCGGGCTCGCCCCCCTCGGCCGCAGGCTCGACGAACAAGCACATTGGGGCCAGATCCTGTCACCCGGTGAGCAGCAGCGCCTGGCATTCGCCCGCGCCCTCCTGGCCAAGCCGGATTGGCTGTTCCTCGACGAGGCGACCTCGGCGCTCGAGGAAGCGCAGGAGACGGCACTCTATTCGATGATCGCAAGAGAGCTCCCCAATGCCGGGATCGTCAGCATCGGCCATCGCCGATCGCTCGAGGCACTCCACGACCACACCCTCGATCTCACGGAACTCCTGATCCCGCACGCCGCCTGATCCGCCGATTTTTCTGTCCGTCTTAGAAACGCGTTGCGCGGGCTTCGCCAACGATATAAAGACAGCTTTATATCGTTATATCTGGAGCGCACTATGGCCGAGGGACAGGATTACAAGGTCGCCGACATCACCCTTGCGGGTTGGGGCCGCAAGGAAATCGCTATTGCCGAGACCGAGATGCCGGGCCTGATGGCGCTCCGGGCCGAGTTCGGCAAGGACAAGCCGCTGACCGGTGCGCGCATCGTCGGCTGCCTGCACATGACCATTCAGACCGCCGTGCTGATCGAGACGCTGGTGGCGCTGGGCGCCACCGTGCGCTGGTCCTCCTGCAACATCTTCTCGACCCAGGATCACGCTGCTTCCGCGATTGCAGCATCCGGCATCCCGGTCTTCGCCTGGAAGGGCGAGACCGAGGAGGAATATGAGTGGTGCATCGAGCAGACGCTGCGCGGCCCCGATGGCTGGACGCCCAACATGGTGCTGGATGATGGCGGCGACGCCACGATCCTGCTCCACAACAAGTATCCCGAGCTTCTGAAGAATGTGCGTGGCATCTCGGAAGAGACCACGACCGGCGTGCACCGGCTCTACGAGATGATGAAGGCCGGCAAGCTCAAGGTGCCGGCGATCAACGTCAATGACAGCGTCACCAAGTCGAAGTTCGACAATCTCTATGGCTGCCGCGAGAGCCTGGTCGACGGCATCAAGCGCGCCACCGACGTGATGATGGCCGGCAAGATCGCCTGCGTCGCGGGCTTCGGCGATGTCGGCAAGGGCTCGGCCGCCTCGCTCCGCAGCCAGGGTGCCCGCGTCATGGTCACCGAGATCGATCCGATCTGCGCGCTGCAGGCCGCGATGGAAGGCTATCAGGTTGTCACGATGGAGGAGGCGGCCCCGATCGCCGACATCTTCGTGACGGCCACCGGCAATGTCGATGTCATCACGCTCGACCATATGCGGCAGATGAAGGACCGCGCCATCGTCTGCAATATCGGCCATTTCGACAGCGAGATTCAGGTGGCTTCGCTGCAGAACTATGTCTGGGACGAGGTCAAGCCGCAGGTCGACGAGGTCATTTTCCCGGACGGCAAGCGCCTCATCGTGCTGGCCAAAGGCCGGCTCGTCAATCTCGGCTGCGGCACCGGCCATCCGAGCTTCGTCATGAGCGCCTCTTTCACCAACCAGGTACTGGCGCAGATCGAGCTCTACACCACTGAGGGCAAGTACGAGAACAAGGTCTATGTGCTGCCGAAGCATCTCGACGAGAAGGTGGCCGCCCTCCATCTCGCCAAGCTCGGCGCCAAGCTGACCACGCTCTCGTCCAAGCAGGCCGAATATCTCGGCCTCGAAGCGGCCGGCCCGTACAAGGCGGACCATTACCGCTATTGACAAACCGCGTGCCGGAACCGGCTCCGACGGTCAAATATTAATGGCGGCGGCACGCTCTGCGTGTCGCTGCTCAGCGGTTCTTGCGCGAATTCCGTCGCAGTCGCTTGTGATACGGCGTCATTGCCCGTACGATCGCGGGAAATGTCGTCTCGATCGGCCTTGCAACTTACCTCCAATTCTCGGCGCCGGTCGTTTCGGCCGGTTGTAAGCCGATGATCGCTCCGCTATTTCCAGTCCTGGCAGCAGCGCTGGTTGCGGCGGCGGCATTTTTGCTCGTGCAGCTTTCGTCGCTGCGGCGCCGGCAGGCTCGGCTGATCGAGCTGGCCGCGGCGCTCGGCACGCTTTCCGGCACCTGCTATCGCGTTGCTGCGGATGAGGTTCGGCGGCTCGACGGCGCCGACGGCGATCCGCAGGCACCGCTCGATCTTGCGAGTTTGACGGCGCGCCTTGCCCCGAGCCAGGCAGCCCTCATCGGCGATGCGCTCGCCCGCCTGCGCCAATCCGGCCATGGCTTCGCCCAGATCGTCGCCGATGGCCGCCGGCTCGTCGAGATCTCCGGCCATCGCTCGGTCGCTGTCGATGGCAGCGGCGCTGTCGACTTCGTCTGGCTCGCCGATGTCACGAAGCGCGAGTCGGCGGCACGAACCCAAACGACGCAAGCGCATGATTTGGCACTGCTGCGCGAGGCGGTCGATCGGCTGCCGCTGCCGGCCTGGTGGCGCGACGACAGCCTGGCGATCCGCGGCGGCAATCGCCGCTTCACCGAGTTGCCCGGGCTCGAGCGCAATGCGGCCGCCATGGCGGCCGACGCGGCCGCGACCCAGGTGCCGGTCCGGGTCGAGGAGGCGTTGCCGGTCGCGGGCGAGGAGCGACCCTTCGAGATCTTCGAGATCCCGCTCGATTCGGGCGGCACGGTAGGATTCGCCCTCGATCGCAGCGATCTGGCACTTGCCCGTGCCGAACTCGCGCGGCTGACGCTCGGCCATCGCGAGGTGCTGGAAACGCTCAGCACGGCGATCGCGATCTGGGGACCGGATGCGCGGCTCCTGTTCCACAACAGCGCATTCGATCGGCTGTGGGGACTCGACTCGGATTGGCTCGCGACCGAGCCCGGCCTGCCCGAGGTGCTGGACCAGCTGCGCGAGATGCGCGCGCTGCCGGAACACGCCGATTTCCGCCGTTTCAAGACCGAGCAGCTGGCGCTTTTCGTCGAGCTCCGCGAAGCGCGCGACGAGCTCATGCATCTCCCCGACGAACGGACGCTCCGGCTCAGGGTTAGCCGCCATCCCTTCGGCGGCCTCACCTTCAGCTATGAGGATGTGACCGACCGGCTGGCGCTCGAGCGGTCGCTCAACACACTGGCCGATGTCCAGCGCGAGACGCTCGACAATCTGTTCGAAGGCATCGCGGTGTTCGGCAGCGACGGCAGGCTGAAGCTCTGGAACCCGGCCTATGGCAGCATCTGGGAGCTGAGTGCCGCCGACCTTGCTGCCCGCCCCCATATCGCGACCGTGATCGACAAGACGCGCCCGCTCCATGATCAGGGCCGGGACTGGGAAGCGGCGCGCGCCGCCGCGATCGAGCGGGTGACGAGCTATACGCCCTATTCCGGCCGGCTCGAGCGGCGCGACGGTTCGGTCCTCGACGTCAATGTCGTGCCGCTGCCCGACGGCAATGTGCTGTTGAGCTATCTCGACGTGACCGATTCGATCCGCGTGCAGCGGGCGTTGCGCGAGAAGAACGAGGCGCTCGAGACCGCCAGCACCCTCAAGACCGAGTTCATCGCCAACGTTTCCTACGAGCTCCGCACACCGCTCAACGCGATCATCGGCTTCGCCGAGATCCTGACCAACCAGTATTTCGGCGAGCTCAATGACCGCCAGGTCGAATATAGCAAGGGTATCCTCGACAGCTCGCAGCGGCTCCTGTCGCTCATCAACGACATCCTCGACCTGGCCCAGATCGAGGCCGGGCAATTGGTGCTGGAGCGGGCGCCTGTCGATGTCCACACGCTGCTCGCCAATATCCTGAGCCTGAGCCGCGAGCGCGCGCGCCGGCTCGAGATCACGCTCGATTTCAAATGCCCGACCGATATCGGCAGCGTGCTGCTGGATGAGCGGCGGATGCGCCAAGCGCTCTTCAACCTGGTCTCGAACGCGATCAAATTCACGCCGGCCGGCGGCTCGATCACGCTCGAAGCCCGGCGCGTCGGCAATGAGATCGCCCTCATCGTTGCCGATACCGGCGTCGGCATCGCGCCCGAGCACCATGCCCGCGTCTTCGAGAAGTTCGAGCGCGGCGATTCGCGCAGCCGTCAGGTCGGCGCCGGCCTCGGCCTGTCGCTGGTGAAGTCCTTCGTCGAGCTGCACAACGGCCGGATCGAGCTTGAATCAGCCCTCGCCCACGGCACCCGCGTCACCTGCTGGTTGCCGGCCGAGCAGCCGGCGGCAGCACCGACCGTCAAGCCTGCGGCACGCCCTTCGAGGTCGAATACTCGAAATGCAGCGCCTCGCCGGGGTGCACGATCGGGTGAATCGCGTGCGCAGCCTGCGCCGCTTCAGCAAAGCCCGTCAGAATCAACTTGAGCTTGCCCGGATAAGTCGCGACATCGCCGATCGCGAAGACGCCCGGCAGGCTGGTTGCCGCGGTCGCCGGATCGATGGCGATATGGTGCTTCTCGAGCCCGAGCCCCCACTCCGCGATTGGCCCCAGCGACATGGAGAGGCCGAAGAAGGGCAACAGCATATCGGCCTCGAGCCGGCGCTTGCCGCCATCGAGATCGGCGACGATGACGGCGGAAAGCCGCCCGCCCTCGCCTTCGAGCGCATCGAGCTGATAGGGCACCACCAGCTCGATCCGGCCGCTATCGGCGAGCGCCTGCAGCCGGGCAGCACTTTCGGGTGCGGCACGGAACTTGGCGCGGCGATGCACCAACATGATTTTCGACGCGACATCGCTGAGGCTCAAGGCCCAATCGACCGCTGAATCGCCGCCGCCGGCGATGACCACGCGCTGGCCGCGGAACGCCTCGCGCCGGGAGACGAGATAGAAGATACTCTTGCCTTCGAAGGCTTCGATCCCGTCGAGCGGCGGCCGATTGGGCCCGAAGGCGCCCGCCCCGGCCGCCAGGATGACCGCCTTGGCGCGGATGATTGTGCCGGCCGAAGTGCCGAGCTCGAACCCGCCGCCCTCGAACGCGGTCAGGCGCTCGACCTGCTGGCCCAGATGGAAGACTGGATTGAACGGCCGCACCTGCTCGGCCAGCCGCTCGACCAGGGCCTGGGCGCCGATCTCGAGATAGGCCGGGATGTCGAAGATCGGCTTCTCCGGATAGAGCGCTGCACACTGCCCGCCGACCGCTTCCAGCGTGTCGACGACATGGCAGCGCATGCGCAGCATGCCGCACTCGAAGATGGCGAAGAGGCCGACCGGGCCGGCCCCGACGATGGCGACATCGGTCTCGTGCAAGCTGGACATGGTTTCGGGACCGCTCCCCGTGAAAAGGCGACACCATGGCGAGGCAGGGCCGGCGGATCAAGCGGGCTTTATCGGGCCTGGCGCGATAGGATCGGCATCATGACCGCCTATATCGCCCTCCTCCGCGCCGTCAATCTCGGCGGCACCGGCAAGCTGCCGATGAGTGAGCTGCGCACGCTGTGCGAGAAGGCGGGCTTCGCCAAAGTCCGGACTTACATCGCCAGCGGCAACGTCGTGTTCGAGAGCGACGCCGACGAGAAGGCGGTCAAGGTGACGCTGGAGCAAGCGCTCGAGGCCTACGCCGGCAAGCCTGTCGGCGTCCTCGTCCGGACGGCGTCAGAGATGGCCGCGGTCCTGGCGGCGAACCCCTTTCCCGAAGTGCCGGGCAATCTTTGCCACGCGATCTTTCTCGAGGCACCCCCGCCCGCCGACGCGCTCGATCATGCCGCGGGCCGGCAGAATGAGAAGATGGCCCTCGGCACGCGCGAGATCTACGTCCACTACCCCGACGGCGCCGGCCAGTCGAAACTCAGGATCCCGGCCGCCAAGACCGGCACCGCGCGCAACATGAACACGGTCGCGACCCTCGCCGATTGGGCCGGCAGCAAAGTCTAGTTCGCCGGCGTCTCCATCGCCTTCTTCAGCGTCGCCAGCATATGGCCGTCGCCGACCGAGAAGAATTTGTAGAGCTGGTCGAACTCCGCCCCGCTGCCGAAGCCGATGCCGGACACGGTGACGCGCGTCTCGCTCGGTCCGAGCGCCTCGAACTCCAACGTCTTCACGGTCTTGGCATAGACCTCCTTGCCCGGCATGCCATCGGGCGATTGGACGTTGCGAAACACGAGCAGCCGCTCCGGGATATAGGCGATGAGCGTGTTCTTGATGTTCTGCGGATCGCCGAGATGACCTTTCGGGTCGTAGCTCGCCTCGATGCCGCCGCCCAGGCGGAAATCGATCGCGGCCACCGGTACCGCCCATTTGCGATAGGAATCCGTGTCGGTGAAGGCGGCCCAGAGCGCCTTGGGTGGCGCCTTGATGATGAGCGTATCCTCGTAGAAGCGCGTGCCGTCGGCGGCAACGCCTTGCTTGAGCGCTGCCGTTTCGGGCTCGGCCGCCGCGGCCGAACTTGCGACGAAAGCCAAGGCTGCAAGCATCATCCTCATGACCGCGTCTCCCCTTGTGATGCGGACGCCGCCTGCTGCAGGCGGTCGAGATAGTCGCGCAGGAGCGCCACCGACGCATCGAAAGGCTGCAGCGAGCGATGCGTGCGCGCCTGCATTACCCCACCTTCCATGGTGGTGAGCACGAGCTGGGCGAGCGACCGCCGATCGATACCAGCCGGCAGCCGATCGCCGGCCTCGTCGAGGCAGCCCTTGATCGCCTCCACCCAGGCTTCGAAATTGGCCGCCAGCAGCAGCCGGACCGATGGGTCGGGCTCGTGGATCTCCAAGGCCAGGCTGCCGATCGGGCAGCCATAGGTGCAGTCCGTCTGGTCGAGTGCCGCGCGATAGACCTCGAGCAGCGCGAAGACCTTGCCGATCGGATCCTCGACCTCCTGCCAGGCCGGCGCCAGCAGCATCGTGCCGATGCCTTCCCGATACTTCTTCAGCACGGCCAGCAGCAGATCCTGCTTGGTCGGGAACACGTGATAGAGGCTGCCGGAATTGGCCCCCGCCTCGCGCAGGATGTCGGCAATGCTGGTCGAGTTGTAGCCCTTCAGCATGAAGAGCTGCATGGCGGCGAAAATCAGTCGCTCGGCGGTCGGCGGCTTGGGCTCTTGAACGCTCATTCAAGTGACGCTATCACGAGTTGGTTGAACGATCAATCAAGTCGTGCGCTTGCCCCGCCGACTCCCGCTCTCGTATGAAGGTCCATGGCTTCCGGCACCCATATCATCGAGCTTGAGCACGAGCGGGCAACCGAGGCGCTGGCCGCCCGAGTGGCGAAGGCGGCGCGCCCGCGCGATCTGGTGGCGCTCCGGGGCCCGCTCGGCGCCGGCAAGACCGTCTTCGCCCGCGCCTTCATCCGGCAGCTCGCGGGAGCCGAAACCGAGGTGCCGAGCCCGACCTTCACGCTGGTCCAGACCTATGATGGCGAGACCGGCCCGATCTGGCATTTCGACCTCTATCGCCTGACCGATCCCGAGGACATCTGGGAGCTGGGTTTCGAAGAGGCGCTCATCGACGGCATCCTGCTGATCGAATGGCCGGAACGGCTGGCGGGGCTGCTACCGGCGCGGCGGCTCGAACGTCATGATCGAACCGATGGAGGGCGACGCGCGCCGTGCCACGCTCTCGGCCGCAGGCGGCAGCGATCTCGCCGATCGGCTGGTCGCATCGTGATCGATCGCGATCAGCGGCGCGCGGAGTTCCTGACCGGTGCCGGCTGGGGCCGGGCCAAGCTCGAGCCCATCCCGGGTGACGCCTCCGTCCGGCGCTATTTCCGCCTCAGCGACAAGGGCCGGCGCGCCATCCTGATGGACGGTCCGCCCGACCGGTTCGATGCGCGGCCCTTCTTCAAGATCGCGCGGCTGCTGCATCGGCTCGACTATTCGGCGCCGCTGATCCTGGCGACTGACCCGGAAGGCGGCTTCGCCGTGCTGGAGGATCTGGGCGACGACACTTTCGCGAGCCTGCTCGACCAGGGCGCCGGCGACGCCGCTCTCTATGGCCTCGCGACCGAACTGCTGGCCGATCTCCATGACCGGTTCGATCTGGCGCTGGATCACGGCGTGCCCGCCTATTCGGACGAGATCCTGCTGGAGGAGGTCGACCGCTTCCCGCTTTGGTTCCTGCCGGCGATCGGCCAAGAGGCCTCACCGGCGCTGCGGGAAGAGTTCGCCGAGCTTTGGCGTGCCGTGCTGCCGCTGGCGCGCGCCGTGCCGTCGAGCTTGGTGCTGCGCGACTACTTCCCCGGCAACCTCATCCGGCTCGACCGGCCCGGTCTCGCCGCCTGCGGGCTCATCGACTTCCAGGACGCGGTGATCGGCCCGGTCACCTATGACCTCATGTCGCTGCTCGAGGATGCGCGCCGCGATGTCTCCGCACCGATCCGGACGGCGATGCGGCAGCGCTATCTCGACCGCCGGCCCGGCATCGATCCCGACGCCTTCGGCCTCTCCTTCGCCATCATGGGCGCACAGCGCCAGACCAAGATCGTCGGGCTGTTCTGCCGGCTCGATCGGCGCGACGGCAAGCCGCACTATCTCACCCATCTGCCGCGCGTCTGGCGGCTGCTGGAGGCGAGCCTCGCCCATCCGGCGCTCATCGAGATCAAAGGCTGGCTCGACCGTCATGTGCCGCCGGGCTCGCGCGGCATCCCGGCTCGGAGCCCCTCATGATCAAGCCGCGCACCGCCATGATCCTCGCCGCCGGCCGCGGCGAGCGGCTGCGCCCGATCACCGACACGCTGCCGAAGCCGCTGGTGCAGATCGGCGGGCGGGCGCTGATCGACCATGCGCTGGACCGGCTGGAGGAGGCCGGGGTCGAGAAGGTGGTGGTCAACACGCACCATCTGAGCCCTCTCGTGGCCGAGCATCTGGCGCGGCGCCCAACGCCCGAGATCGTGATCTCGGCGGAAGCGGCGGCGCTCGAGACCGGCGGCGGCATCCGCAACGCGCTGCCGCTGCTGGGTCCCGATCCCTTCTTCGCGATCAATGGCGACAGCCTGTGGCGCGACGGGCCGGTATCGGCGCTCGACCGGCTCGCCGCCGCCTTCGATCCGGCGCGGGACGATCTCACGCTGCTCTTCCATCCGCGGACGACAGCGATCGGCGACAGCGGCGGTGCCGGCGACTTCACGCTCGATGCCGAGGGCCGACCACACCGGCGCGCGCCGGACACGGAAGCGCCCTACCTCTACGCCGGCGTGCAGATCCTGGCCCCTGCGCTCTTCACCGACACACCTGAGGGGCCTTTTTCCATGAATTTGCTCTTCGACCGCGCCTTGGCGGCCGGGCGCCTCGGTGCCATCGTGCATGATGGCGAGTGGTATCATGTCAGCACCCCGGCCGGCATGGCGCTCGTCGACGAGCAATATCGTGGCAGGCACTGCAGAGGCTGACGCGCCTCGCCCCTCAATCTGGACCATTCCATCCGACCAGCCTTTCCTCGACGCGCTGGTCGCGGGTGTCTTCGCGCGCTTCGGCCGCGATCCGCTGAGCCTCGCCGGCATCACCATCCTGCTGCCGACCCGCCGCGCCTGCCGCAGCCTCGCCGATGCGTTCCTGCGCCAAGCCGACCAGGCGCCGATGCTGCTGCCGCGGCTGAGCGCCTTAGGCGACATCGATGCCGAGGAGCTGGAGCTCTCCGCCGAGCTCGGCGAGACCCTCGACCTGCCGCCCGCGATCCCGGCACTGCGCCGGCAGCTGCTGCTGGCGCGGCTCATCGGGCAATGGGGCCGCCGGCGCGGCAGCGGCGAGATCCTGCCCGGCCAGGCCGTGGCGCTGGCCGGCGACCTCGCCCGCCTCATCGACCAGGCCCATACCAAGCGCGTGCCGTTCGACCGGCTCGATCAGCTGGTGCCGGCGGAGCATGCCGCCCACTGGGCGCTCACGGTCGAGTTCCTGAAGATCGTCTCGGCCCATTGGCCAGCCGTGATCGAGGCCGAAGGGGCGCTCGATCCCGCCGATCGGCGCGATCGGCTGATGGCGGCGCAAGCCGACGCGTGGCGGTCGAAGCCGCTGGCGATGCCGGTGATCGCGGCCGGTTTCGGCGAGGCGAGCCCAGCGGCTGCCGAGCTTCTGGGTCTGATCGCGGCGCTTCCGACCGGCGCGCTGGTGCTGCCGGGCGTCGATACCGGGGCCGACGCGGAGCTGTGGCACGAGATCCGGCTCGATGCGACCCATCCACAGCACGGGCTGGCGCTGCTGCTCGACCACATCGGCGCAGCATCCGAGACGCTGCCGGTCTGGGCCGCCCCTGTCCCGGGATCGCGCCGTGGCGAGCTCCTGCGCGAGACCATGCGGCCGGCGGCGTCCAGCCACCATTGGCGCGCGATCCGGCGGTTTCCGGATGGCGCGTTCGACGGGCTGACGCGGCTCGATCTGGCCGGACCGCAGGAGGAGGCGAGCGCCATCGCCCTCTTGCTGCGGCACCGGCTCGAGCGGCCCGGCGCCACCGCCATGCTGGTGACCCCCGATCGCGGCCTCGGCCGGCGCGTTGCGGCCGAGCTTGCACGCTGGGAGATCGAGATCGATGATTCGGCGGGTATCCCGCTCAACCAGACGCCGCCCGGCGCCTTCTTGCGGCTCATCGCGGAGGCGGTGTCGGAGCGGCTGGCGCCGGTGCCGCTGCTGGCGCTCCTGAAGCATCCGCTGGCATCCGGCGGGCTGGCGCCGGTGGCCTTCCGCGAGGCGGTGCGCTTGCTCGAGCGCCAGGGGCTGCGTGGCCCGCGCCCGGCACCGGGGCTCGACGGCCTCAAGGCGGCTGCACCGGGTCTGGCGCCGCTGATCGACCGGCTGGCAGAGGCGCTGGGCGAGTTCGTGGCGCTGGCGGCAGCGCCCGAGACGCGGCTTGCCGACATGCTGACCGCTCATATCCAGGCCGCCGAGGCGCTGGCCGCGACCGACACCGAGACGGGTGCAGCACAGCTCTGGAAGCTCGAGGCGGGCGAAGCGCTGGCACGCTTCGTGGCTGAGCTCAACGAGGCCGCCCAGGATTTCGAGCCGATCGCGGGTGCGGACTATCCGATCCTGTTCGAGGCGCTGCTGGCCGGGCCAGTCGTGCGCCCGCGCTGGGGCCGGCATCCGCGGCTTCAGATCCTGGGCCCGCTCGAAGCGCGGCTCGTCCAGGCCGATCTCGTCGTGCTGGGCGGCTTGAATGAAGGCACCTGGCCGCTGCAGGCGCCGAGCGATCCCTGGCTGTCGCGGCCGATGCGGCAGGAGTTCGGGTTGAGGTCGCCTGAAGCGATGATCGGCCTTGCAGCCCAGGATTTCGCGATGGGCTTCATGGCGCCGGAAGTGGTGCTCACCCGCGCCGTGCGGGTCGAAGGCGCCCCGACCGTGCCCTCGCGCTGGCTGCTGCGGCTCGACACCGTGCTGCGTGCGGCCGAGCTGCCGCCTCTCACCGGCGAGAAGCATGAGTTCGCGGCATACCCTGCCCTCATCGACCGGCCGGCCACGATCCGGGCGTCCGAGCCACCGGCACCGCGCCCGCCGCGCGCGGCAAGGCCACGGCGGCTGTCGGTCACCGAGATCGAGACTTGGATGCGCGACCCCTACGCCATCTATGCGCGCCACATCTTGAGGCTCGAGCCGCTGGAGCCGCTCGACGCCGATCCGGGGGCGGCCGATCGCGGGCAGTTCATCCATCAGGCGCTTGACGCCTTCGTCCGGCGCTATCCCGCTGCCTTGCCGGCGCGACCGGTCGAGGCGTTGCTGGCGCTTGGGCGTGCGAGCTTCGGCGAGGCCTTGGCGCGGCCTGGCGTCTGGGCCTTCTGGTGGCCGCGCTTCGAGCGGATCGCCCAATGGTTCGTGGCGCAGGAGGCGGAGCGGCGGCCGTTCGTTGCGGCGAGCTGGACCGAGGCCAAAGGACTGCTACGGCTTGACAGCGACTTCACCTTGACGGCCAAGGCCGACCGGCTCGATCGACTGGGCGCGGGCGGGCTGGCGCTTATCGACTACAAGACCGGCACCGTGCCGAAGAGCGCCGATGTCGTGCTGGGCTTCTCGCCGCAGCTGCCGCTCGAGGCGGCGATCGCGGCCGAAGGCGGGTTCGAGGGCGTGCCGGCCACCGCAGCGACCGAGCTCGCCTTCTGGCGGCTCTCGGGCGGCGATCCGGCCGGCGAGATCGTGGCGATCGAGGCCAAGGAGAAGACGCCGGCCGGGCTCGCCGCGGAGGCCAAGGCCGGCCTCGAGCGCCTGATCCGCGTGTTCGACGATCCGGCGACACCCTACCGCGCCCGGCCGCGGCCGGAGCAGGCGCCGCGCTGGAGCGCTTATGCGCATCTGGCGCGACTGCTCGAATGGGGCGCGGAGACGGGCGAATGAGCGTCCTGCCGCCCGACCCCAATCTCCGCCAGCGCGAGGCCGCCGACCGCAACCGCTCTGTCTGGGTCGCGGCCTCGGCCGGGACCGGCAAGACCAAGGTGCTGACCGACCGGGTGCTGCACCTGCTCCTGGGCGGCTCGCCGCCGGCGCGCATCCTGTGCCTGACCTTTACCAAGGCGGCCGCCGCCGAGATGGCGAACCGGCTCAATGCCGTGCTGTCGGAATGGGCGACCATCCCCGATACGAAACTGAGCGACGCGATCGAGGGCATCACCGGCCGCCGACCGGACTTAGCGCTCGCCGAACGGGCGCGCCAGCTCTTCGCCCGCGTGCTCGACACGCCGGGCGGTATGCGCATCCTGACCATCCACGCCTTCTGCCAGTCGGTGCTGCGGCGCTTCCCGCTCGAAGCCGGCATTCCGCCCCATTTCGAGGTGATGGAGGAGCGCAGCGCCGCCGAGCTGTTGCAGGAGGCGCAGCTCGAGCTGCTCGAAGCAGCACGGAGCGGCGGCGATCCGGTGCTGGCGGACGCGCTCGCCGCCGTCACCGGCCAGACCCATGAGCTGGGCTTCGCCGAGCTGATGGCGACACTGGCCGGCGAGCGCGGGCGGCTCACCCGGCATCTGCGCGCGGCGGGCGGGCTCGATGCCTATCTTGCCGGTACGGCGCGGCGGCTGGGTGTGCGACCGGACGAGGATGAGGCGGGCTGGATCGCGACCCTCGCCGCCGAGACTGCCTTCGATGGCAAGGGATTGCGCCGGGCCGCGGCAGTGCTGTCGGCCGGCAAGGCGGTGACCGATCAGCGCTGCGGCGAAGGGCTTGCATTATGGCTCGCGGCGGCGCCGGTCGAGCGGGCCGAAGGCTTCGAGGCCTATCTCGGTCTCTTCCTGACCCAGAAGCAGGAGCCGCGGCAACGGCTGGCCACCAAGGCGGCCTGCGCCGAACCGGGGTTGGAGGATTGTCTCAAGGCCGAGCAGGCGCGGCTCATCGCCGGGTATCAGCACCTCGCCTCGATCGCCACATTCCGGGCGACGGCGGCGCTGACCCGGCTGGCGGCCCGCTTCCTCGACGCCTATGAGGCCGAGAAGCGGCGGCGCGCGCTGCTCGACTATGACGATCTGATCCTGACCATGCGCGACCTGCTGCGCCGGCCGGGTGTCGCCCCTTGGGTGCTGTTCAAGCTCGATGGCGGGCTCGACCATATCCTGATCGACGAGGCGCAGGACACCAACCCGGACCAGTGGGAGGTGGTGACGGCGCTGGCCGAGGATTTCTTCACCGGGCTCTCGGCGCGCGATGTGCCGCGCACCATCTTCGCGGTCGGCGATGCGAAGCAGTCGATCTTCAGCTTCCAGCGCGCGGACCCGCAGGCCTTTCTCGAGATGCGGGACCATTTCGCGGAACGTCTGGCCGAGATCGAGGACGCGCTGAGGCTGGTGCCACTCGAGACCTCGTTCCGCTCGACGCAGGCGGTGCTGGAGCTGGTCGATCATGTCTTCGCCCGCGAGGAGGCGCGCGATGGTGTCGCCCTCGACGGCGCCGAGATCCGCCATCATGTCCATCGTACCGGCCAGGCCGGCCGGGTCGAGCTGTGGCCGCCGCTGGTGCCGGACGAGGCCGACACGCCCGAGCCCTGGGCGCCGCCGCTCGAGCAGCGCACGGCGGAAGCGCCACGGGCGCGCTTGGCACGCCTCATCGCCGAGACCATCGCCGGATGGCTGAAGCACGGCGAGCCGCTGCCCGCGCGCGGCCGGCGGGTCCGTGCCGGCGACATATTGGTGCTGGTGCGGCGGCGCAACGAGTTCGTGGCCGAGCTGCTGCGCGAGCTCAAACGCCGCGACGTGCCGGTCGCCGGCACCGACCGGATGGTGCTAACCCGCCAGATGGCGGTGATGGATCTGATGGCGCTCGGCCGCTTCCTGCTGCTGCCCGAGGATGATCTGACCTTGGCCGAGCTGTTGAAAAGCCCGCTGGTCGGGCTTGATGAGCAGCAGCTCTATGACCTAGCCCAGCCGCGCCAGGGCAGTCTGTGGCACGCGCTGCGGGAACATCCGGCCCCTTGGGCCGAGGCGGCGCACCGGATGCTGGCCGACCTGCTGGCTCGGGCCGATTTCGTGCCGCCGCACGAGCTGTATGCCGAGCTTCTGGGGGCGGGACGCGGGCGCGCGCGGCTGATTGGGCGGCTAGGCTTCGAGGCGGCCGACGCGATCGACGAGTTCCTGGCCCAGACGCTGGCCTTCGAGCGGACGCATGTGCCGTCGCTGCAAGGCCTGCTGCACTGGCTCGATAGCGGCGAGGCCGAGATCAAGCGCGACCTCGATCAGGGCGGGCGCGACGAGGTGCGGATCATGACCGTGCATGGCGCCAAGGGGCTGCAGGCGCCGATCGTGTTCCTGCCCGACACGCTGTCGGTGCCGAGCCGGCTGCCGACGCTGCTGTGGACCGAGGATGGCGAAAGCCTGCTGTGGGCGCCGCGCCGGGGTGCGGGGGCGCCTGCCGTGGCGGCGGCGCGGGCGCGGGCATCCCAGAAGCGCGACCAGGAATATCGCCGGCTCCTCTATGTGGCGCTGACCCGGGCCGAGGACCGGCTCTATGTCTGCGGCTGGAAGACCCGGCAAATACAGAGCGGCACCAGGAGCTGGCACGAGCTGGTGGTGGGCGGGCTGCAGGCGTGCGGCCGGCGCGAGGCGATCTCGCTGCCCCCGGGCTGGCCGGCGTTCGAGGCGCCGAGCTTCGTCCATGACAATCCGCAGACGGCCGCGCCGGCGAAAGGCAAGGATCAGGCGAGTTGGGCCGAGAGCGGAACGCTGCCCGACTTCGCGACCAGGCCCCCGCTGCCCGAGCCGGCACCACCCCGGCCGCTGGTGGCGTCGCGGCCAAGCGAGGCGGAGCCGCCGACGCGCTCGCCGCTCGGATCCGATACCGACAAGCGCCGCTTCCAGCGCGGGCTGTTGATCCATCGGCTGATGCAGACTCTGCCTGAATTGGCACTCGAGGCGGCCGAGTCGGCAGCGCGGCGGTTCCTGGCGCTGGCAGCCCATGGGCTCGATCCCGAGGAGCAGGATGAGATCGCGCGGGAGACGATGGCTGTGTTGTGCGATCCGACCTTCTCAAAGCTGTTCGGCCCGGGCTCGCGCGCCGAGGTGCCGGTGGTAGGGCTGGTCGAGGGCAAGGCGCTAAGCGGGCGGCTCGACCGGCTGGTGGTGACCGAGACGGAGGTCATGATCGTGGATTACAAGACGAATCGGCCGCCGCCCTTGGATCTCGAGCAGGTGGCGCCGGCCTATCTCGTGCAGCTCCGGGCCTATCGAGCCGCCCTCGAACGCATATATCCCGGCAAGCGCGTCCGCACGCTGCTGCTTTGGACTGATGGACCCAGGCTTATGGAGGTTGATGCATGCCAGCCCACCATATCTTGACGCGGCTTCACACCGTCCCCTAGTCTTTGTCACAAGTGACGGGACGGTTTGTCCCAACCCTCACATGGCGGGCTCGGCCCGCGGGAGAGCGATCCTATGGCAACGAACAAAGTGACCGACGCGTCGTTCGAAGGCGATGTCCTCGGTGCATCCGGCCCCGTGCTGGTGGATTTTTGGGCGGAGTGGTGCTCGCCCTGCAAGATGATCGCTCCGGCGCTAGATGAGATCGGCACCTCGATGGCCGGCAAGCTGACCATCGCAAAGCTGAATATCGACGAGAACCCGCAGACGCCGACCAAGTATGGCGTGAAGGCGATCCCGACGCTAATCCTGTTCAACAACGGCCAGGTCGTGGCGCAGAAGCTGGGCGCGGTGCCGAAGAGCAAGCTGGTGGAGTGGATCCAGTCGGCTCTGCCGGAGGCCAACCGGGCCGCCGGCTAAACCGACTGCTCAGACGGTTTCGAACGCCCCCCGATTCGGGGGGCGTTTCGTTTTTGGCTCCTCTCCGCCCATTCGAGTGGAGAGGAGAATTCAGCCCGCACCAGCGCGTCTTGGCGGACCGGGCGGGGGCGTCGTGCGGGTGAAGCTGGGCCGGGCCGTGTGGCGGTCGTAGTAGCGACCCAGATGCGTGGCGGCGTCGAGGGCGGCCGCCCCTTCCGGCAGCTGGCGGAGGTAATACAGCATCGGCAGTAGGTTGATGTCGGCCAAGGTGAATTGATCGCCGACGAGGCAACCGGTCTCGGCCACGGCACGATCGAGCAGGCCCAGCTGCCGGCGTACTGCCGGTGTCACCGCCTCGATGATGGCGGCGTCCGGCTTGCCGTCGGAAGTTTTCGGGGCCGCATAGGCCAGGAGATATGTCCTGACCAAGATCGGATCGAGCGTGGTGTTGACGAGCGACACCCATTGCTCGGTCAGGGCCGCCAGCCGTGGATCGGCCGGGATGAGCGGCGGTCCCGGAAAGCGTCGATCGAGGTATGTCGCGATCGCCTTCGATTCGAAGACCGTGAAATCGCCATGGCGCAGAACCGGCATCTTGCCGAAAGGGTGCAGGTCACGCAGTTCTGCCGCCCCCAGCATCGTCTCGATGAGCGCGTACTCGACCCCCTTCTCCTCGCAGGCCATGCAGACGACCCGCGTGTAGGAGGAGCGCAGCGATCCCAGGATCTCCGGTTTCGTCATGATACGGCTTGGCCCACCGTCGCCAGGCGATCGAAGGCACCCGACCAGCCGCGATTGTGGTTTTGGCAGGCCTCGCGGCTTTCGAAGCGCTGTTGCAGCAGGACGAGGCGCGTGCCGCCGGCCACCGGCTCGAAACTGACCATCACCTCACTCTCATGGCCGCGCGTGCCGTCCGCACCCTCCCACGCCCAGGTGAAGGAGAGACGGTGCGGCGGCTCGACGACGCGATAGACGCCGCTCGTCGCGAGCTGGGCGCCGTCGGCGTTCCGCATGGTGACGCGCCAGGGACCGCCGGACCGGCTGTCGAGACTGTGCACCGAGGCCTCATAGCCGTCGATCGCCCACCATTTCACCAGCTGGGCCGGCTCGGTCCATAGGACGAAGAGGGATTCGGGCGGCATGGGAATCATCCGCTCGAGGTGGAGTGTGGTCTCGCTGTCGCTGCTCATGATTTGCTCCGCTTCGGGGTTTCGGTTGCCGCCACGGCTTCGAGCCGATCGAGGGCTGCGGTCCAGTAGCGCCGCTGACGCGATAGCCAGCTTTCAACCGGCTCGAGCGCGTCCGTGCGCACGCGCACATAGCGCCATTGCCGCTCGACCCGCCGCTCGATCAGGCCGGCCCGCTCCAGCACCTGCAGATGGCGCGAGATCGCCTGCGGGCTGACGGCGAAGGGGGCCGCGACATCGCCGACGCTGAGCTCGCCCTCGGTGAGCAGCCGCTCGACGATGGCACGCCGCGTCGGATCGGCCAGCGAGGCGAAGACCATGTCGAGCCGAGGGAGATGGGCAGTCGGCACTGGGGGCGTGTCCTTATTCAACTGATCTGTTTAGTAACAGAGTGATTGAATGGCGTCAATGGGCGTTGGCCCTTCTCCTCTCCGCCGGTGGGGCGGAAAGGTCGGGTGAGGTGGGGCTGTCGGATCAGGGGAACTGTGGGCCGAGCGAGTGGCGAGCCCCGCCTCACCCCGGCCCTCTCCACCCCGACGGGGTAGAGAGGGAGTTTGGCCGCCGCGGCGGCGGCTCCGGCCTTGGCCGCTCCTCGTTGATGAACCAACCCTTGTCCTGCCAGACCGAGAGCTCGACCGGGATCCCGAGCTCGTCGCAGAGGCCGATGATGACGTCGCCGACCCGGATGGTGAGGAGCTCGTCCTCGATATCCGGGTCCATCAGACGTTCGTGCAAGTCGGTCAACAGGCTCTCGGGTTCCGACGTGGCCTCCACCATCAGGGCGACATCGCGGGCGACCTGGTGCTTCTTGACGCGCAGGCGTGACGTCTCGATCGCCTGCTCGCGTTCCTTGGCGTGGCGTTTCTCGGCACTCTTCGCCGCCATCTCGGCAAGCTTCGCCTTGAAGGCCAGCGTCTGGCGGATCGAGCGGGCAACGCGGGTGAAGGCGAGGCTCAGGCGGTCGGCGTTCTCGGCACTGCCGGCAGCCGCTTCCGTCACGATCTGCGCCTTCAGCGCAGTCGCGACTTCGAGCGCCAGCTCGGTCAATGTCTCGAGGATCTCGCGATCCCTTGCCGTCTCCACCGTCTCGTCCCTCCTTGTCGATCAATCTCGAACAAATAAGGAACACGAGAGCCGTCCGCCCGTCAATCCTTGCCGAATCCGTCCTGTGGATAAGTGCCGCTGCTTGCCCCGTTTGGGTGATACCGCCATAGTTCCGCCCTGCGCCATCGGGGGAGGCAAGCATGTCGTACGAATTCGGCAGCGGCGCCAAGCAGCTGAATTTTCCGAACCCGCTCAAGGTCCATAATCTGTTCCTGCTGGCGGCGGCCGTCATCGTCCTGGGCTTCGCGGTGGCGCTGCTCCTGTCGGTGCGTGCGGGGCTGATGGGGCGTATGAGCGTGGCGCCCTACCCGGTGCTGATCCTGGCGGCGGCGATGGTGGTGACGGGGATCACCTGCCTTTATGCGTGCCTGACTAATTTGCGCTTCTATTTCGGGCGCGGCCGGCCGCGTAGCCTGGCGAGCGTGGTGCCGCCGGAGCAGCAGAGCCCTGGGGACCAGTACGCCCACATGGTGCGCGAGACCGTGCGGCAGCAGGCGCTCGAATATCCCGAGCCGCACGGGCCGATCGCCGGGCTGCTGTTCGCGGTGCTGCCGAACCTGATCTATGCGCCGATGCCGCTCAGGAATTTGGCCGAATGGCAGTTCCGTGGGGCCTTGACGCTGCTGACCCTGCTGGCGAGCCTCGGCCTGACGCTGCTGATCGGCATTCCGTCGCAGGCGCATGTGAATGGTGCGGTGACGGATTGGGTGGGGGCGGCTTATCTCGTCTTCGCGATCTGGATCCTGGCGCGGCCGACGCTGGCAGGGGCCGATGCCGAAGGGCGGTTCTTGTCGGTCTGGATGCTGAGCGCCCTCATCATGTTCGCCTTCGTCGGGCCGATCCTGCTCACGCTGTGGGGACCGCCGCTGCCGCGGCTGACGGGCTTCACCCCCTTCCCGCATGTGTTCGTGCTGCTGGCGGCGGGCCTGGCCGCCCATGCGCTGTTCTTCTTCGCCCTCATCCGCCAGCTCTTGCCGCCGCCGCCGACGGCGGTCTCGATGGTGCAGGACACCTGGAATCTGGGCTGCAGCCCGGCGCTCGTCAGCGGCGAGTTCCAGCGCGCGATGCAGGAGAGCTGGCGCGAGAAGATCCCCAATCGGCGCTATATCCATATCGAGCCGCAGATCGACCTTCGTGCCACGGCCGGCAACTTCCTGTGCGAGATCTTGGAGGAGACCCAGCCTTTCCCGCTCGAAGGCGGCACGGTCGATATCGGCCAGGCGCTGAGCCAGCGGGCGCTGCAATTCCGCACGCTCTTGGATTTCGCGGCCGTGCTCTTCACGCTCTGGGCCTCGATCGCGGCCTATGCGGCGGCGGATTCGCTGATGGCGACCGGCACGATCGCTACCACCGGCCTCATCTATGCGGTGATCTTCGCGGCCTTGGCGCGCTATTCCTTCAATGCGGCGCACCGGCTGTGGCTGCGCTTCGATTTCGAATCGGCGCTCATCTGGCTCGAGATGAACGGGCAATATGTCTCGGCCCAGATCGATCAGGGCAATGTGCTGCAAAGCAGCCTGCGCGCGACCAGCAACATGGTGCAGGTCGAAGGCATGACCTATCGGCTGTGGGTGGCGCAGCTGCACACGGTGGCCTTCGACAAGGATTGGCCGCGCCAGATCGTCTCCATGATCGGCAATTTCACCGCGGCGGAAAGCCTGACCCAGCGGCTGAAGCAGTTCGGCATGAGCCAGGCCTCGATCGCGTCGCTCGGCAATCAGGCGAACATGCAGCGCCTGTCGGCGATCGCGGCGATGTCGGCAGGCGCGCAAGGGCAACAGCAGCAGCTGGGGCCGGCCGCGGTGGCGGCGGGGATTATCAAGCCGCAGTCTTGAGCGCCATGAAAGGCATCGATCTTCACGTCGGGTACGATCCGGCTGCTTCCAAGGCGCGTATCCTGGATGCGATCCGCCGCGCCGAAGCAGGGCAGGTCGCTCCCGAAAGCCATGTAACCTTCGAGAGCTGGGAAGGCCTGGCCCGCGCGCTCAGCGGCAAGCGCCTTGAGCTGCTGCGCGAAGTACGGCGCGAGCCGGCGGCATCCGTGGCGGCTCTCGCGCGCACGCTTGGCCGCGATTACAAACGCGTTCACGAGGATGTCGAGATCCTCTGCGCGGCCGGCCTGCTCGATCGCACGGACGATGGCGGCATCCGGGCCGGCTATGACGAGATTCGGACGCTGATCAGCCTCGTCGATGCAACGTGAATCTGGCGCTACCCCTTTGAATCAGAACAAGTTTCGCCTTCGGGGCTGGTACAGCCGGATCTTGACCTAGGCCGCCGGCTGCGGCGGTATCCGGTAGAACGTGCGCTCGAGCCCGTCGGGGAAAACCTGCCGGCCGACGATCTGGCCGCCGAGCCGGAGCGCCAAGGCCCTGGCCGGCTCGTTGTCGTCTTTCATGTAGGTTTGCACCTCGGCCCAGCCGAACACGGCATAGGCATGGTTTACGACGGCGCGCGATGCTTCGAGTGCCAAACCCTGGCCGCGGCCTGACGGCAGCAGCCACCAGGTGAGCTCGCGCGGCCAGCCCTTGCCCTGCCAGAAGCCGCAGACGCCGACCATCTCGGCCGTGGCGACGAGGCGGATCGCCCAGACCCCGAAGCCCTGGAGCTGCCAGGTGCCGATATCCGAGGCAAGCCTGGACCCGGCGGCCGATGGCGGGAGTGGGCCGCCATAAGCGGCCGACGCTTCGGCATCGGTGTAGAAACGCTGGTAAGCCGCCTCGCAATCCGGGCCGAGCGCGGTGAGCCGGAGCCGAAGTGTTTCGAGGGTGGGAGCAATCATTAGGGAGAGGTCTTTCTCGTATAGACAAGGGCTGACGGCGCCGCCCTGCTAAGCCTGAAGCTCTCCAGGCTATAAATGCCGAGCGCTAGCCAGATCGTGGCGAATCCGGCGAAGCGGGCGGTATCGAACGGCTCGGCATAGACCAGCGCGCCCAGCACGAACTGGATGCTGGGCGTGATGTATTGCAGCAGCCCGAGGGTGGCGAGCCGCATGCGGCGGGCGGCGACCGAATAGCCGATGAGCGGGACCGCGGTGATGATGCCGGAAAGGACGAGCTCGATGCTTTCGGCCGGAGCATCCGCGCGCATATGGGCGGTGCCGGCAAGCCAAAGCGAGACGAGATAGATCAGCGCCACCGGCACCAGCACGAAGCATTCGACGGCGAAGCCCGGCAGCGCCTCGGCCTGCACCAGCTTGCGCACCAGGCCGTAGGAGCCGAAGCTCAATGCCAGGACGAGCGAGCGCCAGACGGCACTGCCGGAGCCGACCGCGAAACCCGCGACCGCCAAGGCGGCGAGGCAGCAGACGGCGAGCTGGAGCCGGCTCAGCTTTTCGCCCAGGACCAGCCGGCCGAGCGCCACGCTGGCGAGCGGCGAGGCGAAGTAGCCCAAGCTCGCCTCCAGCACGTGATTGCCGGTGACGGCATCGACGTAGGTCAGCCAATTGACCGCGATGAGCGTGGCCGAAAGGGTCAGCAGGCCGGCCGTGCGCGGGCTGGTCGCGATCGCGCGCAAGGCGCCGACATGGTCTGAGGCCCAGGCGAGGCCGGCCATGAACAAGGCCGACCACAGGATGCGATGGGCCAGGATCTCGGTCGGCGGCACGTCGGCGAGCAGCTTGAAGAAGCTCGGGAACAGGCCCCAGGCGACGAAGACGGCGACGGCGATCGGAACGCCGCCGCCCTTTGCCTCGGTCATCGCCGCGCGCCGACCCCGTGAACGCCAAGCGCCAGCCAGCCCAGGATGAAGAGCGTGCCGCCGACCGGCGTCGCGGCGCCGGCGAGGGCCGAGCCGGTGAGGCTGAGCGCCACCAGCCCGCCGCCGAAGCAGATCATGCCGACGAGGAAGCACCAGCCGGCGATCGCGAGCGGGCGGGATTCACGCTGCACCTCGAGCAGGGCGACCGCGACGAGCGCCAGCGCATGGTAGAGGAGATAGCGCGAGGCCACGTCGAAGAGCTCCGTTGCACCCGCCATATGCCGGCCGGCCGCGCCCAGCGCCACGCCGGCCGCACCGCCGATGCCGGCGGCCAGAATCCATTTGTTCGCCATGAAACCCCTCCCCGATAGGTCTTTTGGGATTGCGCTGCTGCACCAGCCCGCTCCCCCACCCGGCCACCCACGTCAGTATCCTGGAATGGGTGGCCGGGTGGGGGAGCGGGCCGGCCCCGGCCCGAAGGCGCATACCCAAACCCCTCCCCGATTTCACCATGCCCGAACCCTGGAGGAGAGGGGTGTGAGGTGAGCGCGGACCAGCAATGCGGCGGCAAAGCTGGCAATTCACGCGCGACCTAGCCATATTCCGGCTCGCTGTGGTTGGAGGCGGCCGCCCGCATGGGGCCGGCGCCTATGGAACAGACCCTCTAGGGACGCTCCGAAGCACCACGCGCCTCGCCCCCCGAAACCGGGACACATGCGAGTAACCTGGTGCTGGACCGCAGGATAGCGGCCTCGGCGCTATCCTCTGTTGCCAGAAAGACCGCATATTTTGACTTTCCACGATTTCGACCTTCACCCAGCCCTGTTGCAGGCGCTCGACGCCGCGGGCTTTGCCGAGCCGACCCCGATCCAGGCCGCAGCGCTGCCCGTGGCGCTCGCCGGCCGCGACGTGATCGGCAGCGCCCAGACCGGTACGGGCAAGACTGCCGCCTTCATGCTGCCCGCCCTTCAGCGCCTCGCCACCCCGATGCAGCCGCGCCCGCGCGGCCCGCGCGTCCTGGTGCTGGCGCCGACCCGGGAGCTGGCATCCCAGATCCTCGACAGTGCGCGCATGCTGGGCAAGCTGTTGCGCCTCCACACCGTCTCGGTGCTGGGCGGCATGCCTTATCGTGTGCAGCTCAGGGAGCTGTCGCGCCCGATCGATTTGATGGTGGCGACGCCGGGCCGGCTCATGGACCTCATGGACCGCAAGGCGGTCAATCTCGGCGATCTCGAGCTGCTCGTCCTCGACGAGGCCGACCGGATGCTCGATATGGGCTTCATCGACGCCGTCCAGACGATCGCCGCGGCCGCGCCGGCCGAGCGGCAGACCATGCTGTTCACGGCGACCTTCGACCGGCGCATGACCCAGCTGACCCAGCAGCTGCTGAAGGCGCCCGAGCGGATCGCGATCGAGACGGCGACGCTAACCATCGAGGCGGTCGAGCAGAAGGTGCATCTGGCCGACCATCTGACGCATAAGAAGAAGCTGCTCAGCCATTTCGTGGCGCTGCCCGAGCTCGGCAAGGCGATCATCTTCGCCGCCACCAAGCGCGATGCCGATCAGCTGGCCGAGGAATTGAAGGCCGAGGGCCACAAGGCCGCCGCCCTTCACGGCGACATGACGCAGAATGCGCGGAACTGGACCGTGCGGCAGCTGCGCGAGGGGCGCGTGCGTTTGCTGGTCGCGACCGATGTCGCGGCCCGCGGCATCGATGTGCCGGACATCACGCATGTCATCAATTTCGACCTGCCGCGCCAGGCGGAGGATTATGTCCACCGCATCGGCCGCACGGGGCGCAACGGGGCTGGCGGTACCGCGATCTCCTTTGCCACGGGCGACGATCGCCTGCTGGTCGAGCGGATCGAGCGGCTGACCCGCGCCAAGCTCGAGCCGATCGCCGTGCCGGGGCTCGAAGCCCGGGTCAATTTCGCGGCGGCGCGCCCGCGCAAGCCCGGCCCGCGCCGGAGCTGGGGTGGCGGCGGTGGTGGCAATGGCGGCGGCTATGGCCGGTCGTCGAGCAGCAGCGGCAGCTATGCGCCGCGGCCTGCGGCCAATGCCGGCGGCAATACGCCGGTGCGCCGCGCCAGCTGAGCCCAACTCGTCGGACGTATCTTGAGCGGCGGCCGGGCTGGTACCGGCCGCCGCTTGCGTTATAAGGAACGGGAATTCCGGAGAGGAGAGCCGCCATGCCCAGCTTCGATATCGTTTCGAAGACCGACCTCGCCGAGGTCGACAATGCAATTGCCAATGTCGCGCGCGAGATCGATACGCGTTTCGACTTCAAAGGCAGCCATTGCACGCTGGAGCGGACCGAGGAGAAGCTCATCGTCAATGCCGACGACCAGCTGAAGCTGAAGCAGATGCATGAGCTGATCCTGACGCATTTGACGCGCCGCAAGGTCGAGGTGGGGGCGCTCGAGTTCAAGGACCCGGAGAAGGCGTCCGGCGACTCTCTGCGCCAGACCATCATCATCAAGCAGGGCGTCGACAAGGATCTGGCCAAGAAGCTGGTCAAGGAAATCAAGGATTCGAAGCTCAAGGTGCAGGTCGCGATCCAGGGCGACGAGCTCAGGGTTTCGGGCAAGAAGCGCGACGATCTGCAGGACGCGATCCAGCATATCCGCGGCCTCAAGCTCGAGCAGCCGCTGCAATATGTGAATTTCCGGGAGTAGGTTTCACGCCCGCGCGGGCAGGAAAAGCTTGCAGGCGGGAGGCGGGATCGGATATCAACCCTCTCCGCTCTCGGGTCCCCATCGTCTAGAGGCCCAGGACACCGCCCTCTCACGGCGGGAACAGGGGTTCGACTCCCCTTGGGGACGCCATCCTACGCCCTCGCGGGCTTCGGATGGCAGGCCACTCGGAGCCCGAGAGGGCCAAGGGTGTCTCCCGAAGCTCCTGCGGAGCGTAGGGAGACTGGTGCCGCTTGCGGTACCTCTACCTCTGCGAACAGCGACATTTACGTCGGTTCACAATGGCGACCAGCTGCCGTCCGACAACCCGGCCTTCGATCCCCGCACGCCGGCGGATCCCGATTGGCAGCGGCTCGTACCGCGCCCGCAGTAGCGCTTCATTAATCGATGCGCCGGCGGCGACACCGACGAGCGTTGCCCGGAGCAGCGGACCTCGTTGATGTCGCTCTGCCGGCAGACCGCGCCTATCTGCCGCCGAGCCCGCCGGGCCGGTAGGAGACGTCCAGAGCCAGCGCCTGATCGACCTCCTGAGCCGTCATGAGAGGCGTCGTGCTCAGTCGAAGATGGCCGGAGGAAGCGGCCGCCATGGAAAGTGCGGCAGCCTTGACGTTGTCCGGCGCGTCGATGATCGCCACGGCATCGTGCTCTCCGAAGGTCCAGTAGAACGCCTCGAGCTTGCCGCCCATATGCTCGACGGCGTGCTTGAGCATCTCAACCCGGCCGGCAGCCTTATCCGTTCGAAGACCCTTCACGCCCTCGACCGTATAGTTCGCTTGGACCAGATATTTAGGCATGATTTCTCTCCTTGGATTTTGACCGATATCCCGAGCACGGCATCCTCGTGCCGGCGCCGTGCTTGGAAATGCGAACGAGACGCCAGTCCCGAGGAACCGCCGCCGGCAATGTTCACGATCGTTTGGCCGAGGGGCCTGCGGCATTGGCCGCTCAGGTGGAGCTCTGCCACCCCTGGAGGGCCGCGCTCAGGACCCGTTCATCCTACCACAGCAGGAGCGGTTCCGTGGCCGCGCATTGACCGCCCGGCGAAGTCGGGAAGCATTCCCCGCGATGTCGGGAAAAGTTCCTATGGACCACCGGACGATTTCGCTGCCTCCTGGACGGGAAGCAGGCTGGGGAGGCGAAGGACATGACGGTGACGCGGACGCATTTGGCTGCCATCGCGGGACTGGCCATTGCCTGTTCAATGCCGGCTGATGCCGAGACCAAGCTTCGGTTCTGGAACCTGACCGCCAGCACCATCACCGATCTGCGCCTGTCGCCGGCCGGCAAGGATCAGTGGGGGCCGAACCAGTGTCTGAACGACCCTGACAAGACGGTCGACGCCGACGAACGGCTCGATCTCGCCGGCATCACGCCCGGGCGCTATGACGTGAAGCTGACGGAAAAGTCCGGGAAGCGCTGCCTGGTGCCGAATGTCGAGGTCAAGGGCGAGGGCCGCTTTGCGTTCTCGATCGGCGAAGAGGATCTGAAGGACTGCCAGCCTTAGCGGGGCCGTGCTCATCTATGTCGGCACCGATGCGGCCGGCGGCCGCTCCATCCTCCTGAGCCGTCGCGGCAAGACGGGCTGGGCTGCTCCCAAAGCGCTGGCGCTGGGCGGCGGTTTCGCCCGCCCCTTCGCGCTCGGCCTGTCGCCCGATGGCACCACGCTCTATTTCACCGCCAAGAAGGGCGATGCCAAGATCCCGATGTAATCGGCAGTGTTGCCCAAGGTTGGCTGAGCGATCCGGCGCCCCACTCGCCGCCGTTCAGATCTGAAATCGCATCGATGAAGGCCTGATCTTCCTCAGCCCACGCGCCGGCGAGCGTAACCACACGCGATAGGCCGTACCTTCGATCGAACCATCCACATGCCAGCCATGCACCAAATCCATAATATACGAAACTATATCGTATGTTTAAATTCATCAACGATCCATCCCGAGACATCTCAGGGAGTCATGATCATGAGCCTGTCCGCTGCCGCCGTTTCGCGTCTGCCGCATGTCGTGGGGGTGCTGAACTATCTCGCCCCGATGGCCGAGAAGCCGCGCAATTATACCTACGAGCCGCCGCCGGGTGTGGCGCAAACCAACACGGTCTATGAGCCGCATGCGCTGCCGATCTTCGATGCGCGGTCGGTCGCCGGTCATTTGTCGCTCGATGAGGAAGGGCTGGCGCTCATCCAGCATCGGAGTGCCGTGACCGACTTCTATGACGAGGACAGCCTCAAGCGGATTTATTATCCGGAGGCGGAGCGGCTGGTTGCCGATGCCATCGGCGCGAGCCGGGTGCTGGTGTTCGATCATACGATCCGGCGCCGCGTCACGGGGACGGAGGACCGCACGGTCGGGGTGCCGCGCCAGCCGGTGCCGCGTGTTCATAATGATTATACTGAGAAATCCGGGCCGCAGCGGGTGCGCGACCTGCTCGGCGATGAGGCGGACGCGCTGCTGCGGCACCGCTTCGCCGTGGTCAATGTCTGGCGGCCGATCCGCGGACCGCTGCGCGATGCGCCGCTGGCGGTGTGCGATGCGCGCAGTGTGGCTCCTGCGGACTTCGTGGCGACCGACCTCATCTATAAGGACCGGGTCGGCGAAACCTATGCCGTGCGGCACAGTCCGAACCATCGCTGGCTTTATGTGCCGGAGATGCGGACAGACGAGGTGCTGCTGCTGAAATGCTATGATTCGGCCGCCGATGGCCGCGCCCGCTTCGCGCCGCATACGGCCTTCGAAGATCCGACCGCCCCCGCCGATGTGCTGCCGCGCGAGAGCATCGAGCTCAGGACGCTCGCCTTCTTCGAGGCATAGCTACCAAAACGGTTCCAGACGCCGCCTGCCTCTTCCGCCAGTTGGACTTGGACTGGCGGAAATCCTACCATGGCAGGGAGGAATTCGGAGCCGGGCTCATGCGGTCTGCGGAAAGGCAACGGTGCTAGGCGCGGCCTGGCTCGAGCAATGGCGGCAAAGCAGGCCGACACGTTGGCTGGTGCTGTGCGGGGCGCTGCTCGTCATCCTCATTCCGGCCGCCATGCTGTTCATCGTCGCCGAATTCCGCACCAAGGAGATCGAGGACGGCAAGCGCGAGCTGCTGACGCTCAACACCTCGCTCGCCGAGCAGACGGCGCGGGCCTTCCAGGGCGTCGATTTCGTGCTCGCCCGCATCGCCGACCAGGTCCAGGCCGGCGGCGTCGAGACGCCCGAGGATTTCGTGCGCCTGGAAGCGGGACAGGAGACCTATGAGCTCTTGAAGGCGCGGGTGGCCGATGTGCCGCAGCTCGACGCCATCACCATGATCGCGGCCGACGGGCATCTGGTGAATTTCTCCCGCTCCTATCCGATCCCGCTGGTCGATGTGTCCGACCGGGACTATTTCAAATCGCTCGCGACCGAGGTGAGCAACCGGCCCTATATCAGCGAGCCGGTCGAGAACCGCGCCACCGGCACCTGGACGCTCTATGTGGCCCGGCGGCTCAGCAGCCCGGGCGGCGGCTTCATCGGCCTGATCCTGGGGGCGGTGAAGCTCAATTATTTCGAGGACCTCTACCGCTCGCTCCAGCTCGGGCAGGGCAGTGCCGTCAGCCTGTGGCGGCGCGACGGCCTGCTGCTGGCGCGGTATCCGCCGCTCGAAGGCATCGGCAAATCCTTCTCGATCAAATCCTTCACCGAGACGCTGGTGCACAGCGATGTCGGCGTCTATCAGACCGAGAGCTCGATCGACGGTGTGCGGCGCATCGTGGCGACGCGGGCGCTGCACGACTATCCGCTGGTGGTGAATGTCACCCGCATCACCGACGACGTGCTGGCGGATTGGCGCCGCGTCGCCTTCATCGTCTTCGTCGCGGGCGCGCTGTGCACGGCGGCGGTCCTTCTGGTCGTCTGGGCGCTGGCCCGCCAGTTCGCCACATATGAGCGGCTGAGCCGGGCGCTCAGCGAGAGAGCCGCGGCAGTGCTGGCGCGCGAGCAGGCCGAGATCCAGCTGTTCCAGTCGCAGAAGCTCGAGGCGGTGGGGCAGCTCACGACCGGCATCGCCCATGATTTCAATAATCTCTTGACCGCCATCATCGGCAATCTCGATTTCCTCCGGTGCCGCGGCAGCGATCCCGAGACCGAGCGCTATCTCGGCGCCATCGAGCGCTCGGCCGACCGTGCCGCCAATCTCACGAGCCAGCTCCTGGCCTTCTCGCGCAAGCAGCGCCTGTCGCCCGAGGCGGTCGACCTCAATGCGCTCATCCACAACATGTCGGAGATGCTGCTCAGCACGCTGGGCGGCACGGTCCGGATCGAGCTCGACCTCGCCGAGGGGCTGTGGCCGATCTTCGTCGACCGGGTTCAGATCGAGATGGTCGTGCTCAATATCGCGATCAACGCGCGCGACGCGATGCCGGGCGGCGGGTTGCTGACCATCCGGACGGAGAATATTCCCGAACGTTCCGGTGGAGATCCGGCGGGCGACCATATCCTCGTCACCATCGCCGATACCGGCGCCGGCATGACGCAAGAGGTGCTGGCGCGCGCCTTCGATCCCTTCTTCACGACCAAGCCGCCGGGCAAGGGCACCGGCCTGGGCTTGAGCCAAAGCTACGGGCTGGTGCAGCAATCGGGCGGCAGCATCCGGCTCGACAGCACGCCGGGCGCCGGTACGACGGTGCGCATTGCGCTGCCGCGCCTGCGCGCCGCGGGTGCGGCCGAGCCGCCCGCGATGCTGCCGGTCGCGGATGCGACCAGCCGAGCGGCGACCGTGCTCGTCGTCGATGACGATGAGGAGGTGCTGGCAACGGTCGCCGGCATGGTCGGCAGCCTCGGCTGCGCCGTGCTGAGCGCCCGCAGCGGCGCCACGGCGCTCGAGCGGCTGGCAGAGCGGCCGGAGGTGGCACTCGCGATCGTCGATTTCGCCATGCCGGAGATGGACGGCGTGGCGCTGGCGCGCGCAGCACGGAGCCTCAGGCCCGGCCTGCCGATCGTGTTCGTGACCGGCTTCGCCGATCTCGAAAGCCTGCGCGGCGAGGCCTGGATCCTGCAGAAGCCGTTCCATCGCGAGGCGCTGGGCCGGATCCTCGAGCAGGCGCTGGCCACGCGCACCCGGACGGAAGCGGCGCGGCCCTGAGCGAAGGGCGCTATCTTTGCAGTGAGATAAGCGCCGATTCTGCCTGACGGCGCGGCCGTTTGAATGAGGCTTCGCCTTCCGGCGCGATACCGATATTGTCGTCGGTACGGCGATCCTTTGGGGGAGGGTCATGGCGGCCATTGCGACAGCGAGCCTGGGCCGGTGGCTGGCGGCGGCTCTACCGAAACTATCCGCCCTTCCGGTTCTGTCGATTCCGGGAAAGGCGTGGTACCACGCGCTCAGCACCGCGGCGTCGGCGATCCTGGCGCTCTACGTCGCCTTCGAGCTCGAGCTCGCCAGCCCCGGCTCGGCCGCGACCACGGTGCTGATCGTCTCCTCGCCGCTGGCCGGCTTGGTGCTGTCCAAAAGCATCTGGCGCTTCAATGGCACCTTGGCCGGCGTCATCATCTCGGTCGTGCTCATCGCCTGGTTCGCGCAGAGCCCGGATTCCTTCATCCTGGCGCTGGCGGTCTGGGTGGCGCTCTGCACCTTCGCAGCCTCGCTGCTGCGCTATTTCCATTCCTATGCGGCCGTGCTGGCGGGCTTCACGATCAGCCTGGTGGCGCTGCCGGCGGCCGACAATCCCGATCAGATCTTCGACCTCGCCACCAGCCGCTTGGCGGTGGTGACCATCGGCGTTCTGTGCATCACGGCCGTGAAGGGCTTGTTCGCCCTCAATACCGGGCCGGTCCGGCTGCGTCCGGCGCTCGAGCAGGCGCTCGCCAACACGGCCTCGTACGCGGCGCGGGCCCTCGATCTCGCCCCCGGTCATCCGGTGCGGCGGCGTGCCATCGCCGATCAGCTGCTGGCGCTCGACCCTTTGATCCTTGCCGCCGCCAGTGAATCGGCGACGACGGCGTTCAAAGCACCGGCCGTCCGGCTCTATGCCTCGATCCTGCTCAATCTCGTGACGCTGTCCTCGAGCGTGCATGACGACCTGGCCGGGCTCGATCCCGCTGGCCCGATCGCCAAAGCGATCGAGCCGCTGCGCCAGCGTGTGCGCGATCTGTTGGATTCGCTGTGCGGCAACCAGGTCTTCCTCGGTGCCGGAACCGCGGACACGATCGAGGCGGCGCGCCGGCAGAATGCCGAAGCGGTCGACGCCATCGCCAGCGAGATCCAGCCCGACACGCTCGACACGCTGGCGATCGCGAGCCGGCTCAAGGACATCATCGAGCAGCTGAATCTGGCGCGCGATCAGGCGCTTGCGATCGAGGGCGGCCGGGCCAGCCGGCAAACGGCCCCGGTCTCCTATCACCGCGATCTCTATGCGGCCGTCATCAACGGGCTGCGCGCCGCGGCCGCGACGATCCTGGCGGGCAGCTTCTGGTTCGCCACCGCCTGGAGCTCAGGCTCGCAGATGATGGCGGGTGTCATCCCCGCCGTGGCCCTGCTGGGCACCACCGACCGGCCCGACCTGGCCATCGCCGCCTTCGTCCGCGGCATCGCGCTGTCCTTCGTCGCCGCCGGGATCTGCGAATTCTTTCTGCTGACCCAGATCGACGGATTTCCGCTGATGGCGCTCGTCATCGCGCCCTTCATCGTCGTGGCCTGCCTGATCAGCCTCAATCCCAAGCATACCGGCTCGGCCACGGGATTCCTGATCTTCTTCATGACCTTCCTAAATCTGCGCAACCCGATGCAGTATGATCTGGCGGCGTTCCTCAACTCGTCGCTCGCGACATTGCTGGGGGCCGCATCAGGGTCGCTCATCTTCATGATCTTCTGGCCGGTCGTGCCGGCACGCGTCGTCGCCCGCCTGCTGGCGCGGCTCAAGGATGATCTGGCCCGGCTGGCCGAGCGACCGGAGCGGGTCGATCTCGTGGTCTGGGAGAGCACCATGCATGACCGGCTGGCGCGCATCGGCACCAGGCTGGCGGCAGCACCCGAGCGGGCGGCCGTGATGGAGGACGGCATGACCGCGATCCATATCGGCCGTTTGCTCGCCTTCATCTGGACCACCGCCGCCAGCCTGCCGCTCGGGCCTGCGCAACGGGCGTCGATCGAAGCGGCACGGGTGGCACTCTGCCACTTCGAAACGGCGCCGGACGCCGCCATCGCGGCCTGCCGCAGTACGGCAGAGGAATTGCTGGCCGACGCGGGAACGCCGGGGTGCGAGGGTTCGATGCGCACGCGGCGGCTGCGCTGTGCCGCCTGCTTCCATGAGATCGCCCGGCTGATGCAGCGGCATCGCAGCTTCTTCGGGCGGCCCGCCGCCGGAGCCGCCGCAGCATGATCCACGAGCTCGATATCGGCGGGATCTATATCGCCCCCATCGTGGCCTTCTGTGTTGCCGCCATTCCGATCTTCCTTGTCTTCCGGATGATCTTCGGCCGGCTCGGCCTCTGGCGTGCGGTCTGGCATCCCTCGCTGTTCGAGACGGCTTTCTATCTTTCGATCCTGTCCATTCTAGTTCTTCTCTGGGTTCCCTAGATGCGACCAGCCATCCGCCGCTTCCTTGTTCAGACGCTCCGAGTCCTGCTGACGCTGGCGATGGTCGCGGTCGCGACCTTCCTCGTGCTGGCACTGTGGCAGCGCTACATGCTGTCGCCCTGGACCCGCGACGGGCGCGTCCGCGCCGAGGTCGTCGATATCGCGTCGGAAGTGTCGGGCACGGTGACGGAGCTGCCGGTTCGCGACAATCAGCTCGTCCATAAGGGCGATGTGCTGTTCGTGCTCGACCCGGTCCGCTTCAAGCTCGCCATCGCGCAGGCCCAGGCCAATGTCGAGAGCGCCAAGGAGGATCTGGCGCTGAAGCAGTCGGACGCCAAACGGCGCCAGGGGCTGACCGGCGTGGTCTCGGCCGAGGAGCAGGAGCGCACGCGCAGCACCGCCGCCGTCGCGAGCGCCACGCTGGATGCGGCCCAGGCGGCGCTCGAGGTCGCCAAGCTCAATCTGCAGCGCTCCGTGCTCTATTCGCCGGTCAACGGCTATGTCACCAACCTTCGGCTCCGGATCGGCGATTATTCCAATGCCGGCCAGCCGCGCGTGTCCGTGATCGATTCCGATTCCTTCTGGATCAGCGGCTATTTCGAGGAGACGAAGCTGGGCAAGATCGCGCCCGGCGCCCCGGCGCGCGTCACGCTGATGGGCTATAAGCCGATCATCACCGGCCATGTCGAGACGATCGCGCGCGGCATCAACGACACCAACGCGTCGGGCGACGCGCTGGGGCTGCAGAATGTGAACCCGGTCTTCACCTGGGTCCGCCTGGCCCAGCGCATTCCGGTGCGCATCGCGATCGATCACGTGCCGGACGGGCTGGTGGTGGCGGCCGGCATGACCTGCAGCATCGATGTCGGGCCGGAACTGCCGGCGACGAGCCTGGGCGGGCGGATCGACCGCCTATTCGACTGGGTGCTGTAAGATGCGGCGCATTGGGGCAAGCATCTTGCTGGCGGTGCTCGCCGCCGGCTGCACGGTCGGGCCCGATTACGTGCCCGACGATCTGCCGGTGCCGAGCGAATGGAACGAAGCGCAGGCGAGTGCGGACCGCGAGATGGCCGCGGCGGCACTCGCCGTCTGGTGGGCGCAATTCCACGATCCGCTGCTCGACCGGCTGATCGGGGATGCGATCTCCGACAATGAAGATCTGAAGATCGCGCGCCAGCGTTTGATCGAGGCACGGGCAAGCCGCGCTGTCGCCGCCTCGGTCAATTACCCCCAGGTCAAGGCCGAGGCGTCGCGCACCAACTCGCGCTCCAGCACCACGGTCGAGTATCCGCCGGGCATCGGCGAATTCCATACCTGGGTGGTGGGATTCGACGCCTCCTGGGAGATCGATATTTTCGGCGGCACCCAGCGTTCGATCGAGGCGGCCGAGGCCAATATCGGTGTCGCGATCGAGGATCGCCGGGCGATCCTGGTGAGCTTGCTGGCCGAAATTGCGAGCGACTATGCCGGCTTGCGCGCCGATCAGCTGCGGCTCGACATCGCGCGGCGCAACATCACCTCGTCGGAGAAATCAGTCGACCTCACCCAGCAGGAGCTGAGCCGGGGCATCGGCACCGACCTCGAGGTGGCGCAGGCGAAGTCGCAGCTGGAGACGGTGCAGGCGACCTTGCCGCCGCTCGAGGCGTCCGAGGCACGCTATGCCCATGCCATCGGCGTGCTGCTGGGCCGCTTCCCGGCCGAGCTCGAGGTCGAGCTCAAGAGCCCGGTGCCGCTGATGGAGGTGCCGGCAGATTTGCCAGTGAGCCTGCCGTCGGAAATCGTCGAGAATCGGCCCGACATCAGGCGCGCCGAACGCCGCTATGCCGCGGCCACGGCCGAGATCGGGGTTGCCACATCCGATCTCTTTCCGCATTTCTCGATCCCGCTGCTGCTGGAGCCGACCTCGTCGACCATCCACAGCCTGTTCTGGCTGAAGAGCTGGGAATGGAATTTCGGCGTCGCGATCTCGGAAATCGCCTTCGACGGCTTCAAGAGCGACGCCCAGATCGTGGCGGCCCGCGCCAATGCCGAAGCGTCGCGCGTGGCGTACGAGCAGACGGTGCGCTACGCCTTTCGCGATGTCGAGGATGCGCTGATCAATTTCCAGACCGAGACGCGGCGGCGCGAGCGGCTGATCGCGGCGGCCAAGGACAGCGACGCGGCCCTCGATCTCTCGACCCGGCTCTATGGCGCCGGCCTCGTCGATTTCGAGAAGGTGCTGGACAGCGAGCGCGCCGCTTTCGCCGCCGAGGATCAGACGGCACTCAGCCAATTAGCCGAGGTGCTGGACGTGATCGCGCTGTTCAAGGCGCTGGGCGGGGGCTGGCAGAATGCCGTGCTGGATCCGCCGACGGCCTTTGGGCCGAAATAGCCGGCGGCGGACCCAGCTGCGGGGAGAGAACGGGGGTACTCTCCCGCGCGACTTGGCAGCCTTAGCCGCCGCCTTCCGGTGCATTGATGGCGAGAATGGTCTTCACCATGTCCTTGCCGTCGGCCATCTTGTGGTCGTCGATCACATAGGTCTTGCCGTTGGCGACCAGCACGACGATGCCGGCGGCAAGCTCATGGGCATGGCTGCTGCCGAGGAGCTCGGCCTGGCGCTTGGCGTCGATCGGCACGATCGTGGTCTTGCCGTCCATCGAATGGACGACGACCGAATTGACGGGTGCTGCCTGTGTGTCGGCGAGCGCTGGCGTGCCGAGTGCCAGCGCCAGTGCCGCCCCGGTCAGGGCTTTCCAATAGGCCATCCTGATCTTCCTCTTCGGAGGTGGCAGCATCGCCACTCGGGGAGGTAGATCAGGCTCGCCCGGACTTTATTCCGCGAATTGACGCGCTCGCATGAAATCGATGAAGGCGCGCAGGGCGGCGGGCATATGCCGGCGGCTCGAATAATAGAGATAGGGCGCCGGAATTGGCGGGCACCAATCATCCAGCACGCGCACGAGCCGGCCATCGGCCAGCGCCGGCAGCGCATAGCCCTCGAACTCGAAGGCGAGCCCGGCGCCGTCGATCGCAGCCCGGATCTTGATCGCGGGATCGTCGGTGGTGAAGGATCCTTGCGGCACGATCGTGACCGCCTGGCCTTGGCGCTCGAATTCCCAGGGAAAGATCGACCCGCCCGGAAAGCGGTGGCGGATCAACGGCCGGCCGATAAGGTCGCCAGGTTCGGCGAGCTGGCCGTGCCGGGCGAGATAGGCGGGCGAAGCCACCACGATCATCCGCTGCGGCGGCCCGATCGCGACCGCGACCATGTCCTGATGCAGGCTTTCGCCGAAGCGGATTCCGGCATCGAAGCCTTCGGCCACGATGTCGACGAACCGGTCATCCGCCGCGATCTCGAGCGTGATGCCTGGATGCATTGCCAGGAAATCCGCGACCATCGGCGCCAGCAGCAGCTGGGCGACCGGCTTCGGCGCATTGATCCGGATCGCGCCCGAGCGCGAGGCGCGGAATCGGTTCACCTGCTCGACCGCTTCGGCAATGCCGGCGAAGGCAGGGGCGAGCCCGGCCAGCAGCGCTTCGCCTGCAGCGGTCGGGGCCACGCTGCGCGTCGTGCGGTTGAGAAGGCGGACGCCCAACTGCTCCTCCAGCCGCCGCAAATTCTGGCTGAGCAGCGAGGCGGTGACGCCGCGCTCGATCGCCGCCCGCCGGAAATTCCGATGCCGGGCAATAGCCGCGAAGGCTTCGAGATCAGTCAGCAAGACATTCGCCATTGCTTAGTCTGGTTAAATATCTAATGAAAGATTGCGTAGCTTATCCGACCAGTACGATGATGTCATCTTCTCTCCATCAACCAAGCCAACGGGATGGAGAGTTCGAAATGACTGACACTTCCGTGAAGACCGCGATCGTCACCGGCGCCTCGCGCGGCATCGGCCGCACGATCGCGATGCGGCTCGCGGCCGACGGTTTCGCCGTCGTCGTGAACTACGCCGGCAACGCCGCCAAGGCCGAGGAGGTCGTCGCCGAAATCGCCGCTGCCGGCGGCACGGCCAAGGCGATCCAGGCCGATGTCGCCGATGAGGCAGCCGTGAAGCGCCTGTTCGAGGACACCAAGGCAGCGTTCGGCCGGGTCGATGTCGTGGTCAGCAATGCCGGCATCATGCCGCTGTTCCCGATCGCCAGCGGCGATGTCGCCAGCTTCGACAAGGTCATCGCGACCAATCTGCGCGGCAGCTTCATCGTGCTGGGCGAGGCGGCCCGGCAAATCGGTTCCGGCGGCCGCATCATCGCCTTCTCCACCAGCGCGCTCGCCCGCTCCTTCCCGAATTACGGCGCCTATCTCGCGTCCAAGGCCGGCACCGAGGCGCTGGTCCATGTGCTGGCGAACGAGCTCAGGGGCAAGAACATCACCGTGAATGCGGTGGCGCCCGGCCCGGTCGGAACTGAGCTCTTCCTCGAGGGCAAGAGCGAAGCGCAAATCGAGGCGCTGGCCAAGCTGTCGCCGCTCGAGCGGCTGGGCACGCCCGCGGATATCGCGCGGGTCGTCTCGTTCCTGGCCGGGCCGGAAGGCGGCTGGATCAACAGCCAAATCGTGCGCGCCAATGGCGGCTTCGCCTGAGCCCGAGAGAAGGGAGCAAGATCATGTCCTACACGATCCTCGTCACGGGCGCGTCCAGCGGTTTCGGGGCGCTGACGGCCCGGGCGCTCGCGAAGGCGGGCCATACGGTCTATGCCAGCATGCGCGAGACCAAGGGGCGCAACGCGCCCCAGGTCGAAGCCGTCAAGGCGTTCGCCGCCGAGCATGGTGTCGACCTGCGGCCGCTCGAGCTCGATGTCGCGTCGGAGGGCTCGGCCGATCGGGCCGTCGCCCAGATCCTGGCCGCACAGGGCCGGCTCGATGTCGTCGTCCACAATGCCGGCCATATGGCGTTCGGCCCGGCCGAGGCCTTCAAACCGGAGCAGTTCGCCGAGCTCTTCGACACCAATGTGCTGAGCACGCAGCGGGTCAACCGGGCGGTATTGCCGGAGATGCGCCGCCTGGGCAAAGGCCTCTTGGTCTGGGTCTCGAGCAGCAGCGTCAAGGGCGGCACGCCGCCCTTTCTCGCCCCCTATTTCGCGGCCAAGGCGGCAATGGATTCGCTGGCGGTGAGCTATGCCGGCGAGCTGGCCCCCGCCGGCATCGAGACCGCGATCGTGGTGCCGGGCGCCTTCACCAAGGGCACCAATCATTTCGCCCATGCCGGCGCACCGGACGATGCCGGACGGGCGGCCGCCTATGAGGTCGGTCCCTATGCCGGCTTCGCCGCGGCGATCCAGGACGGGCTGGCCCAGACGGTGCCGGAGGAAGCCGATGTCGGCGAGGTCGCCGACGCGATCGTGCGCATCGTCGGCATGAAGCCCGGCACCCGCCCGTTCCGCACCCATGTCGACCCTGGCCAGGATGGCAGCGAGGTGGCGAGCATGGTGGCCGACCGGGTCCGCGCGGAGTTCCTCAGGCGGATCGGCCTGGGCCGCCTGTTGAAGCCGAATAAGACGGTTTGATATCAGATTGCAAAAGCACCGGGTGGGCGCCGCTCACTCGGTGCTTTTTTGCGAGATGGCCGCATCGAGCCGGTTGAGCATCAGGGTCAGGGTCCAAGCCTGGCCCCAGCTCAGATCATGCGCGACGAGATGGCCGTCGCGCTTGAACACGATCCAACGCGCACCGTGATAGGGCGTGGATCCGGCCAGGCCGTATGTGCCATTGGTCTGGATCGTATACATGTGCTGCTCCCTCGGTCCCGTCGCCGAACCCTTTGCATTTTGCGACGGAATGATCGATGTCTCCGGCTACTTAGCATTTGCCGTGCCATCGTCCGCACCGATCAAGGCGCTTTCATGGCGCCGCGGACCGTTTCCGGCCAGCGGCGGCAGGACATGCCAGCGGCGACCGGCCCGAAGGCAGCACACCATATTCCGACAGGCGATCGATGAGCCGGCGTTCGGCCGGACCGATCTCCCGATCTTCAAAGGCAGCATCACGCTGCTTGGCAGCGCGCAGGCTTATCGACACGGCTGAGGTCTCCGGCAAGGGATCCAGGCTTCAAGCAAAGCATGAGCGCCAGGCGCACGCGTCCTCCATTCATAGGAGGCGGTGATGCTCAGTCGGCGGAACAGGTGCCGGTGGAGGAGATGCGCGCGGGAACGGGCCGCGACCGCTGGACGAGCGGCGACTTGCCGGTCGGCAGCACGCCATATTCGGCGAGCCGGTCGAGGAGCCGGCGCTCGGCCGGATCGAGCTCCGGCTCGCGCCGGGCGCACGGCATCGGCCGGATCGGTTCCGCCATCACGCGGTCCCCTGCGTCTCGAGAGCCGCAAGCTCGGCGTCGGGCAGGAAAACCGCGGCGGATTGGGTTGTCGGCATCACGCGGAACCGCGCTGCCCAGGCGGCCCAGCAGGTTTTCTCATGCAGGGTCGGCGGCCGCACAGTGATCATCGCCGCATTCCCGCCCCGGAGCGCACGGGCAATGGCGTCGGCGTCCCCCGCATCGCGCGCCATGATCAGGAATTGATGGTCCCCATCGGCGATGGCCGTGAAAAGCGTGCGATGCGAGACGGTGTTCATTTCGCGACTCCGACGATCTGCGGCAAATCCATTAGCACGTTCCATACCAACACCGTTAAATCCAAATAATCCCAATGCGTTACCGAAAAGCAGCCGATCAAGTTGCAGCAATTTCGCAAAACGCCCTATTTGGCACAATTCATGCGGGGATATGCGAATTGGCGGCTGGCGCGAGCCGGTGACACTGTTCGGGAGAACATTATGTGCGCAGAGATCGTTCCTTTCGTCGTGCTGGAGCTGCGCCGCGCGGAACGCCGCAGGGCCATGACGCTCAACGAGATATCGGCGCTTCAGAGCAACATGGCCGAGATCGGCGGCGCGCTCGACCGGACCCGCGACAGCCTGACCCATGCCCAGATCGAGCTCGATCTGGCCGCCACGCGCTTGAGCTATGCGCAGCTCTTCTCCAAGCGCTGCCAGGAGATCATGGACAGCGCCGACCCGGCCACCATGATCAGCATGCGCGCATCGCTGTTGAGATCGCCGCTGGCCGATCATGTGCTGACGCACGAGGCGCGGTCGCATCAGCAGGCGCTGGGCGAGAGCATGTCATTTTGACCAGAGCATGATCGCATTGGCTGGAAGCCAGCCAATGCGTGAATCATGCTCTAAACATATGAAGAGAGCCGAAGCGCCCGTCCTTGCGTAATGCGAGGCCCGGGGGCAAGATCGCGCTGCGGCAAAATATCCGATAGCATTGTTCCCGGCCCCTTGCCGCCTGACGAGGGAGTACTCCGTGCCCCGAGATTTAGCGCCGCGATCAGCCGCTCTCATCCTTCTGAGCCTGCTTTGCCTGGCCGCCTCGGCTGAGGCTCAGAACTATCCCTCGCCGGTCCAAGGCAATCAGTTCGGTGCACCGCCAGCACCCGGCTATGGCGCCCCGCCGACGGGCGGGCCAGGGTTCGGCGCGCCGCCTCAACCGCCCGGATTCGGCGCGCCCCAAAACCCCGGATTCGGCGCCGGTCCGCCACCGGGCGGCCAGCCCAACCGGCCGAACCTGGCCGACGAGCTGACCGACTTCCATGTGCCGCCGCAATCGACCTTGCAGCAGAATGTCGGATCGGAGACGCCGACGCTCATTCCAGGCGGACATGTCATCACCACCAATGAGGTGAAGCAGACGCTCAACACCAATGTCGTGCTGGTCGATGTCTGGAATTCGGGCCAGCCGCATCCGACCCTGCCCGGTGCGCTGTGGCTGCCCGGTGCGGGCGATCCCGGCAGCTTCAACGACCAGACCCAGCAGACGCTGTGGCAGGCGCTGAGCCAGGCCAGCCACGGGCGGGCGGACACGCCGCTCGTGTTCTTCTGCATCGGCTCGCGCTGCTGGGAATCCTATAATGCCGGGCTCCGGGCTCTCAATATGGGCTTCAAGATGGTGCTGTGGTATCGCGGCGGCCTGTCCGCCTGGCAGGCGGCGGGCTTGCCCCTGGCGCCGGCGAATGGCGGGGGTGCTCCCGGCGGAATAGGGGGCGGGATGCCCAATGGGATGCCGGGAATGCCTGGTGGGATGCCAGGCGGCATGCCAAACGCGATGCCGGGCGGCATGCCGGGGATGCCGGCGCAGGCGATGCCACCGCCGGGCGGCTATCCGCATTGAAGGACTGTTTCATCCGCAAGGGATTCATAAGAGTTTCGGACGATTCTCGACGCTTCTGACGGAGGGTGTCATGAAGATCGGAATTGCTGCGCTCTCAGCGTTTCTGGTGGCCGCACCGGCCATCGCGGGCCAGCCGCCCACCGGCCCTCAGACGCCGGCCCAGCCGGCGTCCAGCAGCCTACCCGCGATGCAGCCTTGGACCGATCCGGTCGAGCATGCCTTCACGCTGCAAGTGCCGGCCGGCTGGCAGATCAGCGGCGGCACGCATCGCAACGCGCCGATCGATGCGCGCAACCCGGTCGTGGCGCAGAGCCCCGACGGCCGCATCACGATCTTCATCGACGATCCCGCCATCCTGCCGCGCCAGGCGCCGCACCCGGCCTATGCGCAGATGGGCTGGACCGAAGGCCGCACGGTGCAGGGACCGGCCGGTCCGCTGAAGATCGAGCGGTTCCAGACCGGCGCGCAATTCGCCGAGTTCTATTCCGCGGTGAAGTGCCAAGGCGCCAAGAAAGAGGCGAGCTTCGACCTCAAGGCCGAGAGCCAGATGCTGAGCACCTCGATCGCCCCCATGGCGACCCAGATGGGCGGCAATGCCGAGGTTTCGGCCGGCGAGATCTATTACCGGTGCGGCCCGAAGACCGGCTACACGAAGTCGGTGACCGTGCTGGCCTATAAGCCCGGCAATGGGCCGCGCAACTGGGCCGTCTACAAGCTGGCGGGCTATGTGGCCGATCCCGGCTCGATCGATGTGGCGCGTACGGTCATGAACATCATGGTCGCGACCATGAAGCTCGATCCCAATTGGGAAGCGGCCTTGCAGCGCCAGATCAACGACACGACCGGCGCATCATGGCGATGAGCAACCGCATCACCCAGGAGACGATCCAGCGCGCCCAGCAATCGGCGGCCCAGATGGAGCAGCGGCTGAAGAACGCGCCGCCCGACGTGATGTCGGGCTGGGAGAAGAACCAGAAGGTCTATGACGACATCTCGCAGAAGCGCTCGGACGCGATGCTGGGCCAGATCCATGGCTGCGACGATGTCGGCCGCTGCTCGACCCAGTCGAACGAGTACCAATATCACTGGGTCGGCAATGACGGCTCGGTGATCCCCGGTCCGTCGGACGGCAGCTCGCCCGGGATGCAATACCATCCGTTCCATCCCGACTATTGAACCATAGAAATTGCTGATTGAGCCTCGGTGCGGCTAATGCGATGGTCGGTGGCATTCGCCCCGACCAGCCCGAGGACATTCATGCTCAAGCTTCACCATCTCGATAATTCCCGCTCGCAACGCATTCTCTGGCTGCTCGAAGAGTTGGGGGTCGACTACGAGATCGTGCCTTACAAGCGTGACAAGGCCACTCGCCTGGCGCCCCCGGAGCTCAAGGCGATCCATCCGCTCGGCAAGTCGCCGGTGATCGAGGATGACGGCCTGGTCCTGCCGGAATCGGGCGCCATCGTCGAATACATCATCGGCAAGTACGGCAAGGGCCGGCTGAAGCCGGCGGACGGCACGGCCGAACATGCGCGCTATCTCTATTGGATGCATTTCGCCGAGGGCACGGCGATGATGCAGCAGCTGGTGCGGCTTTATCTGGGCTATGCCGGCGAAGGGGCAGCACCGATCATCGGCCGGATCGATGCCAACATCAAATCCGTGCTCGATTTCATGGAAACCGAGGTCAAGCCGGGCGGGTTCCTGGTCGGCGACACGCTGACCGCGGCCGACATCAATATGAGCTTCCCGCTCGAGATCGCCGCCGTCCGCGCCGGCCTCACACCGGCGGCATATCCCAAGCTTGCCGCCATGCTGTCCGCCATGCAGGCCCGGCCGGCCTATCGCCGCGGCATCGAGCGCGGCGGGCCGTACGATTTCGAGCTCAAGGACTAACGCCATGGGGCGGCAGGACGCGGCGGAGCGGTCGAAAGCGCTGGCACCGGATTGCCGGGGCCTCGATTTCTGGGCGATCGACCGCAGCTTCCGCGACCTGCTGCCGCTTTATATGGGCGAGGATCTCACCGCCAAGCTGACACCGCATCTGGCGCGGCTGGGCCGGATCGCAGGCACCAGGCTCGACGAGATCGCCGAGATCGCCGACAAGCATCCGCCCGTGCTCCACGCGCGCGACCGCTATGGCCGGGACGAGGAATGGATCGAGTTCCACCCGGCCTATCGCGAGATGGAACAGATCGCCTTTGCCGAGTTCGGGCTCCATGCCATGACGCATCGCGCGGGCGTGCTGGGTATGGATGCCCCGCTGCCAGCGATCGCCAAATATGCCTTCACTTATCTCTTCGTGCAGGCGGAGTTCGGGCTGCTGTGCCCGGTCAATCTGACCGACAGCTCGTCCGAGCTGGTGGCGCGCTATGGCGATGACGCCATCAAGGCCAAGTATCTCGACCGGATGTGGAGTCAGGATCCGGACCGGCTCTTGAAGGCCGCTCAATTCATGACCGAGAAATCGGGCGGCTCCGATGTCGGCGCCAACGAGCTGCGCGCGACCGAGGAAGGCGGCCACTGGCGGCTCTGGGGCGAGAAATGGTTCTGCTCCAATGCCGATGCCGATCTCGCCGTCCTGCTCGCCCGGCCCGAGGGGGCGCCCGGCGGCACGCGCGGGCTCGGCCTGTTCCTGATGCCGCGATTGCTCGACGACGGCAGCCGCAACGCCTATCGCGTGGTGCGGCTCAAGGACAAGCTCGGCAGCAAGTCGATGGCGAGCGGCGAGATCCTGTTCGAGGGGGCCGTGGCCTATCCGCTGGGCCCGCTCGATCGCGGCCTGAAGCAGATGCTGGAGATGGTGAATTCGAGCCGGCTGTCGCATGCGGCGCGGGCGGCCGGGATGATGCGGCGCTGCCTCAACGAGGCGCTGCAGGCGACACGCCATCGCAACGCGTTCGGCCGTGCCGTGATCGAGCATCCGCTGATGCGGCGCCAGCTGATGAAACTGATGGTGCCGACCGAGCAGGCGCTGTCGGCGCTGCTCTATACCGCCGAAATAGCCGGCCGCGCCGATGAGGATGCGGCGGCCAGGCAGATCCTGCGGCTGATGACGCCGATCGTGAAATACCGGACCTGCCGCGACAACATCCCGGTCGCGACCGGGGCGCTCGAGGCGCGCGGCGGCAATGGCTATATCGAGGATTGGGTGAATGCGCGCCTGGTGCGCGACGCGCATCTGGGCGTGCTGTGGGAAGGGACCAGCAATATCAACGGGCTCGACGCGATCGGCCGCGCCGTCGCCAAGGAGAAGGCCGACCAGGCGCTCGAAGCGGATCTCGTCGAGCGGCTCGAAAATGCCAAGGGCCTGCCCGGCCAGTTCCGCACCCGACTCGCGGCCGGGCTCGGCCAGGCGCTGGGCTTCGCCCGCGAGGTGGCGGCCTCGCCCGAGCATGAGCGTTTCGACCGGGCCGCCTCGGCCGCGCTCTATCACGCCGTGACTGCCGTGCTGATGGCGCTCGAAGGAGTGGCCCTCGGCCGCGCGGGCGGCGACGCACGGCGCCTCATTCTCGCCCGCTTCGTGCTGGAACATCGCCTGAGCCCGCCTTCGGGCATGAGCCTGGCGGCAAGCGCGTGGGAAGAGCCGGCGATCACGGCACTTCTCGAAGAAACCCCCGTGCCGCTTCAGCGAGCGGCTGAGCTGATGGTGGCGTGATGCCGATCAAACTCGATTACCCGGTACGCGCGGACGGCGCCAAGGTCGCCTTCGTGACGCTCGACAATGAGGCGAAGCTCAACACGCTCAATCGCGCGCTGATGACCGAGCTCATCGCGGTGATGGCGGATCTGGCGCAGGATCCGGCGCTGCGCGCCGTGGTCCTGACCGGGGCCGGCACGCGCGCCTTCGTCGGCGGGGCGGACATCGCCGAGATGGCCGTGCTGGATCGGGATTCGGCGGCCCAATTCATCACGCTGGTGCATCGATGCTGCGAGGCGATCCGCCGTCTGCCGGTGCCGGTGATCGCCCGGATTTTGGGTTTCGCCCTGGGTGCGGGAATGGAGCTGGCGGCCGCCTGCGATTTCCGCGTCGCGGCCGGCACGGCCAAGTTCGGCATGCCGGAAGTGAAGCTCGGCATTCCCTCGGTCGTCGAGGCGGCGCTGCTGCCGCATCTCATCGGCTGGGGCCGCACGCGCGAGCTGCTGCTCCTGGGCGAGATCCATTCGGCGGTGGCACTCGAAAGCTGGGGCTTCCTTGAAAAGCTGGTGCCGCCGAGCGAGCTCGATGCCGCGGTCGAAAGCTGGCTCGCCGCCCTCGTCAGCGCCGGGCCCGAGGCGGTCAAGCTGCAGAAGCGGCTGATCCGGCACTGGGAAGAGGTATCGATCCCGGACGGCATCGAGGCCGGCATCGATATGTTCGCGGCCTCCTGGTCGACCGACGAGCCCAAGGAAATGATGGCGGAGTTCCTCGCCCGCCGGGCGGCATCGAAGCGGAAGCTTTAAGGGTCGAGACTCAATCTCCTATTTTTTCAATGACTTCCGGTTTTCGCTTGTCATGGCCGGGCTTGTCCCGGCCATCCACGTCGGGCCGCCGCCGCGTTTTTCTATGGAAAAGCTGTGCTGCGGTACGACGTGGATCCCCGGGACAAGCCCGGGGGTGACCATGAAACATCAAACTATTGAAAATATTCAGATAATTGTGTGGGCCACGGGGGGGGGAGATGGAGCTCCCGCATGGGTTTTGACCCTAAGGGTCTGCCTGCGTCGCGAGATTGCTCTCGGCGATCGGAATTACCGTGCGGGAGATGTCGTGGGAGACCATAAGGCCCGGCTGTTCCGCCGACTTGCAGGAGGCGGAGCGGTAGCGGATTGCCAGGCCGTCGCCGGTCGGCCGATCCCAGTTGAAGGCCACGCAGCGCTCGCCGCGCTCGCCTTTGAACTCGCCATCCGCTTGCGCGGCGTAGTTCCCGTATTGGCTGCCGTGCCCGTCGCCCACAGTCGGCGGCAAGGCGGGCACAGCCCGGAGAGCTGATCCGCAGCCCGCCAGAGCCAGTGCCGTCGCTAATACGGTTATATTGGAAACCCGCCGATCGAGACGCCCCGCGCCGCCTCGACCCACCTACTGGATCACCGTGACGGCGCGCCGGTTCTGGGCCCAGGCCGCCTCATAGTCGCCCGGCACGGCCGGACGTTCCTTGCCATAGGAGATGGTGGTGAAGCGGGCCGCCGGGACGCCCAGCGCCACCAGCATATCCTGGGTCGCCCGGGCGCGCCGGTCGCCCAGCGCCAGATTGTATTCGCGCGTGCCACGCTCGTCGGCATGGCCTTCGATGGTGAAGAGCAACTGCGGATAGCGCTTCATGAAGGCGGCCTGGCGCTCCAGCACCAGCCGCGCCTCGGGCGAGATGGCCGTCTGATTGTAGGAGAAGAAGATCCGGTCGCTCGCCGCCTGCTGCCATTCGGCGGTGGCGGTGCCGATCCCGCTGTCGGCCGGCCCCTCGGTCACGGCGCCGGCGCCATAGGATGAGGGCTGGGTAAACCGCCCGCCGGTGCCGCTGCCATTCACCACATCCGCTGGTCCCGAACCGCTCGAGCACGCCGCCAGTGCCGCCAGTGCCGGCAAGACCATGATCATTCCACGCCGCATGCCTTCCCCCTCAGGTGCAACTAATTCCAGAGAGGCGAGCAGATCCGATCAACCAAGCGGCGATGGGGCGGCTCTGCGCCGGTAGCAAGGCATTATCAAGGCTAAATTGGGGCGGGTGATTTTGGAGTGGGGTCAGGCGAGCGGCGGATCGCGATCCGGGCATGATCGCCCGCCTGCTGGGTGCCGATCAGCTCATGGCCGGTGGTCCGGCAGAAATGGACAAAGTCCTCCGGTGCGCCGGGATCGGTTGCCAGCACCGTCAGCACCTCGCCGACCGGCACCGCCTTCAAGGCTTTGCGCGCCTTGAGGACCGGCAGCGGGCATTTGAGGCCGCGGGCATCGAGCTCGTGAGTCATGGGGGGACATTAGCCGGTTCGAGCCCGGCCGCGCGAGGGCGGGAAGCGCGCGGCTGGAATGTCCGAAATCGTCTGAAAAATGTCCGGGCGGACGAGCCGCCGCACACCACATTTCCAAGCGAGAAATTCTGATGGGATTTTACAAGCCTTGATTATTCGTTGGTTCCTGTCCGCCGCCCTGCTGCTCACGACGCTCGTCAGCACGGCCGGCGCCGCCGATCGCGACTATTCCACGACCCGCCTGTCCGATGGTCAGTATTTCCGCGTATCGTTTCGAAGCCAGATCGACCCGCCGCCGATCGACCGGCTGCATCAATGGGTGGTCCATATCGAGACCCAGGACGGGCGTCCGGTCGAGACGGCGCGGATCGAGATCGGCGGTGGCATGCCCGAGCATGGCCACGGCCTGCCGACCCAGCCCGAGATGGGCCGCAATCTCGGCCATGGCGATTATGAAATCGACGGCATGAAGTTCCAGATGTCGGGCTGGTGGGTGGTGAGCTTCAAGATCGTCACGCCGGATGTGGCCGATCAGGTCACCTTCAACCTGTCGCTCAAGGATTAGCCTTGCGGGCGGCATGGCTGTGGCTGGCCCTCGTTCTCTGCATCGGCGCCCGGCCGGCATGTGCTGGGGAGGCGCCCTGGACCGAGGCCGAACGCGCGACCTTGCGGTCGCTCTCGATCGCGGCACTGCCGCCGGTGCCGCCCGATCCGTCGAACAAGGTGGCCGACGATCCGCGCGCCATAGCGCTCGGCCAGCGGATCTTCTTCGATCCGCAATTCAGTGCCACCGGCACGATCGCCTGCGCGCATTGCCATGATCCAGCGAAGCAGTTCCAGGACGGGCTGCCGCTCGCCCATGGCATCGGCACGACCGAGCGGCGCGCGATGCCCATCATCGGCGCCGCCTATGCCCCCTTCCTCTTCTGGGACGGGCGCAAGGACAGCCTCTGGGCGCAGGCGCTGGGCCCCATGGAAAGTGCGGTCGAGCATGGCGGCGACCGGACCTTCTTTGCGCATCTTATCGCGGAGACTTATCGGCAGCCCTTCGAGACGGTCTTCGGCCCGTTGCCCGGCCTTGCCGACCTGCCACGCCATGCCGGCCCGGTCGCGGATCCGGCGGCGCTGGCGGCCTGGACCGGGCTTGCCCCTGAACGGCAGGAAGCCGTGTCGCGGCTTTATGCCGATATCGGCAAGGCGATCGAGGCCTATGAGCGCACGCTGCGCCCTGCGACGACCCGGTTCGACAAGTATGTCGCGGCGGTGTTGGCCGGCGGGGACGGCACTGACATCCTCTCGGCGCCGGAGATCGCCGGCCTCGGCCTTTTCATCGGACGCGGCCATTGCACGCGCTGCCATAACGGCCCGCTCTTCACCAACAATGATTTCCATAATACCGGCGTGCCGCCGCGGCCGGGAACGCCGCCCGATCCCGGGCGAGCCCGCGGTACGGAACTGGTACGCGCGGACGAGTTCAATTGCTTGAGCCGCTACAGCGACGCCGAACAGCACGACTGCGCCGAGCTGCGGTTCATGCGCGTGGATGACCCGACATCACTGGGCCAGTTCAAGCCGCCCTCGCTGCGCGGCGTCGCCATGCGCGCGCCTTACATGCATCAGGGCCAGTTCGGGACGCTCGCCGAGGTGATCGCGCATTATCGGAAGGCGCCCGCCGCAATCATCGGACATAGCGAGCTCACGCCGCTCGATCTCAGCGACAAGGAAGCCGCGGATTTGGCGGCGTTTCTCGGCAGCCTCAGTACCGGGCCATAAATGAAACGCCGGCCGGATCGATGAACCCGGCCGGCGCTTGAAGGTGCTAAAGGAGATCGATCTTACGGGAACAGCGAGTTGATCGAGGATTGATCGAGCGGGCCGTCGGCGCCGGCGAGCTCCAGCGGCGGTGGCTCGACTTTCTTCTCGGCCTTGGGCTTCTTCGTCTCTTTCGGCGGTTCCGGGGCGGCGGCGACAGGCGCCTCCTCGACGGCCACGTCGAAATCGGCGACGGCGGTCGTGCCGCCCATCAGCGCATCGACCATGGACTGGTCGACGCCATCATCCGAAGGGCCATGCAGCAGATGCGCATCCGGCCGCTTGTCGACGACCTGGGTGATGACCTCGTCGCGTTCTTCGGAATCCACGCCCCAGATGCGGATCATCGCATCGACGCGTTCTTCGAGATAGCGCAGCGTCGAAACCACCTTGGCGATGCGCTGGCCGGTGATGTCCTGGAAGCCGCAGGCCATCAGGATGTTGGTCGCCTCGAGATCGAGCAGGTCGGCGACCCGGTCCAGCCCGCCGGCGCGAGCCTCGCCGCTCGCTTCCATGATGCGCTCGGCGCCGTTCAGAATGTCGGTGGTGGCCCGCTCCGTCGCGTGGACGATCGCGTCCAGCTCCTCGGTCGCGAGATTGATGCGCCGGTTCGAGTTGGGCGTCTCGCCCTCCGGCGGCTTCATCGCCGAGATCTCGGACTTGGCCTTGCGGATGGATGCCGCCATCTCGATCAGCTCCTTGCGAAGCACCTCGAGATGCACATCCTCGGCCGAGCGCTGATTCGCCTCGGCGATCCACCCTTTGATCGAGCGTAGCCCGTCGGTGAACTCGCCCAAGGCGATGACCGTGTTGCGCCGATCGCGCATGCGCAGAAAGGCGCGGCCGGGCTCGGTCGAGAGCAGAGAGTCCTCGATCGCGATATATTGCTCGCCGGACAGGTCCTTGGGGACCTTTAGACCAGACATAGTGGCTACTCCGGGCGTTAGCTTACAGCACCGAGGCGATCTTCTGCTTCAGCGTCTCGGCATTGAACGGCTTCACGATATAGTTGCTGACACCGGCGGCTTTGGCAGCAACGACGTTTTCGGTCTTGGACTTGGCCGTCACCATGATGAACGGGGTGGTTTTGAGCGCGCCGTCGGCCCGCACGAGCTTCAGAAGCTCGAGCCCCGTCATCGGCTCCATGTTCCAGTCCGAGATGACCAGACCGAATTTGCGGCCGCGCATCTTGTCATACGCCGACGCGCCATTGTCGGCCTCGTCGATGTTGGTGAACCCGATCTGGTTGAGCAGGTTCTTGATGATCCGGCGCATCGTGCTGTAGTCGTCGACCACCAGCACCGGCAGGCTCGTATCCATTGGACGGATTTCCTCTCAGAGGGCGCAGCGAAAAGACGGCGGAGCGTACCGAGCTGCAGTTAACAAGCCCTTACGGCTGGCCCTTTCTTCGCGAGTGAACGAGCCTGTCGCGGCCGGAGCGCGTGCTATGATATGAAATTCTCGTGACAATGCGTTGACTGCGGCAAAGGCAGCCGGAACCACGATGCCACTTCCTTTCCGAGCTCATTCCGCGGGACAAGATCTGACGGTCATGGCGCCCGATTCGACACCCCTTGGGCCACCGATGGAGCTGCCGAACGGGCCGCAGCCGGCCGAGCTGCCGGGTCTTCATCTGCTGCTCGATCTGCCGGAAGCGGCCATGCCGCACCTGCGCAAGAGCAGCCTGCTCGCCGGCGGGCGGCGGCCGCTGACACGCAAGCTCAACCAGATCTTCTGGGATACGGCCGATCTCATCCTCGGCAAGGCCGGCTTCGCGCTCGGCATCGAGACCGTCGGGCGGCGGCGCAACCAGCTGACGAGCGCCATCGCGCGGCCGCCGGTCGGCGGCGGCGTGCGCGCCCGGTCCGAGCATGCGCTCGGCGCCGACCGGCCGGACCCGACGCGGCTGGCATTGCTGGCGGGGTTCGATCCAACCTTGCTCGAAGCGCTCGCGGGACCCGTGCTGATCCCGGTCTTCGCGATCGATCTCACCCGCACCAGCTGGCAGATCCGCTGGCATGCGACCGAGCTCAAGGTCACGCTCGAGACCGGGCTCATCGAATCGCCGCGCGGCAAGCGCAGCTTCCACCAGCTCGACCTGGCGCTCGCCGGCGGGCCGGCCGCGGGGCTCTATGATTTCGCACTCAACCTCCATGGCGAGGTGCCGCTGAGCCTCGCCACGCACGATCCGGTGCAGCGCGGCTACGGGCTGGCGTCCGGGACGGATTGGTGGCGGGCGCCCGCCGGCGACGATGTGGCGCTCGATCGTGCCATGAGCGTGCGCGCGGGCGTGCTGGCGACCGGCCGTGCCGGCGTGGCATCCATCCGGGCCGAGATCGCGGCCCTCGATCAAGGGCTGCAGCCCGACCGCATCCATCAGGCGCGCGTCGCGATCCGCCGTTTCCGCTCGCTGCTTTCCGTGTTCCGCGACGCGATGCCGGCCCGGCCGCGCGTGGCGCTGGGGCAGGATCTGAGCCGCTATGCCGGCCTTTTGGGCCATGTGCGCGAATGGGATGTGTTCCTCAGCGGAACGCTCGAGCCGATGATCCGAGCCGTCGGCGAGGACAGGCATTTCGCGGGCGCCCGCTTCGCGGCATCCGTGCTGCGCGAAGAAGCGGCGGAGCAGGCGCTGGCAGCACTCGCCGCCCCCGACTTCATGGCGCTGTCGCTCACGCTCGGCGCCTGGTTCGATGCCGGCATCTGGCCCGAGGCGCCGGCCGCGGAGGCGGCTTCCCTGTTGGAGTTGCCGCTCGAATTGTTCGCCCGGCAGCTGCTGCGGAAGCGGCACCGGCGGTTGACGGCGGCGGTAGCAAACCTCGACGATCCGCATCCGGGCGAGCTGCACGCGCTGCGCATCGAGGCGAAGAAGCTGCGCTATGCCGTCGAGTTCATGCAGGATCTGTTTCCAGCGAAGCTGGTCAGGCGCTATGTCTCGGGGCTGAAGGAGATCCAGCTGGTGCTGGGCACGCTCAATGACGCGGTCGTGGCGCGGCGCCTGGTGGCGAAGCTGGTGTTGCCGGATGCCGTGGCGGCTGCGCACCTGACCGGTCTCGTCACCGGCTGGACCGCGGCCGAGATCACTGCCGCGACGCGCCAGTTCGCCAAAGCCTGGGGCGAGTTCGCCGAGACCAAGCCGTTCTGGAAATAGCCCCATGCTGATCGAGATCGTTTCCGACGTGATCTGCCCCTGGTGCTATATCGGCAAGCGCCGGCTGGAGCGTGCGCTCAAGAGCCGGCCGGACCTCGAGCCGCAGATCCTGTGGCGGCCGTTCCAGCTCAATCCCGAGATGCCGGCGCGCGGCATCGAGCGCCAGACTTACATCGCGACCAAGTTCGGCAGCGAGATCCAGGCGCAGCGGCTCTATGACACGATCGCCAAGACCGGCCGCAGCGAAGGGATCGAATTCCGCTTCGACTGGATCACGCGCACGCCGAGCAGCCTGAACGCGCACCGCCTGAGCCGGCTCGCGGGCGAGCTGGGGCGGCAGGAGCGGATGGTCGAGACGCTGTTCGCCGCATATTTCGAGCGCGGGCTCGATATCGGCCGGATCGAGGTGCTGGTGATGCTGGCCCAAGAGGTCGGGATCGACGGGGCCGTGGCGGGCGATTTCCTGCGCTCGGAGGTGGCGCGCGACGCGGTCGTGGCCGAAGACCGGATGGCGCGGCGGCTGGGCATCAGCGGCGTGCCCTGCTTCATCATCGATGGAAAATATGCGCTGTCGGGTGCGCAGGAGCCGGAATTCTTCCTGCCGTTGTTCGACCTCACCCGACGGGACAATCCGGCGGCGGCCGAATAGCCGCCGCCCGAATGTTCCGGCTTTAAGCCGCTTGCTTGTTTCCGCTCTGCTCCTGGGCACCCAGGAGTGTCGCCGCCTGCCCGGAATTGTTCGGGTCGAGCAGGTTCGGCACGCCGCCCTTGCCCTGCTGCGGCGCCGGCGTGTTGCTGGTCGAGGTGGTGCCGTCACCATAGGTGATGGTGGTCGTGCTCGAGCCGTCGGGATTGACGATCGTGGTCTCGCTCGCGATCGTGCTGGACGAGCTGCTGCTGGAGCTGCTCGAACCGCTGGAGCCGGACGCGCCCTGAGCGCCCCCTGCCCCACTGGCGCCGCTGGTGCCATCGGCTGACGCGCTCTTCGCACTCCCACCGGATTTAGCCGGCGTGGTTTGAAGCGGGTTGAGCGGGTTGAGTGCCGTGGCGGCCGTGCTGCTGATTGCGGATACTGTCATGGCCTTCCTTTCTCCTACTGCGGCCCGCACTGGGCCGCGAGGGTCGCCGCAAGGCGCCGGCCATGGAAAAAATCGAGAGATTCCGCGGATCTAGGCTCGGCAAGAAGATGCCTTAGGTAGAGTCTGCCGGGAATTAATTGCCGCCGAACAGCCGATTGAGGTCGGCATGGCCGATCTGGTCCACGGCGAAACCGAGGGTGCCGTGCTGCTTGAGCTCGCGCGCGGCGCGCTGCACGAAAGCGAGGGCGGCCCGGGCGATAGCTCCGCCGACCGTGATGCGCTTCGCCCCGGCCGCCAGCATCTGCCGGGCGTCGAGGCTGCCACCCGCCAGGCCCAGCACAATATTGACCGGCCCGGCGATTTCGAGCGCCAGCGTCCGGACCGTCTCGACATCGGCGGCACCCGGCACGAACACGCAATCCGCCCCCGCCGCAAGATAGCGATTGGCGCGCCGGATCGCGGTTGCGAGCCCGTCGGCCCCTTGGAGCAGCATCGCGTCTGTCCGTGCATTGAGGACGAAATCGGCACCGCCGGCATCATGGGCGGCCGCGATCCGCTCTACGGCCAGGCCTTCTTCATAAAGCGCGCCGCTCGCCGGATCCTTGTCCTCGATATTGCCGCCGGCGAGACCGACCCCGATCGCCAACCGGATCGTCTCCGCCACCAATTCCGGCCGATCGCCGTAACCCGCCTCGAGATCGCCGCTGACCGGCACCGGCACGGCATCCGCGATCTCGCAGAGGCGGGCCAGCATCTCGGACCGGGCGACGCCCAGACCGGAGCGCATCACCTGGTAATCCTGCCGGCCGAGCGCGAAAGCAATGCCGGCGCTGGTCGTGGCGATGGCGGGAAATCCTTCCGACACCAGGATCTTGGCCGTCCCCGCGTCCCACGCGTTAGGCAGGATGAAGCCGGTCTCGTGCAGCGCGCGGAACCGTGCTGCCTTTTGCGCTTGGGTCATGGTGCGGACTCCTATCGACCGGTTCTTCTTAGCCGCCCGATAGAGTATCCGTCGAATTTGTAATATCTCTTGTCTTGATCAGTTTTTTGCATGCGCCTCAGCGGCGACCACCCGCGGGCGCCATCGCCGGCCGCTTGACCAGCGTGGGCGTCGGCGGCGGCAGGCCGGGCTCGTCCTTGGCCGCGGCGGCGAGCTCGGCCAAGCGCGAGAGCAGCCGGGTCACCTGCACGGTGCGCTGCTTCGGATCTTCGAGATCGCGCAGCAGCACCAGCTTCTGGTCCGGCCGGGCGCGCATGGTGCCGGCGGATTTCTGGATGAGCTCGATCAGCTTCCCGGGATTGGCGAAGCTGTTGCCACGGAAGCTGAAGACGGCGCCCTTGGGCCCGGCATCGACCTTCTCGACGCCCGCCGCCTTGCAGAGGCGCTTCACCGCCATGATCTCGAGCAGATTCTCGACCTCGGGCGGCAGGGGGCCGAAACGGTCGATGAGCTCGGCGGCGAAACCGTCGATCTCCTGTCGATCGACCAGCGTCGCCAAGCGCCGATAGAGGCCGAGCCGGACACCGAGATCGGAGACATAGGTCTCCGGGATGAGCACCGCCGTGCCGAGCGTGATGGACGGCGTCCAATCCTCGTCGAGCCGCGCCTGATCTTCGGCACTGGCGCGGGCGGTCATCACCGCCTCTTCCAGCAGATGCTGATAGAGCTCGATGCCGACCTCGCGGATATGGCCCGATTGCTCGTCGCCGAGGAGATTGCCGGCGCCGCGGATGTCGAGATCGTGGCTGGCCAGCTGGAAGCCCGCCCCCAGCGTGTCGAGCGTCTGCATCACCTCGAGCCGCTTCATCGCCGTCTCGGTCGGGATCTTGTTGGGCGGCAATGTCAGGTACGCATAGGCGCGGACCTTGCCGCGCCCGACCCGGCCGCGCAGCTGATAGAGCTGGGCCAGGCCGAACATATCGGCGCGGTGCAGGATGATCGTGTTGGCGGCCGGGATGTCGAGCCCGCTTTCGACGATGTTGGTGGCGACCAGCATGTCGTACTTGCCGTCATCGAAGGCGGTCATGACATCCTCGAGCGCCGTCGGCGACATTTGGCCGTGGGCGACCGCGAACTTGATCTCCGGCACGAGCCGGGTCAGTTCCTCCTTGACCTCGTCGAGGTCCTTGATGCGCGGCACGATGTAGAAGCTCTGGCCGCCGCGATTGCGCTCGCGCAGGATCGCCTCGCGGATGACGACCGGATCGTAGGGCATCACGAAGGTGCGCACGGCCAGGCGGTCGACCGGCGGCGTCGCGATCAGGCTCATCTCGCGGACACCGGTGAGCGCCATCTGAAGCGTGCGCGGGATCGGCGTGGCCGTCAGCGTCAGCACATGGACATTGGCCTTGAGGCGCTTCAGCCGTTCCTTCTGAGCCACGCCGAAATGCTGCTCCTCATCGACGATGACGAGGCCGAGGCGCTTGAACTCGACGCCCTTGGCGAGCAGCGCATGCGTGCCCACCACGACATCGATCGTGCCCTCGGCCAACTCCTTGCGGATCTCGGCCGAATCCTTGGCATTGACCAGGCGCGACAGCTGGGCGACGCGGAGCGGCAGGCCCTGGAGCCGGGTCGAAAGCGTGTTGAAATGCTGCCGCGACAGGAGCGTCGTCGGCACGATGACGGCAACCTGGCTGCCCGACATCGCGGCGACGAACGCAGCCCGGAGTGCTACCTCGGTCTTGCCGAATCCCACATCGCCGCAGATGAGGCGATCCATCGGCTTGCCCGACCCCAGATCGTTGAGCGTGTCGCCGATCGCGTTCAGCTGATCCTCGGTCTCGGGATAGGGGAAGCGGGCCGCGAACTCGTCATAAAGGCCGGCCGGCGCCACGATCGGATCGCCCTGGCGCACCTCGCGCTCGGCCGCGACCTTGATCAGCTGGTCGGCGATATCCTTGATGCGCTGCTTGACGCGGGCCTTGCGCGACTGCCAGCCCACGCCGCCCAGCTTGTCGAGCTGGGCATTCGAATCCTCCGAGCCGTAGCGCGACAGGATCTCGATATTCTCGACCGGCACGAAGAGCTTGTCGTCACCCTGATAGACCACCTTGAGGCAGTCATGCGCCGCCCCGCCGACATCGAGGGTGACGAGCCCGTCATAGCGGCCGATGCCGTGATCGGCATGGACGACGAAATCGCCGACCGAGAGGGCCGAGACCTCGGCGATGAACTTATCGACATTGGAGCGGCGGCGGCGCGGGCGGGTGAGCCGATCGCCGAGGATGTCCTGCTCGGAGATGAGCGTGAGCCGCCCGGCCTCGAAGCCATGCTCGAGCGGCAGCACGGCAAGGCCGACCCGGCGCGGGCTCAGCTCCTGGAGCGCCGCCCAATTCTCGACGGGATCGACCGGCTCGATGCCGCGCTCGACCAGCACATGGGCCAGGCGGTCGGCCGCCCCCTTGGTGAAGGCCGCGACCGCGACCTTGCGGCCGGCAGCCCGGAGCTCGGCAACCTTGTCGCGCACCGCCTCGAAGACATTGACCTTCGGATTGTTGCGCGCCTCGGCGAAGCTCAGGCCCGGCCGGGCGCCGGCATCGTAGCTATGCTCCTCGGCACCGGGCGGCGGCGGGAAGGGGGTCAGCTGGGCGACCGGCCGCTTGGCCAGCACCTTCTGCCATTCCGCGTCATTGAGGAACATAAGATCCGGCTTCACCGGCTTGTAGAGCATCGCCGCATCGATGGTGCGCGCGGCAGTCAGGCTCTGGCGGGCCGAATAGAATTCGGCGATCGATTCGAGCCTGGTCGCGCGCACATCCTCGGCCTGATGGTCGAAACTGACGATCGTCGCCTTCGGCAGGTAATCGAACAGCGTTTCGAGCTCTTCATAATAGAGTGGCAGCCAATGCTCCATGCCGACATGGCGGCGGCCTTCGCTGACCGCGGCATAGAGCACATCGTCCACGGCGACCGGCCCGAACTCCGTGCGGTAGCGCGTGCGGAAGCGGCTGATCGAATGCTCGTCGAGCAGGATCTCGCTGACCGGCTTCAAGGCCGCCGCCTCGAGCTTCGCGGTCGAGCGCTGGGTCATCGGATCGAAGCGGCGGATCTGGTCGATCTCGTCGCCGAAGAAATCGAGCCTGAGCGGCTCGGGCGCCCCCGCCGGGAAGAGATCGACAATGCCGCCGCGCACCGCGAACTCGCCCGCCTCGCGCACTGTCTCGGTCCGGACATAGCCGTTGGCGCGAAGGAAGCTCAGGAGCCGGTCGGGCTTCATCCGCCCGCCGCGCTTTAAGCCCAGCGTGCGGTCGCGGAAGAGCTTGCGCGGCGGCACGCGCTGGACGAGCGCATTGACGGTGGTGAGCACGATCCGGCGCTTCAGCCCGTCGGGATCGGAGGCCAGCCGCGTCAGCGTGTCGATGCGGCGACTGACGAGCTCGGCATTGGGCGAGACGCGGTCATAGGGCAGGCAGTCCCAGGCCGGGAAAGTCAGCACCTTGACGTCGGGCGCGAAGAATTGAAGGGCGGCGCGGAAGCGCGCCATTCGCCCGTCATCGCGACAGACATGAAGCAGCGTGTTGGTGTGGCCGCCCAGGACAAGGTCGCTCATCACATGAGCGTCATGCCCTTCGGGGGCGCCATGGATATCGATCTTGCCGGGCTTCGCCAGCAGCGCATGAAGTGGGGTCAAGCGGGTCGTGCCGTGAATTTGAAGGATTTGAGCCGCTCCAGCATCGGCGAGCGATACTGGTCCGGCGCCGGTGCCTGGCCGGACAGCCAATCCCAGAGATCGGCATCGTTCTCTTCGAGCAGCCTTTCATAGAGATCGAGCTCGGCGGTGCTGAGCTCGTGCAGATGCCGGTCGGCGAAGGAGCCCAGCAGCAGATCCGCCTCGCGCGTGCCGCGATGCCAGGAACGGAAGAGCAGCCGCTTGCGGCGGATCGCGTCGGTTTCGGTCATGGGCAGGACGGCTCTCGCAATTGTGGCGGCGCCAATACCGAGATCGCCGGGAGCTGCAAAACCGCAACTGCCCAGCGTTCGGACGCGCCGCGCCGATATCGAAGGATATGGGAGAAATCCACGGCGCAGCAATGTCGCCGGCACGATTTGGCGCGGATAGCACCTATTCCGTTGCGGGAGGGGACAGTGCCGGCCGGTTGGAAAAATTTACACCCGATATGGCGCGCTACCACGTGGAGTGGAGAAATTTCGTCAAAAAAACTTACACAAGAAACCGTCGCTGGAGCTCGTGTCGCGCTAATTCTTTGAGCTTCCTCAATCTTAAAATTTGGCCTGAATCTTGCTTAATGAATTGTTACCGCAGTAGGGATGCGGGGCCTGGCCATTATCCAGCGCAATAACAATGCAACCTTCAATCAAGAAGGGATTTGCGATGCGGGTTATTCTATTTTCGATTTGTCTATTGCTGATCGGCATGACACCGGCGCGAGCGGGCTTGCTGGGTGCGGCCAACACGGTCGACGCCTTCTTCTACCTGGGCGACCAGACCCCGGCCAATACCGAGGAAGAGACCGAAGGGCCGCAGGCCCTGACCAGCGCGCTCTTCATCCCGGCCCATGCGCTCGACCTGACCGATATCGCGATCGCGGACACGACGATCACGCTGACGAGCGAAACGACCCTCCCCTATTGCTCGACCGGCGACGTGCCCTGCGGCGACGTTTTCACCGGCTTCGAGTTCAAGTTCGGCGGGGGTGTTGACATCACCGGCGTCACGGTCGACGACACGAGCACCGGCACGATGATCCCGCTCAATCTCGATGCGCTGCTGGTCTCGCCGACCGACATCCTGATCAATCTGACCGGCGACTCGCCAGGTGTCGGCGACATACTCGTCCTGGACCTGACCTTCGCGGGGGAGACGCCGCCACCGGTGCCCGAGCCTGCGACCCTCGCCCTGTTTGGCGCCGGCCTTGCCGGACTCGGCTTGCTTCGGCGCAGGCACCGGCAGCGCGTCTGAGCGCCGTCCGGGCGCCGGGGGCGCCGGGACACACTTCCCGTCACGCGTGGAATGCTGTTTCCGGGGGAATCATCATGGGCAGTCCCTTTGTCGGTGAAATCAGGATCGTCGGCTTCAATTTCGCTCCGGTCGGCTGGGCCTTCTGCAATGGCCAGACCTTGGCGATCGCTCAGAACGAGGTGGTGTTCGACCTGATCGGCACGACCTATGGCGGCGACGGCCAGACGACCTTCCAGCTGCCGAACCTGCAGAGCCGGGTGGCGGTGCATCAGGGCAACGGCTTCGTGATCGGCCAGACCGGCGGCGAGGAGAGCGTGACGCTGCTCACCGGCCAGCTGCCGCCCCACGCCCATGCGGTGCAGGCGGCGAGCTCGGCCAACGCATCGTCCCCGGGTCCCGGCGTCGTCATCGGCACGCCCGCAGCGGCGATCCCGGCCTATGCGACCACTGCCAATGCCAGCTTTGCCGCGGGGACCGTCTCGGGCGGCGGGGGTGGCCAGCCGCATGAGAATCGTCAACCCTTCCTGGCGACCAACTTCATCATCTCGCTCTTCGGAATTTTCCCGTCCCAGAACTAGGCACCGCTGGTCGCGAGCATAGGGGGTATCTCACCATGACAGACCAATTCCTCGCCGAGATCAGGATCGTCCCGTTCAATTTCGCGCCGGTCGGCTGGGCGATGTGCCAGGGCCAGATCCTGTCGATCGCCCAGAACACGGCCGTCTTCTCGCTGCTCGGCACCTTCTATGGCGGCAATGGCACCAGCAATTTCGCGCTGCCCAATTTCCAGGACAATGTCGCGCTCTGCATGGGCCAGGGGATCGGGCTGACGCCTTATGAGATCGGCGAGACCGGCGGCACCGCATCGGTGACGCTGCTCGACACCCAGATCCCGGCGCACGGCCATACGCTGAATGCGTCGAACGCGTCGGCCACCACGGCCTCGCCGACCGGGAACGTCCCCGCGGTGGCGCATGGGTCCGGGCGCGGCGGCGTTTCCTTCGCCGTCGATCTCTATGCCGCAACGGGTGCCGGCACCGCGACCACGCTGGCACCCACCCAGTTGGGCAATGCCGGCGGCGGCGATCCGCACAACAATCTGCAGCCCTCGCTCGGCCTCAATTACATCATCGCCCTGCAAGGCATCTTTCCGCCTCGGTCCTGACAGGAGCAGACCATCATGGGCACGCCATTCCTCGCCGAGATCCGCATCTTCAGCTTCAATTTCCCGCCGCGCGGCTGGGCCTTCCTGAATGGCCAGACGCTCGCCATCAATCAGAACCAGGCGATCTTCTCGCTCCTCGGCACGACCTTTGGCGGCAACGGCCAGACCACCTTCCAGCTGCCCAATCTCCAGGGCAACATCCCGGTCGGCCAGGGCTCGACCATCCTGCTGGGCGAGCAGATTGGCGAGGCCACCCATACGCTCAATATCGAGGAAATTCCGAGCCATACGCATCCGGTGAGTGCGGTGCTCGACGGCACGGCCTTGGGCGCGTCCAACCCTTCGGGGGCGCTCTTCGGCAATGGTTTCAGCAGCCAGGCCGGCAATCCGGCGGTCAATTTCTACAGCAATACCGCACCGACGCTGGCGGCGGCCCCGACCGGGCAAAGCGTCGGCGGGCAGCCGCATGAGAACCAGATGCCTTACCTGACACTCACCTACAGCATCGCGCTGCAGGGCATCTTCCCGTCGCGGAACTGACGGGAGGGCGCCTCAATTGAACACGATCTGGTAATGCTGATGATCACGTCCGGGCGTCAGGATCGGAATGACATAGAGCTCGAGCGACGGGCCGTCCTCGATCGCGACGCGATGGAATCCCTCGGGCACGACCGGCCGCTTCGGGCCGCTCAGCAGCACCAGGAACGGCGTGCGCGCCGCCCCCGCGGGTTTGAGATGCTCGTAGCGTTCGACCTGAACGAGGCTGAGCGTTACCGGCGCCTCGCCCAGACGGCAGCTCTTGCCGATATGGGGCTCGAAGAACTCGGCCGTCGGCATCTCGGTCATGGCGGCCTTGCTCCTCGGCAGGGGGCTGTCTGCGCATTCTCGCCGGAGCGGGTGCTGGATGCAAATTCCGCAGCGGAGTGCCAGCGATGAGCGCCGTAGCATCAGCCCCGAGCGGCCTCTCCTTCCGCACCCGGCACGGCACACTCTCGATCCGTCATGCTGCGGGCGGTGCGTCCGAGGAGGCATTTCTCTATCTGCTCTTCTCGAGCACCAGGGCGCCCGAGCTGCGCTTCGTGCCGCTGGGTGCGCAAGAGCGGGAATTCCTGCTGCAGATGCAGTTCCGCTCGATGAATGCGAGCTATCGCGCGACTTACCCGAATGCGCGCTACGAGATCGTCGAGCTCGATCGCTGGCCGATCGGCCGGATCGTCACCGATGTCGGACGGCGCTCGGTCTATTACGTCGATATCGCCCTCTTGCCGGATGCGCAGGGCATCGGCCTGGGCGGAGCGCTGCTCGACGCGATGCTGGCGGAGCCGCGGCGCTTGGGGTTGCCAGCCCGGCTCAAGGTGCTGAGCTACAATGTCCCGGCGCTGCGGCTCTATCAGCATGCCGGATTCGTCAAAATCGCCGACGAGCCGCCCCACCAACTGATGGAATGGCAGTCCCGGCATTAAGGGGAGGAAAACGAGAATGAGCGCGCAACAGGAATCCGCCTTCGTGGCATCGCGCCGTGCCGTGCTTCGGGGTGCCGGCGCGCTGGCGGCAGTCTTCGGCCCGATGGGATCGGCGGCACTGGCTCAGACCGGGCTGCTGACCCCAGCGAATTTCCGGCCCTATCTCTGGAAGGATTTCACCGTGGTGGCGGATGGGGTCGTGGCATCCTTCACGCTCACCAACGTCATCCTCGAGCCGCGCGACCGGCGGCCGGCCGGCCTGCCCAACGCGTTCTCGCTGATCTTCCAGAGCAGTGTCGGCGGATTACCGGGCGGGCTCTACGAGGTACGCATGCCGAGCGGCGCACGGCTGGCGCTGTTCCTGAGCCCGATCCGCCAGAGCGGCAATTTCTACGAGGCGGCGTTCAACTGAGGTAAGCCGCAGCACTTTACAGTACTGGCCACAATGAAGGAGTCTCGGGGCGTCGATAGCTTGCGGATGTGACATCCCCCTTGCGCCCCGAGATCCTGTTTCCGCTCTTTGCCCCCGTCACCGCGCTGAAAGGCGTGGGCCAGCGCTATGGCAAGCTGGTCGAGAAGGCGGCCGGGCCGCTGATCGTCGATTTGATCTGGCATCGGCCGGTCGGGCTCATCGATCGCAGCGCCACGCCGACGATCGCGGCAGCCCTGCCCGGCCAGATCGCGACGCTGACCGTGACGGTGGAGGCGCATCAGCCGCCGAGTTGGCCCAACCTGCCCTATCGCGTCCGCTGTTTCGACGAAAGCGGCATCATCACGCTCGTCTTCTTTCATGTGAGGGGCGATTGGCTCGGCAAGGCCCTGCCGGCGGGCGCCACGCGCACGGTGAGCGGACGGATCGAGCGGTTCAACGAACTCCTGCAGATGAGCCATCCCGACTATATCGCCGCCCCCGGCGAGCTCGAGGTCGGGATCGAGCCGGTCTATGGGCTGACGGCGGGCCTGTCGCTGAAGATGATGCGGAGGGCGGTCGAGGCCGCCCTTGCGCGCGTGCCGATGCTGCCGGAATGGCAGGATGCGGCGCTGCTCGCCCGCGAACACTGGCCGAGCTGGAACGAGGCGGTGCGCAAGCTTCACGCGCCCGAGACTCTTTCCGACACCGATTTTGCCACCCCGGCGCGCCAGCGCATCGCCTATGACGAGCTCTTGGCGGACCAGCTGGCGTTGGCCTTGAGCCGGGCGCATGCGAAGAAGCAGCCGGGCCGGATCGTCAAGGGCGACGGGCGGCTGCAGGAGCGGATCATCGGCGGGCTGCCTTTCAGCCTGACCGGCGCCCAGCGCCTGGCGCTGGCCGAGATCGCCGGCGACATGGCGGCACCCGAGCGCATGCTGCGGCTGCTGCAAGGCGATGTCGGCAGCGGCAAGACGGTGGTGGCGCTCATCGCCATGGCGAATGCGGTCGAGACGGGGGCCCAGGCGGCCCTGATGGCGCCGACCGAGATCCTGGCGCGCCAGCATGCGGCCACGCTCGAAAAGCTGGCGGCACCGGCCGGCATCCGCATCGGCCTTTTGACCGGCCGCGACAAGGGCAAGGCGCGGCAGGCGACCCTCGACGGTCTCGCCGACGGCTCGATTCCGATCGTGGTCGGGACCCACGCGCTGTTCCAGGAGGAAGTCGCCTTCAAGGATCTGGCGCTCGCGGTCATCGACGAGCAGCATCGGTTCGGTGTCGAGCAGCGCGTGCAGCTGGCTGCCAAGGGCCGCTTCGTCGATGTGCTGGTCATGACCGCGACACCGATTCCGCGCTCGTTGCGGCTGACCAGCTATGGCGATCTCGACGCCTCGCGGCTCGACGAGAAGCCGCCCGGGCGGAAGCCGGTGCGCACCAGCCTAATCTCGCTCGAGCGCCTCGACGAGGTCGTCGACGCGGTCAGGCGCGCGCTCGATGCCGGCACCAAGATCTACTGGGTCTGCCCGCTGATCGAGGAATCGGAGACCGTCGATCTCGCCGCCGTCACGGACCGCCATGCGCAGCTCGAATCCGAGTTCGGTCCGCGCACGGGCCTGATCCATGGGCGCATGAAGCCGACCGAGCGCGACCAGGTGATGGAGGGTTTCGCCCGCGGCGGCATCGATCTGCTGGTCGCGACCACGGTCATCGAGGTGGGGGTCGATGTGCCGCAAGCTTCCATCATGGTGGTCGAGCATGCCGAACGATTCGGCCTCGCCCAGCTGCATCAGCTGCGCGGCCGGATCGGGCGAGGCGAGGCGGCGTCCACCTGCCTGCTGCTCTATGCGCCGCCCTTGGGCGAGACGGCGAAAGCGCGGCTCAAGATCCTGCGCGAGACCGAGGACGGGTTCCGTATCGCCGAGGAGGATCTGAGGCTGCGCGGCGCCGGCGAGGTGCTGGGCACGCGGCAAAGCGGGATGCCCGATTACCGCGTCGCCGATCTTGCCGCCGACGAAGAGCTGCTGGCGGTGGCCCATGACGAGGCGCGGCTCATCCTCGCGCGCGATCCGGAGCTGGCGAGCGAACGTGGTAAGGCAATTAGAACTTTGCTCTATCTTTTCGCGCGGGATGCGGTGGTACGATATTTGAGGTCAGGCTGAAAAGAACGTGCCGGGGAGGTTTTGATGGTGATGGGTGCGACGGCGCCGCGCGGTCGATGGAAGACCCTGCTTCTCGCCGCCCTGGTGCTCGCCGCCCCGGTCGCGTCGGGACGAGCGGAGACAGTGCTGCGCGAGGGCAATGCCGCCGAATGCGGCACGCTCGATCCGCAGAAGTTCCAGCAGACTAACGAGGACCGCATCGTCACCGACCTCTATGAAGGGCTGACCGTCTCGCTGCCCGGGGGTGCCATCGGGCCGGGCCAGGCGGCGAGCTGGAGCGTGTCGCCGGACGGGCTGGCCTGGACCTTCATTCTGCGGCCCGGCCTCGCCTGGTCGAATGGCGACAAGCTGACGGCCGAGGATTTCGTCTATAGCCTGCGCCGGCATGTCGATCCCGCGACGGCATCGGTCACCGCCTTTCTCGAAGATGCCATCCTGAACGGGCCCGCGATCGAGGCCGGCACGGAGAAGGATCTTTCGAAGCTGGGCGTGGCCGCCCCAGATCAGCGCACGCTCGTCATCACGCTGAGCCGGCCCGAGGCGGCGCTGCCGGCGATCCTGGCGAAGCTCCGGCCCGTGCATCGCGCCTCGATCGAGGCGGATCCGAAAGAGGCGTTCCGGCCGGGCCACATGGTCTCGAACGGCGCTTATATGCTGGCCGACTGGCAGCAGCAGGCGCGCATCGTGCTGGTCCGCAACCCGCATTACCGCGACGCCGACCATGTCCAGATCGACCGGGTCGAATATTACCCGGTCGAGGATCCGACCGAGGAGCTGAAGCGCTATCGCGCCGACGAGCTGGATGTGACGGCGACCGTGCCGCACGACCAGCTGGACATGATCAAGGCGACGTTGGGGGCGGAGTATCACTCCTACCCCTATCTCGGCGTCTATTATGTGGGCTTCAACCTGACGCGGCCGCCCTTCCAGGACAATTTCAAGCTGCGCGAGGCGCTGACGCTCGCGGTCGATCGCGAGCTCTTGGTCAACAAGCTGGCCGTCGGCGGCAACACGGCCGCCTATGGCTATATCCCGCCCGGGATCGCGGGCTATCCCAATCCGATCTTGCCCTGGCGCACCATGACCCAGGCCGAGCGGGAGGCGAAGGCGCGGCAGGATTATGCCGAGGCCGGCTATTCCGCCGACAAGCCGCTGACGGTCGATCTCACCTACAATACCAGCGACAACCACAAGAAACTGATGATCGCGATCGCCGGCATGTGGAAGCAGGTGCTGGGTGTGAAGACGGTCCTCAGCAACCAGGAATTCAAGACCTTCCTCGATGTCCGGCGCGAGAAGAAGACGACTGAGGCGTTCCGCGGCGGCTATATCGCGGCCTATGACGATCCGGCGCCCATGCTCGAGATCTTCCGCAGCGGCGATCTCCGCAACGACAGCGGCTATTACAATGCCGAATTCGACCGGCTGTTCGAGGCGGCCGAGGCGACCAAGGACCCCGCCGAACGGCTCAGCGGCCTGGCTCAGGCGGAGACGCATATGCTGACGGATCTGCCGGTGCTGCCGCTCTTCCACTATGCCAGCGAGCATATGATCAAGCCCTATGTCAAAGGGCTGGTGCCGAGTCCGCGCGACAGCTATCGGACACAAGATCTGAGCATCGATCCGCATTGAGGCCATCCGGCGTTGTTACACCAGTAACGCAATAGCGGCGCACTGACATGAAATTGGGGCGTTCAGACGCTAAGCACGCCCCAGTCGATGTCTTTGAGAGGCTGCGCCAAATGAAGCTGGATCGCCGTTCATTCTTGCTGGCGGCCGCGGGGGCCGCCGGATCGAGCACGCTGGGGCTTGGCAGTAAGGCCAATGCCACGCCGAAATCGAAGGAAGGCTATGCCCGCCTTGAGAAGGGCAGGGTCTGGTGGCGCATCGTCGGTGCCAGCACTCGGACGCCGCTTCTGACGCTGCATGGCGGACCCGGTGCCGGATCTATCTATCTCGAGCCGCTCAGCCGATTGGCCGATCAGCGACGCGTGATCTTCTACGATCAGCTCGGCTGCGGCCGCTCGGACGCGCCGGATGATCCCTCCATCTATACGATCGATTATTTCGTCGATGAGATAGACCGGCTGCGCCATGCGCTGGGCATCAAGGAGTTCATCCTCTATGGCCATTCCTGGGGCGGCTGGCTGGCGCAGGAATATATGGCGCAGCGCGGCAATGACGGCAGCGACGTGAAGGCTCTCATTCTCGCCTCGACCTCGGCCAGCACCAAGCAGGCCGTCGATGGAATGCACCAGCTCCTGGCGCGCTTGCCCGGCGACATGAATGCCGAGCGCATCCGGCTGGAAGAGAGCGGCAAGCAGGACTTGCCCGAATACGAGAAGCTCACGGAAAAATTCTATGATGCCTATCTATTCCACAGCGACGGGCCACCGTCCCGCCTGTTCACGCAGGCGCTGAACAATGTCGAGCACTCGCGCACTTATCCGCTGATGAACGGCCCGAACGAGTTTTCGATCGTCGGCACGCTCAAGGATTGGGATCGGGAAAAGGACTTGTCGCGCATCAGGGTGCCGACGCTGATCATGGCCAGCGAGTGGGACGAGGCGACGAGCGACTGCATCGAGACGCTGCATCAGGGGATCACCGGTTCGGAAGTGGCCATCATTCCGGGCGCGCACCATCTGGCCATGATCGAGAAACCGGCCGCCTACGACGCCGTCTTGAGGAAATATCTATCGCGCTTCGCCTGATCGCGGCAGAACCGGCCCGACGCCATGCGGGAGACGCGCCTCTCCCGCGCGACGGCGCCTGATTGCCGTGTCCGCCCCCTGCGCTAGCATCCAGGAAAAGCCATGGATCTTCCTGGGAGAGAGCGCAATGCACGATCTGGTCATCCGCAACGCGACCCTTTTCGACGGCACCGGTGGCGCACCCTATGAGGCCGACCTTGCGGTGGCATCGGGCCGCATCGCCGCGATCGGCCGGGATCTGGGCCCAGCAACCGAGACGGTCGATGCGGCCGGATTTGCCCTCATGCCCGGCATCATCGACGGCCATACCCATTACGACGCCCAGATCACCTGGGACCCGTTCGTCGATCCCTCGCCGGCCCTGGGCGTCACCACGGTCATCATCGGCAATTGCGGCTTCACCATCGCCCCCTGCCGGGCGGAGGACCGCGACCTCACGATGCGCAATCTCACTCATGTCGAGGGCATGTCGATCGAGGCGCTGAGGACCGGTATCCGCTGGGATTTCGAGAGCTTCCCCGATTATCTCGCCATGCTGGAGCGGCAGGGTGTCGGCCCCAATGTGGCAGCCTTCCTCGGCCATTCCTCGCTGCGCACCTACGTGCTGGGCGAGGATGCGTCCAAGCGCGAGGCGACCGACGACGAGATCGCGCGGATGCAGGCGATCCTCCGGGACGCGATGGCGGCGGGAGCCGTCGGTTTCGCGAGCTCGACCAATGAGCCGCATAATGGCGAATATGGCGTGCCGATGCCGTCGCGCCTCGCCGACGACCGCGAGATGCGCGGGCTCGTCACGGCCATGGGCGAGAGCGGGCGGGGGCTCTTCATGCTGACCAAGGGGGCCAAGACCTCGATCCCCTATCTCGAATCGCTGGCGGCCGACAGTGGAAGGCCGGTGCTGATCGCGGCCATGCTGCATAATTCGACCAATCCGACGCGCGTCTTCAACGGCATCGCCGAGATGAAGGCGGCGCGCGAGCGCGGCCGGGTGCTGACCGCCCAGGTCGCCTGCACGCCGCTGACGATGGATTTCACGCTCGCCAACCCCTACGTGTTCGAGGGGCTGGACGCCTGGCGGCCGGCCATGGAGGCGCACGGTCACGAGGCGCTGAAAGCCGTCTATGCCGATCCCGCCTTCCGCGCCGCGGTCAAGGCCGATCTCGTCCAGCTGCGCGGCATGCGGCTCTTCAACAGCGAGTGGGACAAGCTCGAGGTGGTCGAGACCGCGGCACCCTGGAACCGCTTCATCGAAGGCCGCACCGTGGCCGAGCTTGCGGAGAAGGCCGGCAAGCACCCGCTCGACTTCATCCTCGATCTCGGACTCGAAGAGGATCTGGGCACGCAATTCACCGCCGAGCTCCTGAACTCCGACGAAGAGGCGGTCGGCCGGCTCGTCTCGGACCCTGACAATCATGTAGCGCTGTCGGATGCCGGCGCGCACCTCACTTTCCTGTGCGATGCGGGATTCGGCCTCCACCTCATCGGCCATTGGGCGCGCGACCTGAAGGTGATGCCGATCGAGGCGGCGATCCACAAGCTGACGGCACAGCCGGCCCAGCTCTTCGGCCTCAAGGATCGCGGCACGCTGGCCGAGGGCCAGGCCGCCGATCTCCTGCTGTTCGACACGAAGGAGATCGGCAGCGGGGCAAAGCGGCGGGTGCACGATCTGCCGGCCGGAGCACCCCGCCTGACGGTGGCGGCCAAGGGCGTCGAAGGCGTCTGGGTCAATGGCGTGCGCGTGGCCGACCGGAACGGGATGATCGCCGATGTGGGGCGGCCGGGGCGGGTGATCCGGGAGTTCACGTGAAGGGCGAAAACATTGGCGGGGATTGCGCCTGTTGCGGCAAATCAACCCACACGGTAATTTTGATGCATGTGGCAGAGATTTTTGCGGCGGCGTTCCGCGGAGATAACCGAGCAGCAGGTCATTGTAGCTGCGGAGATCCTTGCCGCGAACATTGGGTCCGAAGAGACTATACAGGTAGCAGCTCTACAATCCGCAGGGTTCGATGAAGGCCAGGCCGAGAGGTTTGTGGCGTTTCTTGCTCTCGCTTTCAGCTGCCCTCTCCTCGAGAAATTAGGTGTGGCCGGCTTTACAGCGACGATCTCGGTCCCGACCGGCAACGGAAGTCGGTTCCAGGTGGCTTTGGATCGACAGCCGGAATATGTAGCCGGCTTATCGTTGGCGCGAGAACAGGATCGCTCCCAGCGGCTACGGCCAGAGGTTTACAAAGCCATCGTTGCCTCAAATGCTTACGTCGCCGTTGTCAGCAAAGCCTTGAACACTGGTGCTGATGTTCGGGGAGCTAAGATAGCAGCGGCACTCATTGGGCCGAGCAAGGCCAAGCATGTCGTGCGATGAAATCTCCCATCAGCGCATCCGGTATTGGAGACAAGAGCTAACCCGTTCGCCCCAGCCTCAATCGTCCAGCTCGGTATCCCAGTAGAGATAGTCGAGCCAGGTATGATGGTAGTCCCGGTACCTGAGATCCGGCACCCGCCGGCTGAGCTCGGTCTTGGTCGGGCGCTGCGGCTCCTGGAGGAGCGGCATATGGGCTTCGTGGGGGGTGCGGCTGCCCTTGACGTGGTTGCAGGGGCCGCAGGCGGCCACGACATTTTCCCAGGTCGTGCGGCCGCCGCGGGAGCGCGGGATCACATGGTCGAAGGTCAGGAACTCGGCCGGGAACTCTTCGGCGCAATATTGGCAGGTGAAGAGATCGCGCAGATAGATGTTGTAGCGCGTGAAGGCCGGAAAGCCGCCGAGCTTCTTGTAGCGCTTCAAGGCCACCACGCTGGGCACCGGGAAGCTGACGCTGGGCGAGCGGGCATGGACATCGTAATTGGCGACGAGCGCCACCCGGTCGAGCATCAGCGCCGTCAGCGCGTCGCGCCAGGACCAGAGCGAGAGCGGATGATAGGAAAGCGGCCGGTAATCCGCGTTCAGCACGAGGGTCTGCAGATTCATCATCGGCCGGCGCCCCCACAGCAAAATAGCCAGACTTTCGTCTGGCTATCGGAGAGCACGGAAAAAGGGACAGGAAGCGGCTGCACTGGTCGACTGACCGGCCGGTCACCAGCTGGTTGCAATGGACGAGCGAACCCGATTGGCGCCGATTGGACGCCGGGCCGAACCCCGAAACGCACTTGGTCGGATGACAGGCGCAAAGCGCGCACTCCGTCAAAGCCGTACTACGCGCGGGAAACTAGCACACCCTTATGGAAAAGCGATAAGCCTGCTTTGCGTGGAGCCTAAAAAATCATCAGACTGACACAATCGGTGGTCGGTCGGGGGCTTCGATACCGCTATCCCTGCCCGAGATGGCGTTCGAGGAAGGTGGTTGCGGCATCGAGTCCTGGCCCATCGATGGCATGGCCGAGGCCCGGGCAGGCAAGACTCTCGGGCTCGATCCCGGCCTGGTGGAGGCCGGCGACCGCCTGGCCCATGAGGGCGAAGGGCACGATGTCGTCTTCCGTGCCGTGGATCAGCAGCACTGGGACATCGCCGCCCCGTTCGCCAGCCAACCGCTTGGGCGCCACCAGCAGGCCCGAGAATCCGACGATCGCGGCCGGTGCCGGGCGCAGGCGGAGACCGAGATGGAGCGCCATCATCGTGCCTTGCGAGAAGCCGACCAGCGCCAGCCGCGCGACATCGAGCCCGTGCCTCTGCAGCTCCGCCTCGATGAAGGCGGCCAGCACGGGAGCTGCCCGATCGGCCCCGGCGGCCAGCGCCGCAGGCGCCCGGCTTTGCAGGCTGAACCATTGCCGGCCGAAGGGCGCCATGTCGCAGGGCTCCGGTGCGTCGGGGGCGATGAAGGCCGCGTGCGGCAGCACCTGGCTCAAGGGGCCGGCGAGCTCGATGAGATCTGCGCCGTCGGCGCCCAGCCCGTGGAGCAGGACGATGAGCGATGTCGCGGGACCGCCCGCGGCCGGAGCCCGGCGCGGACCGAAGAGCATTTCAGTCATGGGGCTGGCCATAGCGCATGGAAAGGCGCTCGTCACTCCCTTATAAACCCTCGCCATGCCCGTCACCCGTTTTGCACCGAGCCCGACCGGCCTTCTGCACCTGGGCCATGCCTATAGCGCCCTCTTCGCGGCACGCGCGGCCGGGCCGGACGGCATTTTCCGGCTCAGGCTCGAAGATATCGACCGGACGCGCTGCCGTGCGGAATTCGCTCAAGCGATCGAGGCGGATCTCGCCTGGCTCGGCCTTGACTGGCTCCGGCCGGTGCGGCGGCAATCAGCGCATTTCGCGGAATACCAGGCCGCGCTCGACCGCCTCGACGGGATGGGCCTGCTCTATCCCTGCTTCTGCACGCGGGCCGAGATCGCGCAGGCGATGGCCGCGCCGCACGGGCTGCCGGGCCTCTATCCCGGCACCTGCCGCGGGCTGTCGCCGGAGATCCGGACCGAACGCATCGCGGCCGGAGCGGCCCATGCCTGGCGGCTCGATGTCGCCAAGGCGCTGGCGCTCACCGGGCCGCTCGCCTGGCGCGACCTCGGCATGGGTACGATCGCGGCCGATCCGATGCGCTTGGGCGATGTCGTGCTGGCGCGCAAGGAGATCCCGGCCAGCTACCATCTCGCCGTCACCTGGGACGATGCCGAAGAAGGTATCGAGCTCGTGACGCGCGGTGCGGATCTCGTCGAATCAACCCATATCCACCGGCTGCTGCAGGCGCTGTTGGCGCTGCCGGTACCGGTCTGGCACCATCACCGGCTGATCCTCGACGCCGCCGGCAAGCGGCTCGCCAAGCGCGACCGAGCGCCGACGCTGGCGGCCTTGCGGGCGGAAGGTGTCAGCCCAACCGATGTCCGCGCGATGACCGGGATCGATGCGGAATAGCTAGTGCGGCCCGCGCATCATCCCGCCATGGAGTGCCTCGACGAGCGCCAGATAATTCGGATGCTCCGGGCCGATGACGCCGTGGCGGATGGCGAAATCGATCAGCACGAGATTGACGTTGAACTTGAACGCGTCGGTCACGGCGACGAGCTCGAGGCACTCATCGAGGCGCTTGAGCTCGAAGCTCGCGATCTCGCCATCCGTGTTGCGCGGCACGAAATCCGGCGGCACCGCCAGATCGTAAGTGAACAGCACATCGTCGCGCATGCCGTCCGGCTGCTCCATCCGGTACATCATGGCGCCGGCTGGCCGGGCCTGGCGGATGAGCGCCGGGGACATATCGGCCTCCTCGGCCGCTTCCTTGAACAGCGTCTCGGTGGCGCCGTAACCGGCGCTGATGCCGCCGGCGACTAGATTGTCGAGCTTGTCGGGCGCCACCTTCTTGTCGTGGGCGCGCCGGCCGATCCAAAGCTCGGTGGCCGGGCCCGGCCGATAGCCATTGAGGTGCACGCCATAGGAGCGCGTGCCGAAGAAGGGCACCGCCCCACGGTCGAGCTCGAAGAGGAGCCTGCCGCCCCAAGCCTCGGTCACGGCGAAAGCCTCGCTCCGGCGCCCGGCGACGAGGCCGCGCTCGACGAGTGCTTCGACCGTGTCGGAGAGCGCCGCCGTCGCCGCCGTGGCGCTGACGAGGCTATCGGCGAAAGTCACGGCGCGGTCATCGACCGTGAAGACCGGGCCGCTGAGTGCCTTCGCATGGTCGCGGCGGACGAATCCGACACGCTGGCCGCCCAGCACGAGCGGTAGGAAGCGATCGGGATCGAAGCGGTTGCACGCTTCGAGATGGCGAAGATAGCTCATGGGGCGAGAGCCTCGCCTGCGGGCAGCGCCCGGTCAAGCCGCGCGCGCGTGATCTCGAGCTCGTCCATTTTACCGGCGCGTTTGGTGAAGGTGAGCTTCATCGAATTCTCTCAGGCGAGGATCAGCGCACCCAGCGCTACGAGCGCTATCGGGACAGCGGATGCGGCGAGATAGGCCATCGGCCGGTCGGCTTTGCGGCGGAGCCGGCCGGCCAGCATCGGAAGGCGCGCGGCCAGCGCCTCGGGCCAGAAAGCAGGCACCAGCAACAGGGGCGCCCAGGGTGCGCGCAGCGCGCTGTGCGAGACGGCGAAGGCTACCGCGACGAGGAGGCCGCCGCCGACGAGCACGAGGGCGGCCCCCGCCTCGCCCTTGTTGAAGGGCCGCGCCCAGGCGAGCCAGCCCGCGAGGGATGCTGCCAATGCCCAGGCGAGATCGCCCGCCAACCCCGTCCGCATCGCATCGGCGAGGAGCGCCAGTGCCGCCGCCGCCAAACCCAGGATCAGGGGCGCCGCCGCACCGCTCGGCGCCAGCGTCAGCAGACGGCGCAGCACCAGCATGCCCACGATGGCGGCGCCGATGCCGATCAGCAGGTCCCGGTCGGCCAGATCAGCGAGACCGAGCTGCCAGAAGATCGCCAGCACGGCCTCGCCGAGCACCAAGCCGAGGAGGAGGCGCGGACCCGGCATCCAGAGCGCGAGCAGGGCAGCACCCGCCCAGAGGAAGCATGCGATCTCGCCGACCCGGTGATGCACCACATTGCCGACGAAAGGCAGGCCGCCCGCGAGTGCTGCGAATCCCGCCAGGAACGCCAGCGCCACGATCGCGCCGCCGAAATCACGGCCGGCCGGTGCCTTGCCGCGCGCCTTCCGGCCGCGGCGGCGCAGGAGCCCGGCACAGCCGAACGCGACCAGCAGCGGCAGCAGAAGCGCATAAAGAAGGGGAGGAACCGACATCTGACGAGACGGTCTAGCCGAGGCGAGGAGCCACGAAAAGGGGCTTTACGAATGTCCCGTTTTCTCCCATCATGTTCGTGATTTGTTCCGAACGAGGCTGCCGCCATGCTGTCACGCGCCGCTTTCGACCGTGCCGTCGCTTATATTCACCGCGAAGGGCGGAGTCTCGATGCCGAGCTCTTGAGCCACACGCTCGCAGGCGGCAATGCGCCAGCCGTGCTGGCGGCACTGGCCGCGTTCCACAATGCGGATGGCGGTTTCGGCCGGGCGCTCGAGCCCGATATCCGCAGCCCCTCTTCGAGCGCCATCGCCACCTCGATCGGGTTCCAGATGCTGCGCCGCGTCGGCGCCGGGCCCGACGAGCCGATGGTCCGCCGCGGCCTCGCCTGGCTGGCCGAGCATGGCCGGGATGGCGTCTGGCCGATCATCGACCCGTCGGTCGATGAGGCGCCGCATGCCTTCTGGTGGAACTGGTCGGAGGATCTGGCGCAATCCTGGAACGGCTTCCGCTTCAACCCAACCGCAGAGCTCCTGGGCTATCTCTATGATTATCGAGCCCTCGTACCCGAGGCACTCGTCGCTCGAAGTCGAGGGCCGCCTCCTCGATCATCTCGATCCCATGCCGGTACTGACGGCCTATGATCTGAAGGCGGCGGCGCGGCTGGCCGAGACGCGTGATCTGCCGGAGGCGCTCAAAGGCCGGCTCATTGCCGTGCTGCGCGCCTCGGCGGCCGCCCTCGATCCGGACGATCCGCATGGCTCGCCCCTGGAGCTGGTGCCGCGGCCCGGCAGCCTGCTTCATGATGTGCTGGCCGATCGGCTCGAGCCCGCTTTCGAGCAGCTGATCGCGCAGCAGCAGCCGGACGGGTCCTGGGCGCCCTTCTGGGACTGGCGTTCCGTGTCCGAGGCCGCTTGGGCCGAGGCCGAGCGCGATTGGCGCAGCGTCCTGACCCGGCAGACGCTGGAGCTGCTGCATGCCCATGGCAAGATCGCGGCAACCTGACGATACCCGCCGTTACAGTCGGTAGCGGGTGAGGAAATCCGGCCGAAACAATCCCTGGCCAGACTGCCGGCGTCCGCCACGCGGACACCCGGTCCGGTTCATCAGTCAGGGACGATCATGCCCACTCATCGCACGCTTATCGCCGCCGCGGCCCTCCTCCTCGTCGCAACGGCCGGCTTCGCCCAGACGAATCCTGCCCCCGACGGCACGCCGGGCACCGACGCGCCATCGACCGCCGACGGGCAGCAGAAGCAGCACCATCACCACCACAGGCAACAGCAGCAGGGCGACCAGTCCACGCCCGGCACCGATCCCTCGACCGGCAAATAGCGAAAAATTCCGGGCGAGGGCTGATCCTCGCCCGGCCGGTCAGGCCGCGACGCGCCCCTCACCGGCCACGATCTCGACGATATCGGCGATGATCCGCGTCAGATCGTAATCCTTGGGCGTATAGACGCGCGCCACCCCGGCGGCGCGGAGGGCTGTTTCGTCCTCGGCCGGAATGATGCCCCCGACCACGACCGGCACATCCTCCAGGCCGGCCGCCTTCATGCCGGCCATGACATCGCCGACCAGCGCCACATGGCTGCCGGAGAGGATGGAAAGGCCGACGACATGGACGCCCTCCTCGAGGGCGGCATTGACGATCTCGGCTGGGGTGAGGCGGATGCCTTCGTAAACGACCTCGAACCCGGCATCGCGCGCCTTCAAGGCGATCTGCTCGGCCCCGTTGGAATGACCGTCGAGTCCCGGCTTGCCGACCAGCATCTTGATGCGCCGGCCGAGGCTTCGCGACACCGCCTCGACCCGTGCCCGCACCGGCTCGATCGCGTCGCGCCCGCTCAAACCTGCAGCGGCAGCGCCGACGCCGGTCGGCGCGCGGTACTCGCCATAGATCCGGCGCAGCGCCTCGCCCCATTCGCCGGTCGTGACGCCGGCCTTCGCCGCCTCGATCGAGGCCGGCATGATGTTGCGGCCCGTGGTCGCCGTTTCCGACAGGCCGGCGAGCGCCGCCGCGACCCGGGCCGGATCGCGGGCCGCACGCCAGGCCGCGAGGCCGGCGATCTGCTCGCGCTCGGCCGCCGCATCGACGGTCAGGATCTGGGATTCGCCCGATGCCGTGAGCGGTGAGGCGGCACTTTCGGTGAATTTATTGACGCCGACCACGATCTGCTCGCCCTGCTCGATCGCGGCAAGCCGCCGGGCATTCGATTCGACCAGGCGCTGCTTCATGTAATCGATCGCGGCGACGGCGCCGCCCATCGCCTCGATCCGCTCGAGCTCGGACGTCGCCTCCTCGATGAGGGACGCCACCTTGGCCGCAACCTCGGTCGAGCCGTCGAAAAGGTCGCCATATTCCAGGAGATCGGTCTCGTAGGCCACGATCTGCTGCAGCCGAAGGCTCCATTGCTGGTCCCACGGCCGCGGCAGCCCATGCGCCTCGTTCCAGGCCGGCAGCTGCACGGCACGGGCGCGCGCCTTCTTGGACAGCACGACCGCCAGCATCTCGATCAGGATGCGATAGACATTGTTCTCCGGCTGCTGCTCGGTCAGGCCCAGCGAATTGACCTGCACGCCATAGCGGAAGCGGCGGCATTTCTCATCCTCGATGCCCCAGCGGTCGCGGCACATCCGATCCCAGAGCTCGACGAACGCCCGCATCTTGCACAGCTCGGTGACGAAGCGGATGCCGGCATTCACGAAGAAGCTGATGCGGCCGACCATCGGCCCGAACTCGGTATCCGGCACCTGGCCGCCCGCCTTGACCGCATCCAGCACCGAGGCGGCGATGGCGAGCGCGAAGGCCAGCTCCTGCACCGGCGTCGCCCCCGCCTCCTGCAGATGGTAGGAGCAGATATTGATCGGGTTCCATTTCGGCAGTTCCCGATAGGTGAAGGCGATGACATCGCTGGTCAGCCTCAAACTCGGCTCCGGCGGGAAGATGTAGGTGCCGCGCGAGAGATATTCCTTGAGGATGTCGTTCTGCGTGGTGCCCTGAAGGGCCGCCCGATCCGCCCCCTGCTCCTCGGCGGCGGCGATATAGAGCGCCAAGAGCCAGGGAGCCGTCGCATTGATCGTCATCGAGGTATTCATGCGCTCGAGCGGGATATCCGCGAAGAGAGTGCGCATGTCGCCCAGATGCGAAATCGGTACGCCGACCTTGCCGACCTCGCCGCGGGCGAGCGGATTGTCGGAATCATAGCCCGTCTGAGTCGGCAGGTCGAAGGCGACCGACAAGCCCGTCTGGCCGCGCGCCAGGTTGGTCCGGTAGAGCGCGTTCGAGGCCGCGGCCGAGGAATGGCCGGAATAGGTCCTGATCAGCCAAGGCTGGTCGCGGCTCATAGATCAAGCCTCCAAGCGGAACAACGATCTAGCCTCATTCTGGCTCTCCCTTCGCGCCTCACAAGAATCCGTTCTCTCGAAGGCTTAAATTAGAACAATATGGCTCTAAACACCTGCTCGCACGTAATTATCATGCTTATACCGCGTTGCAAAATAATTTGAGGCAGCGCACAATGCGCCAACGTCAGTCAAGAACATAAGGGTTTGGGAGCGATAACGATGGGATCTGTGGTTTCGCTGCATGGTGCCGAGGGGTCGTCCGGAAAGCCGGTCGGCAAGGATCTCTACGAGGTCGGCGAGATTCCGCCACTCGGCCATGTTCCCACGCAGATGTATGCCTGGGCGATCCGCCGCGAACGGCATGGCGAGCCGGAGCAGGCGATGCAGGTCGAGGTGGTGCCGACCCCCTCGATCGGCCCCGACGAGGTGCTCGTCATGGTGATGGCCGCCGGCGTCAACTACAACGGCGTCTGGGCCGCCCTCGGCAAGCCCATCTCGCCTTTCGACGTCCATAAGGCGGAGTACCATGTGGCAGGCTCCGACGCCTCCGGCATGGTCTGGGCCGTGGGCGACAAGGTCAAGCGCTGGAAGGTCGGCGACGAGGTCGTGGTTCATTGCAACCAGGATGACGGCGACGACGAGGAATGCAACGGCGGCGATCCGATGTTCTCGACCTCGCAGCGTATCTGGGGCTACGAGACGCCGGACGGCTCCTTCGCGCAATTCGCCCGCGTCCAGGGAAGGCAGCTGATGCAGCGGCCGCGGCACCTGACCTGGGAGGAGAGCGGCTGCTATGTGCTGACGCTCGCGACCGCCTATCGCATGCTGTTCGGCCATCGCCCGCACATCCTCCGGCCGGGCGATCATGTGCTGGTCTGGGGTGCGGCCGGCGGCTTGGGCTCGATGGCGATCCAGCTGATCGCGACGGCCGGCGCCAATGCCATCGGCGTCATCTCCGAGGACGACAAGCGCGACTTCGTGATGCAGCTGGGCGCCAAGGGCGTCATCAACCGCAAGCGCTTCGATTGCTGGGGCCAGCTGCCCGATGTCAGCGACGCCGAGGGCTATGCCGTCTACATGAAGAAGTCGCGCGAGTTCGGCAAGGCGATCTGGGAATTCACCGGCAAGGGCAATGACGTGGATTTCGTGTTCGAGCATCCGGGCGAGCAGACCTTCCCGGTCTCGTGCTTCGTGGTGAAGCGCGGCGGCATGGTCGTGTTCTGTGCCGGCACCACCGGCTACAACATCACCTTCGATGCCCGCTTCGTCTGGATGCGGCAGAAGCGCATCCAAGGCAGCCATTTCGCCAATCTGCTGCAGGCGAGCCAGGCCAACCGGCTGGTCGTCGAGCGCCGGATCGATCCCTGCATGAGCGAGGTGTTCTCCTGGCTCGACATTCCGCGCGCCCACACCAAGATGCAGCAGAACAAGCACAAGCCCGGCAACATGGCCGTGCTGGTGCAGGCCAAGCGGCCGGGCATGCGCACGATCGAAGAAGCAGCCGAGGCGTAACATGGACGGCGTCACTCCCTCGCCCGCCTGGCGGGAGAGGGTCGGGGTGAGGGTGGAGCGTACACCCTCACCCTCCCGCTACGCGGGCCCCTCCCTCTCCCGCCAAGCGGGCGAGGGGACTCGGAGATCGGGGAATTGAGCTTGATGGATAAGGCGGCACTTTTCACTGCGACCGAAGCGGCGGTCGCGGCGGCCGATCGGCTGGTCGAGGCGGCCCGGCGGTCGGTCACGGCGATCCTTGGCGACGACCCTGCGGCGCTCGATCGCGAGCAATATGCGACTCACGGCTTCGCCTGGGCGGCGACATATGCCAGGGCACTCACCGAGCTCCGCCATTGGGCGCTGGCGCTCGATGCGGAGGGCAAGCTCGGGCCGCTCGAGGAGCGGATCCTGCTCGCGGGATTCGGCGAATATCTGGCCCAGCTTCAGGGCGGCTTGCCGCTGAGCCAGGTCGAGATGACCCGGCCGGCAGATCTTGGCCTCAGCGATGCCCATATCGATGCGTTTCGCACCGATGCGGTCAAGGCGCTGATCGCGGCGGGAACCGGCGCCAATCTCAAGCTCGAGATCGCCTCATATATCCGCGCCGGCGATTTCGGGGCGCTCGGGCTCGACGAGACGCTGGGCCTGGTGCGCGACCAGTTCCGCCGCTTCTGCGCCGACGCGGTCGAGCCCTATGCCCATGAGTGGCATTTGAAGGACGAGTACATCCCGATGGCGGTCATCGAACAGATGGCCGAACTCGGCGTGTTCGGCCTGACCATCCCTGAGGAATATGGTGGGCTCGGCATGGGCAAGCTCGCCATGGCGCTCGTCTCGGAGGAGCTGTCGCGCGCCTATATCGGCGTGGGCTCGCTCGGCACGCGTTCCGAGATCGCGGCCGAGCTCATCCGCATGGCCGGGACCGAGGCGCAGAAGAACCATTACCTGCCGAAGCTGGCATCCGGCGAGATCCTGCCGACCGCCGTCTTCACCGAGCCCAATACCGGCTCCGATCTGGGCTCGCTGAGGACGCGCGCCGTGCGGTCGGGCGATGTCTACAAGGTCACTGGCAACAAGACCTGGATCACCCACGCCGCGCGCACCGATCTCATGACGCTGCTGGTGCGCACCGATCCGTCGGCACCCGGCTATCGCGGGCTGTCCATGCTGCTGGCCGAAAAGCCGCGCGGGACGGAAAGCGATCCCTTTCCGGCACCGGGCATGACCGGCGGCGAGATCCGTGTGTTGGGCTATCGCGGCATGAAGGAGTTCGAGCTGGGCTTCGACGGGTTCGAAGTCCCGGCCGAGAACCTGCTGGGCGGGGTCGAAGGCCAGGGCTTCAAGCAGCTGATGGCCACATTCGAATCGGCGCGCGTCCAGACCGCCGCCCGTGCCGTCGGCGTGGCGCAGAATGCGCTCGAGCTCGGCCTCGCCTACGCGCTCGAGCGGCAGCAATTCGGCAAGGCGCTCATCGAGTTCCCGCGCGTCGCCGGCAAGCTCGCCTGGATGGTGGTCGAGACCATGATCGCCCGGCAGCTCACCTATTTCGCCGCGCGCGAGAAGGACAGCGACCGGCGCTGCGATATCGAGGCCGGCATGGCCAAGCTTTTGGCCGCCCGCGTCGCCTGGGCCAATGCCGACAATGCGCTGCAGATCCATGGCGGCAACGGCTATGCGCTCGAATACAAGATCAGCCGCGTGCTGTGCGACGCCCGCATCCTCAACATCTTCGAGGGCGCGGCCGAGATCCAGGCGCAGGTAGTGGCCCGCGGGTTGCTGAGCGGGCGGAATTAATGGCCGATACGCCTCGCGAAACAGCTTCCGCCCCTAGGGCGCATGCAGATCCAGAAGTGCCAAAAGACCTCGCCCGAGCACTCGACGCGAGCAACGAAGACGTGCGCCTGGACCGCACCGCCGACATCGGCGAGTTCTTGCGGTGCATGGAGGCGAAGCTCGATGCATACAGAGCCAGGAAGGCTATGCAGCAGTGCTGATCGGGTCTTCCGCATGAGAGCGCTGAGCGCATTCCCAATCCCGTCGCGGCCGGCCTATAGTGCCGGCCATGGAAGCCCTATTCCCGTTCATCATCGTCCTCGGCCTGCTGGCGGTTCTGGCCGTGCTGTTCATGGGCATCACGCAGCTGTTTCGCGGCGGCAATCCGCGGCGGTCCAACATGCTGATGCGCTGGCGCGTGATCCTGCAGTTCGGTGTCATCATTCTCATCGTCCTGTTCACGCTGATCGCGCGGAAGTGAGCTGCCGATGGTCCGCCTGACCCGCATCTATACGCGCGGCGGCGATCGCGGCGAGACCTCGCTCGGCGATGGCAGCCGCGTCGCCAAGCACAGTTTGCGCGTCGAGGCCTATGGCACGGTCGACGAGGCCAACGCCGTGATCGGAATCTGCCGGCTCCATTCGGGCGACCGGCCCGAGATCGATGCCATGCTGATGCGGATCCAGAACGATTTGTTCGATCTCGGCGCCGATCTCTGTACGCCCGAAGGGCAGGAGCGGCATGGTTCCGCACTGCGCATCCTGGGCAGCCAGACGGAGCGGCTCGAAGCCGAGATCGACGCGATCAATGAGCACCTCCAACCGCTCAATTCCTTCATCCTGCCGGGCGGGACGGATCTCGCGGCGCATCTCCATGTCGCCCGCACCGTGACGCGGCGGGCCGAGCGGCTGGTCACGGCCTTGGCCGAGGTCGAGCCGATCAATCCCGAAGCGGTCAAATATCTCAACCGGCTCTCCGATCATCTCTTCGTGCTGGGCCGGCACGCCAATGCGGACGGATCTCGGGACGTGCTGTGGGTTCCGGGGGCCAATCGCTAGCCAGTCGTTCGGCCGGGCGAACATTGACAGTCCCGGATGGCATCCATATCGTCCGCGCCGCGGTTCAAGCGAGGAAGAACAATGAAAGTACTGGTCGCCGTCAAAAGGGTGGTCGATTACAACGTCAAGGTCCGGGTCAAGGCCGACAAGACGGGCGTCGAGACGGCCAACGTCAAGATGTCGATGAACCCGTTCGACGAGATCGCCGTCGAGGAAGCCGTTCGCCTCAAGGAGAAGGGGGTCGCGACCGAGATCGTGGCCGTCTCGCTCGGCGTGCAGCAATGCCAGGAGACGATCCGCACCGCACTCGCCATGGGTGCCGATCGCGGCATTCATGTCGTGACCGATGCCGAGCTCGAGCCGCTCGCGGTCGCCAAGCTTCTGAAGGCGGTAATCGACAAGGAGCAGCCCCAGCTCGTCATCCTGGGCAAGCAGGCGATCGACGATGATTCGCAGCCAGACCGGGCAGATGCTGGCCGCTCTCCTGGGCTGGTCGCAGGGCACTTTCGCCTCCAAGGTGGCGGTCGATGGCGGCGCCCTCAGCGTGACGCGCGAGGTCGATGGCGGGCTCGAGACGGTGGCGCTGAAGCTGCCGTCGATCGTGACGACCGACCTGCGCCTCAACGAGCCGCGCTATGCCTCGCTGCCCAACATCATGAAGGCGAAGAAGAAGCCGATCGACCCGACAACGCCGGCGGATCTGGGCGTCGATGTGACGCCGCATCTCGTCACCCTCAAGGTCGAGGAGCCGCCGAAGCGGCAGGGCGGCAAGAAGGTGGGCTCGATTGCCGAGCTGGTCGACAAGCTGAAGAATGAGGCGAGGGTCATCTGATGGCGGTTCTGGTCGTAGCCGAGCATGCGAACTCGGCACTGAAGGCGGCGACGCTCAACGCGGTCACGGCGGCAAGCGCCATCGGCGGCGATGTCCATGTGCTGATCGCCGGCCATAATGCCAGGCCGGCCGCCGAAGCGGCGGCCAAGGTTGCCGGCGTCGCCAAGGTGCTGCTGGCCGATGCGCCCGCCTATGAGCATCCGGTGGCGGAGGCTCTGGCCCCGCTCGTCGTCAAGCTGGCCGCGGGATACAGCCACGTGCTGGCGCCGGCCACCACCAGCGGCAAGAATTTCATGCCGCGCGTGGCGGCGACCCTCGATGTCGCCCAGATCTCCGAGATCCAGGCGGTCGTCTCCCCCGACACGTTCGTGCGCCCGATCTATGCCGGCAACGCGCTGGCGACCGTGCAATCGAAGGACGCGATCAAGGTGATCACCGTGCGCGGCACCGGATTCGCCGCCGCCGCCGCGACCGGCGGCAATGCCGCGATCGAGACCATTGAGGCCGGCCCGGCACAGGACCTGTCGAAATTCGTCGGTGCCGAGTTGTCCAAGTCCGAGCGGCCGGAGCTGACCTCGGCCCGGGTGGTCATCTCGGGCGGCCGCGGCATGCAGTCGGGCGACAATTTCCATCTCTTGGAAACGGTGGCGGACAAGCTGGGCGCCGCCGTCGGCGCGTCGCGTGCTGCGGTCGATGCGGGCTTCGTGCCGAACGATTACCAGGTCGGCCAGACCGGCAAGATCGTGGCGCCCGAGCTCTATATCGCCGTCGGCATCTCGGGTGCGATTCAGCATCTGGCCGGCATGAAGGATTCCAAGGTCATCGTCGCCATCAACAAGGACGAGGAAGCGCCCATCTTCCAGATCGCCGATTACGGCGTCGTGGGCGATCTCTTCAAGCTCGTGCCCGAGCTGGCGGCCGAGCTCGACAAGGTGAAGGGGTAGCGTGAAACGGCCATGATCGCGCGCATCGGCATCATCGGCGCCGGCCAGATGGGCTCCGGCATCGCGCAGGTCTGCGCCCGGGCCGGCTATGACGTGAAGCTGAGCGATATCAGTGCGGATGCGCTCGACCGTGCGGTCGAAGGCATCGATGGCAGCATGGCGCGGCAGGTCGCAAGAGGCCGCCTCGACGATGCCGACCGGCTGGCGGCCCTTCAGCGCATCGTCACGGGCACCAGCCTCGCCATGTTCGGCGACTGCGATGTCGTGATCGAGGCCGCGACCGAGAAGGAAGCGATCAAGCGCGAGATCTTCAAGGAGCTGCTGCCGCATCTCGGCCCCGACGCGCTGATCGCCAGCAACACCTCCTCGATCTCGATCACCAGGCTCGCCGCCGCCACCGATCGGCCGGGCAAGTTCATGGGCATGCATTTCATGAACCCGGTGCCGGTGATGGCGCTGGTCGAGCTGATCCGCGGTATCGCGACCGATCAGGAGACCTTCGCCGCCATCCATGAGATGTCGCTGAAGCTGGGCAAGACGCCAGTGGCCAGCGAGGATTTCCCGGCCTTCATGGTCAACCGCATCCTGCTGCCGATGATCAACGAGGCGGTCTATGTGCTGTACGAGGGTGTGGGCTCGGTCGAGGCGATCGATGTCGCCATGAAGCTCGGTGCCAACCATCCGATGGGGCCGCTCGAGCTGGCCGACTTCATCGGGCTCGATACCTGCCTCTCGATCATGCAGGTGCTCTATGAGGGGCTTGCCGATTCCAAATATCGGCCCTGCCCGCTGCTGGTCAAATATGTCGAGGCCGGCTGGCTCGGCAAGAAGACGTCCCGCGGCTTCTACGATTATCGCGGCGAAAAGCCCGTTCCCACCCGCTGAACTGTCTGCGTGCATGCGGAACCGGCGGCGGTCCACCGTGTTCCTGTCACGAAGGGCAATCGACCGGATCGGTCTTGCCGTTGGATAGGGAGTAAGCGCGATGCTTTACTGGGCCGTCGTCTTTTTCATCATTGCTTTGATCGCAGGGTTCCTGGGCTTCGGCGGCGTCGCGGTGGCGGCGTCCGGTATCGCTCAGATCCTGTTCTTCGTGTTCCTGGTGATGTTCCTGCTGATGCTGATCACGGGCCTGTCCCGTCGTAGCGGTCCGACACTATAGGCGGAAGGCGGATCGGCCGGTCACCGGCCGATCCGCTTTTCTCAGGAAACGGCTAAAGCCGGGCGGCCTCCTTGCCGCCCGGCTTCGTTTTGTCGGGTTTCGATCCAGGCCTTAGAGACCGATTCAGCGATCAGATGATCCCATCTGATCGCGACCCGCTTTAGTGCTGGATCGCGAGCGCCCGCGCCAGCTGGCTCAATGCCTCCTGATGGCGCTCATTCTCGATCTGCGAGAAATTCCGCGCCAGTTCCAGGCACATGCGTTCGCGCGGGCTGTGGGAGCGGCCATTGGCCTCGCCTGCGTCGATCCCTTCGAAGAATTCGCTGACCGGCACGCTCAAGACACGCGCAATCTCGAATAGCCGCCCCGCCGAGACACGATTGATGCCACGCTCGTATTTATGGGCCTGCTGATAGGTGACGCCGATGAGATCCGCCAATTGCTGCTGAGTCAGGCCCAACATGATGCGCCGTTCGCGGATCCGTGCGCCGACATGATGATCGATATCCTGAGTTCGGCTGGTAGTTCGCTTCATGACTCAATCCCTGAGTTTGCGGCGCTGACTTTCGGATGCTATGCGACAAACGCAGCTCGGACTCGCGAGTTCCGTTCTTAGCCAGCATCGACATGCACGCATGGCCGCGTTGCAGCTCAGGCCACGGTGTTGAGCCCTCCGATGATTTGACAGCGACAAGCCCGAATGATAGCTCCCAAAGATGAATCTCAAGACGCAGGGAAGCATCATGCCGCGCATGTCAGTGGGCGATTGCAGCCTCCATGTCGAGCGCCACGGCGACGGTTTCCCCGTCATGCTCGTGTCCGGGCTGGGCGGCCTCGCCAGCTATTGGCAGGATCAGATCCGATCTTTTTCCAAGCACTTCTCCACGATCACCCATGATCATCGCGGCATGGGCCAGAGCGACCATGTCGTCATGAAATACACGGTCGAGAAGATGGCCGAGGATGTCCTGGCCATCATGGATAAGTGCGAGATCGAGAAAGCGCATATCGTCGGCCATTCGACCGGCGGCGCCATCGCCCAGGTGCTCGCGATCGAGCATCCGAAACGGGTCGCCGCCGTCGTCATCGCGGCGAGCTGGCCCAAGCCCGACGCCTATTTCCGCCGGCACTTCATGATGCGGCGCGAGATCCTGCAGGGGCTGGGCCCGCTGGCTTATATCCAGAATGCCAGCCTGTCCCTCTATCCGCATGCCTGGGTCGCCGAAAATAACGAGAAGCTGCGTGGCATCGAGGCGCAGCTGATCGCGAGCTTCCCGCCGACCGAGATCATGCTGAGCCGGATCGAGGCGGTGATGGCGTTCGACCGCACGGCCGATCTCGGCCGCATCAAGGCGCCGACCATGGTGGTCGCCGCCGCCGACGACAACGTGACGCCAGCCTATTATAGCGAGGCGCTGGGGCGGGCGATCCCGAACGCCGAGATCAAGATGTTCCCGTCAGGCGGCCATTGCTTCACGCAGATGCTGGCGCGCGACTTCAATCAGGCGGTGCTGCCCTTCCTCCAGGAGCACACGCCCGGGGCTTGAAGCCCGCTATTTCTCGTCCTTGTGCGGACCATCCTTGCGCGTGATCGAATCGAGCTGGCTCTGCAGCAGATTGAGCCGCTCGGTCAGCTCGCGGATGCTTTGCGTGGGATCTGGGGCTGCCGCCGGCTCGGCGCCGGCGGGAGCGGCCGGAGCATCCGGTACCGCCTCGCCATTATTCTCCGGCCCGAAAGGCGAGAACATCTTCATGGCCTTCTCGAAGAGGGCAATGTTCTGCTTGCCCATCTCCTCGAGCGGGCCGAACGGGAAGATGCCGCCCAGCGACGCACCGACATTCTTGCTCAGCTGCTCCTGATTATGTGAGAAGCTTTTCATCGCATAATCGAGATATCGGGGCACCAGCCACTGCATATTGTTGCCGTAGAAGCTGATGAGCTGACGTAGGAAACTGATCGGCAGCAAATTCTGCCCCTTCTGCTCCTCCTCGACGATGATCTGGGTCAGCACCGAGCGGGTGATGTCCTCGCCGTTCTTGGCGTCGTAGACGATGAAATCGCCGCCTTTCCGCACCATCTGGCTCAGATTGTCGAGCGTCACATAACTTGAGGTCTGCGTATTGTAGAGGCGCCGGTTCGCATATTTCTTGATGATGACGGGCGCTGCATCGGACGGCGTTTTGGCGATCATCGACGTTCTTTCCTGACGTTTTTGTGCAGCCATGCTGCGCAGCATAGCAACAATGATGCCGTGCAGCATAGGCGCAATTGCAACGAGATGAGCGGCCTCTATATAGTCGCGCACATGACCAAGCCGCCCGATCTCGAAAGTTTGGCGCGCCGCTATGTCGAGCTGTGGCAGGACCAGGTCGCGGCGACCGCCGCCGATCCGGAGCTGACCGAGGCGCTGGCGGCGATGGCCAGTGCGTTCGGCACCGGGCTCGCGGCGTCGGTCGCTGGCTGGCAATCGCTCTGGACAGGCCTCGCGGCCGCAAGCGGAGGGAGATGGCATGGCGAAAGCCCCACGCCCGGGAGCGGGACGCCAGCAGCAGAGCGTGCCGGAACGGCCGCGGCAGGGTCCGCGCCCGTTGCCGATGCACCTGACGGCGGCGGGCTCGACCTGGCAGGGCTCCAGGCTCGCCTTGCCCTTCTTGAAGAGCGGCTTGGTACCCTGGAAAGGCCAGCTCGGCGACCGCGCCGCCAGCCTCGCCCAAGAGCTCGGCGCAACCCCGCTCCCTGAGTTCGCCGAAGCCGTCGAGGCCGAGCTCAGGCTTCGCGCCGACCGGTTCGCGGCCGGGCTCGAAGCCTATCGCCACCACCCCTATCGCCGCGCGGTCGAGGAGCCGCCCGCGATCTGGCAGGAAGGTACCACACGCCTCCTCGACTACGGCCCGGCCGACGGCAAGCCGGTACTGCTGGTACCCTCGCTCATCAACCGCGCCTATGTGCTGGATCTGGCGCCGAACCGCAGCCTGGCGCGGCATCTGGCATCCTGCGGGCTGCGGCCGCTGCTGGTCGATTGGGACCGGCCGGGGGAGAGCGAGCGGCGGATGGATCTCACTGCCTATGTCGCGGGCCGGCTCGACCAGGCGTTCGAGGCGGCCCTGGAAGTGTCCGGCGGCGCCCCGATCGCGATCCTGGGCTATTGCATGGGCGGGCTTCTGGCCCTGGCGCTGGCGCTCAGGCGCCAGCGGCTGGTCTCGGGACTGGCCCTCCTTGCCACCCCCTGGGACTTCCACACGGACCAGGCAAGCCACGGCCGCTGGATCGCCGCCATGGCGGACATGCTGGAACCCACCTTCGGTCAACTGGGCCAGGTGCCGACCGACGTGCTGCAGGCGCTCTTCTTCCTAGCCGATCCGCATCTGGCGATCCGCAAATTCAGCGGCTTCGCCGAGCTCGATCAGGCGAGTCCGGACGCGCTCAACTTTGTCGCGACCGAGGATTGGCTGAATGACGGGGTCCCGCTGGCGCTGCCGGTGGCCCGGGAATGCTTCGCCAGCTGGTATGGCGCCAACGACCCGCTGGAAGGGCGCTGGTGCATCGCCGGCAGCCCGGTCGATCCCGCCCGGTTCGAGCGGCCGGCCTTCGTTGCGGTGCCGGCGCGCGACAGGCTGGTGCCGCCCGCCTCGGCGCGGGCGCTGGCAGAGAGGCTGCCCAAGGCCGAAATGTTCCAGCCCGATCTGGGGCATATCGGACTCGCCGTCGGCCGCAAGGCACCGGCGCTGGTCTGGCCGCGCCTGACCCAGTGGCTGCAAGGAATTGCTGCAATTTGATGCAGGGCTGGACGGGGTTTCAGCAGCGGGGCTATGTTCAACGTTCGCGTCCCAGCGCCCGGTATGGGCGCCAACACAGTCGGAGATTTCACCATGACCGAAGTCGTGATCGCGGGAGCCGCCCGGACGGCGATCGGCTCCTTCAACGGCACGCTCGCCTCGCTGCCGGCTCATGAGCTCGGCGCTCTCGTCATCCGCAACGTCTTGGGCCGCGCCAATGTCGATGCCGCCGAAGTGTCGGAAGTCATTCTAGGTCAGGTGCTGGGAGCCGGAGCCGGCATGAATCCCGCGCGCCAGGCCACGATCAAGGCCGGCCTGCCGATCGAGACCACCGCCTTCGGGTTGAACCAGGTGTGCGGCTCGGGCCTGCGCGCCGTCGCCTTGGGCTTCCAGGCGATCAAGGCCGGCGACAGCCGCATCGTCGTGGCCGGCGGCCAGGAGAGCATGAGCCAGTCGATCCACGGCATGCAGCTTCGGAATGGTGTGCGCATGGGCGACGGCACCCTCGTCGACACCATGATCAAGGACGGCCTCTGGGACGCCTTCAACGACTATCACATGGGCACCACGGCCGAGAATGTGGCCGAGCGCTTCCAGATCACGCGCGAGCAGCAGGATGCCTTCGCCCAGGCCTCGCAGGCCAAGGCGATCGCGGCGATCGAGGCCGGCCGCTTCAAGGACGAGATCGTCCCGGTCACGATCTCGAGCCGCAAGGGCGATATCGTGTTCGACAAGGACGAGCATCCGCGCAGCGGCACCACGATCGAGGCGCTCGCGAAGCTCAGGCCCGCCTTCTCCAAGGCCGGCTCGGTCACGGCCGGCAACGCGTCGGGCATCAATGACGGGGCCGCCGCGGTCGTGCTGATGAGTGCCGAGGATGCCCAGAAGCGCGGCGTCACGCCGCTGGCCCGCATCGTCTCCTGGGCCACGGCCGGCGTCGATCCCTCGATCATGGGCACGGGTCCGATCCCGGCGAGCCGTGCCGCCCTCAAGAAGGCCGGCTGGTCGGCCGGCGATCTCGATCTGATCGAGGCGAACGAGGCCTTCGCGGCACAGGCCTGCGCCGTCAACAAGGAGCTCGGCTGGGCCAACGAGCGGGTCAATGTCAATGGCGGCGCCATAGCAATCGGCCATCCGATCGGCGCCTCGGGTGCCCGCGTGCTGGTGACGCTGCTGCACGAGATGCAGAAGCGCGACGCCAAGAAGGGCCTGGCCACGCTCTGCATCGGCGGCGGCATGGGAATTGCGCTCTGCGTCGCACGCGACTAGCGGGTCGGGCGGAGTGATCCAAGGTTCCCGACGCCGCTCGGGCGCGGCACATGAGGAACCGGTGAAAGGGAGGATCTGAGATGACAGGGCGTGTTGCGATCGTGACCGGCGGCACCCGCGGCATCGGGGCTGCCATTTCGACGGCATTGCGGGATGCCGGCTACAAGGTGGCGGCGAATTACGGCGGCAACGAAGCCGCCGCTCATGCCTTCACGAAGGAGACCGGCATCGCGTCATATCGCTTCGACGTGTCGAGCTTCGAGGCCTGCCAGGACGGGGTGAAGCACATCGCGGACGAGATCGGCCCAGTCGACATCCTGGTCAATAATGCCGGCATCACGCGCGACACGACGATCCACCGCATGACCCCGCATCAATGGCAGGAGGTCATCGACACCAACTTGACCTCCTGCTTCAACCTCGCCCGCCTCGTCATCGACGGGATGCGCGAGCGTAATTTCGGCCGCATCGTCAATATCGCCTCGATCAACGGCCAGGCCGGTCAATATGGCCAGGTGAACTATTCCGCCGCCAAGTCCGGCATGCATGGCTTCACCAAGGCGCTGGCCCAGGAGGGGGCAGCAAAGGGCGTCACGGTGAACGCGATCGCGCCCGGCTATATCGATACCGAGATGGTGCGCGCAGTACCGCCCAATGTGCTGGAGAAGATCATCGCCAAGATCCCGGTCGGCCGGCTCGGCCAAGGCTCCGAGATCGCCCGCGGCGTGCTGTTCCTGGTCAGCGACGAGGCGGGCTTCGTCACCGGCTCGATGCTCTCGATCAATGGCGGCCAGCATATGTATTAGGAAGTCCTTCTCCGCCCACTGGGGGGAGAAGGATTTAGGATGAGGTGGGTCTCGCCGCCGGCATCCCCCCACCTCACCCAGCCTCTTCGCCCCGGAGGGCGGAGAGGGGCGCGAGAAGCGCATGTGACCAGAAGGATCTTCTCCTCGTGGCCGATGTCGTGAGCCGTGCGGCACCGGGCGCGCGGCAATTGCGGGCGACCGGCATCGGCGGCCTTGCCATCCTGCTCTGGTCCGGCCTCGCCTTGCTGACGACGCTGGCGGGACCGGTGCCCCCGTTTCAGCTGGTGGCTATGAGCTTCGGCATCGCGGGCACGGCGAGCCTCGTGCTTGGTGCGATCGAAGGCCGGACGCTTGAGCGGCTCAGGCATCCGCCGATCGTCTGGCTGCTCGGCGTCAGCGGCCTGTTCGGCTATCATTTCCTCTATTTCCTGGCGCTCGAATCCGCCCCGCCGGTCGAGGCCAATCTGGTCAATTATCTCTGGCCGCTGCTGATCGTGGTGTTTTCAGGCTTCCTGCCCGGCGAGCGGCTGCGCTGGTGGCACTTGGCCGGTGCCGGCGCCGGCCTCTTGGGTGCCGTCATCCTAGTGACGCACGGTTTCACGGCACCGCTCGGCCAGGGCGGCGGGTTGGGCTATGGTGCCGCACTGGCCGCCGCCGTCACCTGGGCCGGATATTCCGTGCTGAGCCGGCGCTTCGGTGCCGTGCCGAGCGAGGCGATCGGCGGCTTCTGCGCCGCGACCGCGCTGCTGGCCGCACTCTGCCACCTGGCGCTCGAGCCCACGATCTGGCCGGCCGGTACCACCGCCTGGCTCGCGGTTGCGGGCCTCGGCATCGGCCCGGTCGGCGCCGCCTTCTTCGCCTGGGATTTCGGGGTCAAGCACGGCAACATCAGGGCGCTGGGCGGCCTGAGCTATCTGACGCCGCTGATGTCGACGCTGCTTCTGATCGCGGCCGGCCGTGGTAGCCTCTCGCCGACGCTCGGTCTCGCCTGCCTCATGATCGTCGGTGGTGCCGCGCTGGCCGCACGCGACCTCTGGGCGCCATCCACATGAGTCTCTGACATGGTCTCCCGCGAGAAATTCTCGGCCCTCGAGGCGCGCCGGATCGCACTTGCCGCCCAGGGCTTCACCGAGGCGCGGCCGAGTGCTGCCGAGGCGCCGCATCTGAAGAAGCTGACCCGGCGGCTCGGCCTCCTGCAGATCGATTCGGTCAATGTGCTCGTCCGCGCCCATTATATGCCGGCCTTCTCCCGGCTCGGCGCCTATGGTGCGGCGCTCCTCGACAAGGCCGCCTATGATGGCAGGCGCCGGCATCTCTTCGAATATTGGGGGCATGAGGCCTCGCTGCTGCCGGTCGAGCACTACCCGCTGTTCCGCTGGCGCATGGATGATGCCGACAAGCTGACCAACATCTGGGGCGGCATCGCGGATGCGAAGCGCGAGCAATCCCAATATGTCGACCGCATCCTCGAGGAAGTGACGGCGCGCGGGCCGGTCGCGGCCGGCGATCTCGAGATTGCGGGCCGCGGCAAGGGCAGCTGGTGGGGCTGGAGCGACGGCAAGCGGGCGCTCGAATATCTCTTCTGGTCGGGCCGGCTCACCACCGCGACGCGGCGCAATTTCGAGCGTGTCTACGATCTGCCGGAGCGGGTGCTGCCCCGCGCCGTGCTGGCCGCCCCGGTGCCGGAGCGGGCGGACGCGCAGCGGCAGCTGCTGATGCTGTCGGCCAAGGCGCTCGGCATCGCGACCGAGCCTGATTTGCGCGACTATTTCCGTCTGAAGCTCGAGGATTCGAAGCCGCGCGTGGCCGAACTCGTGGAGGCGGGCCAGCTGCTGCCGGTTTCGGTCAAGGGCTGGAGCCATCAGGCCTATTTGCACCCGGAGGCCCGGCTGCCGCGCCGGATCGAGGCGCGGGCGTTGCTCTCGCCTTTCGACCCCTTGATCTGGGATCGCGACCGGACCGAGCGAATGTGGAATTTCCGCTACCGCATCGAGATTTACACGCCCGAGGCCAAGCGCCTGCACGGCTATTACGTGCTGCCCTTTCTGCTCGGCGAGCAGCTCGTCGGCCGCGTCGATCTCAAGGCCGATCGGGCAACCGGCACGCTCAAGGTTCAGGCAACGCACAGCGAGCCGGGCACCGATCCCGAGCAGGTCGCGGCCGAGCTGCTCGTCGAATTACAGCATATGGCTGCTTGGCTAGGGCTAGAGCGTGTCGTCGTGGCGCCGCGCGGCGACCTGGCGCAGACGTTGCATCGCCACCACGCGGCTATCGCCCCTGCCATACCGTGACGCTCGTGCAAGCCGCAACGAGCGACTAGGATCGCGCTTCATCAATTCTCGCTCGGGACCATGAGCAAGTCGGATAAGCCCCCCGCCTCCCCGCCGATCTCATACGAGCTCACGCGCGAGCTCATCCTGTCGGGCACGATCCGTCAGGTCGTGGCGGCGGCCGGGCAGATGAAGCTGTGGAGCGAGGCGGAGGTCGAGGCCTCGCTCGACCGCACACTGGCGGCCCAGCCGACCCCCGGCGATGTCTGGGTCTTCGCCTATGGCTCGCTGATCTGGAATCCGACCTTCCATTTCGCCGAGCAGCGCGTGGGCTGGGTTCACGGCTGGCATCGCAGCTTCTGCCTCTGGACCGTGACAAGCCGCGGCACGCCGGAACGGCCGGGGCTGACGCTCGGCCTCGATCGCGGCGGCAGCTGCGGCGGTGTCGCCTTCCGGCTCGATCCCGCGATCGCCCGGCACGAGCTTGGCATCGTCTGGAAGCGCGAGATGATCGGCGGCGCTTACGTCCCGCGCTGGGTGCGGGTGAAGACCGAGGCCGGCACCGTGGCCGCCATCGCCTTCGCGATCGATCGGAACCATCCGCGCTACACCGGGCCGATCTCGGCGGAGAAGGTGGCCGAGGTCGGCGCCCATGCGCATGGCTGGCTCGGCCCTTGCTCCGACTATATCTACAAGACGGCAGACTCGCTGAAGGCGCTTGGCATCCACGACCATGGGCTCGAATGGCTCGTCGCCCGCATCAGGATGCTGCAGGCGGAGCTGGCGGCCGCCGCAAGCTAAAGCGCGAAGCCGCCATCAGCAAGCATGATGGTGCCGGTGGTAAAGCCGGCCTCGTCGCTGGCGAGATAGACCGCCAGCGCCGCGATCTCCTCGGCCGTGCCGAGCCGGCCCATGGGTTGGCGGTCGATGAAGGCGATGCGGGCGGCCGCCGGATCGTCGAAGGCGTTGATGCGGCCGTCGAGTGAAGGCGTCTGGATCGTGCCCGGGCAGATCGCGTTGCAGCGGATGCCGCGCCGAATATAGTCGGCCGCGACCGCCTTGGTCAGGCCGATGACCGCCGCCTTGCTGGTGCCGTAGACAAAGCGATTGGCGATGCCGCGCACCGATGAGGCGGCCGAGGAGACATTGACGATCGAGCCGCCGCCCTTCTCGAGCATGCCGGGCAGGAAGGCGCGGATCGTCCGGTACATGCTCTTGACGTTGAGATCCATCGAGAAATCCCAGGCGGCATCGTCGCATTCGAGGACCGTGCCGTGATGGACGAAGCCGGCACCGTTGAAGAGCGCATCGATCGGGCCGACCTCTTCCGCCAGCGCTTGGATCGCCGCCGCGTCGCGTACATCGAGCGCCTTGACCGTCACGCCAGGCGTCTCGGCGATCTCGCCCAGAAGCGGCAGATTGATGTCGGTCGCCACGACCGACGCCCCCTCCGCGGCGAACGCCAGCGCCGTGGCGCGCCCGATGCCCGCCGCCGCCGCCGTCACCAGCGCCTTCTTCCCGGCCAGACGATTCGCCATCTCGAAACCTCCTATCGCTTCCGTCGCCATGCTAGGCCGGGCAAGGACACGGATCGAGCATCTTCTCGATCCTGCTCAATTCGCTATGCTCGGCCGAACACTTTCGGGGGGAAGCAAAGCCGTGACGCTCCAAACGGTTCTGGCCGGCATGCCCAATCTGCTGATGGCCCTATTGTTGGGCGCCCTCATCGGTGCCGAGCGGCAGTGGCATCACCGCACCGCAGGAACTCAAGACCAACGCGCTGGTCGCGGTCGGCGCCGCCGCCTTCGTGGCCTGGGCACCGGTCGCCGGGGTGCCCGATGCCGGTGCCCGGATCGCGGCCCAGATCGTGTCCGGTATCGGCTTTCTCGGTGCCGGCGTTATCCTGCGCGAGGGACTCAATGTGCGCGGCCTCAACACCGCGGCGACGCTCTGGTGCTCGGCCGCGGTCGGGATCAATGCCGGCACCGGCGAGCTGGTGCTGGCGAGCTTCGTGACGCTACTGATCTTGGCCATCAATCTCGGCCTGCAGCCCTTCATCGCGCTCATCAACCGGCTGCCGCGGCGCGACAGCATGCTGGACTGCGTCTATGGCGTCAGCGTGCAATGCGACAGTGCCGCCGAGGACGAGGTGCGCACCTTCCTGGTCAAGGGCGACGGCAAGACCCGCATGACGGTCAATGGCGTCAACGCCACGCGGCTGGCCGACACCGGCCAGACCGAGATCGTGTTGCATTATCGCCTGCACAAGCGGAACGACGCGATGATCGAACGGTTGATCGGTGCCCTGGCACGCCGCAAGGATGTGACGGCGACGCGCTGGACTATGGAAGCGATGTCGGAATAGATCGTCGCCTTCCGCCGATCCCTCCCGATAAGGAACCCCCGATGACGCTGCGGACGCTTGCCCTCCTCGCCTTGCTGTCGATCGGCGCAGCACCCGCAACGGCCCATGCCGCCGATGCGAAGGAGCCGGTGACGCTGGGCGCCGTCGAGGTGCTGACCGGCCCGGCCAGCCGTTATGGGCTCGCCATCAAGTACGGCTTCGAGCTGGCGCTCGCCGACATCAACGAAGCGGGCGGCGTGCTCAAGGGCCGGCAGCTGGTGCTGACATTCGAGGATTCGGCCGGCAACAAGGATCAGGCGGTGAATGCGCTGCGCAAGCTGATCGGGCGCGACAAGGTGCCCTTGATCCTGGGGCCGACGCTGTCGAACGAGATGTTCGCGGCCGGGCCGGTGGCGAATGAGCGGCATATCCCGATCGTCGGCACCTCGACCACGGCCAACGGCATCACGGCCATCGGCCCCTATGTCTTCCGCACCGCGCTGCCCGAGGCCGATGTCGTGCCCGTGACCCTGGCCGCCGCCCAGAAGAAGTTCGGCATCAAGAAGGTGGCCGTCATGTACGGCAATGACGACGCCTTCACCAAGTCGGGCTATGACGTGATGAAGGCGAGCCTGGAGAAGCTCGGCATCGAGACGGTGACGACCGAGACCTTCGGTGCCAAGGACACGGATTTCTCGGCGCAGCTGACCAAGATCAAGAGCCTCAATCCCGATGCGGTCGTGGTCTCCGCACTGGTCGAGGCGGCGTCGGGCATCCTGCTCGAAGCAAGATCGCTGGGCTTTCCACCCACGCTGCGCTTCATCGGTGGCAACGGCTTCAACTCGCCGAAGCTGGGCGAGATCGCGGGCTCGGCGGCCGACGGCACGCTGGTCGGCAGCCCCTGGTTCATCGGCAAGGACGATTCCGCCAACCAGAAGTTCGTCGCCGCCTACAAGGCGAAGTATAGCGACGAGCCCGACCAGTTCGCGGCCCAGGCCTATGACACGCTGCACATCGTGGCGCGGGCCATCGACGCGGCCGGCTCGGCCGAGCCGGACAAGATCCGCGAGGCGCTGGGCCAGGTGAAATATACCGGCGTCACCGGCCCCTTCGCCTTCACCGCCGACCGCGATCCCGCCGACAGCTCTGGCGTGGTGGTGCTGGAGATGCGCGACGGCCGGTTCCAGATCCTGAACTGAAAGATGCTCGGCCAGCAGCTGCTGAACGGGGTCACGGCGGGTGCGACCTACGCTCTGTTCGCGCTGGGCTTTACCCTAATGTTCGGCGTGCTGGGCGTCATTAACCTCACCTACGGCTTCTATTTCTCGGCCGGCGCGTTCGTGGCGCTGTTTCTGGCGAAGAGTGCGGCACTACCGATCTGGGCCGTCCTACCGCTGACCGCTTCGGCCACCGGCCTCGTCGCTGTGCTGCTGGACGGGCTGCTGCTGACGCGGCTCAGGCGGGTCAAGGCGCCGGAGCTCTCGTCGCTGATGGTGACGCTCGGCGCCACGCTGCTGCTTTATGCGGCGATGACGGCGGCACTCGGCACCGAGATCCGCCGCTTTCCGCCGGCCTTCCTCGCCGGCGGAGCGATCGAGCTTGCAGGCCTCCGCCTCTCCTCGGCCCAGCTGCTGGTGATCGCGACGGCTTCGGTGCTAGTGCTGGGACTCATGCTGCTGATCGAGCGTTCGCGCTTCGGCTTGGCATTGCGGGCGCTGTCGGAGAATGGCGAGGCGGCGCAGCTGATGGGGGTCGATGCCGACGGGCTGGTGCGGCTCGTCTCCTTCCTCTCCGGGGCCTTGGGCGGCGTCGCCGGCCTGCTCATTGGCCTGGAGTTCAATGCGATCGAGCCTTACATGGGCGAGGCGATGATGCTGAAGGGCTTCGCCGTCATCATCATCGGCGGGCTCGGCGACATTCGCGGGGCACTGGTCGCGGGGCTGCTGGTCGGGCTGCTCGAGGCGCTGACCGCGGGATATGTCGCCTCCTCGCTCAAGGATGCAGTCGGGTTCGGGCTTCTGGTCCTGACGCTCTGGGTCCGGCCGGTCGGCCTGTTCGGTCGCGCCCAGATCCGGCGGGCCTGAGCCATGCTCGATGATCTCTTCTGGACCTATCAGGGCGTCATCTATGCGATCGGCATCAACGGGCTGCTGGCGCTCAGCCTTTATGCCGTGCTCGCGGTCGGGCAGCTGTCGCTGGCGCAGGCCGCCTTCATGGGCATCGGCGCCTATAGTTCAGCACTGCTGACGCTGAAGCTTGGGATCCCCTTCCCGCTAGCGCTTCTCGCCGCCGTGGCGCTGCCGGCGCTGGCGGCCCTCCTCATCTTCACGCCGACACTCAAGCTCAGCGGCGTCTATCTGGCGCTCGCCACGATCGGCTTCGGCGAGGTGCTGCGCATCTTCCTCGTCAATGCCGACGTCACGGGCGGCGCGCTCGGCCTCAGCGGCATTCCGGAGAAGGCTGATGCCGTCCTCATCTACGGCACGCTGGCGCTGGCGCTCCTGGGCTTCACCCTCGCCGCTCGCTCGCGCCTCGGCCGCGCCATGGAGGCGATGCGGCAGGATGAGGCGGCCGCCGGCATCATGGGCGTGCCGCTGCCCGCCTATAAGCTCGGCGCCCTCATCGTCTCGGCGATGCTGGCCGGGCTTGCAGGCGCGCTCAGCGCCCATTCCTCGGACTTCATCGGCCCCAACGACTACGGCTTCGACGAGGCGGTGACGATCCTGAGCTTCGCGTTGCTGGGCGGCATCGGCTCGCCCTTCGGGCCGGTGTTGGGGGCCGTGATCCTGACCGTGCTGCCCGAGCTGCTGCGCCCGCTGCATGATTTCCGGCTGGTCGTGAACGGGCTCATCATCGTGCTGGCCGTGCTCTATATGCCGCGCGGGCTCTTGGCCTGGCGGATCGGGCGGACGGGATGAGCGAGGCGCTTCTCACCGTCGAGGGGCTGAGCCGGCGCTTCGCCGGGCTCCAGGCGGTCGATCAGGTGAGCTTCACGGTGATGCCGGGCCATGTCCATGGGTTGATCGGCCCGAACGGTGCCGGCAAGACCACGCTCTTCAACCTCCTCTCCGGCCTGATCCCGGCCGACAGCGGCAGCATCCGGCTCGACGGCGCCCCGCTCGACGGGTTGCCGAGCTGGCGACGGACCAAGCTCGGCCTCGCCCGGACCTTCCAGAACATCCGGCTCTTCGCCGAGATGACGGTGCTCGAGAATGTGCTGACGGGGCTGCATACACGGAGGCTCAGAGCACCGGCGGCGCGCGCTGAGGCGGCGGTGCTGCTCGACCGGGTCGGGCTCGGTACCGCGGCGGCAAGGCGCGCCGGTACCCTCTCCTATGGCGATCAGCGCCGGCTCGAGATCGCCCGGGCGCTCGCCGCATCGCCCAAGCTGCTGCTGCTCGACGAGCCGGCGGCCGGCATGAACCCGGCCGAGACCGAGGCGCTGGTCGAGCTCCTGCGCGGGCTTGGCGTCGGGCTGCTGCTGGTCGAGCATGATATGGGCTTCGTCATGCGGCTCTGCGACCGCGTCACGGTCCTCAATTTCGGCCGCAAGATATCAGAGGGCACGCCGGCCGAGATCCGCCGCGACCCGGCGGTGATCGAGGCCTATCTCGGCGCCAAGCTGGCGCATCGGCTGGCGGCCTCATGAGCGCGCTGCTGGAGGTGGCGGGGCTGACGCTGCGCTATGGCGCGGTCACGGTGCTGGACGGGGTCGATCTCAGCGTCGCGGAGGGAACGGCCGTCGCCCTCATCGGCGCCAATGGCGCCGGCAAGACCAGCCTGCTGCGCGGCCTGTCGGGGCTCGTGGCGCCGGCGGCGGGCAGCATCCGTTTCGACGGACGGGACCTCAAGGGCGAGCGGCCGCATCGCATCGCCCGGCGCGGCATCGTGCAGGTGCCGGAGGGGCGGCAGCTCTTCGGCAATCTCTCGGTCGCGGACAATCTGCGCATGGGCGCCTATCTCTTGCGCGACGAGGCCGAGATCCGGCGGCGCCGCGACGAGGCGCTGACGCTCTTCCCACGGCTCGGCGAACGGCTCGGCCAGGCCGCGGGCCTGCTCTCAGGCGGGGAGCAGCAGATGCTGGCGATCGGCCGGGCACTCATGGCCGGGCCGCGGCTGCTGCTGCTCGACGAGCCGTCGATGGGGCTGGCGCCGCTGTTCGTCGACGAGATCTTCGCCATCATCGCGCGGCTGAGATCGGCCGGGCGGACGATCCTGCTGGTCGAGCAGAATGCCCGCGCCGCACTCGAGATCTGCGACGAGGCCTATGTGCTCGAGACCGGCCGCATCGTGCTGTCAGGCCCTGCCGCATCCATCGCCGGGGATGGACGCGTGATTGCGGCATATCTCGGGACAGCGTGATTGGGTTGCGTTCGACCTGCCATCGCGCGAGGCTGCGGCCAAGTGTTTGAGGGAGCACATCATGGACCCTGCCGAGCGGCCGGCTCTGCCGGTCGAGATGCCGATGATCCGCGCCATCGCCATGCCGTCCGACACGAATCCGGCGGGCGACATCTTCGGCGGCTGGCTGATGGCGCAGATGGATCTGGCCGCCGGCAATGCGGCTGCCCGCCGGGCGCGCGGGCGCTGCGCCACCGTCTCGGTCGACGGCATGTCGTTCCTGTCGCCGGTCCAGGTCGGCGACGAGGTCAGCCTCTATGCCCGGGTCATGAGCGTCGGCCGCACCTCGATGAAGATCGCGGTCGAGGCCTGGCGCCCGCCGCGCGAGCATGATGAGGTCATGCGCGTGACCCAGGCCATCTTCACCTTCGTCGCCATCGACGCCGATGGCCGTCCCCGCCCCGTACCGCAAGAGACTCCATAGATCATGCTCAAGCTTGCCATTCTCGATGATTACCAGCGTGCCGCCCTGGAGCTTGCCGATTGGTCGAAGCTCCGGGAGAAAGCCGAGATCACCGTGTTCGACCATGCCTTCGGCTCGCTCGAAGCGGCGCAGGCAGCACTCCAGCCCTTCGACATCGTCTGCCTGATGCGCGAGCGCACGCCGTTCCCCGGCACCCTTATCGAGGCGCTGCCGAACCTCAAGCTGTTGACGCTGACGGGTGGGCGCAGCCCGTCGCTCGACACGCAAGCCGCGACCGACCATGGCATCGTGATCAGCCATACGGGCGGCGGCGGGACTGAATATGCGACCATCGAGCTCGCCTGGGCGCTGGTGCTGGCGAGCGTGCGGCATCTGGCCCAGGAGGATGCCGGCATGCGCAAGGGCGGCTGGCAGAGCACGATCGGCACCACGCTCCACGGCAAGGTGCTGGGTCTCCTGGGGGCAGGACGGCTGGGCAGCCGGATGGGCGCCATCGGCCGCGCCTTCGGCATGGAGACGATCGCCTGGAGCGAGAATCTGACCGACGAGAAGGCCGCGGCCGCCGGCGTGCGCCGGGTCGAGCGGAACGAGCTCTTCAAGAGTGCCGATGTGCTGAGCATCCATCTGGTGCTGTCCGACCGGACGCGCGGGCTGGTGGGTGCCGCCGAGCTCGGGCTGATGAAGCCGACAGCCTATCTCATCAACACCTCGCGCGGGCCGATCGTGGAGGAGGCCGCCCTCATCGCCGCCCTCAAGGACCGCCGCATCGCCGGCGCCGGGCTCGATGTCTATGACAAGGAGCCGCTGCCGGCCGACCATCCGCTGCGCGGCCTGCCGAACACGGTCCTGTCGCCGCATCTGGGCTTCGTCGCGCGCGAGAGCTATGCCGTGTTCTATGGCGACACGGTCGAGGATGTGCTGGCCTGGCTCGCGGGCTCGCCGGTGCGGGTGCTGAACCCGGCGGTGCTGGAGAAGCCGTGGCGGAAGGTCGAGTAGGCGAGCGGAATCAACCCTCGCCCGCCTGGCGGGAGAGGGTGCTGGGCGTTAGCGAAGCGGGTGAGGGTCTGCGCGAGGTGTTGAAGCGCATCGCGCATAGCCCTCACCCTCCCATCGCTAAACGCGATGGGCCCCTCCCTCTCCCGCCGGGCGGTAGAGGGGTTGAATTGCGCTCCTCCCTCTCCCGCCCGGCGGGAGAGAGTCGGGGTGAGGGTATGAGGCTCGGTCACCCGTCGGGCGGCGTGTGATAGCGCTGCCGGTTCCACTCATGGGGCGGTATGCCAAGGCGTGGCGCCGGCCGAGGCGGCGGCTCCGGCCTCGGCCGGTCCTCGTTCAGGAACCAGCCCTTGTCCTGCCAGACCGACAGCTCGACGGGGATTCCGAGCTCGTCGCAGAGGCCGATGATGACATCCCCGACCCGGATGGTGAGGAGTTCGTCCTCGATGTCCGGATCCATCAGACGTTCGTGTAGATCGGTCAACAGGCTCTCGGGTTCCGATGTGGCCTCGACCATCAGGGCGACATCGCGGGCGACCTGGTGCTTCTTGACGCGGAGGCGGGACGTTCTCGATCGACTGCTCGCGCTCTTTCGCGTGGCGTTTCTCGGCACTCTTCGCCGCCATCTCGGCAAGCTTCGCCTTGAAGGCCAGCGTCTGGCGGATCGAACGGGCGATGCGCGTGAAGGCGAGGCTCAGGCGATCGGCGCAGTCGGCATCGCTGGCGGCCACGATCTGCGCCTTGAGCGCAGCCGCGACCTCCATGCCGAACTCGGCCAGTTGCTCGAGGATCTCGCGATCCCGCTCCGTCTCCACCGCTCCACCTCCTCGTTCCATAAATGTGTACGAATAAGGAACACGACGGCGGCCGACCGGTCAATCCCTGTTGGATTCTGCCTTTGGGTAAGTCGCTCTACCCCCGCATCAGCCGGTAGACGAGGCTGTCCTCCAGCGCCCGGTACGAGGCGTCGATGATGTTCTCGGCGACGCCGATCGTGCACCAGCGATGGTCGTCGGCATCCTTGCTCTCGATCATCACGCGGGTGACGGCGCGGGTGCCGGCCTCCGGCGTCAGGATGCGCACCTTGTAGTCGGTGAGGCGGACGCCGTGGAGGGCGGGATAGACCGGCTCGAGTGCCCGGCGGATTGCGGTATCGAGCGCCTCGACCGGTCCGTTGCCACGCGCTACGACCATGGCGGGACGGCCCGCGATCTCGAGCTCGACGCTCGCCTCGGACAGAGTCTCGATGTTGCCGGCGGCGTCACGCACCCGCTCGTCGATGACGCGGAAGCGCATCAGCCGGAAGAAATCGCCGGCGCCCAAGCCGAGCCGGCGCTTGGCCAGAAGCTCGAAGCTGGCGTCGGCATTCTCATAGGCGTAGCCGGCCGCCTCGCGCTCCTTGACGAGATCGACGAGCTCGAGGATGCGCGGATCGTCGCGGTCGACGGCGAGACCGAGCTCGGCGAGGCGGGCCAGGATGTTGGCGCGGCCGGCCTGGTCAGAGACCAGGATGTGGCGGACATTGCCGATCGCTTCGGGCGCCACATGCTCGTAGCTGCGCGTATCCTTGGCGATCGCCGAGACGTGGAGCCCGCCCTTATGCGCGAAGGCGCGGGATCCGACATAGGGCGCCTTGGGGTCCGGCAAACGGTTGAGCCGCTCGTCGGCCAGATGCGAGAGATGCGTCAGCTGCTTCAGCCCGTCGGTGGTGACGCCAAGCTCGAATCCCAGCTTCAGCATCAGCGTCGGGATCAATGTCACGAGATCGGCATTGCCGCAGCGCTCGCCCAACCCGTTGAGCGTGCCCTGGATCTGGCGGGCGCCGGCGCGCACGGCGGCCAGCGAGTTGGCGACGGCGTTGCCGGTGTCGTTATGGCAATGGATGCCGAGCCGGCCGCCGGGAATGGCCTCGGCGACGGATCCCACGATGCGTTCGATCTCGTGCGGCAGCGTGCCGCCATTGGTGTCGCACAGCACGAGCCAGCGGGCACCCGCGTCGAGCGCCGATTTGAGGCAGTCGAGCGCGTAGCCGGGGTTCGCCTTGTAGCCGTCGAAGAAATGCTCGGCATCGAAGAGCGCCTCGCGCCCGGCCGAGACGACATGGGCCAAGGACTCGCCGATCATGTCGATATTCTCGGGCAGGGTCGCGCCCAGCAGCTCCGTCACCTGGAAATCCCAGCTCTTGCCGACGAGACAGACGCCGGCCGTCCCCGCGGCGAGCACGGCTTTGAGGCCGGCATCCTGGCCCGTGCCGGCGCCGGCACGGCGGGTCATGCCGAAGGCGGTCAGCTTGGCTTGGCCGAGTAGCGGCGGCTCGGCGAAGAAGGCGCTGTCGGTCGGGTTGGCGCCGGGCCAGCCGGCCTCGATATAATCGATGCCCATCGCATCGAGCGCCAACGCCAGCGCGCGCTTGTCGGCGAGTGAGAAATCGACGCCCAGCGTCTGCGCCCCGTCGCGGAGCGTCGTGTCGTAGAGATAAAGGCGGGGCATGGCTCAGGCCGCGTCGGCGGCGAGCAGCGGTGTCAGCAGCACACGCTCGACCGAGACCATCGAGCGGATGGTTTCCGCGATGATCTCGGCAAGGGCGGGTTCGAGCTCATCGATCTGAAGATCGACCGACAGCGTGTCGCGCGCGGCCCCGGTCAGCCGCGCCTGCACGGAGGCGGGCACGAGATTACGCTTGGCGAAGAGTTCGATCAGGCGGGAAAGGATGCCGGCTTCGGCCGCGGCGCGCACGGCATAGCAGGCGGTGATGACGTCAGTACGAGCTTGTCCCGTGGACATGATGGCGCTCCCGAAAGGCAAAAAGGCACGATTCCGCAACCCGATCCTGGCGAAGGATCGGGCGCATAATTCGCAGCCCCGCCTGGGGTATGAGCACCAGCTCAGTCATGCCGCAGATGCTAACAGCAGGATGGATATCACGTCAATGAGAGCGGCCGCCTGGCGTCATGATGCATCGTAGCCAGATTATTCTACCCATGATAAGCATTCCTGCGATTCTTGGGAGATTCGGAATGACCCGCCTCGCTGCCGCTGCCCTCGCCTTCGGGTGCCTCGTCGCCACGCCGTCCTTTGCCGAGCTGAAGCCCGGCGACGCCGCGCCCGATTTCACGGCCCAGGCGGCGGTCGGCGGCAAGGAATTCTCCTTCTCGCTGGCGGATTTGCTGAAGAAGGGGCCGGTCGTGCTCTATTTCTTCCCGAAGGCCTTCACCTCCGGCTGCACGATCGAGGCGCATGAATTCGCCGAGGCGGCCGACCAGTACGCCGCCGCCGGGGCGACGCTGATCGGCATGTCGGCCGATTCGATCGGCACGCTGCATGAATTCTCGACGAAGGAATGCTCGGCCAAATTCCCGGTCGCGGCCGACCCGGACCTCAAGGTGATCCGCGCCTATGATTTGGTGCTCGTCCGCATGCCGCTGGTCGGCGGCGTGTCGGATCGCGTGTCCTACGTGATCGCGCCGACCGGGAAGATCGCTTATGTCTATCAGAGTTCCGACCCCGACAAGCATGTCGAGAACACGCTCGCCGAGGTCAGGAAGCTGGGCGCCGTCAAGAACGACTAGCCGGGATGGAGAGTGGGGCGGGCGGGATGCCCGCCCCACCCCAACATTTTCTCTCAAAACAGCAACGCTTTACGCCGCCCGGATGCCATCCAGGAAGGATTGCACCGCCTGCTCGAGATTGCCGGCCTGCTCTGACAGTTGGTCGGAATTGTCGAGTGCAGTGCGGGCATGCACGCCGGTCTCGGCCGCCGCTTCGAGCACGCCGGTGATGTTGCTCGAGACCTCGTCCGTCCCGAGGGCCGCCTGCTGGACGTTGCGGGCGATCTCCGAGGTGGCGCCGCTCTGCTGATCGACGGCATTGGCCGTCGTGGCGGCGATGTCGTTGATCTCGGTGATGACGCCTTCGATACCCTTGATCGCCGTGGCCGCGAGCTTGGTCTCCTCCTGGATGGCGGAGATCTGGGCCGCGATCTCTTCGGTCGCCCGCGCGGTCTGGCCGGCCAGGTTCTTGACCTCGGACGCCACGACCGCGAAACCCTTGCCGGCATCGCCGGCGCGGGCGGCCTCGATCGTGGCGTTCAAGGCCAGGAGATTGGTCTGCGACGCGATGTCGTTGATGAGGCGGACGACCTCGCCGATCCGGTCGGCGGCACCGGACAGGCTCGCCATGGTCGTACTGGTGTCGGCGGCCTGCGAAGCGGCGCGCGCCGCGATCGCGGCGGAACTCTGCGCCTGCCGGCCGATCTCGTTGATCGAGGAGGCGAGCTCCTCGGCAGCGGACGCCACGGTCTGGACATTGACGGACGCTTGCTCGGAGGCCGCTGCCACGGCCGAGGAGCGGAGCTTCGTCCGCTCGGCCGCGTCGCTCATGGTGGAGGCGCTGGTGCGCATCGCGGTCGCGGACTGCATGACCGATTGGGCGATGCTCTTGACCGTGCCTTCGAGCCGGGTCGCCATGTCGGCCAGCACGGATTTGCGCTCTGCCTCGGCCTGCTCGGCGGCGGCGGCCTGCTGGGATTCGACCTCGCGGATGCGGATTGCATTGCGCTTGAAGATCTCGACCGCCCGGGCCATGGCGCCAATCTGGTCGCGCCGGTCGGTATCGGGAATCGCCACATCGAGCTGACCCTCGGCCAGGCTCGACATCACCTTGGTGATCCGCTTGATGAGGGCCGAAATCGAGAGCGCCACGCAGGCTGCAAGCAGGATGCCCAGCAGCACGCCCGCGATGGACGCGGTGAGGCCGAGCGAAAGCACGTGATCGGCCGTCGCCATGGTGGCATCGACGCTGTCGTCGCGGACCTGGTGATAGTCGGCGCGCAGCTTGTCGGCATCGTCGCCGAGCTTCAGGCCGGTCTTGACCAGGGCAGCGAGGTCGTCATCCGTGCTGTTGGCGGCATCGGTCAGCTGCTGTGCCGCACCCAGGAACTTGTCGATCTGCGCCGGCAGCAGCGCCATGATGGGGGCCAGCGCCTCGCCTGCCGGGGCTGCCGCCTTGAGTGAATCCAGCTCGCGGCCGATACGCTCGCGCTCGGCGGCGATGATATCGATGTCGCCGGGTGCGCGGGCCGCCAGATAGCGATAGACGGTGGCGAGCACGGCCTGCGCGGCGCGGTCGAGCCTGAGCGCCGGGGCCGCCGCCGGCTCCTTGCCGGCCACGAGATCGGGGACGAGCGTGGCGGTGAGATTGCCGAGCCGGGCGCCGGCCGCATTCACGGCGGAGAGGGCCGACTGCCGCTTCTTGAGGTCGCCATCGAGCCGGTCGAAGCCCGCGCGATACTCCGCGAAGCCGCTGACGAGTGCCTCGCCGCGCGAACCGCTCGAATCCTTGAGCTTGGCGAGATCCTGCTCGACCGGCTGGAAGGCTGAGAGCGAGGCGGCGCGATCGGTCGCCGCCGCGGTCCGCATATAGTTCGTCATCTGGCGGCGCAGATCGAGCAGATCGCGCGTGAAATTGCTGGCCGTATCCGAGATCGCGGCGGCGGCGCCGATGCGGCCGACGCTGTCACGGACATCGCGGACGCGGAAATCGTTGAAGATCGACATGCCGGCGATGAGGGCCACGAGCAGGCCGAAGCCGCCGATGACGCGCCCGCTCAGGCTGATTCGATTGGCGGCGGCGATCAAGGACATGGCGGGCTTCCCGTTACTTGCCGAAATTGCGGATGGCATCGATCTTGTCCTTGCCGAACTTCTTGTCGAAATCGGCCGAAACGCCGGCGAGCGCCGCGACGAAGGCCGGCCGGTCGACGTCCTCGACGATGGTCATGCCCTTCTGGCGCAGCTCGTCGATGCCGCTCTTGTCGGACTTGTCGGCAAAATCGCGCGAGACCTGGCCGCCGACCACGGCCGCCGCGCGCATCACCTGCTGATCCTCGGCGGAGACCCGGTCGAAGGCACGCTTGGAGATGATCAAGGCACCCGGCGAATAGACATGCCCGGTGAGGCAGAGAAAGTGCTGCACTCGGTCGAAATTGGCGGATTTGATGACCGAGACCGGATTTTCCTGGGCCTGGAAGGTGCCGGCCGCCAGTGCGGGATAAAGGTCGGGGAAGCCCAGCGACTGGACATCGGCGCCGAACGCCTTGAAGCCCGCGACCATCACTTCGGATTGCGGCACGCGGATCTTGATGCCCTTGAGATCGGCCGGGCTGCGCACCGGCTTGCTCGCCGTCGTGATGTGCCGGAGCCCATTCTCGCCCCAGGCCAATCCCACGATGCCCTTGGGCTCCATCTTGGCAAAGGCGGCCGTGCCGATATCGCTGTCGAGCACGGCGCGGGCATGGCCGACATCGCGGAACAGGAACGGGATGTCGAAGATGCTGAGATCGGGCGAGATGGCCGAGAAGACGGCGCTCGAGGTGAAGGTCATGTCGAGAATGCCGGATCCGACATCCTGGACCATCTCGAGCTCGCCGCCCGTCGAGCTCGACGGGTAGAGCTCGACCCGGAGCCGGCCGCCGCATTGCTGCTCGACCCGCTTGGCGAACTCGATGGCGCCCGCGCCCAGCTGGGAATTGCGCGTATAGACGAAGCCCAGCCGGATAACTTGCGGTTGCGGCATGGCCAGGCCGCGCCGGGCAGGCAGGATCGCGGCCGCGGCACAGCCGGCGGCAATGAAATCTCGTCTGCGCATGACTACTCCCACATTCAATGCAGGCCGGGACCCTAGCGGCCCGTCGGTTGCCAGACGGTAAAGTTTGCGCAGTTTGCGTGCCACAAAGCTGCATACCGCGTCTGCGGCGCGGGACCCGATGCTCTTGCCGCCGCAAGGGCCGGAGCGCAGGATATGCCGGCTGCAGCGGAGCCTCTCTGATGGACAGCGTGACGGAACTGGGCACGGCCGCACTCGACGCCTATCTCGCCCGCATCTCGTTTGCCGGGCGGCTGGACGCGACCGAGGATTGCCTCGCCCGCCTGCACGAGGCTCATGTGGGATCCATCCCGTTCGAGAATGTCGATGTCGTGCTGGGGTTGCCGATCGCACTCGATCTCCCGTCGCTCACGGCCAAGCTCGTCGCGGGCGGGCGCGGCGGCTATTGCTTCGAGCACAATACGCTGTTCAAGGCAGTGCTCGACCAGATCGGCTTTCACAGCCACATCCTGACCGCGCGCGTCCGGTTCGGCGGCACGCGGATCGGCCCGCGCAACCATATGCTGCTCAAGGTCGAGACCAGGACCGGTGCGTTCCTCGCCGATGTCGGCTTCGGTGCCTCGGGCCTGCTGCGCCCGATCCCGCTGATGCCCGACATCGTGACCCATGTGCCGGGGGCGGCCTACCGGCTGCGCCATGAACAGGCGCTGTGGGTCCTCGAGGGCGATGTCGGCGACGATGCCTTCAGCGACTACTACGCCTTCACGCTCGAACCGCAATATCCGGTCGATATCGAGGTCGCCAATCACTACACCGCGACGCATCCGAGCTCGATCTTCCGCAAGACTGTCACGGCGCAGCTGACCCGGACCGACCGGCGCGTGACGCTGCGCAATCTCAGCCTCGAGATCCTCAAGGGAGACAATCGGCACACGGAAAAATTGGCGGACGAGACGGCGCTCGTCATGGCGCTCCGCGAGGAATTCGGGCTCGATCTGCCGGCGGATCTGCGTCTTGAGCCGGCTTCAGCCTGAAAGGCGGCACCCTGGCTTTGTCATTCCGCTTGCCGCCAATGCTGCTCGCCTGCAAAATCCGGCGCCGGACCAGGGGTTGACGATGGTTGGAAAGCGACGGTAATGGCGACTGAGTCCGTGGTACGTCCGCGCATTCCGATGACGCAGGACGAGCTCGACACGGCGATCAAACGGCATGAAGCCTATATTGCCGGCCGTCCGGGCGGTCAGCGCGCGCTGCTGAGCTATCGCAGCCTGGTCGGGCTCGATCTCTCCGGCCATAATCTGACCGACGCGGATCTGACCGCCGCCGATATGGAACGGTCGAACTGCGCCGGCACGATTTTCAACAATGCCGCCCTCTTCGGCGTCAATCTGGCCAACGCCAACCTGCGCGGCGCCAAGCTGGTGCGCGCCGATATCCGGGGCGCCAGCCTGCGCGCGGCGAACCTGACCGGTGCCGATCTCTTCGATGCCGATCTCAGGGACGGCACGATCGCGCAGCGCACGCGCGGCGGCGACCTCAAGACCATGGTGATCGACAGCGCATCGTCGGATCTGGTCGGCGCCACCATGGTCAATGCCAACCTGTCGCAGGCGCGGCTGTCGGGTGCGGTCGCCCAGCACACGGATTTCAGCGATGCGCTGATGCGCAATTGCAAGCTGGTGCGCGCCGATCTCAGGAACGCCGTGCTGAATGGCTGCAATCTCGAAGGGGCCGAGATGAGCGGCGCCGATCTCCGCGGCGCCAGCCTCAAGAACGCGATCCTGACCGGCGCCGATATGAGCATGGTCGAGACGGCGGGTGCGGACATGACCGGCATGATGACCGACAAGCCGGCGGGCAAGTCGATCGATCTCTTGCCGGAATCGATCGAGCTCCTGATCCATCTGCATGAGCTGTTCGTCACCAGCGACGGGGCCGAAGGCAAGCCGCTCGATGTCGCCGATTATGATCTGAGGAAGACCCATGGCTGGGCCGGCGCACGGCTCACCGCCTTTCGCGCCAACCGGGCCGTGATGGTCGGCATGGATCTCGAAGGGGCGGCCTTGCAGGCAGCCCAGTTCGAAGGGGCGGACCTGCGCTCCTGCCGGCTGGTGCGCGCCGATCTCAGGGGCGCCAATCTCCGGGGCGCCCGGCTCAATTTCGCCGATCTCAGGGATTCCAACATATCGGCGCTGGCGCTGGGCAAGGACCGGTCGCTGATCACGCGGCTCGATTCCATCGAGGCGCGCCATGCCGATTTCCGCGGCGCCAATCTCAAGCAGGCAAGCCTCAAGGGCGCCGATCTCAGTGCCGCCAACCTGACCGGCGCTCAAACCGACGGGGCCGATTTCGCCGAAACCGTGCTGGGGGGCACGCTCGGCCTCAAACGATAGGAATCTTCCATGACTGAAGGCGTTCTCGCCGGCGTCACGATCGTCGAGATGGCGGCGATCGGCCCCGTCCCGTTCGCGGGCATGGTGCTCGCCGATTTCGGTGCCGAGGTGATCAAGCTGGAACGCTTGGGCCCGAGCGGCCTGGGCGTGCCGATGGTGCCCCGTTTCGACGTGACCGCGCGCGGCAAGAAATCGGTGGCGCTCGATCTCAAGACCGAAGAGGGCGTGGCAGCCGCGCGGAAGCTCATCGCGTCGGCCGATGCGGTGATCGAAGGCTTCCGGCCCGGCGTCATGGAGCGGCTGGGGCTCGGCCCCGAACCCTGCCTCGCCGACAATCCGCGGCTCGTCTATGGCCGCATCAGCGGCTGGGGCAGCACGGGCCCGATGGCGGCGATGGCCGGCCATGATCTGAACTATCTGGGCCTGTCGGGGGCGCTGGCCGCGATGGGGACGCCCGACGCGCCGCCGCCGGTGCCGCTCAACCTCGTCGGCGATTATGGCGGTGGCGCCATGATGCTGGTGGCGGGGCTGCTGGCCGCCCTCGTCCGGGCGCGCGGTACGGGTCAGGGACAGGTGGTCGAGACCAGCATCGCCGAAGGGGCGCTCGCCTTGACGCCGCTGTTCTACGGCCTCATCGCCGGCGGGCGTTGGGGGCTGGAGCGCGGCGCCAATCTGCTCGATGGCGGGGCGCCCTTCTATCGCTGCTATCAATGCGCCGATGGCCGCTATGTCGCGATCGGCTCGATCGAGCCGAAATTCTATCAGGCGCTGGTGATCGGCCTCGGACTCGAAGGGGCGCTCGATCCGGCGCAGCAATATGATCGGGCGAGCTGGCCCGAGACGGCGGCAACCATCGAAGCCACCATCCGGACAGAGACGCGTGATTATTGGGCAGCGCATTTCGACGGCAGCGATGCGTGCCTCACCCCCGTGCTCGACTGGTCCGAGGCGCCCGAGCATCCGCAGCACAAAGCTCGCGGCAGCTTCGCGAGCCCGGACGGCTTCCCGCAGCCGACCCCGCAAGTAGGCTTTTCCGAGACGCCGGCCGCGATCGGCGGATCGGCACCGGCACTGGGGGCGGATACTGCCGCAATCCTCGATCGGCTGGGCTTCGACCATGCGGCGGTGGCACGGCTCACGCGTTCGTGACAGCTATTGCGACCCGACCCGTTCGGTGTTGATGTAGCGGCCCCCAAATTGACGACCCGAGCTTAGCGTCCCATGTCCGAGTCCGAGTTTCATCGTATCCGCCGCTTGCCGCCCTATGTCTTCGCCGAGGTCAATCGGCTGAAGGCCGCGGCCCGAGCCGCCGGGCGCGACGTGATCGATTTCGGCATGGGCAATCCGGACATGCCGAGCCCGCCGCATGTCGTCCAGAAGCTGGTCGAGACGGTGCAGGATCCGCGCACCCATCGCTACTCGAACAGCCGCGGCATTCCCGGCCTCAGGAAGGCGATCGCGGGCTATTATGCGCGGCGCTTCGATGTCGAGCTCGATCCTGAGCGCGAGGCGATCGTGTCGCTGGGCTCGAAGGAAGGTCTCGCCAACCTCGCCCAGGCGATCACCAGCCCCGGCGATGTCGTGATGGTGCCGAACCCCTCCTACCCCATCCACGCCTTCGGCTTCATCATCGCGGGGGCGGCGATCCGGCATATTCCGCCCGTGCCGGCGGCGGATTTCGTGGCGACGGTCGAGCGGTCATGGAAGCACAGCGTGCCGAAGCCGATCGCGCTCATCGTCAACTACCCGTCGAACCCGACCGGCGAGACGCGCGACCTCGATTTCTATGGCGAGGTCGTCGAGTTCGCCCGCGCGCGCAACCTCTATGTGCTGTCCGACCTCGCCTATAGCGAGATCTATTTCGGCGACGTGCCGCCGCCCTCGATCCTGCAGATTCCGGGGGCGCGCGAGATCGCGGTCGAGTTCGGCAGCATGAGCAAGACCTATTCGATGCCCGGCTGGCGTATCGGTTTCGCGGTCGGCTGCGCCAAGCTGATCGAGGCGCTGGCACGGATGAAATCCTATCTCGATTACGGCGCCTTCACGCCGATCCAGGTCGCCGCGATCGCGGCCTTGAACGGCCCGCAGGATTGCGTGGCGCAGTACCGGGCCACCTACAAGCGCCGGCGCGACGTGCTGATCGAGGGGCTGCATGCGGCGGGATGGGATGTCCCCTCGCCCGAAGCCTCGATGTTCGCCTGGGCGCCGCTGCCGGACCGGTTCAAGAACCTAGGCAGCCTCGAATTTTCCAAGCTGCTCTTGGAAAAGGCGAATGTCGCGGTCGCCCCGGGCATCGGCTTCGGCGAATATGGCGACACGCATGTGCGCCTGGGCCTGGTCGAGAACACCGACCGGATTCGCCAGGCGGTGCGCGGCATCAAGCAGATGCTGTCGAGCGACTAGCGGCAGCATGGAGCGGCCATGGCAAGCACCTTCAGTAGGTTTCTGCCGGCACTGATCCTTCTCGGTCTGCTCTTCTGGTTCTGGCATCCCGCCTTGATCGACGGGCGGACGATCATCCATGGCGATTCGCTGCTCAACGGCCTGCCGCTGATGGATCTGCTCGCCCGCGCGCTCCAGGGCGAGGCGGACCTGCTCTGGAGCCAGGGCATCTATGGCGGCCACCCGATCTTCGCGGAGGGTCCGGGCGGCTTCGCCAGCCCGCTCAATCTCTTCGTCGCCAGCGTGATCGTGCCGTTCGCGAGCAGCGCCTATGGCGCCAATCTCGTCCATTTCCTGGCCATGGCGGTGGCGGGAATCGGCATGATCGGGCTTTGCCGCACCCTGGGTACCAGTGCCGCCGCCGCCGGCTTCGCCGCCATCGCCACCGTGCTCTCGCCGAGCTGGATCGCCGAGCAGGACAATCTGGCGATCTCAAGCTCGCTTGCCTTCGTGCCCTGGAGCCTCTGGGCGCTCGAAGCCTGGTTGAAGCGACCATCGCTGAGATCGGCGGCATGGCTCGGCATCGCCTCAGCGCAGGTGCTGCTGGGCGGCTATCCGCAAACCACCCACGGCATGATCCTCTACATGGCGGTGCGGCTACTCGTCCTGCCGTTCGAGCCCGGGAGACGGCCGACAACGGCGGCGGCGTGGCGCCATCTGGCCGGGACCGGCCTCGTCGGGCTCTGCATCGGGGTCGGGCTCGCCGCCATTCAATGGCTGCCGCTCTTGGAGCTCGCCGGCCTGTCGTATCGGAGCGGCGGGGTCGCCGTCGGTCCGGACCCGGGCCTTCCCATCCGGACTTATCTCGACGGGTTGCTCTTCACCCTGCCCGAGGGGGTGCCGCGCCCGGCCCTCTCGCTCGGCAGCCTGCTCGTCTGCGGGCTCGGTTCGCTGGCACTCCTGCTCGGTGCTCCGTCCCGGGCCAAGGGCCATGCGCTGGCGGCCTTGTTCCTGCTGGCGCTCGGCCTCGGCTATGCCTCACCGGTGTTCCGCCTGCTCCATGACCATCAGCTGATCCCGGGCCTGGGCTATTTCCGGATCGTCCATCTTTATCTGCGGCATGCGGTGATCGGCCTGGCCGTGCTCGCCGCCTTCGGCATCGATGCGCTGGCCCGGGCACCCATCCGGGGGATCTGGCGCCTGGCGCTCCTCGGCACCTTATGGGGTGGCCTGGTGACGGCCCTCTGGACCGACGCGCTACGGCCGCTGCAGCTGGGGCTGGTGCTGATTGGTCTCGGGGGAGCGGCCCTGCTGCGCTGGACCGGGTGTGGCGCCCTCGTACCGGGCTTGCTGCTGATCTGCCTCACCGTCGAGACGGCGGCCTTGCGGCTGCACGAGCTCCGCTTCTTCGATCCGGCCATTCTGACAGAGCCCGGCTCCGTCGCGGCGGTCAAAGGAGCAACCGAGGCGAGCCGGTTCTCGATCCGCGACGACCCAGCCTTTCTGCCCTATACCTTCCTGTCGCCGCGCGCGCCGGGTCTCGCGGCCTCGGCCCGGCGGGCCGTGGTCGATATGGGCGCCAATCTCAACCTGCTTTGGGACCTGCCCTCGATCGACGGCTCCTTCGCGCTGCCGCTGCGGCGGCGGATGATGCTCAAGCCGGCGCTGACGGCGGAAATTGCCGGCCTGACCGAGACGCCGCCGGGACAGCGCCTGATCGATATCCTGTCCATCCGCTTCCTCAGCGCCCATGACGACATGCCGACGGCGCCGGGCTTCCGCCTGCTGTGGCACGGTGCCGATGACGAGCCACGGCTGTTCGAGAACGAGGCGGCGAAGCCGCGCTTCCAGCTCTATGGGCAGGCAGTCGGCGTCGCCTCGCCCGAAGCCGCACTGGCGGCGCTGGCGGCGGCACGCATGCCGATACTGGCGGTCGAAGGGGTCGAGAGCGAGGCGGGCGACGCGCCGCCTGCGGGCGAGGTCAGCATCGTCAGGGCAAGCGCCACGACCCATCGGCTGCACGTAACCACGCAAGCGCCCGCCTGGCTGTTCATGGCGGACGCGAATTATCCGGGCTGGCGCGCCCTTGTCGATGGCGAGGAAACGCCGGTCTATTCGGCCCAGATCCTGGGCAAGGCGATCCGCGTCCCGGCCGGCGACCACGTGGTGCTGTTTGCTTTCCTGCCCTTGAGCGTCGAGATGGGCGCTGCCCTCTCCGGCCTGTCGCTGGTGGCGGTGATGGTGCTCGGCTGGTCGCCTTGGGCCTCGCGTCCCCGATGACTGGGGTCGAAAGCCGATAGGGAGTGCCGGCCGAGATGGGTGGGGAGCGGAACGACCGGTTCGGACCGCGGCGCGCCGATGAGCCGACATCCGACTTTCGATCAAGCCGCCCTGGCTCGTCTCTAGCTTGACGGGATGCGTCGAAAACAACGCAAGCGGTTTCTTATGTCTCGAAGGGGCGAAGCACGACTAAACAGCAAAGCTTTGCTACATTCCAAACGCTCCCAACGGAGGAAGAGCGGCAGGGCGGGTGAGAATGACAGAGGGTGAAAGATGAAAAGGCGGCCCGGGGTTTACAATCCAAAACGGCGGATCGCTCCCGCCGATTCGCTGCAGCGCGAGCAGCTTGTCACATTAGCCGCTCAGGTAAAATACGGCGGCAATCCAGAGCACAAGAAATCGCCTGCCGACTATGAGCTGGTCCCTCCAGCGGCACCCCGCCCAGGCAAGATGCTTTGCGACGGCAGCCGTGCCATATCTAAAGCTGAAGCGCTGGCGCTCGTTAAGACGGGTATCCTCAAAGGAATGATTAGCGTTCTCGATGAGGATGGCTGGCCTCAAAACATTTGGTGCGTTTCAGAGGCGGGAGAACTGTTCGAAGCACAGCTGGAAAATAGGGAGAAACATAGTTATCACGGTTACCCGATGGCGCTAGATGACCCTTTCAGAAATAAGGTTAACGACGAGTGGGCGCGCCGATGATTGCCGATCTCTCCCTTGTTGCTGACTGGGAAACGCTGGAGCGGGGTGAACCTGAGGAGCGGGCTTGTTTCGCCGCGATCGGACTAGAGCACAAACTTCACCGTAGAAGTGTCTGGTTAACCGAAGCGGAGGACAGCTTCGCAAAAAGCGTTCGGAGTAAGCCCTTCCTCTCGGGTTATCGCCTGGCGGAATGGATTGCCTGGAACTGGTGGCGGTTACGTTGGGAACCGAAAACCAATGCCGCCGACTGGCTTTTTGCACATCAAATGTCGTCGATCGGCTTCGGATATGTGTGGCCAAATATTACAATTTTCTCAGACGGCGAGCGAATCGCGTTCGTGGCCCAACCAACACTCGGCCGGCCTGAAGAGCCGCTGCGGTATCTTACAAGCCATGCCGCTGTAATCACTGCCGATCAATTTGAAGCGCTAATTGATCGCTTCCTCGAGCAGATACAGACCAGGCTCCAGTTCCACGGTCTCGACAAGTCCAACTTTTCTGCGATATGGCGGGAGGTCTTGGCTGAGCGGCAAGATCCACGGCACGCGGACAGACGACGGTTCGAGGCGCTGCTGGGTGCCGACCCCGACGAAGCGGATCCCGAAGCGATCGATCAACTGCTTGCCGACGCGAAGATAATGGGACTGCAGCCGATGGCTGAGATTGCGGCACAGCATTGGCACGATAGTTCGTTGCTTACAGCTCGAGCATTGCGTGAGCTCGCCGACGCAACAGGTTTTGATGGGCGCGCCGCAGACATTGTTCAGCTCAGCAATCGACACGATGTTCCCACCACGAAGCAGGCGCAAGCGTGGCTGGTAGGGCGGGAGGCCGCGCAGCTGCTGCGCCAGCAAGAGGGGATGGGTGGTGCGTGCGTGCCTGATAGAATTCTCGCAGCGCTGGCTGGCACCCGGGAAGCTAACCTTGATGGCACGCCGAATAGTTTCCCAATGTCCTTCACCCTGCGCACGTCGGGCAGTAAAACCCGAACTGTTCTACGGTCTAGATGGAGAACTGGCCGCCGGTTCGAACTTGCACGATTGATTGGAGATACGATACTCAACGTCTCCACTGCTCTATATCCGGCCACGCGATCCTATACCTATCGCCAAAAGGTCCAGCGATCGTTTGCGGCCGAGTTCTTGGCACCTTTCAACGAAACCTATGAAAGGTTGGGTCGCGATTATTCGACTGAAAGTATGGAAGAGGTCGCTCACTATTTTCAAGTTTCGCCTATGACGATTCAGACATTGCTCGTCAATCATCACGTGTTGGAACGAGATGATCTAGAGCAGGATTTTGATATTGGATCAGCTGCCTAGGCGGCCAAGTAGGTCGCTCGCGATGAACGTCCGGTTTCGGGATCATCCGATGAATGGCACAATGACTGGCTCGGCTCGTTAGCCGCCGATCCCGACCCCGCTTTGACCCCCCAGCCCCCTCACAAATGCTTGTCGAGATAGCTCCGGATCAGCAGCTTGTTCTGGTTCGAGGCTGACGAGAAGGGGAAGGCGTAAGTCAGGTTCCCGTCCGCGAGATCGGCCGAGACCGTGGCGCCACCCTTGCAAGTGAGCGTCTTGATCTTGGTCGAGACGGCCTCCTTGCCGAGGGCATCGCCGCACAGATCCTCCAGGGCGTCGAGGCCGGCCGAGCACCAGGACACGACGGATTTCTGCAACACCTCGTCGGCGTTGAAGCTCGGCCAGTCGATCTGGGTCTTGAGCGAGAAACCGCAGGCCTTGTTGGTCAATTCGGCCTTGGAAGCGAGCTGCGCTTCCTGATCCGCATACATCTTGCGCGCTTCGAGCGATTGCGCCAGCACCGGCAGCGCCGCCACGGCCAGCAAGGATGCGATAAAGGCTGTCATGGACCTCATGGCGCCGCCCCCTTCGACCGGTCGGCTTCGGCGCCGACATCTGTTTCAAGGTTCGCGACTATAGGCTGTTTTGATCGCCAGCTTCAACTTCCGCTTTCCGCCCCGCACCACCCGATCGCCTTTCTGATGGGGTCCTCAGCTGGTCGGTTTGGGCTTCGCCACCATCTGCGCCAGCGTCACCGCCATCTGGTCGGGATCGGTCTCGCCGGTGAAATTGCCGACGAATTGGCCGTTGCCATCCATGACATAGATGATCGAGCTGTGGTCCATGTCGTAATCGCCATCCTTGGTCGGATGTTTCTTGGCATAGACGCGAAATTCCTTCTCGACCGCCTGGACCTGGTCGAGGCTGCCGGTGAGGCCGACGAAGTCCGGGCCGAAGGCGGCGGCATATTCCTTGATCGCCGTGCCGTTGTCGCGTTCCGGATCGACCGTGATGAAGATCGGCTGGATCCGCTGGCGGCCGTCGCCCACCTTGTCGAGCGCCACCGCCATGTCGTTGAGCGCGGTGGGACACGCATCCGGGCAGTGCGTATAGCCGAAATAGATCATCATCACCCGACCGCGGAAATCGCGATCGGTAACGGCATGGCCGTCGCCATCGATGAGATCGAAGGGTCCGCCGATGGCAAGCCGGCCGCCCTGCCCCTGGCCGAGCTGGCTATAGGCCCAAATGCCGAGGAGCATCACAAGCGCTGCGGCGGCCGCGCCCAACATGCCCCAGAGCCACCGATCCATCGCTCGATCCTCACCACGCAAAATACCGCGCTATCATATAGGCAACCCGATGGCCCGGTGACATATTCCCGGTGCGACCGTTTAGGCGGTTGGGTGTGACATTGCCGGTTTTGGTGTTATTCCTCGGATCACAACCCTGGAGGGACCATGGCTGAAAGCGCGGACGACAAGCCGATCGAAATCGAGATCGATCCGGAGATGGTGGTCTTCATCATCACCAAGGCGCGCGAATATGACGAGGAGGTCGTGCCCGACGAGGACGAGGAAGAGCCGGACGAGGATGACGAGGAGGAGACTCTGGAGGAATTCCCAGAGGACGCGTCCTCGGCCGAGCTGAAGGCGGCGATCGACGATCTGAGCGACGATGCGGCGATCGATCTCGTCGCCATGGTCTGGATAGGGCGCGGCGATTTCACGGCGGCCGAGTGGGAAGAAGCGCGCGAGCAGGCGCGCGAACGGTCGCAAGGTACCACCGCTGCCTATCTGATGGCGATTCCCGATCTCGGCGATCTTGTGGAAGAGGGCTTCACCCAGCTGGGATACTCGCCGGAGGAGTATGAGATCGGGCGGCTCTGACCGCCCGTTCTGACTAACGGGAAAGCAAGCACCATGCCCTTCGAGCCACCTCGTCATTGCGGCTATTGCGGCCATGCGCTGGAACCGGTCGAGAGCCAGCCGGGCCAGCGCCTGTGCGGCAATGGCGATTGCGCCAAGACCACCTGGCTTTCGCCGATCCCCGTCGTGGCGGCGATCGTCCAGCATGAGGACGAGATCATCCTGGTGCGCAGCCATGGCTGGCCCGAAAGCTGGTTCGGCCTCGTCACGGGCTTCCTCGAGATGCGCGAGACGACCGAGGAAGCGGCGCGGCGGGAAGTGACCGAGGAGCTGGGCCTCGAGACCCGCGCCTGCCGGCTGGTCGGGATATACCCCTTCGAGCAGATGAACCAGCTGATCATCGCCTATCACATCGAGGCCATGGGCGAGATCGTGCTGGACCGGAATGAGCTCGCCGATTTCAAGCGCGTCCCGATCGAGAAGCTGAAGCCCTGGCCGTTCGGCACCGGCCCTGCCGTGCGCGATTTCCTGGCGGCAAGAACCTAGGCCGCATAGCGATAGACTTATCGGAATATCGTTCGAACCTCGTTGCGCGGCCGTAGAAAAGGTCGCACCTTTGCTGGGCGTCATCCGATGAAGCCAGCGAGGTTCACCATGGGAACGCGTCCAGCTTCTGACAGTATCGATCATAAAAGGCGCCAGCTCTTAGGCGTCACCGCGATGGGCATTGCCGCCGCGGGCATGGCGAACCTGTTGCCGGCGCTAGCGACGGCAGCCGCGGCCGGCGACGCCATCCGACCGTTCCATATCCATGTGCCTGAGCAGGATCTCGCCGATCTGCGCCGGCGTCTGGCCGCGACCCGATGGCCGGAGAAGGAGACCGTTGCCGACGAGTCCCAAGGCGTGCCGCTGGCCGTGATGCGGGAGCTCGTGCATCACTGGCAGACCGATTATGACTGGCGCAAGGTCGAGGCCCGGCTCAACGGCTTGCCGCAATTCATCACCGAGATCGACGGGCTCGACATCCATTTCATCCATGTTCGATCGAAGCAGGAAGCGGCACTGCCGCTCATCGTCACGCATGGCTGGCCCGGCTCGATCATCGAGCAGCTGAAGATCATCGATCCGCTGACGAACCCCACGGCTTACGGAGCCGATGCCGCGGACGCGTTCCATCTGGTGATCCCGTCCATGCCGGGCTATGGCTTTTCCGGCAAGCCGACCGCGACCGGCTGGAATCCCACCCGCATCGCGCGGGCCTGGGTCGCGCTGATGCAGCGCCTCGGCTACACGAACTATGTGGCGCAAGGCGGCGATTGGGGCTCGCCGGTCACGAACGAGATGGCGAAGCTGACGCCGCCCGGCTTGCTCGGCATCCATGTCAACCTGCCCGGCACCGTGCCGGCCGATATCTCGAAGGCGCTGCAGGCCGGCGATCCGCCGCCCACGAGCCTCGCCGAGGATGAAAAGCGCGCCTACGAACAGTTGCAGATCCTGTTCGCGAAACGGCGCGCCTATGCGCAGATCATGGGAACGCGGCCGCAGACGCTCTATGGGCTGGCGGATTTGCCGGTGGCGCTGGCGGCCTGGATCATCGACCATGGCGACGGCTACGGCCAGCCCGAGGCGGCGGTGATGGGCGCGATATTGGGTCACCCGTTCAACGGGCATCCGGTGGGGGACCTCACCCGCGATGATGTGCTCGACGAGATTTCGCTTTATTGGCTAACCAATACCGGCGTTTCGTCGGGCCGGCTCTATTGGGAGAACAAGATCAATCTCTACGCCGCGGCCGACGTTTCGCTTCCCACCGCGATCACTGTCTTTCCCGGCGAGAACTACCAAGCGCCGCGGAGCTGGGCCGGGCAGGCCTATCATAAGCTCATCTACTACCATCGGGTCGACAAGGGTGGACATTATGCCGCCTGGGAACAGCCGCAGCTCTTCTCGGAAGAGCTGCGTGCCGGGTTCCGTTCCCTGCGCAAGCCGGCGTGAGGAGCAGCCCGATGTCCGCTCTCAATCATCTTCCGCGCCGGCGATTCATGGGTTCGCTGGCGACGATCGTCGCGGCACCGCTGATGCGGATCGGCTCGGCCCGCGCCCAACGCGTCGATTTGGGCGTCGAAGGCTCGCTGCCTTCGTTCGGCGGGGCTGTGGCCTGGCTCAACTCGACACCGCTCGGTGCCGGCGAGCTCAAGGGCAAGGTCGTGCTCGTCGAGTTCTGGACCTATACCTGCATCAACTGGCTGCGCACGCTGCCCTATGTCCGGGCCTGGGCGCATCGGTACAAGGATCCGGGCCTGGTGGTCATCGGCGTGCATACGCCCGAATTCGCGTTCGAAAAGAAGCTCGAGAATGTGCGGCACGCGGTCGCGGATCTCAAGGTCGATTATCCGGTCGCCATTGATAGCGACTACGCGGTCTGGAACGCCTTCGACAATGAATACTGGCCCGCCCTCTATTTCATCGATGCGCAGGGGCGGATCCGGCATCATGCTTTCGGCGAAGGCGAGTACGACATTTCGGAGCGCGTGATCCAGCAATTGCTGGCCGAGGCCGGGGCGAAAGCGGTCGGCACCGGATTGACGCCGATCGATCCGACCGGCTTCGAGGTTCAGGCCGACTGGGCCGATCTCAAATCATCCGAGAATTATGTGGGCTACGCCCGCACCGAAGGTTTCACCCCGGCGGACGGCGCGTTCCTGGATCGAAGCCATCTCTACACGGTGCCGGACCCGCTGGAGCTTAATCATTGGGCGTTGGCCGGCGACTGGACCATCGGCAAGCACGCTGTGGCGCCGAATCAGCCCAACGGCAAGCTCGCCTACCGCTTCCATGCGCGGGACCTGCATCTCGTGATGGGGCCGGCATCGCCCGGCACGAAGGCGCGGTTTCGCGTGTCGCTCGACGGTCAGCCGCCTGGCACGGCGCACGGCTTCGATGTCGATGCGCAAGGCAACGGAACCGTGAGCCAGCAGCGCCTGCACCAGCTGATCCGGCAACCCGGACCGATCCTCGACCGGCAATTCGAGATCGAGTTCCTCGATACGGGCGCCGAACTCTTCTGCTTTACCTTCGGCTAGGGGATCAGCAGCACCCGGCCAACGGCCTGGCGGCTTTCGATATAGGCGTGCGCCGCAGCCGCCTCGGAGAGCGGGAAGATGCGGTCGATGATGACCTTGATCTCGCCGCGTGCCGCCTCGTCGATGAGGCGCTGGATATTGTCGTGGGCGCGGTCGCCCATGATCTCGGCGCCGAGGAAGACGCCCGACAGCGACCGGTTGCCGCCCATCAGGCTCGAGACATCGATCTGCATCGGCTCGCGCCCGGCGGCGCCGACCATCGAGACGCGGCCGCGATAGCCCAAGGAAAGCACGCTGCCCTGGAGCGTCGAGCCGCCGACCGGGTCGACCACGAGATCGGCCCCCTTGCCGCCGGTGAGCTTCATCACCGCCTGCGGCACATTCTCGGTCTTGTAGTTGATGCCGTGGTCGAGGCCATATTGCTTGAGCCGCTCGAGGCGTTCGTCGCTCGATGCGGTCGCCAGCACCGTGGCGCCGGCGCGCTTTGCCAGCTGGATCGCGGCCAGGCCCACGCCGCTGGCGCCGGCCTGGATCAGCACCGTCTCGCCCGCCTTCAGGCGCCCGAACTCGAAGAGGCAATCATCGGCCGTGCCGAAGGCGACGGGAATGACCGAGGCGAGCTTGACATCGAACCCGTCCGGCACCGGCCAGGCATTACGCGCCGGCACTGACCTGAGCTCGGCATGCGAGCCGTAGGCGTTCACGGTCGCGACATTCTGGCCTGGCTTGAGGTGCGTCACCGCGGACCCGACCTCGACGATCTCGCCCGAGGCCTGGTAGCCCACGATATGCGGCGTGGTGGCGAGCGCGCCGCGGAAGCGGTTGAGCGTGTCGCCGCCCTCGATGCTGACGGCGGCCACGCGGATGACGACGCCATGCGGATGGCATTCGGGGTCCGGTGCGTCCTCGTATTGCAGCACGCTTGGATCGCCGTTCTTGTAATAGACTGCGGCCTTCATCGAGGTTCCTCCGTTATTTTGTTGCTCCCTCTCCCGCCCGGCGGGAGAGGGTTGGGGTGAGGGTATATATGCGAGGTATTTCGGGGTGATACCCTCACCCTCCCACTTCGTGGGTCCCTCCCTCTCCCGCAGGCGGGCGAGGGGATTTTAGTCGTATTCCACCACCGACTTGCCGTGGCGCTGGCTGTAGAAGGGCACCGGCCGGGCCTGGTGCGGGCCACGGAGGCGGGCGGCGATCTCGTCGAGCACGATCTCGGTGATGCGCGGCAGGTCGAGCTTGCGCGCGGCCTCGATCGGGACCCAGGAGAGCTCGACCAGCTCCGCGCTGGGCTTGGCCTCGCCTACCGTATGGGCCGCGTCGGCCATGAAGAAGCGGGCATGGAAGCGGATCGGCCGGTAGGGCGGCGTGATCGCGCGGGCGACATAGTCGAGCCGGTCGAGGGCGGGCACGATGCCGGTCTCGAGGAAGGCGGCCCAGGCCGGGCAGGATGGCTTGGGCAGGGCGCCGGTCGCGGCACGGCCGAGGCGCAGCCCGGTCTCCTCGAAGGTCTCGCGGATGCCGGCAAGCGCCACCGCCGCAGCCCGGCGAGGGCTGCAGCCGATGGCGAGACGGGCCGCGACCTCGGGCCGGAGCGTGCTGCCGGGCTTGAGATAGGTGTCGCCGGGATCGACACGGCCGCCGGGGAACACCCACATGCCGGGCATGAAGCGATGCCCTTCATGCCGCCGCCCCATCAGCAGCTCGGCCCCTGCCCCCGAGCCACGCGTCAGGATCAGCGTGGCCGCGTCGCGCGGGCGGGCGGCGTGCTTCTTGACGGCTGCGGCCGGCTTTTCTCCGGCCTCCTGCGTCACGCCACCTCGGCGCGGATGCGCCGGACGCCGGCCGAGGAGGATTGCTCCTTCATGATCTTGAACTTGCCGATTTCCGCCGTGTTGCGGACATGCGGTCCGCCGCACAGCTCCATCGAGCGATCGCCGATCGAATAGACCGAGACCTGGTTGTCATATTTGTCGGTGAAGAGGCCGATGGCGCCCTTGGCCTGCGCCTCCTGCAGCCCCATCGTCTCGGAGGTCACGGGGATATGGGCGTCGATCGCGTCCTGCACCCAATGCTGGACCGCCTCGATCTCCTCCTTGGTCATCGGCTTCGGATGGCTGAAATCGAAGCGCAGCCGCTCCTGCGTGATGTTCGAGCCCTTCTGGAAGACGTGAGGGCCGAGCACGCTGCGGAGTGCTGCATGCAGGAGATGCGTCGCCGTGTGGTAGCGGACCGATTCCTCGCTGTCGTCGGCGAGGCCGCTCTTGGCCGCCTGGGTGCGGGACGCCTCGCGATGCTCGGCGAAGCGCCGGTCATAGGCCTCCATATCGACCGAGAAGCCCTGCTCCTCGGCCAGCTCGCGCGTGAACTCGATCGGGAAGCCGTAGGTGTCGTAGAGCTTGAAGGCGCTTTCGCCGGGCAGCATCGTGCTGCCGGCATCCTTGAGCTCCTCGATCTCCTTCGACAGGAGCCGCATGCCGGTCTTGAGCGTCTGCGCGAACTTGTCCTTCTCGAGCTTGAGCTCGTGGGCGATGCGCTCCTCATTCTCCCTGAGCTCGGGATATGCGGCCCCGAACATGCCGACGACGAGATGGCAGGTCTCGACCCAATCCGCCGCATCGATGCCCAAGGGATCGCAGAAGCGGATGGCGCGGCGGATGAGGCGGCGCAGCACATAGCCCGCCCCCTGGTTCGAGGGTGCGGTACCGCGCTGATCGCCGATGACGAAGACCGAGGTGCGGAGATGGTCGGATGCGACGCGCAGCGCCTTCAGCAGCTCCGGCTTCGCCTTGATCTCGTCCTCGGTGAATTTCGACTTGCCTATCAGCGCCTCGACGATCGGACGCAAGGATGAGGTGTCATAGGCCGATTCCACGCCGTTCAGCACGGCGAGCGTGCGCTCCAGCCCCATGCCGGTATCGACGTTCCGCTTCGGCAGATCCTGGATCTGGCCGCCGGAGCGGCTATAGGTCATGAACACATTGTTCCAGATCTCGACCCAGCGGCCGCAGCCACAGCCGGGCTTGCAGTCCTTGCCGTTGGCGCAGGCGACGCCGTCGGTCGTGTCGTAGAAGATCTCGGTATCGGGACCGCACGGGCCCTCGTCGCCGGCCGCCCACCAATTATCCGCGATGCCGAGGAAGGCGATGCGCTCGTCCGGCACGCCGAGCTTGCGCCACGCCGCATAGGAGACCTCGTCGCGCTCGACGCCGTTGCCGCCGCCGAAGCAGCTGACCGCGATACGCTCCTTGGGGAGATCCAGCCAGTCGGGGCTGGTCAGGAACTCCCAGCTATAGGCGATCGACTCATCCTTGAAGTAGTCGCCCAAGGACCAGTTGCCCAGCATCTCGAAGAAAGTGAGATGCGTGCGGTCGCCGACCTCTTCGATATCGTTCGTGCGCACGCATTTCTGCGCATCGACGAGGCGAGATCCCGCCGGATGCGGGCGGCCCATGAGATAGGGCACCAGCGGATGCATGCCGGCGGTGGTGAAGAGCACGCTCGGGTCGTTCTCGGGGATGAGCGAGGCGCTCGGGATCACGGCATGGCCGCGCTCGGAAAAGAATTTCAAATACAGCGAGCGCAGATAGTCGCCGTCGATCTTGCGATGGCCAGCAACGGTTTCGTGAGCCACGGTCGAACCTTCATGCCGAATGGAAAGATGTCAGGAAATTGGGGATTTGCACGAGGTCTGTCAAACGCTTCATGCAAGGAACGCGTGCCGGGCAACGCTCAGGACGGTTGCCAGACCACTCGACCGCGCTTAACCAGAGATATGGATTTCGTGCTGCTCTTTGGTTCGGCACTGCTGGCCGGCATCATGAACGCGGTGGCCGGGGGCGGCTCCTTCGTGACATTTCCCGCACTCGTCTTCACCGGCGTGCCGTCGATCGTCGCCAACGCGTCGAGCACGGTCGCCGTCTCGCCCGGCAGTTTCGCCAGCGCGTGGGGCTATCGCGAAAGCTTTCCCAAGCTGACCGGCATCGGCATCTGGCCGATGGTATGGATCAGCCTGGCCGGCGGGATCGTGGGGGCACTTCTCCTCCTCTTCACGCCCCAGCATACGTTCGATGCGATCATCCCCTGGCTGCTGCTGGGCGCCACGATCCTCTTCGCCGCCGGGCGCCGGATGACGCCGATTCTGCTCTGCTGGTTCGATGTCGGCCCTCGGACGCTGCTGGCCCTGCAGTTCATCATCGGCATCTATGGCGGCTATTTCGGCGGCGCCATCGGCATCCTGATGCTGGCGCTCTATGGGTTGTTCGGCTTGAGCGACATCAATGAGATGAACGCGCTGAAGACGCTGCTGGCCGGTGTCATGAACGGGGCGGCGGTCGTCTGCTTCGTCATCGCCGGTAAGATCTGGTGGCCTCAGACGCTGACCATGATGGTCGCGGCCGTGATCGGCGGCTATCTCGGCGCCCGCGTGGCGCAGAGGATGAACCCGAACCATATCCGGATCTTCATCATCCTGATCGGCACGGGCATGACGATCTTGTTCTTCATGCGGAGCTGAGAGCCCGTTTGAAAATGCGCGGCACCAGCCCGCTCCCCCGCCCGGCCACCCATTCCAGGATACTGGCGTGGGGCCGGGCGTCGGAGCGGGCCGGCTCCGGCATCGAAAAAGCGTCTCGGCGCATTTTCAAGCGGACTCTGAGCGGACCCCGCACAAGCCCGGCGGCGTCCCGCTCAATCGGGCGGCTCGGGGCCGCGGCCGTTGCCCGCCGGATTGGTCGTCGCCTCCATCATGGCGAGCGCCTCGTCTCTGATGGACTGCCAGGGGCGCTGCGGTTCCAGCTGGGCGGCCGGAGCCCCACGATCGCGTGCCTGCCAATTCTCGGTCAGGTACCAGCCTTTCGACTGCCAGACATCGGGATCGATGCCGAGGCCGAGATCGTCGCACACGCTCGCCACCATCTCGCCCATCGAGCGGATGGCGAGATCGGCGGCGATGTCGGGATCCTCGAGCCGCTCATGGAGGTCGGCCAGGAGATGCTCGGCGTCGCGCTCATGGGGTGTCACGTCGATCGTCTCGGCGACGGCACGTGCGAGCCTGGCCTTCCGCCGGTGGAGGCGCGCTTCATCCGCCGCCTGCGCGCGGTTCTCGCGCGTGACGGCAGCCGCCCGCTTCGCCGCCATCTCGGCGAGCTTCGCTTTGAGCGCCAGCGTCTGGCGAATCGAGCGCGAGATACGGGCGAAGGCGACATCGGCCCTGCCGAGCTCGGCGGCGGGCTCCTCGGCTACTCGAGCCTGGGCCTGCGCCTCGACCAGACGGACGAGCCGCATGCCGATCCCGGCCAGCTCGCGCAGCATCCGGGCATCCTCGGCGGCATCGATGCAGGCAGACTCCGCCCCCGTTCCCCGCGAGGGGTCGGGAGTGTCTGCCGTCATCATGGTACCGTCGCTCCGCTCGTTGTGTCAGGAACGAAAAAAGAACATGAGCGGGACCCGGCGGTCAAGAGGGTATGGGGTGGGGCTGTGGATAAGTCGCCGCCCCTCCCCAGATTACCCCTTGCTGTGAGCCCGGCTGAGACCGCCCTGCCCGATCGCTGCTGTCTCGGTGCATGGTGGCACGCACTCTCAGGCGCGAGCACCTTACCAAATAACCTAGATATAGGTCTAGGTTTATGGCATGGTCTGATGTGCCTACGGTTCTAACGCTCCGAAACGTCCGCGTAGTGATCTATTCCAACGATCACCCGCCGCCGCATGTCCATGCGATCCGGCCCGACGGCGCGCGGGCGAGGTTTGTGTTGAATTGCCCGGACGGCCCAGTGACTCTGCTCGAGCAAACTGGCTTCCGGGCGGCAGAGATCGCGGAGATCGGCACGGCCGTGGCAACGGAGCTCCCCGACCTCTGCGCCAAATGGAGAGCGATTCATGGCTGAATTCAAAGCCCCTACGCCAGAAGAGTTCGACGCAATCACGCGGCGGACGGCCCAGCGGATGAAGCACCAGCTTCTCGCGGTGAGCGCCCGGTATGACCGACGCGCCGCGCGCTTGATGATCACCCTGAATAGCGGCATCGTGGTGGGCTTTCCTCTTTCCGCCCTGCCCGGCCTGGAACACGCCACACCCGATGATCTGCGCAAGATCGAGATCGAGGGCGGCGGCTACGGGCTGCATGTCGCGGCGCTGGACGCTGACATCTCGGTTCCCCAGCTTCTGGCGGACCAGCTCGGCTCAACGATCATGCGGCGCGCCGTCGTGCGGGCGAACGCTTCCAAGGCCAATGGCCGGCTAGGCGGCCGGCCAAGAAAGCCGAAGGCCGCTTAGTCAGCCTCGCCGATCTACCCCGGCATCGATCAGGGACCTCATGCCGTCTCGATGGTGGAGAGCTTCCGGGCCGCCCGGCGCGTCGGCCGCGATCGTACCAAGGTTGCTTTCGCGAGAGTTCGAATGCCATCGCCGACTTCATCAACGAGGTCTACAATCGCCAGCGACTACACTCGGCCTTGAGCTACCGGCCGCCAGAGGAGTTCGAGCTGATCCACAAAACCGCGATCGGACGGCCGTCCGATCGCGAGGCCTCAACAACACCCGTCCCTTAAATTAGTGTCTCACCCAAGGGGTGCAGTCCACGCGCCCTCAGGTGGAACAGTTTTGTATGGCGTCCCCGGAACTTCCCGAGTATGCAATATTCTGTGCGACAGACCAGGAATATGATCTTATTTTTCCTGATCACAATCAAAATGTAGAGTTTGTAGAAGATTTACTGGCTCGAATTGGCGATACTAGCGTAGCTAATCTCCTTACGCCAATTTGGGAGAGGCGGGTTGGAAAAGAGGACGTGATCGGAATTCATGGAACGTTATTCTTTCAACTTTACTGGAAGAAGAAATACTATCCTTTCAAGGATGACAAAAGGATGTCTCTCCCACGCAAGTCCTCTTCAGGCTAAAGCATGACAATGATCTGATCCGCAGCAGCTTTTTGATTGGCGGCGTGAGGCTCGTGAGGGGCGCCTGGTGTTGTCTGGCGACGATCCGGCCTTCGTGCCGATCGTGACGATGCTCGGTGGCCCGACCGTTCCTGCTCCCGCCGCAGCCCCGGCCGAAGTGGTCGAGATCACGCTGCGCGGCATCAGCATGACCGTGCGCGGCCAGGTCGAGGCTGGAACGCTGGCGGAAGTGCTGTCGGCGGTGAAGGATGTACGATGATCGTCCCGCCGTCGGGGGTTCGAGTTCTGGTCGCGGCACGGCCGGGGAGTTCCGGGGACATAATACATAACTGAAGTTTTCGCTCGCCTGGAGGCCACGACGACTGACAGGCGGCCCCCGCGCCACGCCTCGCGCCGTTAGTGGCGTCATATATGATGTCACTACTTGCCTTTTTAGTGGCGTCATATATGGTACCACTGTGATGAGAGTTGCCCTCGATACAGACGTTGTCACCTCGGCGCTCATCAGCCCCGACGGGGCTTCCCGGCAGCTGCTGCTCGACGCCTTGGACGGCAAATTCTCGCTCCTGCTTTCGACGGCGCTGCTGCTCGAATACGAGGCGGTTCTGTGCCGGCCGCAGCACTTGGCCAGGGCGCGGGCGACCCCGACCGAAATCGGCGAGATCCTGGACGCGCTGGCGGGGATCTGCGTCCCCGTGACGTTCGATTATCGGTGGCGGCCGACCGGTGCCCATGCCGATGATGAGTTGGTCATCGAGACCGCGATCAACGGGCATGCCGATGCGCTGATCACGTTCAATTTGCGGGATATGCAGCGGGCGGCCGAGATATTCGGTTTCGAGGCGCTGCGCCCCGGCCCGTTTCTGAGAAGGGTAAGGCCATGAAAAACTCCAGGATCCAGCTTCGTCTCCCGGAGGATATGAAGGCCGAGGCGACCCGGCAGGCGGAGCTTTCGGGCATCAGCCTGAACCTGTTCGTTGCGACCGCGCTCGCGGCTCGGCTCGGCGCCCAGGCCGAGGCCGAGCGGTATTTCGCGGCTCGCGGGTCGCGGACGACGCCGGCGCGCGCGAAGGCCCTGCTGTCGCGGCTCGGTACGCCCGGCGCCGTGCGGGACGAAGACCGGCTCGACGCGCCGGATGAGGCCGAGGTAACGCAGTGATGGACAAGAAGCCCCTTGGCCGTATCCGGGCTGTCGGCGAAGCGCTTGCTTGAGGCTCCGGGACGGCGACGTTAGTTTTGTATGGCGTCCCCCGAACTTCGTTGGCTGCCTCCGGGGACGGCGAGGTCAGTTTTGTATGGCGTCCCCGGAACTTCCGCCTCAGGGGACGGCGACGTCAGTTTTGTATAGCGTCCCCGGAACTTTCGGAACTTTCGATGGCGTCCCCGGAACTTTCGCGGAACTTCGCGCGCGCCTTCATCATCCTGATCGGCGTGGGGATGACGGTGGTTTTCTTCATGCGGAACTGAGCAGGTCGAACACGATCTTGGTGTCGACATAGACCTGCCAGAGCTTGACCCGGTCGCCCGCGACCCGGGCTCGCCACGCCGCCGGGCGGCGCCATTGGCGCGGGCCGTCCGGCTTGGCGTCGAGGCTGCCCCAGGCATGGCCGAAGAGGGCGGCGCGGTCGCCCTCGCACAGCATCTCCTCCACCTCGATGCCGTAATGCGGCATGAAGCCGAAATACCCCACCCAGGCGGCGCGCAAGGCCGGCGCATGGATGATGGTGCCGTAAGCATCGATGAATTCGTGATCCTCGGATACGAGTCCGAGGATCCGGTCGACATCATGCGCATTGATGGCGTCGATGAAAGCGAGAACGGTCTCGCGCGTCGCCATCAGATCTTGCGCCAGACCCGCCCGTCGCGGGCCAGGAGCTCGTCGGCCGTGCGCGGCCCCGCGGCGCCGGCCTCGTAATTGGGGAAGCCGCGCGGGCGCCGCTCGCTCCAGGAATCGAGGATCGGCTGCACCACCCGCCAGCCCGCCTCGACATTGTCGGCACGCTGGAACAGGGTCTGGTCGCCGATCATGCAATCATGGATCAGCGTCTCGTAGCCGGTCGCCGGCGAGGCGTCGAAATAATCCTTGTATTGGAAGTTCATCTTGACGCCGCCGATCTCGAGCTCGGCACCGGGGATCTTGGCGCCGAATTGCAGCGAGATGCCTTCATCGGGCTGGATGCGGATGATGAGGAGATTGGGCGTCACCTCCTCGACCGGCGTGTCGCGGAAGACGGCCGCCGGCGCGCGCTTGAACTGGATGCAGATCTCGCTCATGCGGCGCGGCAGGCGCTTGCCGGTCCTGAGATAGAAGGGCACGCCGGCCCAGCGCCAATTGTCGATCGAGAGCTTCAACGCGACATAGGTCTCGGTATCGGAATCCTCCGAAACCTTGACCTCCTCGCGATAGCCCTTGACCTGCTTCTCGTTGATGAGGCCGGCGGCATATTGGCCGCGCACCGAATCCTGCAGCACCAGATCGGGCGTGAGCGGGCGCACGGAATCGAGCACCTTGACCTTTTCCGAGCGGACCGCGTCGGCATCGAAGGATGTGGGCACCTCCATCGCCACGATCGAGAGCAGCTGGAAGATATGGTTCGGCACCATGTCGCGCAGCGCACCCGTGACGTCGTAGAAATTGCCCCGATTCTCCACACCGACCGTCTCGGCCACGGTGATCTGGACATGATCGATATGGTCGCGGTTCCACAGCGGCTCGAAGATGCCGTTGGAGAAGCGGAAGACCATGATGTTCTGGACCGTCTCCTTGCCCAGATAATGATCGATCCGATAGATCTGCTTCTCGTCGAGGGCCGCGAGGAGCTGCGCGTTCAGTTCCTTGGCCGACGCCAGATCATGGCCGAACGGCTTCTCGACGATGATTCGGCGCCAATGATCCGGCCCTTCCTCGACCAAGCCGACCTTGGCCAGCTCCTGGACGATGGGGGCGAAATATTCGGGTGCCGTGGCGAGGTAGAAGAGCACATTGCCGATGCCGTCTTTCCCGCCGGGCCGAAGCTCGGCGAGATGGTGGGCAAGCCGCTTATAGGCGGCCGGATCGTCGAAATTACCCTGCACATAGGTGATTCGGGCGACCATGTCCTCCCAGGATTTCTCGTCGATCTTGGCGGTGGCGAATTTGTGGATGTCCTCGCTCAGGCTGGCACGGAACTGGTCGGTGCTGAGCTCGGCCCGTGCGGTCCCGATCAGCCGGAAATCGTCGGACAGGAGACCGTCGCAGGCGAGATTATAGAGGGCGGGCAGCAGCAGCCGTCGGGTCAGATCCCCGGCGGCACCGAAGATGACCATGGTGGAGGCGGGTTCCGCCTGCCGTCTCTTGCGCTTTCCGGATATCGGCATCGGATCCTCCTGAGATGGGTTTCCGTTCCGACACAGTAACCTCGGGTCACGCCTCGCGATAGCCCAGCAGCAGCAATGCCACGATGATGAAACAAATGGGCCAGACCCAGCCGAACCAGCGATTGGCCGGCGGATCGAGCCGGAGCTCGAGCCAGCGCGACCAGCCGGCAGTAATGCCGGCGATGGCGAGCGGCGTGTGGGTGAGCTCGATCAGCATCTGATCCTTGACGTTGGCGATGGCGTGCTGATGGGTCAACAGGAGGGCGCCACCGACCGCGGTCAGGAGCGGAAAGACGAGGGCTGCCCGCGTGTGGGCGAGGTTGCCCACGCGTACGCGCCATTCGAAGAAGGCGAAGACCACGAGCAGCAGCACGAAGACACGGTGCTGCGCCACCTCGACATCGCGGAAGCTTTCGAAGAAGCCGATTTCGCCCAAGGGCCAGACCTCGGGATCGGAGCGCACAAGCAGGAAATAGGCGAGCCCCAGGAAGACAAGCGGCCAATGGCGCGCCCAGCGTATGCCGGCCTGGTTCAGGAGCGCCAGGAAACCGATCGCGAGCACGAACAGGCCGGCCCAGTGATGGTTATATTCCGACCAGGCGATGTCGTAGGCATTGCGCGGCGGCAGCTCGCCCGAGCCGGGGATGAAGGCCGGCGGCGGCTTCTTGGCCTGGGCCTGCGCTTCGGTATCGAGCTGGGCCTGGAGGGCGGGAATCCCAAGATCGGCATGGGACGGCGAACTCAAGCGCGGCCACATCGGCGTGTTGCGCTCGACGATCTCGTGCCAGCTGACCCGGTCGTTGGTGAGATCGACGGCCGGCGGCGAGGAGGTCAGCGACGCGGCGGCGAAGAAGAGCGAGAAGCCGATGCCGATCTCGACCTCGGCGAAGCGCTTGAGTCGGGTCACGGGTGTGGCAGGATCGCCGCGCAGCCGCTCGACCAGCAGATAGTTCATGCCGCCCAGGCCCAGCAGCATCAGGAACATGATGATCTTGGCGCCGACCATGACGCCGTAGGCGGTGCCGTAGAAGCCTTCGAGCGAGCCCACATAGAAATAGGCCATGACGATGCCGGAGAAGAGGATCGCCCCGACGCCCAGCATCGACATCTGCGAGAAGCGCTTGCCGACCCGGCGCCAGGCGATGCCGTCATGGCAGCGGCCGAGCGCCATCACGAAGCAGGGAATGCCGCCGATCCAGATCGCGGCGCCCAGCTGGTGCAGCCCCTCGACGATCATCAGCGAGGCGTTGTTCTCGAGCCGGGCGGCGGCATGGGTCGTGCCGGTCGCGGCCGCCAGCACGATGACGATGGCCGCGATCAGCAGTGCCGCCGGTGCCCGGTCCTGCGGGTCGGCCAGACCGAAGGCCAGCACGATGGCGGCACCGATCTTGATCAGGCTGTAGATCGCGAATTCGGCGCCGAGCACGCCGCCGATATCGACATTGACGGTGCCGATCAGCACGGCTCCTTGCAGCGCCAGCGTCACCCCTTCGGCCAGGACCAGGGCGACCGCACTCCAGAACGCGATGCGGCGCGTGCCGCGGCGGATCTCGCCGCCGGTGCGGCCGAGCTCGCGCTCGAACGGCCGGGCCAGCGCCACGAGGAAGAGCGCGCCCCCCAGCGCCATGGATTGGGCGACGATGGTCAGGCCGTGAACGATGACCGACAGATAGCCGAACAGATCGAGCAGAAGAGCCATGAAGCGTTCCGGGCCCGCCTATTTGCCCGAGACGGTGAAGGGCACGTCACCGCGCGTGATATGGCCGTCGACCGCAAGCACCTGCCAGCGCAGCACATAGTCACCGGGCGTCAGATCCGCGTTGGTCTTCAGCACATCGGCGGGCGCGCCATCGGCGGGGGCCAGCGCCGTGGTGCTCTTGTCTGCCCGGATCAGCGTGAGCGTCGACAGCTTGGCATCGATGCGGCTGTTGAAATGGAGCTCGAAACCCACGGCCGGGCCGGCGACCGTGCCGCCGGCGGCCGGGCTCGATTGCACGAGGATGGCATGGGCCGAGGCCGGTCCGGTGAAGAGAACAAGGAACAGGATCGCCGCGGCAAGCGTAGAGATAAGGCGCATCAGGATCTCTGTATGCTAAAGAGCAGCGGGGTTTAGCGCAGCCGTGCCGCCGCTGTCCATCCCATGTGCGCGAGACAGGCCCGCGCTCGGCCCTCTTGAAGAACCCCGACAGGCTTCCCCATGACCGCATCCAAGTCTCCCGCGCCCAAGAGTCCGAGCCGCCCCTCCTCCTTTCGCGACCTGCTGCCGGCCCGGCCGCGGCTCTATTCCTCGCTTCTCATCGGTTGCGGCGCCTTCGCGGCCCTCTCGGGCCGAGTCGATCTGCCGCTCCGAGTCGTGCTCTGCTGGGACATCGCTGCGACTCTTTATCTTTTGCTCGCCTTCATCATGATGATCCGCTCGACGCCGCAATCGATGCGCACACGGGCCGTGCGCGAGCAGGATGGCCGCTGGACCGTGCTGACGCTGATGGCGGCTGCGGCCTCCGCCAGCCTGATCGCGATCGGCTTCATCCTGAGCGGCATGAAGGATCTGGCGCCCGAGATGGTGACGCTGCATGTGGTCCTGGCCGGTCTTACGATCGTGCTGTCCTGGGTGTTCGTGAACACGCTCTTCGCGCAGATCTATGCGCATGAGTTCTATGGCCCGAGACGCGGGCCGAAGGACCCGACGCCAATCGACTTCCCCAACGAGAAGACGCCGGATTACTGGGATTTCCTCTATTTTTCCGGCGTGATCGGCATGACCTGCCAGGTTTCGGATGTGTGCATCCAATCGCGCCTGGTGCGCCGGGTGGCGCTGGCCCATGGCGTGCTGAGCTTCTTCTTCAACACCGGCATCCTGGCGCTGTCGGTCAATATCGGCGCGAGCTTGCTGTAGTAGGAAAAGAAGTGGGGCTGTAGAAGCTTTGCTCGGGCCGGCGTGGAACTAAGCGCGCCCCTCCGGATCTTCGAGCGTCACCGTCTCGGTGTCGTAGTCATAGGCGAAGAGCTCGGCATGGCGGCCCCAATTGATCACCGTCTCGAGCACGGAGGTCGCTTCATCCTCCTCGAGATGATCCTCGAGCTCGGCCAGGAAGCGGGCGGCGGGGGCGCGGTGATTGGGCCGCTCCTCCAGCACCTTGCGGATATGGGCGGCGAGCGTGATGTGGCGCACGAGCTGCTCGGCCAGGATTTGCTTGCGCTCCTGCAGCCCGGCATCGCCATAGACCCGGCCGGGCTGGGTCAGCGCGATGTCGCCATTCTCGACATGGGCGAAGCCTAAGAGCTGCAGCGCCTCGATCAGCGGGAAGAGGTCGTCGACATCGAGGCTTTGATACTCGGCCAGGGCCGGCAGATCGGCCTTGCCGTTGAATCGGCTCTCGATCAGCGTCTCGATCAGGCCGGCCAGCTGCTGGACCGGCGCGTCGGGCAGCCGATATCCCAACGAGATCTGGTCGGTCTTGACGCCGCGCTTGCCGATATGGCCGGTCGTGAGATGGCCGTAGACCTCGTCGACGATGCGGCGGAACTCCGCATTGTTCCAATCGCGCGGGCGCGGCAGGGTGACCGGGATCTCGACCTCGATGCGGCCGGGATTGGACGAGAAGATGATGATGCGGTCGGCCATCTCGACCGCTTCCTCGATATTGTGCGAGACGACGAGGATGCTCTTGGTGGTGATCTTCTTGTCGGCCCAGAGGTCGGTGAGGTCGCCCCGGAGCGTTTCGGCGGTCAGTACGTCGAGGGCGGAGAATGGCTCGTCCAGCAGCAGCACCTCGGGATCGATGACTAGAGCGCGGGCGAAGCCCACGCGCTGGCGCATGCCGCCCGACAGCTCCTTGGGATAGGCCGATTCGAAGCCGTCGAGGCCGATGAGGTCGATCGCGGCGAGTGCCCGCTTGCGCCGCTCGGCCGGCGGCACCTTGAGCGCTTCGAGCCCGAGCTCGACATTGCCGAGCACGGTGAGCCAAGGGAACAGCGCGAAGCTCTGAAACACCATGCCGACGCCGCGCAGCGGGCCTTTGACATCGCCGCCCTTGTAGCGGACATCGCCGTCGGTCGCCGGGATGAGGCCGGCCAGGATTCTGAGGAAGGTCGACTTGCCCGAGCCCGATTTTCCAAGGCAGGCCACGATCTCGCCCGACCAAAGGGTGAAGTTCACGTCATCGAGCACCGGCCGTCCGCCGACATCGCCGCTGCGGAAGATCTTCTTCACGCCGCGCGCGACCATCATGGTTTCTTGGGTCATGAGGCACCTTCCTCAATCGAGCCGCAGCTTTTCGGCCGCAAGGTTGTAAAGCCGCCGCCAGAGCAGCCGGTTGAACAGGATGACGTAGAGGCAGAGCACGCCGTTGCCGAGGAGTGCTCGCGCACCGTCGGAATGCTGGAAGATATAGGCGCCGATACCGGTCGCGGTCAGCGTGGTGTCGCCCCAATTCACGACCTCGGCAGCGATCGAGGCATTCCAGGCGCCGCCCGCCGCGGTCAGGGCGCCTGTGACATAGGCGGAGAAAATGCCGGGCAGGATGACCCGGCGCCACCAGAGCCAGCGCGTGACGCCGAGATTGCCGGCGGCATAATGCAGCTCGGCCGGAATCGCGATGACGCCGCCGATGACGTTGAACAGAATGTACCATTGCGTGCCGAGGATCATCAGCGGGCTGACCCAGATCTCGACATTGAGATGGTAGTGCGTGATGCCGATCACGGCGAGCGGGAAGAAGAGGTTCGACGGAAAGGCCGCCAGGAACTGGATGATCGGCTGAGCGACGCCGGCAATGCGCGGCCGGAGCCCGATCCATACCCCGATCGGGACCCAGATCAGGCTGGCGATGATGATCAGCACGATGACGCGGACCGCGGTCGCCCCGCCCAGCAGGATCACATCGAAGATCTCGCTGCTCGGCACATTGCTGTTGATGTAATCCACGACGGCGAACAGCGCGTAGATCGCGGCACCGCCGAACACGATATTGACACCCCATTCGACGCTGCGCGGCGTGTCGCGGCTCTCCATGGGCCGCAACGGGCGGCGCGGCACGACGAGGCCGATAAGCGTGCCGAACGTTGTCCAGCTGGTTTTAACCAGCCAACCGGTCAGCTCGAAAACGCGCGCCCGTTGCAACGCGATCAGGAACCAGGGCCGGCGCATCCCATCTTCGCCGACCAGCTCGTTCTTGAATTTCTGCGACCAGGCCAGCAGCGGGCGGAACAGCATCTGGTCGTAGAGCAGGATGACGACCAGCATGGTGCCGATCGCATAGAAGATCGCGGCGAGGTCGCGCTGATCGATCGCGACGCTGATATAGGAGCCGATGCCGGGCAGCAGCACCGGAGTGCCGTCGATCTTGATCGCTTCGGAGGCGACGACGAAAAACCAGCCGCCGGAAACCGACATCATCATGTTCCAGACGAGGCCGGGCATGGCGTGCGGCACTTCGAGCCGCCAGAAGGTCTGGAACGGGGTCAGCTGATACATGCGCGTCGCCTCCTTGAGCTCGCCCGGCACCGTCCGGAAGCTCTGATAGAGGCTGAAGGTCATGTTCCAGGCTTGGCTGGTGAAGATCGCGAAGATCGCGGCGCATTCCACGCCGAGCAGCTGGCCGGGAAAGAGCGTGATGAAGGGTGCCACCGCGATCGCCTCGAACCCTAGGATCGGGATCGATTGCAGCACGTCGAGAATGGGAATCAGCAGCTTCTCGGCCTGGCGGCTCTTCGCCGCGAGGGCTGCATAGATCAGGCTGAAGACGAGCGATGCCACGAGGGCCACACCCATGCGCAGCACGGTCCGCGCCGCATAGAGCGGCAGCGCCGTCGGATCGAGCGAGATCGGGGTCGAATTGCCGACCTCGAACGGCGCCATTGCCTGCTGGCCGCCATAAACCAGCAGTGCTATCAGGCCGAACACGAGCGGCAGCGCCACCGCATCCCAGACATTGAGGCGCAGGCGCTCGGGCCACCCAAGATTCGGCTGCCCCCAGAAGAGCTGCATTCTCTATCTCCGCCGATATGTAGAGGGCCGATAGGTCAGAAGACTGAAGCTCAGTAGCTCAGAGCGGCGGGCGAGCCAAATCAAAAACGCATCCCACCCGCCTTCACCCACACGAACTCTCCCCGATGCTAGATAGGCTTATGAATATTGCAGTCGCGTGACAGGAGATGCCGGCTCGATCGCGCAAGAGCCGATTTCCTCAAGGCCGAGGGCGCTTCGGCTTGGCCTGCAATGGTATGCAGATCGTGGGCAACGGCGGGCCGGAGCCTCTTCGCGCTGCACTATAAATAGCGCTGAATATACAGCTACCCACCCGACCCCCCGTCAGACACGCTCGAAAATGGATTAGGCAGTTGTTTTAGAAAGATATAATTCGCTTGCTGGACGACCCTTCCGTGCGGCACAATGTTAAAGTTACGTTAACGCGGGCCGAGGCTTTCCACCCTCGGAGGAAATAGCCGCGCTTTCTCGGGCATTCTCAACCAAAGATCGTCGTTGAAGGGATTGAAATTCTCGCCACGGTAATTGATCGGCGAGATTTGAACCAAATTAGGTCCTGTTCAGGACGACCGGATTTTGAGTGCTTTCGGGGGTCGATGGCACGTATCGAAAAGGTAAAACTCGTCAAATCAGGGAGATTTCAATGAATAAGTTTGGGCTTCTTGCCTGCACGGCGGTCGGAATATTGGGGTCCGCCGCCCTTTCCCAGCATGCGCTCGCCTTTGAGAAGGCGCAGATCGGCGCTCGTGCCGCCGCACAGACGCAAATCGAGTTCGACATCTATCTGCCGCTCGAGCACAAGGCCGACCTCTTGAAGCTTGAAGAGGCGCTGCAGACCCCTGGCTCGGCGCAATATCATCAGTGGTTGAAGCCCGCAGAGTTCGCGGCCCGCTTCGCCCCGTCGCAAGCCACCATCAACAAGATCACCCGCGAGCTGTCGGCGAGCGGCCTTGCAGTCACGGCAGTGCACAGCCATTCGCTGCATGTCACGGGCAGCGTCGGCGCCGTCGAGCGCGCCTTCGCCACGCAGCTCAACACGGCGCATTTCGCGAACGGCGGCAGCCGGCTGGCCGCGACCCGGCCCGTGATCCTGACGCCGAGCCTGACGGAATCCGGCGCCGTGATCCCGGCCTTCTCGGACACGATCCGCATGAAGAAGCCCGCCATGGTCCGGGCGGACGTGCCGGATAACCGCTCCAGCCCGACCGGCGGCTACTGGTTCACGGATCTCAAGCAGGCTTACAGCTTCCCCAGCTTCAAGAAGGTCGACGGCACCGGCGTCACCATCGGCATCCTGATGGAGGATGGGCAGGATCTGGTCGATACTCAGGCTTATTTCGAACATGAGGGCCTGCCGGCCCCCAGCATCACCGAGATCGATATGTTCGGCGCGCCGAAATACGATCCGAACAACCCGTTCAACTCGGCCGAGGTGCAGCTCGACATTCAGCAATCGGGCGGCATGGCGCCGGGTGCCAAGATCATCGACTACAATATCCCCGACCTGAACGACGACACGATCCTGGCCGGCATCACGACGATCCTCGAGGACAACGTCGCCGACGTGGTCAACATGTCGTTCTCCGGCGGCGAAGTCTTCTATTCACCTTCATTCAACGGCGGACAGGACTTCACCGGCATTCTCGTCGTTTATGACGATCTGTTCGCGCAGGGCAATGTCCAGGGCATCACCTTCGCCTCCAGCTCGGGCGATTTCGGTTCCAATCCGGTCCCGGCGCTGGCTTGCCTCGAAGGCGGCGGCCCTGGCTGCGGCGGCTTCGTCCAGACGGCCGGATCGCCGGCCTCCTCGCCGCATGTCGTCGGCGTCGGCGGCACCAATCTGGTGACGACCTTCGTTTCCGGCAGCACGAAATCGGCCTATGTCAGCGAGAATGCCGATCCGGACCCGGTCGTGGGCGACCCGGACTTCGGCACGAATGCGACCGGTGCCATCTGGGCCTCGGGCGGCGGTATCAGCATCGTCTATCCGAAGCCGACCTATCAGAAGCTCGTCACCACCGGCTCCAAGATGCGCACGGTGCCTGACGTATCGCTTCACATGGGCGGTTGCCCGGGCGTTGCCGTCCAGCCCTGCGGCCCCGATCGCAGCTTCGATTGGGTCGGCATCGACAACAGCTTCTTCGGCTTTGTCGGCACCAGCGCCTCCTCGCCGGATTTCGTGGGCCTGATGGCCCTCAAGGTCCAGTTCCTGGGCTCGCGCCTCGGCAACGAGAACTTCAGCATCTATGCGATGTCGGCAGCACAGGCCGCCGGTGGCGTGCAGGTGTTCCGCCAGGACATCCCGGGCAATAACGGCGCCTTTGTCACGAAGAAGACGGGCTACAATCTGGTGATCGGCAACGGCACCGTCTTCGGCGCCGCCTATCTCGGCAACGCGAACATGGCGTTGTCGGGCAATCCGGGGACGGCCAGCAACCCGTAACCAAGAAGGCCGCGCCCGGGCACCCGGGCGCGGTCGCTTCGTCCAAACGAATGCCGGCTCTGAGATAAAGCCATGGCGGCCGGGTTGCGGCCGGCCTGCCTCAGATGCTAGCGTCACATCGCGTGTCATGGGGTGCCCCGGCGGCGGCCGGCGGCTGAGATCACACCCATAGAACCTGCTCTGGGTCATGCCAGCGAAGGGATGCACGGGATGCGAACAGTTTCTCTCGAGGATTCCAAGACGACCAGGCCGCGCACCGCCATCATCGGCGGCGGCGTGATCGGTTTGTCGATCGGCTGGCGCCTGGCTGAGGCCGGAGCACCCGTCACCATCTTCGAGCGTGGGCCCACGCCAGGCCGCGGCGCCTCCTGGGCCGCCGCCGGGATGCTCGCTGCCGGCATCGAGGCGGAGCCGACCGAGGAGCCGCTTTACGCGCTCGGCCGCTACAGCCAATCGCTCTGGCCGGGTTTCGCGGCCGAGCTCGAAGCGGCATCCGGCTTGCCTGCCGGCTATGACCGGACCGGCACGCTGGTCGTGGCCTTCAATCGCGACCAGGCCGAGAAGCTCAAGCACGGCATCGCGTTCCAGCAGCGGCTGGGCGGCCAGTTCGAATGGCTTTCCGGCAGTGCCGCGCGCGCGCTCGAGCCGGCGCTCGCGGCCACCATCGTGGCAGGCGTGCTGAGCCCGAACGACCACCAGGCCGACAACCGGCTGCTCGGGACCGCGCTGGCCGAGGCGTTCCGGCGCGCCGGCGGCAATCTCGTGACCGAGGCCGAGGCGGCAGTCGAGATCGAGGGTGGCGCTGTCCGCGGCGTCGCCGAAGGTGGCCGCTTTCATCCGGCCGATTGCGTCGTGATCGCGGCCGGTGCCGCCAGCCGAGCGGTCGAGGGGTTGCCGCGCGAGGCCCGGCCGCCGGTTCGGCCCATCAAGGGCCAGATGCTGGCGCTCGCCATGCCGCCCAAGGCGCCGCTGATCCGCCATGTCGTCTGGGGGGCAGGCTGCTATCTGGTGCCGCGCGCCGATGGCAGGCTGCTGATCGGCGCCACGACCGAGGAGCGCGGCTGGGACACGAGCCTGACCGCCGGCGGCGTGCTGGGACTGCTCGACGATGCCTGGCGGACGGTGCCCGGCATCGAGGAGTTGCCGATCCAGGAGATGTGGACGGGCTTCCGCCCCGGCTCGCCCGACGACATGCCGATCCTGGGGCCGACCGGCATCGACGGCCTGGTCATGGCGACCGGGCATCACCGCAACGGCATCCTGCTGACGCCGGCGACGGCGGCCCTTGTCTCGGGATATATTCTATCGGGCCGGGAGGATACCCGCATGGCAGCGTTTCATCTCGATCGATTCGGAGGCGGAACGTTATGAGCGATGGGACGACCATCAAGGTGAACGGGATCGCGCGGCACCTTGCCGGCACCTCGATCGCGTCCCTGCTGGCCGAGGAAGGCATCGCGGCCGAGGCGCGCGGCGTCGCGGTAGCGCGGAACGGGGCGGTCGTGCTGCGGCGCCTCTGGCCCGAGACCCGGCTCGAAGCCGGCGACGAAATCGAGATCATCAAGGCGGTAGCGGGCGGTTGAGATGGATGGGATGAACGAGGCAGACCGGTTCGAGATCGCGGGCGCCAGCATTGGCTCGCGCCTAGTGATGGGGACCGCGGGCTATCCGAACCAGCGCTCCATGCTGGCGGCACTCGAGGCCGGCGGTGCAGAGATCGTGACCGCGTCCATCCGGCGCATCAGCCTCGACTCCTATGGCGAAAGCCTGCTCGACGTGCTGGGCGGCCGCTATCGGCTGCTGCCGAACACGGCCGGCTGCGCCACGGTGCGCGACGCGGTGCTGACGGCGGAGCTGGCGCGCGAGGCGCTCGAGACCAATTGGGTCAAGCTCGAGCTCATCGGCGACCGCGACACGCTCTATCCCGATGTCGAGCAGCTGCTGAAAGCAGCCGAGCAGCTGGTGGCTGCCGGTTTCGCGGTCTTTCCCTATACCAACGAGGATCCGGTGACGGCGCGGAAGCTGGCCGATCTCGGCTGTGCCGCGGTCATGCCGCTGGGCTCGCTCATCGGCTCGGGCATGGGCATCGCCAACCCGATGGCGATCGAGCGGATCTGCCGGCATTCGCCGGTGCCGGTCATCCTCGATGCCGGCATCGGCACGGCGTCGGATGCGTGCCTCGCCATGGAGCTGGGCTGTTCCGCGGTGCTGTTGCAGACCGCCATCGCCAAGGCGGAATCCCCAACCGCGATGGCCCGCGCCATGCGCCATGCCGTCGAAGGCGGCCGCCTTGCCAGGGGCGCCGGCCGTATTCCGAAACGCGACCATGCCGAGCCGTCGAGCCCGCAGCTGGGGCTGATCGGGTCCTGAGGCTCAGTCCGGAAAGCATTCCATCCGCCGGTCATAAATCCGAAATCCGGCCCGCTGATAGGTAGCGATCGCCTTCGGGTGATCGTTGGTATCGGTATGGAGCCAGATCCGCTTCGGCCGATGTCTCCAGACCGCGCGCAGGGCGTGATTGAGCAGAAACGGGCCGAGCCTTCTGCCCTGCGCCGCTGGGACCAGACCGAAATTGGTCAGCTCGATGTCGGCACCGCCGACACCAACGAATTCGCATAAACCTGCGGCTTCGCCGTCACGGCGCAGAATGTAGAGATGCATCGCCGGATCGGCCAGCAGCCGCCGCAGCGTGGCTGGCGGCAGTCTCAGCCGCTCGTCCCAATCCATCGGTCCGCCGACCGCGCGATAGAGGGCGAGATAGGGCTCGGGCGCCAGCCGCTCCCACGCGATCGCAGCGCCATCGCAGGGGGCGGCGAGCACCTCGTTCTGGGGCGGCGCGATCATCTCCAGGTAACTTACGAGCAGATCGACCATAGCGCCTTCACCCCTACCTGGCACGCCGCTGGCCGACGACGAGTAGCACCGAAATGATCACGAGGAGAGCGCCCAGAAGCTGAACCAGCGCCAAACGTTCGCCGAGAAAGATATAGCCGCCAAGGGTGTTGAACACCGATATCGCCGGAAAGAGCGCGGCGACCTCGGCCGCCGAAGTCCGGGTCAGCGCCGTGTTGAAAAGAAACGCCGCGGCACCGTTGAGGAGAATGCCGGTGAGAATAAGCGCCGTCATCGCGCCGGGATCCGTCAGGATCGCCCAGGGTTGCGGTGCTGCGACCGCAATCGCCGCCGCGATCGTCGCCAGCCCGGCCAGGTGGGCGACCGCCGTGAGCGCGAGCGGATCGCCGTCGATCGCAAGCGCCCGACTGATAACGGTATCGAGCGCCGCGGCGAGAACGCCGACGAGGATGAGGACAACGCCCAGAATCGGTACCGCAATGTCGGACGTATCGTCGGCCGAGAGTATGATGACACCGGCAATGCCGAGACCGATCGACAGCATCGTGCCGCGGGACGGGCGTTCACCCAGGAACGGCCAGGCCAGGACCGCCACGAGCACGGCTTCGAGCGCGAACAGGATGCCCTCGACGCTGACTGGTGCCAGGGCGAGGCCGAGAAAAGCCAAGATATTCTCCAGCCCGGGCTGAAGCAGGCCAGGCAGCGCCATGATCACGGCGCTGCGGCCGCGGGGCAGGCGCCCAGCCGCCGCCGCCGCGCCGACGACCACCACCGTGCTGGCGGCGAGCTGAATGAAGGCGGCCGGCAACGGCCGCACCGCCGCCAGAAGGAACTTTGTCGAAACCCAGCCGACGCTGACGCAAAGACATGCGGCAAGCACAGTCAGGATGCCGAGCCAGCGCGCCGGCAAGAAGCCGAGAGGCGAGCTCCCATCCGCGTAGGGTGGCATCATGATCCGATCTCACCCTTCGAGAACAGCAGCACCGTCGTCGCCGACCCCGCGCAGTTCGCGGCTGCGGGCGGCTGCGAACGCCTCTGCCGCCGTCGCCAACGCCGCCCCGAAAAGTGTCAGATCCTTGGCTAGGAAGCCCGCATCGGACGAGTTCGGATCGAGGCCCGGCGTGGTGAAAAGGAAGCTCAGCGTCACCAGGAGCACGGCCGAGGCGGCAAGGCTGCCGAAGGCCGAGAGCAGCGGCCCGACGTGGCGGAGCGCGATCAGAACACCGAGCGAGATCTCGATGGTCCCGATCAGATCCGACCCGCCGCGGAGGCCGAGCAAAGGCTCGACCCAGAACAGCACCGGGCTGTGCGCCATGAGGGGCGCTATGCCGGCCGCCTCTTGCGGCGTGAATTTGTAGAGGCCGAACCCCACGAAGAACAGGACGAGGCTCCAGCGGAGGACGCCGCCGGCCAGCCGAGCGATGCGGGCTTCCCAAAGGGTATTGATCATAGGCGGCTTCCTCTTTTATATAAGTGCGTGTTGCACGCACTTAATAGAATGCTCGAAAGCCCATGTCAACCGGCCGCAAGATGGGAGATCATCCATCCATGTCGAAACTCAGAACCGCCAATCTGCTGAGCGCCCTGACCATCGAGCTTGCCGATCGGCTCGACCGGTTCGGCAGGACCCACCCGAACGAGACCACCACCGCTGCTGCGGCCTTGAACGTGATCGGCTTCTACGAAGGTTGCTCGAACAACGCACTCAGCCGCGCGCTCGGCCTATCGCACACGGCCACCGTCCGGCTGGTCGACAAGCTCGAGGCTCAAGGACTGGTCGTGAGCGAAACCGGTACCGACCGGCGCTCGATCGCCCTCAGCCTGACCGAAGCTGGACGCGAGCGCGCCAAGGCGATTGTGCGGACACGCTGCGTTATGATGGGCGAGCTCGTCGATCGGCTGACGCCGGAACAGTGCCGGCAGTTGGACACGATCGCCGAAACGCTGCTGCGGTCGATGGTGGAGGCCGCCGACGCTGCCGACCATATCTGCCGGCTCTGTGACGAGGAGGCCTGCCCGCCCGATCACTGCCCCGTCCACCTGAAGGCCGCGGAGATCGAGGCCGCCTAGTGCTCGACGCCGCAACTCACCAGAGCCTGGCAGGAATTACCAATTTTTGGTAGTCTCCAAGCGGAGGTTTTCGATGGCAGGCAAGAACACGTCATTTAGCCTCGGTGATCATTTCACCGATTTCATCGACACGATGGTCGTCCAGGGCCGCTATGGCAGTGCCAGCGACGTCATGCGCGCCGGTCTGCGATTGCTTGAAGAGCAGGAGGCTAAGCTCGAGGCGCTCCGGCAGGCGCTCATCGAGGGTGAGGAAAGCGGTGTGGCCGGACCATTCGATTTGGAAAGCTTCCTCGCTGAACGAAAGGCGGCTCGAGCGGCCAAATCCTGATGAGCAGGTACGTTCTCTCTGTCCGAGCGCGGCGCGATCTTATCGAGATCTGGGAATGGACGGCGGGACGCTGGGATGAACAGCAAGCCGACGCCTACATTGTCCGCCTCAACGAACATTTCGAGGCGATAGCGTCAAATCCAGCGATCGGCCGCCCTTGCCCCGAGCTACGGCGAGGCTATTTCAAATACGTCGCAGCCTCGCATCAGCTCTTCTATCGCCGGTACGACAGCGGCATCGAGATCGTGCGTATCCCGCACGTCCGCCTGGACCCCAGCCGCCACCTCTGACCTCACCCCGCCGTCGTCGTGGCTGCCCCCTTGGGGGCCGTGTCGCCGCGGCGGAGGCGTTTCTGGCCGAGGAAGAGCAGGATCGGCGAGGCGATGAAGATCGAGGACCAGGTGCCGACGACGATGCCGAACACCATGGTGATGGCGAAGAACTGCACCGAGCCGGTGGCGATGATCGCGAGCGGCAGGATCGAAAGCAGCACGGTGAGCGAGGTCGCGACCGTGCGCGAGAGCGTCTGATTGATCGAGAGGTCGATCACCTCGCGCAGCGGCATTGTCTTGAATTTGCGCAGATTTTCTCGGATGCGGTCATACACCACGACCTTGTCCGTGACCGAGAAGCCGATCAGGATCAGCACGGCCGCCAGCGCATCCTGGTCGAAGGGCAGCTGGGTCACGGCGTAGAAGCCGATCGTCTTGGTGGCATCGAGCACCAGCGTCGTCACGAGCCCGACGCCGAACTGCCAATCGAAGCGGAACCAGACCCAGGCGAGGATGCCGACGAGGGCCAGGGCTGTCGCCTCGAGTCCGGCATTGGTGAGGTCGCTCGAGACCTTGGCGCCCACCACCTCGAGCCGGCGGATTTCGGTCCCGGGGAAATTCTTGTCGAGCACCGCCTGCACCTCGGGCCGGATCGTATTGGCGTCGGCACTCGTGGTGAGGCGCACGAGCGCATCGCGCGAGGAGCCGAATTGCTGGACCAGCACGTCGCCCAGATGGAGCTCGCCGAAGGCCGCGCGGAGCTTGGCGTCATCGACGTCGTTCTGGAACCGGAGCTCGGTCAGCACGCCGCCGCGGAAATCGATCGTGTAATTGAGCCCCGGATTGATGAACAGGATGATCGACGCGATGCTGAGGATCGCAGACGTGATGACGCCGACGAACCGGCCCCGCATGAACGGGATCTTGGTGTTGTCGGGAACGAGACGCAGCAGGCGCACGGGCCGGGTACTCCGAGACTGTTTGGCCGTTGCTTAGCACCGATCGGGGCTGGAAGGCCAGATTCCCGACAAGAGCCGGATCGGAGTGAGTGGAATCGCATAACGATTCCACTCACTCCGTGAATCCGTCTTTCATCATATGTTTAGAGCATGATTCACGCATTGGCTGGCTTCCAGCCAATGCGATCATGCTCCGTACGCCTGCTCCCCCTCGCCTCGCCTATTTGCCCGATTGCGCTGCGTCGAGCGCCAGATTGAGCGCCAGCACATTGACGCGCGGCTCGCCCAATACGCCGAGTGCCCGGCCTTCGGCCGTCTTGGCGACGATGGCGCGGACCGCGTCGGGCGACATGCCGCGCGCCTTGGCGACGCGATCGATCTGGAAGACGGCCGCGGCCGGGGTGATGTCGGGATCGAGCCCGCTGCCCGACGCCGTGACGAGATCGACCGGCACCGGCGCATTCTTCTCGGCCTTCAAGGCGGCCGTGTCGGTCTTGACCCGATCGATCAGCGCCTGCGAGGTCGGCCCGAGATTGGACGGGCTGGAATTGTCGGCGGCATAAGGTGTCGGCACGGTCTTGGTCGCATCGGCCGGATCGGGCTCGACGGTCGCCGAGGGGCGGCCGTGGAAATATTTGTCGGCGGCGAAGCTCTGGCCGATGAGCGACGAGCCGATCACCTTGCCGTCGTGCTCGATCAGGCTGCCTTCGGCCTGGCGCGGGAACAGCATTTGCGACACGCCGGTGATGGCGAGCGGATAGATGACCCCTAGGAGGATGGTGAACGCCACGAGGAGCGTGATGGCGGGGCGGAATTGCTTGAGCATGATGGTGTCCTCAGGCGAGGCCGAAGAGATTGACCAGGATGTCGATGGCCTTGATGCCCACGAAGGGGATGATCACGCCGCCGACGCCATAGATCAGGATGTTGCGGGCCAGCAGGCTTTGGGCCGAGCTCGGCCGATAGCGCACGCCTTTGAGCGCCAGCGGGATCAAGGCGATGATGATCAGCGCATTGAAGATGATCGCCGACAGGATGGCGCTCTGGGGCGTGCCGAGCCGCATGATGTTCAAGGCGCCCAGCTGCGGATAGAAGGCCAGGAACATGGCCGGAATGATGGCGAAGTATTTCGCCACATCATTGGCGATCGAGAAGGTGGTGAGGGCACCGCGCGTCATCAGCAGCTGCTTGCCGATGCCGACGATCTCGATGAGCTTGGTCGGATCGCTGTCGAGATCGACCATGTTGCCGGCCTCGCGCGCCGCCATGGTGCCGGTCTGCATCGCGACACCGACATCGGCCTGGGCCAAGGCCGGAGCGTCGTTGGTGCCGTCGCCGCACATGGCGACGAGCTTGCCCTTGGCCTGCTCCTCGCGGATGAGGCGGAGCTTCGCTTCCGGCGTCGCTTGCGCCAAGAAATCATCGACGCCCGATTCCGCCGCAATCGCGGCCGCGGTCAGCGGATTGTCGCCGGTGATCATGACAGTGCGGATGCCCATCTGCCGGAGCTCCGCGAAGCGCTCGCGGATGCCGCCCTTGACGACGTCCTTCAGATGGATGACGCCCAGCATGCGGCCGTCCCTGGCGACCGCGAGCGGCGTGCCGCCGGACTTGGCGATGCGCTCGACCGCCTGCTCGAGCTCGCGCGGGAAGGCCAGGACCGGGTTCTTGTTGATCTGGCGCACCCAGGCGATGACCGCGTCGGTGGCACCCTTGCGGATCGAGCTGCCCTCGACATCGATGCCGCTCATGCGGGTCTGGGCCGAGAAGGGAATGAACTGCGCCTTCAAGGGCCCCATCTCACGGGCACGGATACCGTATTTCTCCTTGGCGAGCACCACGACCGAGCGGCCTTCCGGCGTCTCGTCCGAGAGGCTCGCAAGCTGCGCGGCATCGGCGAGATCCTGCGGGGCGACGCCCGGCAGCGGCACGAACTCGCTGGCGACACGGTTGCCGAGCGTGATCGTGCCGGTCTTGTCGAGCAGCAGCGTGTCGACATCGCCCGCGGCCTCGACGGCACGGCCGGACATGGCGAGCACGTTGAACTTCACGAGGCGGTCCATGCCGGCGATGCCGATGGCGGAGAGCAGCGCTCCGATCGTGGTCGGGATCAGCGTCACGAAGAGCGCCACCAGGATCACGACCGAGACGGCACCGCCGCCATAGGCGGCAAAGCTGGGGATCGTCACCGTCGCCAGCACGAAGATGAGGGTCATGCCGATGAGCAGGATGTTGAGGGCGATCTCGTTCGGCGTCTTCTGCCGCGAGGCGCCCTCGACGAGCGCGATCATCCGGTCGAGGAAGGTGGAGCCGGCGCTGGCCGTGATGCGGACCTTGAGCCAGTCCGACAGCACGCGCGTACCGCCGGTGACGGCCGAGCGGTCGCCGCCGCTTTCGCGGATGACCGGGGCCGATTCGCCGGTGATGGCCAATTCATCGATGGAGGCCACGCCCTCGATCACCTCGCCGTCTGACGGGATGAGCTCGCCCGCCTCGACCAGCACGAAATCGCCGGCGCGGAGCGACAGGCCCGGGACGACCTGGAAGGTGGGGTCGGAGACGCTGGCGAGCTTCTTCGCCGTCGTCTCGGTCCGGGTCTTCCTGAGCGCCTCGGCCTGCGCCTTGCCGCGCCCTTCGGCGACGGCCTCGGCGAAATTGGCGAAGAGCACCGTGAACCAGAGCCAGAGCGCGATCTGGCTCTCGAACAGGATGTTGCCCATGCCGAAAGCAAGGTCGCGGACCAGGATGACGGTGGTGAGTGCCGCCACCGTCTCGACCACGAACATCACCGGATTGCGGATGAGCGTGCGCGGATCGAGCTTGCGGAAGGAAGCGCCGATGGCAGGCACCAGGATGCTGGTGTCGAAGATCGAGCTCGAACGGCGATCGTGCCGGATCGGCTCAGCGATAGAAGACATGATCGAGCGCTCCGGATCAGTAGAGAGTGCCGGCATGCATGGCGAGATGCTCGACCACAGGGCCGAGGGCCAATGCCGGGAAGAAGGTCAGGCCGCCGATGATGAGGACGACGCCGACCAAGAGGGCGACGAACAGGCCATTGTCGGTCGGGAAGGTGCCGGCCGAGGCCGGCACGATCTTTTTCGACGCGAGCGAGCCCGCGACGGCGAGCATCGGCACGATCATCAGGAAGCGGCCCATGAACATGGCGCAGGCCATGGTAATGTTGAGGAAGGTGTTCCCACCGTATCCTGCAAAGGCACTGCCGTTGTTCCCCGTGGCCGAGGTGAAGGCGTAGAGGATCTCGCTGAAGCCGTGCGGACCCGTGTTGCCGAGCGTGGCCGTGCCGTCGGGCAGAACGGCGGCGATCGCGGTCCAGCCCAGGATCGAGACCGGCAGGATCAGGATGGCGAGAATGCTCATCTTGACCTCGCGGCTCTCGAGCTTCTTGCCGACATATTCGGGCGTGCGCCCGACCATGAGGCCGGCCACGAACATCGCGATGATGGCGAAGAGCAGCATGCCGTAGAGGCCGGATCCGACACCGCCGAAGATGATCTCGCCCAGCTGGATGTTGATCATCGGGATCATGCCGGCGAGCGGCATCAGGCTGTCATGGGCAGTGTTGACGGCGCCGCAGCTAGCATCGGTGGTGACGGTGGCGAAGAGGGCGGAGTTGGCGATGCCGAACCGGACCTCCTTGCCTTCCATATTGCCGCCCGCTTGCAGGCTGCTCGCCGCCTGGTCGATGCCCAATGCCGCAAATTGCGGATTGCCGCCGGCCTCGACCGGATACATCACGAACACGCCGGCCAGGAACAGGATGCCCATGACGCCGAAGAGCGCCCAGCCCTGCCGCTGATTGCCGACCATCCGGCCGAAGACGTTGGTCAAGGCCGCCCCGATCGCGAAGATCGAGATCATCTGGATGAGGTTGGTGAGCGCCGTCGGGTTCTCGAAGGGATGCGCCGAGTTGGCGTTGAAGAAGCCGCCGCCGTTGGTGCCCAGCATCTTGATCGCCTCTTGCGAGGCGACGGGGCCGACGGCGATGGTCTGCTTCGCCCCTTCGAGCGTCGTCGCATCGACATAGGCGCCCAGCGTCTGCGGCACGCCCTGCCAGACCAGGAACAGCGCGTAGACCACGCAGATCGGCAGCAGGACATAGAGCGAGCAGCGGGTGAGATCGACCCAGAAATTGCCGAGCGTCTTGGCCGAGCGCCGCGCGAAGCCGCGGATGAGCGCCATCGCCAGCGCCACGCCGGTCGCGGCCGAGACGAAGTTGTGCACGGTGAGACCGAGCATCTGCGACAGATAGCTCATGGTCGTCTCGCCCGAATAGAACTGCCAGTTCGTGTTCGTGACGAAGCTGATGGCCGTGTTGAGGGCGAGATCGGGGGCGAGCGCCGACTGACCCTGCGGATTCAGCGGCAGCACATCCTGCAGCCGCAGCATGGCGTAGAGCAGGAGCGCGCAAACGAGGTTGAAGATCAGCATGGCGGCGCCATAGATGAGCCAATCCTGCTCCTCGCTTTCCTTGATGCCGGAGATGGCATAAAGGCCGCGCTCGATCGGGCGCAGAACGGGGGAGAGGAAGGTGCGCTCGCCGTTGAAGATTCGCGTCATATAGAGGCCCAAGGGCCGCGTCAGCGCGATGACCAGAACGCAAAAGATGGCGATCTGGGCGATGCCGTTCAGTGTCATGGGGCGGTATCCCTAGAATCGCTCGGGATTGATCAGCGCGTAGATCAGATAGGCCATCAGGCCGATCGAGACGGCGCCGCCGAGTATGTAGTCGAACAGCATGGTGGTTCCTCAGACTCTGTCGCAGGCGACGAGATAGGCAATGCCGAGGCCGAACAGCCCCAGCATGAGGGCGAGCCAGATCAAATCGAACATTGAATGGCCTCCGAAGGCGGTGAGGGGGCAAGGCTACGACCCAGTCGACCCCAGAGATTAAGGGTGCCTCGGATAAAAAATCCACGCTTCGCCTATTCGTCGAGAATAAAAATCCCGTGAAAATTTGGTATCGGACCAACCAGCTCATTGGAGGAGCGATTCTGAGGAGACCGGAAATAGGAATATCGAATTTTGACGAAGCCAGACCGAGGTAAGTATGGATTTTTTATTCCACGTCATTGCAGATTGGTCAGCACTCGACCCGGACGGCTAAGTACAGGTAGGGTCACGCCCACGATCGGGCACTGGCCGCATGCCGCGCTGCGCGAAGGTACTGGGACAACATTGCCCCATCTGCCTGGACCGGCCATCCCGCCCGCTCTCACTATAAATATATAATAAAAATAATCACCCCCCTCATAAATATATTGTGTAATTCCGTATAGGAACTGAATTCATTCCATAAGTTTTCAATATAAATTTAGACCTTTCCTTGACCTGGCACTCAGCCATACGCAACAAAGCAGATGGTAGCAGCGATGCTGGCCTCGTGGTTTTCGACAGTCAGAATGATGGCAGCGGATGAATGGAGCGGGCTCGGCGGCTCGGCCAGGCCTAGTGGCGATGCCGCGATCGTGAGTGCCTGGCCGACCCCGCGCGTCCGCAGTGTCCTGCAAGACGCTGCCGACCGGCTGGCCCGGTGTCGCCGGCCGGCGCTGACCCATGCTGCGGCGGCCGCGAGCGTGCTTGTCGCCGCCGCCATCGGCTATCCGCTGGAGCGCTTCGCCTCCGTTCATGACGTGGCGCTGGTGCTGCTGATGGCCGTGATGTTCGCGGCCCTGCGCCTCGGAATGTGGCCCGCGGTCACGGCCTCCGCCCTCAGCGTTGCCGTCTATGATTTCTTCTTCCTGCCGCCGGTCTACAGCTTCAGCATCGCCAATCCGAGCGACGCGGTGACGCTGATCTGCCTGCTGGCGGCCGCCCTCATCGTTTCGAGCCTGGCCGCAGAGACACGGCGCCAGACCGAGCATCTGGACCAGCGCTTCCATATCATCTCGGCCCTCTATGCGTTCAGCCGCAAGGTCGTCGGCATCGGCGCGCTCGAGGAGCTGCTCGACATGACCGCGGGCCAGCTGGCCGAAGCCGTCGAGTCCGATGCCGAGATCCTGCTGCCCGAGCAAGGCCGGCTCGCCAGCGCCGCCGCAAGCGCCCCCATCCGGCCGCTCGATGCGGAGGAGATGGCTGCGGCGCTCGCCTGCTGGCGCCGGAGCGAGCCCGCCATCGCCGGTGCTTCGCTGCTGCTGCCGCTGCGCGGCCAGGAGGGTGCCATCGGCGTCGCGCGCATCGTGCCGCGAGCGCGGCTGACGCCGTCGAATCGCGCGCTGCTGGAGGCACTGGCCGATCAGGCGGCGACCGCGATCGCGCGGATCCGGCTGGCCGAAACGGTCGAAAGCGCGCGGTTGCAGGCCGAGACCGAGCGGCTGAGAAGCGCGCTCCTGACCTCCGTCTCGCATGATCTGCGTACCCCCTTGACCTATATCATCGGCGCGCTGACGAGCTTGCGCAGCTATGGCGACCATTTCGATGCCGAGACCCGCGCCACGCTGATCGCGACGGCCGAGGGCGAGGCCGAACGGCTGGACCGCCATGTCGGCAATCTGCTCGACATGACCCGGCTCGAATCGGGGGCACTCAACATTCAGCTCGATAGCGTTCTGCTCGACGAGGCGGTCAGCGCTGCCCTCTCCCGCGCAGAGCCGCTGATACCCCACCATCGGCTCGATGTGCGGCTGCCGGACGCACCGATCTTCGTAACGGCGAGCTTCACGCTGCTCGAGCAGCTGCTCTTCAACCTGCTCGACAATGCCGGCAAATATGCCCCGGCCGGGACCGAGATCGCTATCGAGGTGCTGACCAACGATTCCAGGGTCGAGATCTCCGTCGGCGACGAGGGTGCCGGCATTCCCGCCTTGGCACTGGACGCCATTTTCGATCGCGCCACCCGCTTCGCTTCCGGCGGCGAGCCCGGCACAGGCCTGGGGCTCGCGATCTGCCGCGGCTTCGCCACGGCGATGGGCGGCACCATCGCCGCCGCCAACCGGACGGACCGGCGGGGCGCCGCCTTCACCTTGACGCTCAATCGCGCGAGCGAGCCCCATGTCCTCTAGCCAGATCAATCTTCTCGTCGTCGATGACGCGCCGCAGATCCAGCGCCTGCTGCGCACCGGCCTGTCGGCGCAGCGCTTCCACATCATCGAGGCGACGAATGCGGCCGACGGGCTGGCGCTCGCCTTCGCCGAGGAGTGCGATCTCATGCTGCTCGATCTGGGCCTACCGGATCGCGGCGGCCTGGAGGTGGTGGAAGAGGTCCGCCGCCAATCGGAACTGCCGATCATCATCCTGTCGGCGCTGGACGACGAGGCCTGCACGGTCAAGGCCTTCGAGCTCGGTGCCGATGATTATGTGACCAAGCCCTTCAGCATGGCTGAGCTGGTCGCCCGCATCCGGACGGCACTGCGCCATCGCTATCAGGCGCAAGGCACGCGCCCGCTGCTGCGGCTGGGCGACCTGGCGATCGACCTGGTCAATCGCCGGGTGAGCCGCGCCGAGCAGGACATCAAGCTGTCGCCGACCGAGTACGACATATTGAGCCTGTTGGCCGAGCATGCCGGCAAGGTGCTGACCCACGACATCATCCTCAACCGCATCTGGGGACCGAACCGGACCGACGACGTGCAGTATCTGCGCGTCTATATCCGCGCGCTTAGGCAGAAGCTCGGCGATCAGGCCAGCCGGAGCGAGATCATCCGCACCGAATCCGGCATCGGCTATCGGCTGGTCGCCCCGATCAGCTAGCAGCTCGGCCGCCTAAATTGCAGTCGGCAGCCCGCTAAATTTCAATCACGCCCGGATCAAGCATAAAAGGATAATGAATATTTCAGATTGTTTTGAACGGCACAAATAAACACTCACCAACTCGACCATATAAAGCGAATATATTTACGGTAATCTTACTGATCTGGCACATCTCGTGCAGAGCGTGACAGGAAAACGATGACTCTAAATGAAACGCGCATGACGAAACTCTGACAAGACACCGGAAGGGCTGATCTCGGCCCGATCAATACATCGCGCGAGCTGACCGGCAAATTGATGTCTGCCGGAATGCTTGCGCTCGCCAAGAAACAGGGGAATGATGAAATGACAGGGCTTTTGCCTTCGACCACGGAACCTCGCGGCCGGGCCGTTCGACCGACCCGCCCTCGCGTCCTTTCTCGGATCGTCCTGGGGCAGCTGCTGCTCGGCGTCGGCGCGCTGGCTCTAAGCGTCGGCGCCAGCCCGGCCCGGGCCGAGGATTCCTGCCCGGTCACGGACGGCAAGCCGGCCGATCCCTATACCAACTATGGCTGCCTCGACGCCTATCTGGGCGACGATTTCGCCACGCGCTTCCTCAACTACTACAAGCTCGAATGGGGCCAGGCGGCGGCGCCGAGCGATCCCAATGCGCCCGCCTCGCGGCGCGATGACTGGCCGGCGACACCGGAATCGACACCGCCCATGCCCTTCACGGAGTGGCCCTATGGCGGCACGACCGCGATCGGCGTGACCCGGCCCGGCTCGGTCGACAGCCCTTTCATGGCGGCGATGAGCAACAACTCCGTCGGCCAATGGCTCGCCGACAATAACTTCCAGGTCTATGGCTGGCTCGATGTCGGCGCCAACGTCAGCAGCAACACGACCAGGCCGGGCGGCAATGCGCCGATCGCCTATACCTACACGCCGAATACCGTCGAGCTCGACCAGCTCGTCTTCTACCTCGACCGCTTCCCCGACACGGTGCAGACCGACCATGTCGATTGGGGCATGCGGCTCTCGGCCATCTACGGCGAGAACTACCGCTATACGACCTCGTACGGCCTCGCCAGCTACCAGCTGCTCAAGGACAACAAGGTCAACGGCTATGACTTCCCGATGCTGTATGGCGAGCTCTACATCCCGTTCGTCGCCGATGGCCTGTTGCTGCGCGCCGGGCGCTATATAGCGCTGCCCGACATCGAGGCGCAGCTGGCGCCGAACAACTACATGTACACGCACTCGATGACTTATTCCTTCGACAATTACACGAACGAAGGAATCCAGGCGACGCTGGCCGTCACCAAGAACCTGATGGTGCAGCTGGGTGTCAGCGTCGGCAGCGAGACCACGCTCGGCCACCTCAATCAGCGGGTCAACAATCCGGACCCGAACCCGCTCTTTCCCGGCGACACCTTCTACAAGGACCCCGGCGCGCAGCCGTCGCTCACCGCCTGTGTCCGCTACACCTGGAACGACGGCAACGACAACATCTATCCCTGCGCCGACGCCATCAACAGCGGCACCTACGGCTATAACAACCTGCAATGGTACGGTTTCACCTACTACCATAAATTCAATGACAAGTGGCACCTGTCCTACGAGTTCTACGATCTGTGGCAGGATCATGTGCCGAACCTCAACAACCCGGTCGTGACCGCAGCCGTGGCCGATGGCGGCACGCCGTTCTCTCCGCAGTACATTCCGTTCAACGCGCCGAACCTGGCCAATTGCCACAGCGCCGCGACGCTGTCCTGCCGCGCCAACGCGATCGGCACGGTCGCCTATCTGAACTATCAGCCGACGCCGCTCGACAATTTCTCGTTCCGTCCGGAGTTCTATGACGACGAGGAAGGGCAGCGGACGGGCACCAAGGCGACCTACGTCAATTTCGGCCTCGGCTGGCAGCACTGGTTCTCGCCTCAGCTCGAGGTTCGCCCTGAAATCGACTGGGACCGGTCGATCGACGCCAAGGCCTTTAACGGCAACTCGAACGCCGGTATCGCGCCGAACAAGAACTACACCGTGCTCTTCGCGGCTGACGCGATCCTGCACTTCTAGCCCCTAAACCCTCAGAGAAACATCATGTACAAACCCTCGATCCCGGATCTCATCCTCCGGATAACCGCCATCATTCTCGTCCTCGGCGTGATGGCCATCTACAGCCGGGCAGCGGAGTCCGCTCCGCTCTCCTGCCGCGACGCCGTCAAGTCGCTCGGCGCCGAATGGGATGCGATCGGCTATCCGGAGGCGTCGAAGCCGATGGAAGCAGTCGTGCTCGGGCGCAACGGCCACGAAAATAGCGGCAGCGATATCCGCTATATGCGCACCGAGATTCGGCACGCGGTCGAAGATTGCGATGTCGGGCGCAATGACGCGGCCTTGCGCCGCGTGGAGGCGGTCCAGTCGCTGCTCGATCGCAAGTCGATCGCGCCTCAGAACCTTACCGCGCAGTCTCCGGCGCATGCGGCACCCTGACGTCCTGGTGACGCGGCGGTGCCTCGAGGGGCGGCCTCTCCGGAGGCCGCCTTTCGACCGGCACCAGCCGCAGGACGAACTTAGCACCCCCGCCGGGCCGATCGGTCACCGTGACCGTGCCGCCATGCGCCTCCGCGATGCGCGCCACGATGGCGAGGCCGAGCCCGCCGCCTTCCGTCCGGCGCCGATCGGCGCGCCAGAAGCGGCGAAAGATCAGCGAACGGATCGCTTCGGGCACGCCCGGACCAGCATCGAGGACGGCCACGGCACCGTGCGGGTCGAGCTCGAACTCGACTGCCGTGCCGGGTGGGGTATAGCTGAGCGCGTTCTCACCGAGATTGCGCAGCGCCTGGAACAGCGCCTCGGCCTTGCCGGCGACCCAGATCTCGCCTTCCGCACCGGTGACGCCGATCTGCTTGTCGGCCCGCACCGCGAGTGGGGCCAGATAGCTCGCCACCTCGGCTGCGACGAGTGCCAGATCGGCGCACTCGCCCGGCTCGACCACCAGCGTCTGCAGCTCTGCGATGTCGAACAGCTGGTTGACGATCCGGCTCATGCCCGCGATGTCGCGCCTGAGCGCCTCCGCGATCGCCTGATCCTCCAGCATGTCGATATGCGTGCGGAGGATAGTGAGCGGCGTGCGCAGCTCGTGCGCGGCGTCGGCCGTGAATTCGCGCTGGATGCGGAACCCCTCCTCGAGCCGGTCGAACGCCTGATTGACCGCCAGGACCAGCGGCACGATCTCGCGCGGCATGCCCTCTGTCGGCAGGCGCACATCGGTGCGCGCCGGGCCGATATTGGCGGCGAGTGCCGAGGATTCCACGACCGGCCGCAGCACGCGGCGGAAAATCACGATGTCGATGATGAGCAGCGCCGCCAGGATCGGGATCGTGACCCAGCCGACATCGCCGAAGAAATCGGCCACGATATCGTCGATGAGCACGTCGCGATGCTCGAGATCCTCCGACACCTGGATCCACAGCTTGCGGCTCGAAACCAGCTCGGGAAAGATCGCGCCGTAGAGCAGCTTGGCGCCGACCTGGCGCTGGAAGAAGCGCGGCTGGGGCGGCAGCCGGCCGAGCCCGGCGACGGGCGCCACACCGCCATAGGAGGAGAAGAGTGCTGCCCCCGTCGCATCGAGGACGGCATATTCATAGCGCCCGTAGCTTTCGGAATAAAGGTCGCGGACGCGCGGCGGCAGATCGAGCTTGATGGTGCCGTCCGGCATCACGGCGAGATATTGCGCCAGCTCCGCCGCCTGATCGCCGAGTGCGCGGTGATGGAGATCCTCGGCGGCGGTGCTCAGCATGGCGTAGAGCGCCAGCGGCATCAGGATCGAGGTGATGCCGATCGCCAGCAGATGCAGATTGACGATCCGCGAGATGATGGAGCCGACGCCCATCCGCTATTTTCCGGCCATGATCATGTAGCCCACACCGCGCACCGTGTGGATGAGCGCATTGGCGCCGGCCTCCGTCAGCTGCTTGCGCAGGCGGTGGATATAGACCTCGACTGCGTTCGAGCCGACCTCGCCGGCGAGGCCGAACAGCTGATCCTCGACCAGCTTCTTCGGCACGACCCGGCCGGCGCGCCGCATCAGAAGCTCGAGCACCGTGATCTCGCGCGCCGACATGGTCTGGGGCTGGCCGGCGACGAAGGCCTGGCGCGCCTCGGTGTCCAGCGACAAATTGCCCGCGGTCAGCACCTGGCCCAGCAGATTGCCCGGGCGCCGCAGCAGCGCCTGCAGGCGGGCGACCAGCTCTTCGAGCGCGAAAGGCTTGCCGAGATAGTCGTCCGCCCCCAGCTGCAACCCTTTGACGCGGTCCTGGAGCCCGCTGCGCGCGGTCAGCACCAGTATCGGCGTGGCGTCGCCGCGCGCCCGAATCTCGCGCAAAAGCTCGATTCCGTCCTGGTCGGGCAGGCCCAGATCGAGCACGACCGCCGGATATTGCGTGCTGGCGAGCACAGCCGCCGCATCGGCCGCGGTCGATACCAGATCGACCTCGAAGCCGGCGGCACCCAGGCTGCTGGTGAGCAGCGCGGACAGCCGATCGTTATCCTCGACGAGCAACAATCTCATACAGCACACCAGCCGTCTGCAATTAAGTCACCTGATCCTAGCGCGCTTGGCCTCGTCCTGAAAGCCTCGGTTCAGGTGCTTGTAAGGTTGTTTCGCTATACATTCGCCCTGCCTTATATTTGGACAGTCAAGAGAAATACGAGTTACGCACTGCACGTTTTCTTTATGAGAATTGCATTCTTCGAGCGACCTTACGTCATCGTTTCTCGATGTTATTGTTGATTTAGCGCGCTATAGGCGGGCTCCGCATGGCGGGTCCCGTCCGATACGTCCCGTACGCAGACCAGCTTTGGGCCGCCCGGAGATCCGGACGGAGCCTATTCGAGAGTACCGACCATGCCCAACTCGCTGCCGAACGCCAAATCCGCCTCCAACCGCCGTGCCAGTCCCGCCCGGGCGCTCGCCGCGCGCACGCAATGGATCATTCTCGGCGGGCTCGCGGTTCTGGTCGGCTTGATCTTCATCGTGGCGCCGGCCATGCGCGGCTTGGCCTCGAAGCCGGAGCAGCCTGCTGGGGCGCCGTCCGATCCCCCCGGCACCTTCCGGCCGACGCCGCAGCAATTCTCGGCCCTGAAGCTCGCAAAGGTCGAGACGTGGAGCTTCAGCGACGCCGACCAGACCGACGGCAAGATCGCCATCGACGACGATCTGACCACGCCGGTGTTCTCGCCCTTCTCCGGCCGCGTCACGCGGCTGATCGCGCGGCCCGGCGATCGGGTGAAGCAAGGCCAGGCGCTCTTCGCGCTCGCGGCGAGCGAGTTCGTTCAGGGCCAGAACGACCTGCTGTCCGCGATCGCCGCCGAGAGTGCCGCCAAGGCCCAGCTCAATGTCGCGACCATCAACGAGAAGCGGCAGCAGGATCTGTTCCAGGCGGACGCCGGCGCCCGCAAGGACTGGCAGCAGGCTCAGGCTGATCTCGCGACGGCGCAATCCAATCTGCGCACGGCCGAGGTGAGCCTCGGCGCGGTGCGCAATCGCCTGCACATCCTGGGCAAGGACGACAAGGAGGTAGCGCAGCTCGAGACCTCCAACAAGATCAGCGCCGAAGCGGTCGTGTCGGCGCCGATCGGCGGCACGGTCATCATGCGTCAGGTCGGGCTCGGCCAATATATCCAGGCGGCCGCCTCCGACCCGGTCTATTCGATCGGCGACCTGTCGACCGTGTGGCTGATCGCCAATGTGCGCGAGGCCGATGCGCCCTCGGTGCGCGTCGGCGAGCCGGTCGAGGTCAAGGTGCTCGCCTTTCCCGACCGGGTCTTCAAGGCGCGGCTGAGCTGGGTCGCCCCCTCGGTCGATTCGAACACGCACCGCCTGCCCGTCCGGGCCGAGGTCGAGAATGCCGACGGCGCCTTGAAGCCCGAGATGTTCGCAAGCTTCAGCATCATCACCGGCGATGCGACATCCGCCCCCGCCGTTCCCGACAGTGCGGTGCTCTATGAGGGCGAGGCGGCCCATGTCTGGGTCGCCCGCGATGACGGGCTGGTGGCGCTGCGCGAGATCAAGATCGGGCGGGTCGCCCACGGCATGGTCGAGGTCCAGTCGGGCCTGACGCCGGGCGAGAAGATCGTGACGAGCGGCGCGCTCTTCATCGACCGCGCCGCCGACGCCAGCTGACCAGCCAAAACGGTAGATATTCATGAACCGGCTGATCGATTTCGTCCTGCGCCAGCGGATTCTCATCGTCGTGCTGACGCTGTTCCTGTTCGGCGCGGGCATCGCGAGCTTCCTGAAACTCAATATCGAAGCCTATCCCGACCCGGTGCCGCCGCTGGTCGAAGTGGTGACCCAGAGCACCGGCCAGTCGGCCGAGGAGATCGAGCGCTACATCACGATCCCGATCGAGATCCAGCTGGCCGGCATCCAGCATGTGACCTCGGTCAGGACGATCTCGCTGTTCGGCCTCTCCGACGTGAAGATCCAGTTCACCTACGACTTCACCTATGAGGAAGCCGAGCAAAAGGTCATCAATCAGCTGACTCAGCTGGGCAATCTGCCGAACGGTGCGACCCCGCAGATCTCGCCCGAAAGCCCGATCGGCGAGATCTATCGCTATCGCGTGGTCGGCCCGCCGGGCTATTCCGTGACCGATCTCAAGACCTTGCAGGATTGGGTGCTGGAACGGCGCTTCAAGGCGGTGCCCGGCGTGGTCGATGTCTCGGGCTGGGGCGGCAAGACCAAGACCTATGATGTGACCGTCGATCTGCCCAAGCTCACCGAATACGGGCTGAGCCTGCCGCAGGTCATCCAGGTGCTGAACAACAGCAACGTCAATGCCGGCGGCCAGACCGTGAATTTCGGCCCGCAAGCGGCCGTGGTGCGCGGCATCGGGCTCATCCATTCCATGGATGAGATGCGCAACACCATGCTGACCGCGAGCAACGGCACGCCGGTGCTGCTGGGCGATGTCGCGACCGTGAGCATCGGCCATGAACCGCGGCTCGGCATCGCGGGCGAGGATGACGATGACGATGTCGTCCAGGGCATCGTGCTGATGCGCCGGGGTGCGGAAAGCACGCCGACCTTGAAGGGCGTCGAAGCCGAGGTCGAGAAGATCAATGCCGGCGGCATCCTGCCGCCCGGCGTCCGGATCCAGAAGATCTACGACCGTACCGAGCTCATCAAGCTCACCACCCACACCGTGCTGCACAACATGGTGGTGGGCATCCTCCTGATCTTTGCCGTGCAATGGATCTTCCTCGGCAACCTCCGAAGCGCGCTGATCGTCGCCACGACCATTCCCTTCGCGCTCTTCTTCGCCATCATCATCCTGTTGCTGCGCGGCGATTCGGCCAATCTTCTGTCGGTCGGCGCCATCGATTTCGGCCTCATCGTCGATGCCACGGTGATCATGGTGGAGAATATCTTCCGCCACCTGGTCGAGGCGGAATCTCGCCGCTCGACGATCAATCCCCTGAAATTCGAACGCATTCCCGCCTCGCTCCGGCGCACCTTCGCGCCCATCCTCAATGCCGCGGTCGAGGTCAACCAGGCGATCTTCTTCTCGGCGGCGATCATCATCGCAGGCTTCCTGCCGCTCTTCACGCTGTCGGGTGTGGAAGGCCACATCTTCGGGCCGATGGCGCGGACATATGCCTATGCCATCGCCGGCGGGCTCCTCGCCACCTTCACCGTCTCGCCGGCGCTGTCCGCCATCCTGCTGCCGGACAAGGTGAGCGAGACCGAAACGGCAGTGGTGCAGTGGCTCCGGCGTCTCTACAGGCCCACCATCGAGTTTGCACTCGCCAACCGCATCCTGACGCTGGGCGCCGCCGCATTGCTCATGGTCAGCGCCTTGATCGCGGGCAATCATCTCGGCCTCGAATTCCTGCCGAAGCTCGAGGAAGGCAATTTCTGGATCCGTGCGACGCTGCCGCCGACCATCTCGCTCGAAGAGGCGAATGGCTATGTCAACGGGATGCGCAAGCTGATCAAGAGCTATCCCGAGGTGGTCACGGCGGTCTCGCAGAATGGCCGCCCCGACGACGGCACCGATGCCTCGGGCTTCTTCAATGCCGAGTTCTACGTGCCGCTGAAGCCGATGGAGAAATGGCCCAAGGGCGTCGACAAGGAGAAGCTCACCGCCGAGGTGAATTCGGCGCTCGAAGCGCAATATCCCGGCGTCGAATTCAATTTCTCCCAGAATATCGAGGACAATGTCGAGGAGGCGGCCTCCGGCGTGAAGGGCGAGAACTCGGTCAAGCTGTTCGGCAACAATCTCGAGACGCTTGAGGCGACGGCCGCCAAGATCAAGGACATCATGGCGACCGTGCCGGGCATCACCGACTTGGCCGTGATCAACTCGCTGGGCCAGCCGACCGTGCAGATCGATCTCGACCGCGCCCGCGCCGCGCGCTACGGCCTTGCCACCGGCGACATCAACGCCACGATCGCGGCCGCGATCGGCGGCCAGGCCGCCGGCAATCTCTATGAGGAAGGCAGCGACCGGAATTTCCCGATGGTCGTGCGCCTGGCGCCGGAATATCGCCAGAGCCTGGACGCGATCCGCCGGATCACGATCGCCGCCCCCAATCCCAACGGCAACGGCATCATCCCGATCCCGCTCGCCGATGTCGCGACCGTCAAGCTCGTCTCGGGTGCCGCCTTCATCTATCGCGAGCAGCAGCAGCGCTATATCCCGATCAAGTTCAGCGTGCGCGGCCGCGACCTCGGCAGCGCCGTGCTGGAGGCGCAGCAGAAGATCGATCAGCAGCTGCAGCTGCCGGGCGGCTATCGCATGGAGTGGGTCGGCGAGTTCGGCCAGCTGCAGGACGCGATCGACCGGCTTGCGGTCGTGGTGCCGCTCAGCCTCGCCCTCATCTGCTTTCTGCTCTACATGAATTTCTCGTCGGTCACCGACATGCTGCTGGCCGCGAGCGTCATGCCGATGGCGCTGGTCGGCGGCATCTTCGCGCTCTATGCGACGGGAACACCCTTCAGCGTCTCGGCCGCGATCGGCTTCATCGCCCTCTTCGGCATCTCGGCGATGGATGGGATCATCGTGCTCTCCTACTTCAACCAGCTGATCCATGACGGGGTCGAGCGCGCCCAGGCGATCCAGCAAGCCTGCGAGACCCAGATGCGGCCGGTGGTCATGACCTGCATCGCCGCCTGCGTCGGCCTGTTGCCGGCCGCCTTCGCCACCGGCATCGGCTCGCAGGTGCAGAAGCCGCTGGCGCTGGTCGTGGTCGGCGGCATCCTGCTCGCGCCGGTGCTGATCCTGATCGTGCTGCCGGTGCTGATCCAGCTGTTCTCGCCGCGGGGCCGGCTGGCCGAAGACCCCACTTTGGAGCCGCGAGCCGCCGAATGACCATGACGAAGCTTTTGCCGGTCACGCTGGCGACCGTTCTTGCCGGCTGCGCGGTCGGGCCCGATTTCGAGAAGCCGACCGTGCCCGACGGTGCCGATTATGTCGCGGCGGCACCGACGCCGACCGCCGCGGTCGAGGGCGATGCCCAGCATTTCGTCCGGGACCTCGACATCCCGGGCCAATGGTGGACCCTGTTCCATGCCGAACAGCTGAACACGCTGGTCGAGCGGGCGCTCAAGGCCAATCCCGATCTGGTCGCGGCCCAGGCGTCGCTCAAGGGCGCCATGGAGAATGTCGCGGCCGAGCGCGGCGCCTTCTTCCCGACCGTGCAGGCTGGGTTCACGCCGCAGCGTCAGAAGGATGCCGCCCAGATCTCGCCGACGCTGTCGGTGCCGGCCAGCTATTTCAATCTCTACACGGCCCAGCTGTCCGTCTCCTATATGCCGGACGTGTTCGGGCTGACCCGCCGCACGGTCGAGACGGCCGAGGCGCAAGCCGATATGCAGCGCTATCAGCTGGAAGCGACATATCTCACCATCACCTCCAATGTCGTGGTCGCCGCCATCACCGAAGCCTCGCTGCGCGCGCAGATCGCCGCGACCGAGGCGATGGTGAAGGCCGAGACGGAAGCGCTCGAGCTTTTGCGCAAGCAGAACCGGCTGGGCCAGATCGCGGGTGCCGATGTCGCCGCCCAGCAGGCGACGTTGGCGCAGATCCAGGCGACCCTGCCGCCGCTGCAAAAACAATTGGCGCAGCAGCGCGACCTGATCACGGCACTGGCCGGCGCCTTTCCGAGCGATCCGCCGAGCGAGACCTTCACGCTGGACGCACTGACCCTGCCGCGCGATCTGCCAGCCAGCCTGCCGGCGAAGCTGATCGAGCAGCGGCCGGATCTCAAGGCGGCCGAGGCGTCGCTTCATGCGGCGAGCGCCGGCGTCGGCGTCGCGATCGCCAACGAGCTGCCCAATCTCGCCTTCAACATCACGGACGGCACGGCCGCGACCCAGATCGGCCAGCTGTTCGCCGGCGGCAACGGCTTCTGGACGGTGGGCGCCACGCTGGCGCAGACGGTCTTCGACGGCGGCACCTTGCTGCATAAGCGGCGCGAGGCCGATGCGGCGCTCGAGCAAGCAGCTGCTCAATATAAAAGCACGCTTATTTCGGCCTGCCAGAACGTCGCCGACGCGCTCCATGCGCTGCAAGCGGATGCCGATGCGTTGAACGCGGACCGGGCCGCCGAGAAGGCGGCGGATGTCAGCCTCACCGCCACGCGCAAGCAGCTGTCGCTGGGCGCCGTGGGCTACCTCGCCTTGCTCAATGCCGAGCAGGCCTATCAACAGGCCGTGCTGGCGCGAGTCCAGGCGGAAGCTGGACGTTACGCCGATACGGCCGCCCTCTTCCAAGCGCTGGGGGGTGGCTGGTGGAATCGTACTGATTCGGGGCCTGCCGACCCGAGCCTGACCGACGTCGAGCCCGTCGCGGCCGCACTGCGCTGAGCATCTCTTTGTATTAGTTGAGCTTTAATCTCCATTTTCCACGAAATTGGATTGTTGTAGCGTGCGCGGCATGACCGGATCCCAAAAGCTGCCCGCCGCCGCGCCCGCCCTCGGCAAAAGCGACGCCGTCGAGACCGAACCATCCGACTCGACTCCCCGCGAGGTGCCGCACCGTGCGGCGAAGACGCGCCAGCGCATTCTGCTGGCCGCGGCACGGCTGTTCCGCGACAAGGGCTACCGTGCCACCACCTTGCGCGACATCGCCCGCGCCTCTCGGCTCGGCACAGGGAGCGCTTACTATCATTTCGGGTCCAAGGAAGATCTGCTCAACCAGGTGCTGGATGAAGGCATCGCGCATTTCGAGCGCCTGATGCGCGACGCGCTCGAGGCGCTGGGGCCGAATGCCAGCGTGATCGCCCGGCTGCGCGCCGCGGCGACTGCCCATCTGCGCGGGCTGCTCACGGCCAACGAGCTCACGCGCGCCTATTCGCGGGTCTATGTGCAGCTGCCCGCCAGCATGCATCAGCGCAATCATGCGCGCCGTGCCATCTATTTCGCGCTCTGGCAAGGGCTTCTGGAAGAAGGGATGCGGACAGGCGAGCTCGACCCGGCGCTGCCGGCGGCCAAGGCGCTGCCGCTCATCATCGCGGCCTTGAGCCGGGTGCATGAATGGTACGACCCCGACGAGAACCCGGACACCGACGGAATCGCCGATCTCGGCGGTCAGCTGATCGACTGGCTGGTCCGCGGCATCGGCGGGCCGCCGGCATCACGCTGAACGATCATGAAACTTGCGCCGAAACTCGGTATAGCAGGAGCATCCTCCAAGCCGACGGGACGGAGCCTGGATCATGGAGTATCTTGCCCTCGCCTTCACGCGCCGCTACCTCCTCTATACGGCAAGCCTGATCGGGACCGTCGCATTCCTGATCATGTCCTTCATCCAGCCGGGCTTTCTGTTCCTGGCGGTGCTCGCCGCGGCCTTCGCCGCCGTCGGCACCTGGGATCTTTTCCAGACCAAGCATAGCTTGCGCCGGAACTATCCGATCGCGGCCCATATCCGCTTCCTGCTGGAAGAGATCCGGCCGGAGATCCGGCAATATTTCCTCGAGAGCGATACCGACGGCACCCCCTTCAACCGGGCCAGCCGCTCGATCGTCTATCAGCGCGCCAAGGGTCAGCTCGACAAGCGCCCGTTCGGCACCGAGCTCGATGTCGACGCGCCTGCCTTCGAATGGCTCAATCATTCGATCGCACCCCGGGAACCGACCAAGACACCCTTCCGCATCCAGATCGGCGGGCCTGATTGCGGGCATTCCTATTCGGCGTCGATCTTCAATATCTCCGCGATGAGCTTCGGCGCCTTGAGCGCCAACGCCATCCGAGCGCTCAACAAGGGTGCCGCGATCGGCGGCTTCGCCCATGATACCGGCGAGGGCGGCTATAGCCGCTATCATCGCGAGAATGGCGGCGACATCATCTGGGAGCTGGGCAGCGGCTATTTCGGTTGCCGCAACGAGGATGGCAGCTTCTCGCCGGAGCGCTTCGCCGAGCAGGCGGCAAGCGACCAGATCAAGATGATCGAGATCAAGCTGAGCCAGGGCGCCAAACCCGGCCATGGCGGCGTGCTGCCGGCGGCCAAGGTCTCGGCCGAGATTGCGGCGGCCCGCGGCGTGCCGGTCGGCGTCGACTGCATCTCGCCGGCGCGCCATTCCGCCTTCTCGACCCCGTTGGAGATGGTGCGCTTCATCGCCCAGCTGCGCGAGCTCTCGGGCGGCAAGCCGGTGGGCTTCAAGCTCTGCATCGGCCATCCTTGGGAATTCCTCAGCATCTGCAAGGCGGCCCTCGAGACCGGCATCCTGCCGGATTTCGTCGTGGTCGATGGTGCCGAGGGCGGCACGGGCGCCGCCCCGCTCGAATTCACCGACCATATCGGCACGCCGCTCCGGGACGGGCTGCTGTTCGTCCAGAATTCGCTGACCGGCCTCGGGCTGCGCGACCGCATCAGGGTCGGCGCCAGCGGCAAGGTCACGACCGCCTTCGACATCGCGCGGCTGATGGCGCTGGGGGCGGATTGGTGCAATGCCGCGCGCGGCTTCATGTTCGCGTTGGGATGCATCCAGTCGCAGAGCTGCCACACCGATCGCTGCCCGTCCGGGGTTGCCACCCAGGACCCGATGCGCCAGCGCGCACTCGTCGTGCCGGACAAGGCCGAGCGGGTCGCCCACTTCCACCGCTCGACGCTGACGGCCCTTGCCGAGGTGATCGCGGCCGCAGGGCTCGAGCATCCGCAGGACCTTCGGCCACACCATATCTCGCGGCGGATCGCCTCGGGCGAGGTCAAGACCTTCGACCAGCTCTACCGGTTCCTCAAGCCCGGCGAACTGCTCGCCGGCACCGACGATCGGCCCTTCGCCGAGGCCTGGGCCAGGGCGCAGGTGGAGAGTTTCGCGCCGGCAGCTTAGCCCACGGCGGCGACGATCGCCGCCGTCAAATCCGCCGTCCGGGCCTTGCCGCCGAGGTCCGGGGTGCGCGGCTCGCCGTCGGCCAGGACCGTCTCGATCGCCCGCTCGATCGCGGCGGCGGCCTCGCTGAATCCCAGCTGCTCCAGCATCATGGCGCCCGACCAGATCTGGCCGATCGGGTTGGCGATGAATTTCCCGGCGATGTCGGGGGCGGAGCCATGAACCGGCTCGAACATCGAGGGGAATTCCTTGGTCGGGTCGATATTGGCGCCGGCGGCGATGCCGATCGAGCCGACGACGGCGGGGCCGAGGTCCGACAGGATGTCGCCGAACAGGTTGGATGCCACCACGACATCGAACCAATCCGGATGGCGCACGAAGTGTGCTGTCAGGATGTCGATATGGTACTGGTCGGTCTTGACCGCCGGATAATGTTTAGCGATGTCGGCGAAGCGCTCGTCCCAATAGGGCATGGAGTGGATGATGCCGTTCGATTTCGTCGCCGAGGTCACGTGGCGTTTGCGCTTCAAGGCGAGCTCGAAGGCGAAGCGCATGACCTTGTCGCAGCCCTGGCGGGTAAAAATGGCCTGCTGGATCGCCATCTCCTGGTCGGTGCCTTCATACATCCGGCCGCCGACCGCGGAATATTCGCCCTCATTGTTCTCGCGCACGACATAGAAATCGATCTCGCCCGGCCGCCGGTCCTTGAGCGGGCAATCGACGCCGGCCAGCAGCCGGATCGGCCGGAGATTGATGCATTGGCGGAAACCGCGGCGGATCGGGATGAGCAGGCCCCAGAGCGAGACATGGTCGGGCACGCCCGGATAGCCCACGGCGCCGAGATAGATCGCGTCGAAGGGCCTGAGCTGGGCGAGGCCATCCTCCGGCATCATGGCACCCGTGCGGGCATAGCGCTCGCAGCTCCAGTCGAACTCCGTCCAGGCGAAGCTGATGCCGTAGCGGCGGCCGGCCGCCTCCAGCACCTCGATACCGGCGGGTACCACCTCGCGGCCGATGCCGTCGCCCGGGATGATCGCGATCTTGAGAGTCTGTGCCATGCTGCCCTGCCGTCCGATGTGCCCGACGCCCGATATGAGCGCGGAGCTTAGGATAGCGGCATCGATGACGGCTATGATTTTGTCGGCATGGGCGGTTTGTCTCAGGGTGGATCGGTGCCGCCACGCCATCGGTCGGTGTCGAGCACGGTTCGGAGGCTTGCCTCGACTGCCTCTTCGATCGCCTGGATCTCGGGCCTGATCTCGTTCCAGTTCGGATCGAGGCCGAGCACCTCGCACAGCGCCTCGATGATCTCGCCGGTCGAGCGGCCATTGGAGAGATCGCGCCAGTCGCCATCGTCGTCGAGGTGCTCGGCGAGATGCTCGGTCAGGATCTCGCGCTCGCTGTCCCGGTGCGGGAGTTCCGGGGACATAATACTTAACTGAAGTTTTCGCTCGCCACTGAAGCGGCGGCGGTCAATTGCATATTATGGAGTGCACCCCTGGAATGAGACAGAGAAAAGGGGGACAGTTCTCTTCGCGGAGGGGAACTGATGGCCGAAGAGTTGGCACGGCGGTATAGCCGGGAATTCAAGTTGGCGGCGCTCGCCCGAATGGCTGCCGGGGAGAATGTGAGCGCCTTGGCGCGCGAGCTGGGCGTGCTTCGCAAGTGCCTTTATCAGTGGCGTGAGCGATACCGGATCGGCGGAGAGATTGCGGTTCGCAGTCGGGGCCGGCCGACGAAGGCTGAGTCTTTGGCGCTGCGGGCGATCCTGCCGGCAGCACCTGAGGCTCCTACGCGGCGGGCGCCGTCTGCGCCGGACGCGTTGGCGCAGGCTGAGCGTCGGATCGCCGAGCTTGAGCAGAAGGTCGGCCGGCAAGCGTTCGAGCTGGATTTTTTTCAGCGCGCCTTGCAGCAGATCGAGGAGACACGGCTGCGCAAAGCCGTGCTTGGCGCGACGGCGCCTACGCGGTCATCCAAGCGATGACGGCGTCTTCGCTGCAAGGCGAGCATTGTGCCGGAGCACTCGGGATCGATGCGCTGTGCCGGCTCGCTTGTGTGAGCCGAGCCGGCTATTACCGGCATTGGCAGGTTTCGGCGCCTCGGCGGGAAGAGGCCGGTTTACGCGATGCGATCCAGCGTCTTGCCGTTGCCAACCGCCATTACGGCTATCGACGGATCGCGGCCCTGCTCCGCCGCACAGGCTGGCAAGCCAATCACAAGCGGGTGCTGCGGTTGATGCGGGAGGACAATCTGCTGTGCCTGCGGACCCGGCCCTTCGTGCCTCGCACGACGGATTCCCAGCACGACTGGGAGGTCATGCCCAATCTCGCGCGCGGCATGATACTGACCGGCCTCGACCAGCTTTGGGTCGCCGACATCACCTATGTGCACCTGGCCGAGGAGTTCGGCTATCTGGCGATCGTGCTCGATGCCTTCAGCCGAAAGGTGATCGGCTGGGCGATGGCGACGCATCTGCGCGCGGAACTGGCGATCACAGCCCTCGACATGGCGATCGCCGCGCGTCGGCCGGCGCCGGGCAACTTGATCCACCATTCCGACAGGGGCGTGCAATACGCCTCCAATGACTATGCCGCCAGGCTTCGAGCCCACGCCATTCAGGCGAGCATGAGCCGGGTCGGCAATCCCTATGACAACGCCAAGGCCGAGAGCTTCATGAAGACGCTCAAGGCCGAGGAGGTCAACGCATCAGCCTATCGCGACCTGGCCGATGCCGAAGCCCACATCGGCGCCTTCATCGAACAGACCTACAACCAGCAACGGCTCCACTCGGCGCTCGATTATCTGTCGCCCCAGGAGTACGAACAAAATTTGCCGCGATTGCGGCCTGGGGTCCCCCAGGCCGCAATCGCGCTCACCGAGACCTGTCCCTGATTTCCCTGTCTCATCGAAGGGGTGCAGCCCAATTATGTCCCCGGAACCCCTGTCCCCGGAACCCCGGCATTGCCGAGGACAATACTTGGTCCCGTATTGTTTGGGCCCATCTTGTTTGCAAAAGCGTTCAGCATTGATGCCAAAAGCGGAGAGTTCGCCGATGCGCTAATCAATACTTGCGCGTCCGGGCTGGCGAAGCTCGTGTTAATGAGACTCAACGCCTTCGGATTTAGCGCTATCATCACCGGACCTCTTGAGTCAATTTAATGGAAAAAATGATACCATCGGCGTCAACGGAGAAATAAATGCTGCTCTCTATTCCGCGATGATCGATCCTATAGAGAATGAGTTTGTTTCCGTATTTACTAGTACTGGGATACATTGGCTCCGAATATTCTGAGTTCGGGTGTTCGTATTTATCGATCAAAGAATATTGCTTTCCCATCAGGCGCTCGACATCCGAGACCTTAAAATTGCTGTCATGCCCGACCTCAAGAACGGCGCTAGAAAAAATGGGGCCTGCGCTCCGAGCTTGATCTGTCGTTTGATATTTGAAAACGAGATCTACCCCCAAGCCGCTATTATTGCGCGTTAGCTTGAGATAACTCACCGGGCTGACCCTTGCCAGCTCGAGTTCTTCGCCGCGGCTTATCCACTTAATAGCTTGCCCGCCAAAAGTCGCTTTTAGATTTTCGTCACTACAAAAGGAGTGCTCTAGGAGAGACCCATGCGCTCCAATGTAAACGAGGTTATTGACGATATCCTTGATTTCTGTCGGGAACTTTATTAGGTGAATTTTCGAGATCATAATTTTCTCCGACGGTATCGGACTTGGTCTGCTTTGAGGAGAGACCGCGTGATTATCCGCAATCATAGGAAATCGCTCGAAAGATTCGGCATTAGCCCCGGGGAGCCAAGATAGACTAGCCGTCAACATTGAAACCATTGTCTCAACTCTCATCTCTCCCTCCCCGCATCGCTGGCATACTTCCGGAGCGGCGAGAGCAGGTAATCGATAATCCTCCTGCTCCCGGTCTTGATCTCCGCCGTCACGGCCATCCCCGGCCCAAGCGCCTGCTCCTCGCCCTCCACCATCAGGCTCGTTCGCTCCAGCGCCACCCGCGCCACATAGGCCGGCGAGCCGCTATTGTCGCTATCCTTCCCCCCCGCCGGCTTGTCGCGCTCGTCCGGCCGATCCGCGGAGTTCCGGGGACATAATACTTAACTGAAGTTTTCGCTCGCCACTGAAGCGGCGGTGGTCAATTGCATATTATGTCCCCGGAACCCAGACCCGGAACACCGGGACCACCATAGCTGACGCCACCGCCAAGCTCAGGAAAGAGCATCGCAGCGACCTGCGCTTCATAACCTCCTATTGAATGCCCAGCCACGAATACGTTCGCTGGGTCTATACCCATGGAAGCCGCCGTATTAATGACTGCCTGAACGTAATTTCTTACGTCAAGCTGAAGAGCATCCAGTTGTAGAGAAGCAGAAGGATTCTGCCCACCACTTTCAAGGGCCATATCCGATTTATAGGCTCCTTGATTGAGCGCGGCAGACGTTCCGAGCAGACCACCGGAGACTTGGTTTTCCACGAATGAAACTGTATCAATTCCCGGAAAAGCTATAACAATTTGATGGGTTGTGGGATTTGTGAACGCCTGCGGGCTAAACCCTGTGCTCGCATCTGTCAGATTTACGCCCTGCGTCATCGCGGCCGGCAAAGACAAAACCTGCCAACCCGGTGGAGGGCTAGCGTGCAACTGGACCATCGAAAGATATGTCTGATTACCTGGTCCCGGCGGTATGGGTGTTTGCATCTGCCAGACTCCGTGCTTACTTGAGGGCTTAAGGATTATAAGAATAGAACGCTAGGCCGCGATCCGTAGAAGCCGCTAGAACGGTTCCATTTGGGGAGAAAGACATGTCATAAATCTCTCCTATACCGTCCACGATTGGATCTACGACACCCGTACATTCCGGATGCCAAATTTCTATTCTTTTATAGTCAGAAACGAATGCTATATCTCGGGAGCTTTTCGGCCAAGACAGCCCAGAGATTCTTGGAAATCCCGGCAACTGGAGTGAATTTACGACGCGCCCGTCATCTACATTGATGATCTCAATATTGTTGAAGTATCCAGAAGAAACAGCGACCTCAGCATCGTCAGAAGAGAATGTCATTTCTCTGACAAATCCAATCTCTTGATCGAGTTGAATCCGTTTTTCGAGCTTTAAAGTTTCCGTCGAATAGATAAAAATGCTCGATCGAGTGGAAATCGCGAAAAACTTCTCATCGTGACTGACAACTAACGGACTCGCCAACGACTTCGGCTGACCAACATCAAGCGCAATGTCTCCAAACTTTTTTCGATTGACTAGACTATAGACCTCGATTGACCCCGCATAATTTGTAGCGTTATTAACAAATAGAAAATTCGCGCGATAAGATACCGAAACTTGAGCAGTTATGCGTGGGTATTTTCCGGAAAGACCGAGAACAGCTTCACCGCCATCGTAAATTCCGTAAAATACTATGGAATTTGGCCTTATTTTGGCGTCACCGGGCCCTATCAATGTTTCCCCGTCCTTCGAGAAGACAAGATTTTTTCCATTTCGTAGGAACTTACCTTCATATTTTATCTCACGTATTTGCGTTCCGTCCTGAGCGAAGACTTCAATTTTGTCTTGAAAAGGGCTGCCCAGCTGCATGCCGAGTGCGTCAGCCGGCTGAGCAGATGTGGCGATCGCGAACTTCGAGCCGTCGCGCGACCAGACTGCAGCGGACGCGGAAATTAGCTTCGGGTCCCTACGAAGGAAAGATAGCACTTGACTCTTATGGCATTCCGGCTCGGCTCCGTCGGTTAGAGTAGTATCGCTCGAAGATGCGGTCTGCGACAAGGCCGGATCGGCTAGGGCGATAAATACAGAGGTAATGATAACCTTTGCAATTTTACTCACCGCTCCCTCCCCGCATCTTGCGCATACTTCCTCAGCGGCGAGAGCAGATAATCAATGATCCTCCTGCTCCCCGTCTTGATCTCCGCCGTCACCGCCATGCCCGGTCCGAGCGGCTGCTCCTCGCCCTCCACCATCAGGTTCGTCCGGTCGAGCTGCACCCGCGCCACATAGGATGGCGAGCCGGTGTTGTCGCTGTCCTTCGTCCCCGATGGTTTGTCGCGCTCGTCCGGCCGGTCGGGCCGGCGCTGGTCCTCCGTCACGGCATCCCGGCTGAGGCCGATGACCATGCCGTGGATGAGCCCATAGCGCGTGAAGCTGAAGGTCTCGACCTTGACCTCGGCCTCCTGCCCCAGATGCACGAACCCCACATCCCGGTTCGGCACCATCGCCTCGACGATCAGCTGGTTGCCCTCGGGCACCACCACCATCAGCTGCTCGGCCGGCGTCACCACGCCGCCCACCGTGTGGATCGCCAGCTGCTGCACCACGCCGTCGATCGGGGCGTTCAGCACCGTCTCGACCGATTTGCGCTCGGCCTTGACCAGCTCCTGGCTTTGCTCGCTCACCTGCTGCTCGGCCTTGGCGAGGTCGCTCAGCACCTGGTGCGCATATTCGGCCTTGGTCTGCTGATATTGCCGCTCGAGGGCCGATTTGGCCGCCTCGGTCTCAACCGTGTGATGGGTCTGCACCGTCAGATCATGCTGCGCCTCGAGCAGCGCCTGCTCGGCATCGAGATAGGCGAAGCGGTTGCCATACTGGGTGTCGAGCAGCTGCTTCCTGAGGTTCTCCTTCTGCTCCAGCACCGGAATCGTCGCCTTCAGCTTGTCGATCGTGGCCTGGCCTTCGGCCGCCTCGGCCTGCTTCTGGGCGATCTGCTGCTCGAGGGCGGCGAGCTTCGCCGCCTGCTCCGCCGCCTGCGCATTCATCGCGGCCTCGGCCATCTCCAGCTCATGCGCCGGCGCGTCCTGCGGCCGAGTGGCCAGCGCTTGCGGCAGGGTGCCTGCGGACGCAGCCTGCTTCAGCGCCATGAGCCGCGCCACATCCAATTGGGCCGCCAGCAGATCCTGTGCCACCTTGTCCCGCTCGGCCGTGCTGGTGGTGGGGTCGAGCTCGACCAGCACCTGGCCCGCCGTCACATGGTCGCCATCCTGGACCCGGATCGCCTTGACGATGCCGCTGTCAAGCGGCTGCACCAGCTTGACCTTGCCGGCCGGCACGATCCTGCCTTCCGCCGTCGCAATGATGTCGACATGGCCGAACCAGGCCCAGGCGATGGCTGTCAGGAAGAACAGAATGATCGTGCCGGCGATCGCGCGGCCCAAGGGCGAGGCTGGAGTCTCGATCACCTCGAGGGCGGCTGGCAGGAACTCGCGCTCATGCGACCGCGGCAGGGCGAGCTTCGGCCACGGGATCACGCGGCCGGTGGCCGCTGGCGCGCTGGACGCCTCAGACGGCTTCATGGACACCTGCCTGCAGCCGGACCAGATTGGCGTAGCGGCCGCCGCTCGGCATGGCGCATGAGTTCGCCATCGGTACGGCGGGGTGAGAGGAGGTCAAGTTGCATCCGAAGGAGCCGTCCACACGCAGGAGCCTACAGGATCGACCCGAAACCGCGAAGCCGGAATTCCAGCGTCGCGCGAGGGCCGCCTTTCGCCGCGGCGAGTGCACTGTCACCGAAATTTTGTAGAAATTTAGTGCACTGTCACCGAAATAGGTCGGGCTTTCGCACGCAGCGCAACCGATCTAGTCTGCCCTGCGCAACCGACGAGGATGATCCCACGATGCAGGCAGATGAGCTGATCGACCGTTTGATGGGGCTTCATGCGGCGGCCTCGCCCGGCTTCTCCAAGGACGGAACGCGGCTCTTTCACCTCGCCGACGATAGCGGGCAGATGCAGATCTGGTCCTATGAGCTTGGCACCGGCGCGCGGCGGCAGCTGACATTCTTCGATGAGCCGGTCGGGTTCTTCGCCCGCTCGCCGGCCGACGATACGCTGATCCTCGGCGTCGATTGCGGCGGCGATGAGCGGCAGCAGCTCCATCTGCTGGCGCCCGGCGCCGAGGCGCCGGTGGCGCTGACAGCTTCACCCGATGTGATCCACACATGGGGCGCCTTTGCACCCGACGGCACGCGCATCGCTTTCACCGCCAACAGCCGCGATGGGCTCGCCTTCGATCTCTATGTCATGCATCTGGGCGATAAGCGCGTGGTGCGGCTGGTGGAGCTCGCGGGGCTCAATACGGTCATGGCCTGGAGCCCCGACGGGACGACCATCGCCGTGCGCGAGGAGCGGGCATCGAGCGATCATTCGCTGCGGCTCATCGATGCCGCGACAGGCACGGCGCGCCTCGTCGAGCAACCGGATGGTCGTGCCAGCTATTCAGCGCTCCGCTGGCGCAAGGATGGCGGCGGGGCCTATTGCCTCTCCGAATGTGGTGCCGATTTCATCGGCCTCGCCAAGCTCGATCCGGCGAGCGGCTCCATCACCTCCGTCTTCGTGCCCGGCGATGGCGATGTCGAGGCGGCAGCCTTGGCGCCCGATGCGAGCCGGTTGGCCGTACTGGTCAATCGCCAGGGCTGGTCGCAGCTGCTGCTGGTCGATGCGGCGACCGGTGCCGCCAAGCCGGTGGCCTTGCCCGAAGGTGTGCTCGAAGGCGTCACCTGGTCGCCGGATAGCGCCTCACTCGCCTTCGTGCTCGCGGCACCCGACCAACCGCGCATGCTTTGCCTGCATCATATCGACACCGGAACGACCAAGGATCTGGTGGCAAGCGATCCGACGGCACTTGGCCTGGTGCGCTGGCGGCTCGTCTCGCTGCCGAGCTTCGACGGGCGGGCCGTCACCGCCTGGTTCGCCGAACCGCCGGGTGCAGCACCCGAAGGCGGGCGCAAATCGGTCGTGTTCGTCCATGGCGGGCCGGAAAGCCAGACGCGGCCGGTGTTCCGGGCCGATTGGCAGGCCTTGGTGCTGTCGGGCTATGCCGTGCTGTTCCCGAATGTGCGCGGCTCGACCGGCAATGGACGGCATTTCGCCAGCCTCGACGATGTCGAAAAGCGGCTCGATTCAGTCGAGGATCTGCGGCATGTCCATCGCTGGCTTGCGGCCCAGCCGGGCATCGATCCGCAATCGATCGCGATCATGGGCCAGAGCTATGGCGGCTTCATGGTGCTGGCGGCGCTGACCTTCCAGCCCGAGCTCTGGCATGTGGGAATCGATTATTACGGTTTCGGCGATTTCCTGACCCTGCTGCGCGACACTGGCCCGTGGCGCTGGCGGCATCGCGCGGCGGAGTATGGCGACCCGGAGCGCGATCGCGATTTTCTGATCTCGGCCTCGCCGCTCGGGCGGATCGACAAGCTCGAGGCGCCGCTGCTGGTCGCCCATGGAAGGCGCGATCCGCGCGTGCCGTTCAGCGAGAGCGAGGCGGTGGTCGCAGCCCTCGAGACGCGTGGTCGCGCGGTCGAGACGGTCTTCTTCGAGCATGAAGGGCACGGCTTCACGCGGCCGGCCGATCGGCGGCGGGTTTATCTGGCGATGCTGGATTTCCTCAAGCGTCGGCTCTGAACTCGTACCACGGTCGCTCAGACGCCGCGCGGACCGCTCCGCGGCCCTGAGGCTTCCGCGCCATGCGGCGCGCACTCGCCGTCGCTCGCGTACCAACCATGGGAAGTCGACACTTCCCATGGTTGGTATCAGGCCGCACTGCAGCAAAAATTCCGCAAGCCCGCTTGGTTTTCGGGCCGTGACAGGCTCGACCGGATAGGCTTAGAGTTGATGCCGGCGGGCACAGCGTGGCGGATCCTTTCCATGCCTATCGCGTCGCTCAGAAGGTCCAGACCAGCCGACGGCGCGATCATGCGCGCCATCGCAAGCCGGCCTGCGGCCCGCGCAACCCGTCCAATCGAAAGCATAAAAACAGGCATAAAGCGCGGCTGACCTTGCCGCGAGCCTGAGGGAGGAGTGTCATCATGCCCAACTCATCCAATCCCCGCTCGATCGCGCTCGTCGGCCCCTATGGCAGCGGCAAATCCACTCTCTTCGAAAGCCTGATGGCGGCGGCCGGCACACCGATCCGCCGATCCGGCGAGCAGCGCACCCACACCATGACGACCGAGCTGACGCTGGGCCATTGCCGCTTCATGGGCGAGCAATGGTCGATCCTCGATTGCCCCGGCTCGGTCGAGTTCGGGGCCGACACGGCGGCCGCACTGGCCATGGTCGATCTCGCCGTGGTCGTGTGCGAGCCGACGCCCGAGCGCGCGCTGACCGTGGCGCCGCTCTTGAAGCAGCTCGAGGAGCACGGCACGCCGCATCTGCTGTTCGTCAACCGCATCGATACGCTGAGCGGCCGCGTGCGCGATACGCTGGCAGCCTTGCAAGCCTACTCGGCGCACCCCTTGGTGCTGCGCCAGGTGCCGATCCGCGAAGGCGAGACGGTGGCAGGCTATGTCGATGTCGTGAGCGAGCGGGCCTATCGCTATCGCAAAGGCGAGGCGTCGGAGCTGGTCAAGCTGCCGGCCCATATGGCGGAGCGCGAGGCCGAGGCGTTCGGCACGCTGATCGAGGTGCTGGCCGACCATGATGACGGGTTGCTGGAGAAGATCCTCGAGGATGTGAAGCCGAGCTCGGACGAGGTCTATCGCCAGCTCAAGGCCGACCAGTGCGCAGGATCCATCGTCGAAGTGCTGTTCGGCTCGGCCGATCGCGGCAACGGTGTCAGGCGGCTGTGGAAGGCGCTGCGCCACGATACGCCGGCGTCCTTCCGTTTAGCCGAGGCGCGCGGCATCGGTGCCGAGGGCGAGCCCGTCGTGCAGGTGTTCAAGACGATCTATGCGCCGCACGCCGGCAAACTCTCCTACGCCCGCATCTGGCGCGGATCGGTGAAGGAAGGGACGAGCCTCGGCGGCGTCAGGGTGGGCGGCGTGCTGAGATCGGAAGGAGCGGATTGGGCCAAGGTGCCCGAAGCCGCGGCCGGCGATCTCGTGGCGCTGGCCCGCATGGAAGGGGTGGCGACCGGCACGACGCTGGCCCTGTCCGGCGAGGCGCCGGCATTGCCGTTTCCGGTGCCGCATCAGCCGGTCTTCGCCGTCGCGATCACGTCCGAGAACCGCAAGGACGATGTCAAGCTGTCGGGGGCCTTGGCCCGCCTGATCGAGGAAGACCCGTCGGTCGTGCTGGCCCATAGTGCGGAGACCGGCGAGACGATCCTGGCCGGCCAGGGCGAGATCCATCTCAACACCGCGATCGAGCGGCTGGCCAGGAATTACAATCTCAAGGTCACCTCGACCCGGCCGCAAGTGCCGTTCAAGGAGACGATCCGGCACGCCGTGAAGCAGCATTCGCGGCTGAAACGCCAAACCGGCGGCCATGGGCAATTCGCCGATGTGCGCATCGAGATCGGGCCGCTCGACCGCGGTTCGGGCTTCAAGTTCCATGACAAGGTCGTCGGCGGTGCCGTACCTCGGCAATATATCCCCGCGGTCGGCGAGGCGGCGCTCGAGGCCACGCGCAAAGGCCCGTTCGGCTTTCCCGTCGTCGATATCGAGGTGACGCTGATCGACGGCACTTACCATGCGGTCGACAGTTCCGACATGGCCTTCAAGAGCGCCACGCGCGCCGCCATGGCCGAGGGCCTTGCCAAGGCCGAGCCGATGCTGCTGGAGCCGATCGACCATGTCACGGTCAACGTGCCGAACGATTTCACCGCCGGGGTCCAGCGCCTGTTGACCGGCCATCGCGGCCAGATCCTGGGTTATGCCGAGCATGATGGCTGGGCCGGCTGGGACGATGTCGAGGCGCTGGTGCCGGAAGCCGAGCTGCACGATTTGATCATCGAGCTGCGCTCCCAGACGATGGGGCTCGGCAGCTACACGCACCATTTCGACCATCTGGCCGAGGCACGCGGGCGGCTGGCCGAGAAGGTGACCGCAGCGGCGAACGGGTCTTCCTAGTTCCGCACCGGCCCTTGATGGAACTCCTTCAGTGGAGCGGGCGTCCCCTGCCGCGCGTTTGGCGCGCCGCCTGCTTCACAGACGGAGTGCCGCGCTTTAGCGCGCACTCCCGCTGGCGGGCAGGATGCGCGCCCCACTTCTTATCACCGGACTCGTCCCAATCCCGTGTTGTGGCTGCTACAGCATGGGCTGCGCCACCGGCCGCGCGCGCCAGGCTTCGAGCGCGTCTTCCATCGCCATGAATTCGGCGCCGAGGCCGATGAGCTTCTGGATCAGCTGCTCCAGCATCATCATGCGATGGCCGCGGCCGATGACATGGGGATGGAAGGTGTAGGTGAGGATGCCCCAGTCGGTGGCCTTGACCATGTAGGCGAAGTCGTTGACGAAATTCTCGAGCACCAGGCCCGCATTCATCAGGCCCGGGATCACGCCCGCAGGCGAGCGCGAGAATTCGAAATGCGGGAAATCGTCGAGCGACCAGCTGATCGGCATCTCGACCAGCTTCGTCTGCGCGCCCTGCCGGGCCGGCTCAAGCAGCGGATATTCGCCCGGCAGACGGGCGAAATAGCAGTCATGATCCTGGCCCATGAGGCTCGAATCATAGTCGAAGCCATGCTTGAGCAGGAGCTCGATCGAGTTCGGGCTCAAATCCCAGGAAGGCGAGCGATAGCCCAGCGGCACGCGGCCGGTGGCACGGTGGATCGCCTCGATGCCGCGCGTGAGCTCGCTCTCCTCCTCGTCGCGCGAAAGCGTCGCCGGCACACGGTGGGTCCAGCCGTGATGGCCGATCTCGTGCCCGGCCTCGACCACCTTCTCGACGCAGGAGGGGTAGCTGGCGATCGTGTGGCCCGGTGTGAAGAAGGTGCCGCGGACCTGGTATTTCGCGAGCAGCGCCAGGATGCGCGGGATGGCGATCACGCCGAAATCGCCGCGCGCGACCATGCCGGGCGTGGCCTGGTCGCGCGCCACATAGGGCGACATATTGTCGTGATCGAAGGTCAGGCAGGCGATGTGCCGCGGCATGGGGTTCTCCTCAATCCGTGGCACTTTGGGTCCAGCGCGCCATCAGCTGGTTGGAAGGCAGCGTCTCGTCGACGAGCTTCCGGGCGGTCTCGATGCCGGCGACGGGCAGGCCCGCGGGGTCGAGCAGCCCGATCTGGACCAGCACCGAAGCCTGATCCCAGTAAATATGCTCGTGATAGAGCTTGGATCCGCGGAAATTGATGATCGCGACCAAAGGGATCTCGACCCGGCGGCCGGTCGGCGGGATGCCGGGCAGCATCCAGTCCATCTCGATATCATGCGTGAAGCAGAACAGCATCTCGTCGACCACGCGATCGATGCCGATGGTACGCGAGACCGGGATGAGCTGGGTGTCCTGCGGGGTCCGCGGAATGAAATGGTGGCGGTAGAAGCGTGCCAAATCGGCCTGGCCGACGCCGCCGGTCATGGTCGGGATGTGGTTGACATAGGGCTGGGCCACCATGGTTCGCATGGTGGCATCGACATCGCGCTCGGCGAATTCCTGGCGCGTATGCTCCTCCCACAAGGCCACAAGATCGTAGGAGGGGCCGAGTGCCTTGCGGAGCAGCGCCAGGCTGCGCGAATGGGCAAGCGCGAGCGCTGGCTTGTCGAAGGCGGCATAAGCGTGGATCGTGACGCCGGCTTGGGGCGGCACATTCGCCGCAGCGCCGAGATGCAGCATGAGCGGGCAGCAGAAGGCCGGCAGGTGGGGCAGCCGCTCCGCGAGCAGGCAAGCCGCCGCGAGATCGAGGGCGGGTGCCGCCGCCGCGAGCTCGGCACCGGCGCCGAAACCCAGCAGCCCGATGCCGCCGGTCAGTTCGGGCCGTGCACGCAAGGCAGCAAGAGACGGTGCCAGATCGGCGGGCGTTCTCGCCGCCGCCGCCAGCACGACATAGCCTTCCTCCGCCCAGCGCTCGGCGAGCAGCGGGAGCGCCGCGATATCGCCGAGCAGCAGCACGCCCGGTCCCGATCCGGTCTCGGGCAGAGCAAGCGTGCCGGTAAGCGTCTCGGTGATCGGGAGGCTGGTCATGGCGGAACTCGGAAGGACGGGATGAGAGATCCGATCCCACTCAAGCGGCACGCTTCTGTCAATCGATCAAACCCGCTTGAGGCGCTGTTTCGGGGGGTCGCCTTGGCCCCGCACTGCCCTTATGCTCCGCTCCAAATCAGGGAGGAACCCATGGATTATCGCAGCCTCGGCCGCAGCGGCCTCAAAGTCTCGGTGATGTGCCTCGGCACGATGATGTTCGGCGGGGCGGCCGACGAGGAAACCTCGCGCCGCATCGTGGCACGGGCGCGCGAGGCCGGCGTCAATTTCATCGACACGGCCGATCAGTACAATATGGGCCAGTCCGAGGCCGTGGTCGGGCGCGCGATCGCGGCCGAGCGCGACAGCTGGGTGCTGGCGACCAAGGTCTGCAATCCGATGGGCAGCGGGCCCAACGAGCGCGGCCTGTCGCGCAAATGGCTGCTGCAGGCGGCGGATGCCAGCCTCAAGCGGCTCGGCAGCGACTATGTCGACATCTACTACCTGCACAAGGAGGATCTCTCGACGCCGCTGGAGGAGACGGTGCGCGGCATCGCCGACCTGATGGCGCAGGGCAAGATCCGCTATTTCGGCGTGTCGAATTTCCGCTCCTGGCGGGTCGCCGAGATCTGCAATCTATGCGACGGGCTCGGCATCGACCGGCCGATCGTGAGCCAGCCCTACTACAACGCCATGAACCGCATGCCGGAGACCGAGCATCTGCCGGCCTGCAGCTTCTATGGGCTGGGCGTGGTGCCCTACAGCCCTCTCGCCCGCGGCGTGCTGACGGCGAAATATGCGCCGGACGCCCCGCCGCCCGAGGGAACGCGGGCCGGACGCGGCGACAAGCGCATCGGCGAGACCGAATGGCGGCCGGAATCGCTGCAGCTGGCACAGGAAATCAAGAGCCATGCCGAAGCCCGCGGCAACAGTGCGGTCGGATTTGCCGTGAATTGGGTCCTGAACAATCGGCTGGTGACATCCGTCATCGCCGGCCCGCGGACCGAGGCGCAATGGGAATCCTACCTGGCGGCGTTCAAGGAGAGCTTCACGGCGGAGGACGAGGCGCTGGTCGACCGGCTCGTGTCGGCCGGCCATCCCTCCACGCCCGGGTATAACGATCCGGCCTATCCGATCGAGGGCCGCGTACCGCGGACTCCGTGATGAGCGTAGCCAATTATTCAGGAAACGTGTAACTTTCTGTCCAACAGGGATCTCAAAAAAACAGAAAACTGCGATCCTTATTGGCGATGGCGCTCAGAAGCCGTGGGCGGTGTTTTCGTTGTTGACTCTTTTGTAGCCACCGTGCCTTTTTTTGCGCCTTGCGCTATGCACGGCGTGTAAATGTGGCATGTGGATTGTGCCACAGGTTGCGTCACAACCTGTTGATACATCCACAAAGTCGGGTCTTAGGCTACTTTGATTTGCGGGCGCAACGTGTCACGGGAACTCTAAGGCCGGCAAGTTAAAGATCTGTAACCCTTCCGGAAAACGGCTAGGGGATGAGGAGAGGAAACGGGATGAGTTACGCGCAGCAGCAAAGTCCTGTGAGATCCGCGATCGGTTTCACCCTTGTCGTGCTTCTGCATGTCGGCATTCTCTATGCGATCTTGAGCGGTCTCGCCAATCGGGCGATGGAAGTGCTGAAAGGCCCGCTCGAGGCCAAGATCATCGAAGAGGTGAAGCCGCCGCCGCCGGATGTGCCGCCGCCGCCACCACCGGAGCTGGCACCGCCGCCGCCGCCCTTCATTCCGCCGCCTGAGGTCAATATCCAGACGCCGGTCACTCAAACCAACGCCATTCAGGCCGTGACCACCACGGCCCCGCCGGCTCCGCCGCCGCCGCCCGCCCCCAGGTCCGAGGTACCGGATCAGGACGTTAGCGCCCGGCCGATCGCCGGCAATCCACCGGTTTTTCCGCCGCGCCTGCTGAAGCAGGGGCGCGAAGGATACGTCCTCGTCGAATGCACAGTCGATACGACCGGCAAGACGAGTGATTGCAAGATCGACGAGGTGCATGGCGGCGACGATTTCGGCGATGCGGCCATGGAATATGTCAAGCAGGCCAGATACCACCCGGCGGTCCACAATGGCCAGCCGGTCACCATAAAGCATCAGTGGCGCATCGACTTCCATCTTCATGACTAGGGCCAAGCAGGCAGTACGGCCGGATTTGAGCCATATAATCGGAGAAAGCATGTCCAAGTCCCTTAACCTCACCGCCTTCGCCGCGGCCCTCCTCATCGGCCTCGGCGTCGCCGCCTCGGCGCAGACCCCGCCCGCGACGGCGCCGGTGACGCCGGCCGTCCAGGCCCCGGCGGCTCAGGCCCCGGCGGCTCAGGCTCCGGCGAGCCCGACTGCCGCGGCACCCGCCGATACCACCGCTCCCGCCGCGGCGCCGGCCGCTTCGGATGCAGCCCCGGCCGCCGCCGCACCCGAGGCCGGCATCCAGGCGCCGACCTCGACGGTCGATGTCGAGAACCCATATGGCCCGCAGGCGCTGTGGAAGAATGGTGACTTTGTGGCGCGCGGCACGCTGACCATCCTGGTCATCATGTCGCTGTCGACCTGGTACGTCATGCTGACCAAGCTCTATGAGCAGGCCCGGCTCTTCTCCCAGGCGCGGCACGCCAACAAGACTTTCTGGAGCGGCAACTCGGTCGCGGCCAGCACCGAAGGGCTCAAGAAGGGCAGCCCGTTCCGCTACATCGCCGAGAGCGGCTTGAACGCCATGGAGCATCACGAAGGTACCATGGTCGAGCAGATCGACCTGCATAGCTGGGTGACGATGTCGATCCAGCGTGCGGCGGACGAGGTCGGCAGCCGGCTGCAGGGTGGCCTGGCAGTGCTGGCGACGGTCGGTTCGACGGCCCCCTTCGTCGGTCTTTTCGGCACGGTCTGGGGCATCTACAACGCGCTGACCGCGATCGGCATCGCGGGGCAGGCTTCGATCGACAAGGTCGCCGGCCCGGTCGGCGAGGCGCTGATCATGACGGCCGTCGGTCTCTTCGTCGCCGTGCCGGCCGTGCTGGGCTATAACTGGCTGGTGCGCCGGAACAAGGTCGCGATGGAGAAGGTGCGGACCTTCACCGCCGACCTCCACCAAGTCCTGTTGAGCGGCCGCCGCGTCATCGACGCGTCCGCCACCGCCAAGGTCGCCTAAACCATGGCGATGAGCGTCGGCCCCGCGGAGGGGGACGACGAGGACCAGGTGGTGTCGACGATCAACACCACCCCGCTCGTCGATGTCATGCTGGTGCTGCTGATCATCTTCCTGATCACGATCCCGGTGGTGACGCATACGGTGCCGGTGACCCTGCCGAAGCAGGTCAACACGCCGACCCAGACCAAGCCCGAGAACATCGTCATCTCGGTCACGCGGGAGGGCGACATCTATTGGGGCCAGCAGCTGCTGCCGGACACCTCAGCGCTCTTCGAAAAGCTGAAGGTCGAGGCGGTGAAGGAACCGCAGCCGGAGGTGCATGTCCGCGGCGATCAGAATGCCCGCTACGAGTTCGTCGGCAAGGTGGTGTTCACCTGCCAGCGGGCGGGCATCCTGAAAGTGGGCTTCATCACCGAGCCGCCGCCCAAGGGATGATCAGAACCGGGTGCCGGATGCTCGCCTAGGGAGCAGTTCGGCACCTACAGCGGTCACCGCTCCCCGGTCGCCCACGGCATGAGTTTTGCTGAGCGGCATCGGTTCGAGCAGAGAGGGAGTACGCCTTATGGCGATGAATGTCGGGTCTTCGAGCGGTGGCGAGCCGGAGGTCATGATCGACATCAACACCACGCCGTTGATCGACGTGATGTTGGTGCTGCTGATCATGCTGATCATCACCATTCCGATCCAGACCCATGCGGTGAAGCTGGACATGCCGGCCGGCAATCCGCCGCCGCCGCCGACCCCGCCCGTCGTGGTCGATATCGTAGTCGATTTCGACGGCACCGTGTTCTGGAACGGCCAGGTCGTGCCGGACGAGGGAACGCTGCAGAACGACTTCCTGACCATCGCGGCCCAGGAACCGCAGCCCGAGGTGCATCTGGCGCCCAACAAGCTCGTCGCCTATAAATACGTCGCCATGGTGATGGCAAATGCCCAGCGCCTGGGCGTGACCAAGATCGGGCTGGTCGGCAACGAACAGTTTGTGAATAACTAGAAACTGAACCCTCCCGTTCCTCCCGCACCTGGAAGCTCCTGATGACACGCCTTCGCTTGCTTTCCATAGCCCTCATCGGCGCCGGTTTCGGCCTCGCCAACATCGGTTTCACGCCCGCTGCCCTTGCAGCGGGCAATGAAGTCCGCAAGGAAGTCGGCACGCCGCTCCAGGCGGCATCGAAGGACATCGCGGCGAAGAACTTCAAGAAGGCGCTGTCCGACATCGAGGCCACCGACAAGGTCAAGGACAAGACGCCGCAGGAAGTGGTGCTGATCGAGCAGACGCGCGGCTCGGCAGCACAGGGGGCGGCATCGCAGGCGGGTGCCACACCGGCCGCGAATGAATATTATCAGACCGCGATCAAGTCCTTCGAGGCGGTCGTTGCATCCGGCACCCAGTCGGCGGCCGAGCAGCAGCGTCTGCTCTACACCGTTGCCGCCGATTATTTTCAGCTGAAGGACTATGCCAAGACGCTAGCGACACTGGCCCGCTACACCAAGGAAGGTGGCGCCGGTCCCGAAGCGCACCAGCTGCTTGTGCAGAGCTATTATTACAGCGGCGACTTTGCCAACGCGGCGAAGCTCGTCGCCGACGACGTGAAGGCGGTCGAAAAATCCGGCAAGTCGCCGACCGAGGACCAGCTGAAGCTGCTGCGCGAATGCTACGGCAACCTCAAGGATAACGCCAACGTCGGCGCGATCATGGAGAAACTGGTCGTCTATTATCCGAAGCCGGATTATTGGAACGCGCTGCTGCACAATCTGCTGACCAAGCCGGGCTTCTCGGATCGGCTGCAGACCGATGTCGGCCGCCTGCGGCTCGCCACCGGCACCTTGAGCAAGCCCGAGGATTACACCGAGCTCACGCAATATGCGCTGCAGGACGGCGTGCCCGGCGAGGCCCAGACGGTGATGGACAAGGGCACGGCGGCGAAGCAGATCGGCGTCAGCACCGGCCTGGAGGCCGATCGCGAGAAGCGCCTCCAGGCGCTGGTCACCAGGACCATCGACGAGGACAAGAAGAATTTGCCGAAGGCCGAGGCGGATGCCGCCGGCGCCAAGGACGGCAATGCGCTGGTCGCCGTGGGCTTCGACTATGTCGGATATGGCCAGTTCGACAAGGGCATCCCGCTGATGGAGCAGGGCTTCCAGAAAGGCAGCCTCAAGCATCCGGAAGATGTGAAGCTCCACATCGCCTATGCCTATTTCGAGGCCGGCAAGAAGGACAAGGCCGCCGCCTGGTTCAAGCAGGTGCAGGGCACGGACGGCACGGCCGATCTGGCGCGGCTGTGGCTGCTGCAATTGAGCTCCAAGACCAGCTGATCCGGCGGCGCATACCATGCGCCTGCTCGTCCTGCCCGGCGATGGCATCGGCCCGGAAATCACTGGGTCGACCCTCGAGATCCTGCGCCTCGTCGATCGCCGCTTCGGGCTTGGTCTCGAGTTCGATACCCGCGCCGTGGGTTTTGCCGCACTCGAGGCTTCGGGCTCAACCTTTCCAGATACGCTGCTTGACGCGGGCAGCAACGCGGCCGGCATTCTGCTGGGCCCGGTTTCGCATGCCGATTATCCGCCGCGGGCGGAAGGCGGCATCAACCCGTCGGCCGCTCTCCGCATCGGCCTCGATCTCTATGCCAATCTGCGCCCGGCCCGCTCGCGCCCGAGCCTGCCGCATTGGGGCCGGACACCGATGGATCTCGTGATCGCGCGCGAGAACACCGAAGGTTTCTACGCCGACCGCAATATGCATTTGGGGCCGGGCGAGTTCATGCCGACACCGGACCTCGCTCTCGCCGTCCGCAAGATCACGGCCGAAGGCTCGCGCCGCATCGCCGAGGCGGGCTTCGCGCTGGCGGAGCGGCGGCGCCGCAAGGTGACCGCCGTGCACAAGGCGAATGTGCTCAAGGTGACCGAAGGGTTGTTTCTCGGCGAGGTACGCAAGGTGGCGGTCCGCTTCCCTGACGTTGCCTATGACGAGCAGCTGGTCGATTCCATGGCGGCGTTGCTGGTGCGCGACGCGCAGCGTTTCGACGTGGTCGTGACGACGAACATGTATGGCGACATTTTGTCGGATGAAGCCTCGGAGCTCAGCGGCAGCCTCGGCCTCGCCGGCTCGCTCAATGCTGGCGACACCCACGCCATGGCCCAGGCGCAACATGGCTCGGCGCCCGATATCGCCGGGCAGGACAAGGCCAACCCGGTCTCGCTCATCCTGTCGGCGGCAATGCTGCTCGATTGGCTTGGCCGGCGGCATGGCGGGCCGGGCTTCGGCGCGGCAGCGCAAGCGATCGAGGCCGGGATCGACCGGATGCTGGCCGACCCGGCGCTGCGCACCGCCGATCTCGGCGGCCCGCTTGGGACAAGCGCCTTCACTGACGCGCTCGGTCGCACCCTCGAATCATGAAGACGCGCATCGGCCGGGGGCTGAATTCCCCGGCCGAGCGCGGCATTCTGGATTTTCGGATCGTTTCGCTTGAAGAGCCGATAACGCGCTTCGACTTCGATGCTCAATGTGCGTTTACGCGATACTTAACGTGCTTTAGCGCAAAAATTCGAACTGTTTCCGTCCGTCTGAATAATGTGCTTCTTTACCGACAGTAAAAATGTGCGAACTGTTCGTGTATTGCCTAAATATGCCCGCAGCACCGTTTTAACTTACGCTTAACAACTGCGGTCTGATGAGAATAATATAGTGAAGGTTGTCGAACTCTACTATACGGAATGATCCGTAAGGGTTCCTACGCAGCGAAAAGCCAAGATAGCGGAAGGCGATAGCCATTCGCCCTGGTTTTTGACAAACTGCCGCCGCCCCTCGGGACGCCCTCCTCTCGCCAGATCGCCCCAATGTCCGGATCGCAGACGACGCGTTCAACCGATCGCCCCTGGCTCAGGAGCGCGCTTGCGGCACTGGCCGTCTTCGTGCTCGGCCTTGTGGGATTCCTGATCGACATCGACGCCCCGTCAAAGCCCTATTTCGACGAGGTCCATTACCTGCCGGCGAGTCGCCAGTTTCTGGAGGCACAGCCGCCGGCCGAATGGCTCAATCGCGAGCATCCGCCGCTGGGCAAGGAGTTGATGGCGGTCGGCATCGGACTCTGGGGCGACAATCCGTTCGGCTGGCGCTTCATGAGCGCCCTTTTCGGCGCCTTGGCGCTGGCGGGCTTCGAGCTTTGGGCGGACGCGCTGTTCGCCGAGCGCCGGGTGGCGCTGTGGGCGACCGCGATCCTGTTCCTCAACCAGATGCTCTATATCCACGCGCGGACGGCGATGCTCGAGATCTTCGCGCTGGCCTTCACCTTCTGGGCCATGGCCGCCTTCACGGCGGCGTGGCGGCCGGGCGCCCCGGTGCGGCTGCTCATGGCTGCCGCCGGCCTCTGCATCGGGCTCGCCACGGCCGTGAAATGGACCGGTGTCGTGCCCTGGGCGCTCTGCCTGGGCTTCGCCGGGCTGGTGACGCTCAGGCATTGGTTCGGCCCGCGCAGGACCAAGTCCCCGGCCCGGCCCGATGCGGCGGGTTGGTATCGGCCCGATCTCTGGTGCCAGATGCGCCTCATCGATTGGGCGTTGCTGCTCGGCGTCCTGCCGCTCTTGACCTATGCCGCCTGCTTCATCCCGATCACCGGCCTGTCGCCCGCAGGCATCATCGCGGCGCAAGCGACGGCGCTCGACCTGCAGGCGCGCGTCCCCCCGACGCACACTTATATGAGCAGCTGGTATGGCTGGCCGGTCATCGCGCGGCCGATCTGGTACCTGTTCGAGCAAGTCGGCGAGAATCGCTATGAGGCGATCATCTGCCTCGGCAATCCGGTCATTCTCTGGGCCGGCATCCCCGCATTCCTCGCTTGCGCGTGGCTGGCGCTCGAGCGCCAACGGCGCGACGCCGTCGTGATCGCGGCCTCCTTCGCCGCCTTCTATCTCTTCTGGGCAGTCACCCCACGCAAGCTCGCCTTCCTCTATTATTACCTGCCGGCCGCCTCGGTGCTGAGCCTGGCGCTGGCTTTCATGGCGTATCGAACGCCGCTCCGGCGCTGGCCCTGGCTGCGCCATGGCTTCCTGCTGCTAGCGGCCGCTTCGTTCCTCTATTTCCTGCCGGAATCGGATGCGGCAATCCCCCTGACGCTCGAAGGTTTCGTCGCACGCGCCTGGTTTCCGAGCTGGCGATGAGGTCCGCATGACAGGAAGGAAAACTCCTCATCACCCTTCTCTGTTTCTTTGCCTACAGTGCGCTCCATGAGCGAATCAGCGCCGACCAAACCGATCTATCGCATCGATACCGATCCGCGGCTGCGCTTGTTGATTCCGCTCGTCGTCGCCTGCGGCCTCTTCATGGAGACGCTTGATTCGACGATCATTTCGACCTCGATCCCACAGATCGCGGCGAGCCTCAATGAAAGCCCGCTGAAGCTCAATCTGGCGGTGACGAGCTATCTTTTGAGCCTTGCCGTCTTCATCCCGATCAGCGGCTGGATCGCCGACCGATTCGGCACGCGCACGGTCTTCTGCTCGGCCATCGTGCTGTTCACGCTCGGATCCGCACTCTGCGGCCTGTCGACCAACCTCACCATGATGGTGGCGACCCGCATCCTGCAAGGCTTCGGCGGCGCCATGATGACACCGGTCGGCCGCCTGATTCTGCTGCGCTCCTTCCCCAAGGACGGGCTGGTCACCGCCATGAGCTACGTCACCATGCCGGCATTGATCGGGCCAACGCTGGGGCCCGTGATCGGCGGGTTTCTGACCACATATGTGTCGTGGCGCTGGATCTTCTACATCAACATCCCGATCGGCCTCATCGGCATCGTGATGGCGCTGCGCTTCATCGAGAATATCCGCGCGCCGGCGCCGCCGCGCTTCGATTTCCCGGGCTTCCTCATCGTCGGCACGGCGCTGGCGCTGCTCGAATTCTCGATCGAAAGCCTGGGCCGGCATTTCGTCTCGAACACGGTCGAGGCGGGGCTCTGGGCCGGCACGGTCCTGACCCTGCTGATCTATCGCTGGCACGCGCAGCGCGTGGATAATCCGGCGCTCGACCTCAAGCTCTTCGGCATCCGCACCTTCAACATCTCGGTGCTGACCGGCGGACTCTGCCGCATCGGGCTCGGCGCCGTGCCGTTCCTGCTGCCGCTTTTGCTGCAGGTGGGGTTCGGCTACACGGCCATGCAGTCGGGCGCCACCACTTTCATCTCAGGCCTCGGCGCCATCCTGATGAAGTCGGTCTCGCCCTGGATGCTGCGCACCTTCGGCTTCCGACGGCTGCTCACCGTCAACGGCGTCATCGTCGGGCTGATGATCGCGGCGATGGCGCTGTTGCGCCCGGAAACGCCGCAATGGCTGGCACTGGGCTTTCTCTTGATCTTCGGCTTTCTGCGCTCGGTCGAGTTCACCAGCATCAACACGCTGGGCTATGCGGACCTGACACCCCAGATCATGAGCAAGGCGACCAGCATCTCGGGCGTGGCGCAGCAGCTGGCGCAGAGCTTCGGCGTCGCTATCGGTGCGACATTGCTGGCGCTGGTGGTTGGGCCGGAGGGCACCATCACCGGCGCCGATTTCCGCCCGGTCTTCCTGATGCTGGCACTTATCCCGCTGGCCTCGGTGCTGGGCTTCCTGCGCCTGACGCCGACCGACGGGACGGAGGTCAGCGGCTTCATCCCGCGCGGCCAGCCGGCGGCCCAATCCGGCGATTAGAGGTAATCCAGGCGGCCGCCGTCAGCACCGCGCCCAGGAATTCGATCGCACCGCCCGCGAGAAACAGCGGCAGATGGCCGCCCAGATGGGTGAAAGACCAGCTGGCGGCATAACCGCCGCCAGCCTGCGCGATGGCGAAGAGAAATGTCGCCACCCCCCAGACCCGGCTGTGCCCCTCGCGGGCATAAAGCTCGGCCAGCCGCGCCGACATCAGCGAAGACAGGCCGGGCGACAGCGCGCCGACAAGAAAGGGTGAGAGCAGCAATGCGGGAAACCATGCCGTGACTGTCGGCAGGAACACGGCCGCCGACTTCACCAGGAACGTCACGACGATCATGCGGCCGAGCCCGATCCGGTCGGCGGCAGCGCCGAGCAGAAGCGGCCCGCACGCGGCGCCGACGCCGAACATGAGCCAGGATCCTGCCCCAAGCTCGGAACCGAGGCCCAGGCCGCGGGCGACATAATCGACCCAGAACAGCGTGTGCGGCACGAAACCGGCGCCGTCGCAGGCATAGCCCACCAGCAGCAGGAGTGTCGCCGCCGAGATCGGCCCGGCGGCGCGCACGGGCTCGGTGGAAGCGGGCGCCGGCGGCGGGACCGGCAACCGCCCCCAGCTGCGCCACGTCGCGAGCGTCCCCAAGAGCGTGAGGGAAGCGAGCCCCGCCCAGACGGCGCCGACGCCGCCCCATCGGGCAAGCGGCGCCACCACGGCACTGCCGATCAGCGAGCCGAGGCCGACGCCGGTCAGGATCACGCCCGCCGAACGGCCGCGCGTCGCGGGTGCTACCGCCATCAGCACGCGCGACGGGCCGAGGATCATCAGCGTGGCGCCGGTGACGCCGGCCAGCAGCCGCCACAGCGACAGCCACCAGAAGCCCAAGGGGAAGGCGCAGGCCGAGAAATCGATGACGGTGAGCGCCAGCATGGCGCGAATGACGGTGATCCCGCCGAATACGCGGCCGAGCCGATGCGCGAGTGCCGCACCCAGCAGATAGCCCGCGAGATTGGCGGCACCCGCATAGGCCGCCTCGCTCGGCCCGACCCATTCGGCCGCGATCAGGAAGGGCAGGATCGGCGTATAGGCGAAGCGGCCGAGGCCCACGCCGATGAATGTGGCGACCAGGCCGGGCAAGGCGGCCCGGAACCAATGTGCGGTGGCACCGCTCGGCGTCGAGGAGTTGAAAGCCATGGCACGGCATAGCACTTTCAGCGCGGCGCGGGCATGCTGGATGGGAACGGGAGGCTTAGGATGCGCGCGACGGTCAATGGGACGGTCTGGCACTTTCCGGATCTCAAGACGCTGCTGGCGCGCGCCACGCCGAAACGCTCGGGCGATGCGCTGGCATGCATCGCGGCCTCCTGCGCTGCCGAGCGGGTCGCGGCCCAGCTGGCGCTGGCCGATCTGCCGCTGGCGCGTTTCCTCGACGAGGCGGTCATCCCGTACGAGACCGATGAGGTGACGCGCCTCATCCTCGACCGGCATGATCCCTTGGCATTCGCGCCCGTCGCGTCGCTGACCGTCGGTGGTTTTCGGGATTGGCTGCTGTCGGATGCGGCCGATCAGGCGGCCTTAGCTGCCCTCGCCCCCGGCCTGACGCCGGAGATGGCAGCCGCCGTCTCGAAGCTGATGCGTCTTCAGGATCTGGTGCTAGTCGCGAGCAAGATCGAGGTCGTGACCCGCTTCCGCAACACGATCGGCCTCAAGGGCCGCTTCTCGACCCGGCTCCAGCCGAACCATCCGACCGACGACGCCGCCGGCATCGCCGCCTCGATCCTGGACGGGCTCGCCTGCGGCTCGGGCGATGCGGTCATCGGCATCAACCCGGTCATGGATTCCGTCGAGCGTGTCGGCACGCTGCTCCGACTCATCGACGAGCTCAGGCAGCGTTTCTGCATCCCGACGCAAAGCTCGGTGCTGGCCCATGTCACGACGCAGCTCAAGGCGCTCGAGGCCGGCGCCCCGGTCGATCTCATCTTCCAATCGGTCGCCGGCAGCGAGGCGGCCAATCGCAGCTTCGGCATCGATCTGGCTTTGCTGGGCGAGGCGCGCGGCGCTGCCCTCGGCCTCAAGCGCGGCACGATCGGCGACGATGTCATGTATTTCGAGACCGGCCAGGGCTCGGCCCTGTCAGCCGGCGCCCATCACGGCGTCGATCAGCAGACGCTCGAAGCGCGCGCCTATGGCGTTGCCCGCACGTTCGCGCCGCTGCTGGTCAATACCGTCGTGGGCTTCATCGGCCCTGAATATCTCTATGACGGCAAGGAGATCATCCGCGCCGGGCTGGAGGATCATTTCTGCGGCAAGCTGCTCGGCCTGCCGATGGGGTGCGATGTCTGCTACACGAACCATGCCGAGGCCGATCAGGACGATATGGATGCGCTCCTGACGCTGCTCGCGGCGGCCGGCTGCACCTATGTCATGGGCGTGCCGGGGGCCGACGATGTGATGCTGAATTATCAGAGCACCTCCTTCCACGACGCGCTCTATGTCCGGGCGCTGACCGGCAAGCGGCCGGCGCCGGAATTCGAGGCGTGGCTGCTGGAGATGGGCATCTTCGACCGGCCCGACCGGCTGAGCGGGCGCGTCCCGGCGCTGCTCAGCAGCATCGAATGAGCAGCGATCCCTGGGCACCGCTGCGCGCCCGCACGCCGGCGCGGATCGGTCTCGGCCATGTGGGACCGGGATTGCCGACAGCGGCGCATCTGGCCTTCCAAGGAGCGCATGCCGCCGCGCGCGATGCGGTCCTTGCGGCCCTCGATCTCGATCGGCTGGCCGCGGATCTCGAACCGCTCGAGACGATCCGGATCGCCAGCAATGCCGCCGATCGCGCAACATATCTGCGCCGGCCGGATCTGGGCCGGACGCTGTCGGCGGATTCGGCGGAGAGGCTCGGCCGCCTCGGCAAAGGTGCGGACCTCGCGATCCTGATCGGCGACGGCCTCTCGGCGACTGCGGTGCAGCGCCATGCGCCGGCAGTGGCGCAGGCACTGATCGAGCGGCTGCCGGGCTGGAGGGTGGCGCCGCTCCTCGTCGCGACCGGTGCCCGCGTGGCGCTGGGCGACGCGGTGGCGCAGCATCTGGAGCCGACGCTGATCCTGGTGCTGATCGGCGAACGGCCGGGCCTGAGCTCGCCGGCGAGCCTCGGCGCTTATCTCACATATCGGCCGACCCATGCCACCCGCGATGCCGAGCGCAATTGCGTCTCGAACATCCATGAGAACGGGCTCGATCCGCGCGTCGCGGCCGACCATCTGGGTTTTCTGCTGACCGAGGCGCGCATCCGGCGCCTGACTGGAATCGACCTCAAGCTCGATGCGGCGGCGGCGCTGCCGCGACCCTGATCAGCATGTCGCGATACTCGGCGAGGCAGCGGGTCGGCGCACCCAGGATCTTGGCGCGATCGTCCCAGCGCCGGAGATCCACCGCCGCCGCAGCATGCGGCAGGGACGCGAAGGCCTTCGGCCTCCTCGGCCGAGAAGGGGCCGCCCTGCAGCTCCAGGCTGCGCTTCGAGGCCGGCGAGAGGCCATCCCAATAGGCGGCATCGGTGGCGCACAGATAGCGTTTCGCCGGAACATGGAGCCGCACCGGCTCGACTACCTCGGGCCCGAAATGCAGGGCCAGGCGGACGGCGCCGATCGCCTCGTGCCGGGCATCGATGCCGCGCGCGGCGGCGTCCTTCGCAGCATGGATGAGATGGCCGACATCATGGAGGAGGGCCGCAATGACGAGCGGCTCGGCCGCCCCTTCGGCCTCGGCGAGGGCGGCACTCTGCAGCGCATGCGCCTCCTGCGTCACGGCCTCGCCCGAATAGGCGTCGGCGCCGCGCCGTTCGAAGAGGGCGAGAATCTCATCGGCGAGATCGGTCATCGTGGCTCCGGTCGAAGGGCGGTCGGCGAGCGTAGCGCGGTTTCATGAAGCATTGTCGTTCGCGACCCCCGTATTTGCGCGAGTGCGGGAGACGAGTTTTCCGCTATACCGTTAGAGTAGAATGCCGTGCCATTGCGAGAGAACGGGTCCATGAGCGTGAAGAATCCGCCACGTCCGGTCGTGCTATGCGTGCTTGACGGCTGGGGCTTCCTGCCGGGCGGCAAATCCAATGCGATCGAGCAGGCGCAGGCGCCGAACTGGCATCGCCTCTACGACGCCAACCCGCATTCGACGATCGAGGCGAGCGAGCGCAATGTCGGGTTGCCGGTAGGCCAGATGGGCAATTCCGAGGTCGGCCACATGAATCTGGGCGCCGGCCGCGTCGCCATGCCGGAGCTGCCGCGCATCGACCAGGCGATCGAGGATGGCAGTCTGGCCCAGAACGAGGCGCTGCAGGATTTCATCGCCAAGATGAAGGCAAGCGGCGGCACGGTGCATCTGCTGGGCCTGTTGTCGCCCGGCGGCGTGCATTCGCATCAGGCGCATATCGCCGCCCTGGCGCGGATTCTGAGCGATGCCCGGCTGCATGTGGCGATCCACGCCTTCCTCGACGGGCGCGACACGCCGCCTCAGAGCGCCATCGACGATATCGCCGAGTTCGAGCGTTCGATCGCCGGGCTCGACCATGTCGAGATCGCGACCGTAGTCGGCCGCTACTATGCCATGGATCGCGACAATCGCTGGGAGCGGGTCGAGGCGGCCTATCGGCTGATGGACGAGGCCGAAGGGGAGCATATGCCCGACGCCAAGACCGCGATTCAGCATCGCTACGAGGCCGGCGAGACCGACGAATTCATCAAGCCCTGCGTGATCGGCCGCTATCAAGGCATGAAGGATGGCGACGGGCTGCTGATGGCGAATTTCCGGACCGACCGGGCGCGCGAGATCCTGGCGGCACTGCTCGACCCGCATTTCGACAAATTCGCCTGGCCGAAGCGGATCAACTTCGCGGCGGCCCTCGGCATGGTCGATTATTCCGACGCGCTCAGGCCGCTGATCGCTACGATCTTTCCGCCCAAGAGCTATGAAGATGGCTTCGGCGAGATCGTGTCGCGCCATGGCCTGAAGCAGCTGCGCATCGCCGAGACCGAGAAATATCCGCACGTCACCTTCTTCTTCAATGGCGGGCGCGAGGAGCCGTTCGAGGGTGAGGACCGCATCCTGGTGCCGTCGCCCAAGGTGGCCACATATGACCTCAAGCCCGAAATGTCGGCCTATGGCGTGACCGACAAGCTGGTGCATGCGATCGAGTCCGGGAAATACGACGCGGTCATCGTGAATTTCGCCAATGCCGACATGGTCGGCCATTCGGGTGTGATGGAAGCGGCCGTGAAGGCGGTCGAGGCCGTCGACAAATGCCTGGGGCGCCTCGCCGATGCGGTGGTCAAGGCCGGCGGCACGCTGCTGGTGACGGCCGATCACGGCAATATCGAGCAGATGGTGGATCCCGAGACGGGCGTCCCGCACACGGCGCACACGACCAATCCGGTGCCGATCGTGCTGGTCAATGCGCCCGACGGCATGCGCGGGATCGGCCATGGCAAGCTGGCCGATGTGGCGCCGACGCTGCTGCAGCTGATGGGCGTGGAACAGCCGGCCGCGATGACCGGGCAGTCGCTGATCGAGACGGAATGAGGCGATGCGGCTTGCGGCACTGGCATTTCTGGCCGCGACCGCAGCAACAGGCGTGGCGGCGGCCGAGGATGCGCCGCCGACCGAGGCGCAGCTGAAGGCCGTTCAGCAGCAGATCGATGCTGCCAAGAAAGAGGGCGGGACGCTCGACCGCAAAGCGCACGATCTCGCGGCCCAAGGCGAGACGCTGCGGGCGCAGGAAGTGGCGTCGGCCCATATGGCGCAGGAGTTCGAGGCGCGGCTCAACGCGCTCGATGCCGAGCTTCAGAAGCTGTCGGCCGAGGAGAAGCGCGAGCAGGCCGAGCTTGCGACCAAATCGGCCCATGAGCAGCTCGTCCTGGCCGCCTTGCAGCGCCTGACAATGGTGCCGCCGGCCGCCCTTGCCATGGCGCCGGGCTCGCCGATCGACATCGCGCGCGGCGCCATGCTGATGGGGACCGCCGTGCCGGCGCTGGCCGCGGAGGCAGGATCGCTCGCCCAGGGACTCCAGCAGCTGCAGCACACCCGCGACGAAATCGCGCGCCGCCAGGCCGAGACGAACGAGCGGCAGGCGGCACTCGAGGTCGAGCGGCAGCGGATCCGCGATGCCGAGAGGCAGCGCGCCGCCCTCGAGACGGACACGCGCGCGCAAGCGGCGGCGGCCCAGAAGCAGCTGGCGGCACTGACGAGCCAGGCGTCCGATCTCAAGGATCTTCTGGCGCGAATCGAGCGCGAGCGGGCCGAGGCGGAAAAGCGCCAAGCCGCTGAAGCGAAAGAGGCGGCCGAGCGTGAGGCCCAGCAAATCCGCGAGAAGCAGCAGGCCGCGGCGGCCGTGCTGCCGGACCCGCTCGACCCGCACAAACAGCACGCGATCGAGCCCGGCAAGACCCTGTTCCAGCTACCCGCCGCCGGCACCATCACCAAGCGCTGGGGCGACCCCGAAGGCTACTCGACCAGCAAGGGATTGACCATTGCCACCCGCAACAGCGCCCAGATCGTGGCCCCGTTCGAAGGCCGCATCGAGTTTGCCGGCCCGTTCAAGGGCTATGGGCAAATCTTGATCATCGATCACGGCGGAGGATATCATTCGCTCCTCGCCGGAATTGACCGGCTTGATTGTGTCGTGGGCCAAAGGGTAGTGAGCGGCGAGCCGCTCGGGACAATGCAGCCGGACGGCAAGCCCAGCCTATATCTGGAGCTGCGCCGGCAAGGACAGCCGATTGACCCCCTGCCATGGCTGGCAGCCCACGATGGAAAAGCGAGTGGATGATGCGGCGATTTTCTCTGATGACGGCGACCGCCCTCTTTCTGGTTCTGGGGCCGGCTGTCGCAGCACCTCAGCCGGATCCGAAGGCACCTGAGGCGACAAACCCCGATACTTTCAAGGCGCTCAACCTCTTTGCCGAGGTGTTCGAGCGCGTGCGGCAGGATTCGGTCGAGCCGGTCAAGGATGAGGATCTGATCGAGGGTGCCATCAGCGGCATGCTGACCTCGCTCGATCCGCATTCGAGCTATATGGACGCCAAATCCTACAAGGCGATGCAGGTCGAGCAGAAGGGCGAGTTCGGCGGCCTGGGCATCCAGGTCGTGGGCGAGCCGGGCTTCGTGCGCGTGATCGCACCGACCGATGATTCCCCGGCGGCCAAGGCCGGCATCAAGCCGGGCGACCTCATCATCGCGATCGAGGGCAATCCGGTCGCGAACATGACGACCGACGAAGCCATCGACAAGATGCGCGGCGCCCCCAACACCACGGTCAAGATCACCGTGAAGCGCGAGCAGCAGCAGCCCTTCGATCTGACGCTGACCCGCGCCATCGTGCATGTGCCGGCCGTGCGCGGCCGGATCGAGCGCGAGAACATCGCCTATATCCGCATCCCGACATTCCTGCCCGAGCATCTGGGCACCGAGCTCGAAGCCAAGTTCAAGGATCTCAAGAACCAGGCCGGTGGCAAGCTCAGCGGGCTGGTGCTGGATCTCCGCTCCGATCCGGGTGGTCTGCTCGACCAGGCGGTCGCCGTCAGCGACGCGTTCCTCGAGCGCGGCGAGATCGTCTCGGTGCGTGGCCGGCGGCCGGACGATGTGCAGCGCTACAACGCGCATCCGGGCGACATCACCAACGGCCTGCCGATCGTGGTGCTGATCGATGGCGGCACGGCGTCGGCCTCCGAGATCGTCGCCGGCGCGCTGCAGGATCATCATCGCGCGGTGATCATGGGCACCAGATCCTTCGGCAAGGGCTCGGTGCAGACCATCATTCCGCTGCGCGATGCCGGCGCCATGCGGCTGACCACGGCGCGCTACTTCACGCCGTCGGGCCGCTCGATCCAGGCCAAGGGCATCGATCCCGATATCGTGGTCGAGCCGGCGAAGATCGAGAAGATCGTGCTGGGCGACCGGATCCATGAGGCGGACCTGAAGGGCGCCTTGAAGAACCCGGATCAGAACGCCGCCAAGCCGGCACCCGACATTCCGGTCGTGAAGCCGGCCGATCCGGCAGCACCCGGCGCCGAACAGGCCCCTGCCGTGCCCGCGACCGGTGAAAACGCCGTCGCCGTCGCCTCGGCCGAGGATTACCAGCTGAACCGCGCCCTCGACCTGCTGAAAGGCATGGCGCTGTTCGCCAACCGGGCGGTCGACTGACCGGACGGAAACGGCATGGCGTTCTTCCGGACCGAGCCGGACAAGGTCAGGCCGGCCGCCGGGCGAGTGCTCGCCGTGGCGGCCGGTTTCGTGCTGGCGGCCGTGCTGGGCGTGGTCGGCTGGCTGACCTTGCTGGGACCACCGCGGCCGCCGGTGGCGGCCGTGGCGGTGCCGCCGGCACCGAAAGCGGAGCAGCCGCCGGCACCGGCACCCGCGGCACCCGCGCCAACTCCGGAGCCCGAGCCCAGCGTCGCCGTGAATGGCGTGCCGGCGCAGCCGCCGATAGCACCACCGCCCAGCTTCAGTGAAGGCAGGGCGCTCCTGCCCGCACCCGATCCCGATCTCATCGAGAAAACGCCGGTGGGTTTCCTGCCGATCGTCGGGCGCGACGGCAGGCAGGCCTGGCAGGTCTATGGCAGGCCCTTCGATCTCAGCGACAAACGCCCGCGGGTCGCCATCCTGGTCGGCGAGCTCGGCATCTCGCCGACGACGACCGACAATGCGATCAATCAGCTGCCGGCGGCGGTGACGCTCGCCTTCGTGACGTACAAGCAGCAGCTGGGCGAATGGATCAACCTCGCACGCGCGGCCGGGCACGAGGTGATGCTGGATCTGCCGATGGAGCCGGTCGACTATCCGCGCGCCGATCCAGGCCCGAATGCGCTGCTCACCTCGCTTACGCCCGAAAAGAACATGGACCGCCTCAATTGGAACCTGGCCCAGGCGACGGGCTATGTCGGCCTGGTCGGGCATATGGGCTCGCGCTTCACCACCTCGCGCGACGATTTGCTGCCGCTGCTGAAATCCATCAAGGAGCGCGGCCTGCTTTTTGTCGACAACCGCGCCTCGCCGCAGACGGCGATCCCCGGCATTGCCGGCGAGGTCACGCTGCCCTTGGCGTCGGCCAACCGGCTGCTCGACACCGACCCGACCCGGGCCGGCATCGACAAGAAGCTGAGCGAGCTGGAAGAGATCGCACGGCGCAACGGCTCGGCGCTGGGCCTGGCCCAGCATATCGAGCCGGTGGTGATGGAGCGGATCGGCGTCTGGGCGCAGGGGCTGGAAGAGCGCGGGCTGGTGCTGGCCCCCGTCTCGGCCGTGGTGGGCGCGAAGCCGGCCGAGCCAGCGGTTGCCGAGAAGCCCGCCGGCGACAAATCCGCTGGCGACAAGCCGGCTCCGCCAAAACCGGCCGTCTCGAAGCCGAGCCCGGCACCCTCGGCGGCGGCGCAAAGTCCCGCCCCTGCCTCAAGCCCGACACCAGAGCATCATGAATGACGCGAGCCGGCCCGACCCGGCCTACCGGCCGAATGTCGGGATCATGCTGTTGAATAGCCATGGCCATGCCTGGGTCGGCCAGCGCATCGGCATGCCGGGCGACGCCTGGCAGATGCCGCAAGGCGGGATCGACGCAGGCGAGACGCCGCGTGTCGCAGCATTGCGTGAGCTGGGCGAGGAGATCGGCACGGATAAGGCCGAGATCATCCTCGAATCGACCGGCTGGTTCACCTACGACCTGCCGCCCGGGCTCTCACCGGCCCATTGGCACGGCAAATGGCGCGGCCAGGCCCAGCGCTGGTTCGCGATGCGCTTCACCGGTGCCGATGCCGATATCGAGATCGATGTGCCGCACCCGGAATTCAGCGCCTGGCGCTGGGCGCCGCGCGCGGAGTTGCTCGATCTGATCGTGCCGTTCAAGCGGCCGGTCTACGAGGCCGTGCTGGCGGAGTTCGAGCCCAAGCTCAAGGCGATGGGGCTGTAGGTCCAAGAAAGTGGGGCGGGCGTCCCGCCCGCCATGCCGCGATAGCGGCGTTCATTCGTGTTCCACCCCGATTGCCCAACACCAACGATACGTCGCCAGCGCGGGCCAGCGCCGGAGGGGATTTTTCAGGATGTAATCGCGCTTCTCTCGATATTCCGCCTCGTCTCGAATCACACGATCAAAGTATTCCTCTTGCCAGATTGCATCGGCCTCCCGACGATTTAGGCCAATACGCTTGGAGGAGAAGGACTTCCAAGAGTGAAGAATGGCTTCCAGACGAAAATCAGGATGCGGTTCGACAATCACATGCACGTGATCATTCATCACGACATAGGCATCGAGCGAATATCGCTGGCTGTCGAAGTGGCGGAGGCTCGAAGCGACTAAATCGCGTTCTTCGCTCGAAAGATCGGCCAGCCCCGCCCTTATGCGCCACGTTACAAAATAGAGCGCTCCGTGAGCCCGAACATGGGGAAGCCGATGTCGATAGAAATCGAAATCCATGGTGAGGAGGATCGATCTCTGCTTTCCATCGCCGCTTTCGCGGCGCGGCGGGCGAGACGCCCGCCCCACTAATCAGTATTAGCCTTGATCACGCCGCTTCCCGCTCCTCGGCCCGCGTCAGCCGCTTCGTGCGGCGCTGCATCGTGTACCAGGCGAGGTTGGAGGCGACGCGGTTCAGCTTGCCGGTCGGTGACAGGCCGATCGCCTTGAACACCATCGCCATGCCGCGATCGACATGGTGGCGGCGATAGATGCTGTAGGCGCGGCTGACATAGGCCTGGTTCCAGCGCTTGCGGTCGTAAGGCTGGTCGCCGCCATTGGCGGCGTAATAGGCATAGGCGAGCTCGTCATCCTCGGATTCGGCGATACGGCCGACGGCGACGCCGAGGCGGCCCCAGAAGCCAAGGTTTTCCTGCTCCAGATACTGTTTGAGGCGCTTGTAGAAGAGCTTGTAATGGCGCAGCTCGTCGGCCGCGATCTTCTTGCAGATATCCTTCAGCACCGGCTCGTCGGTGACTTCGGCCAACGCCGTGTAGTAGGAGCTGGTGCCGGTCTCGACGATGCAGCGCGCGATCAGCTCGCCCGAGCGGGAGCCGCGCACGGAGGCATGCACATCGGTCTGCAGCTTGTAGCCCTCGACGAAGCGTTTGAACGCGGCATCGGGATCGTAGCTCGGATCGGCGAGCGTGGCCCAGCGGCCCAGCACCTCGCCATGCTGCACTTCCTCGACGCCCCAGTTCCGCGCCTCTTCCTGGAATTCGGCGTCGTCGGCGAAGACGTTGCACAGGTACCGGACATATTCATGCCCGTTATATTCGACGAGTCCGGCAGCCTTGACGATGCGAAGCGTTTCGGGATCGACCTTGGCCGGATCGAAATCCTGCCAGGGCACGTCATCGAGCGTCCAATGGGCCATAATCCTACCCGGTCAGCTGCGGCAGCGAAATTGCGCAAGGCAATCTGCCACCGCCGCCACCCTTATTAAAAGCTTAATAATTCGACCGAGGTCCGAGCACGGACGATCGTGCGGCACCGGCTTAGTGCTCGGCCCGGCTCTCCAGCGCCTGGAGCTTGGCGCGAGCCACCGCGACGGCCCGCTGCAAGGCGCGCGGTCGCGACGACTGGTCGCCCGCCGGCGCTTCGCCGCCGCCATGCTCCGGCGCCCGGCTGCCGCCATTAGCAAGGGCCGCCTCGGCCTCCCTCAGCTCGGCCTCGACCGCGGCGCGGTCGAGGGCCGGCAGGTTGATCGCCTCGTCGGCGAGCACGGTGCAGCGCTCCGGCGTCACCTCGGCGAAGCCGCCGGCGATGAAGATCCGCTCGGCGACAGCACCATCGACATAGACATTGATCGTGCCCGGGCGAATCGACGAGATCAGCGGCGCGTGATTGGGCAGCACGCCGAAATCGCCCTCCTCGCCCGGAATGACGACCATGTCGACCTCTTCCGACAGCAGGATCCTGGCCGGCGAGACCAGCTCGAACTGGACCTTCTGGGCCATCAGGCCGCCTCGGCCGCGAGCTTGCGGCCCTTCTCCTGGGCTTCCTCGATCGTGCCGACCATGTAGAACGCCGATTCCGGCAGATCGTCATGATGGCCTTCGACGATGCCCTTGAACGCCTTGATCGTGTCCTCGAGCTTCACGAATACACCTGGCGTGCCGGTGAAGACCTCGGCGACATGGAAGGGCTGCGACAGGAACTTCTGGATCTTGCGCGCGCGGGCGACGATCAGCTTGTCCTCTTCCGACAGCTCATCCATGCCCAGGATCGCGATGATGTCCTGCAGCGACTTGTACTGCTGCAGCACGCGCTGAACGGCACGGGCGACATTGTAATGCTCCTCGCCGACGACCCGCGGGTCGAGCATGCGCGAGGTCGAATCGAGCGGGTCGACCGCCGGGTAGATGCCGAGCTCGGCGATCTGGCGCGACAGCACCGTCGTGGCATCGAGATGCGCGAAGGAGGTGGCGGGTGCGGGGTCGGTCAGATCGTCGGCCGGCACGTAAATCGCCTGCACCGAGGTGATCGAGCCCTTCTTGGTGGTGGTGATGCGCTCCTGCAAGGCGCCCATGTCGGTGGCCAGCGTCGGCTGATAGCCCACCGCGGAGGGGATGCGGCCGAGGAGGGCCGACACTTCCGAGCCCGCCTGGGTGAAGCGGAAGATGTTGTCGATGAAGAACAGCACGTCCTGGCCTTCCTCATCGCGGAAATACTCGGCGGCGGTGAGGCCGGTCAGCGCCACGCGGGCGCGGGCACCCGGCGGCTCGTTCATCTGACCATAGATCAACGCCACCTTGGAGCCGGGGCCGTCGGTCTTGATGATGCCGGCGTCCTTCATCTCGTGATAAAGGTCGTTGCCCTCGCGGGTACGCTCGCCGACGCCGGCGAACACCGAGTAGCCGCCATGCGCCTTGGCGACATTGTTGATCAGTTCCTGAATCGTCACCGTCTTGCCGACGCCGGCGCCGCCGAACAGGCCGATCTTGCCGCCGCGCGCATAGGGGGCGAGGAGATCGATGACCTTGATGCCGGTGACCAGGATCTCGGCCTCGGTCGACTGATCGACGAAGGGGGGCGCCTGGCGATGGATCGGGGCCGAACGGGCGGCGTTGATCGGGCCGCGCTCGTCGATCGGCTCGCCGATGACATTCATGATGCGGCCGAGCGTCTCGGGACCCACCGGCACGGTGATCGGCGCGCCCAGATCCTCGGCCTTCATGCCGCGGACGAGGCCGTCGGTCGTGTCCATGGCGATCGTGCGCACGGTGTTCTCGCCCAGATGCTGCGCCACCTCGAGAATGAGGTTGCGGTCGGGGATATCCACCTTCAGCGCATTCAGGATCGCCGGCTTCTCGCCCTCGAACCGGACGTCGCACACGGCGCCGATGACCTGTGTGATGATGCCCACATTGTTCTTGGCCATGATCGTCTTCCTTTGAAGTCCAGCTCTTAGAGCGCTTCCGCGCCCGAGATGATTTCGATGAGTTCCTTGGTGATGGCGGCCTGGCGCGTGCGGTTGCGCAGCATCGTCAGCCGATCGATGAGGTCGCCTGCGTTGCGCGTGGAATTATCCATCGCGACCATGCGCGCGCCCTGCTCGGACGCGGCGTTCTCCAGCAGCGAGATGAAGATCTGGATCGCCAGATTGCGTGGCAGGAGCTCGGCCAGGATCTCTTCCTCGTCGGGCTCGAACTCGTAGATCGCACCGCCGAGCCCGTCATCCTTGCCGCCTTCCGGCACGGCCGTCGGCACCAGCTGGCGCGTCGTGACGACCTGGGAATTCGCCGACTTGAACTTGTTGAAGATGATGCGGGCGACATCGAACTCGCCAGCCTCGAACCGGGTGACGACATCGGCCGCGATCGGAGCGGCTTCCGCGAAGGCCACGCCGCGGCGGCCGATCTCGACGAAATTGGCGAGCGTCTGCTTCGCGGCATCCCGCTTCAGGCCGTCGCGGCCCTTGCGGCCGATCGTGATGATCTTGACAGTCTTGCCTTGCGCCGTGAGCTCGCGCATCTGGCGGCGCGTCTCGCGCAGGACGGACGAATTCAAGCCACCCGCCAGGCCGCGGTCGGACGTGACGACGACCAGCAGGTAGGTCTGGTCCTTGCCCGTGCCGGCCAGCAGCTTCGGCGCCGACGGCAGCCCCGCCATGGATTTCGCGAGCGAGGTCAGCATCCGCTCCATCCGCTCGGCATAGGGCCGAGCGGCCGTCGCCGCCTCCTGGGCACGCTTCAAGCGCGAGGCCGCGACCACCTTCTGCGCCGACGTGATCTGCCTGATCGCGGTCACGCTGCGGATTCTGTTCCGCAGGTCCTTCAATGTCGCCATGGGTCAGGGATCCGTTCTCAGGCGAAGGTCTTGACGAAATGGTCCAGGAACGAGGTGAGCTTGGTGTCGGTGTCGGACACGATCTCGCGCTTGGTGCGGATCGACTCGAGCAGCTCCGGATGCTGGGTCTTGAGCTCGCCGAGATAGGCGGCTTCGAACCGTGTCACGTCATCGGTCGGGATCTTGTCGAGAAACCCGCGGACGCCGGCGAAGATCGACGCCACCTGCTCCTCGACCGGCAGCGGCGAGAATTGCGGCTGCTTCAGGAGCTCGGTCAGGCGCGCGCCGCGCGCCAGCAGACGCTGGGTCGCGGGATCGAGGTCGGAGGCGAACTGGGCGAAGGCCGCCATTTCGCGATACTGCGCCAGCTCCAGCTTGATGCGGCCGGCGACCTGCTTCATCGCCTTGATCTGGGCGGCGGAACCGACGCGGCTCACGCTGGCGCCGACATTGATCGCCGGACGGATGCCCTTATAGAAGAGCTCGGTTTCGAGGAAGATCTGGCCGTCGGTGATCGAGATCACGTTGGTCGGGATATAGGCCGCGATATCGCCGGCCTGCGTCTCGATGATCGGGAGTGCGGTGAGCGAGCCCGCACCGTGATCGTCGTTCATCTTGGCCGCGCGCTCAAGCAGGCGCGAATGCAGATAGAACACGTCGCCCGGATAGGCCTCGCGGCCCGGCGGACGGCGCAGCAGCAGCGACATCTGGCGATAGGCCACCGCCTGCTTCGACAGATCGTCATAGATGATCAGCGCGTGCATGGCGTTGTCGCGGAAATACTCGCCCATGGTGCAGCCCGTGTAGGGCGCCAGGAACTGCAGCGGCGCCGGGTCGGACGCGGTGGCGGCCACGATGATCGAGTATTGGAGCGCGCCGTAATCCTCGAGCGTCTTGACCAGCTGGGCCACGGTCGAGCGCTTCTGGCCGATCGCGACATAGATGCAATAGAGCTTTTTCGAACTCGTCGTCGCCGACGTTGATCGACTTCTGATTGAGGATGGTGTCGATCGCGACGGCGCTCTTGCCGGTCTGCCGGTCGCCGATGATGAGCTCGCGCTGGCCGCGCCCGATCGGTACCAGGCTGTCGATCGACTTCAGGCCGGTCTGCATCGGTTCATGCACCGATTTGCGCGGGATGATACCCGGCGCCTTGACCTCGACGCGGCGCATCTCGACATCGGCCAACGGGCCCTTGCCGTCGATCGGCTCGCCTAGGCCATTGACGACACGGCCGAGCAGGCTCTTGCCGACCGGCACCTCGACGATGGCGCCCGTACGCTTGACCGTATCGCCTTCCTTGATGCCGACATCGTCGCCGAAGATCACGACGCCGACATTGTCGGTCTCGAGATTGAGCGCCATGCCGCGCACGCCATTCGGAAACTCGACCATCTCGCCGGCCTGGACATTGTCGAGGCCGTAGATGCGGGCAATGCCGTCGCCGACCGACAGCACCTGCCCCACTTCGGCAACATCCGCCTCACTGCCGAAATTGGCGATCTGTTCCTTGAGAATGGCGGAGATTTCCGCAGCACGGATTTCCATTGCTTAATTTCCTCTCATGGCAAGCTGCAGACGCTGCAACTTGCTGCGCAGCGAGCCGTCGACCATGCGCGACCCGACCTTGACGACGAGACCGCCGATGAGTGCGGGATCGACCCGGATCTCGACGGCGACCTTGGAGCCGATGGCCCGCTTCAGTTGATCATTGATGGCGACGATCTGTTCCTTGGACATTTCCTGCGCCGAGGTGACCTCGGCCCGGATCTCGCCGCGCCGTTCGGCCAGCAGCTGCAGATAGCCCGCGATCATGCCCGGCAGCGCAAAGAGGCGCCGGTTGCGGGCGACCAGCCCGATGAAATTCCGCGTCGTCTGCGAGAGCCCCGCCCGCTCGACCAGCACCGCCATCGCGGCCGCCTGGCTCTCGCGGCTCAACACCGGCGACCGGATGAGGCGCGTGAGATCCGCACTCTCGTCCAACATGGCCTTCAGCGCCTTCAGATCGTTGGCGATCTGATCGAGCGCCTTCTGCTCGTCCGCCAGATCGAAGAGTGCGGTCGCGTAGCGGCCGGCCAGTCCAGATACGCCCGTCGCTTCGGATGCCAATTGAACCTTACCTTCAAGAGTGTCGGGCAAATGGGCCGGGAGGCCGGAAAGCACCCCGATTCGAGCTCCTCGGCCAAGACCCCGCGCCCATGGCAATCAACCCTGGCGGCCGTGGGTCCGTCCGGAAGCGGAGCGGCAATAGCATATGGACCGGTGCGGCGCAACAGCGCGCCGCAGCCTTCGGGCCAGCCACTTGTGAGAGGGCGCCATGCGCGTGCAGGATGCCGCAATGCGCCTCGCCCTGTTCCAGCCGGACATCGCCCAGAATGCCGGAACCATGCTGCGGCTTGCCGCTTGCCTCGGCCTCGAGGTCGATCTGATCGAGCCTTTGGGTTTCGTCTTCGGCGACGCTCGGCTGCGCCGCGCCGGGATGGATTATATCGACCATGTGGCGGTAACGCGCCATGCGTCTTGGAGCGCCTTCCGCGAGCGCCTGCCGGGCCGGTTGGTCCTGCTGACGACGCGCGGCAAGCTCCGCTATGACGAGGCCCAATTCACCGCGACGGACACGCTGATGGTGGGCCGCGAAAGCGCCGGCGTGCCCGCGGAGGTGCATGAGGCGGCCGATCTCGCGGTCCGGATCCCGATGCGATCCGGCCGCCGCTCCCTCAACGTGGCGCTTGCGGCAGCGATGGTTTTGGGCGAAGCCCTGCGCCAGACGAACGGATGGCCGATGGAAGACCAGCATGAGTGAGACCCGCAATCGCGCCGAGGCCTGTTTCACCGGCCTGCGCGACCGGCTTTGCGCCGCCTTCGAGGCGATCGAGGACGAGTATGCCGCCGAGCGGCACGGCTCCCCCGGCCGGTTCGAGCTCAAGCCCTGGCGCAAGCCCGATGGGCGCGGCGGCGGCGTGATCGGCAGCCTCAAGGGCCAGGTGTTCGAGAAATGCGGCATCATGGTCTCGACCACCGAGGGCGAGCTCAGCGCCGATTTCCAGGTACAGATGCCCGAGGCGGCCGCGGATCCGCGCTATTGGGCGACCAGCATCTCGCTGATCTGCCACATGCGCTCGCCCAAGGTGCCGGCCGTGCATATGAACACGCGGCATTTCCAGGCGGCGAAAAGCTGGTTCGGCGGCGGCACCGACCTGACGCCGATGGTCCCGGACGAGGCCGACACGGCGGATTTCCATGCCGCGCTGGAACGCGCCTGCGACCGGCACGATCCCGGCTACTATCCACGCTTCAAGGAATGGTGCGACAAGTATTTCTTCCTGCCGCATCGGAACGAGCCGCGCGGCGTCGGCGGCATCTTCTTCGACCGGCTCGCTACGGGCGATTGGGAGAAGGATTTCGCCTTCACCCGCGATATCGGCCTGGCCTTCCTCGACATCTATCCGCAGCTTGTCCGCCGCCATATGTTCGAAGCCTGGACCGAGGCGGAGCGGCAACATCAGCTGGTGCGCCGCGGCCGCTATGTCGAGTTCAACCTGCTCTATGACCGCGGCACGGCCTTCGGCCTCAAGAATGGCGGCAATATCGAGGCTATTCTGATGTCGATGCCGCCGGAAGTGGCGTGGCCCTGACGGGTCAGGCCTAGGTCATCATCCGGCGGAATGCGGCACCCGCCATCGTCACCGCGAGGCCGACGCCGACGAGGGCCAGGCTGCCCGATTCCGGGACCGATGTCGTCAAGGGCTGGCCGAGCAAGGTCGCGTCGAGCGTGACGTCGAAGATGGCGGTGTAGCTGTCGCCGGCGCCGAGCGAGGCCAGATAGATGAAGCCGGCGCTCTCGTCGGCGCTATTGACCGTGCAGGCGCCGAGATGCGGCGAGGTCGCGCATTGATGCTTGTCGAAGGCGTCAGGGCCGCTGAGCGAGCTCGTGAAGCTGGCCGATTCGAGCAGGGGATTGGTGACCCAGACACCTTGGCCGCTGGGCAGGAACGCGCTGAAATCCGTATCGAAATTGAGGCCGTAGCTGAGCGCGTGGCTGCTGTTGTTGGTAATCGTGAAGCCCGCGACGAAAGTCTCGTCGAACTTGGTCGAGCTGCCATTGGCGCTTGACGCATCGAGACTCACGAGATCCGAACAGCCAGTGGATCCCGAACTCGCGGCACCGCCGAAGCAGCTGAAGCTGAGGCCGCTCGGAAAGGCGGTCGGGCCGATGCCCAGATTCGAGAATTGCACCGACCAGCCGGCATCGATGTCGGCGAAGGCCGTGGCCCCGGCCGGTGCGGCCCGGCCTGCCATAATCAGCGCCAGCACCGGCAACAGAGTTCTGGTGATCGTCCATCGGGTGGTCTTCATCGGAACCTCTGCCTCGAATCGGCTTGGAGACTGTAAAGGAAACGTCCTTCGCCGATTCGAATTAAAGGTGAAGCCTTAAGCAACTGTTAGATTGAGCGCGCAGCAGACAATCTTCTTCTGACAATTTCTGTCGAAATCTCGAAAGAAACGAGGGTTGTTCTGGCGGAACTAAATCAAATACCGGCCAGTTCCGCGAGCTTGGCCACGCATTCCGCGCGATCAGCCTGGAAATCGCCGTCGATCCACCAATCCTCGACGGCGCCGAGCACGATGCCGACACGGATGCCGGACGGGATGCCGAGCGCCAGTGCGTCGGCCCCGGTGACCGGCAGGCTGGGCACGTTCCAGCTCTGCCCCGTCGCGATCAGCGGCAAGGGGTCGGCACCGGGCGAGGACGCGGCCGCCAATAGCACGAGGTCAGTGAACCGCTCCGCACCCAACCGATAGAGTGCGCGGTGCTGCTCCCGCGGCGCGCCGTCGAGTGCCGGTGCGGTGAGCCGGCCATTGAGGTCGAGCAGCCGCTCGCGCTCCTTGACCGACAGGCGCAGCCGCTGGGCCGCGGCGAGCGCCGCGCCCTCGGGCAGAAGAGCGGCGAGCCGGCGGAGCGGATCGGGCTCCGGCTCGAGCGGGACGAGGCCGGCAAGGCGCGCGATATCGGCCGGGCCGGGCAAAAGCTCGGCCAGCACGCCATCTTCCGCCATCAGCCGGACCGTGGGCAGCGGATCGGGCGCGCCCAGCAGCTTCAGGAGCTCGGCACGGACGCGCTCGCCCGCGAGCGCGTGGAGCTGGCGCGCGAGCTTGCGGCAGGCGGCCCGGGCCGCATCATCGGCCGGCTCGCGCGCGAAGCGGGCGAAGAAGCGGTAGAAGCGCAGGAGGCGCAGCACGTCCTCGTGGATCCGCTGCTCGGGATCGCCGACGAAGCGGATGCGGCCGGCCAGACAATCCTCGATGCCGCTGCCGACCGGGTCCCAGACGCCGCCCGCCTCGTCGAGATACAGCGCATTCATGGTGAAGTCGCGCCGGGCCGCATCCTCGGCCCAATCCTCGGTGAATGCCACCACGGCATGCCGCCCGTCCGTCTCGACATCGCGGCGGAGCGTGGTCACCTCGATCGGCACGTGATCGGCCAATGCGGTGACCGTGCCGTGAGCGAGGCCGGTCGGCACGAAGCGGATGCCGGCCGAGCGCAGCCTTGCCATGACCATCTCGGGTGTCAGCGGCGTCGCCAGATCGATATCGCCGATCGGGCGGCCCAGGAGCGTGTCGCGCACCGCCCCGCCGACGAACCGGCCGTGGCCCAGCGCCTGAAGCACTGCCCGCACCGAAGGCGCCAGCAGCCAGGGTGGCAGCTCGATGCGCCGGGCCGGTTCATTCATCGAGCGAGCAGCTTGGCGAGATTGACCAGCATGCCGGCCGTAGCCCCCCAAATGAAGCGATCGGGATGCGGCAGCACATAGAATTGCCGGTTGGTGCCTTGGAACTCGCGGCTCCTGAGCTCGTGATGGGCCGGATCGACCACGAAACCGAGCGGCACCTCGAAGATCTCGGCCACCTCGAACGGATCGGGCGTAAGATCGAGCGGCGGCCGGATCAGGCCTACGATGGGCGTCACCTGGTAGCTGGTGCGCGTGATGTAGGTGTCGAGCCGGCCGATGAGCTCGACCTTGGCCGGATCAAGCCCGGTCTCCTCCTGCGCCTCGCGCAGCGCCGTGGCGATGGCGTCCTTATCCTCCGGCTCCTCCCGGCCGCCCGGGAAGCTCACCTGGCCGGCATGGTCGTGCAGATGGTCGGTGCGCTGGGTCAGCAGCACCGACAGCCCTTCCGGCCGATCGATCAGCGGGACGAGCACGGAGGCGCGGATCAGCACGCGGCCGGCCTCGAGCGTCAACCCGGGATGGCCGTCATTATTGTCGTGATCGCCGCGCAGGCCCATCGCCCGGTCGAGCGATGCCTCGGCCGCGAAGCGCGAGGCCACAAAATCCCGGGTCAGGTAGCTGCCGTCAAATCGCCCAGAGGAAAGAATTTTCCCTTGCTCCATACGCCGAAAAGTTGATTGCCGCCGATCGCCTCCTCGGAACCGAGATCGACGAGCTGGTAGAATACGGGCCGGGCGAGCCGCGCTTCAAGCCCGCCCCGAATCAGCACATAGGGGCTCGGCTCCTGGGTGTGCTGATCGGTCTCGACACGAATTGGATGGCTTTCATCCGCTTCTACCCTATCATCGAGGTTTGTCCTGAAGCTGAGGATCTGATCCCTGCCGGTGCCCATGACGTCCATCTCGACCGCCACGAAGGGCACATCATCGACGATGATGCGGCCACGCTCCGCCGGCGTGACGAGCCAATATGTCCCATCCGGTTCGCGCCGGAGCACGGTAGAAAAGAGCTTGGCCAATGCCAGGCGGCGGATCGGCGATTCATGATAGTACCAGGTGCCGTCGCGGCCGATGCGGATGCTGAAATCGCCGCAGCTCTCGATCGGAATGCTCTCGGCCGTCATGCCGCCTCCCCGCTTTGCCTTGGTTCCGACAAATATCTTTGCTCTGAAGAATACGCTTTCGTAAGCCCGCCATCCCTCTGGAGAGAGAGATTTTGAGCCTGACCGATCCGATCCAGCGCGAGCAAGCGCAGGCCCTCGTCGCCGATGTCGAGATTCTGGGCGCCCGCCTCGCCCATGTGCGCGAGCGGATCGGCCGCGTGATCTTCGGCCAGCAAAGCGTGGTCGAGCAAGCGCTGATCACGCTCCTGGCCGGCGGCCATACGCTGCTGGTCGGCGTGCCCGGCCTGGCCAAGACGCGTCTCGTCGAGACGCTGGGCACCGTGCTGGGCCTCGAGGATAAGCGCATCCAGTGCACGCCCGATTTGATGCCGGCCGACATTCTGGGTTCCGAAGTGCTCGAGGAAAGCGACACCGGCCGCCGCAGCTTCCGCTTCCTGCCGGGTCCGGTCTTCTGCCAGCTCCTGATGGCGGACGAGATCAACCGCGCCAGCCCGCGCACGCAATCGGCCTTGCTGCAGGCGATGCAGGAGCATCGCGTCTCCGTCGCCGGCCATTATCACGCGCTGCCGAGCCCGTTCCATGTGCTGGCGACGCAGAATCCGATCGAGCAGGAAGGGACATATCCGCTGCCCGAGGCGCAGCTCGACCGGTTCCTGATCCAGATCGAGGTCGACTACCCTGATCTCGAGGCCGAGCGGCGCATGCTGATCGCGACCACCGGCGCCAGCGAGGAGCAGGCCCAGCAGGCGATGACGGCCGAAGAGCTGCGGGCGGCCCAGCTGCTGGTTCGGCGCATTCCAGTCGGCGAAAGCGTTGTGGACGCGATCCTGGAGCTGGTGCGCGGCGGCCGGCCGGAGACCAGCGGCATCGATACGGTGCGGCGCCATGTCTCCTGGGGCCCCGGCCCCCGGGCCAGCCAGGCGCTGATGCTGGCGGCCCGCGCCCGGGCATTGCTCGACGGGCGCCTGTCGCCCTCGATCGACGACGTCGTGGCGCTGGCCGGACCGGTGCTGCGTCATCGCATGGCGCTGACCTACACGGCGCGCGGCGATGGAGTAACGCTTGATCAAGTGATCGAGCGCATGGTCGAGAAGTTGAGGTGAAGGGCTGAGAGGCCATGGCGGCATCGACCACACCGTCGCGACATGACGCCGAAGCGCTGGCTGGCAGGCTGCCGCCGCTGATGGTCGCGGCCGAGCGCGTGGCGGCGACGGTGATCCAGGGCGTCCATGGCCGCAGGCGCGTCGGCAGCGGCGACAGCTTCTGGCAGTTCCGAGCTTATAGTGCGGGTGATCCCGTTGGCCGCATCGATTGGCGCCAGACCGCGAAGTCCGGCCGCGCCTTCATCCGCGAGAATGAATGGGAGGCGGCACAGAGCGTCTGGCTGTGGCACGATCGCTCTTCCTCCATGGACTGGCATTCGAAGCGCGGCCTGCCGCTCAAATCCGAGCGCGCCTCGCTTTTGCTGCTGGCGCTGGCAGCACTCCTCATCCGCGGCGGCGAGCGCGTGGCGCTGCTGGGCGGCGAAGGCAGGCCGGCGCTGGGATCGGCCGTGATGGAGCGCCTGGCACGGCAATTGAGCGGCACGCCCACGGCCAAGGATGCCGGCGGCCTGCCCGAGGCGGCAGCACTGCCCCGCCATGCCGGCCTGGTGCTGATGAGCGATTTCCTGGGCTCGCTCGACGATATAAAGCGCCTCGTCACCGGCTTCGCCGGGCAGCATGTCCGCGGTCATCTGCTGCAGATCCTCGATCCCGCCGAGGAGACGCTGCCCTATGACGGCCGCGTCCGGTTCGACGGGCTGGAGCATGAGCCCTCGACGCTGATCAGCCGGGTCGAGACCATCCGCGATCAATATCAGGAAAAGCTGGCGGCACAGCGCGACGGGCTGGCCCAGATCGCCAAGCTCTATGGCTGGAGCTTTGCCACCCATCGGACCGACCATCCGCCGCATCTGGCGCTCCTCGCCCTCTTCGGCGCTATGTCGGCCTTCCGCGCGAGCCCGCACGGCCAGCGCGCCGAAGCCGTGCTGGGGATCTGAGCGATGCTGAGCCTCGGCACCTTCGCCTTCGCCTCGCCCTGGCTGCTGCTGGGCTTCATCATCGTGCCCGCACTCTGGTGGCTGCTGCGCGTGACGCCGCCCGCGCCGGCCGTGGTGCGCTTTCCCGCGATCCGGCTGCTGCTGGGGCTGGTGCCGCCGGAAGAGACGCCGGCGCGCACGCCGCTCTGGCTCATCCTGCTGCGCATGCTGCTGGCAGCCCTGCTGATCCTGGCGCTGGCCCATCCGATCGTGAACCCAACCGCCTCGCTGCCGGGGCATGGGCCGCTGCTGATCGTGGTCGATGATGGCTGGGGTGCCGCCGGCGACTGGACCGCGCGCGAGCGGGTCATGACCGATCTCATCGACCGGGCTGAGCGCGAAGGGCGGCAGGTCATGCTGTTGCCGACCGCCCCCAACGGTGCCGCCGATCCCTTGAGCCTCGCCCGTCCGGCCGATGCGCGTGCCCAGGCGCAGGCGCTCAAGCCCAAGCCTTGGCCGACCGATCGCGCCGCCGCGGCGAAACGCCTCGACGGCGTGGACCTCAAAGACGGGGCCACGATCTATTGGCTGTCGGACGGACTCGATGATGGGCCGGCGGAAAAGGGTGCGGCGCAGGCACTCGGCGAGAAGCTGAGGTCGCTCGGCACGGCGCACTTCGTGGAGCCGACGCCCGACCGGCTGGCGCGGCTGCTGGCGCCCGGGCCCGAGACGGTACGCGACCTCAGCGTCACGGTGAAACGCGCCACGGATGGCGATGTGCCGCCCGTGCGGCTGCGCGCGAGCGGCGAGGATGGCCGGCTCTTGGCCGAGACGGAGGTGCGCTTCCCGGACGATCGCGGCACGGCCGACGCCGTCTTCAAGATCCCGACCGAGCTCCGGAACCGCGTGGCGCGCGTGGATATCGAAGGCGAGGTCTCGGCGGGATCCACCCTGCTGCTCGACGAGCAGTCGCGGCGGCGGCCAGTGGGAGTCGCGAGCGATCGGCCGAGCGGCAGCAGCCAGCCGCTGCTGTCCGACACTTATTATGTCGAACGCGCGGTCGAGCCCTTCGCCGAGCTCAGGCGCGGACCGGCGACCGACCTTATCAAGCGCGGCCTCAGCCTGCTGATCCTGCCGGACGGCGATGCCGGCAGCGGCGAGACGCGCGCTGCCCTCAAGCAATGGCTCGAGGCCGGCGGCGTGCTCGTGCGCTTCGCCGGCCCGCTCTTGGCCGAGGCGCAGAGCGACGATCTGCTGCCGGTGACGCTGCGTCATGGCGGCCGCACGATCGGCGGCGCCATGTCGTGGGAGAAACCGGCGCATCTCGCCCCCTTCCCGGCGGAATCTCCGTTCGCCGGTCTCGCCGTGCCGGGCGATGTCACGGTCGACCGCCAGGTGCTGGCCGAGCCGTCGGTCGATCTCGCCGCGAAGACCTGGATGCGGCTCAGCGACGGCACGCCCCTCGTCACCGGCGAGAAGCGCGGCAAGGGCTGGCTGGTGCTGGTCCATACCTCCGCCAACACGGCCTGGTCCAACCTGCCTTTGAGCGGCCTCTTCGTCGATATGCTGCGGCGGCTGGTCCAGCTGGGCCAAGGCCAAGCTGGTGCCGGCGACGGGGTGCTGGCGCCGTGGCAGCTGCTCGACGGCTTCGGCCGGCTCACAGCACCGCCACCGCTGGCGCAGCCGGTCGCGGCGGCCGCCCTTGCGACGGCGACGATTGGCCCCAGTCATCCGCCGGGCTTCTACGGCACCGAGGAATCGCATCGGGCCCTCAATCTCTCGGCCTCGGTGCCAAGCCTGGCGCCGCTCGCCACATTGCCGGCGGGCTTGAGCCGAGAAGGCTATGTCAAGGCGCCGGAGATCGATCTGAGGCCGAGCTTGCTTGGGGCGGCATTGCTGCTGGCCCTTGCCGATCTCCTCATCGGCTATGGCTTGCGCGGGCTTTTCGGCGTCTCACGCCGCATCGGCACCGCCCTGCTGCTCGGGCTGCTGGCGGGGGCGCTGGCCGGCCACGCCCAAGCCGCCGATCCGCCCAATCCGGCCGATCAATTCACGCTCGAGGCGACCCGCGATCTCCGCCTCGCCTATGTCCGCACCGGCGATGCCGAGGCCGACAACGTCAGCAAGGCCGGCATGATCGGACTCGGCAACATCCTGGCGCGGCGCACCGCCGTCGAGGCCGGCGACCCGATGGAGGTCGATGTCGAATCGGACGAGCTGATCTTCTTCCCGCTGATCTATTGGCCGATCACCACGGCGCAGAAGCCGCTTTCGGCCGCGGCGGCCGAGCGGGTCAACCGCTATCTGGCCACCGGCGGCACGATCCTGTTCGATGCCCGCGACGAGGGGCAGGCGGGTGTCGGCGGCAGTGCCGAGCGGCTGGCCCAGCTGCTCGCCGGCGTGAAGATCCCGCCGCTCGTCCAGATCCCGCCCGACCATGTGCTGACCAAGAGCTTCTATCTGATGCAGGATTTCCCGGGCCGCTGGGACGGCGGCACGCTCTGGGTCGAGCCGGCGGAAGACCGGGTCAATGACGGTGTCTCGACCGTGATCTATGGCGCCAATGACTGGGCCGCCGCCTGGGCGGTCGACAGCCAGGGCTTCCCCTCCTATGCCGTGGTACCGGGCGGCGAGGCGCAGCGCGAGCAGGCCTATCGGTTCGGCATCAACCTCGTGATGTATGCGCTGACCGGCAACTACAAGGCCGACCAGGTGCATGTGCCGGCGATCCTGGAAAGGCTGGGGCAATGACGGGATACAGCCTCGCCTGGGCGCCCTTGCTGCCATGGCCGCTGATCGCGGGTGCGGCGCTGTTGGGCCTCCTGATCCTGGGCTTCGGCGTGTGGCGGCGGGCGCGCGGCACGGCCTGGCGCGCCTTGGCGCTGGGCGTGATCCTGCTGGCGCTGGCCGATCCGTCGCTGGTCGAGGAGCTGCGTCAGCCGCAGAAGGATGTGGCCCTGCTGGTCAAGGATGTGTCGGGCAGCCAGGCGATCGGCGATCGCGCCGCCGCGGCCGATGCCGACATCCACTATCTGCAGCAGAAGCTGGCGCAATACCCCGATCTCGAGGTCCGCACGATCGATGCGGGCGACGTGCCGCCGGGCACGGCCGGCGATCCCGGCACGCAGCTTTTCGGTGCGGTCGCGCGCGCCCTCGCCGACGTGCCGCCGCAGCGGGTCGCCGGCATCGCCATGGTGACGGACGGCCAGGTGCATGATGTGCCGCCGGCCGACCGGCTGCCTTTCACCGCGCCGCTTCATGTGCTGCTCGACGGGCACAAGGACGAGGGCGACCGGCGCATCGTGGTCAAGGAGGCGCCGAGCTTCGGCATCGTCGGCAAGCAGCTGAGCCTGACGCTCCGGGTCGAGGATCTGGGCGGGCCGCCGGGCGACCGGGCGAGCCGCCCGCAGACCGCGCGCGTCACCATCCGCAAGGATGGCGGCGAGGCGCAGCAGACGGTGATCCCGGTCGGTGTCGACAAGCAAGTGCCGATCACGCTCGATCATGGCGGGCCCTCGGTGTTCGAGATCTCGACCGAGCCCGGGCCGCACGAGCTGACGCTCGACAATGACCGCGCCGCGATCGTCGTCAATGGCGTGCGCGACCGGCTCAAGGTGCTGCTGGTCTCGGGCGAGCCGCATGCGGGCGAGCGGACCTGGCGGAACCTCTTGAAGGCCGACCCATCGGTCGATCTCGTCCATTTCACCATCCTGCGGCCGCCGGAGAAGCAGGACGGCACGCCGATCCGCGAGCTGTCGCTGATCGCCTTTCCGATCCGCGAGCTGTTCGATGTGAAGCTCGCCGATTTCGACCTGATCATCTTCGACCGCTATCACCGGCGCGGCGTGCTACCGCAGACCTATCTGGAGAACATCGCCAATTACGTGCGCAAGGGTGGCGCACTCCTGGAAGCGACCGGCCCGTCCTACGGCTCGCCGCTGACGCTCTATCACACGCCCTTGGGCTCGGTGCTGCCGGCGGAGCCGACCGGCGAGACGTTCGAGCAGGGCTTCAAGCCGCGCGTGACCGATCTCGGCAACCGCCATCCAGTGACGGCCGATCTGCCGGGTGCCCCCACGGATCCCAAGGCGGACCCGACCTGGGGCCGCTGGTTCCGCCAGGTCGATGCCGACCAGCATCGCGGCACCACCGTGATGACCGGCGTCGACGGACGGCCGCTGCTGGTGCTGGACCGCGTCGGCAAGGGCCGCGTGGCGCAGCTGCTGTCGGACGAGATGTGGCTCTGGACCCGCGGCTTCGAGGGCGGCGGCCCGCAGGCCGAGCTGCTGCGGCGCCTCTCCTACTGGCTGATGCAGGAGCCGGATCTCGAGGAGAATGATCTGCGCGGCACAGTCGATGGCAGCCGACTGACGATCCAGCGCCGCACGCTCGTCGCCGACAATCACCCGATCGAGCTGACCGACCCCGACGGCAAGACGCGCACCCTCGCCATGACCGACGAAAGCGGCGGGCGGCAGGTCGCGGTCGTGCCGATCGCCAAGAGCGGGCTCTATCGCATCTCCGACGGCACGCGCACGGCGCTGGCCGCGGCCGGCGCCCTGAACCCGATCGAGCTGGCCGATGTGCGGACCACGGCGAGCGTGCTGCAGCCCGTGGCCGATGCCTCGGGCGGCGGCGTCAACTGGGCCGGCAGCGGTACTGCCCCGCCCGACATTCGCCGCGTCGGCCCCGGGCGCGACGCCGCCGGCCATGGCTGGATCGGTTTCCGTGCCAATGGCGACTATATCGTGACCGGCCTCAAGGAGACGGAGCTGGTGCCGGCCTGGCTGGCGCTGGCCTTGGCGCTGGGCACCTTCATCCTGGCCTGGCGGCGCGAAGGGCGTTAAGCGGCCCGCACCCGAGCCAAGAACGCGTCGATCCGCTGTTGCAGTGTCGCCGACCCTTCGTTCATGCGCTTCGACATCTCGGCGACCTGCTCGGCCGCGTTCCGGCTGTCGCGCGCGGCCGCATCGACCTGGGCGATCGTCGACGACATCTCGGCCGTTCCGACCGCCGCCTCATGCGTGCTGTCCGCGATCAGCTTGGTCACGTCCCGCTGCTCGCCGACGGCGGTCGCGATGGTGGACGCGATCTCGCTGACCCGGTTGATGGTGCCGCCGATCTGCGCGATCACATCCGCCGTATCCGAGGCAGCCAGCTGCATGGCCGTGATTTGGCCGGCGATCTCGTCCGTGGCCCGCGCCGTCTGGCCGGCCAGATTCTTCACCTCCTGAGCCACCACGGCGAAGCCTTTGCCGGCCTCGCCGGCGCGCGCGGCCTCGATGGTGGCGTTGAGCGCCAACAGATTGGTCTGGCTGGCAATCACGCCGATGAGTTTGGAGACATGAGAGATCTTCTCGGCGGCATCGGTCAGGCTTCGCACCTGGCCGACAGCACTGCCGGCGCCGGCGACGGCCTCGCCGACGATGGTCGAGGAGATCCGGACCTGCTCGTTGATCTCGCCGATCGATCTCGACATGTGCCCGGTCGAGGCGGCGACTGATTCGACGCTGGCGCTCGCCTGCTCGGATGCCACCGCCACTGAGGAGACCTGCAAGCTGGTGGTTTCGGCGGTCTTCATCATGAAGGCCGCCGTGCTCTCCAGGCGATGGGCGGCATCGCCGAATTCATGGAGGACCTTGCTGACATCGCTTTCCAGCTCGTCCGCCATTTCGCGCAGCACCAGCCGCCGCTGCTCGGCCTGTCTCGCTTCGGCCGCTTCGCGCTCGGCATTGAGCTGACCGATGCGGACGGCATAGTTCCGGAAGATCTCGGCCGATTTCGCCATGCGCCCGACTTCGTCCGAACGCGTGGCGTAAGGCACCGCCGTGTCGCGGTCATGGGCCAGCGCCACCATCACATCCGACAGCCTGACGATGGGACGGACCACGCGATATTCGAAGGCGGCGCCGACGGCAACGACCAGTACGATCACCGCGAGCACGACTGCGACGGCCGACCAGATGCCGACGAAGGCACTGTCCTGATCCACCCCGGCGATCTCGCGCGCATCCTTGAGCGCCCCGTCACGGATCTTCAGCAGCGATTCATTGGCCTCGACCGCGGATTTCCGCCAATCGTCGAGTGAGATGGCAAAAGGCATACCGGACAGAGCCGCCGCGACGGCCTGATCGCGGACCAGCTTGCTACGGCCGAAATAGGTCGCTTCGGCCTCTGCCACGGCCTGGCGAAGGGCGGCCGGCGCCGTGTCCGCCTTGCCCTCGCCAAGGATGCGGCTCCACAATTGCTCGATACGGCCGCTCACGAAATCGATCTTGTCGCGCTCCTCGGCCGTGGCGCCGCGACCGGCAGCGATCATGCCGGACAGCGCCAGGGAATTGACCGAGGCCAATTGCCGGATCTGCCACCCGGCCTGGGCGATATCGAGCAGGTTGCCGGCATCGGGGCTGAGCCTGATCGCATGGCGAATGGATTGAGCCAGCACGCCGTTGAGGATGTCGACCGCATCGCCATAGGTGCCGAGCATCTTCCCGGCGGCGCCGGCCTCGCGTGCATCCAGCGGCTTTTCCCATTCCTGCGCCGCCTTCTGCCGGGCCTCCGCGATCTTCGCCCGAATCTGCTCGACCTGGCCCGCCAGCGCCGGGCGCGTGTCCTTGGCGAGCGCCAGGATCTGCGCCAGCGTTGCGTCGCTGGCCGCGCGGTCCGCCTCGAACTCCTTGAGAACGGTGCCGCTCGCCGGCATGGCCGCCTTGAGCGCGTTGTTCACCGGTCCGCGCTCCACGGCCAGATCGCCGGCGGCGCCGAACTCCGCGTGAATTAGCGCCTCCTCGGCAAAGGCGTCGCTCGACCGTTCGTAGATAAACAACTTTTGATAGAACTGAAGGCCGGAGAAAACCAGAATGATCCCGGAGAACAGCATCACGATTGCGATGGCGGACGCTCTGATCGACATGAAAATACTGCTCCAGCGCGATGGTATAGACTAATATTCTCTCGCGTAAGAGTATCTATCGCGTTAACGCGGCGGGAAAACTCCGAACCCAGGCAGCTGCTTATGATCGCGAGGCCGAGCCGGGCCGGTGCCGGTTCTCGCTTCCCCGGCACCGGTTTGAATGCGACCGTCTTCCCCAGCGTCAGCTTCGCTCAGGCAGCCGATCGCGAATCGCGATGGTAGCAAGCGCTGCAACCGAGATCGCCGCGATCACCAGCATGATGCAACCGGTCCAGCCTCCGGCAGTCCAGGCGAAGCCGGGCAACACCGAGCCAAGGCTGCCGCCGACATAGAAACAGCAGACATAAAGACCGACCGCCGCCCCCTTCGCCTGGCCGCCGATCCGCCCGACGAACCCCAAGGCCAGCGACTGGACCAGAAAGATGCCGGCGACGAAGAGGCCGAGCCCGAGCACAAGCAACGGTGCCATGGGCGCCAGCATGGCGGCCTGACCGGCAAGGCACAGGCCGAGCGCGCACCGGATCGCCCCACGCGCGCCGAACCGGCGCAGCAGGCCGGCGGTCAGCGAGGTCGACGCGGCGGACACCGGGTAGAACAGGAAAACCGCAGCGATCCCTGCCGAGGAGAACGAGAAAGGCGGCCCCGATAAACGGAATCCTACATAGGAGAGCGTCGCCACCATGCTGAAGAGAGCAGCCGCTCCGAGGATGCAGGCGGCGCGGATGCGGCCATCGCCGAGATGGCGGCGCATGGCGGCGACATGGCTGGCGAGATCGCCCGCAGGACGCGGCGGCGCATTCGGTAGCCAGGCGCCGACCACCAGACCGCACAGCGCCGAGATCAGGGCGATCGCCAGGAAGCTGCCGGACCAGCCGGCATCATGCCACAGCCCGCCCAGAACGAAGCGGCCCACAAAGCCGCCAAGCGCCGAACCGCCGACATAACAGGCGGTCGCCGTCGCCGCGGTCTGGCCGCGCCATCGCTCGCCGGCATAGGCCACTGCCCCGGTGAAGAGCGCCGGCAGGACCAACCCCTGGAGGAAGCGGACAACCAACGCCTGCTCGAGGCTGGTGCAGAGCGCCAGCAGGATGGTCAGCGGCACGAGCAGGAGCAATGCCGTCAGCAGCGATCGCTTATGTCCGAACCGGTCGGTCAGCGGCCCGGCAATCGGGGCGGCGAGCGCCACGGCGAGCGTGGTCACGCCGATGATCGATCCGGCCGCCGCCTTGCCGACGCCGAGTGATGCCGAGATTTCCGGCAGGACCGATTGCGGCGCATAGAGCGGGATGAAGGCGGCCATGCCGAGGAGCAGCATGGCCAGCCGCTCCTTGACCGTCAGCCCCGCCGTGCCGGCGACGTTGCCGGGAGCGGAGCCGGCGGCCTCGAGCATGCTCATTGCGCCACCCGCTGCCAGAAGCGCTTGTGCCGCCGGACGCTGTCCTCGCGATCGATCACCACTTCGATGAGGTCGGGGCCGGATCGGCCGAGGGCGGCGTCGAGGGCAGCACCGAACGCGTCGAGATCGCTGACGGCCTGGTGCCGCCATTGGCAGGCGGCCGCGGCGGCGGCAATGCCGATCGCGGGCGGCGCCAGGAAGTCGGCGAATTCCGGGATGCCGGCCACCGGCTGGTACTCGAAGATGGCGCCGCCGCCATTGTTGATCACGATCAGGACCAGATCGAGATCCTGAGCGATCTGCAGGGAGCCCACATCATGGGCGAATGCCATGTCGCCGATATAGCCCACGACCTTGCCCTGGCTGGCCGCGGCGAGGCCGGCAAGGATGGCGATCGAGCCGTCGATGCCGTTGGTGCCCCGGTTGGCGACCAGGCGGACCGGGCAGTCCCCGCTGCCCGAGAAGGCGTCGAAATCACGCACCGGGGTCGAATTGCCGATGAGGACAGTACTGCCCCCCGGCATCGCGGCGAGAAGCCGGCGGATGATCGGAGCTTCCCAGAACCCGGCGTCCGCCTCGGCCAGCAGCCGCTCGGCCCGCTGCTCCTCGACGAGGAAAGTCTCAAGCCATTCGACCGGACCGGGATCGGCGCGGCCGGCGAGCTCGCGGCAGAGTGCGGACGGGCCGACCCTGAGCACCCGCGTCGTGCGCAGCACCGGATCGGGCCAGGCCGCGGTCTGGTCGACCGCGATGTGATGCGTGGCGCCGCAGCCGGCAAGCCATTTCAGGATCGGCTTCGAGGTCGGCGTGCCGCCGAAGCGAAGCACCCAATGCGGCCCGCCGCCGGCATCGAACCGGGGCTGCCGCAGAAAGGCGTCGGCATGGGTGAGGAGGAGCGACCGGTCATGATCGCCGAATTCTCGCTCCCGAGGAGGCGTCGGCGATCAAGGGGCAGCGCAAGGCCGTTGCGAGATCGGTGATCGCGGCCGCCGAGTTGCCCGGCAGTTCTTCCGGCCCGCAGATGATGAGGCCGGGTTGCCCCGAGATGGCGGCCGCCAGATCCGAGAGATCGGCGGCATCGGGCCGGATCATGGGGATTCTGAAGCGCGGCGGCTGAGGCAGATTGAGGCGATGGCGGAAGCGCGGGATCAGCGGCTCCTCGAACGGCACGTTCAGATGCACGGGACCCGGCACCGGCCACAGCGCCTTTTCCAAAAAGCTCGCGACCAGCGAGGGCAGCATGCCGATGCTGGCATCGGGCAGGTGCAGATTCCGCGCGGCTCGGACATAGCCGCCATAGATCTTGATCTGATCGATCGTCTGAGCAACGCCGTGCCCATGCTCCGCAGGGCTCTTGTCACAGGACAGCAGAATCAGCGGCACTTGGGCGACGGAAGCCTCGATAATGGCCGGATACCATTGGCCGACCGCCGAACCCGAGGTGCAGATCAGCAAAGCCGGCATGCCCGTCGCCTTGGCCAAGCCGAGGGCGAAGAACGCGGCGCTCCGCTCATCGATGATGATGCTGCAATGCAGCAGGGGATTGCTTCGGCAAGCAAGCGAAATCGGCGCCATTTGAGCGCCCGGCGACAGCACCGCATGGCGGACGCCGCCCTGTATAAAGGCATCGACCATCGCCGCCGCCCAGGCAAAATTGAAGGCGGCCTGCTCATCCAATACTTCGATTTCGGGTTTCGGGGCTGGTGACGACGAAATAATCTGCTGAGCCTGGGGCGATACAGAGAGCATATCGAGTCAATCCTCATGCCGATGGAGGTGTCGATTCCGTCAAAACCAGGGAGTCTCCGACCCTTATCCGCACGGCTTGACTGCGCCGCAGTTTATTCTATCGCTGATCTTTTGGAGGTTATCGAATGCAGACGGTGATTTGATCGGTCTTTCCACGCTCTGACGTGAGAGATCTCCTATCTTGACTCATGTTATAGTTGAAATACGCAATCATACATAGTTGACATTTCGTCCATCGCGCTCCAACCAAGCTGGACAGGCATGTGCTTGCGGCCATCTGTGTGCAAGGAAACAGATTTCCGGTATTGTAATATATCCTTTCGAATCACTTCGGCGACTGGAGGTCATCTGCAAAACAGATGACATACGGCATGTCAATTCTACGTCGTTCGCACGATAACTCGATCCGCGCGGAAATGATCTTGAGGAAATTGCGCTTGCAGTTGCGATCAATCGAACTAATCTTGCTCGACCGAACGAAGATGGGCTGAGGATAGATCTAATTTTGCAAAATTGCACTTAAAAAGAGAGTTGTCAGGCAGTTATTTCCGCCTTAGGAGAGATTCCGCGCCGGCCCGCTCAGGCCGCCCTTGCCTCCGTCTCTTTCGCACTGCACCATAGATGAAGGAGCCGCCGCGCGCGAGCAGAACCGCGCGGCAGGAGAGTCCGTTTTCGGCATTGAAGATGGCCGTGGCGGCGAGTTCGGCCGGGCGGATGCCCGACCGAGCAGCTCGGCCGATCCGGTGATCGGATTTGGCCCCGGTGCTACCCGGACCGCTTCGCCCCCGATCGGACCGGCGGTGACTGGACGATGGCGCCGTACCAGCCGAGCCCGCGATAGGTCTCGTAGCCTGGTGTAAGCGCATATCCCACCATGGTACCGTCCTTGGTCAGGTAATGACCGTCGCGGCCGCCGCGCGCTTGCAGCGGGAAGGTCTCGCCGAGGATGCCCATGCCGTCCGAGGCCGCGATCACGCGATGCTTGGCGTCGAGCAGCAGGCAGCGGCTGCGCCCGCGCTCATCGTCGCTGAGGCGGACGCCCTTCACCACGGCCGCCGCCTGGGGCTGCCAGTCGAAGAAGATGCCAAGCGCGCCCAGCGCCTTGCCGTTGGCCTTGCCGCCGGCACGCACCGCGGTCGCATATGTGGCGACCTGAGCGCCGCGCAGGGCCGGGTTGGTGTCGATATCGACCGCGACATAATCGTCGCCCGAGCGCGTCGCCATGGCCTGGCGGAACCAATCCTCACGCGAGACATCGAGTTCAATGACGCCCGGATAGCTGTCCGGCCGACCATTGGCCACCACCTTGCCCGCGGCATCGGCGACCCAGAGATCGAGATAGACCGTGTAGCTCCGCAGGATAACGCCGAGCCGCTCATTGGCGTGGGCGACATTGCCGGCCTCCGTCCGTTCCAGCACATCCACCACAGCGGCATCCGTCGCCCACCAGCGCACATCGCAGGAGCGCTCATAGAGATTGCGGTCGATGATCTCGATCATGTTGAGCGACTGGTCGAGGAGACGCTGGCCGCGCACCTGCTCCGCCATCAGCCGGCCGAGATTGGTGAGCTCCGCGATCGAGCCGGCGAGCTCCGAGGAGAGCGTCGCCGCGATATCCATGATGCGGCCCGACACGGCCTTGACCTCGTTGGCCACGACCGAGAAGCCGCGGCCGGCCTCGCCGGCACGCGCCGATTCGATGAGCGCGTTGAGCGCGAGCGTGCGCGTCTCGTTCGTCACGGCATTGATCTCGGCGATCTTCTGGCCGGCAATGGCGCCGATCCGCTCCGAGAGTGTCACGATCCGTTCCGGCTCAGCCTCCGTCTGCTCCTCTGCTTTGGTTGCCGCGTCGAATTTCACGAGCTGAGCCATCAAGAAACTCCCATCACAAGTGTCGGGCCGGCCGGGCGGGCACGGCGAAGGAGGAAAATCGGCAGAAGGACGAGTGCCAAGGGAATGAGCTGGATCTCAGTCCTTTGCGCAACGAGGAAGAAGGCGGCGGGCCCGATCCAAAGGGTTACGGCCAGCGGGATCTCGCCCGCGCGGAAGCCGGTGCCGAGACCGGCGCGCATCAGGAGCGCCAGCGCCGGCAGCAGGATCGGCAAATCATAATCGTAGGCGAAGGGCGTCAGCAGCGGGATGACCGCCGCCAGCATGGCGCCCTTCAGGGCGTCGTCGCGGACCCAGGACCAGGCGAGTGCCGCCAGTGCCGCAAGCGACACGACCGCTTGGATCATGCTGGCGCCGCCGATGCCGGCACCGGCCAGGCGGACCGCCGCGAAGACGCTGCACATGCGCACCCAAGGCAGATCGCCATGCTCGAGCGCTGACTGCGCCAAAGGCAGATCATCAAGGAAGGCAAGCCAGCTCGACAAGCCGAAAAGGGCGAGCGAGGCCAGGGCCAAGCCGCCCGCGGCCAGGATTGCGCCGGCAAGCGCCCGCCAGTATCGGCCGCACAGAAGGGCCACGAAGGCGCCGGCCATGAGCTGCGGCTTGTAGCTGAGCGCGCCGAAGCAGAAACCGGCGAGCCAGGGCCGGGTTTCGAGCGCGAGCAGGCCGCCCGTGAGCAGCCCGGCCGAGATGAGCCCGTTCTGGCCGCTGATGAGACAGGCCGCCGTACCCGTCGAGAGCAAGGCGGCGACGGGGACCAGTACATGCGGCACCAGCCGGTAGAGCGCCCAGCCGAAGAGCGCCAGCGGGATAATAAGCCACAGCGCCAGCGCCACTGAATAAGGCAGCAGCGACAGCGGCAGGACCAGCAGCAGGAAGCTCGGCGGATAGTACCAGGCATAGAAGCCGTTCATCTCGCCGATCAGCGCCACTTCGGCAGCGCGATGGGCTGTCCGGTCCCACGCCATCGCGGGATGCCCGGCCAGCGCGTCGGACGAGGCCAGCCAGAAGGAAATGAAATCGCGCCGGCCGATTGCGCCGAGCATGCCCGGCGAGGCGGCTTCATGCCCCCATTCGAAACTGTCGAGGCCGCCGGCCAGCCAAAGCAGGCTGATCATGGCGAGCGCGAACAGCAGCCCAAAGCGCCATGGCCCCAGCCTATCGAGATAGGTCTGGAGCGATCCTGGCCGCTCTGTTACTGCTGGTTCCGTCACCGGTTGGGCTCCGCGCTGCGCTCGCGCAGGACCCTATCCGGCTTTTCTTAACAAAATGGATAAGTTACAGGATGCGCTTGCGTATTCTCTTCGGCACACTGGGTTTAGTCTTCGGGCTTGCATGCTACGCGCTGCTTGTTATGGCCCTTGCCGTCCGGATTTTGCCCGATTATTGGGCAATCGAGCTTATTTTCTATGCGATCACCGGTACGATTTGGATATACCCGGCAGCGCGACTCACCCGCTGGATGCAAGATTTGCCGCCGCCACCCGATCGCTTCGCCTGAATCGTCCGGTCACGCCGTGAAGCGGACGCAGGCGATCGGTGGCAGGCGGGCCGGCAAGGGCTGCCAACTTTCCCCGGCGTCGGCACTGGTCCAGAACCCGCCCGTGGTCGAGCCCATGGCGAGTGTGCTGCCATCCTCCGCCACCTCGAACGCGTGGCGGTAGACGATATCATAGGCCGGCGCCGGCAGGCCGGCATTGAAACTGTCGAAGCTGGCGCCGCCGTCGCGGGTCCGGCTGACCGTCAGGGCGCCACCCACGGGAATGCGCTTCTGGTCGCTCTCCGCCGGCACGAACCAAGCCGTGTCGGGATCCTGCGGATGCACGGCGACGGCGAAGCCGAAATCCGACTGCGGCAAGCCGGCGATGCGCTGCCAATGCCGGCCGGCATCGTCGGAGCGGAAGACGCCATTGTGATGCTGCGTCCAGATCCGCTCAGGAGCCGCCCGGCAGCGCGCCAGCCGATGCGGGTCCTGGATGGCGCGGTCGTCGCGCCGCTGGTCCGGCATATAGTCGGCGACGAGGCCATCGCCGCCCAGGAGCCAACTTGCACCGGCATCCTCGCTCAGCCACACACCGCCGCAGGACACGCCGACGGTCATCCGGCGTGCATCGCGCGGATCGAACGAGATCGAATGGATGCCTGGCTGGTCATAGCCACCGCCAAACCATTCGGTCCGCGCCTCCTGCCGCCAGAGACTGTCGATGAGCGCCCAGCTCTGGCCGCGATCGGCTGAGCGGAAGAGCCCGCCCGGGATCGTGCCGGCCCAGATCTCGCTCGGCCCGCCGGCCTCGAGCACCCAGATCAGCGAGACGGCGGGCGCGCCCTCCTGCCCGGCGGTGAAGGCGGGCGCCGGCAGCTCGCTCCAGCTGACACCGTCATCGTCGGATCGATGCAGCTTGACGCCGAAATGGCCATGATCGAGCCCGGCATAAAGCGCGCCGTCGGCAGGATGGCGCAGCACGGCGCTGACCGGCGTTCCGGCGAAATCATGATGCGCGATCGTCCAACCGCGATCGGCTTGCGCCAGCGTGAACAGCCCCTTGCGGGTTCCGACCAGAAGCATCGCCATGACATCAGCCTCCTGACAGAGCCTGCAGCACGCACAGCTCGGCAGCGGGCGCCACTCTTTGATCGAGTGCCGCCTTCTCGCCATCGACATAAAGCACAACATGCTTGCGCAGACGGCGCTGCTCGTCGAGCACATAGGAGCGCAGCAACGGATGGGACTCGAACACCGCATCGAGGGCAGCCCGCACGGTCGCGGCCTCGACCTTGACCGGCGCCGCCGGCGCCAGCTGCCTCAGATGCGCCGTGAATGTCACGGTCGGCATCTTGCGATCACTCAGGGCAAGGCGGCCAAGGCCACGCCGACCATGCTGTCGCGGGTGACCAGCTCAGCCAGCCGCTCCTCGCTCCAGCCCTCGGTCCCGTCGGGCCGGCGCGGCATGACCAGGTACCGCATATCGGCCGTCGAATCATGGACCCGGACCTCGACATCGTCCGGGATCGCCGTGCCGAACTCGGCCAGCACGGCGCGGGGCTCATAGACGGCGCGCGAGCGATAGGCGCGGCTCTTGTACCAGTCGGGCGGCAGGCCCAGCAGCGTGCGCGGATAGCAGGAGCAAAGGGTGCAGACGACGAGATTATGGAGCTCGGGCGTGTTCTCGACGACGATGAGCCGAAGCGCGCCGACCTCGAACCCCAGCTCGCGGCAGGCCGCACTGCCGTCGGCGAGTGCGCGCGCCTTGAAGGCGGGATCGACCCAGGCACGCGCCACCACCGCCCCGCCGCGGCCTTCATTGGCGCCGTCCATGCGCTCGATCTGCTGGCGGATCTCCTCGGGCGTCAGCACGCCCTTTTCGATCAGCAGCTCACGGACCGCCACCTCCATCCGCTGATAATAGCTCAGCCGATCGTCATCGTCGGGCGAAGTCGGGTGCGGATGGGCATGGCCGTGATCATGGTCGTGGTCATGATCATGATGATGGGTGTCGCTCATGATGCCTCGTCCGGTTCGAGCCAATGCTGATAGATCTCGATCTCGATCGAGTCGCCGGCCGGGCCGGCATAGAAGGGCCACAGTTCCTTCTGGCGGAAGCGCACGCGATAGAGCGGCTGGCGCGGCAGGCCCGAGCGGTTGTAGGCGAGCTCCTCGGGATTCGCGAAGGCGCCGCAGAGGCGCTCGATCTGGCCGCGCTGACCGCGGATGTAGAAGGGCGTGCGCAGATGGCCGGGCGGATGGGCCACGCGGACCCGCACGCGGTCGCCCACGGCGAACCGGGCCGCCAGCGTCTCCGTCTCCGTCGTCATGGCTCGCGCGCCTCCACCTCGGCTATGCGGCGGCCGAGCTCGTCGGCTGTGAAGACGCCGCGCTGGAGCATGGTCGCCGCGATGGACGCGATCCAGCGCTCGTAATAGGTCATGCGCTCATAGACATCGGGGGCGAGCGCCTCGATGTTCTTGCGGAGCTCGTCGGTGCGCATCAGCTGCCGCTCGGGCGTGCCCAGCAGCACCAGCATGGCGTCGACGCGCTTTTCCCAAGGCGCGTAGCTATGCTCGCTCGGCTCGACCTTGCCGGCCGGCAAGCCGCCCATATCGTGATGGCCGCGATCGTGACGCGCTTGCATCGCACTCCCCCGGAACTGAGCCCGAGGGAGTATCGAGCGCCAAGGCGCCTATGGCAAGCCGGCGAGTGTTATGCCGCGCGCACGTCCTTCAGGAACTTGCCGATGAGGTCGCTCAAGAGGCCCGATTGCTGGGCCAGATCGTGCGAGGCGCCGAGCACTTCCTTGGAAGCATCGCCCGTGCGGTCTGCCGCCGTCTCGACGCCGGCGACATTGCTGCTGACCTCGCGCGTGCCGGCCGCGGCCTGCTCGACATTGCGCGCGATCTCCTGTGTCGCGGCGGCCTGTTGTGTCACCGAGGCGGCAATGCTGGCGGAGATGCTCCCGACCTGTTCGATGACGGCCACGATCTCCTGGATCATGGTCACGACCCGCGTGGTCTGATCCTGCACGCCGCTGATCTGCTGCGCGATCTCGCCGGTGGCACGACCCGTCTGGTTGGCGAGATTCTTGACCTCGTTGGCGACGACCGCGAAGCCCTTGCCGGCCTCGCCGGCGCGCGCCGCCTCGATCGTGGCGTTCAGAGCCAGCAGATTGGTCTGGCTCGCGATATCGTTGATCAGCTTGACCACGTCGCCGATCTGCTGAACGGCGCCAGAGAGGGCGCCGACCAGCGTCTGCGCCTCGCCCGCCTCGTTGACGGCATTGGCCGAAATCTGGGACGCGACGGCGACCTGGCGGGAAATCTCGGCGATCGAGCTCGACAATTCCTCGGCTGCCGCCGCGACCGTCTGCACATTCGCCGACGCCTGGCCGGATGCGGCCGCGACACTGGCCGCCTGGGTGCTGGTCTGATGTGCCGATTCGCTGAGGCTCTGCGCCGTCGCCTGCAGCTGCTGTGCGGCAGAGGCGAGCGTGGCGACCGAGCCGCTGGCGGCCTGGTCGAAGCCGAGCGTAAGCGACGAGATGGCGCCAGCACGCTTCTGCTGCCTTTCCTCATCGAGGCGTTTGGCCGCCTCCAGCTCGCGCTGGCGGAACAGCGATTGGTGGAAGACCGAGAGAGCGGCACTCATCTCGCCGATCTCGTCTCGATCATGGCCGGCCGGCACCGCGACGGAGAGATCACCTGAGGCCAACGTCCGCATCGTCTCGGTGATCTTGACGATCGGCGGCAGGATGCGCGACCGGGCGGCCGCTGCGATCGCGGCCGCCATGAGGGCGCCGACCAACACCGAGCCGATCGCGAACCAGCGCAGGAACCAGGCTTGCGCGGTCGCCGAGGCCGCTTCAGCAGCCAGAATATGCATCTGATGCCCGACCAGGCCGCCGCCTGCCGTGCCGTCGGCATGCGGCGTGCCCTCGAAGATCTCGGCGAGCGCGCGGGCATGAGGGAAGCCCTGCTCGGTGGCGATCTTGATCGCATCATCGACTTTGCCGGCCGCTTCGGCCCGCTCCTGCACATCCTTGAGAGCAGCGAGCTCGCGCTTCGCGTTCGACCAGAGCTCGGCATCCTGCGCGTCGGCGAAGCCCGCGGCCAGCGTGTCGGCCCGCCCCGAGAGGGCGGCGATCTCGGTCCATTTCTGCGCCCGGCTCGCCTTGAGCGCATCCTGCCCGGTCAGGAGATAGCCGCGCAGATCGGCGACCGACGCCACGACATCGCGATTGATCGTCGAGAATGTCTGCGAGACCGGCACGCCGACATCGAGTGTGCCGTGGACGACCTGTTCCAGATTCTCGGCGAGGAATGCGGTGACGGTGCCCACGCCCAACAGCAGGACGGCAAAGGCGGCGAAGGCGATGTTCAGTAGGGTTCCTAACCGCATGGGCGCTCCTGTCGGCTCGTATGAGCAACGATGGTTGCAGACGAACGTATCCGCGCCAAACGAAGAAACCCTTACCAATGCGGCAAGCTTAACCCCTCGCCGTGCCGCCGAAGAGGCCGAGCCCGCCGGGATAGGCATAGCTCGCGAAGACGCCGTCCAAACGCCGGCCTTCGCGCATCTCCAGCACCTCCGTCAGCACGCGGCGATAGTCGGTCGCGACGGCGAGATCGACACCCTCGTCGAGCTTTTCGGGCGCCAATCCCGGCCAGGGACCGTAGCAGCGGCCGCCCTTGACCCTGCCGCCCAGCACCGCCATCACGCCGGCCCGACCGTGATCGGTGCCGTTGCTCTTGTTCGAGCGCAGGCGGCGCCCGAACTCCGTGACGGTCACGACGATCAGCCGGTCATGATAGGGGGAAAGATCGTTCCAGAAGGCGGCGATGCCGTTCGACAGCTTCGCCACCGCTTGCTGGAAGCGGCCCGGCTGATATTCATGCGTGTCCCAGCCGCCGATATCGACCGTCGCCGCCTCGAGCCCGAGATCGAGCTTGATGAGCTGCGCCACAGTCTTCAAGGGCCGCGCGAAATCCTGGGCCGCGTCGTAATGAGCCTCGGGATCGGGCTGATAGGGCTCGATCTTGCCCTTGGGATCGCGTGGCAGCCGGGCATCGACGAGGTCGAGCGTCGACAGCGCTGCCCGCCCGGCAATCGCGGCCTTGTCGTTACCCACCGCATAGAGCCGGTTCAGCATGCCGGCGATGGTCGGCCCGCCGGCAGGAGCGACGCCGCCGCCAAGATCGGTCACGGCCAACGTGGCGCCGAAACCCGCCAGATCGTTCGACGCCGCCGCTGTGGCCGAGACCACCGGCACCGGGCCATGGGGCGGCTTGAGCGCGCGGGCGAGCCAGCCATCCGGCGTGCGCGTGAGGCCGGCGGCATCGGCGACGCCATGCTCGATCATGTCGGTCGCGACGAAATGGCTGCGCGTGCCGTCGGTCAATCCGGCGGCATGGATGAAGGCGAGCTGGCCCGATTTATAGAGCTCGGCCATGCCGCCCGCCGCGGCATGCAGGCGGAAATCGACTCCGGGATCGGGGCCGTTGGCGAGCGCGAAACCCGCATCCTGCCCGTCGGCGGCGACGCGGAGCTCACTCGCCCGCGCCTCGATGAAATGCGGGTCGGTGGCAGGCGAGATGAGATTGAGCCCGTCGCAGCCGCCCCGCAGATGCACGATCACGAGGATTGGCCGCGGTGCCGCACCGCCCTGCGCGAAGGCGAGGCGCATCAGGCCCGGCATCGGCAGGAAGGCAGCGAGGCTCGACCCCAGGATAGCTCGGCGGCTCAACATGATTGGAACCCCGGCGACATCGCCGTGAAGGCGGCAAGACGGGCCAGCGCGTGGTTGGTATCGGGGGCACCGGGTGGGCCGGCCGGCACATCGGGCGGCCGCTCGAGGCCGGAGACGATGGCGTTCGCCTCGTTCGCGTCGCTGCTGCCGAGCATCGCCTGGACCCAATGCATCGCGGCCTGACGCGGCGTGGCACCCACCAGCGCCGGCGGCGGCTCGATCACGCCGGTGCCCCAGCTATTGTCGGCGAGCGCCAGCAGGATCAGCCAGCGCCGACGCATCGCATTGGCGCCGAGGAAAGGCTCGGCCTGGTCGGCGAGCCCCGTCGGTGCCGGATAGCCGTAGAGCCGCTGGCCGGCATTGGCGAGCTCGTTGAAGAGCGGCTCGGTCGGCGTCAGCTCCAGCCTCGTCGCCCGGGCGAAGGCGGCGACGAGCTCGATCGGCCGGCGGAGCTTCTGTCCGCGGGATGCGGCGAATTCGGGCGAGGTCGCGATGACCCGGACGGTCCGCGCGATCTGGTCGGGCGCATCGATGCTCTTGGTCCAGATGGCGACGGCCTTTTGCACGAGCGCCGGCGGCGGATCGTCCGCGACGAGGCGGCGCACCAGCTTGGTGCAGATGAAGCGCGCCGTGGCCGGGTGCCGCGCCACCAGATCCAGCACCTTGCGCCCATCGGCCTGGGCCGGCTGGAACGCGTCGAACTCGGTCGCGAGCACGCGTTTCTGATAGCCGTCGTGCCAGACATCGACATAGGCAAAGCGGCCCGTCGCGGGCAGCTTGCGGTGCCCGTCGATGCCGGTGCCGTCCTCGACCGTCCAGCCGGTCAGCGCACGCGCCGCCTCATAGACATCCTGGTCGATATAGCCAGTGGGCTTGCCTTGCAGCGCGCCCGGCACCTCGCGCCAGCGATCGTACTTGTCGTTGAGATAGGCGTCGCGGCCGAGCGTGTGCAGCTCGAAGAGCTCGCGCGCATAATTCTCGTTGGCGGCCCCCGCGCGCGAAGACCGGTTCGAGAGGTAGTAGAGCATCGCGGTGGAGCTCGCGACCGCCTCCAGGAACTGCCGGAAATTGCCGAGCGCGTGGCGGCGGATCACATCCCGGTGGTAGGTCGGTAGGGCGATCGCGACCTGCTCCTGATCCCAGGCATCGACGTTGAAATGATCGTGCCAGAACCCGACCAGCCGCTCGCGCAGCGGATATTCCGAGTGCGCGGCGCGGATGAGCGTCGCCGCCATCACCTCCAGCAGCGGCCGGCGCCGCTCGGCGCCATCATGCTGATCCTTGTCGAAGAGCGGCCAGAGCTGGTCGATCGGCTGGGTAAGGGTGCCCAAGGGCCGCATCTCGTCGACGGCTGTCCAGCCCTGATGCTTCGCCGGGTCGCCGGCACCGTATTTCAGGCGGAGCTGCGCGCGATCGAGCCGCGCCGCGGTCGCCGGATCATCGCCGGGCGGCGGCGCCAGTTGGGTTTCCAGCCAATGCTGGACATTGAGCCCGTCGCCCTCGCCGGGACGAGCGCCGAGGCCGAGCCGGGCCAGTGCCAACGCCGCATCCATCATGACACTCCTCGAGCCGTCACTGATGATAGGCGCTGCGGGGGTTAAATCATCCCTACGGGTTTCAGGAATCCCACCCGGCGTTCTGCAGCACGATGCGATAGCCGTCGGGATCCTCGAATGTCGCGCCATCCCGGTCCCAGTAGGGGTTGAAGGCCGGCACCGGCGCATGACCGGCACGAATCATCCGATCGACCGCCGCCTGCCACTCTGCCCGGTCGGGCAGATAGAAGACGAGGAGATTATCCTCGGTCGGAGCGCGGCCCGCCGCATGGCCATGGGCATGCGTGAATTCGAGATGATAGGCGGCACCGGGCGCCCCCAGCATCACGCCATCGAAGCCCTGGTGATTTTCGAAGCGGAAGAGCACCTGGAGGCCGAGACCGTCGCGGTAGAAGGAGATGACGAAGTCGAGATCGTCCGTCGGCCGTGCGACGCGCAGCTTGGTTGAGGCAAGCATCGGAATCCTCGAAGAGAATTGCACTATTTGTTGATCCTAACGGCCACCCGAACAACGTCAGGGCGCCTTTCCCGCAGGACCGTCATGCGGGTTTGCGCCACCGCCATCATCTCGGTATGGTCGGCTCATGGGAGCGAGCGACCGAGATCGGCATCGCCAGGGCGTCTGGCCGGCTATTTCCTTCCTCCGATTGGGGATTTTCTGCCTGGCCGCGTTCGCGGCCCTGTTCGCGCCGGCGGCGCGGGCCGATATCGAATATGAGACGGAATTCACCGGCGCGCCTGAGGATCTGGAATCGGATCTCAAGGATGCGGCCCAGCTGGTGGCCCTCGAGGACAAGCATCCGCCGACGGAAGGCGTGCTTCGGCGCCGCGCCGACGGCGATCTCGATCGCGTGAAATCCGTGCTGCATTCCGCGGGCTATTACGATGCGGAAGCCAGCTTCGACATCGACATGACTGCCGATCCGGTCAAGGTCACCGTCAAGATAGAGCCCGGCGAGCGCTACACCCTGGCCAAGGCCCAGGTCACGCTGCAGGACGGCTCGCCGCCGCCCGAGATCGACGGCGCGAGCCTGAAGGATCTGGGCCTGACGATCGGCAGTCCGGCCACGGCCGGGCCGGTGATCGATGCCGAGGGCAGGCTCGTCGCGGCCTATGGCCGCCATGGCTGGCCCTTCGCCAGGGTCGCCGACCGGCAGGTCATCGTCGATTCGGCGACGAAGACGATGGAGGTGACCTACATCCTCGATCCCGGCGGGCTCGCCCGGTTCGGGTCGACCAAGATCGCCGGGCTCGATTGGCTCGATCAGCACTATGTCGAGCGCCGTATCGGCTGGACCGAGGGCGATCTCTACGACCAGAAGGCCGTCGACACGACGCGGCAGACGCTGGTCACCAGCGGCCTCTTCGGCTCGGTGACCGTGGCGCCCGATTCCAAGGCCGTCGATCCCGACGGCACCGTGCCGATGGGCGTGGGATTGGCCGAGCGGCCGCTGCATTCGCTGGGCGTGGGCGCCGCCTATGACACGACCACAGGCCTATCCGGCACGCTCTCCTGGGAAGACCGCAACATCTTCGGCGAGGCCGAGGATCTCAATGTCACCGGCCAAGGCGGCACGACGCAGGATTTCCTGATCGCCAATTTCCGCCGCCCCGATTTCTTCGCCGACAAGCTCGACCTCATCAGCAACGTCACGCTACAATCCGTGACCGACCCGGCCTATGACAGCGTCGAGCAGCTGGCGCGGCTGGGCGTCGAATTCCATTTCGACCCGACATTCGTCGGCGATGCCTCGATCCAGGCCGAGCATGCGCGGCTCAACGAGAAGGTCGATTACCGCGTCTATACGCTCGTCGGGCTGCCGCTGGCGCTGCGGGAAGACGCGACCGACGATCTCCTCAACCCGACCAAGGGCTATCGCGCCGGCCTGAAGCTCACGCCCTATCTCAGGGCACTCGGTTCGAACGAGAATTTCGTCCAGGCCCAGCTGACCGCCAGCACTTATCAGAAGCTCAGCGACGACGACACCTACATCCTGGCGCTGTCGGGCATCGTCGGCAGCACGGCCGGCGCGTCGCTCGACGCGATCCCGAAGGACCACCGCTTCTTCGTCGGCGGGGGCGGCTCGGTGCGCGGCTTCGGCTTCCAGAAGGGCGGGCCGGTCGATCAGTTCTTCAACCCGGTCGGCGGCCTGTCCACTTTTGTCACGAGCGTCGAGCTCCGCGCCAAGGTTACCGATACGATCGGCATCGTGCCGTTCCTCGATGGCGGCTCGGACTATTCGACCGTGCTGCCGCGGCTGCAGGACAAGTTCTACATGGGGGCGGGAATCGGCCTGCGCTACTTCACCGCCATCGGGCCGATAAGGTTCGACATCGCGACCCCGCTCAATCCTCATTCCCAGGGGGATTCGCCAGTGCAGATCTATGTCAGCCTGGGGCAGGCCTTCTGATGCGCATCCTCCGCCGGCTCGCGATCGGACTTGGGGCGATGCTCGTCCTGCTGCTGGTCGTCGCGGCCGGCGGGCTCCTCTGGCTCAGAAGCGAAGGCGGACGCGACTGGGTCACGGCCATGGCCAACGACGCGCTGGCCGAGCCCGATCAGCGCATCACGCTTTCGGGGCTCGAAGGCGGGCTGCCGTTTCATCTGCGGTTGAAGCGCATCGACATGGCCGATCGCGACGGCGTCTGGCTCAGCGTCGAAGATGCCGCGATCGACCTCGATGGCTGGGCGCTGCTCCACGGCACCGCACGGATCGAGGATCTGACGGCGGCCGCGATCGAGGTAAAGCGGTCGCCGGCGCCGAGCAACGCGCCGCCCATCCCGCCTTCGACCGAGCCCTTCGCGCTGCCGAAGCTGCCGGTCGGGATCGAGCTCGAGAAGCTGTCGATCGCGCGCGTTACGCTGGCGCCCGAGCTGGCCGGCGAAAGCGTGGCGCTCTCGCTCGACGGCCAAGCCGGACTCCATGCCGGCACGGCCAAGCTCAAGCTCACGGCTCAGCGGATCGACGGCAATGCCGGCAAGCTCGATCTCGCGGCCGCTTATGGCGTCGAAGGCGGTGCGGCCGACGCGCTGCAGCTCAAGCTCGAGGCGGAGGAGCCGTCGGGCGAGCTGCTTGCCCGCGCGCTGCCCTCGGGGGAGAAGCTGCCGCTCTCGATCACGCTCGGCGGCGATGGCAGGCTGTCGCTCTGGCGCGGCAAGCTCGCCGTCACGGCCGGCAGCGCCTCTCATATCAATGCCGACCTCGCGATCGGTCAGGGCGGCGGCGATACCAGCATCGAGATGGCCGGTGATGCCGTCATTGCCGCACTGCTGCCGGAAGCGACACGGCCGGCGATTGGTGACGACGCGCATTTCGACATCGCCGCCCGGATCGCCGATGCCGGCCCGATCGGCCTCGACAAGCTCAATCTCACGCTCCGCGCCGGCACGGTGAAGGCCGCCGGCCGTTTCGATCCCAAAGGCGACGCGATCACGCTGCGGCTCGACAGCGCGATCGATCTCGCCTCCCTCCAATCGATCCTGAACCAGCCGCTGGCGGGCCATGCCGATCTGGGCGTCACCGCCAGCGGGACGATCGACCGGCCGAGTGCCGCACTCACCGTCCATGTCGCCGATCTGGCACAAGGCCAATACGGCACCTCGAAGCTCGATCTCGACATGGCGGTGGCACCCTCGTCCGGCGACCGGCTGCATTTCACCGGATCGGGCAATGCCAGCGGCGTGACACAGAACGGTGCCCCGCCGCCCGACGGCATCGACAGCGCGCTCAAATGGTCGTTCGATCTCGATACCGACCGGCAGGCCCAGCATGTGGCGCTTACAAAGCTGACCGTCGCGGGCTCCGGCGTCGATATCGACGCGTCGGGCCGGCTCGACGAGGCGGCCTTGTCGGGCCATGCCAAGATCGCTGCCGACAATCTCGCCCGCTTCGCTGGGCTCGCCGGGATCGGCCTCAAGGGTGACGTCCATCTCGAAGCCGATGCCAAGAGCATCGACGGCAAGTCGGTCGATGGCGCCGTCACGGGCGAGCTCGACGGTTTCGGCCTCGGCATTCCGGCGGTCGATGCGGCACTCGGCGGCAAGACGACCATCGATATCAAGGCGAGCCGCGATGCCGACGGCAAGGTAGCACTGGCCGGGCTCAAGCTCGACGGTGCCAATGCGGCACTCGATGGCTCCGGCAATTTCGATCCCGGCGCCGACAAAGTCGCGGGACAGGTGAAGCTGACACTGCCGGCGCTCGGACCGATCGGTGCTGCAGTCGGGACACCGATGGCGGGATCGATGACGCTCGTGGCCGAAGGCAGCGGCTCGAGCCAGGATCCGCGGCTCAAGCTCGATATCGATGGCGACGGCATCGCGGCCGGCAGCGCCAAGATCGACAAGCTGACCGCCACGATCACGGCACCCAGCCTGTCGGCGCGCACGGCGACGCTCTCGGCCAAGCTTACGAGCGGCAAGATCGACACCGCGCTCGACGCGGTCGCCGGCCAGGATGCGAAAGGCGCCTTCCTGCTCAAGAGCTTGAGCCTCGTGGGTCCCGGTACGCATGTCACCGGCACCGGCAGCTATGCGCCCGCGACTGGCCGGGCCGATGGCAAGCTCGATGCCTCGGTCGAGGACCTGGCCGCCTGGTCCCCGCTCATCGGAGAGAGCGTGAGCGGGCGGGTGACGCTGTCGGCCGATCTCGCCGACATCCTGGGCAAGCCGCAAGGCAAGCTTTCGCTCGACGCGATCAAGGTCGCCGTGCCCGGCACAGCGGTCGTCGAGAAAGCGACCTTGCGAGCGCAGGCCGAGAAGGCCGGCGGCATCGGTTTCTCGCTCTCGACCAACGGCAATGCCGCCGGCAAGAGCTTTGCGCTGGCTACCACCGGCAAGGTAGCGCTCAGCCCGGCCACCCAGGAGCTGACGCTGTCGACGCTCGACGGCAAGGTCGCCACGCTCGATTTCAAGCTGGAGAAGCCGCTGTCGGCGACCCGCAAGGGGGCGGCGATGACGCTCGCCAATCTCGATCTCGGCCTCGGCGGCGGCCACATCACCGGCAATGGCAGCTATGACGGTCGCAGCGTGAGCCTGGCGCTCAAAAGCGCCAGGTTGGCGATTGCGCCCCTGCTGCGCGTGGCCGGTGCCCAGGACATCATCGGCACGCTCGATCTCGATGTCAGCATCGCCGGGCCGCTGACCGGCCCCAAAGGCCGCGCGGTCGTCACGCTGACCGATCTCAAGCTGGCAGCGGCGACTTATCCAGAGCTGCCGGCACTGCGCCTCGATGTGTCGGCCGATCTGGCGCCCGATACGATCACCTCGCGGGGCCGGCTCGAGGGGCCGAACGATCTGGCCGCGCTCGGCTTTTCCGGCGCGGTGCCGATCGCCTGGACCGGCGGCATGCCGGCGCTGCGCCAGGACGGGCCTGTGCGGGCCAAGCTCGAGGGTGATGGCAGGCTCGATCAGCTGAGCGAGATCGCACCCGTCGGCGAGGATCGGCTGAGCGGGATCTTCGGCATCAATCTCACGGTCGGCGGCACGCTGGCCGTGCCGGAAGCGGGCGGCACCTTCACCATCTCGAAAGGCGAGTACGATAACGGCCTGAGCGGCATGACGCTCCGCGGCCTCGAGCTCTCGCTCGAAGGCAGCCGCCAGGCCTTCGTCATCCGCCACTTCGAGGCCGGCGACGGCGCCACGGGCAAGCTCTCGGTCGATGGCAAGGTCGATCTTGCAGCAAGCGGCGGGCCGCTGATCGACGTGTCGGCCAAGCTCACCGGCTTCGACGTGGCCCGGCGCGACGAGATCACCGCGCGGCTCGCCGGCGATGCCCATATCGGCGGTCCGGTCTCGGCCCCCGAGCTCAAGAGCACCCTCACCCTCGAGCGCGCCGATATCAGTATTCCCGACCGGCTGCCGGCGAGCGTGCCGCAGCTCAGCGTCATCCGCATCGATTCGAGCAAGCCGCCGCCCAGCGTGAAGCCCGCCGCACCGCCGGCACCGCCGATCGAAGCCAAGCTCGATATCCGTCTCCATGTGCCGGGCCAGGTTTTCGTGCGCGGCCGCGGGCTCGACAGCGAGTGGAAGGGCGATCTCGCCATCGCCGGCACCTCGGCCTATCCCGAGATCACCGGCGAGTTCGATGCGGTCAACGGCAGCTTCGCGCTCTTGGGCACCAGCTTCACGATCCAGCGCGGCATCGTGACCTTCACCGGCGGGACGACGCCGGTGCTCGACCTGCTGGCGCAGGCGCAGACGGCCGACATCACGGCACAGGTGACGCTGCAGGGCCTGCCGAGCGCCCCTAGCCTCAAGCTCACTTCCACGCCGGTGCTGCCGCAGGACGAGATCCTGTCGCGCGTGCTGTTCGGCACCGGCGTCGGCCAGATCACGCCCACCCAGGGGCTGCAGCTGGCCCAGGCGGCGGCGACGCTGGCCGGCGGCGGGCCCAGTATGCTCGACCGGCTGCGCACCGCCACCGGCCTCGACCGGCTTTCGGTCGGCCAGGCGGCCGGCAGCAGCGCCACCGGCACGGCGGCCACCACCGTGAGCGGCGGAAAATATGTCGCCCCCGGCGTCTTCGTCGGCGTCGATCAGGGCGTGTCGGGGACTTCGACCCGCGCCAAGGTCGAGCTCAGCGTGACCAAGCACATCACGGTCAATGCGACCGCCGGGGCTGCTTCCAGCTCCAGCAGTCTCGGAATCCAATATAAATTGGACTACTAAGTTGGGGACTTAGGTGCGCAGCAGTGGGCGACCGTCCGCTCCGGTCATGAATCGCTCATCCACCAATTCCGCGTCGCCTGACAGACCGCCAATGCGCGCTGATAGCCGCCGCGCTGGCGCAGCCGCGCCATATAGGCCTGCTCCGCGGCACCGAGCGCGACCCCGGCATTCTTCCGCGCCATTTCCAGCGCATAGCCCACCGAAATGTCCGCCGCGGTGAAGACATCCCCAGCCATGTACGGTGCGCGCTCCAACTGCCGCGTCACCAGGGTCAACCGGGTCGTGAACACGTCCATCGCCTGGCGCGCGCTCCAATTGTCGCGCTCGCTCTCCGGTGCCATGTGCCGGGCGCCCGACACGAAATAAATGGACGCGGCGAGCCCCGCTTCGCCCAGGTGAAGAAACTGCTGATAGGCAGGAAAAGCTGCGTCTTGCGGGCCGGGTGCCAGCACCGTCGGCCCGTAGCGCCCTGAGAGATATTCCATGATCGCAATGGATTCGACCATCGTGACGTCGCCATCGCGGATCGCGGGGATGAAGCCGGCTGGGTTGATCTCGAGGAACTCGGCATCGTTCTCGACCCCCGCCAAGAGGTCTACGCCCCGCAGCCGGTACTGCAGCCCCATTTCCTCGAGCAGCCAAACCACGCGGAAGCCCCTACCTTCTCCGAAAACAGTGATCATTGCGCTCTCTCCGATCGTTTCTGGCGCTGAGCCTTTCTGTCGCGAGGAACGGTAGCTAACCACCAATTCCCGTCATCCCCAATTTCCGGGTCTACGCCCTTGCCGAACCGGCCGGCCAAGCCGCAATTTCAACACGCAACCTCGCGCAGGATTGATCATGGAAGGGGATGCGCTCGCGCGCCGCTCCGCTATGCTGCGTCCTTCATCACAAGACCAGGAGAGGCCGAGATGCTGATTGAAGAGCCCGATGTCAGGGGCCTGTTTCCGCGCATGAATTTGAGCCGCCGCGGCTTCGTCGTGACCACGCTGGCCACCGGCTTCGCGCTCAGCGTCAAGCCGGCCAAGGCGACGATCGTGACGGATGCCGAAGGGCTGACTGCCGGCGAGGTCAAGATCCCGGTCGCCGATGGCGAGATCCCCGCATATCGCGCGCAGCCGGCCAAGGGCAAGCATTTCCCGGTCGTGATCGTGATCGAGGAGATCTTCGGCGTGCATGAGCACATCAAGGATCTGTGCCGGCGCCTGGCCAAGCTGGGCTATCTCGCGATCGCCCCCGAGCTCTATTCGCGGCTCGGCGATATCGTGTCGATGACCGATATCCACCAGGTGATCGATACCGTCAACAAGGCGCCCGACACGCAAAGCTTCTCCGATCTCGACGCCACCGTCGCCTGGGTCGAGAAGAATGGCGGCATCCATGGCAAGCTCGCCATCACCGGCTTCTGCCGCGGCGGGCGGATGACCTGGATGTATGCCGAGCACAATCCGCATGTGAAGGCCGCCGTCGCCTGGTACGGCCCGCTCGAGGGCAAGACCAGCGACGCCTTTCCGTCGAACCCGATCGACGGCGTCCCCCAGCTCAAGGTGCCGGTGCTCGGCCTCTATGGCGGCAAGGACCAGGGCATCACCCAGGACACGATCGAGGATATGAAGAAGAAGCTGGCGACGATTCACACCCCGACGAAATTCATCGTCTATCCCGATGCCGAGCACGGCTTCAACGCCGATTACCGCCCGAGCTACAACGCCGAGGCGGCGACCGACGGCTGGAAGCAGATGCTGGCCTGGTTCAAGAAGTACGGCGTGGCGGCATAGCGCTCCCGCCCGAGCCCCGATGACGGGCTGGAGTGAAGCGCAGACGCGAGAATTCCTCCTCTCCGCCCCCTGGGGCGGAGAGGTCGGGTGAGGTGGGGGCTGTCGGGCCAAGAGGACTGCAGGCAGAGCAGGCGGAACGGCCCCGCCTCACCCCATCCCTCTCCACCCCGACGGGGTAGAGAGGGAGTTTGGCCGGCGCGGCGGCGGCTCGGGCGCCTCCCTGCCCTCGTTGATGAACCAGCCCTTGTCCTGCCAGACCGAGAGCTCGACCGGGATGCCGAGCTCGTCGCAGAGGCCGATGATGACGTTGCCGACCCGGATGGTGAGGAGCTCGTCCTCGATATCCGGGTCCATCAGGCGCTCATGCAAGTCGCCGAGCAGATTCTCGGATTCCGCTGTGGCTTTCACCATCAGGGCGACATCGCGGGCGACCTGGTGCTTCTTGGCGCGGAGACGTGACGTCTCGATCGCCTGATCGCGCTCCTTCGACTGGCGCTTCTCGGCACTTTTCGCCTTCATCTCGGCAAGCTTCGCCTTGAAGGCCAGCGTCTGACGGATCGAGCGGCTGACGCGGGTGAAGGCAAGGCTCAGGCGGTCGGCGCTCTCGGCATCGGCCGCAGCAACGATCTTCGCCTTAAGTGCCATCGCCACCTCGAGGCCGAGCCCGGCCAGCGTCTCGAGGATCTCGCGATCCCGATCCGTTGCCGCCGCCCCTGCCTCGATCTCCGTCACCACTCTTGCCCTCCCCGCTCGATTTATCGAACGAAAGAAGAACACGACGAAGCGTCGCCGGTCAAGAGTCAGCGTTGGGGGCCTGTGGGTAACTTCCCATATCGCCCCTGAGCATCGCTCTTACGCGCGGCGCCGCCGTCCCGGCGCCAGGGTCGGCGTGTCCTCGTCGAAGAGGGAGGCCAGCTGCTCCATCACCGTGCCGCCCAGCTGCTCGGCATCGACGATGGTGACGGCGCGGCGATAGTAGCGCGTCACATCATGTCCGATGCCGATCGCGACGAGCTCGACGGGCGAGGAGCGCTCGATCATCTCGATGACCTGGCGCAGATGCTTTTCGAGATAGTTGCCGGCATTGACGGAGAGCGTCGAATCATCGACAGGCGCCCCGTCGGAGATGACCATCAGGATGCGCCGCTGCTCGGTCCGGGCGATCAGCCGGTTATGGGCCCAGAGCAGCGCTTCGCCGTCGATATTCTCCTTGAGGATGCCCTCGCGCAGCATGAGGCCGAGCGAGCGGCGGGCGCGGCGCCACGGCGCATCGGCCGGCTTGTAGATGATATGCCGGAGATCGTTGAGGCGGCCGGGATTGGCCGGCTTGCCCTCGCTGATCCAGCGCTCGCGCGACTGGCCGCCCTTCCAGGCGCGGGTCGTGAAGCCCAGGATCTCGACCTTGACGCTGCAACGTTCGAGCGTGCGCGCCAAGATGTCGGCGCTCATGGCGGCCACGCCGATCGGCCGGCCGCGCATCGAGCCCGAATTGTCGATGAGCAGCGTCACCACCGTGTCGCGGAAATCCGTGTCCTTCTCGCGCTTGTAGGTCAAGGGATAGGCCGGGTTGGTGACGATGCGGGCGAGCCGCGCCGTGTCGAGCATCCCTTCCTCGAGATCGAACTCCCAGGTGCGCTGCTGCTTCGCCATGAGGCGCCGCTGCAGCCGGTTGGCGAGCCGCGAGATGACGCTCTGCATATGCGAAAGCTGCTGATCGAGCAGATGCCGGAGCCGCGTCAGCTCGTCGGGATCGCACAGCTCCTCGGCCTCGATCACCTCGTCATATTGGCCCGTGTAGGCGCGATATGCCAACGGGTCGTCGTTCAGCCCGTGCTGCTTCACCTGCCCCGGGCGGCCGGGCTTCGAGGTGTCGTCATCATCGGCGGCCCCCGGCATCATCTCGCCCGAGACCTCCTCGCCGACGCCGTCCTCGCCATCCTCGGCACTGTCCGACGGCATGGTCTCGGGTTCGCCGCGCATGCCCTCCGCACCGGCTTGGTCCGGCTGCTGCTGATTCTCGCTATCGCTCTGCTGGTCGCCTTCGCCCTGATCGTCGCCTTCGGAACTCTCGCCCTCGGCCTCGCCGAGATCGAGCTCCAGATCCTTGATGAGCCGCCGTGCGGCCCGCGCATAGGAATCCTGGTCGTCCATCGAATGGGTGAGCTCGGCGAGATCGGCCGAGAGCTTGCCTTCGAGGACCGGACGCCAGAGATCGACGACATGGCGGGCGGCGGGCGGCGGCGGCGCCCCGGTCATCGCCTCGCGCGCCAACAGCCGGACCACTTCCGGCAGGCTCTGCTCGCTGCGCTCCAGTAGCCGTTCGAAACCCTGGCGGCGATAGCGTTCCTGCAAATTGGCCGCGAGATTCTCGCTGACGCCGACCATATGGCGGGCCCCGAGCGCCTCGACCCGGGCCTGCTCGACCGCCTCATAAACGGCGCGCGCCTGCTCACCCGACGGCATGCGCTTGCCATGGACCGCGGGGTCGTGATGCCGGAGGCGGAGTGCGATCGCGTCGGCGGCACCCCGCACCTGCGCCGCGATCTCGGCCGGCAGGTCGCGCGGCGGCAGGGGCAGCCGCGCCTTGGTGCCGCTCAAACCCGGCGGCTCGGCGGCATAGGTCACGGTCACATCCTCGCGCTCGGCGATCGCGCGCAAGGTTGCCGTGGTGGAGCGCTTGAAGCGCTCGGCCGGCGTCTCAGCACTCGTCATCGCCGATCCTCACCCGTGCTCACGCGCGGCCGGCCCGGACACCGGTCTCCTTGAGCTCGGTCCCGAAGCAGCGCTGGTAATATTCCGCCACGGTCGAGCGCTCGACCTCGTCGCACTTGTTGAGGAAGGTGACGCGGAAGGCGAATGCCAAGTCGCCGCCGAAGATATGGACATTCTCGGCCCAGGTGATGACCGTGCGCGGCGACATGACGGTCGAGATATCGCCATTGATGAAGCCGGCGCGCGAGAGATCCGCCAGCGCCACCATGGCCGAGATCGTCTTGCGCCCATCCTCGGTGTCGAAGCTCGGCACCTTGGCCAGCACGATCGCCACCTCTTCGTCATGCGCCAGGTAATTGAGCGTGGCGACGATGTTCCAGCGATCCATCTGGCCCTGATTGATCTGCTGCGTGCCGTGATAGAGGCCGCTGGTATCGCCGAGGCCGATCGTGTTGGTGGTGGAGAAGAGGCGGAAGGCCGGATGCGGCCGGATCACGCGGTTCTGGTCGAGCAAGGTCAGCTTGCCTTCGACCTCGAGCACGCGCTGGATCACGAACATCACGTCCGGGCGGCCGGCATCATATTCGTCGAACACGAGGGCGGTCGGCGTCTGCAGCGCCCAGGGCAGGATGCCCTCGCGGAACTCGGTCACCTGCATGCCGTCCCGGAGCACGATCGCGTCCTTGCCGACGAGATCGATGCGGCTGATATGGCTGTCGAGATTGATCCTGAGGCACGGCCAGTTGAGGCGCGAGGCGACCTGCTCGATATGGGTCGATTTGCCGGTGCCATGATAGCCCTGCACCATGACCCGCCGATTATGGGCAAATCCGGCAAGGATCGCGAGGGTCGTATCGTGGTCGAAACGATAAGCGTCATCGACATCGGGCACGAGATCGGTCGGCGTCGAGAAGGCCGGGACATGCATATCGCTGTCGATGCCGAAGGTCTGGCGCACCGAGACGGTGATATCGGGCAGTCCGGAATGGGTCGCGGTGACGGCACCGGCCTCAGTCGCGCCGGTCTGGTAAGCGGGGGGCATCAGGGTCGGTTTCCGTAGCTGTTTCTGACTTTCATGCGTCGCGTGTCGAGAAGAACCTGGCTTTCAGAAGCGCATAGGCCTGAGTGATCACCTTGAGCCGCTCCTCCGCCATCTTGTCGCCGCCATTGGCGTCCGGATGATGCAGCTTGACCAGGATTTTGTAGCGCCGCTTGAGCTCGATCAAGGTGAAGGGTGGCTCGAGCTCGAAAACGATGAGCGCCTTTTCCTCGTCACTGAGCGGGCGCTTGCGCTGGGGACGATCCGCGTCGGTCCGGTCGCCGTGGAGAATATCAAGCGGGTCGCGCATCCGGTGGAGCGCGATGCGCCAGCCCAAAGGCCAGGTCGGGCGCTGCCAGACCGTATCCTGGCGCAGCTCCGCCTCGATCTCGTGCTCGCTCATGCCGGCATAGTAGTTCCAGGCGGCGTTGTAGGCGCGGACATGGTCGAGGCATAGCCAAAGATAATTCTGGGATTCGCCCAGATGACTGCGCGAACGAGGTGCCCGGAACTGCCCTTCGGCCGTGCAGCCGGGCTCGTCGCAGCATCGCGCCTGCGGGCGCGGGCGGCTGGTTTCCTCCGAAAAGCTATAGCGTGGGCGGGCCATGCTAGGAGTATGGGAGGCCGTCCGCTGCAACACAAGCGCAGCCGACCGCAGGGCGGCATGCCAATCCGGCCCGTTGCATTCGCGCCGCCAATCTCGTCCAACCATGGCCGCTCCACCGAAATGACGATGACCCGGGACCGGCGAAATGCCGCGCATTGACGCGCCGGGCTTGCGCTATCATTTCATCAGGGGGCCGTCCCTAGTTCGAGGATCTGCCCGATGCGTGTCGCCCAGGCGATCGAAGCCAAATTGAAGTCCGCCCTTCAGCCCGTGTCGCTGAAGATCGTCGATGAATCCGCACGCCATGCCGGCCATGCCGGTGCCGCACCCGGCGGCGAGACACACTTCCAGGTAAGCATCGTCTCGCCGGCTTTCGCAGGACTTACTCGCGTAGCGCGACAGAGACTGGTCTATCAAATTCTCGCGGAGGAGCTGGGCGGCGGGGTTCACGCCTTGTCGTTAAGCACCTTCTCACCTGACGAAATGCCGCGTTGAAAACACACGCACAACTTGTTAGTGAGTCGAATTCGTACTATTCTAACCATGAGATCGTTGCTTCAACTTGAGGTCGCATGATGGAGCAGAGCCATCCTAAGGGACATGGATCCTCGACACTGATCAACCGCAACGTCACCGTTGCCGGTCGCCGCACCAGCGTTCGACTGGAGCAGGCGATGTGGGACGCGCTTGAGGAGATGTGTCGACGGGAGGGCAAGGTGATGAACCGGCTGATCACCGAGATCGAGCAGAACCGCCAGGAATCGAGCCTGACCGCCGCCATTCGCGTGACCATCATGCTCTATTTCAAGACGGCGGCGACCGAGCGTGGCCATGTCCGGGCCGGTCACGGCTCGCTGCGCAAGGCCAGCCAATCCTATCCGCGCACGATCGCGACCCTGCCCGCGGCCTGATCCCGCTTTGGTTCTTTATTTGTTCCGACAAGCTGCTGCTCTTCCGGCCGGATCGTTCGGAAGAGGATCGTCATGATCGGGTATGTCACGATCGGCGCGCTCGACAGCGAGGCCTCGGGTAAATTCTACGACGCCGTCTTCGCGCCCCTGGGTTATGCGCGCGCCTTTGCCGATGGTGGCTGGATCGGTTACGGCCCGGCCGGCGCGGACAAGCACGATGTCTATATCTGCCCGCCCTTCAACGGCCACACGGCGACCGGCGGCAACGGCTCGATGATCGCCTTCACGGCCACCTCGCAGGATGCGGTCAAGGCCGCGCATGCGGCCGGTCTTGCCCATGGCGGCACCGATGAGGGTGCGCCCGGCTATCGCCCGCCCGAGAAACAGAGCTGGTACGGCGCTTACCTGCGCGATCCGACCGGGAACAAGATCTGCTTCTATGTGAAGAGCTGATCCGACCAGGATAGCTGATCCCTGCATCGCCTCCAGCGGCCGAAGGTCTTGCGCGCGCCGTCACCAAGGGTTACGCCTGCGACGTTACGCTGTTCTTGCGAGATCGAGGCCGCCCGCCATGCCGCCGAAGAAGAATCCGTTGAATCTGAACTCCTTGCAGCTGAAGACCCTGACCTTGCTGCAGCATCTCGCCGGCTTGCCGCAATTCGGCGCCGCGGCGGAGGGCGGCATCGAGATCTCGGATCTGCCGCATCCGCATGGCGATCATTTCCATGTCGGCGACGCGGTGGTCGCCAGCCGGGACGCCACCGGCTTGACCAACGCCGCCGTCTGGGCCGTGCTCGACCGTAAAGGATTGATCGTCTCGAGCTTCCCAAGGAGCGCGCTCGTGACCACGCTCGGCCTCGAATATGATACGGGCTTGGCCGACCAGATCCTGCACCGTTCGGACCACTAGAGCAGATCGCGATCAGGGCGATTGAGGGGGTAAAGCCAAGCGCAACGCGCCGCCACAACCCCTCACCGAGAAGTGCAATTGGCCGATCAGGCCGTGCAAGGCGCGGCTTTACATACCTCGAAACCCAAAGCATCATACCTAGAATGGCAAGGTATGGTGAGCAGGTATGCCCGAGACCAATCCGAGTTTCCTGAACGGCGTACCGGAAATGCTGATTCTGCGCCTGATCCGTGAGCGCGAGATGTACGGCTATGAACTGGTGCAGACCATTCGCGAAAGGAGCGGTGTAGCGATCAGCTTTGGCGAAGGCGTGATCTATCCGGTGCTGCATGCTCTGGAGCGGGGCGGGGCACTCTCCGCCCGCCGCAAAAGCGTGAACGGCCGTAGCCGGGTCTATTACACGCTGACCGCCGCCGGGGCAGAGCGATTGGCTGATTTGACCGGCACGTGGACCCGGCTCACCCAGGCCGTGCAAACCATCCTGGCAGGAGGCCCGCATGCCGAACTGCTTTGAGCCCCTCCGCGAACAACTATTGTGCGCCGGCATCGCGCCCCGCCGCGTCGATCGCTATCTGTGCGAGCTCGCCGATCATTTGGCCGATCTCACGGCAGAGGAGCAAAGCGCCGGCCACGCCGCCGACGCGGTACCGCGCGCCCTCGCCCGGCTGGGTAGCGCTGACAGCTTGGCCGTAGCGATGATCGCGCGCCCCGAGCTGTGCTCCTGGAGCGCGCGCCGCCCCTGCGCCGCCTATCTCCTCGCCCCGTCGCTGGCCCTGGTGCTGGGCTTGGCGCTGTCGGTCGCCATCCTTGTAGCCGTGGCCGGGACTTTCCGGCCAGGCGGCAGCGGTTTGTCGCTGCCCGCGTGGTTCCCCGGCTTCGCGACGACGCTGACCGTCGGCACGCCGCTGGTCTTGCCAATCCTACTCGCTTGGGCGCTCGCGGCGCATGCCACCCGACGCCGGATGAAGGAATACTGGCCGCTGCTCGGCCTAGCCACGCTCGGCATCTTGGGCGGTGCGGTGGGTATCGACCTGTCGCTGCCGTCACTGGCTGGCCCAGGCGAACTCAACGTCAACCTCGCCCTGCTCCCGCCCTTCTGCCATCTCGGAACCGCCGGCACCCGCATGGCCGCCAATCTAGTCCTGAGCGTGGCGCCGTATATCGCCGTCCGACACCGCGGCACCGTCGTCGCCGCCTGAGCCGCCCCTAACCAGCGGAGACTTTACATTGCGGATCACCCCCGAGGGCAGCATCTCGCACTATCTTCGACCCGCCAGCCGACACATAGCGATCGCTCTGACTGCTCTCGCTGGAGCGCTTCTCACCTCGCCAGCGGCTTCTGCCCGGGCGGACGATGGTGACGAATTTTCGGTACCGCACCAGCGAATCGATGTCGGCAACCGAAAGCTCAATATGTATTGCTCCGGAGAGGGAGCGCCGGTGGTTGTGTTCGACTCACCCCTTGGGTCGGCCGGCTGGAATTGGTTCAAGGTATTCCCCGAGGTCGCGCAACATTCTCAAGTCTGTGTTTACGACCGCGCGGGTTTTGGCTTCAGCGATGCGAGCAAGCGGCCCAGCAACTCCGCCAACGCGGTCGACGACTTGCATGCTTTGCTAAACGCGGCAGCTATTCCGGGGCCTTACGTGCTGGTCGGCAGCTCTTACGGAGCGATGAACGTCCAGCTGTACGCTTACCGCTATCCCTCCGAGATCGCCGGGCTCGTCCTGGTCGATGGGCAGAATGAGGACGAATTCCCGCTATTGGATATCATCACGAACGGAATATTCGCCAAAGCGCGGCCAGGCGCCTTGGCCCATGACCGCGAATGCGCCAAGAGCGCCGCCGCCGGGAAGGTGTCAGGTCAGTGTCGCTGGGAGGCCGACCGTGGCGCGGGCGATCGTCTCGTGGCAGCGATTGAAAAGGAGAGGGGATCGCCGGCCTACTGGCGAGCGAATGGATCGGAGTACGCCGGCTGCTGTGGCGGCGCGAGCTCGCTGCAATTACATAAGGCGCGGCGGAATTTTGGCGATTTCCCGGTGATGATCCTAGCCCGCAGCGTCAGCCCCTATGCGGTTCCCGATCAGCCGCCGAGCGCCCGGAACCGAGCAGGAGAGGATGTGCATAAGGCTTCTCTCGAAGCGGTCCTCGCCTATGCGCCAAAGGGTGAGATACGTATCGTGCCGAATACGTCGCACCTGATCCAGATTGAGCAGCCCAAGGCCGTGTCGGACGCAATAATCGAACTGTTGGGAAAGGTGAGAGGGGCAGGCTAAGAGCAGGACCACCGACGCCGTGGCTTCCTTACAGCTTCACCACCTGGAATTTGGCTGGGACGATCGACCGGCGCGCGGCCGGAACAGCGCGATCTTCATCAGCCTCGCCATTCTGCACATTGCCATCATTGCAGGCCTCTTCCGAAGCGGCGGGCAGGAAGCACCAGGAAAGCAGCAGCGCCTGACGATCGTCCGGCTGATGCCCGCCCGCCCCGCGCTCCTGGACATTCCTGCCCCGAGATTTCCCGATGCCGAGACATGGCGGCCATCGCCGATGGCTCTGCCGAGGATCGTGCTGCCGGCCGATCGTCCTGGCCCGCGCGATCCCTGTGCGCCCAGCCAGGAAACGACAGAGACCCGCATCGAGCCGCGGCCGGACTGCGGCTCGCCCGTACCTATCGAAGCCCCGCGCGGGCTCGAGATGCCGAAGGGCTTCGAGATGGACGGGAATGGCCGTCCGATCGAGAATGGCAGCTTCGCCCTGCCCGAAACGCCCGAGGACAAGGCGGCCGTGGCGAGGCTGATCGAGCAGCGGAATCGCGCGCTCGAAGCGAGATTCGGATTGCAGAACCCGGCCCCGACCAGCGGGGAGAAGCGGGCGTTTCAGAATTGGGAGCGGGATATCGTGCCGCTGGCACCGACGGACAGCCGGCAGCGCGCGCTCCAATGGAACGACGAATTCCTTCAGCCGGGCTCGCTCACCCCGCAGATCCCGCCGCTGCCCAATTGAGCTACCAGACGAGGCCGGGCCCGACCCAGGTCGGCTCGGACCGGTCGCCGAGCCGATCCTTGAAGAGGGCGAAATCGAACGGGCGGCCGAACTCGCCCTCATGCATGCCGCCCGTGACCAGCAGGCTGTCGAGCCCGTCTCCCGCAGCACCGGCGATGTCGGTGCGCAGACTGTCGCCGATGCAGAGGATGCGATCGGGCGCCTCGACCCCGAGCAGCCTGCGGCACGCCGCATAGACCGACCGATAGGGCTTGCCGTGCCACGACACGGTGCCGCCCATCTCCTCATAACGCTGCGCCATCACGCCGGCGCAGACGATCATCTTGTCGCCATGCATGACATGGAGATCGGCATTGGCGCAGACCATCTTGAGGCCGCGCCGGGCGGCGTCCTCGAGGGCCGCTCGATAGAGCGTCACATCGTCGTCGAGATCGTCGGGGCCGGTATTGAGGATGAAACTCGCCTCGGCCGGTGATCCCACCTCGACGAGATCGAGCCCTTCCAGCATGCCGCGATGGCGCGGCGGGCCGTAATAGAGGCAGTCGTGGCCGAGACCGGCGAAGAACGGGTCGCTCCGGTCCTTGAGCTTCTGCCAGACTTCCTCACCCGAGGTCATGACCTCGTGATAAAGCGCCCGCGGCACGCCGATATGCTCGACCCGGCGCGCCACCGTCTCGGCCCGCATCGGTGCGTTCGAGAGCAGTGCTGCCCGCTTGCCGGCCGATTTGAGCCGGGTCAGCGCATCGACCACGCCCGGATAGGGGGCAACACCGTTATGCAGCACGCCCCAGACATCGAGGATGAAGCCGTCATACCGCGATGCGATCTCGGCCAGGCCCTTGATCTCGACGACACTCACCGGTGCTTGAACCCGGGCTTGCGCTTGTCGATGAAGGCGGCCATGCCCTCCTTCTGATCCTCGGTCGCGAATGTGGAATGGAACAGGCGCCGCTCGAAGCGGATGCCTTCGGCGAGCGTCGTCTCGAAGCTGCGATTGACGCTTTCCTTGGCCATCATCACGACCGGGCGCGAGAGGGAAGCGATCTTCTCCGCCGTCTTGATCGCCTCCGGCACCAGCTCGGCGAGCGGCACGATGCGTGAGACGAGGCCTGAGCGCTCGGCCTCGGCCGCATCGATCCGGCGCCCGGTCAGCACCATCTCCATCGCCTTGGACTTGCCGACGAAGCGGGTCAGCCGCTGCGTGCCGCCGGCACCTGGAATGGTGCCGAGCAGGATCTCGGGCTGGCCGAACTGGGCATTGTCGGCAGCCAGGATGAAATCGCACATCATCGCCATCTCGCAGCCGCCGCCGAGCGCGAAGCCCGCGACGGCCGCGATGATCGGCTTGCGGCAGGTCGTGATGCGCTCCCATCCGACGGTGATGAAGTCGTTGAGATAGACATCCATGTAGGAGCGGCTCGCCATCTCCTTGATGTCGGCGCCGGCGGCGAAGGCCTTGTCGCTGCCGGTCAGCACGAGGCAGCCGATCGCCTCGTCCCGCTCGAACGCGTCGAGCGCATGGCCGAGATCCTCGATGAGGGCAGCACACAGCGCGTTCAGCGCGGCTGGCCGATTGAGCCGGATCAGGCCCACGGGCCCGTGGGTTTCCACGATGATATTTTGGTATTCCATGCCGTCCTCGACGCTGGTGTGCGTATCTGCCGAGGAGCCCTAGCGCGGAACCAGCGTGAAATCCACCAGCAGATTGCCGTCATGCCCGTTGAAGCCGAGGCTCAGCCTCTCGCCGTCGCGCAGGAACTGCCGTTCGCCGGCCGGACGCCAGCCTAATTGCGGCAGGCTTTCCTGATAGAAGGCGAGCACGGCGTGGCGGCTGACCGGCCCCTGCGCCGACGCCTCGACGATCCGGCCCGACGGCTTGTCGAAGATGAGGCCCGGATCCCCGGTCGGCGCCAAGCCCGGCATCAGCGGCACGTCTTCGGTCCCCGGGACCCACCCCGTCGGCTGGGCCATGGCCGCAACCGGGATCAGGAGAGCCAAGGCGAAGAGAGAGCGGCGGATCATGATGTGCCCGATCCTACACTCATCGCTGGCGCTTGGCACAATAGAAAGTCGAGCGATTCGACTGGACGATGCGCTGAATCCCGACCGTGCAGCTGCAGCCTGGGCACTGCTCACCCTCCTTGCCATAGACAGCCCATTGATGCTGGAAATACCCCAGTTCCCCCGAGGTCTGGACATAGTCGCGGAGGCTCGATCCGCCGGCCTCGATGGCGCGGTTCAGCACATCCTTGATCGCGTGCACAAGCTTCTCGGCCCGGCCGCCGGCGATTGTGCCGGCGAGTCGCCGCGGTGACAGGCCGGCATAGAAGAGCGCTTCCGAGACATAGATGTTTCCAAGCCCGGCCACGATCTTCTGATCGAGCAGTGCCGCCTTGATGGGCGTCATCTTGCCGATGAGCGAGGCAGCGAGAACCGGCCCGTTGAAGCTGTTGCCGAGCGGCTCCGGCCCGAGCTCGCGCAACAGTTTGTGCTGGGCCAGCGTCTCCTCGGTCGCATAATCGAGGAAGCCGAAGCGGCGCGCGTCGTTGAAGCGCACGGCGATGCCGGCATCGGTGCGGAAGATGACATGGTCGTGGGTTTCGAGCCGAAGCCCGTCGGCCGGTCCGATCAGCATCCGGCCGGACATGCCGAGATGCCCGATCAGCACGCCGCCATCATCGAGATGGATCAGGATGTATTTGGCCCGCCGCCGGACGGCCGTGACCCGCCGCCCTTCGACCAGCGATTTGAGGCCGATCGGAAACGGGAAGCGCAGATCGGGGCGCCGGAGCTCGAGCCCGGTGATCACATGCCCGTCGAAGACGCGGGCCAAGCCCCGGCAGACGGTTTCGACTTCGGGCAATTCGGGCATGGAGGAACTCTCGACGGGGTGTGGCCCGTCTCAGTACAAATTCGAGGCGCCGGCCTCAAGGATCTCGAGGCCCGCTCAGTTCAGGCAGCTGATCTCGACCGTGGCGGACCGAACGGAAGCCGCTGGATTGGGCGCGCCTGCCGTTTTGGCTCCGGCGGTCTCATAAGCGATATTCTTGGTATCGAGGAACAGGCGGATCACCGAGGCCTTGATCGCCTCGTCCTCGCGAAGGGCTGCATCGAGCGTCCGCGAGCCCTTGACCTTTTCCGTCACCACGCCGAGCAGGGCTGCCTCGCGATCATAGAGGATGCCGGTCGGATGGGTACCCTGCGACAGGACGGTCATCTGAAGATAGGACGTATCGCCCTTTTCGTCGGCAAGCGCCGACACGGTTCCGCTGGCCGGCGCCCCCGATTGCCCCGACGCGAATTCGACGAGCATCGCGTCCTCGCCGAGGCGTGGTCCGGCGTCGCGGAACTGGACGGGACGAGCGACCGAGAGAGCCGCTCGAACCACAGCCAGGTCATTCGCCAGATCCTGCACGACGATGGTGGCCGGCACCGGCGTGCCATCGGCAAGCTTCGCCGTCAGGCTCCTGCAGCGGTTCACCAGATGCGAGGTGGTGAGGAGGTTTCCATCCCGCGAAATGACGACGCCGACGCCGGATTGCACATTGCCTGCCGCGGCGGCGGTCCCGCCGAGATCGCGCGTGACGGAGGCGAGCGCGCCTTTGCCGGGAACGAAAGATGCGGCCTCGACCATGGCGGCCTGAGCCTCCGCAGGGGGGAGCAGGCCCATTTCCTTGTTGCTCAGCCCCGCATATTCGGATCGAGTTCCAGGTTGATCCGAGCGCTGTGAGGCGACGGCGAACCATCGCATCGCGGCGCTCCCGCTCTTCGGCAGACCTTGGCCGTTGGCATAAGCGGCACCGATCTGCGCGAGCGCCCAGGCGTCGCCCTGCTCGCCCGCCTGGATCGCCAATCGGAGCGATTCGGCCTGATCGGCCGGAACGCCGCGGCCATGATGATAAAGATCCGCCAGCTGAGCCTCGGCACCGGCATCATTCCGTTCCACCGCGGCCTTCAGCCAGCGCGCCGCCTCGGCAAAGTCCTGGCCGACATATTTGCCGTCCAGATAGAGATATCCGAGCTGCCGTTCGGCTTCGACATCGCCCTGGGCAGCGGCCTTCCGCAGCCAGTCGATGCCTGCCCGGCGATCCGGTCGGTAGAACACGAAATATCTGCCGTCGATACCCGGATCCGGAACCGTGGTGAGCAATATGCCGAGCAGGGATTGAGCTTTCGGATTGCCAGCCTCTGCAAGCGGCTCGAAAGTCTCGACCGCCTTGGCCATGGTCGCGGCACTTTTCGAATAGGCGATGCCGCGATCCAGTGCCGTGAGATCGGCAGCGGCAGTAATCGACGGCGATTGTTGCGGGGTCCCCGCCGGCTGTTGCGGAACCGTGTTGGCGCAGCCGGCCAATGCCGCCAGGGCGGCCAGGGAGGCCAGGCTGACCGCGGGGCCAAGCCTGACCAGCAGGCCCGTCACGACCGCACGCACTCGATCTTGACGGTGACGTTGCGCGCCGCATTGGCCAGATCCGTCGAGCTAAGCGGCTTGCCGGTGCCGGACTCGTAGGACAGCCCCTTGGTCTCGAGGAAGAGCCGGACCACCGAAGCTTTCACCGCATAGGACAGATTCTCGGGGATGACGCCCGTTACGACAGCGATGCCGAGCGCATTGATCTTTTGCGCCACGATGCCGAGCAGATTACCGCTGCCGTCGAACAGGGGGCCGCCGGAATTGCCGGGCTGAACGGCCGCCGTCACCTGCAGCATCGCGCTGTCGTCGCGAAGCCCCGACAAGGCGCTCACCGTTCCCGCGGTGACGTTCAGATCGTTGTTGAGAATGGAGCCCAGCGGATAGCCTGCGGCCGTAACCGCCTCGCCCAACCGCGGCGGGCTGGTGCGGATTTGCGCCGGCGTCCCGACCGCCAAGCCCGTCTTGAGCACGGCGATGTCGTTGGCGGGATCGCTGGCGACCAGCTCGGCCGGCAGCTTGGCGCCGCCCGGCAGGCCGGCCGTGATGCTTTGGCAGCGATCGACGACATGGGCGGCCGTCAGCACATTGCCGCCGTGGGTGAAGATGACGCCCGAACCCGACACTTTCGGCCCGGCATCGGCCTCGCCGGTCACCGCGAGCTTGGCGTCGCGGCGAACATGATCGAGGCTGCCTTTGCCCGGCGACCAGGCAAAGGACTCTCCAATCGCCTGCTGCGCCTCGGCGACGGGCAACTGACCCGCCTCCTTGTCCCGCGCCGCATTTTCCTGGGTGCGAAGCGCTTCGTTGGGCGCGAGCCGCGACGCGACCGAGTACCAGTATGCTGCGTCCTTACCACTCTTCGGCAGGCCGCGGCCTTCGCGATAGCCATAGGCGATGTTCTGCATCGCAAAGGCATTGCCCTGCTCGGCAGCCCGCGCGTTCCAGCGAATTGCTTCCGTGTAGTCGATCGGAACGCCGCGGCCGACGTCGTAGCAATATCCCAGCGCCACTTCGGCCGCGACATTGTCCTGGTCGGCCGCAAGCCGATAAAGACGTGCCGCCTCGGCGTCGTTCTGAGGAACCTGCTTGCCATTCTGATAAAGCACGCCGAGATCGTATTGGGCAAAGGCGTAGCCCTGGGCCGCCGCCTTCTTCAAAAGCTCGACACCGTCCGATCGAGACTGGCTGAACTGGTTGGCTGGCCCAGTGATGTAAAGGTCGCCAAGCCGCCACTCGGCTTCGGGATCGCCGGTCCGGGCCAACGGAACCAGATTACCGAGCGCAATATCGTAATCGCGGCGGGCGACGGCATCGCGCCCGGCAGCAATATTCGGCGTCTCGACCCTGGCCCCCGTCGGCGCACAACCGCTCAACACCATCACGACAGCGAAACAGACTGGCCAGAGCTTGTTCACGGCGCCCACCTAAGATGCTGCTGCAGACAGCCGGCGACCGCATGCGATCGTCGGCACGGCCCATGCCGCTGCATACTATCTTAGCGAGTAAATTCCGATCGGGCGCCCGCCTCGGTGAGAGCAGCGCCTAAAGCACATACCCTGTTGCAGATCAACCACAGGTCGCGGCGGACGGTTTGGACTTCGGGCAACCACGGCATGGGGAACTCTTCGAGAGGGGTTGTGCCCGTCTCAGCACAAATTCGAGGCGCCGGCCTCAAGCACCTCGACGGTATCGCCGATCGCGATCTCGCCAATCGTGTCCGGAATGAGATTCTGACCGAAGATGATCCCGCCGTCGGATGCGCGATGGAAGCTTGCGAGCGTCTGCAGCGGCTGGGTCGGATCGACCTGCTCGCCCGTGTCGGGGTCACGCGTCGTGACCACGCAACGGCCGCATGCCTTGGCGACGCGGAAGGTCACGGCGCCGATGCGCAGGCTCTTCCAGCCATCCTCGGCCCAGGCATCGGTACCGTCGATCACGATGTTGGGCCGGAACCGGCGCATCTCGATCGGGAGGGCCAGACGCCGATTGAGATCGCCGAGCGAAGCCTCGGTCGTGAGCAGGAACGGGAAGGCGTCGGCGAAGCTGGTGCGATCGTCCGGCTGGCCATAGAGCGGCGTCACGGGCCGAGAGGCCGGATCGTTCATATAGACGAGGCGCACCGCCTGCCCCATGATTCGGGACAGGAAGTCACCGCCCGACGGGTCCGCCAGCAGGGCCGGTACCGTGTCACGCCAAACCGTCACCAGCAGTTGCTCGGCATCGGCGGCCGGTGTGGCGACCGCGACGGTGCCGAACGAGTCGTGGGAGATCTCGATACCGGCCTCGGTCACCGCGACCCCGATCTGCGTCATCACAGGCTGCTGCCGGATCGTCTGAAATCGGCCTTCGTGATCCACGACGAGCCAGCGCCGATCGCCGGCCAGGCCGATGGGCTCGACGGTCGAGCGATCGAGCGCCGTTCCCCTGAGGCTCTTGACCGGATATCGAAAGAGACCGGTGACCCGCACCGCTACCCCGCCATCTTCTCCGCATGGATCTGGTCCATTGCGTGCTGGACATGGCGCGAGAAAACGAATTCCGCTGGCCGCTGCCGATCGAGCGGGATCTCGGGGGCCATCGGCCCGTCCGTCCTGGGGCCGCGCATCGCCACGAAGGCGGTCTTCAAGGGGTGGCTCGCGGCGTCGATGACCGCGGTCGCCTCGAAGCCCGAATGGACCATGCAATCGGCGCATTTCTCGTAATTGCCGGTGCCGTAGCGGTCCCAGTCGGTCGTCTCCATCAGCTCCTTGAAGCTCTTGGCGTAGCCTTCGCCCAGCAGGTAGCAAGGCCGCTGCCAGCCGAAATAGGTCCGCGTCGGGTTACCCCACGGCGTGCAGTGGTAAGTCTGGTTGCCGGCCAGGAAATCAAGGAAGAGGGGCGACTGGTTGAAGCCCCAGCCCCGCCCCTTGCCGCGGCGGAAGATGTCGCGGAAGAGCTGCTTCGTCTTCTGGCGATTGAGGAAATGCTCCTGATCCGGTGCGCGCTCATAGGCATAGCCCGGCGAGACCATGACGCCGTCGATGCCGAGCTTCTTCATATCGTCGAAGAAGCCCGCCACCCGCTCCGGCTCGGCGTTCGAGAACAGCGTCGTGTTGATGCTGACGCGGAAGCCGGCCGCCTTGGCCTTCTTGATCGCCTCGACGGCCCGGACATAGACGCCGTCCTGGCAGACTGAGCGGTCGTGATCCTCCTGGTCGCCATCCAGATGGACCGACCATTGGAAATAGGGGCTGGGCTTGTAGAGATGGAGCTTCTTCTCGAGCAGCAGCGCGTTGGTGCAAAGATAGACGAACTTCTTGCGCGCGATGATGCCTTCGACGACCTGATGCAGCTCCTTGTGCAGCAAGGGCTCGCCGCCGGCGATCGAGACCACGGGGGCGCCGCATTCATCGACCGCCTCGAGGCATTCCTTCACCGACAGGCGCTGGTTCAGGATCTCCTCGGGATAGTCGATCTTGCCGCAGCCGGCGCAGGCGAGATTGCAACGAAAGAGCGGTTCCAGCATCAGGACCAGCGGATAGCGCTTATTGCCCTTGAGGTGCTGCCGCATGACGTAGGATCCGACCCGGATCACCTGATTGAGCGTCACTCCCATGGGCATCCTCGCTGGCCGAATTTGAAACGCGAATATGACGTCGTGTTTCTGTTTATCTGCCCAATCTTCCGCGTTGTCAATTGAGCGCCGCCCCTAAGGGCGGTAGAGGGACGAGATGCCGCGCAAGATTTTAACGCCGGAGACCCAGGAAGCCACGGCATCCCCGCATGCCAGGCGCCGCCCGATGCAGGAGCGCAGCCAGGGCACGGTCGAGCGCATCCTGGCGGGGGCCGGCCGGCTGCTGGCCCGGCGCGTGCCGCTTTACGAGGTGACGACGGCGATGATCGCGACCGAGGCCGGCGTCTCGGTGGGCGCCCTCTATCGCTTCTTCGTCGACAAGCAGGCGATCATCGACGCCATCGCGACGCGGCATATGGAGGCGTTCCAGGCGGGATTGCCGGCGATCTTGGCCCAGGCGGGGGCGACCGATGGGCCGTCGCTGCTGGGCGCCGTCATCGACGCCTTCTTCGCCTATCTCGAGGAGAATCCGGATTTCCGCACGGTCGCCTATGGCGGCCCGGGCGGCGGGCGTTATGTGAGCCGGCCGGCACGCGAGGCTTATGCCGCCCCGGACGCGGGCGGAGCCGCCCTGGTCCGCTGGTTCATGACCGAGGGGTTGGGGGCGGGTGGCGAGCCGCAGGCGCTCGATTGGCGCCTCAGAGTGGCGACCGAGACCGGCGATCGGCTGCTGGGCTATGCGCTCGAGCAGCCGGACAAGGCCGACCGCAAGCGTGTCGTCGAGGAGCTGAAGCGGATGCTGGCGAGCTACCTCTTCGCCCGCTGAATTATCTCGTCTATGGTGCCGGCCATTATGACGGAACCCGCTCCCGACTCGGCCGATTTCGGCTATCGCACCGTGCCCGCCGACGAGAAGAAGGGGCTGGTGCGCGAGGTCTTCGACAGCGTCGCCGGCCGCTACGATCTCATGAACGATCTGATGAGCGGCGGCATCCATCGGCTGTGGAAATCCGCCCTCATCGACTGGCTCAACCCTCGGCCGGGGCAGCATCTTCTCGATGTGGCCGGCGGCACCGGCGACATCGCGTTGCGTTATCGCGAGCGGCTCAAGGGCAACGGCTCGGTCACGGTCTGCGACATCAATGAAAGCATGGTCTCGGTCGGGCGCGACCGGGCGATCGATCGCGGCATCCTCGACGGCATCGACTGGATCTGCGGCGATGCCGAGGCGCTGCCGGTCAAGTCCGGCTCGGTCGATTTCTACACGATCGCCTTCGGGCTCCGGAACGTCACCCATATCGATCGGGCCCTGGCCGAGGCGCGGCGCGTCTTGAAGCCGGGGGGCCGGTTCATCTGCCTCGAATTCTCGAAGGTGGTACTGCCGATCCTGGAGCGGCCTTACGAGCTCTATTCCTTCGAGGTGCTGCCGCGGCTCGGCCGCCTCATCGCCGGCGACGAGGCGGCCTATCGTTATCTCGCCGAAAGCATCCGCCGCTTTCCGCCCCAGGACGAGCTGATCGAGCGCATGGGCGCTGCCGGGTTCGAGCTTGCCAAGTACCGCAACCTCAGCGGCGGCATCGCTGCCCTCCATTCAGGCTGGCGACTCTGAACGGGCTGCTGCGTGGGGCGCGGCATCTTGCCTCGCTGATCCGGATCGGTGTGCTGCTGGCACGCCATGATTGCCTGTTCCCGCTCGAGCGCGTGCCGTTCGGCCGCGGCTTCATCCGGCTGACCCGGCTGTTGCTGGGCGTGCGGGCTGAATTGGTCGGCAAGCGGCGCGGCCAGCGGCTGGCGCTGGCATTGCAGAAGCTGGGGCCGAGCTTCATCAAGCTGGGCCAGGCGCTGTCGACCCGGTCCGACCTCATCGGCGAGGAGATGGCGGCCGATCTTTCCCATCTCCAGGACCGGCTGCCGCCCTTTCCGGGTGCTGCGGCCGTCGCCGTCATCGAGGCCGAGCTTGGGCGCCCGATATCCGAGATCTTCCAGCATTTTGACACGGAGGCGATCGCCGCCGCCTCGGTGGCACAGGTGCATTTCGCGACGACGAGCGAGGGCGGCGAGGTCGCGGTCAAGATCCTGCGGCCAGGTGTCGCCGAGGCCTTCGCGCGCGATCTCGATCTCTTGCTATGGATGGCAGAGCAGATCGACCAGCACTTGCCGACCATGCGGCGGCTGAGGCCGATCGAGGTGGTGGCGCGCTTGCGCGAATCGGTCGAGTTCGAGATGGATCTCCGGCTCGAGGCCTCGGCGGCGGCCGAGCTGGCCGAGAATTTCCGGGGCGACGAGGGCTTTCGTGTGCCGCGGGTCGATTGGTCGCGCACGGCCCAGCAGATGCTGACGACCGAGCGGATCCACGGCATTCCGATCGGCGATCGGGAGGCACTCGTCGCGGCCGGCCACGATCCGCGCGATCTCGTGGGCAAGGCGTCCGCCTCGTTCTTCGCCATGGTGTTCCGCGACGGCTTCTTTCATGCCGATCTTCATCCCGGCAACCTCTTCGTCGCCGAGGACGGCGCCATCGTCGCCGTCGATTTCGGCATCATGGGGCGGATCGACCGGAAGCACCGCTATTATCTGGCCGACATGCTGCTGGGCTTCCTCACCGGCAATTACCGGCAGGTGGCGCAGGTGCATTTCGATGCGGGCTTCGTGCCGCCGACGGAATTGGTGGAGGCCTTCACGCAGGCTTGCCGCTCGATCGGCGAACCGCTGCTCGAGCGGCCACTCGAGCAGATCTCGGTGGCGCGGCTCCTGTCGCAGCTGTTCCAGGTCACGCGGCAATTCAAGATGGAGGCCCAGCCGCAGCTCTTGATGCTGCAAAAGACCATGGTGCTCGCCGAGGGCCTGGGCCGGCAGCTCGATCCGACTGTGAATATGTGGGAGCTGGCACGGCCGCTGATCGAGGATTGGATGCGGCTGCACCGGTCGCCCCCAGCGCGCGCGGTGCAGACGGCGGGCGCCTTGCTGGCAGCACTGGAACGTCTGCCCAATCTGCTGGGCGATCTCGAGCGCACGCTGGGGCAGCTTGCCCATGGCGGGCTGCCGCTCCATCCTGATGCCATAAGCGGGCTGGTCGGCGCGCGTAATGGCCGTATAAGCCTGATTCTGCCGCTGTGGATCGCGGCCCTGGCGCTGGCGGCGCTTGCCTTCGCCGCCTGGTGAGCCAGTAGCCGGTATCAGCCGCCCTTCAGAAGCGTCAGGATCGATTGCTGCTGGTTGTTGGCACTGACCAGCGACTGGATGCCGAATTGCTGCCTGAGCTGGAGCGCCTGGGAATTGGCCGCTTCGGTGTTGAGATCGGCCTGGGTCAGGTCGTTGGAGCCGCTCGTCAGCGTGTTGGCGTAGCTGGAGCTGAAGTTCGAGCGGGCCTGCAGGATCGAGACGTTGGTGCCCAAGGCCGCCGTGATGCCGCGCAGCTGGTTGATGGCGTTCGAGATGCGGTTGTCGGTCGCGGCAAAGATCGCGTTGGCGACCGAGGCCGGGACGGTGCCGCCCTGGCCGGCGGCCGAGCCGCTGGTGTCGAGCTGCGAGAAGCCCAGCGCGTCGATCCCCAGATTGTCGTTGCCGACGATGTTGCTGAAGATGAGCGCGCCGTTGGGCAGGAACCCGACCGCCTGAGTAAAGAGCGTGCGCCCATTCGCCGTTCCCGTGGCCACGAGATTGTAGCCTTGGATCGTGAAGGTCGCCGCCGTGCGCTCGGAGAACTGGGTTGCGAGCGTCGCCGAGGTCGAGTCCAGGATATTGAGGCCCTGGAATGTCGAGTCCTTGACCAGCTGCGCCAGCTGCTGACCGATGTTCTTGAACTGCTGGGTCGCCGCGATGCGCTGGTTGAGCGAGGCGCCGCGGGCCCCGTCGAGCACGCCCTGGAGCTGGCCCAACAGCCCGTTCACCGCCGAGGTGGCGGTAAGGGCGGCCTGAACCGCCTGCACCGACTGATCGATGTTGCTCTTGCGGTTGAGGATGTCGGACGCGCGGTCCGACAGCGACTGAGCCCGGAAGAACGCGACCGGATTATCCGAGGCGGAATTGACCTTGAGGCCGGTATTGAGGCGCTCCTGCGTCGTGTTGAAGAGCGTCGTCACATCCGTGAGTGACAGGAGCGTTTGACGCTCTGTGGTGGATAACGTGATGTTTGACATTCTAATCTTCCTCTGCGCTTCAGTCCGTCATCCCGGTACCCCTGCCGCTTACGACGACCTGCACCGGCGTTCGACGATCTATTGGCAAGCGGCGTGCCAGCGCATTGGACTCTGTATTGACCATAGAAATTTCAATATAACCGCCGTATATCGCAGCGATATTTGCACGATGGCTGGATTTTTCCCTGAGATATTGTAATATCTATCAAACTTATTGTCTTAAATTAACTAAATATCTGATGAATAATCCTTGATATAGTAAAGATATTTGTTACGAACATTAATGTATGAGAGGATTTTGTCTGAATATTGTTCACGGTCGCCAGTAAAGACCCGGCACATCCGGATATGCTCCCCGACCGGCCGCCGAGTCCGATCGGCAAAAATTTCCCTGTCACCCGCCCGCACGGCAGAAACTGCAGAGCCGGAGTTTGCCGGGCGCGAGCCTCGGCCCGCTGGAATCGCGCGATTCCGCTTGCGCTCCCCGGCCCAACCGAGTGACCGTTCTGAAAACGAAGTCACTCAAGAACCTCAAGGGGGAGACGGTATGAGGACGGCAAGCTTGGCCATCGGCTTGGCCATGGCGCTCGCGGTATGGGCGACAACCGCATGCGCCGGAGAGATCAAGATCGGCATGGTCACGCCGATCACCGGCTCCGCCGCCGAATCCGGGAAATATTCCCAGATCGGCGCGCAGATGGCGATCGACGAGATCAACGCGGCCGGCGGCGTGCTGGGCAATACGCTGAAGCTCGTCGTCGAGGATGACCAGACAACCAATCCCGGCGCCGTCAATGCCTTCTCCAGGCTCGCGACCGACCCGGAGATTCCGGCCTTCCTCGGCCCGATCCGGTCGACCGAGGTCGATGCCATGTCGCCCGACATCCTGAAGGTCGGCAAGCCGGTCTTCATTGGTGGTACGGCGCCGAAGCTCACCCATCAGGGTAACCAGTGGCTGTTCCGCTGCCGGCCGAATGATTCCTATTCGGCGCGCGTGATCGCCGATTTCGGCGTCGATACGCTGGGCCTGAAGAAATGGGCGCTGCTTCATTCGACGGACGCGTTCGGGACCGGCGGTGCCACGGCACTGACCGAGGCGTTAGCCAAGAAGGGGCTCACGCCCACAGCCGATGAGGGCTATCCCAATCAATCCGCCGATTTCTCGGCGATCGTGCTCGACATCAAGAAGTCGGGCGCCGACGTGGTCGGCAGCTATTTCACCTTCGAGGCCGATCTCGGCGTCTATGCCAAGCAGGCGAAGCAGTTCGGGCTCCGGGCGAAATGGGTGGGCTCGCCGTCGATCACCACCGCTCCGGCGCTGAACCTGGCCGGCCCCGCCCTCTTCGGCACTTACGGCATCGCCGATTTCGCCGCCGATTCGAGCCCGGAATTGAAGGCCTTCGCCGAGAAATACGAGAAGGTGGCGCATGCCCTCGCCGACAATTTCGGCTCTTGGACCTATGACGCCGTGCATATCCTGGCCAAGGCCATGAACGACGCGAAATCGACCGAGCCCGACAAGGTGCGCGCCGCCGTGCTCGCGATCCAGGGCTATAAGGGTGCGGAAGGCACCTACAATTTCGACCAGAATGGCGACGGGCTGCACGGCTACAACATCGTGCGCAACGAGGACGGCAAGATCGTCTTCGACAGGCATATCGATTATCAGGACTGATCGGCGATGCGGCTCGAGAACAAGATCGGCATCGTCGTGGGTGCCGGGCAGACGCCGGGCGATACGATCGGCAACGGCCGTGCCGCCTCGCTTCTGTTCGCGCGCGAGGGTGCCAAGCTGCTGCTGGTCGATCGGAATCTCAAGGCAGCGGAAGAGACGGCATCCCTCGTCGCGGCAGAGGGCGGCGAGGTTCGCTGTCTCGCGGGCGACTGGACCAAGGCGGACGATTGCCGCGCCTATGCCGAGGCCTGCCTCAAGGAATGGGGCCGCATCGATTTCCTGCATAACAATGTCGGCATCGGCGCCTTCGACGGCGATCCGCTGAGGGTCACCGAGGCCGCGTTCGATCGCATCATGAATGTCAATCTCAAGGGTTGCCTGCTGTCCTGCCAGGCCGTGCTGCCGGCAATGCGGGAGCGGGAGACGGGCAGCATCGTCAATATCTCGTCGCTGGCCGCCATCGCGTCGACCAGCCTCACCGCCTACAAGCTGTCCAAGGCAGGCTTGAACGCGCTCGGCCAGACGCTCGCCCTCGGCAACGCCAAATACGGCATCCGCGTCAACACGATCGCCCCCGGCCTCATGGACACGCCGATGGCGATCGAGGGGCAGGCGGCCGCCCAGAACATTCCGAAGGAGGAGATCCGCGCGCGCCGCGACAAGTCCGTGCCCTTGCGCGGCAAGATGGGCACCGGCTGGGACACGGCCTTTGCCTCCCTCTTCCTCCATTCCGAGGAGGCGCGCTTCATCACCGGAATCGTGCTGCCGGTCGATGGCGGGCAATCGGCCAGGGTCGGCTGAGCCGCGATGGATCTGTCGTTCAATCTGCAGCTTCTCTTCACCGGCACCGGCATCGGCTCGATCTATGCCTTGGTGGCGCTCGGCACCGTGATGATCTATCGCGCCACCAACATCGTGAATTTCGCTCAGGGCGAGTTCGCGATGGTCGGCGCCTATTGCATGGTGATCACGACCAAGACGCTGCATTGGTCCTATGGCATCGGCATCCTGGTGAGCCTGGCCGCGATGGCGGTGTTCGGCGCCATCTTCAATCTCGGCGTCTATTACCCGCTCCGGCACCGTTCCTTCCTGCCGGTCATCATCAGCACGATCGGCGCTTCGATCCTGCTGACCAACGGCATGCTCGCGGGATACGGGCCCGAGCCGCAGACGCTGCCTGGGGTCTTCAGCTTCGATGGCATCGATATCGGCGACGTGTTTCTCGACAGCCAATACATGCTGATCATCGGCACCACGATCCTGCTGGTCGTGGGCCAATATTTCTTCTTCGAGCACACGCTGCTCGGCAAGAAGCTGCAAGCGACCTCGCAAGACAAGGAGATGGCGAGCCTGCTTGGGATTCCCGTCTCGCGCATGATCATGCTGACCTTCGTCTATTCCGCCGTGCTGGGCGGCATTGCCGGCATCCTGGTGGCGCCGGTGCTGTTCGTCTCGGTCGGGATGGGCTCGCCGATCGCGCTCAAGGCCTTCGCCGCCTCGATTATCGGCGGCTTCGGCGATGTGACGGGCGCCATCGTCGGCGGGCTGGCGCTGGGCATCATCGAGACCTTCGGTGCGGCCTATATCTCCGTCCCCTACAAGGACGGCTTCGCCTTCCTCGTCCTCTTCGCCTTCCTGCTGGTCCGGCCGCAGGGCATCTTCGGCGAAAAAGTGTCGCAAAAGGCATGAAGCCGCAGTCGCTCATCCTCCTGGCACTGGCGCTCTTGACGCTGATCCTGCCGCTCGTGATGGGACTCGTGCCCTATCACCTCAATCTGCTGGTGGAGGCCGCCACCTATGCCCTCGCCGTGCTCGGCCTTGTGGTCGTTCTCGGCTTCACCGGCCAGATCTCGCTGGCGCAGGCGGGCTTCTTCGGCCTCGGGGCCTATGGCGTGGCGCTGGGCACAGTCGATTACCACCTGCCCTTCCTGGTGGCGCTCGCCGCCGGCATCGTCGTCGCGGCAATCTTCGGCGCCATTCTGGGCGCCTCGACGCTCCGGCTCGGCGGGCACTACCTCGCCATGGTGACCATCAGCTTCCAGCAGATCCTGACGCTGGTTCTGACCAACTGGATCAGCTTCACCCATGGGCCGGACGGCATCCGCAGTATTCCGCGGCCGAGCCTGCTGGGCGTGAGCTTTGCAGAATCGGGACCCTATCTCAGCCTCTGCCTCGCCATCCTCTATCTTGCGGGTTGGGGCGTCTGGCGGCTGAAGCAGACAGGGCTTGGCCTCGGCATGCAGGCGGTGCGCGACAATGAGCTCGCGGCCGAGGTGATCGGCGTCGACACCTATCGGGTCAAGGTCACCTCTTTCGTCATCTCGGCCGCACTGGGCGGTCTCGGCGGCGGGCTCTTCGCCGGCGGCTTCCGCTTCATAAGCCCGGACCAGTTCAGCTTTGCCGAATCGATCGTGTTCCTGACCATGGCGCTATTGGGCGGGGTGCAGAGCCCGTTCGGTGCCACGCTCGGCACAGTGGTGCTCGTCCTGCTGCCAGAGTGGCTCAAATTCCTCAAAGTGTACTACCTCGCGATCTACGGCCTCTCCGTCATCCTGATCATGGTGTTCATGCCGGCGGGCATCTGGGGCTTCATCGACGGCCTCAGGCGCAAGCCCGTGCCGGTGCGGCCCGACAATGTTCCGCCGCTCGAGCTGCTGTCGGCGCGCGACACCAAGGGCGGCACCATTCTCGAGATCGAAGGCCTGGCCAAGCATTTCGGCGGTCTGAAGGCGGTCGACGGCCTCGACCTTTCGATCGAGCGCGGCATCTGCCACGCACTGATCGGCCCGAACGGCTCGGGCAAGACGACGCTGCTCAATGTGCTGTCCGGCATCTACAAGCCGACCGGCGGCACGATCCGCTTGAATGGCGAACCGGTCGCAGGATTGGCGCCGCATTTCCTTTCCGCCCGCGGGCTTGGCCGGACCTTTCAGAACATCCGTCTCTTCGCCTCGCTGACGGCGCTGGACAATGTCGTGATCGGCGCACAGCGGCCGGGCCATGAGGTGCCGGGCGGCCGGGCCGGCCTCGTCGAGCGGTCCTTGGCCGCCCTCGATTTCGTCGGCATGGCGGATCTGGCGGAATTTCCGGTGACCGGCCTGCCTTATGGCCATCAGCGCTGGGTCGAGATCGCCCGGGCGCTGGCCGGCAATCCGGGCCTCCTGCTGCTGGACGAGCCGGGTGCCGGCCTCAATTCGACCGAGAAGCAGGAGCTGGTCGGCCTCCTTAAGCGGCTCAAGGGCCATGGCATGACGATCTTCCTGATCGACCATGATATGACCTTCGTCGAGCAGGTCGCGGACCGGATTACGGTGTTGAATTTCGGCCGCAAGATTGCCGAGGGCAAGGCGCAGGATGTGCTGCGGCACCCGGAGGTCATTGCGGCATATCTGGGCGAGGACGCCGATGCCGACGCTGCTTGAGCTCGATCGCCTCTCGGCCGGCTATGGTGCCATCGAAGCGCTCAAGGAACTCAGCCTGATCGTCGAGGAAGGCGAGATCGTGACGCTGCTGGGCTCCAACGGCGCCGGCAAATCCACGACGCTGCGGGCGATCTCGGGGCTCTTGAAGCCGCGCTCGGGCGAGATCCGCCTCGGCGGTGCCGCGATCGGCGGGCTCCATCCCGAGAAGATCGTGCGGCTCGGCATCGCGCATGTGGCTGAAGGCCGGCGGCTCTTCCCCGGCCTGACCGTGCGCGAGAACATCATGCTGGGGGCCTCCAACCGCTCGGGCGTGTCGCGCCGGTCGCTCGGGGGCGAGGTCGCGGAGATGTTCGGCATCTTTCCGGAGATCGAGCGGTTCGCCGATGCGCTGAGCTGGACCCTGTCGGGCGGGCAGCAGCAGATGGTGGCGGTGGCGCGCGGGCTGATGGCGCGGCCGCGGCTCCTGATGCTCGACGAGCCGTCGCTCGGCCTGGCGCCACTGATCGTGCAGCAGGTGTTCAAGACCATCCGCCGCATCCGCGAGGACGGCATGACCGTGCTGCTGGTCGAGCAGAATGCACGCACCGCCCTCTCCGTCGCCGATCGCGGCTATGTGCTCGAAACCGGCCGGCTGGTCGTCGCCGGTAAGCCGGACGAGCTCTGGAATAATGAGGAAGTGCGCGCCGCCTATTTGGGCGGCCGCGTTGCCCGGACAGTGTAAGTCAGCGCCAAGATAAAGACGGGTACGCGGCGAGACGTCAAAATATTCCCGCTAAGCGCATGCTAAATTTGGCCGCCGAACGTTGAATCCGTGAAATTGCGCCTCTCGACATTGGCTCGATGCAGGACCAAATATAAAATTGTCGATAAGCGGGGCACGGTTTTTTGGAGGCGATCATGCGCAAGGGTTTCGCGATGGCCGCTGCCGCCATGGCAGCACTTGTGGTCGGCGTCGTAGCCGCACCCGGTGAGGCATCGGCCCAAGGTCGGGGCGGCGGCGGTTTCCATGGCGGCGGTGGTAGCGGATTTCATGGTGGCGGCGGCTTCCATGGTGGCGGGTTCCATGACGGCTTTCGCGGTGGTTTCCGCGGCGGCTTCCGGGGCCGTTTCGGCGTTGGGTTCGGTTTCGGCTTCGGCGGCTTCTACGATCCGTGGTGGGGCTATGGCTACCCGTACTATGCCGGCTATTACCCCTATTACCCGTACGATACCTCCTATTATGGCGCAGCCGCTTACGCCCCGCCGCCTGCCTATGGCGCGCCCGGCTATGCGCCCCAGCAGGCCGCACCCCCTGTTTCGGGCGGCCCGGCCGATTTCGACCGGTCGCATTGCCGCTCCTACAAGACGACCGTGCAGGTCGGCGGCCAGCCGCTTCAGGCCAACGGCTTGGCCTGCCGGCAGCCCGACGGTACCTGGCGTATCAGTCAGTAGTCAGGCGAAGCCCGGCTTCCTTGAGCCGGGCGTGAACCAGGGACGGGCGGCCTCGTAGGCGAGGCCGGCCTGGAACACGCGCACATCGTCGTAAGTGCGGGCGACGAGCTGGATGCCGATCGGCACGCCATCCTGCTCGGCACCGCTCGGCACGGCCAGGACCGGGCAGCGGCTCAGCATGTTGAAGGGGGTTGTCATCGTCCACACCCCCTCCTCCGCCAGACGCTCACGCCCGGCCAGCATCATCCTGTCCTGCGGCACCTGTTCGGCCGGGATGGCGGAGGTTGCCAAGGTCGGGCAGACGAAGAGGTCGAAGCGGTCGAGCAGCGGCCCGAAACCCTGATACATCTCCGCGATGAGGCCTAGCGCACGGCGGAATTCCTTGGCCGTGCTGCGGTCCGAGAGCTCGCCGAAGGCGACGGCGTAATCCGTCATCAGCGACTTGTGCTCGGCGAGGAGCTCGGCGACCGAGGCGCCCCAGAGGTGGCCGAGATAGGTCTCGCCGGCATTCATCATCTCGCGCGTCCAGCCAAGCTCGACCGGCTCGACCGTGGCGCCGAGTGAGCGGAAGATCTCGAGGGCGCCGAGCGTCGCCTGGCGCACCGACTCCTCGACATCGAAGCAATCGAGATCGAGCGAGTAGGCGATCTTCCAGCCCTTAAGATCGGCAGGTGCGGCGACCGGCACCACCATCTTCTCACGCAGTGAGGCGATATCGCGCGGCTCGACGCCGGAGATCACATTCTGCATCAGCGCCAGATCGGCGACACTGCGCGCCATCGGCCCGGAATGGGCGAAGAAATCGAGATTATAGACCGGGATCTCGGGATTGCGGCCATAGGGCGGCTTGTAGCCGACCGTGCCGCAGAGGGCGGATGGGATCCGGATCGAGCCGCCGATATCGGTGCCGGTGGCGAGCATCGCCGTGCCGGCGGCAAGGGCGGCCCCCGAACCGCCGGACGAGCCGCCCGGACTCATCGCCAAATTCCACGGATTGCGCGTGACGCCCCAACGGCGCGAATGGGTCGTACCGAGCAGGCACCATTCCGGCACGGTCGTCTTGGCAAGGACGATGGCGCCGGCATCGAGGAGTCGTGCTACCAGCGGATCGGTCTCGTCATCGATGCGGTCGCGGAAGATGAGCGAGCCTGAGCAGCGCCGCGTGCCGGCGAGGCGGAATTCCTCCTTGACCGCGAGCGGCAGGCCCTCGAGCGCGCGCGGCGCCGGCCCCTGGCCGAGATAGCGGCGCTCCGCCTCGCGCGCGGCTTCCAACGCCTTGTCGAAATAGCGTTCGGTGAAGGCGTTGATCTTGGGTTCGACCGCCTCGGCCCGCTCGATCATGGCCCGCATCAGCTCGACCGGCGACAGGTCCCGCCGCCGAAAGAGGTCGAGGGCCGTGGCCCCCGACAGGTAGCACAGCGCCTCGCTCATGACGGTGTCAGCCTTTGGGCGGCGGCTCGGTAATGAAGCCCACTTTCAGGATGCCCGCCCGCTGGCAGGTGAACACCACCTTGCCGACGAACTCGTAGCGGGAATTCTGATCGCCGCGAATATGCACCTCGGGCTGCGGGTCCTGGACGGCAAAAGGCTTCAGCTTCTCGAACAGCGCCGAGGTATCTGCCAGCGCCTCCTGCCCCCAGAAAATATCGCCTTCCTGCGTGACCGAGATGACGATGTTCTCGGGCTTGGTCTGGGTCGGCGTGTTGACCTGCTTCGGCAGGGTCACCGGCACCGTATGCGTCACCACCGGGATCGTGATCAGGAAGATGATCAGCAGCACCAGCATGACATCGACGAGCGGGGTGGTGTTGATCGTCGACACCACCTCGTCCTCGGCCGCCTCGGGGGCGGCGATCGAAAGCGCCATTGCTTAGGCGGCCTTCGAAATCGCCGGCGCATCGACGACGCGGCGGCCGCTCAGCAGCACCGAGTGAAGGTCGGCCGTAAAGTTCCGCACCTTCTCCATCCCGACCTTGTTCCGGCGCACCAGCCAGTTATAGCCCAGCACGGCCGGCACGGCGACGAAGAGACCGACGGCCGTCATGATCAGCGCCTCGCCGACCGGACCGGCGACCTTGTCGATCGAGGCCTGCCCCGCGATGCCGATCGCGGTCAGCGCGTTGTAGATGCCCCAGACCGTACCGAAGAGACCGACGAAGGGGGCCGTCGAACCGACCGTCGCCAGCACTGCCAAGCCACCCTGCAGCCGGCTGCCGACCTCGTCCGCCGCGCGCTGGATCGACATCGTCACCCAGCTATGCAGGTCGATCTGCTCGACCATCGTGCCCTCATGATGCTCCGCCGCCTTCAGGCCGCTCTCGGCGATGTAGCGGAACGGGCTGCCCTTCTTGAGCCCCTCCGTGCTGGCCGCGACCGAGCTGCCGCTCCAGAAAGTCTTGTTGGCGATGCGCGCCTGCGCGAAGAGGCGGGCCTGCTCGACGAGCTTGGTAAGCATGACGTACCAGGTCGACAGCGACATGATGACCAGGATGGTCAGCGTGCCGCGCGCCACGAAGTCGCCATTCTTCCATAGCGCCTGCGGACCGTAGGGATTCTCGACCGCGACGGTCTGCACGGGGGCTTGAATGCCGGCATCGGGCGCCCCGGCAGCCGGCGCCGCGTCCGTCGTCGGCGCATTCTGGGCAAAGCCCGTCACGGGGGCGGCGAATGCCAGCGCCGAAGCGATCGCCAAGACCGTCAGAAAGCCACGAAGGCGAAGGGTGTTAAACATAGCCTCTCCAATATCTCGGTCCGATGTTGTGCCGGCCGGGTTCAATTGAGCTTGAAGTCGATGCGCCACTGGTGCTTTTCCGTCACCGGTTGACCGTTGCGGACGGCCGGGTGGTACCTCGCCTCCTTGACGTAATTCATCGCCGCATCGCCGAAGGCGTCGCCGCCATGGGCCTCGGCCACCTTGCAGTCGCTCGGATGGCCGGCCGTATCGACGACGCATTCGATGAGCACGAAGCCTTCGCGCCCGGTATCCTGCATGCGCTTCGGATAGACCAGCGGTGCCCCGGAGATCGGCCGGGCGCTCACCTCCTGATCCGGCACAGCCGGCGCCGGAGGTGCTGGCGGCGCCACGGCCACCGGGGCGGGGGGCGGTGCCGAGGTCACGGCCTGGATCGCATTGGTCTGCGTCACCGTCTGCTGGATATTGACCTCGGGCGGGGGAATGAAGGGCGGCGGCGGCGGCGCCAGATCCGGCGGCGGCGGCGGCGGCACGTCGGGCGGCGGCGGCTTCACCTCCTGGATGATTTTGGCCTCGAGCGGCCCCTTGAGCACTTCCATGGCCCGGTTGGCCAGGCCGCTGAGAATGAGATAGATGAGCCCCACATGGAGCAGCACGACGAGGCCGAAGCCGGCCATCTGTCGCGCCGGATTGCGTTCTTGAGCGAAATTCACGGCTGACCTCCTTTCGGTGCGGTCATGTCAGTAACGGGATGAGACGGAAGGTGCGGCCGACCCGCTGCCCAGGACGGTCTTGGGCGCGTTCTTCAGTGCTGCACTGATCTTGTCGAGATTGGCTTGGGAATCGTCCTGCGCGTGCTTGAGCCCCTCGCGCAACGCGGCGCCGATATCCTTCTGATCGCCATTGGCCTCCTCGGTCAGGCAGTCGAGCTGCTTCTTGACCGCGGCGACATAGTCGTTCGCCTTCTGAACCGAGGCGTTGTAGTTGGCCGAGCTGTTGGTCTGCATCGCCGGCACCTCGGGTGCCGGGCATTTGGCGCCGCTGTAAGTGGCGCCGGCGAAGGAGCTCGTGCAGGCGCTGCCGCCGCAGCTGAGCGTACCGGCCGAAGCCGGCCCGGCAACAGGGAGGAAAGCCACAGCGGAAAGCGCAAGGAAGTAGGCGGTCGAACGGCTAATCGTCAGTCTCCGGAATCTGGTCGGATACGTCATGACGAGGGCCAGCCGGGAAACGCCCAACCCTTGTGCAGCGCACAAAGAGCTGCAATGGCCGTGCCATCAAGGCGAGTGCCGGGGTGTGCCAGTGCTCGAACGGAGGAAGTCGGCGATTCACGGTTCATTAAGGCGCCGACAGGTTCCGTTGCCGCTTTGATCGTGACGGCACAGCCTGCCCAAGATTTATGCGGCGAGTGCGAACACGCCCAGGACATGGGCAATGCCGCGCCCTTCCGCGGCAAGAGCATGAAGCAGCCGCTGCTTGGCATGCCGGTTGCGTCGCGGGAGCAGCGAAACACTCCCTGGTCCGGCCATATGAAACGTCGTTTCCAATCCTGCGCGTTGACGGCCTTGGCCGCACTGGCGAGCCTTGCGTCCCACGATGCTGCCGCGGCCCCGAAGCAATCCTTCAAGCTCGCCTGGTCGATCTATGCCGGCTGGATGCCTTGGCCCTATGCCGACGAGAGCGGGATTTTGAAGAAATGGGCCGACAAGTATGGCATCGAGATCAAGCTGGTGCAGATCAACGATTATGCCGAGAGCATCAACCAATATACCGCCGGCGGCTTCGACGGCGTGGTCGTGACCAATATGGATGCGTTGACGATCCCCGCCGCGGGTGGGGTCGATACGACGGCGCTCATCGTCGGCGATTATTCCAACGGCAACGACGCCGTCATCCTGAAGCATCCGGCCGGCACGGCACCGCTCAAGCTTGCAGCACTCAAAGGGCAGAAGATCAATCTCGTCCAGCTGTCGGTCTCGCACTATCTGCTCGCCCGCGCGCTCGATTCGGTCAAGCTCAAGGAAACCGATGTGACGGTGGTCAATACCTCGGACGCCGACATCGTGGCCGCCTTCGGCACGCCGGGTGTCACCGCCGTGGTCACCTGGAACCCGCAAGTGAGCGAGATCCTGCAGCAGCCCGACGCCGAGAAAGTGTTCGACAGCTCGGAGGTGCCGGGCGAGATCATCGATCTAGCCGTCGTGAACACCGCGACGCTGGCGGAGAACCCCGCACTCGGCAAGGCGCTCGCCGGTGCCTGGTTCGAGGTGATGGGCATCATGTCGAAAGCGGATGCCAAGGGGGCCGAGGCGCGCTCGATCATGGCCAAGGAGTTCTGGCACCGATCTCGCAGGCTATGAGAAGCAGCTGAAGACGACGCGGCTCTATTACGAGCGGTCCGAAGCCGCTTCCTTCGCCGCCAGCCCGCAGCTGGTCAAGACCATGGACCTGGTCCGCAATTTCTCGTTCGAGCATGGCCTGTTGGGCGACGGCGCCAAGAGCCCCGACACGGTCGGCATCGCCTTTCCGGATGGTCAGATCCTGGGTGACCCGAAGAATGTGAAGCTGCGCTTCACCACGCAATATATGGCGGACGCCGCCGGCACCAACTGACCTTGCGCCGCCGCCTCGTCAATCGCCGCCCGAGCCGAAGTGCCACCCTCTTCTGGGGCGTCTTGCCCTTCCTGGGCGTGCTGGCGCTCTATCTAACCTTTTCGGCATTACGGCTGGCGCAGAACCCGAACGACAAGCTGCTGCCGGCGCTGGCGACGATCGGGGCCGCGATCGAGCGCGTCGCGATCGACCCGGACCCGCGGACCGGCCAGATCCAGCTCTGGGTCGATACCGGTGCCAGCCTCGAACGGTTAGGGCTCGGCCTGGCGCTCGCGACGGGGGCCGGGCTCGTCTTCGGCATCCTGACCGGCTTCATTCCTTATGCCAGGGCGGCACTCGCCCCCTTCGTGGCCGTGCTGTCGATGATCCCGCCGATGGCGGTGCTGCCGATCCTCTTCATCACGCTCGGCCTCGACGAGCTGTCCAAGGTGGTACTGATCCTGATCGGCATAGGGCCGTTCCTCATTCGCGACCTGGCGCTCAGGGTCGAGGAGATTCCGGCCGAACTCCTGATCAAGGCCGAGACGCTGGGCGCCTCGACCTGGCAGATGATCTTGCGAATCGTGCTGCCGCAGGTGCTGCCGAAGCTCATCGACGCCGTGCGGCTGTCGCTTGGGCCGGCCTGGCTGTTCCTGATCTCGGCCGAGGCGATCGCGGCACAGGATGGGTTGGGCTACCGGATCTTCCTCGTCCGCCGCTATCTGTCGATGGATGTGATCCTGCCTTATGTCGCCTGGATCACGCTGCTTGCCTTCATGATGGATCTGGGGCTGCGCTGGCTGGCACGCTGGCTCTTTCCCTGGCGCGGGCTCAGATCGTGAGCCAGGTCTCGGTCCGCAAGCTATGGATGGAATATCCGGGCCAGGTGGTGCTGGAGCGGATCAATCTCGAAATCCCGTCGGGTGCCTTCTGCGCGCTGATCGGCCCGTCCGGCTGCGGCAAGACCACCTTCCTGCGTCTCCTGCTGTCGATCGAGCGGCCGAGCCGCGGCGAGATCCTGATCGATGGCGAGGCGCTGGCGCCAGAGCCCGGACCCGATCGTGGCGTGGTGTTCCAGCGCTACTCGGCCTTCCCGCATCTGACGGTGGTCGAGAATGTCATCTTGGGGCTCGAGTTCGCGGCGGCGAAGCTCAGCGGAAGGCTGTTCGGCACCGCCCGCCGGCGGGCCGTCGCGGAAGCCGACCGGCTGATCGAGGCCGTCGGCCTCGCCGCCGCCCGCGACAAATATCCGGCCCAGCTGTCGGGCGGCATGCAGCAGCGCCTCGCCATCGCCCAGACTCTCGTGCGCAAGCCCAAGATCCTGCTGCTCGACGAGCCGTTCGGTGCCCTCGATCCCGGCACCAAGGCACAGATCTACGAGCTTCTGCTCGAGCTCTGGCGCGCGGAGAAGATGACCGTGTTCATGGTGACGCACGACATCAAGGAGGGGTTCACCCTGGCCACCCGCGTGCTGACCTTCGACAAGGTGCGCACCGATCCCCAGGCACCCGGCGCTTACGGCGCCACGATCACTTTCGATCTGCCGCTGTCGCGGAAGATCGCGGCGTCAGCGTGACTTGAGCCAGTTCCGCCAGCCACCGAAGTGGGTGATGTCCTCTGCACCATCGACGGCGTGCGGCTCGCAAAGGAAGCCTTTGACCGCGCTGCCGTCCTCGAGCGCCAGCGTGCCGATGCCCAGCGGCGGCGGAATCTCGGCGACGAAGCTGCCGAAACCGGCCGCATCCAATTCCCAGATCTCGACCTCGATGAGGCCGGCGCCGCCGTCGCGGATGAGGCCGGGCTTGGCCGGCACCGTGCCGGCGAGCGCATAGAGGCTGTAGCCAAGGGCCGTTCGGGCTGTGCGCAGAAGCCGCGCTCGGCGGCTCGTCAGCTGGTGATTGAGCGGCTGGCCGCCCAGATGCGCACCGACGACGGCAATGCCGATCCTGCCCGAGGGTGACGGACGCAGCGGGAAATCCGGCAGAGGCTCGGCACTGCCGCCGAAGCGTGCCTCCGGCAGTGCGCGATGCAGCCGGTCGCCGAGCTCGGCGAGGGCCCCATCGGCGAAGCTGCTTCCAATCAGGGTGACGCCGAAGGGCAGGCCATTGGGCCGGAACCCCGCCGGCACCGCCAGTGCCGAGAGATCCATCAGATTCACGAAATTGGTGTAATAGCCGAGATTGCCGTTGAGCCCGATCGGGTCGGCCGCGATCTCGTCGACGCGATAGGTCGTCCCGGTGGTCGGCAGCAGCATCACATCCATCCGCGCCCATTGGGCGTCGGCCGCGCGGACGAGATCGGCCAGGCGATAGAAGCCTTCGAAGGCCGACACGGCCGAGAGATCGGCGGCGCCGAGAATGATCTTGCCCACGACCGGATCGAGGCTGTCGGGCTTCGCCGCCGCAAAGGTCCGGATCGCCGCCAGCCGCTCAGCGACCCAGGGGCCGGCATAAAGCAGCCGGGCGGCGTCGCGGAACGGCGTGAAATCGATCTCGACCTTGACGCCGCCCAGCGCCTCGGCGCGCTCGACCGCGGCCCAATAGAGCGTTTCGGCGGCACTATCGCCGAAGAATTCGAGGCCTGATGCCGGCACGCCGAAACGCCAGGAAGTTGGCAGGACGGATGGCACCGGCGCCCTGCGCGAGAAGGTATCCTCGGCATCGAAGCCCTGGGCCGCGACGAGCACGGCTACCGCATCGCCGACCGTGCCGGCGAAGATCGAGACGCAATCCTGGCTGCGGCAGGCCGGCACGACGCCGCGCGTGCTCATGAGCCCCTTGGTCGGCTTCAGCCCGACGATGTTGTTGAAGGCGGCCGGCACGCGGCCGGAGCCCGCCGTGTCCGTACCGAGCGCGAAGCTGACGAGGCCGCCCGCGACGGCAACGCCGGAGCCGGCGCTCGAGCCGCCTGAAATATAGGCGGGATCGAAGACCGAGCGGCAGATGCCATAGGGCGAGCGCGTACCGACGAGGCCCGTGGCGAACTGATCGAGATTGGTCTTGCCGATCAGGATCGCACCGGCCGCCTCCAGCCGCTCGACCACGGTCGCCGAACGCGCCGGCACATAGGCGAAATCGGGGCACGCGGCCGTCGTCGGCAGGCCGGCGACATCGATATTGTCCTTGACCGCGAAGGGGATGCCGAAGAGCGGCTGGCTGCCGCCCGCGGCGCGTTGCCGGGCGAGGGCCGCCAACGCCTCTTCCTTGGGCAGGAGAGTGATCCAGATGGGCCGTTCGCCCATCGTTTCGATCCGGCGATAGATTTCGTCGATCACCGTCTCGGGCGTCGTCACACCGGATGCATAGGCGGCCGAAAGGCCGGCGATATCGAGGATCATGATGTCTTCTCCGGACCGATCACGGCGACGATCTGGCCGAGCGAGACCGGCCGCCCCTCGGCACAGCGCAGCTCGAGAAGCCGGCCGGCGACGGGGGCCGCGACCGGGATCTCCATCTTCATCGATTCGATGATGACGAGCGGCTGGCCCGCCGTCACGGCCTCGCCGATGGCTGCCGCGATCTTCCAGACGCTGCCCGAGACGGGGGCGCCCACGCCGGTGGCGCCGGCCGGCACGGCGGCCTCGCCCGCATCATCCGGCGCGTCCGGCAGATCGCTCACATAGCCGCCCTGGCCCGATGCCGCCCAGCGCGCCCGCTCGGCCTCGAAGGCGGCCTGCTGACGTTCCTTCGCCGCTTTGATGCTGACGTCATTGTCGGCCAGGAATTTCCGGTACTCCCGCAGGCTGAACCGGCTTTCCTCGATCCTGAGCTTGACCCGGCCGGCCGGGAAATCCTCGCGGAACTTGAGAAGCTCCGATCCGGTCACCGGATAGAAGCGGATCTGGTCGAAGAAGCGCAGCAGCCAGGGCTTGCCCGGCTCGAAATCCTCGGTCGATTTGTAGGTGTTCCACATCTGGCAGGTGCGGCCGACGAATTGATAGCCGCCCGGCCCCTCCATGCCATAGACGCAGAGATAGGCGCCGCCGATGCCGACGGCGTTCTCCGGCGTCCAGGTGCGCGCCGGATTGTATTTGGTCGTGACCAGCCGATGGCGCGGATCGATCGGGGTCGCGACCGGGGCGCCCAGATAGACATCGCCGAGGCCGAGGACGAGATAGCTCGCCTCGAAGACGATGCGCTTCACCGTCCTCGATGCTGTCGAGCCCGTTGATGCGGCGGATGAACTCGATATTGCTCGGGCACCAGGGCGCGTCGGGCCGCACGGACTGCATGTATTTCGAGATGGCGAGCTGCGTCGCCGAATCGTCCCAGCTACAGCGGAAGATGGACGATGCGCGACGGCACCTCGAGATCGTCGAGCGCTGGGAGACCGGCTTCCTCTGCCTGCAGCAGACCGAGCAGCCGGGGTGTCGACAGCAGACCCGGCTCGTAATGGAGCTGGAGCGAGCGGATGCCCGGTGTGAGCTCGATCATGCCCGTCGATCTCGAGCGTCTCCAATCGCGCCATCAGCGCATGGACACGCAGCCGAAGCTCGAGATCGAGTATCAACGGGCCGTATTCGACCAGCAGATTGTCGTCGCCGGACCGGCGATAGACGACGCGCGGCCGACCGGCCGTTTCCGGCAGCTCGGCGAGGATCGCATCCTCGATGCCGATCTCGCCGGCAGGGCCTGTCAAGACGGGGCAGAGCGTCGCGATCACGGCTTCCTGCGCCGTCTCGGCCGCCACGGCGGCGGCCGGCGAGACGCGCTTGAAGCGCACGCGGTCACTGGGCCTGAGCTGGCCCAGCTTCCAGAGATCGGCCTTGATGATGGTGGCCGGGCAGACGAAGCCGCCGAGCGATGGACCGTCGGGCCCCAGGATCACGGGCATGTCGCCGGTGAAATCGACGGTGCCCACGGCATAGGCATTGTCGTGGATGTTCGAGGGGTGTAGGCCGGCCTCGCCGCCGTCCGCCCGCGCCCATTGGGGCTTCGGCCCGATCAGCCGCACGCCCGTGCGGTTCGAATTGTAATGCACCTCCCAGCGGGCAGCGAAGAAGGCCTCGATATCCGCCGTGGTGAAGAAATCGGGCGCGCCATGCGGGCCGTACAGCACCCGATTTCCCAATCATGGGTGAGGTCGGGAATGATCTCGTCCGGAATTTCGGTCGGAGCGGAGGCCGGTGCCTCGCCGATATGCAGCACGTCGCCCGCGAGCAGCGTGCGGCCGCCATGACCGCCGAACCTTCCAAGCGTGAAGGTCGAGCGGCTGCCGAGATAAAGCGGCACGATCGAGGCCGCCGGCAATGGCGAGATAGGCGCGGCAGCCGGCGCCCGTGACGGTCCCGATGGCGAGCGTGGCACCCGCCGGAATCTCGAAAGGCTGCCAGAACGGCACCGGCACGCCGTCGAGCGTCGCCTCCATCGCGGCACCGGCCAGGCAGACGATGGCCGCGTAGTTGAATTTCAACATCGGTCCGGAGAGCGTGATCTCGAGACCAGCCGCGCCCGGATCATTGCCGACCGCTTCATTTGCGAGGCGGAAGGACAGCGCATCCATAGGCCCCGAAGGCGGCACGCCGACATGCCAATAGCCGATTCGGCCGGGATAATCCTGCACTGTCGTCTGAGTACCGGGACTCACCACCTCGATGCGTGCGCGGCGCGATAGGCGAAGCTTTCGAGCGAGCGGGTCGTGATGTTTGCCGTCGGCGAAGATCGGCGCCCGGGACAGCTGGCGCAGATAGCGGAGATTGGTCTCGATCCCGGCGAGCGTCGTCTCGGCGAGCGCCCGCCTGAGCTTGAGGACCGCGTCTGCCCGGTCGGCACCGGTAACGATCAGCTTGGCGATGCAGCGGATCGTAGAAGGGTGTCACCTCCGTACCGTCCTCGACCCAGCTTTCGATCCGCGCATCGCCGGGAAAGCGTGCCGCGGTAAGACGGCCCGCCGACGGGCGGAAGTCCCGGGCCGGATCCTCGGCATAGAGCCGCACCTGGATCGAGGCCCCGCGCGGCGCCGGCACGGTGAGATCGAGCGCCTCGCCCGCGGCCTGGCGGATCATCCATTCGACGAGGTCGATGCCGGTCACGGCCTCGGTCACGCCATGCTCGACCTGGAGCCGGGTGTTGACCTCGAGGAAATAGAATTCGCCGCTTGCCGTATCGTAGATGAACTCGACGGTGCCGGCGCTCGCATAGCCGACGGCCTCGCGCCGAGCCGGATCGCGGTGTCGGCGCAGCGCCTGACGCAGTGCCGGCGTAAGCCCGGGCGCCGGCGTCTCCTCGACGACTTTCTGATTGCGCCGCTGGGCCGAGCAATCGCGCTCGCCGAGCGCTGACGACGCGGCCCTTGCCGTCGCCGAAGATCTGCACCTCGATATGCCGGCCGGCGCTCGACATATTTTTCGAGATAGAGGCCGGCATCCTTGAAATTGTTGCGGGCGAGGCGCGTGACCCGCTCGAAGAGCTCGGCGCAGCTCGGCTTCGCTGCGGCAGAGCTGCAGGCCGATGCCGCCGCCGCCCGCCGTGCTCTTGATCATGACCGGGTAGCCGATGCGCGCGGCCTCGGCTCGCGCATGGTCGAGGTCGGCGATCAGCCCGCTGCCGGGAGCGAGCGGCACGCCGGTGCGTTCCGCCAGCGCACGCGCCGTATGCTTCAGCCCGAAGGCGCGCATCTGTGCGGGTGTCGGCCCGATGAAGGCGATTCCGGCCGCGGCACAGGCCTCGGCGAAGTCGGGATTCTCGCGACAGGAAGCCATAGCCGGGATGAATCGCCTCGGCCCCGGTCGCCTTGGCCGCGGCAATGATCCGGTCGGATCTTAGATAGGAGTCCGAGACCGCAGCGGGGCCGATCGGCACGGCCTCGCCTGCCATCGAGACATGGCGCGAATGGGCATCGGCCTCGGAATATACCGCGACCGAGGCGATGCCCAGCCGGTCGAGCGTGCGGATGATCCGGCACGCGATCTCGCCGCGATTGGCGACCAGGATCTTCGCGAACATCGGACCCGATCAGCCCGCCGCCCAGATCGCGATGCCGAGCGGCGTCGGATTATAGGCGTTGCAGGGATTGTTGAGCTGCGGGCAGTTCGACAGCAGCACGATCACATCCATGGCCGCGCGCATCTCGACATATTTGCCGGGACCGCTGACGCCGTCGGCGAAGGTGAGGCCGCCCGCCTCGGTCACCGGCACATTCATGAAGAAATTGATGTTGTGGGTGATGTCGCGCTTGGTGAGGCCGAGCTCCTCATGCTCTGCCACCGCCAGCAGCCAGCTGTCGCGGCAGGCATGCATCGTCCGCTTCTCGAGCGCATAGCGCACCGTGTTCGATTCCGTGGCGCAGGCGCCGCCCAGCGTGTCGTGCCGGCCGACCGTATCGGCCGTGATCTCGAGCATGACATTGCCTTCGCTCGACAGCAGCTTGGTCCCGGTCGAGAGATAGACATTGCCCTGCTCGCGGATCGTATCGATGGCGCTGTAGCGGTCGGCTGGATCGACGGCGCTGTAGAACAGCGTGTCGGCCGATTGATTGCCCTCGATATCGGTGATGCGGAAACTCTCGCCCGCCTTGACGGTGCCGACCCAATAGTCGCCGGCCGGCACGACCCGCTGGAGGCGTGCATCATCGAGGTGCTTGGTGCTTTCGATGATCATCGCGCGGCCCCCGCCGAGATGCCCAGCGTGTAGAGGCGGTTATTCGCGAAGCCGCGGGCATTTTCCGGCCGGAAGTTTCGGCAGAAATCATCCTCTCCGACCGGATCGGCTGCCATCAGCTGCACCGTGACCGGTGCGCGCGGATATTCGGCCGCGGGATTGAGCGGATGCGGGCAGGTGTGCATCAGCACTAGCGTGTCCATTTCGAAACGAAGGGTGACCGAAGCGCCGGGCCGCGAATTCTCCGGATCGAAGGCGAGCGTGCCCGTTGGGCCGACCGCGACCTTGGAGAACCAATTGACGTTGGCGGCGAGGTCGCGCCGCCCCATGCCGTATTTCGCGGCCTCGACCAGGAAGGCGTCATGCCCGTTCTGGGTCCAGTCGTTGCGGGCCTCCTGATAGCTCTGGATTCCCCAGCGCTTCTCGATCATCCCCTTTGTCGTGTTGCCGCACACCGTGTCGTGCCAGCCGACCGCGTCCTCGACGATCGAGCAGAAGATCCGGCCCATGTCGGAATAGAGGCAATTGCCGCGCGTGAGCTTGAAAGTGTGCTGACATTTCAGCGTGTCGGGCGCGTTGTAGCGCTCGAGCTTGTCGCCGGGGTTGTAGAACAGCATGCCGACATTGGCGCCGCCGTCGCGGTCGACGAGCCGCATAGCCAAGCCGCGGCGCAGCATCAGAGACCAATGCTTGCCGCCGGGGATCGTGTCTTCGTAGAGAATTTCCTTATCGGCCATAAAACTCTCCCCGACCCATTCGACCTGCGGGCCGCAGAAGCAGCCTCGAAGCATCCTTCGTCATCATGAGCCCTTCCATCGCACCGCGAAAGCGCGGGCATGGCGTCCGGGTCGTCCCGGGTTGAAGCAAAGCGGCAGCGAGGTCGTCCTCACTTCCGAGAATTGGCCGAAATATTAGGCATTGTTTCAGTAATAGGCAAAAACTCTTCTTGGCCGCTCGATCGATCGGCGGTGAAGCTTCCACCCTGCCTACAGGAGAATGCCTGTTTTACAATCATATCGTTCAGCGATGCGGCATATAGTCTCCGTTTTAGGCAAATCGTCGCAAACAGCACGCGGCTCTCTCGTTATCCCGACAGCCGATTTTGGGGCCTTTGGCAGATCCATATGCAGCCTGCATGCCGAGATTTGCGATCACCCTTCCTAGTGCGACGCAGCAATCTTCTTCCGCCGATTCACCCCGAAAAACCTCGATAAATCCCGCCCGGCGAGTGTCGTCCGCGGTTGCAATTCGATCCGCACGCGCTATCGGGACCGCGCTCGCTCGCGAGACGCATGCCGAGGTGTGGCATGGAACTTGCCAGTACTGCGCTCAAATCACCGTCTCCAAGCATAGCTCCGTCTTCATGCCGCCATCGGCAAAGAATGAGCCGAGAGGAGATTCTTTAACGTAGTACATCAGGGGGATGGCACATGGTCGGAACGAGACTAAAACCGGGGTTGCTCGCGTCGGTAGCGGTGATTTCATTTTCTATTACACACATTGCATGCGCCGAAGACGGATCTTCTCAAGTCTCCCCTGGATCCACTCAGTCTCCTTCGGGACAAGAGCCGGCGCCGCCGGCACAGCAAGCGCAAGCTGCACCACCAGCCTCGGCACCGATCCCCGTCTCGTCCGTCAAGTCGGGCCAGATCGAGTTGATCACCGTCACCGCCAATAAGCGCGTCGAGGATATCAAGGACGTCCCGACCAGCATCTCGGTGCTGGGCGGCACCAATCTCGAAGAGCATCACGTGACCGACTATGACGATATCAGCCGGACGGCTCCCGGCGTGTCGTTCGGTGCGCAGGGCGGCTATGGCGAGACCAACATCGAGATCCGCGGCATCAGCTCGACCACCGGCTCGGCGACGGTCGGCCTCTATCTCGACGATGTGTCGATCACGACCCGCAACACCTATGATGGCGCCACTCAGCCCAAGCTGCTCGATATCGACCGGATCGAGGTGCTGCGCGGCCCGCAAGGCACGCTCTATGGCGCCAGCTCGGAAGGCGGCACCATCCGCTTCATCACCAACCAGCCGGATCTGACGACCTTCTCGGGCAACGCCACGACCGAGCTGTCGGGCACCGAGCATGGCAGCGTCAATTACGACGAGCAGGGTGTGGTCAATGTGCCGATCGTGCCCAACGTGTTCGCGATCCGCGCTGCGATCGAATATGGCGACGACAGCGGCTGGATCGACAATTTCAAGGCCGGCGGCGATTTCGTCGATAATGGCTCGAGCGACCTCCTGAGCAAGGGCCCGCTCAACCAGTCCGGCGTCAACGACGTACGCTCGGAAGTATTCCGCCTGACCGGCAAGTATCAGGCCGACGCGGATCTCAGCATCACCCCGTCGCTCTTCATTCAGCGCGTGAAGAGTTCCGACGCCAACGATTTCTTCCCAGCGATCGGCCTGTACGACCAAACGAAGAAGGTGACGGAATTTATCCGCGACACGCTGTTCCTGCCGAGCGTGACGGTGAACGACAATCTGGGCTTTGCCGACCTCACCTCGGTCAGCAGCTATTTCTGGCGCCAGTCATCGCGCCAGACCGACGGTACCTTCTACAACAGCACGATCTTCGGCACGGTCTTCCTGGACAACAACTTTCCGGATCACCAGGCGCAGAACGATTCGATCATCGCCCAGCTGGCCTCGCCGGTGACCTATCAGACCACTTACGGCACGGCGGCCCAGGAATTCCGCTTGTCCTCGCGCCCGCAGAGCGAGACCGGCCTGCCCTACAGGTGGGTCACCGGCCTCTATTATTCCGACCAGTGGGACACCCATCGCGACTCGGAGCCGGCACCCGGTCTCGACGCTGCCTTCAAATCGATCTATGGCGTCGATATCGAGCAGGCCGACACTCTGCCTGAAGCAAGTGCTCCAAGCTTCATCCCGCTCGATTCGCCGACCAATCCCAATCTCTACGCCAACGATCTGCTCTATTTCACCTCGTCGCGCACCGACGAGCGGCAATATGCGGCTTTCGGCCAGGTCGATTACGACTTCACTTCGGCGCTGCATGGTGCCGCCGGCATTCGCTATGTCTATTCGCGTGAATCCTATACGCGCGTCGGCGGCGGCTTCTACGATCTCGGCAATCAAAGCCCCTACACGCAGGTCACGCGGTACTATCCGGTGACGCCGAAATTCTCGCTGACCTACGATCTGTCGGACAGCTCGAGCGTCTATGCCACGGCCTCCAAGGGCTTCCGGCTCGGCGGCCCGACCGGACCGACGCCGACCGGCCCGAACAATGCCTGCAGCCAGGACTATGCCAATAACGGCATCACCAATCCGCCGGTCGCCTATAATCCGGACAAGCTGTGGAGCTATGAGGTCGGCGAGAAGTCCCGCATCCTCGGTAATACGCTGTCGGTCAACACGGCCCTCTACTACATCGACTGGCAGGGGATTCAGCAGACCATCAACCTGCCGATCTGCGGCTTCAATTTCACCAACAACGTCGGCAACGCCCAGATCTACGGCGCCGAAAGCGAGATCGTCTACAAGCCGCCCTTCCTCAAAGGCCTGACGCTCGGCATCTCCGGCGGCGGCGAGCGCGCCGAGATCGTCAGCACGACCAACCCCAACACGGTGCAGGTCGGCGAGAAGGTGCTGAACACGCCGGATTACACGGTGACCTTGACGGCCGACTACAATTGGTCGGTCTCCGACAATATCGTGGCCTTCATCCGTACCGATTACGATGTGATCGGACAGTCCCATGGCAGCTTCAAGACCACAGATCCCAACTTCAACGATCCCGCCTATGGCGTCGTCAATCTGAGTGCCGGCGTCGATCTCGGCTCCTGGCAGGTGTCGCTCTTCGCCAAGAATTTGTTCGATGACCAGACCATCATCCAGCGCCCGCAGATCAACACGGTGATCGAAGGCTACACGGTGCGGCCTTTGACCGTTGGCCTGACCGTGTCGACGCAATTCTAAGCGTGCTGTGGATGATCGCCGGATCGGCCGGCGATCATCCGCCCATATTCGAGGCAATGATCAATTCTTAGCCCGTCCGCTCGCCACCCTAGGACCGCAAATTCCAGGGTGGCGACGGATTGGGCAGTCGAGCCATCGATGGCGCGCCAATTGCTTAGCCATCGATCTCAAGTCAGCAAGATCCGGGGCCGGCGCGCGGCCGGCAAAGGCGAGGACGGTGTCATGCATATCCGAGGTCGAGTCACACTGGCGGCCCTCGCCCTTCTCGCCACCTTTTCCGCCGAACCGGCCCGGGCCGACAACCAGATCCGTATCCTGTGCCCGACCTGGAGCGGCTTCGCCCCGGTCTTCGTCGCCAATGATCTGGGCTATTTCAAGCAGCTCGGCATCGCGGTCGACATCAAGTTCGAGGATGAGCGCCCCAATGTGATGGCCGCGATGGCGCACGGCGATATCGAGATGGATATGCGCACGGTCGGCGAATATCAGGGCCGGCCGCGCGACGAGGCGACGCCCGGCATCATCATCGGCACGATCGATGAATCCTTGGGCGGTGACGGCGTCATCATCGACGGTGCGGTCAAGAGCGCTGCCGACCTCAAGGGCAAGATCGTGGCGTCCGAGCCCAATATCCCAGGCCGTCTTCTGCTGCAATTGGAGCTGAAGAAGAGCGGGCTCAGCCTCAAGGATGTCGAGATCAAGGAGATCTCGACCGCCGACACGGTGCCGGTCTTCAACGATTCCTCGATCGCGGCCATCGCCACATTCGAGCCCTTCCTGTCGCAGACGATCGACAAGGATGCTGCCCGCAAGCCGCATGTGCTCGTCTCGTCGCGCGACTATCCCGGCCTCATCGTCGACACGCTGATCGTGCGCCAGGACGACCTCGAGGCCAATCCGGACAAGTACCGGAAATTCCTGATCGGCCTGTACAAGGCGGCAGCCTATTTCAAGACCGATCGGGCCGACTTCATCAAGCGCGCGGCGCCGAGCTTCAATTTGACGCCCAAGGATTTCGAGGAATCGATCGAAGGCAGCCTCGTCTACACATCCTATGAACGGGCTGCCGAGCTGATGGGCAAACCGGGGGCACCGGGTGCCCTCTATCCGACCTTCGCCACCGTGATGCAGCTCAATCTCGAGAATGGTGCCGCCGATCACGAGCTCAAGGCGGAGAAGCAGATCGACAATTCGATCATCGGCAAGGTCTCGGCCGCCGATATCGGCGGCTGACCGAGATGACCGACATCGAAGCCCCTCCGCTGCCTCACCCCCGGAGTGCCCGCACGCCGAAGCGGGCACCGCGCAGGAGTGAGCTCTTCGTCTTTCGCGGCCATCTGCCGCGGCGCACCGCCCTTCTCATCTCGGTCGGCGCCGGGGCGGCGCTGCTTAGCCTTTGGGAAGCGTCGGCTCGCTGGGGCGTCACCAATGCCATCTTCCTACCACCGCCCAGCGTCACGCTGGCGACCTTGTGGCAGATGATCCTCGACAAGCATCTGCTCTGGCATGCCGGAATCTCGTCGGTCCGGGTCTGGGGCGCCTTCCTCTTGTCCGCTGCCATGGCGATCCCGCTCGGCATCCTGATGAGCGGCTTTCGCGGTGTCGGTGCCGCCCTCGAGCCGATCGTCGATTTCATCCGCTACCTGCCGGTGCCGGCGCTGGTGCCGCTCAGCATCATCTGGTTCGGCGTCGGCGAAGAGACCAAGATTTTCCTTTTGTGGCTCGGCACCTTCTTCCAGCTGCTGCTGCTGGTCGCCGACGATATGCGCCGCGTGCCGCAGGAATATGTCGAGATCGCCTATACGCTGGGCGCCCGGCCGGCGCAGATGCTGAGCGATGTGGCCTTCAGGGCGATGCTGCCGAGCCTCTTCGACAATCTGCGCGTGACACTCGGCTGGTGCTGGACCTATCTCATCATCGCCGAGATCGTGGCCGCCGACAGTGGCCTGGGCTTCGTCATCTGGACCGCCCGCCGCTACATGAACACGGCCGAGGTGATGGCCGGCGTCGTCGCGATCGGCATCATCGGCCTCCTTACCGACCAGCTCCTGCGCGCGCTGCACCGGCGCCTCTTCCGGTATCTCTGATCATGGCCCGCCCTTGGCTCACCTTCGACGGCATCTCGAAGCGCTTCGACGGGCTCGAGGTGGTGGCGCCGACCTTCGATCTCGCCGTCCGGCGCAACGAGCTGGTGGTATTCCTGGGCCCGTCGGGCTGCGGCAAGACCACGCTCATGCGCATGGTCGGCGGGCTCGAGACGCCCACGACCGGCGAGATTCGGCTCGATGGCGAGCCGGTCGGACGGCCCAGCCGCGAGCGCGGCATGGTGTTCCAATCCTACTCCTGCTTTCCGTGGCTCACCGTCGCCCAGAACGTCGCCTTCGGCATGAAATACCGGCTCGACCTTTCGCCGGCCAAGAAACGCGACCGGCTCAAGCATTATCTCGATCTCGTCGGCCTCAGTGATTTCGCCGACACCTATCCCAACCGCGTCTCGGGCGGCATGCGCCAGCGCATCGCCATCGCCCGCACGCTGGCCGCCGGATCCGATGTGCTGCTGATGGACGAACCGTTCGGCGCTCTCGACGCCCAGCGGCGCGAGGACCTCCAGGCCGAGCTTCGGCGCATTCAGCAGCAGGACGCCAAGACGATCATCTTCGTGACCCACGATGTCGAGGAGGCCGTGTTCCTGGCCGACCGCATCATCGTGTTCTCGAGCCGTCCGGCGCGCCTCATGCACGAGATCGACGTGGCCGCCGAGCTCGGGCCGGAGCGCGACGCCGCACTGCGCGAGAGCGACCAGTTTTTCCATCTGCGGAACCGGGTCCGTCAGATGGTCCGAACCGCCGAACCAAGAACCGGAGCCGCCGCATGAAGCCGAGCGTCAAAGAACTCTGCCGCGACATCGCTGAAACCGCAGCCTTGCCCCTCAAGGAATCGATCACGCTGCCGCGCCAGGTCTATACCGACCCCGATTTCTTCGAGCATGAGGTCGAGACCGTGCTGAAGCGCGGCTGGCTCACCGTCGCCCATGTCTCGCAGCTGAAGGCGCCGGGCGATTACCTCAATCTCGAGCTCCTGGACGAGCCGCTGACCGTCATCCGCGGCAAGGACGATGTCATTCGCGTGCTGTCGCGCGTCTGCCCGCATCGGGCGATGGATGTCATGTCGCCGGAAAGCGGTGCAGCAACCAAGGGCAACGCCGGCATCCTGGTCTGCCCCTATCATCGCTGGTCTTTCGAGCTCGACGGTGCGCTCAAGGGCTGTCCGGAAATGCACCTGGCCGACGGTTTCCGCAAGGAGGATTGGCGACTGGCCGAGATCCGCTCGGCCATTTGGGAAGGTTTCGTCTTCGTTGACCTCAGCGGCACCGCCGCCCCGATCGAGACCCAATTCGCCGATTTCCAGCGCCGCGTGGCGCCCTGGCGCCTGGGCGAGATGGAGCTGATGGTCGAGCTCGAATGGGATTGCCCGTTCAATTGGAAGGTGATGATCGAAAACTGGGCCGAATCCTATCATCACCTGGGCTCGCATCATCACACGCTCAATACGGTGATGCCGGCGCACATGACCTGGACCGAGCCGCAGACCGGCAATTTCCTGTGCGCGCACCTGCCCTATAAGCCGGAGCTCGCCAAGAATCCGCCGGCGGGCTTCCGCCCGATCAAGGGGCTGACCCGCCAGCAGCAGGCGGAATGGAGCGTGTTCGTGGGCTTCCCCTGTTTCATGTTCCTGACCGGGCCGGACCGCGCCATGTGGTTCCGGCTGCTGCCGGTCTCGGCCGAGCGCTGCCTGTTGACCACCAGCATGCTGCTGCTGCCCGAGAACCAGGAAGATCCCGATTTCGCGGCCCGGCTGGAAGAGGAAGGGCGGCTGCTCAGCCAATTCCATCGCGAGGATATGGAGGTGAATATCGGCGTGCAGCGCGGCCTGCGTTCGAGCCGGGCCGTGCGCGGGCGCCTGAGCCATCTCGAAGAGCCGGTCTGGCGCTTCCAGCGGTTCCTGGCTTCCCAGCTGACATCCGCGCGGCCGGCCGAACGCGCCGCATGATCGGATTCGACCTTGCCGGCAAGTCGGTGCTCGTCACCGGGGCCAGCCGCGGCATCGGGCTCGGCATCGCGCACGCCTTCGCCGCCGCCGGCGCCGACCTCGCCATCCTCGCCGACGATCCGGCGATCGACGCGGCCGCGAGCGAGCTCGAGCGGCGTTACGGCGGGCGGGTGCGCGCCTGGCGCTGCGACATCACGAAGCCGGACGAGCTCAAGGCGGTCGTTGTCGAGATCGAGGCGCTCGACGTGCTCGTCAACAATGCCGGGCTCGAGCGGATCACGCCGATCGACGATCCCGACCCCGAGACCGACCGCCTGTTCGCCCGCATGGTCGAGATCAATATCGGCGGCACCTGGGCGGTGACGCGGGCGCTCGTCGGGCGCTTGGGTAGCGGCGGGCGGATCATCAACACCGCATCGGTCTGGGGCAAGTCGGCGGTCGCCGAATTCGCTGCCTATATCGCGACCAAGCATGCCGTCATCGGCCTGACCCGCTCGCTCGCCAAGGAGCTCGGGCCGCGCGGGATCACCGTCAATGCCGTCTGTCCCGGCTGGGTCCGGACCGAGGCGTCGCTGCGCTCGCTCTCGGTGATGGCAGTGCGATCCGGGCGCCCCGAATCAGCGATGTTGGACGAGATCCTGGCGGCGCAATCGCTGCCCGGCCTGATGGAGCCGGCCGACGTTGCCGGCCTCTACCTCTATCTTGCGAGTCCACTGGCCGACAGTGTCACCGGCCAGGCGCTGGGCATCGATCGCGGCGAGTTCCAGGGATGAGTGAGCTCAAAGGCCACGCGATCCTGGTGACAGGTGCCGCCAGCGGCATCGGCCGCGCGGCGGCGGACGCCTTGGCTGCGGCGGGCGCCAATCTCGCACTCCTCGATCGCGTCGAGATCCCCAGATCCACGCATCCGAGCTTCATCGCCGATCTCCGCCACGAGGGCGCCGTCAATGCCACGATCGAAGCGGCCGACCGGTGTCTGGGCGGGCTCACCGGCCTCGTTCATGCGGGCGGCATCTTTACCGCGTCGCCGCTCGTCGAGACCAGCCTCGCGGATTTCGAGCGCGTGCTGGCGGTCAATCTTACCGGTACGTTCCTGGCCGTGCGCGCTTTCGTCCGCTGCCTCAAACGGCGCGGCACCGGCGGGCGCATCGTCACGATCGGCTCGGAGCTGGCCGCCCTCGGCCGCGAAGGCCATGCCGCCTATTGCGCCTCCAAGGCCGCGGTCGCCGCCATGACCCGTTGCTGGGCGCGTGAATTCGGACCGGACATTCTGGTCAACACCGTGGCGCCCGGCCCGACCGATACGCCGATGCTCGATTGGGACAGCCTCGATCCGCATTGGCGGGCGGTCGAAAGCGGCAACCCCTTGAAGCGGATCGGGCGGCCCGAGGAAATCGCGAGCGTCATCCGGTTCCTGATGGGGCCGGGCTCCAGTTTCATGACCGGACAGACGATCGGGGTGAATGGCGGCGCTGTGATGGGAGGCTGAGGATGCCCGAACGCATTCTGATGAACGAGCTCAGCTGGACCGAGTATCAGCGCCGGATCGAGGCGGGATCGCTCGTCATCCTGCCGGTCGGCGCCACCGAGCAACACGGGCCGCATCTGCCGATGGGCACCGATGCGATGCTCGCCACCGCCATCGCGAAGTCGGTGGCGATCGAGCTCGGCGCCATCGTCGCGCCCGTCGTGGCCTTTGGCTACAAATCGCAGCCCAAGATGGGCGGCGGCAATCATTTCTGCGGCACCACCAGCCTCGATGCCGACACGCTCGCCCATCTTTTGCGCGACATCATCAAGGAGTTGGCACGCCATGGCGTGCGCCGCCTGGTCATGATCAACGGGCATTACGAGAATATGATGTTCACGATCGAGGGCATCGACCTGGCGATGCGCGAGCTGCGCTATGACGGGATCGGCGACATGCAGATCCTGCGGCTCGAATATTGGGATTTCACCCGACCCGAGACGCTCGCCAAGATCTTTCCCGAGGGTTTCCCGGGCTATGCGCTGGAGCATGCCGCCGTGATGGAAACCTCGCTCATGCTGCATCTCCATCCGGATCTGGTCGATCTCTCGGTCCTGCCGAGCGACCCGCCGGCCGATTTCCCGCCTTACGACATGTATCCGACGCGCACCCAATGGGTGCCCTGCTCGGGGGTGCTGTCGCCCGCCGGCGGTGCCAGTGCCCAGAAGGGCGCGCTTCTCGCCGCCGACTATGCGCGCGACGTGACCGACGCGATCCGCAAGGAGTTCCCGTGATGTTGGAACGGATCCCGCAGCGCCGCGGCCGTGCCGTCAGGCTGAAAGCCGGGCAGATGCTGAAGGTGGTCAACACGCATGGCCATCAGGTCGTCGACACTTGGGCCTTCGCCGATCCTGATCTCAGCGAGTTCCTGTCGATGGAGCATATGCGGGCCGCGATCGACCGGATCTCTCCGAAGCCGGGCGACAAGCTCGTCACCAACCGGCGCCGGCCGATCCTGACACTGCTCGAAGACACCTCGCCCGGGATCCACGACACCTTCATCGCGGCCTGCGACATTTATCGCTATCAGGGCCTCGGCGTGGCCGATTATCACGACAATTGCACCGACAATCTCAAGGAAGGCCTCGCCGAGCTTGGCCTCGTGCCGCCGGAAACGCCCTCGCCCTTGAATCTCTGGATGAATATCCCGGTCGCCGCCGACGGTTCGATCCGCTGGCTCGAGCCGGCGTCCAAGCCCGGCGACCATGTCCTCTTCCGCGCCGAGATGGATTGCGTGATGGCCTTTTCCGCCTGTCCGCAGGACATCGTCTGCATCAATGCCGGCGCCCCCACTGAAGCGCATTTCGAGGTATTGCCATGACCCTGCCCTGGGGCCTCAATTCCGAAACCGGCACGTTGCGCCATGTGCTGCTCGGCCGGCCGGATTTCTTCGAATGGCGGCCGGTCAGTGCCGTCGCCCGTCAGACGCTGGCCCAGGATCTGCCCTTCGATGCCCAGAAGGCGCAGGCGCAGCATCGCGAGATGGTCGATGCCTACGAGGCGGCGGGTGTCGCCTGCCATTGGCTGGATGCACGGCCGGAGCTCAAATACAGCGTCTTCGCCCGCGATTCGAGCTTCATGACCCCGTTCGGCGCGGTCGTGACCATGATGCAGACCCGCTTCCGCCGCGGCGATTATGCGCTTGTGCTCAAATTCTACCAGGAGCAGGGCATCCCGATCTGGAACATGGTCACCGCCGGCCATTTCGAGGGCGGCGATTTGATGGTCGTTCGCCCAGGCTTGGTGCTGTGCGGCTATGGCGGCGAGCGCTCGGAGAAGGATGGGGCCGAGCAAGTCTGCGGCTGGTTCAAGGCAGAAGGCTGGGACGCTTTCGCCGTGCCCTTCCCGCCCTATTTCGTGCATCTCGATGTCTCGGTCGGCTTCATCAACGACCGGCTCGTCGCTGTCGCCGAGGACGCGCATCAGTCCTGGTTCCTCGAGCTCTTGAAGGCGCGCGGCTACGAGATCCTGCCGGTCAGCTATCGCGACGCGATGCAGTTGGGATGCAACCTCGTCAGCCTGGGCGACGACCGCGTGCTCTCGACCAAGGGCAATGTCAGCCTGAATGACCGCATGCGTGCCCATGGTATAAGGGTTTATGACCCTGATCTCTCGCTCTACACCCTCGGCGGCGGCGGCCCGCACTGCCTGTGCCAGGCGCTGCAGCGGGATCCTCTCTAGGAACCCACGATGTTGACGATCCGGCCGGCCACGCTCGACGAGGTGCCGGTGCTGGAAGCGCTGATCCGGCGCTCGGTGCTGGGCCTGCAGGCGCAGGACTACACGCCCGACCAGCTGACCAAGGCATTGGGATCGGTCTATGGCGTCGATCGCCAGCTGATCCGCGACGGCAGCTATCTCGTCGTCGAGGAGGAGGGCAAGATCGTCGGATGCGGCGGCTGGAGCCGGCGCAAAACGCTCTATGGCGCCGATTCGGTCGCCAACCGGGACGATGCACCCCTCGATCCGGCCGTGGATGCGGCGCGCATCCGCGCCTTTTTCATCGATCCCGATCATGCGCGGCGCGGCATCGGCAGCCGGCTGCTGGAGGCCTGCGAAACCGCCGCGCGCGAGTTCGGGTTTACCCGTTTCGAGCTGGCCTCGACCCTGACCGGCATCGCGCTCTATCGCGAGCGCGGTTATGTCGGCCGTGAGCGGCAGGAGGTTCCGCTCCCCGGCGGCGGCACGCTCGCCGTGCTGCGGATGGTGAAGAGCGTCTGATCACCCCCTTATCATGGTTGCAATTCCCCTGCATCCAATCGAATGATCGCGCTCGATTATGGGAATGAGTATGACCCGTCGCCTTAAGCACCTGCTGCGCTTCGGCATCTTCCTGACGCTGCTGCCCTTGGGCGGCTGCACGGCGCTGGGATTCGTCGATGCGATCACGCCCTCGGGCGATTACCGGGCCGAGCTCGATCAGCCCTATGGCAACGATATCCGCCAGCGGCTGGACATCTACCACCCGCTCAAGGGCGAGGATCCGGATCGGCCGGTCGTGCTGTTCTTCTATGGCGGCAATTGGAAGATGGGTGACAAGGCGAGCTATCGCTTCGTCGGCGAAAGCCTGGCGAGTGCCGGTTTCGTCACGGTCGTGGCCGATTACCGGCTCTATCCGGATGTGACCTTCCCGGCCTTCGTCGAGGATGGCGCCACCGCCACGCGCTGGATTGCCAAGCATCTGAAGCGTCCCGACGGCAGCCCGCGTCCGATCGTGCTGATGGGTCATTCGGCCGGTGCCTACAACGCCGCGATGCTGGCCTGCGATCCGCGATATCTCGGCCCCGACCGCAGTCTCGTCAAAGCCTGGATCGGCATGGCCGGCCCGTACCAGTTCAAGCCCGACCCCGAAAACGCGTTGATCCTCGATCCGCCCGACGGCAGGCCGAACATGGCGGCCGACGCCGCCGATGCCGGCACACCGCCGGCCTTCCTGATGCTGGCCGGCGATGACGAGGTGGTGGGCGTGGTCAATGCCGACCGGCTCGAGGCGAAGCTCAAATCGCTGGGCGTGCCGGTCATGCGCAAGAGTTATCCCGGCCGGTCGCATGCGACGCTGGTAGGGGCGCTGGCCTCGTCGCTGACCTTCCTGGCACCCGTGCGGGCCGATGCGATCGACTATCTGAAGGCTGTGCCGCAGAGCTGATCAGCCGTGGAGGGCGAGGCCCTTCACGGCCTTGTCGACATCCTTCTTCGGCCCGCGTAAAGCGAGCCCGACGAGATCCGGGCTGTCGGCCGGCTCTTCAAGGAAGACGGCACGATTGGCCGCGTCATGGCCAGTCGAGAACATCGCACGGACATAGACGGCGCGGGTGAGATCGCGATCGATCGCCTGGCGATAGGCGCGCAGCAGCCCTTCCGGCCCCGCCACGAAGATCAGGACCGGTTGGATGATCATGGGCGCATGCCTGCGGCCGGCAGCATCCCGATAAGGCTCGCCGATCGCATCCGGTGCGCTGGCGGCGATGCCGGTGGCGAGGAACGCCGTTACATTCAGCTTCTGCCAGACGGCCAGATCCTGTTGCACCAGGATCGCCACCTTCGTCTCGAACATCGTGCCTGCCTTCGACTTGCTGCGAAGCCGGCATCTCAGCCGATCCCGATGGCCTCGTCTGGAACGCCCGTGCAGAAACGGCGATAGGCGGCGGGCGTCAGCCCATAGGCACGGCGGAACCAGCGACCCAAATGGCTCTGATCGGCGAAGCCGCAGGCGGCCGCGACATCGGCTGGTGCATCGCCCGCGGCGAGCAAGCTCCGCGCACGCATCAGGCGAGCCTGGACCAGATAGGCATGCGGCGAGGTGCCGTAAGCGGCGCGGAAGGCGCGGGCGAGCTGGAACCGGTCGGCCGCCCCCGCCTCGCGCGCCAGCGCATCGGCGCCGATCGTCTTGTCGGGCAGAGCGTCGAGCTGCTCCCGCGCCCGTCGCGCGGCGCGGCTGTCGCGACCGCGGCCAAGCGCCGGCGCCGAGCAACCCAGCGATGCGCGCAGCCGCAGAAGGACCGCGTCGAGTGCGGCGTCCCGCGCCAGCCTTTCAGGGTGATCGGAAAGCGCCTCGCAAGCGCGCCAGATCGAAATCGCTAGCGGCGGATCATCCGACAGGATCGAGCGGACGCCGGGCTCTCCGATGCAGCCGAGCTGAGCCAGCCCGGCCTTGAGCCAAGGCTGCGGCAGATAGAGCATGCGATAGGCGAAGCCGTCCTCATTGCCCGCTTGTCCGTCATGCACCTCGCCCGGCTCCATCAGGATGACGCGGCCGGGCGTGCTGCGCTGGCGGACCTTGCGGCAGAGGAAATCCTGGATGCCGTGGCCGGTGACGCCGACCAGCCATTCCTCGTGCCGATGGAGATCATAGGCATGGGCGGCAAAGCGCGCCTCGAGCGCTTCGATGCCGCTCTCTTTGTCGCGGACCAGGCGGATGCGGTCGGCATGGGTCGAGCTCGCCATCACCGAGATATGCGCCGCGCGCTGCTGCCCATCAACCCCGGCCCGCTTTATGCATATGGCCCTCTCGCCCCCAGCGTGAGGAGCCACCGCCATGTCCGAGCCCGTGCATCCTGTCGATGAGGTCCTGCCGCCGCCGAGGCTGTTCGCGCTCGGCCTGCAGCATGTGCTGGTGATGTATGCCAATGCGGTGGCGGTACCCCTGATCATCGGCGGCGCCTTGCACCTCGCCAAGGATCAGCTGGCGCTTCTCATCAATGCCGACCTCTTCGCCTGCGGCATCGCCACGCTGATTCAGACGATCGGCATCGGGCCGTTCGGCATCCGGCTGCCAGTGATCATGGGCGTCACCGCCGTTTCGATCTCCCCCATGCTGGCGATGGCGGAAATGCCGGGCGTCGGCCTCAACGGCATCTATGGCGCGGTGCTGACGGGCGGGCTCTTCGGGCTCGCGGTGGTACCCTTCGTGCACAAGGTGCTGCGATTCTTTCCGGCGGTCGTCACGGGCACGATCATCACCATGATCGGCATCTCGCTGATGCGGGTCGGCATCAACTGGGCCGGCGGCGGCGCCAATGCGGCCGATTTCGGTGCTGCTGGATATCTGGGCGTGGCGGCCCTGGTGCTGCTCGTGATTCTGCTCATCATCAAGTTCGCCCGCGGTTTTCTCGCCAATATGGCGGTGCTGATCGGCATCGGTGTGGGCTATGTGGTGACCCTGGCGCTTGGCTGGACCGACTTCACGGGTCTCGGCGCCGAGGCCTGGGTCCGGATCGTACTGCCGCTGCAATTCGGGCTGCCGAGCTTCGAGCTCGTGCCTTGCCTCATCATGTGCCTCGTCGTCACCATCGTCTTCATCGAGGCGACCGGCATGTTCCTGGCGCTCAGCACCATGACCGGCCGCGCCGTCGGGCCGCAGGACATCAAGCGCGGCCTCAGGGCCGATGCGCTGGGCACGCTGATCGGCGGCATCTTCAACACCTTCCCCTATGTCTCCTACTCCCAGAATATCGGCCTCGTCGGCGTCACGCAGGTCTATAGCCGTTGGGTCTGTGCCACCGCCGGCGTGATCATGCTGGCGCTGGGGCTGGTACCGAAGCTCGCCTTCATCGTGGCCTCGGTGCCGCAATGCGTGCTGGGCGGGGCGGGTTTCATCATGTTCGGCATGGTCGCCGCGACCGGGATCAAGATCCTCGCCACGGTCGATTACGCCGGCCAGCGGCACAATGTGCTGATCGTCGCGATATCGATCGGCTTCGGCGTGATCCCGATCGTCTCGCCCAATTTCTTCCACATCATGCCGCCGGTGTTGAAGCCGATCTTCGGCGACGCCATCATCATGAGCTCGCTTGCCGCCGTGCTGCTCAACGCCTATTTCAACCGCACCAGCAGCGAAGCGGCCGAGGCGGATTCGATCCTGGCAGCACAGGGGGCCGGGCATATCTGACGAAATCACGACAGCTCGTCTCAGGCTGCGCCGAGCCCGCGCCGACGATCTCGCGGCATTTCATCGCGTGCTGAGCGACCCGGAGGCCATGCGCTACTGGTCGACGCTGCCGCATTCCGATCTCGAGCAGACGCGCGCCTGGCTCGACGGCATGATCGCCTCATCGCCCGAGGAGAGCGACGATTTCGTCGTCGAGCATGAAGGCGAGGTCATCGGCAAGGCCGGTTTCTACCAATTGCCGGAGATAGGTTTCATCCTGCATCCGAGCCGATGGGGCAAAGGCCTGGCGCGCGAGGCGGTCGGTGCCGTTGTCGCTCATGTGTTCGAGCATTTCCCGATCCCGGCAATCGTGGCCGATGTCGATCCGCGCAATGCCGCGAGCCTCGGCCTTTTGAAACGGCTTGGCTTCGCCGAGACCGGCCGCGCCGAGCGCACCTATAAGATCGGCGAGGAATGGGTCGACAGCATCTATCTCACCCTTGCTAGGGCTTGAACGAGCCGGCGATCCGATCGGCGAGCACGCCGAGCGCCTCGCTCATGGTCGTCACCGTCGCGTCGATATCGCCGGCGCCGGCCGGAAGCTCGAGCAGCACCTCGCCATGCCCCGATTTGCCGTCGAGCAACAGCGTCCAGTGGGCGTCGAGCGTCACATGGCCGCCGAGATCGCCCTCGAACCGGTCGATCTCGACATCGAGGCCGCGCAGATGCTGCGGCGGCGCCGGATCGTCGGGCCGCACGGTCGAGCCGGGCGCCAGGCGGTGTGCCAGATCCTCGGCCAACGCCTGGCGCGCCAGCTGATCGAGCGATCCGGCCCAGCGGTCGCTTTCCGCGACATCGAGGCGTCCAGGCCCGGCGCGCCGCACGATCTCGGGCCGGTCGAGCTCCGCCGGCAAGGTGACGCTGTCGAGCCGGATCGGGGGCACGAGAGCGGCCGTCGCAGGAGCGGCCGCGGGTGCGACCGGATCGAGCGTGTGGAAGCGAGTCGGCGGGCTCGAACAGGCGGCGAGCAGCATGGCGAGGACCGGCGCCAGGAACAAAGAGAACATCAGGGCGGGACGATAGGGCATGGCTCGCTCGCTTAAGGCGCTGCGCGGCCGCGCAGCAGCGCTTCCGGATGCTGGTCGAGATAGTCGGTGAGTGCCCGGATCGAGCGCGCGGCATCGGTCAGCTCGTGGATCATGGCCGGCAGGTCGCGGCTGCGGTCGCCGCCGCTGCCCATCAGCCGCTGCGCCGCCTCGAGCGTCTGCTGCGCCGCGTCGGCGGTGCGGTGCAGGCTTTCGAGCGTCGGGCCGATCTCCTTGTTGGCCTGCTGGGTGATCTGATCGAGATTGGCGAGTGTGCGATCGAGCGATTTCATCGAGCGCGCCAGTTCCGGTCCCGAGGTCGCCTGGTCGATATGGCTGATCACGTCATGCAGACTGGCGCCGATCTCGGCAATGGGGAGTGCTGCGAGCTTGTCCATGAACTTGCCGGCAGACGCCGTGAGCGAGGTAAGGTCGGCCGAATCGACCGTCGGCAGCTCGGGCGTCGGCCCGTCATATTGGATCTTGGCCGATGATGCATCGGGCACGAATTCGAGCGACACCAAGCGCTGGCCGGTCAGAATGTTGCCGGATGCGAGCTTGGCGCGGAGCCCTTGGGCAACCAGCCGGTCGAGCGTGTGATTGACGACGTTGGCCGAGGACTCCGGCACATCGAGTGCCACCGGCAGCATTTTCGGGTCGATCTCAATTGTCACCGGTGCGCGCAGCGTGCCGTTGGCCGGATCGAAGTTGAGATGGACATCGGTGACGAGCCCGATGCGCATACCCATAAGAACGACCGCCGCACCAGGCGTCACGCCCTGCGCCGTGCCGGGGAAATAGGCGATGTAATTGACGGGCGCGCCTTGCGGCTGCTCCTCCGCCGTGTCCTGGTCATTGAACAGGGTGAACTCGGCATTTTTCGGGCTGGGAGCGCCGGCGAGCGCCGTATCGGACGTCTCGAACGAGATGCCGCCCGCGACCAGCGCTTCGAGCGAGCGGGTATTGGCACGCAGGCCCCCAGCACCAGCCGAGATGGCGAGGCCGCTCACATTCCAGAAATGGCTCTCGGGATGAACCAGCCGGTCATAGGGTGCCCGCACATAGATGATGACGTCGGCATGGGTCGCCTCTTTGCTCAAGGACGCGCCCAGCACCTCGCCCACCTTGAAGCCGCGGAAATAGACGGGCGAACCCTGATCGACCGATCCAAGATCCGAGGCATGGAGCGTGAAGCGCGTGCCCGGCACATCCTCGACATCGACGACCGGCGGCTCCTCGAGCCCGACGAAATGATCCGTCCCCTCGCCATCAGTGCCCGGATCCATCTCGATATAAGCGCCCGAGACGAGGGTGCCGAGACCGCTGATGCCGGCCGGGCTGACACGCGGGCGCACGATCCAGAAACGCGAATTCGTGGTGACATGGCTCGCCACCTTCTCGTCCATCTCGGCCGTCACCTCGACCCGGCTCAGATCCGGCGTCAGGCTCACCGTCTTGACGGTGCCGATATCGACATTCTTGTGCCGGATCTTGGTATGGCCTGCCTCGAGCCCGTCGGCGGAGAGGAAGGTGATGGTGATGGTCGGTCCCTCCTCGCTGAAGGTGTGGACCCCGATCCAGACCACCGTGAGGAAGGCGGCGATCGGCAGCAGCCAGACCAGCTGGATGAGCCGGCTGCGCCGGATCCGGACTTGCCCTTCCTCGCTCATGCCGCAGCTCCGACGCGATCCCACATCAGCCGCGGATCGAAGGATTGAGACGCGAGCATGGTCAGGATCACGACCCCCGCGAAGGCAACCGCTCCCGGCTCGGCCTCGACCCGAGTGAAGGCGCCGAACTGGACGAGTGCCGTCAGGATCGACAGCATGAAGACATCGATGTTTGACCAGCGTCCGATGCCCTCGATGAAGCGATAGAGCCGGGTGCGGGCCATGACCGCGCGCGTGGCGCCGAGCCGGATCGCGATCAGGAACCAGGTGAGGCCGCTGAGCTTCAAGAGCGGCACCAGGATCGAAGCGGTGAAGACAATGGCGGCCAGCGGCCAGAGATCGGCCGCGAGCAGCTCGCGCACGCCGGAGAAGATCGTCGCCGGATCGTCGCGGCCGAAGCGGACGATTCGGAGGATCGGCATGGCATTGGCCGGGATGTAGAGGAGGAAGGCCGCGAGGGCGAAGGCGGCCGTGCGCTGGAGCGAATTGGGCTTGCGCCGATGGAGCCGCGCACCGCAGCGCGGACAGCGCTCGCCCACGGCCGAGTCCGCCGTTATCCGGCGACAATCGAGGCAATCGATGACCGCCCCGCCTTCGGCATTCGGGGCAGTACCGGGACCGATCGCGTCCCAGACGGCTTGACGATCGAGCACGCGGTCGATCAGCAGCACAAGGAGGGCAAATCCCACGAAGGCCCAGCCGCCGAGCGCCACCTGGACCCCCGCCACCGCCTGGATGCGGGTATAGGCCACGAGCGCGCCCAGGAGATAGACCTCGCTCATGCTCCAGCGCCTGAGATGCTCGGCGTACCGGAAGAGATGGCCGAGCCAAGGCCGGTGCTCGCCGCGGGCGAGCACCGCCAGCACCGGCACCAGCGCCATGAGCCACAGGATCGGCGTCACGACGGTGAGCGCGCCGACCAGGGTGCCGAGCAGGGGAAAGCCGCTCTGCCAGAGCGCGCTCATGCCGGTGACCATGAGATTTTGCCGCTCGGCACCCTCGAAGGAGACGGTGAGAAGCGGTTCGAGATTGGCTGGAAGCAGCAGCAGGCCGGCCGCCAGCGCCATGGCAAGGGCCAGCATGATTCCGCTGGGCACGTGCCGCAGCAAGGTCGCGCCGCAGCGCCTGCAGGCGGCGATCGAATGCCGCGGCAAGGGCGCCAGACGCTGGGCAAGGCCGCAATCGGGGCAATAGATACGCCCTGCCGGCTCGGAAGGCTCGCTTATCATTCGTCTTTGCGCCGCAGGTTTGCTCGTGCCGACATCAACGCGGATCGCGTCGATAAGTTGCCCGAACATTGCGGCGGCACGCGCCGCGGTTTACCACGCGCAAAGAAGAAGGGCCGGGCTCGTCCGCAGACGGGTCGCCCGGCCCTTTTGATCGGCTTCAGATCGGCTTAATCGCAGGGCGCGCTGCCGGCATAGACCTGGTCCGGCGAGGTCAGACCACCGACGGCACCGCCGGCGACACCGCCAGCCAAGGCGCCCGCAGCGGGATTGCCGCCTAGAGCACCCAGCACCGCACCGCCCGCAGCGCCAATACCAGCACCCGTCAAAGCCCGGCAGCCCGGGGTTTCACCGCAAGCAGACAACGCAACCGAAATTGCGGCGATCGCCGCCAAAGACAAATAGCCGCGCATCACAGATCTCCTCGATGCTCTCTAGCAAATGACGCGCTAGTTCAACGGCGCATTTGTTCCGCTGGTTCCAGATCGGCGGCAGATGACATGGAATCAAAATGTAAATGCTGTTACAGCGCAGCTAGTCAGCGACTTTCAAGCGATCGTGGCCGAATGCACTGCCTCCAATGTCAGACGCCGGGAAACTGATCTTGCCGGCATCGAGCAAAGTGCGGAGATAGCGGAAGGCGCGGATGGTCTGTGCCTCCAAATGCTCGCCTGCGATGATGGCGGGAAAGCGCGCTGGATGATCGGTGCTGCAGAAGGCTGGCATCGGCTCGACCTTGGTCGCGTAATCGAGCGCGCAGAAGAGCGGAAAGCTGTAACGCTCGCGCGGCGTCTTGAGGACGCGATGGCCGGTCGCGACGAAGCGGCCGTTCGACCAGGCTTCCAGCATGTCGCCGATATTGACGACGAAAGCGCCGGGAACGGGTGGGGCGTCGATCCATTGCTGGGCCGAATTCTGCACCTGAAGCCCAGGCTGGGTCGAATGCAGGATGGTGAAGCATTCGAAATCGGTATGGGGACCTATGCCCCAATTGCTGGTGCCGTCCTCGCGCTCGTTGGCCGGGTAGTGGATGAGCCGGAGCTGTGAGGTGGGTTTGGTGAGATGGGGCTCGAAATGATTCTCATCGAGCCCGAGCGCGAGCGCAAAGCCGCCGAACAGGCGGCGGCCGAGATCGATCGCCGCCTGATAATAGTTCGTGACCTGGGCGCGGAAGGCGAGCAGCTCGGCCGGCCAGACATTGGGACCGAGCATGCGGTTGCCAGCGCGATAATCGGGATCGTCGGCTGGCAGATCGAGTGCGGTATCGAACGCTTCCTTGAGATCGGTGATGCCGGGATTGGCCTCGTAGAGCCCCTCCTCGCCACGCGGTACGTAGCCGCGATGGCAGGTCGAGAGGCCGATATAGTATTTCTGCTTCACCACCATGGGCAGCGCGAAGAAATCCTCCGCCGCTTCCTGCAACCCGTCGATCGTCGTCTGGGCAATGCCGTGGCCGGTGATGTAGAGGAAGCCCACCTCGCTCGCCGCATTGGCAAGCTCGGCCGCGACCTTGGCTTTGGCGGCCGGATCAGTGCCGAGCAGCGGTGCGATATCGACGAGCGGAATACGGTCGAAAGCGGCGGTCATGGACCCCTCTGCGGGAAAAGCCGGGCGAGCTCGGCCGCCGGCAAACTCGAATCGACAAGGCGCCAGACGCGCCGGTCCGGCCGGATCTTCAGTTGATCGCCAGTGAAGCGGCAGGCCGTGAAGAGCGGCGTGCCTTCGAGCCAGGGAAATGTGGCGAGTGCTACGCGCCAGCCATCGCCGATGCGGCCATAGGCGATCTTCATCTCGAGCCTTCCGAGCGCTCGCTCGCGCGCACCGGCGGCGAGATCGGCCTGCACGAGGTCGGCCAGCGACGCGGCCTTGGGCAAGGCTGCGGGCCGATCCAGGATCTCGATGAAATGATCGCCGGCAAGCACGAGGAGTCCGGAGCGCCCGGCCTCATCCTCCTCGAGCACGAAGCTCGCGACGGGCGCTCCCGGAGCCGTTTCCCGCCGCCAATCCTCGCGATAGTTGCCGTGGATGCCGGTCTCGATCAGCAACCCATCCTCGAAATGACAGTCCGCCTCGTCCGGCGGACCACCGGGTGGCTGAAAATCGAGCTTTCGCCGCCAGCGGCAGAAGCTGGTTCCAGTATCCTTCGTCTCGACGGTGAAATCGCCGGCGAAACCCTGCATCGCCGCGAGCGTAATGAGCTCGGCATCATCATAATTGCCAAAGCTTTGGGCATTTGCGCGCTTCGGCCGATCGGCCGGGACGCGGATATCGGCGAACAGGCCGCGCGTCTGGAGCCACAGCACGTGCGTGGCACTGTCGCGGCGCCCGTCCGGCAGCACGATCACCTCGCGCCGCCATAGGCCGGTAAAGTTGTCGGGGATAGGATCGGGCATGGCCTAAACCGTGCAAGGGCCAGGCCACAAATCAATTGCGAGGAACTATGGCATTCCGCATCGCCGAGCGCTGGTTCGAGTTCGAAACCCTGACCGACGGCATCACCAAGATCTGGGAGCCGCATGTCATTCCGCTCATGCAATGCAATATCTGGCATGTGCGCGGGCGCGACCGCGATCTCATCATCGATACCGGCATGGGCATCGCGAGCCTGGAGGAGGCGGCCAAGTACCTCTTCGGCAAGCGCGTCACGGCGGTGGCGACCCATACCCATCTCGACCATGTCGGCTCGCACCATGAATTCGCCGAGCGGATCGCCCATCCCATCGAGGCGCAGCGTCTGTCCGCGCCAGCGGGTCGCGCAAGCCTTCGGCGCGACGATTATCCGGCGGAGCTCATCCAGAGCTTCGAGCGCGCCGGCTACGAGGTGGGCCCGCTCTACATCACCGCGCTGCCGCATGAGGGTTACGATCTCGATACCTACCGGCTGCTGCCGGCGCCCGTGACCGGGACGGTCGAGGAAGGGGACGTCATCGATCTCGGCGACCGGCATTTCGAGGTGCTGCATCTGCCCGGCCATTCGCCCGGCAGCATCGGCCTTTGGGAAGCGGCGACGGGCATCCTGTTCTCGGGCGACGCGATCTATGACGGGCCGCTGCTGGACGAAGGCAGCGACGGCGACATCCCGGCCTATATCAGGACGATGCACCGGCTCGCCGAGCTGCCTGCGCGGGTCGTCCATGCCGGCCATGATCCGAGCTTCGGCCGCGAGCGGCTGCAGGTGCTGGCCCGGCAATATCTCGATCGGCGCGCGTAGCGGCTATTTGCCTTCGGCACCCAAGAGCTTCGGCAGGTCGCCCAGGAGGGCCACGAGCGAGAAGGCCACGATCCCGACCAGCATGAAGAGGGCGGCGCCGACGCACATGGTCGGCTCGAATCCGAGCCGCAGGCTGTTGAAAACCTTGATCGGCAGCGTCTCGACGCTCAGCCCCGCCACCATGTAGGCGATGACATATTCGTCGAGGCTGAGCACGAAGACGAAGATCATGCCGGACACGACATAAGGCAGGATCAGCGGCAGCACGATGGTGCGGAAGATTGCCGTGTCGTTGGCGCCGAGCGTGCCGGCGGCCTCGATGAGGGCTGGGTCGATCAGCCGGAAGCCCAGATTGACCGAGACGAGCGGCACAGCCAGGAACACCACGCCATGGCTGATCGCGATGTCCTCGAGCTTGCCGGGATGGCCGATCCAATCCCAGAAGACGAGATAGACGACGGAGATCACCACGGCCGGCAGCAGGAACGGCACGGCACCGAGCGCGCTTAAGAGCTTGGACAGGCCCGACTGATACTTCCAGACGGCATAGGCCAGCGGCAGGGTCAGGCTCATGGCGAGCAAAGCGGCGAGGCACGCGATCAGCAGCGAAACGCGGAAGGCCGAAAGCCAGGCCGGATCGGTGAAGAAGACGGCATACCAGTGCAGGCTCGCCTGCTCCGGCGGAAAGCTCATGCGCCGGGTGGCATTGAAGCTGACGCCGGTGACGACCACAAGCGGTGCCGCCATGAAGAGCGCGAAGAGCGCCAATGCTGCGAAGCGGGTTGCGCCGGCAAGGCCAGTCAGGGTGCTGAGGCGCAGCCGAAGCTTGCCGGCATCGCGAAGGCTCTCAGCACCGGCTGACCGAAAAATCATCATGCTGCCTTGCGCCCGATCAGCGTGGTGAGGGCGCTGAGGCCGAGCGTCACCAGCAGCAGCAGGAGCGCCATCGCGGCGGCCCCTGGCAGGTTGGCGCCGGTGAGCGCTGCCTTGCCGATGAGCACCGCGATCGTCCAATGCTCCGGCCGGCCGAGCACCTGGGGCGCCACGAAGGCGCCGATGGTGAAGATCGAGGACAGGATCGCCGCCGACAGGATCGAGCTCCACATCATCGGGATGGTGACGGTGAAGAACACACGGATCGGCGAGGCGCCGAGCGTCCGCGCGGCCTCGGCGACATACCGGTCGAGCCGCGACAGGCCGGGGTAGAGCAGGAGGATGGTCAAGGGCAGCACCAGATAGACCAAGCAGCTGACCACGGCGCCGAAGCTGGGCGAGAGCGATTCCGGCTCGGCCATCAGGCCTAGCGCCACGAGCAGCTGCGACAGGCCGATGCGTTTCGACAGCATGACCTGCCAGGAGAAGGAGACGAGCACATCCGAGAGCGACAGGGTCGACAGCAGGAAGATGAGCCAGACCACCTGCGCGCGCCTTCCCATGCGCGTGATGAAATAAGTCACCGGAAAGGCGATCGAGGTGCCGATGAAGGCCACGAGCAACGCCAGCTCGACCGAGAATCCCAAGCTTGCGAGCGTGGTCGGATCGAAGGCTTGCGCGAAATTGCCGGGCTCGAATCCGGGGCTCCAGAGTCCGCTCGGCTCGTGATGCGCGAGGCTTACCTCAAGCAGAAGAAAAAGCGGGATGACCGACAGGCAGGCGATGACGATGCCGGGCCAGGCGAGGATCAGCAGCTCGCGCCACCGGATGGCGGTCCGCTCGCCCGTCATTCCGCCAGCACGCGGCAGCAATCGGGCGGCAGCTGCACCAGGACCCGGTCGCGCGCAGCAGCGCCGATCCAGTCGCGCGGCGGCATCACGCTGATGATCCGCCCGCCCAGGCAATCGACATGCGCCTCGATGCTGGCGCCCATATCGCGCACGAAGGTGAGCTCGCCCGGCAGGCCGCCCGCCTCCGACCCTTCGTCAGCGAGCCGCACATCCTCCGGCCGCACCGACAGCGTGACCGCGCGACCGGCATCGAGGCCGGCCGGCATGCCGGGCAGATCGAGCGTATGGGTCCCGCCGAGCCGGAGCGCCCCGGCGCCGGCCACTTCCGCCTCGATCAGATTGGCGAGCCCGAAGAAGCTGGCGACGAAGCGATTGGCCGGATTCCGGTAGATCTCGGTCGGCGAACCCACCTGCTGCACCTTGCCCTCGGCCATGACGACGATCGTGTCGGCCATGGTCATGGCCTCGCGCTGGTCATGGGTGACCAGGATCGTCGTGATCTTGAGCTGCTGCTGCAGCAGCCTCAGTTCGACCTGCATTTCTTCGCGCAGCTTGGCATCGAGGGCCGACAAGGGCTCGTCGAGCAGGAACACCGACGGCTCCTGCGCCAAAGCGCGGGCGATCGCCACCCGCTGGCGCTGCCCGCCCGACAGCTGCGAGATCCGGCGCTTGGCGATGTCGGGCAGCTGGATGAGCTGCAACAGCTCCTGCACGCGCTGCCGGCGATCGGCCGGGCTCATCTGCTTCAGCCGGAGGCTGTAGGCGATGTTGCCCTCGACATCGAGGTGCGGGAAGAGCGCCAGCGACTGGAACACCATGCCGAAGCGGCGCTCATGCGCCGGCATCCGGGTGATGTCCTTGCCATTCAAGCGGATCCGGCCGGCGCTCGGCTGGTCGAGTCCGGCGATGAGGCGCAAGAGCGTGGTCTTGCCGCAGCCCGAGGGCCCGAGGAAACAGACGAACCGGCCAAGCGGGATATCGAGCGACACGCCATCGACGGCCGTGAAGGGGCCGAAGCTTTTCGTCACCGCCTCGATCTCGAGCCCGATCATCGTCTTGGTGCCCTAACTCAGCTCGTCAGCATCTTGGTGAATTCGGCATCCATGAAATCGAGATGATCGAGCCGCGGCTTGACGGCGATCGGGATCGACGGATGGTCGCTCGAGGTCGCCGCGAGCTCGGCATCGGTAAGGTCGAGGAGCTTGCGGTCGAGCAGCGGTCCGGTGCCGATATTGCGCGACATCAGCGCCTGCGCCTGCGGCGTGCAGAGGAAATTGATGAACTCCTCGGCCTCGTCATGCTTGGTCGAGGCCGAGGGCTGGCACATGCACCCGAAATCCTCGATGCCGCCCTCGGCCGGGAAGACCGAGACGACCGGGATACCGCTGCGCGCCATGACGCCGGCGACATCGTGGAAGTACATGCCGCCGATGACCTCGTCATTCTCGTAGGCGGTCTGCATCGTCCCTTCGGATTCCCACCAGACATGGACGTTGGGCTTGAGCTCGGCGAGCTTCGCCAGCACCTGCCGGATGCCGTCCTCGGTGTTGAGAATCTCGTTGCCGCCGAACCAGCAGGCCGCCGTGATCTCGAAGATCGTCGAGCCGCCACCGGACGACAGGCCCCAGGCATTGGGATGGCCGTGGTCCCACAGCACCTTCCAGCTGGTTGGCAGCGGCTTCAGCACGGTGGGATTGACGATCAGCGTCTGATACCAGGCCATGGCGCCGACGCCGTCGACACCCTCGGCGCCGGTATGGATATAGCGGGCATCGAGCTTGTCCATATTGGGAATGCGTTTGGTATCGAGGGCGCGCCAGGTCTTGCTGCGGCTGCCGCGCTCGGCATCGAGCTGCGAAGCCGTGCAGAGATCCAGCGGTGCGACACCGGCGCGATTGGACTCCTCGATCTGGATCAGGAACTGGGTGTTGCCCGGCTCGGACACGGAGTTGACCTTGATGCCGGTCGCCTTGGTGAATTCCGGATAGATGAACTTGATGAAGCTGTTCTCGAAATTGCCGCCGAATGTGGCGACCTTGAGGCTGCGCTCGGCCGCCCAGGACGGGCGAATGAAGGGTGCCGCAACGAGAGAGGCAGCACCCGCCTGCAGCAGCCGGCGGCGCGATGGCGCCCGTCTGCGTCGATTTCCTGCATCCTGTCCCGTCACGCATCACCTGTGGCGCTGATCTCGACTGCCCGGTTTTGTGCAAGCCTCGGGCCATTCAATGGGCAGCGTCTGTGCAATTGGCGCGGGCGCCTGGTCGAGCCCGCCGACGCCGCCGACGCTGCCCAAATTTTCGACGAGGGCCTAAAAATTCAACGGTGGCTGCTCGCAGACAGACCATCGCGTGAGCAGCGAGCGATCCGGTTCCGCGGAAACGCTTGCCCGGATTACTGGCATTGCGGTTGCTACCCGGTCAGCAATCGAAACGGTGCGATCGAACCGGGAGTGAAGAAAGATGGAAGCGAACGGAGCCGATATCGGGGCGTCCGCTGGGGGCGCCATGGGCGCAAAGCTGCTGCCCTTCACCTCGATCCCCGTGATCGATATCGGCCCGCTCGCGGGATCAGACGCGGCGGCCAAGCTCGCGACGGCGCGCGAGATCGGCGAGGCGTGCCGGACCATCGGCTTCTTCTATATCCGCAACCACGGCATCGCTCAGAGCCTGATCGACCGGACCTACGCGCATTCGCGCGAATTTCACGCCTCGCCAGTCGAGCTCAAGCACAAGGTCAATGTCTCGAACTCGCCGGGCAATCGCGGCTGGCAGCCGCTGTCGTCCGAGGATGATGACGGCGATCCCGAGTTCTATCGGCTGGTCGAGCCCAAGAGTGCCGAGAACGATTATCTGACGAAGCCGCGGCTGCACGCCGCCTTCGACCTGTCGCTCGACATCCCGGACGACGATCCGGATTTCCTAGCCGGCAACATCATGCTGGTACCGAATCAATGGCCGGATTGGCTGCCGGGCTTCCGGCCCGAGGTGATGGAATATTTCAGCGCGGTGATGGGGGTGGGTGACCGGCTGTTCCGCGCCTTTGCGCTGTCGCTCGATCTGCCCGAGGAATTCTTCGTCGAGAAGGCGCAGAAGCCGACCTCGCAGCTCAGGCTGCTCTACTATCCCCCCAACGATCTGCCGATGGACAATACTCATCTCGGCATCGGCGCCCATTCCGATTTCGAGTGCTTCACCATCCTCAATCAGCGGGCGCCGGGCCTGCAGGTGATGAATGCCGCCGATGAATGGGTCGAGGCGCCGCCGATCGAGGGTACTTTCATCGTCAATGTCGGCGATCTCATGGAGGGCTGGACCAACGGTCTCTTCAAGGCGACGCAGCATCGCGTGGTCAATACCGGCAAGGAGCGCTATTCCATGCCGCTCTTCTTCGCCGCCGACTATCACACCGCGGTCGAGCCGCTGCCCCAATTCATCACCGCGCACAATCCGGCCCGCTACAACCGCATCATCGCGGGCGACCATCTCGCCGGATTCAGCATCAATAGCTGCAAGCATCTCCGGAAGCGCGTGCTGTCGGGCGATCTCAAGATCACCTTCCCGATTCATCCGGAAAATCCGTTCAAGCGGCGCGCGGTGAACGAGATGCCGAACGAGAAATAGCCTTCGCTTTCGGCGAAGGCTGGGTCAGCCACTGCCGCATTGCGGGCGAGGTCGGAGGGCATCAGGCTCGAGCCATGCCCTTCACCTATCTCGTCATCACCTTCACCTTCCTGCTCGCAGGCTTCGTCAAAGGCGTCATCGGCATGGGCCTGCCGACCGTCGCGGTCGGGCTGCTGGGCCTGATCATGACGCCGGCCGAGGCGGCAGCACTGCTGCTCATCCCTTCGCTCGTGACCAACCTCTGGCAGCTGGCGCTGGGCCCGCGCCTCGGGCCGATCCTGCGGCGGCTCTGGTCGATGATGATCGGCATCTGCGTCGGCACGCTGGCCGGCGGCTGGGTCCTGGGGGCGAGCCTCGGGCGTTCGGCGGATGGCTGGCTCGGCGCCGCCCTTTTCCTTTACGCGCTGCTCGGCCTGTCGGTCTTGCGCCTGACCGTGCCGGCGCGGTTCGAAGGGGTCTTGTCGCCCATCATCGGGGCGGCGACCGGGCTCGTGACCGGTGTCACCGGCGTCTTCGTGCTGCCGGCAGTGCCCTATCTCCAGGCGCTGTCCTTCGATCGCGACGAGCTCATCCAGGCGCTCGGCCTGTCCTTCACGGTCTCGACCGTAGCGCTCGCCGGCAATCTGCTGCATCTGGGTGGGCTTAACGGGTCCGTCCTCGCCACCTCGCTTCTGGCGCTCGCCCCGGCGCTGGGCGGGATGGCGATCGGGCAATGGGCGCGCGGGAAGATCGGCGCCACCACCTTCCGGCGCTGCTTCTTCATCGGGCTACTCGTGCTGGGCACCGACCTGATGGTCCAATCCCTGACATAACGAGTGCTGCGCCGATTGCGGCGAATCGCCCGCCTCAGGCGCCGTTCCTCGGCCGAAAACCCCGCGAATCCCGATACTTCGTCCGTCAAGCGACGATGATGAGGCTTTTTCGCCTCAAAAAAGTTCGTCGCAGCGCAGCATGGTTGCGGAACCGTATCGACCCGTCGCGTGTCTCCCAAAGGCCTCGTCGCGTCTCTCGCGCCGAACTTCGATCGCAATTTACCCGAGAGAGCCACCTCATGAAGATCGCCCAAGTCTCATCGCTGATGGAGGCGGTACCGCCCAAGCTGTATGGCGGGACCGAGCGCATCGTCTCCTACCTGACCGACGAGCTCGTGGCCCAGGGCCATGATGTGACGCTGTTCGCGAGCGGCGACAGCATCACCCGGGCCAAGCTCGCGGCGGCCTGGCCCTATGCGCTCCGCCTCGAGCCGGGCATGCGTGACTATCTGGCCCCGCATATCGTGCTCTTGGAAATGCTGGCGCGGCAGGCCGACGATTTCGATCTGATCCATCTCCATATCGACTATCTGGGCTATCCGCTGCTGGAGCGGCTGGGCGTGCCCTTCGTCACCACGCTTCATGGCAGGCTCGATCTGCCCGAGCTGCAGCGCGTCTATGAGCTCTTCGATCAGGTGCCGGTCGTCTCGATCTCGGACTCCCAGCGCGAGCCGCTGCCGCAGGCGAACTATGTCGACACGGTCTATCACGGCATTCCGGAAGATCTGCTGCAACGCGGCCCCGGGGCCGGCGGCTATCTCGCCTTCATCGGCCGGATCTCGCCGGAGAAGGCGCCGGATGCGGCGATCCGCATCGCCGGCCGCGCCGGCATGAAGATCAAGATCGCCGCCAAGGTCGACAAGGTCGATCAGGATTACTTCACGCGCGAGATCGAGCCTCTTCTGGCCCAACCGCATGTCGAGTTCATCGGCGAGATCAATGACGCGCAGAAGAATGCGTTCCTGGGCGATGCCGCGGGCCTGCTCTTCCCGATCAATTGGCGCGAGCCCTTCGGCCTCGCCATGATCGAGGCTATGGCCTGCGGTACGCCCGTCATCGCCATGCGCAACGGTTCGGTCCCTGAAGTCATCGACGAAGGCCTGACCGGCATCATCGTGGACAGCGAGGACGAGGCGGTACGCGCGGTCAAGACCCTCGCCGGCATGAGCCGGATCGCGGTCCGACAGCGCTTCGAGGAGCGTTTCACCGCCCGGCGCATGGCCGAGGATTATGTGTCGCTCTATGAGCGGCTTATCGCCCGCCAGCAACCCAAGCAGCTGATGCTGGCCTGAGGCATGGAGCCGGGGACACTTGATCAGGGGGGCGAACCGCAAGGCCCCTATTACATCCCGGCCACGGCCGAGACGATCAGCGAACGCGCCCGCGTCTTGAAGCGCGGTGACGCGTTCGCCGTTCTCGACCGCCATGGCAGCGCCCAGGCCACCGGGCCGGCCGCCGAAGGCCTATTCTTCGAGGATACGCGGTATCTGAGCCAGCTGACGCTGATGATCGACGGCGTCCGCCCGCTGCTCCTCTCCTCCTACGTCACCGAAGACAATCTGGCGCTGGCAACCGACCTCACCAATCCCGATCTCGCGATGGACGGCGTCAGCAGCCGACGCAGCAATCTCGCCAAGGGTACCATCCACATCCTGATGACGACCGTGCTCGGCGAAGACGCCATGCTGCAGCAGCTGGCGATCGAGAATTTCGGTGCCATGCCGGCCCAATTCCGCCTCCAAGTCGCGTTCGAGGCCGATTTCGTCGATATGTTCGAGGTCCGCGGCACGCAACGCGTCCGCCGCGGCGAGACGCTGACCGACGAGGCGCTGCCCGACGGCATGGTCATGGGCTATCGCGGCCTCGACGGCATCACGCGACGGACCCGCCTCGTCTTCGCGCCCGCGATCACGTTCGTGAGCGCTCGCCGCGCCTCATGGACGCTCGATCTGGCGCCCAAGGGCAAGGCGCTGGTCGAGATCGATATCAGGTGCGAGCGCGACGGCCGGACGCTGCATCCGGTCACTCATGCCATGGCCCTCGCCGAAGGCCGGGATTGGCGGACCCGACGGCGCAGCCATATCGCGGCCGTCACGACCAGCAACGAAAGCTTCAATGGCTGGATTAACCGGTCGCAAGCCGATCTCGACATGCTGGTGACCAACAAGGAGACCGGCCCTTACGCCTATGCCGGCATCCCGTGGTTCTCCACCGCCTTCGGCCGCGACGGCATCATCACGGCGCTGCAATGTTTGTGGCTCGACCCGGACCTGGCGGCCGGCACCCTCTCGTTCCTCGCCCGGCATCAGGCGACGACGCTCGATCCCAAGGCCGATGCCGAGCCCGGCAAGATCCTGCACGAGACGCGCCGGGGCGAGATGGCCAATCTCGGCGAGGTGCCCTTCGCGCTCTATTATGGCGGCGTCGATTCGACGCCGCTCTTCGTCGTCCTGGCCTCAGCATATTTCGAACGGACCGGCGATCTCGCCCTCGTCCGACAGCTTTGGCCGTCGATCGAGGCGGCACTTGCCTGGATGAATGACTATGGCGGACTCGCCCGCGGCGGCTTTCTCGATTACGACCGAAAGTCCCTCAACGGGCTGATCAATCAGGGCTGGAAGGATAGTGCCGATTCGGTCTCGCACGCCGATGGCAGCCTGGCCGAGGCGCCGATCGCACTGGCCGAGGTCCAGGCCTATGCCTATGCGGCACTGCTCGGTGCCGGCCGGCTCGCCGACGCCTTGGGCAAGACGGCGCGGGCCGAGGCGCTGCGCCGCGAGGCCGAGGCGCTGCGGGAGCGTTTCGAGCGGGACTTCTGGGTCGAGGCGCTCGGCACTTACGCGCTGGCACTTGATGGCGAACGGCGGCAATGCCGGGTCCGCAGCTCGAACGCCGGTCATGTGCTGTTCGGCGGATTGGCCTCGCCCGAGCGGGCGGCGCGCGTGGCCGAGGGGCTGATGGCGGCGGAAAGCTTCTCGAGCTGGGGCATCCGCACGCTGGCCGAGACCGAGATCCGCTACAACCCGATGTCCTATCATAACGGCTCGGTCTGGCCGCACGACAACGCGCTGATCGGCCTGGGCTTCGCCCACTATCGGCTGCTGGAGCCGCTGACGACGCTCATGACGGCGCTCTTCGATGTCGCCACCTTTGCCGAGTATCAGCGCTTGCCCGAGCTCTTCTGCGGTTTCGCGCGCCGCGCCGGGACCGGCCCGACCGCCTATCCCGTCGCCTGCAGCCCGCAGGCCTGGTCTTCGGCCGCCGTGTTCGGCCTGCTGGGTGCGGCCCTCGGCGTCTCCTTCGATCCGGCCGGGCGGCAGATCCGTTTCAACCAGCCGGCGCTGCCGCACTGGATCGATTGGTGCCGGCTCACCGGCCTCCGGCTCGGCGATTGCGCCGCCGATCTCGAGCTGCAGCGGCAGGGCGACAACGTCGCCGTGCGCGTGCTGGCGCGGACGGGCCCCGTCGAGATCGTCGTACGGAGCTGAGCGCCATGTCCTTGCCCAGCTACGCCAGCCACGGCCCGATCCGGTTTCTGCTTCGCTATGTCCGGCGCCGGGTCGGCAGCCATCTCGTCGTGCTGCTGTCGGTGCTCGCTGCCGTCGGCTGCGCGATCGGCTCGCAATATGGCGTGAAGAACCTGGTCGATACGCTGAACCACACGGACTCGACGGATTTCCAGCTATGGGGCGCGGTCGGGCTGCTGCTTGGCCTCGTCGCCGGCGACAATCTGCTGTGGCGGATCGCGGGCTGGGTCGCGACCTACGCGTTCGTGGCCGTCGGCGGCGATTTGCGGCTCGATCTCTTCGATCATCTCTCGGGCCACGGCAGCCGCTATTTCGCCGACCAATTCCCGGGCGCCCTTGCAGGCCGCATCACCACCGCCGCCAACACGGCCTATGCGATCGAGAATTCGCTGACCTGGACGACGATCCCGCCGGCCACGGCGGTGCTCAGCAGCATCGCACTCCTCGGCATCATCGATTGGCGGATGACCGGCGTGCTGTTCGTGATCGTCTCGGCCCTTGCCGCAATCATCGCCAAGCTCGCGGCTTCGGGCAGCGATCTCCATGCCCGCTTCGCCGGCCGGGCCGCGGCGGTCAGCGGCGACATCACCGACATCGTCAGCAATATGAGCCTCGTCCGCGCCTTCGGGGCCGGCCAGCGCGAGCAGGAGCGCCTGTCGCGGAGCATCGAACGCGAGATGTCGGCGCAGCGCGCGAGCCTGCAATCTCTGGAAAGGTTGCGGCTCTTCCACGCGCTCTCGGTCTTCGTCGTGACCGCGGGCGTGCTGGTCTGGTCGACCGTGCTCTGGCGCCAAGGCAAGGTCTCGACCGGCGATGTCGTGTTGACCACGACGCTGAGTTTTACCGTGCTCCATGCCTCGCGCGACCTGGCTATGGCGGCCGTCGACCTTGTCCAGCAATTCGCCAAGCTTGGCGAGGCCGTGCAGGTGCTGGGCCTGCCGCACGAGATGCTGGATGCGCCCGACGCCAAGCCGTTGATCCAGCTGGGCGGCACGGTCGTGTTCGAAGGGGTCGGCTTCGCCTATCCCAATGGCGAGCAAGTGCTGAAAGGCTTCAATCTGCAAGTCCCGGCAGGCCAGAAGATCGGGCTGGTCGGCAAGTCCGGCGCCGGCAAATCGACCATCCTGGCGCTGCTCCAGCGCCTCTACGACCCGACCGAGGGCCGCGTGCTGCTGGACGAGCAGGACATCGCCGAGGTCACCCAGGATAGCTTGCGCCATTCGGTAGCAGTGGTGCACCAGGACATCTCGCTGTTCCATCGCACGGTGCTCGAGAACCTGCGCTACGGCCAGCCGAGCGCCACCGACGAGCAGGTCTATCGCGCGGCCGAGGCCGCTCATTGCACCGAATTCATCGACCGGCTGCCGGAAGGCTTCAACACCATCGTCGGCGAGCGCGGCTTGAAACTGTCGGGCGGCCAGCGCCAGCGGCTCGCGATCGCCCGCGCCTTCCTGCGCGATGCGCCGATCATCCTGCTCGACGAGGCGACCTCGGCGCTCGACACGGAATCGGAACAATCGATCCAGGAGGCGCTGATGCGGCTGGTGCGGCACCGCACGGTCATCGCCATCGCGCACCGCTTGTCGACGCTCAACTCCTTCGACCGGATCATCGTGCTGGACCGCGGCCGCATTGTGGAGGATGGCACGCCCGCGGATCTGGTGCGCCGGCCGAAGGGCATCTATAGCCGCATGTATTCGCGCCAGCTGGCCGGAACCCAGCAGACCGGCGGGGGGAGCCGAAATTGGTCGATCGCCGGCGACGATTGAGGCTGGCACTCGCCGCCTCGCTCTGGCTGGCCGCGACCGGTGGCGCGCTCGCGGCCGATACGGATGCCATTCCGACCGAGACCGCCTCGCCCACACCGACGCCCGAGGCGACGCCGACCGAAACGCCCGCACCGACGCCGAAATCGACCCCGGCACCGCCGGAAAACCTCGAACCGATTCCGGCCGACGAGGCCTTCTCCATCCTCGGCAAAGGCGTGCGAGGGCCGGCGAACGAGGATATGGGCCGGGTCGTCGATCTGCTGTTCGATCGCGATGCCCGTCCGCGCGCCGTCGTGATCGATTTCGGCGGGTTCCTGGGGGTCGGCAGCCGCCGGATCGCGATCGATTGGCAGCTGCTGCATTTCGGGCCCGTGGTCAAAGGCACGCCCTTGCAGCTGAGCCTGGGCAAGACCGACATCCAGGCGGCACCCGAATACAAGGATTCGGCCCAACCGCCGACCATGGTCGGGCCGCCGCCGGAGCTGGCGACCCCGACACCAGAATCCTCGCCCACCACCGGAAGCACGCCGGAGCGCACTCCCTCTGCCACGCCATCGCCAGCACCGACCGATGCCGGTCGATGACGGCGCCACCGGCGCCATTCCCGCGGTTTCGGACCGAGCGCCGACCATCGCCGCCGCGAGCTACGGGCTCGACGGGCTCAATCTGTTCGTTGCCAATATCCAGACCGGCTTCGGCCCGTTCGTCGCCGTTTTCCTGACCACCCAGGGCTGGACGCAGACATCGATCGGCGTGGCGCTCAGCCTTGGCACCATCACGGCGATGGCGAGCCAGGTGCCGGCAGGCGCCCTCGTCGACGCGATCGCGGCCAAGAGCTGGGTCGCCGGCGCCAGCATTGCCGCCTTCGCGGCCAGCGCCTTGCTGTTCGCCCTGTCGCCGACGCCGCTCTCGGTCTATGTCGCCGAGATCTTGCATGGCTTCTCCAGCTGCACGCTCGGGCCCGTCATTGCCGCCCTCAGTCTCGCCATCGCCGGGCCCGGCCTGCTCGGTCAAAGGCTGGGCCGCAATGCCCGGTTCGCCTCGATCGGCAACGGCATCGGAGCAGCGCTGATGGGTGCCTGCGGCTATTACGTCTCCGAGCGAGCGGTGTTCTTCCTGACCGCGATCCTGACCTTGCCGGCCATCGCGGCCCTCGTCCCGCTGCGCCAATTCGACGCCATGGCCGAACCGCCCAGAGCGCTCGAGGATCAGCCGATGCAGCGCGTGCCGATCCGCCGCTTGCTGACCGATCGCCGGCTGCTGATCTTCGGCACCTGCACGATGCTCTTCACCTTCACCAATGCCGCTCTGCTGCCGTTGGCGAGCGCTGCCGTCACCAAGCGTGCGACTGCCGAGGCGACGCTGCTCGTCGCCGCCTGCATCATCCTGCCGCAGATCTTCGTTGCCGCGATCTCGCCCACGGTCGGCGAGATCGCCGAGCGGCGCGGCCGCCGCTTCATCCTGCTGGTGAGCCTGGTGGCCCTGACCATCAGGGCCTGCCTCTTCGCCGTCGTGGTCGATCCGGTGGCACTCGTCGCCGTGCAGGCGCTCGACGGCGTTGCCGGCGCCTGTTTCGGGGTGATCCTGCCGCTCGTCGTCTCCGACATCGCCGGCCGGTCAGGGCATTTCAATCTTTGCCTGGGACTCGTGGGTTTCGGCCTCGGCATCGGGGCCACGATCAGCACGACGATCGCAGGATTGGTCGCCGACAATTTCGGCGATGGTGCGGCCTTCCTGGGCTTCGGCGCCGTGGGCGCGCTCACCATCCTGCTGGCCTTCTTCGCGATGCCCGAGACCCGATCCCGCGCGGCCGCGCGTCAGCCGCTGTAATGCTCGACCGTGCGCTCGTCCCTGACCTCGGCCTGGTTCGGATCTTGCCCTGCCGCTCGCTTGGCGCGGCGCTGGCGCAGCAGATCCCAGCATTGATCGAGCGTGACTTGGAGCCGCTTCAACCGGATCTGATCCGCCTCCGTCGCCGTCCCCTGGGCTTCGCTCTCGAACAGCTGATGCTCCTCGCGCGCAAGAGCGTTGATCCGGTCGAGAATTTTCTCGTCGTCCACGGCACGCCTCCTTGATCACCCGTCTTGAACCCTGCCCCTAATCAAGCATCAGATCCATAGGGAACTGCGATGAACTGCACTGCGTAAACCCCACGACGAGGTGCCGCTTCGATGCTGTAACGAATGAAGTTGATACCGCGTCCACGACCGCGATCCTGATATACTCCGGCGCCCCGGTCTTGGGCCGGACCAAATCTTCCCTTATCCTGCATGGCGCGCTCGGCGCGCTTCAGGCAGCCCTGGCGAGGTACAGATGACCGTGAAGGACGCGAAAGCACGGCGCGCGGCGCCGCTTGCCACCCCCACCAATCTTCATTCGAACGCCGTCCCGGAAATCTCGGGTGCGCTCACGACCCTGCTCGCCGACTTCTTCACCCTCTATGTGAAGACGAAGAATTTCCACTGGCACATTTCCGGGCCGCATTTTCGCGACTATCACCTGATGCTGGACGAGCAGTCGGACCAGATTTTCGCCGCCACCGACGGCATCGCCGAGCGCGTGCGCAAGATCGGCGGCACGACGATCCACTCGATCGGCCAGATCGCCAAGCTGCAGCGCCTGAGCGACAATGATGCGGATTACGTGACCCCGCTCGACATGCTGGCGGAGCTGCGTGATGACAATATGCGCTTGACCGCTTTCATGCGCGAGACGCACGAGCTGTGCGACGAGCATGGTGATGTCGCGACCGCGAGCCTGCTTGAGAATTGGATCGACGAGGGCGAGCGGCGCACCTGGTTCCTGTTCGAAAGCAGCCGCACGGGCGAAGCCGGCGAGCAGTAGAGACCGAAGAACAGCGCCGGCAGCGATCCCCCTCGCTGCCGGCGCTTCACGCCAGCGTTCGGATAAGCCCGAGCACGGCGTCGGTCTTGAACGGCTTTTCCAGACAGGCGCTGGCGCCGGCCGCCAGAAAACTCTCGAACGCGGCCTTGTCGGCGCCGCCAGACATGATCACGATGGGCAGGAAGCTGCCGACCTCGCGCCGGAGATAGCGCAGCAGGTCGAGGCCGGACAGGCCCGGCATATGCAGATCCAAGAGCAGGCAACCCTGCATATCGGCCCGGTATCGCGCCTTGAACTCGGTGCCGGTCGAATATTTCTCGACGGCAAAACCGTAGGATTCGAGCAGGGCGTGGAGCGATTCCCGCACCTCGTCATCATCGTCGACGATATGGATCGTCGGACTGCCCGGATCCAAGCCTGCCTCCACGAATCGGCCCGGCGGCAGCCGGAACTCGATCGGCTGACATGTTAACGGGGTACGGGAGCATGCGGTATTGGGAAACCTCCTTATAGGCGGCCCACAGCTCAGGCAGGTTTGACACCAGCGCCGATGCCGGCGGCGAGCGCCATGCGCACCAGATCGGACAGGCTGCGCGCCTGCATCTTGTCCATGACGCGTGCGCGATGAACCTCGACCGTGCGCGGGCTGATGCCGAGATCGTAGCCGATCGTCTTGTTCGGCAGGCCGGCCACCAGCCCATGCAGAACCTCGCGCTCGCGCGCGGTTAGGAGATCGAGCCGCGCGATCGCGGCGGCGGCGTCGAGCGATTGGCGCCCGGCCTTGTCCAGCCGGGCGAATGCCCGCCGGATCGTGTCGAGCATCAGATCTTCGGAAAACGGCTTCTCGATGAAATCGACGGCACCGGCCTTCATGGCGCGGACCGCGACCGGCACATCGCCATGGCCGGTGATGACGATGACGGCGAGACCGGGAAAATCGCTGGCGACCCGTTCCTGCAACTCGAGCCCGTCCATCTCCGGCATGCGCACATCGGTCAGCAGGCAGCCGATCGATGCCGGGTTGGCAAGTGTCAGGAACCGGCGCGCCGCGTCGAAGGCGGTGACCGCATAGCCATGCACCTCGAGCAGTGCCGCCAGCGATTCCCGGACCGATTCATCGTCATCGACGATAAAAACTTTCCTCTCATCGTTCATCAGGAACCACCTCCTCTGGCTCGAATTCCGCCGCCGGCAGGGTGAAGCTGAAGATGACGCCGCCCTCGGGGTTCGGCCTCGCCTTCAACAGCCCACCGTGATTGTCGATAATCGAACGGCTGATCGAGAGACCCAATCCCATCCCTTTCGCCTTGGTCGTGACGAAAGGCTGAAAAAGGCGCGCCAACACCTCGGCACTCAACCCCGGCCCGGTATCGGCAACGCGGATCTCGACCATGCCGTCCGGGTTGAGAGCGCTTTCGACCATCAGGTCGCGGCGAATGGAACCGGCCATCGCCTCGATCGCATTGCGGATCAGATTGATCACGACCTGCTGTACCTGGATCTTGTCGATCATCACCGGCGGCAGGCCCGTGGCGAAGCCGAGTGCCACGCGAACGCCGCTTTCCTTGGCGCCGACCAGCGCCAGCAGGGTCGCCTCCTCGACCACCTTGTTCGCATCCTCGAGCTCGCGGTCGATGTCGCCCTTTTCGATGAAGCTTCTGAGCCGCCGGATGATCTGGCCGGCCCGCGCTGCCTGCTCGATCGCCTTGTCCATGAATTCGATGACCTTCGGCGAGCCCTCCCCGCTCTGGATCTGCAACGTGCGGCGCGCGGCCTGCGACCAGTTGATTACTGCCGTGAGCGGCTGATTGAGCTCATGCGCAAGCGCGGACGCCATCTGGCCCATCGCCTGCAGGCGCGAGAAATGCAGCAGCTCGAGCTGCAGCTCCTGTAAGCGCTTTTCGGCACTCTGCCGCTCGGAGAGATCGCGCACAAAGCCCGTGAAGAGACGCTGCTCGCCAGTTTGCACCTCGCCGACCGCAAGCTCCATCGGGAAGGTCGAGCCGTCGCGGCGGAGCCCGACCACGACCCGGCCGATGCCGATAATTCGCCGCTCCCCGGTCGTGTTATAGCGCTCGAGATAGTGATCATGCTGATCGCGATAGGGCGAGGGCATCAGCATCTTGATGTTGCGGTCCTTCACCTCTTCTTCCTGCCAGCCGAACAGGCGCTCGGCCGACGGGCTGAAGGATTCGATCAGGCCGCGCTCATCAATAACGATGATGGCATCGGGCACCGTCTCGATGATCGAGCGCAGCCGGGCAGCACGCCCGCGAAGCTCGGCCTCGGCGGCGATCTGCTCGGTGATGTCGCGGATGACGCCGACGAAAAGCTTCGGCCCTTCAGCCGTGGCGATCTCGCGGACCGACAGCTCGAGCGGGAATGTGGAACCATCGGCGCGCTTGCCTTCGAGCCGGCGGCTGGTGTCGATGAGCCGCTTTTCCCCGGTCGCGCGATATGCCCCAAGATAGGAATCGTGCCGAGCTTCGTGGGGCACCGGCATCAGCATCCGCACGTTCCGCCCCAGCACCTCAGCGGCCGGATAGCCGAACAAGCGCTCGCAGCTGCTGTTGAAAAGCTGGACAACCCCGGTCTCGTCGATGATGACGATACCATCGACGACCAGCTCGATTACCGTGCGTAAGGATGCTTCAAGCGGCTCTTTCTGCACAGTACGGTGCCCAACCCAATGAGGACAAAGGCTGCGCGATTTTGCAGCCCGGCATGGTTAAAGAATCGCTGCCTGGTTGAAGGATAGTCACTATCGGCGGGGTCGGCAACGCGCGTGAGCCGGCTTCGGCAAGGGAATCCAAGAGATTGCGTCCAGGATGGGGTACCACTTCTCTTTGGTATCGAGGCTAGTTTTAGGCATGGCCCGCAGGCAGACAAGCCTGTAGCATCCGGGTCGATGTCGCGCGGGATCGGGAGGTAAAAATGAACAACCCCGACGAACGATCCGGGCAGGCTTGGTCAGCGGCGCTGTCGCACAGCATCTCACATCCGGTCATTGTCATCGTCATGGGTGTGTCCGGCTCCGGCAAGACTACGGTGGCGGCCTTGCTGGCGGCGGCGCTCGGCTGCCAGTTCCAGGAAGGCGACGATTTGCATCCGCCGGAAAATGTCGAGAAGATGCGCACCGGCCATCCGCTTACCGACGAGGATCGCTGGCCTTGGCTGCGCAAGATAGCGGCCGAGATCGATGAATGGCGCGCCCGCGGCGAGTCGGGCGTGCTGACCTGCTCGGCGCTGAAGCGCGCCTATCGCGACATCATCGTCGGCGACCGGCCGGACGTGGTGCTGGCCTATCTCAAGGGCTCCCACGATCTGATCCACGCGCGCATGGCGGCTCGGCACGAGCACTATATGCCGCTCGCCCTTCTCGACAGCCAGTTCGCCGCACTAGAGGAGCCGACGCCGGACGAGCATGCGATCGTGGTCGATGTCGGCGGCAAGCCGACCGACATCGCGGCCGCCCTCGTCCGTGAGCTGGAAGCCCACCTGGCCGCGCGCTGACCTGCCCATACACTGAGTAGAAAAGCCGGCTCGAACCGGAAGCAGGAGGAGGAGCTCATGACGGATTCTGTCGCCGCCCGTATTCCGAAAGTGCGCTGGGGTATTGGGACGCTCCTGGGCGTCGGCGTGCTGATCAATTACTTCGACCGAATCAATTTGTCGGTGGCAGGCCCGCAGCTGAAGAGCGAGTTCGGCCTGACCGACGGCGAGTACGGCCTGCTGTTGAGCGGATTCTTCTGGGCCTATGCGCTGCTGCAGATACCGGTCGGCCTTATCCTCGACCGGTTCGGTGTCAGCACAATCTACCGCATGACCACCTTCCTCTGGTCGATCCTGTCCTCGCTCACGGCGATTGCCAGCGGTTTCTACAGCATTATGGCCGTCCGCGTGCTGCTGGGCTTCGCCGAGGCGCCGGGCTTCCCAGCGAGTTCCAAGGCAACCGGCTACTGGTTCCCACGCCAGGAGCGTGCCTTCGCCACCTCGATCTTCGACGCCGCCGCCAAATTCTCCAATGTAATCGGCGTGCCCCTGGTGGCCTTGGCGGTTGTGAATTTCGGCTGGCGCTGGGGTTTCGTGATCACCGGCGGCTTGAGCTTCCTCTATTTCCTCGCCTTCTTCTTCCTCTACCACGACCCGAGCAAGCATCCGAACCTGAGCCCCGAGGAGCGTGAGTACATCCGCGCCGGCGGCGCCACGCCGGAAGGCCCGTCCGAGACCGGCGAGGTCAAGATGCTGGGCTATCTCCTGGCCAACCATAAGGTCTGGGGCCTGACGATCGGCTTCGCCGCCTATGGCTATTCCTTCTACCTGTTCTTGACCTGGCTGCCGAACTATCTGGTCACGACGCTGCACATGGACATCTTGAAGTCCGCGACCTACACGGCGATCCCGTGGCTCTGCGCCACCATTGCCGACCTGGTCGTTGGCGGCTGGCTGATCGACCATCTGCTGGCGCAGGGTTATCCCGAGACGCCGGTCAGGAAGAGCGTGCTGATCACAGGCATGCTGATGGGCTTGGCCGTGTTCGGCGCCACACTGACGACCGATCCGGTCTGGGCCATCGTCTGGATCTCGATCGCGCTCTCCGGCCTCGCGGCCGCAGCACCGGTCGGCTGGTCGATCCCGTCGCTCATCGCGCCCAAGGGCGGCACCGGCACGATCGGCGGGATCATGAACTTCCTCAACAACATGATGGGCGTCGTGGCGCCAATCGCGACCGGCTTTATCGTCCAGCTGACGGGCTCCTTCGTCGGCGCCTTCCTCGTGGCCGGCATCGTGCTGATCGTCGGCATCTTCTCCTATGTCTTCGTGCTGGGGGATCTCACACCCATTCCGGAACCGGAAACCAGGGGGGGCTGAGGCACCCCTTAATCCGACACACCGTCCTGATCGAGCGCTGAGTGCTCGCGCGTCTCGCGGAGCACCAGCGCGGTCAGGAAGGTGCACAGGATGCAGACGCTGACATAGTAGAAGAACAAGGTCTCGTGCCCGGCCTGCTTCAGCGATAGCCCGACATATTCGGCACTGCCGCCGAAGACGGAGGTGGTGATGGTGTAGGGCAATCCCACACCGAGCACGCGGATGCCGACCGGGAAGAGCTCGGTCTTCACCACCGAGTTCACCGAGGTATAGCCCGAGACGATGACGAGCGCGGCCATCAGCAGGAAGAACGCCGTCCAGGCATCGTGCGTCTGGGTCATTGCCGTCAGGATCGGCACGGTGCAGAGCGTGCCCATGATGCCGAACCAATAGAGCATCGGCTTGCGCCCGATCCGGTCGGAGAGTGCCCCCAGCGGCGGTTGCAGCAGCATGAAAAGGAACAGGCTCGCCGAGGAGACGAAAGTCGTCTGGTCATGTGACAACCCGACCGAGTTCGCCAGAAAGCGGTGCATATAGACCGTGTAGGTGAAGAAGGCGACCGTGCCGCCAAGCGTCATGCCGGCGACCAGCATGAGTTCGCGCGGGTGGCGCAACAGCTCGAGACTGGGCCGTTTCGGTTGGGCGTGACGCGCCGCAGCCTCAGTGAAGGGTCGGGTCTCGTCGATCCCGCGCCGCAGCCGATAGGCCACGATCGAGCCCAACGCACCGATGAAGAACGGGATGCGCCAGCCCCAGGATTCGAGCTGGTCCGGCGTCAGCAAGAATTGCTGGAGGATCAGCAGCAGCAGCGTGGCCAGCAGCTGGCCCGAGATCAGCGTCACATAGTTGAAGCTGCTGAAGAAGCCGCGATGCTTCGAGGTCGCGATCTCGGTCAGATAGACCGCACTGGCGCCATATTCGCCGCCCAGGGACACGCCTTGGATCATGCGGGCGAGCAGCAGCAGGGCGGGCGCGGCCACGCCGACCTGAGCATAGGTCGGGCAGATCGCGATCATCAGCGAGCCCAGGCACATCAGCGTGACGCAGAGCGTCAGTCCCGAGCGCCTGCCATAGCGGTCGGCATAGAGGCCGAAGATCCAGCTGCCGAAGGGCCGGAGCAGAAAGCCCAGCGCGAACACGGCGGCGGCGCTCAGCAGCTGCGCATTGCGGTCCTCGCTCGGGAAGAACTGTTTGGCGAAAAAGAGCGAGAAAGCGACATAGACGTGGAAATCGTACCACTCGATCAGATTGCCGATCGAACCGCCCAGGATGGACATCACCCGGCGCCCGACCCGCACGTCACCGCCGGCCAGGCCGACCGCTCCCGCCTCCGCCATGATTTCCGTCCCTAGCAGATTTGTCGTTCAGCCGCCGAGATTTGCGACCTCGCCGGCCGTGAGGCGGTCCGCCTCCCAGAGTGTCTCAAGCAGGGATCGCGCCGCGTCCAGACCGACCGGCGGCGTCGCCAGCTCGCGAAACTTGTCGCCGAGCTCCGCGTCGCTGAGGGGCGCATCGGGGTCGCCCTTGCGCGTCGGCTGGTGATGGCGGAGCCGGCGCCCATCCTTGAGCAGGATCTCGACCGTGGCCGAGCGCCGGCCCGGAAAGGCCGCGTCGCATGCGGGATCGACCACCATCTCGATGCGCGGCATGAGCGCCTGGACATGGGCATCGGCGAGCCGTTCCGGTGTCACGGCATCGAGCCGGACGCTGCCATGGACGATGGCGCTCGCCACTGTGAAAGGCGTGCTGAACCGGCCTTCGAAGGGGGTTGCCACGCGATGGCGGTTCGTCACATCGAGTGCCGCCTTGTAGGTGCCGATCCGGATCTGCTCGATCTCGTCGAGCTCGAATTGAGGCTTGAGCACCAGCGCCGCATCGATCGCCGCGAAGGAATGACCGCAGCAGCCGTGGTTCTTGAAAGTCATGGCGGCGATATTGTAGCGCGTGCCGAGGCCGTCAGTCGCCTTCGACCAATCGGCGCCCTCACTCATCGCGGCACCGAAACCGGCCGGCCCCTCAAGGGCATCGAGCGCGCCGGTGACACCGCGCCCAGCCGCAAGTGCGGCGAGTGCCCCCGCCTCGGCCGCGTGGCCGGCGTGAAGCGGCTTCGACATGGCGTCGGAACGGAAGGCCTGCTGCAGCCCGGCCGCCATCGTGGCAGCGGTCGCAAGCGCATGGCCGACGCCGGCCGCGTCGAGCCCGAGGATGCTGGCGACCGCGGCGGCCGCCCCGAAAGTGCCGACCGTGCCGGTCGTATGCCAGAAATCATAGTGCGAGGGCTGCACCGCGACGCCGATGCGGGTCGAGACCTCATAGCCGGCGACGATGCCCTTGAGGAGTGCCGTGCCATCGGCACCCCGCGCCTGGGCGGCGGCGAGTGCCGCGCCGATCACGGGGCAGCCCGGATGGTAAACCGCGTCGCGAAAGATGTCGTCGAACTCGATCGTGTGCGAGGCCGTGGCGTTGATAAGCGCCGCGGTGCGCAAAGGCGCGCGCTTGCCCGCACCATAGATCAGCGCGTCACCGCCGCCGAGTTCGTCCTCGAGGGCCGCGAACAGCAGCGTGGCCGGCGGCAACCTGGCACCCGGCAGCAGGGAAGCGAACCAGTCGACGAGCGCGCGCTTGGCGTGATGGACGACCGCGTCGGGCAAGTCGCGGGCGCGATCGGCGACGACATAGGCGGCGAGCGTTTCGATGATCGTCGGCATCAGCACCCCGCTCAATCGCGATAGCCGGGATCGATCCGGTCGAGCTTGCGCAGCAATGCCGGCCATTCGAGCATGCCGAAGGGGCGCCGCACGTCCGGCCGATAGAGATGATTGGTGTGTGCGATCACCTCGGCCGAGGGAAACACCAGCTCGGCGCCGGAATTCATCGCCAGCAGCTGTGCCTGGCAGGCGCGCTCGGCCCGGTAGATGTTGCTGAAACCCTGCGGGATGGTCGGGCCGACGGTTAGAAGCCCATGATTGCGCAGTACCATCAGATCGGCGTCGCCGAGATCGGCGACCAGCCTTTCCTGCTCGTCGAGGCTGACGGCGACGCCCTCGTAATCATGATAGGCCACGCGGGCGAAGCGCATCGCCGTCTGGGTCAGCGGCAGGAGCCCGCATTTCATCGCCGAGATCGCCATGCCGGCCGGCGTGTGGGTATGGATGACGCAGTGGGCATCCGGCCGGGCGCGGTGGACGGCGCTATGGATGACGAAGCCCGCGCGGTTGACGCCATAATCGAAATCGGGCTTCGCCAGGATATTGCCGTCGAGATCGATCTTGATGAGGCTCGACGCCGTGATCTCCTCATAGAGGAGACCATAGGCGTTGATCAGAAAATGGTCGGGCTCGCCCGGAACGCGGACCGAGATGTGGTTCGCGATCATGTCGGTCATGTCCCAGAGCGCCACCAGCCGATAGCAGGCGGCCAAGTCGACGCGCGCCTGCCACTCTTCGGGCGAGACCTTGTCGCGCATCGAAGGCAGCTCGAGATCATGGTGCCGGCTGGGCCGTGCCGCGGTCATGGATGTCATGACGCCTCCCTTCCCCCGCTGTTCATCCGGGGCTCCCGCCGAAGGTAGACAGCGGCAAGAGTCTCGCACAATGGCGAATTTTGTCTCGGGCGCTATGCTCTCCGTGCGCATAGATGGCGGTTGCGCAGCGGCGGCGAGAATGCCGTTCTATGCGGGAAGATCGTTCGAGGAGCAGCATGGCCGATCTGACGAAGCTCTGGGACGTGCTGGTGATCGGCGGCGGCAATGCTGCCCTCTGCGCCGCCATCGCGGCGCGCCGGAACGGTGCGGACGTGCTGGTGCTGGAAGGGGCGCCAAAATTCTATCGCGGCGGCAATACCCGCCATACCCGCAACATGCGCTGCGCCCACGACCATGCCACCGACACGCTGACCGGCCCTTATTCCGAGGCGGAGTTCTGGGAGGATCTGCTGCGCGTCACCGGCGGCGAGACCGACGAGCATCTCGCGCGCATGATGATCCATGAATCGAAGGAGATGCTGAGCTGGATCGCCGAGCAGGGCGTGCGCTTCCAGCCGTCGCTCGGCGGCACGCTCAGCCTCGGCCGGACCAACTCCTTCTTCCTGGGCGGCGGGCGCGCGATGCTGAATGCGCTCTATGCCACCGCCGAGGCGCTCGGCGTGGCAATCCAATATGACACGCCGGTGGTCGATCTCGAGATTGAGGATGGACGGTTCCGCTCGGCCACGGTCGAGCGAAAGGGCGAGCGGATCCCCGTCAAGGCCCGCGCACTGGTCGCCGCCGCCGGCGGGTTCGAGGCCAATATCGAGTGGCTCAAGACGTATTGGGGCGATGCTGCCGATAATTTCCTCATTCGCGGCTCGCCCTATAATCGCGGCTCGATCCTGAAGCTGTTGCTGGACAAGGGCGTCGAGCCGGTCGGCGATCCGACTCAGTGTCACGCCGTGGCAATCGATGCGCGCGCGCCCAAATTCGATGGCGGCATCATCACCCGGCTCGACTGCGTCGTCTTCGGCATCGTCGTCAACAAGCATGCCCAGCGCTTTTATGACGAGGGCGAGGATGTCTGGCCCAAGCGCTATGCCATCTGGGGCCGGCTGGTCGCGGCTCAGCCGGACCAGATCGCCTATATCCTCTTCGATGCGCTGTCGCTCACCATGTTCATGCCGTCGCTGTTCCCGCCGGTGCAGGCCGACAGCATCGAGGCGCTGGCGAAAAAGCTCGACCTTGACCCCTCGGCACTCAGAGCCACCGTCGACGGCTTCAACCAGTCCGTCCGGCCCGGCACCTTCGATCACACCATCCTCGATGATTGCCGGACCGACGGCCTGACGCCGCCCAAGAGCCATTGGGCACGCAAGATCGAGACCGCCCCCTTCTATGCCTATCCGGTCCGGCCGGGCATCACCTTCACCTATCTCGGCACGCGCGTCGATCATTCGGCCAGGATGAAGCTCGCCGCAGGAGGCGTTTCCGCCAACATGTTCGCGGCGGGCGAGATCATGGCCGGCAATGTGCTGGGCCGGGGATATGCCGCCGGCATCGGCATGACCATCGGCAGCGTGTTCGGGCGCATCGCCGGCCGGGGAGCAGCCCATGCCCGCCACTGACAACCACGCGACGACAGCGCTCGCCGAGGCCGACCGGCTGATGACCGTGTGCAATTCCTGCCGCTATTGCGAGGGAATCTGCGCGGTCTTTCCGGCGATGGAGGCGCGCCGGAGCTTTCTCGACGGCGATTTAGGATATCTGGCCAATCTCTGCCATAGCTGCGGCGCCTGCTTCTATGACTGCCAATTCTCGCCGCCGCACGAATTCAACGTGAATGTGCCGAAGGTGATGGCGGAAGTTCGGACGGACTCCTATGCCGCCTATGCCTGGCCAAGCGCATCGGCCGTGCTCTTCCGGCGCAATGCGCTCGCGACCGCTGCCATCACCGGGCTCGGCATCGTCGCCTTCCTGATCGGTTTCGGCGGCCGGCACGGGGATGTCGAGGCTGGCGCCTTTTACCGGCTGATGCCGCACAATGCGATGGTGCTGGTCTTCGGTGCGGCCTTCCTGTTGGCACTCCTGGCGCTGGTCATGGGCGTGCGCAATTTCAATCGCGCCATGGGTGCTGCACCCGCCGTGAATGGCCGGTCACTCTGGCAGGCGATCCGCGACGCCGGCGAGCTGCGCTATCTCGGCGGCGGCGGGGCCGGCTGCATGAATGCGGATGAGCGGCCGAGCAAGGAGCGCCGGCTGGCCCACCATTTCACCTTCTACGGCTTTCTGCTCTGCTTCGCCGCGACCTCGGTGGCGACGCTCTATCACTATCTCCTCGGCCGCGAGGCGCCCTATCCCTGGTACGATCTGCCGGTGCTGCTGGGCACGTTCGGCGGTATCGGGCTCATCATCGGACCGCCCGGCCTGCTCGCCGCCAAGCTCAAGCGCGATCCCATCCTGGGCGACGGATCGGCGCGCGGGATGGCGATCGCGTTCCTGGCAATGCTGTTCCTGACCGGTGCCAGCGGCCTGGCGTTGCTGATCCTCCGCGACAGCGCCGCGATGGGCGTGCTTCTGGCGCTGCATCTGGGCATCGTGCTGGGCTTCTTCCTGACCATGCCCTATGGCAAATTCGTCCACGGGATCTATCGGTTCGCGGCCCTGGTCCGCTATGCGCGAGAGCGCCAGATCGCCGACTGATCAGTTGAGCAGGCCCGGCGGCGCCGACCGCAGCAGCTCGACCGAGGCGCGCCAGACAAGGCGCCATTCATCCGCCCGTTTGAAATCGCCGCGCTCGATCAGCTGATCGACCGACTGCATGAGATAGGCGGGCGCATTCTCGCCATAGGCATCGATCGCGGCCTGGGCCGTGAACCAGACATCTCGATTATCCGCCATCTTCACCTTGGACCGATGCCGCCGCCATTCGATATGTCAATAGAACTATTGCGATTTGCGATCGAAACTCAATGTGCGGGAGGATCATGTGGCCGATTTGCCCAGATTGCCAATTCTACCTTGCTGGCGTGTGGCACCTCTGCCAGAGTCGATATATCCCAACGGATATTTCGAATGGCAACCTCCTTTCCTTTCGAGCGCACCAGACCAGTCGCCGTCCCGCGCGATCCGCTCCGCTTTCTCGATACGGCGCCGTCCTTGCCGGAAGCGCCAGCGCGCCGCTCGAAGATCTGGGAGCTGTCGAGCACGCTCCATTGCTCGATCATCGGCACCTGCCTGACGACCGCGGCACTGCGCCAGCTGCTGGTCAAGCTCAAGCTCGCGACGCCGGGCGCCTCGGACCATGATCTGCACGGGCAGGGCGTATTGCTGGCGGGGCGCCATGACGGCGCCGGCAAGCTGCTCAACAAGCTGCTGGACCAGGAACATCGCGCGGCGATCCGGCAGTTCGACGGCGCCGGCAGCGAGGCGGAGCTGCGCCAGCTCTGGCGGGCCGCCCTTCAGCGCGGCGAGATTCCCGACGCCTATTGGGCCGTGCTGAGCCACCCGCTGACCTCCTCCACCCTCGTCCGCGAGGTGTTCGGCGAGGTCCATATGCTGTCGCATCTGGTCGGGGCCGCCAACCGCGCCGATATTCGCCAACTGTGCCGGCTCGAAGCGGAGAATGCCGAGCTCGAGGCCAAGATCCGGCGGCAGGAAGCGCGGCTGCGCGAGGATATCACCGCGCGCGATGCGACGATTGCCGGGCTGAGCCGGGCGCTTGCCGGCAAGCTGGCCGATGCCGCCCCCGACAATGCGGGAGACGAGACGCTCGCCAGGCTCGTCGCCGATCTTGAGCGCCGCCTCGGCGCCGAGACCAAGCGGCGTGAACGGGCGGAAACGCGTCTCGCTGCCGCCGATGCGGCCCGGCACGAGGACATGCTGGGGCGCGAGGCGGCCGAGCAGCGCGAGGCCGTGCTGCGCGCCGAGCTCGAAACCGTCGAGCTGCGCCTGTCGCTGGCGAACGAGGCCGAGCCGGAAATTGCGCTCGACACGGCGGATCTTTTAGGGTTGACGCTCCTTTATGTTGGCGGACGGCCAACGCAGCTGGCGCATCTCAAAGCGCTGGGCGAGCGCATGGGAGCGGAGTTCCTGCACCATGATGGCGGCATCGAGGACCGGGGCGGGCTGCTGGCCGGACTCGTCAGCCGCGCTGATCTGGTGATGTTTCCGGTCGACTGCGTCAGCCATGAGGCTATGCTGATGGTGAAGCGCCTGTGCCGCCACGGCGCCAAGCCGTTCCTGCCGCTGCGCAGCGCCGGCGTCAGCTCGTTCCTGGCCGCCCTCGGACGGCCAGAATTCCGCGCCCTCGCCACGGCGTGAGACCCATTCCGGGGACCGGCGTCAAGCCGGCCTCGGTCGATGCCAAAAGATTGGCTCATATCTCGGAGGAAGCCCATGGATACCATCGCGCTCGATCCCCGCCTCAGCCAGCCCGTGCGGGATTTTCTCGGCCGCCACGGCAAGCTTCTGATCGACGGCAAGCTTGTCGCCGCCGTCTCGGGCAAGAGCTTCCCGGTCTATAACCCCGCGACCGGCACGGTCGTGTGCAGTGTCGCGGAGGCGGACAAGGCCGATGTCGATCTGGCCGTGAAGGCAGCGCGCCGCGCCTTCGATTCCGGCGCATGGCCGCAGATGAAGCCGGCCGAGCGGGCGAAGCTCCTGTGGAAGCTGGCCGATGTGATGGAAGCCCATCTCGAGGAGCTGGCCGAGCTCGAATCGCTCGACAACGGCAAGCCGCTGAGTGTCGCCCGCGTGGCCGACGTGCCGCTGAGCATCGAGATGTTCCGCTACATGTCGGGTTGGGCGACCAAGCTGACCGGCACGACCATCCCGATCTCGGCGCCAGGCGACTATCTGTCCTACACGCTCAGGGAGCCGGTCGGCGTGGTAGCACAGATCATCCCCTGGAACTTCCCGCTGCTGATGGCCGCCTGGAAGCTGGCGCCGGCGCTCGCGGTCGGCTGCACGGTCGTGCTGAAGGCGGCCGAGCAGACGCCGCTGTCGGCGCTCCGGCTCGCCGAGCTGGTGCTGGAAGCGGGTTTCCCGCCCGGCGTCGTCAATGTCCTGTCCGGGTTCGGCGAAACCGCGGGTGCGGCTCTGTCGGCCCACGACGATGTCGACAAGGTTGCCTTCACAGGATCGACCGAAGTCGGCAAGATCATCGCCCGAGCGGCAACCGGCAACCTCAAGAAGGTGACGCTGGAGCTGGGTGGCAAGTCGCCGGCCATCGTGTTCGCCGATGCCGATATCGATCTCGCCATCGCCGGGGCGGCGAATGCAATCTTCTTCAATCATGGCCAATGCTGCTGCGCCGGCTCACGCCTTCTCGTCCACCGCAAGGTGTTCGACCGGGTGGTCGAGGGTGTCGCCGCGATCGCGGAGAACATCAAGGTCGGCCCTGGCCTGGACCCGGCCACCCAGATGGGTCCGCTGGTGTCGGAAGAGCAGTTCGCCCGCGTCACGGGATTCCTCGAATTGGGCGACAAGGAAGGGGCCAAGCGCGTCACCGGCTCGCGCCGCTTCGACCAGGGCTACTTCGTGCCGCCCACGGTCCTGACCAACACCACGCCCGAGATGAGGGTCGTGCGCGAGGAGATCTTCGGCCCGGTGGTCTGCGCCCAGCCCTTCACCGACGAGGATCTGGAGAATATCGCGCGCGACGCCAACAACACCGAGTTCGGACTCGCCGCCAGCATCTGGACACGCGACGGCGGCGTCGCCCACAAGCTGGCGCGCAAGATCCGCTCCGGCACGGTCTGGATCAATTGCCACAATGTGTTCGACGCGGCGCTGCCCTTCGGCGGCTACAAGCAGTCCGGCTGGGGCCGCGAGATGGGCGAGGAAGTGCTGCATAACTATACGGAGATCAAGGCGGTAACGACCGCGCTCTGATCCCGCTTCTTTCCGACGGGCCAGCTCTCAGGCTGGCCCGCCGCGACATCCGGTGTCACACTCCGAGCCCATGACAAGGCTCACCCTTCGCATCGACTTCGACCCGGCCCGTTCGGTCGGGCCCGGCAAGATCAGGCTGCTCGAACTGATCCGCGAGACCGGGTCGATTTCGGCCGCCGGGCGTGCCATGGAAATGTCCTATCGGCGGGCTTGGCTGCTGGTCGACGCGCTCAACAAATCCTTCCGCGACCCGGTGGTGACGACCAAGCTGGGCGGCAAGGCCGGCGGTGGCGCCGCCTTGACTCCATTCGGCCAGGAGCTGATCGGGCATTACCGGGATATGGAGCTGGTCGCCCATGCGGCACTCCGTCCGCATCTACGGACATTGGAGTTGGCGCTCAGCCAGGAGCCGCTGACGGATTTCGGAGGGATCGATGAAGCTGAGCGCGCGCAATCAGATGAAGGGCAAGATCGTCGAGGTCCGTAAAGGCCAGACCACCGCCCATGTCAGGATCGATGTCGGCGGCGGCATCGTGATCACCTCGTCGATCACGAACGAGGCGGTCGACGAGCTGGGCCTCAAGGCGGGCGACGAGGCCTGGGCCGTGATCAAGGCTTCGGACGTGCTGATCGGGAAGTAGCTAAAGCTGCGGTTCGAGCACGCCGGCCCGCCCGGCGAAGGCTGGGCTGGCATGCTCGTCCGGGAGATCCGGTTTCGACCGGCGCCGCTGGTCCGGCAAGCTGATCGAAACCGTCGTGCCGTTGTCGAGCATGCTCTCGATCTGGAGCTCGCCGCCATGCAGCTCGACGATCGCCTTGGCGAGCGGGAGGCCAAGGCCGGTGCCTTCATATTGCCGGCGCAACGTACCGTCGGCCTGGATGAAAGGCTTGAGAATGAGTGGAATATCTTCAGCACGAATGCCGATGCCACGGTCGATGACGCTGATCACGATCGGGCCGCGCGCCGGATAGGCGACCGCGATCCGCACTTCCGTCCCGGCCGGCGAGAACTTTACCGCATTCGAGAGAAGATTGAGCAGCGCCTGCTTCAGGAGCCGTTCGTCGGCCCAGATCGTAGCACCCGGTGCCAGCGCCGGCAGAGCGATCGAGATCCGCGCTTCGGTCGCCCGCGGCCGCATAATCTCGAGGCAGGCGGCGCAGAGCTCGGCAAGGCCGACCTCGCCCTCATACAGCTCCAGCCGGCCGGCATCGATCGTCGCCAGATCGAGGATGTCGTTGATAACGCCGAGCAGGCGCATGCCGCTGCCGTGAATATGGCCGGCATAATCGCGGTAGGGCTGGCCGATCTCGCCATGGGTTTCCGTCCGCATCAGCTCGGCAAAGCCGATCACGGCATTAAGCGGCGTCCTCAGCTCGTGGCTCATATTGGCCATGAACTCGGATTTATAGCGGCTGGCCGCCTCGGCCTCGGCCTTGGCCTCGCCGAGGACGGCGATATAAGCCTCCCGCGCAAGGAAGGAGCGATGGGAGAGGATCGCGACGAGCAGGCCGACGCCGACGAGGGCTATGAACAGCGCCGTCGCAAGCGCGGCACTTTGCAGCCCGTCGCGTTCGAGGAACGGACCGGCCGGCGCGTCGATCACGAAGGCGCCCATGACATCGTTGATGTGCCAGTCGAGCCCGGGCTGCAGCCTATTATGGCAATCGACGCAGCTCTTGTCGGTCGCGATCGACGGATAGACCGTGCGGAAGACCGGGCCGGCAGCACCGGCGAAAAAGCTCGAGCGCGGTTCGGGAAAGGGCTCGCCGACGAAGCTTTCGATCGTGGCTGCGATCACCGTGTCGGACGGCGGCGTGGCAATCGAGCGGCCGGCCCGGCCGACCCAGTCGATGCGCAGCACCTCGTCGCCCAGGCGCATATGATTGAAATGCTCGATCGCTCTCGCCCGGAATGTCGCCGGCACCGGTACCTCTGCCGCGCCGAAATGGCCTCGGAGATCGGCATAGTCCGTGACGAACGCATCGACGAGCTGAAGCGCCGTCGTCTTTTCCTCGCCGGTGGCTGCGATATGCGCCGCCAGGGTCATACGGTAGATGCCGCAGCCGACGCCGACGCACAGCAGCGCGCAGAACAGGGCGAACAGCAGAAAGCCCATGCCCGCTCTCGACCGGAAGAACAGTCCGAGCTTGCTGGAGGCGGCCATTCACGGCTCCGATAAACTTCGACAGCCTGAGCATATGCCTCAAGAGTTGCTCAAGAGTTAATCCACGGGTTGCATATCATATACGACTTTCGACTTATGACGTGCAAAAAGGACATCTGCCGCAGGGATAGCCCCATCGCCTATGTCGTCTTGCCCATGCCATCCAAACGCTCGAGCGCGTCGGCGAGCGACCCTCCCGCAGCGTCATAGCCCGCCCAGGCCTGGTTCCGGCTGATCAGCCCGGGTGCCGTCCTGACGGTGAATTGCTTGGGATCGAGACCCGGTTTCACCTCGGCCCAGGCGAGCGGCATCGAGACGGTGGCCCCTGGCCGCGCACGGGGTGAAAGCGCGGCCACTGCCGTCGCCGTCCGCTCATTGCGCAGATAATCGAGGAAGATCCGCCCGGTCCGTTCTTTCTTGGCCATCTCGATGAGATAGCGATCGGGCGTATCGGCCGCCATCTGGGCTGAGAGATCGTGCGCGAAGCGCTTCGCCTCGGGCCATCCGGGCCGGGCGCCGCGTCCCGCCGCCAGCGGCACCACGACATGAAGTCCCTTGCCGCCCGTCGTCTTGCAGAAGGTGGCGAGGCCGAGCGCCTCGAGCCGCTCGCGCAGCTCGAGGGCGGCTGCGATCACGGGCTCGAACGGCAGATCGGGTGCGGGATCGAGATCGAAGACGAGGCGCCCCGGCGCCTCCGGATCGCCCGGCCGGCAATTCCACGGATGCAGCTCGATGCCGGCGACTTGGGCGACGGCGGCGAGTGCCTCCACCCGGTCGATCTCGAGATAAGGCTTGCTCTCGCCGCGCACCTTGATCCGCTCGAGGAGAGACGAGGTGCCGGGCATGGCGTGGCGCTGAAAGAAATGCTGGGCGTCGATGCCGTCGGGTGCCCGAACGATCGAGCACGGGCAGCCGCGCAGATGATCGATCATCGCGGGCCCGATCGCTTCGAAATAGCGGGCCAGATCGAGCTTCGTCACCGGCGTGCCATCGCCGCCATCCGGCCAGAGCGGCTTGTCCGGCCTGGTGATCGGCACGCCCATGACGGCGACCGCCGCCTCGTCCGCCTCGGGATGCGGTGTCGGTTTGGACATCTATTTTCCGCCTTTCGCAATCGCGTCCAAGGTGCGGCCCGAGGCGACCGAGCGGTCGTCACGGAGGATCGCGTCGCCATCGCCCTCGCGCGCGAAAGCGTCGCGATGCTTGATCAGGAGCCAGCCGGGGCGCTTGCCCTTGAAGCGATCGGACCGCATGCGCACCAGCACCCAGCTGCCTTTCAGCTTTTCACCATGGAGGTTGAATTTGAGATCGCCTTGGCTGAGCGCCTCTTCGGCCGGCAATTCGCCCTCCGGTTCCCAATAGCCGCGATCCCACAGCAGCACCGTGCCGGCGCCATAGTGGCCGTCGGGGATCGTGCCTTCGAAATCGCCATAGGCGAGCGGATGATCTTCCACCTCGACCGCCAGACGCTTGTCCTGCGGATCGAGCGACGGCCCTTTGGCCACCGCCCAGGATTTCAGCACGCCGTCGAGCTCGAGCCGGAAATCGTAATGCAGGCGGCTGGCATCATGCTTCTGGATGACGAAGCGCCGCCGGCTCGATTTCGGAACGCGGCTGCGACCGTTCGGCTCGCTGGTCTTCGTGAAATCGCGCTTGGCGTCATATTCCGCAAGCTTCGGCTGGGCCATCGGCTACACTCCGGCAAGATTTGACCGTCGCGGGCTATCGCACCCGGTAGAACCGGGACCGCATCGCGTTCGTTCCGCTCGGGGGCCTGGAGGAACTGTGCCATGAGCGAGGTCATTGACGAAGATCCCGAAGAACCGAGCCCGGTCGTCGGCCCGACCCGGCCACGCCTGCTCAAGATCCTGGGACCCGGCCTGATCACCGGCGCGTCGGACGACGATCCCAGCGGCATTGCCACATATTCCCAGGCAGGCGCGCAATTCGGCTACGGCCTCGCCTGGACCATGCTATTCTCCTATCCGCTGATGGTCGCGATCCAGCTGATCAGCGCCCGCATCGGCCGGACGACCGGGCGCGGCATCGCGGGCGTGCTGCGGCTCCATTACCCGAGCTGGCTGCTGAGCCTGATCGTGTTTCTGCTGCTGATCGCCAACATCATCAATCTCGGTGCCGATCTCGGCGCCATGGCTGCCGCCATGGCACTGATCCTGCCGGCGCCGCACGCGCTCTATGTGCTGCTCTTCGGCGTGATCTGCAGCGCCATGGAGCTGTTCCTGCAATATTCCCGCTACGTCGCCGTGCTGAAATGGCTGACGCTGGCGCTGTTCGCTTATTTCGCGACATTGATGGTCGTGCATGTCGATTGGGCCGAGTTCGGCGCGCGCCTAATCTGGCCCCATCTCAGCTGGAACGTGGACTATCTCACCACCCTGGTGGCGCTGCTCGGCACCACGATCAGCCCCTATCTCTTCTTCTGGCAGGCTTCGGAAGAGGTGGAGGATCTGCATGCCTATCCGCACCGGACCGATCTGGTCGACGATCCGAGCCAGGGACCGAAGGCGCTCATGCGGATCGAGATCGATACGCTGGTCGGTATGGGCTTCTCCAACCTGGTCGCCCTCGCCATCATCGTGACCACGGCGGCGACGCTCAATCTCAACGGGATCACCGACATTCAAACCTCGGCCCAGGCGGCCGAGGCGTTGCGTCCGATCGCCGGTGACTTCGCCGCGATCCTGTTCGCGCTCGGAATTATCGGCACCGGTCTTCTGGCGGTTCCCGTACTGGCGGGCTCTGCCGCCTATGCCATCGGCGAGGCGCGGGAATGGCCGATGGGTCTGGCCCGCCGGCCGAAGGAAGCTCAAGCCTTCTACATGACGCTGGTGATCGCCATCCTGATCGGCACGATCATCAATTTCACGCCGATCGACCCGATCAAGGCGCTTTATTGGAGTGCCGTCATCAACGGCGTGATCGCGGCGCCGATCATGGTCGTCATGATGCTGCTGGCCGCACGCCGCGACATCATGGGGCCGTTCGCAGTCGAGGGCGCGCTGAAATGGTGGGGCTGGCTCGCCACCATCGTGATGGTGCTGGTCGTGGCGGCGACGCTGGCGACAGTGATTTCGTGACGGAATGGCCGGGCGAAGGAGGCGGGCGTGAAAGCGATCGTGTTCGATTCCCATGACTATGATCGTGCGGCACTCGGCGAGGCGAACCACGCGCATGGCCATGTCCTGAGCTTCGTCGAGCCCCGGCTCGACGAGACCACGGCCAAGCTGGCCCAGGGCAAGGAGGCGGTCATCGCCTTCGTCAACGACCATCTCGACGCCAAGACGCTGCCGATCCTGGCGGAAGGCGGGGTACGGCTGATCGCGCTCCGCTGCGCCGGCTACAACAATCTCGACCGCGCCGAGGCGAAGCGGCTGGGGCTGCACGTCGTTCATGTGCCGGCCTACTCGCCGAACGGCGTCGCCGAGCATGTCTTTGCGCTCCTGCTGTCGATCGTGCGCCACATACCGCGCGCCTATTACCGCGTGCGCGACGGCAATTTCAGCGTCCAGGGTCTGGTCGGCATCAATCTCCATGGCAAGAATTTCGGCATGGTCGGGTTCGGCCAGATCGGCCGGGCCGTGGCCGCGATCGCCCATGGCATGGGCTGCAAGCTCTTCGCCTATGATCCGGCACCGCAGCCCTTCGACCTGCCGGTGACCTTCATGCCGCTCGATGAGCTGCTGGCGGTGAGCCACATCGTCTCGCTGCATGCGCCGCTGATACCCGAGACCTATCACATGATCGACGAGCGCCGGCTGGCGCTCATGCAGGAAGGCACCGTGCTGATCAATTCGAGCCGCGGCGGGCTGATCGATACCGCAGCCCTCGTGACGGCGCTCAAGGAAGGAAGGCTGGGCGGCGTCGGCCTCGATGTCTATGAGGAAGAGGAATCCTACTTCTACCGGGATCTGTCGGACCAGATCCTCAACGACGATGTGCTGGCCCGCCTGCTGACCTTCCGCAACGTGATCATCACCTCGCATATGGGGTTCCTGACGCGGGAGGCGCTGCAGCAGATCGCCAACACGACGCTCGCGAGCCTTACGGCTTTCGAGGGTGGGCAGCCGCTCGCCTACGAAATACCGGGCTGATCGGCGGGCTCTTCAACCAGCAGACATCGCTTTTCGCGACGTTTGCCCTTCGAAATCGCCCCTACCTGGTGCTGCGGACTTGCCCAGATGATGGCGGCCCTTTTCGCGAGCATCCCCTCGATGAGTCAAGATCCGCCTGCTGCCACCGCACCGTCTTTCGGTGCCGGCCTCGCCGTCGCCATGGCCGTTGCCTGCGGCATCGCGGTCGCGAACATCTATTACAACCAGCCGATGCTCGGCATCATCGAGCGGGACTTCGCCAATGCCCCACTCGCCGGCTTCGTGCCGACCGCGACCCAGTTGGGATATGCGCTCGGCCTGTTCCTGCTGGTGCCGCTCGGCGATCTCATGGATCGGCGCCGGCTCATCGTCGCTCAATTCGTCGTCCTGGCGCTCTCGCTCGTGGCGGCGGCACTTGCCCCTACCGCCGCCGCGATCGCCGCGGCGTCGGCGCTGGTCGGTGCGGCATCCGCCGTCGCACAGCAGATCGTGCCCTTCGCCGCAGCGCTCGCGACACCGGAGCGGCGCGGTCGCGCGATCGGGTTGGTGATGGGGGGATTGCTGTGCGGCATCCTGTTGAGCCGAACGCTCGCCGGCCTCGTGGCCACGCATTTCGGCTGGCGCGCGATGTTCTGGCTCGGCGTGCCGCTGGCGCTTGGTACCGCCGCCCTGATGGCCGCCATGCTGCCGCGCAATCAGCCCCACTTGCACATCCGCTATAGCGCTGCACTCAGGTCGTTGGCCCATCTCTGGCGCGAGGAGCCGGCGCTCCGAAGTGCCGCCATCGTTCAGTCGCTGCTGTTCGCCGCCTTCACCAGCTTCTGGACCATCCTGGCGCTGCATCTGGAAGAGCCCCGCTTCGGCCTCGGCGCCGATGTCGCCGGGCTCTTCGGCATATTAGGCGCCGTCGGCGTGCTGGCCGCCCCCCTGGCCGGGCGCCTGGCCGATCGCTTCGGGCCGCAACTGGTGATCGCGCAAGGCGCCGCGCTGGCGTTCGCCGCGTGGCTGATCTTCGGCTTTTGGGACAGCCTCGCCGGCCTGGTCGCCGGCGTCATCCTGCTCGATTTCGGCATTCAGAGCGCGCTCATCTCGAACCAGCACGTCATTTTTGCCATGCGGCCCGAAGCGCGCAGCCGGCTCAATACCGTCTTCGTGACGGTCATGTTCGCCGTCGGCGCGCTCGGCTCCGCAGGCGCCACGCTGGCCTGGAACCATGGCGGCTGGACAGCCGTGAGCGCCTTCGGCGCTGCCCTGGCACTCGCGGCCTTCGTGCTGAAATCGGCCAGCTTGGCCAACGCCGCCTATCGCCGAGCGCGCTGAACGGGGTGACTCGCGCTATTTCGGCGGCTCGACCCAGGCGTCGCTCTGCTTGATCCGGGCGATCAGCTGCTCCGGATCATATTTGTGCAGGCCGCCCGGCAGTTCGAAGAGACTGGCCGGCTGCGGCGCCGCATCGATATGGCGGAGTGCCACGACGCTGCCGTCAGCCGTCTCGGTCTTGACCAGGAATTTCAGCTCGGGATCGATCCAGCCGGTGCGCTTGATGCCACGCGGCGAGGTCATGGTCACCTTGACGGTCGAGCGGCCATCGATCTCCTCGGTCCCGCCGGCAAGCTCGCATTGCCACTGGCCGGTGCCATCCTCGGTGGCGTCGCCCGCGACCTTGGCCATCGCCTGCCAGCTCGTGCAGGGAGCCGCAGGATCGACCGGCACGAACAGCTCGGTCAGGATGCTCGACTGTTTCGCGTCCATATAGATCCGTTCGGTCGGCGCCACGACGTAGGAGATGGCTTTGTCGGTATCGACGAGGAAACGGGTGCCGCTGGCATCGGCCCGGTCGATGCGGACCTTCGTGCCGGACACATAAAGCTTCCCGCTTTCGCCGAGGGTCCGCTGCATGCCGTTGGGCTGCAGATCGACGATATCGGCAGAGAATTGCTGAGCCATCGCCGGCGTCGCCAGCAGGCTCAGGAGTGTGAGTGCTGCTTTGAGCATCTTGTCAGGACCTCTAGAGAAGCGCCGGCCGGTTCCTCTGAACCGGCCGGCGCCGCTTGGCTAGTAACGAGGCTTAGATCCTATCCGGGGACGCGGAGCGGCTCGGATTGAAGTTCGGCAAAGCCTTCACCGTGGTGGTGAAGTCGAAGGCGTCGAACAGATCGCCCAGCGCCGGACCGTTGGTCGGCACATAGGGATTGCCGGCCTTCTGGGTCGGGTTCGGCAGATTGTCGCGGCTGCGGCCGGTCAGCGTCGGCAGCTTCCAGTTACGCTCGATGAACTTCACGATCGAAACATGGTCGAAGTAGGTGTGGTCAACCACGCCGCCGGTCGAGAAGGGCGAGACGATCAGCAGCGGGATGCGGTTCGAGTCGCCGAAGAAGTCGATCGGCTGAATGTAGCCCGTGTCCCACCAGCCGCCGGCCTCGTCCCAGGTGATGAGAACGGCAGTTTCGGCCTTGAGCGTCGGGTTGGCGTCGAGGCGATCGAGAATGTCGCGGACGAAGCCTTCAAACAGCGTGACCTTGGACGAGGCCGGATGACCGTCGAGCAACGTGTCAGGCTTGACGAACGACACGGCCGGCAGCGTGTTGCCGGAGATGCCGGTATAGAGGTCGGCCACGTCCTTCATATGAGCCGTGCGCACCGAGGCGTCGGCCATGATCGAGGTGGCGTAGGAGAACGGATTGCAGATCTGGCAGTAGCTGAGGCCGATCGCATCCGCCGGATCGGTCGCGGCCGCGGCCGACAGATTCGGAGCGGTCGGATTGGCCGCCACTGCAATGTTCGAGAGGCGGACGGCGGCATTGAAGGCACCGCCGAAATAGCCCCAGGAGATGCCCTTGTCGTTGAGCGCGTCACCGATCGTGCGCAGCGGCGAGGGCGGCACATTGCCGGCACCCGAGGGTGAGCCGTTCGGCAGGAAGCCCGGGTTGGTGTTGTTCAGCATGTAGTAGTGGTCGGCCTCGCAATTCGCGCTGACGAACTGAGTGTTGAGGTAGCTGATGATCGGGCCGACGCCGGGCTGGAAGAAGTCGGCGCATTTAGAGAAATTGCCATCGACCGTGTACTGATTGACGGTCTTTTGGCCGCTGAGCTTCGGGTTCGGGTTGGCGATCATGCTGGCCGGGGTCGGCGTGGTCGGATTGCCGTTGCCGTCGGTCCAGAACACGTCATCGGCCGTGCCAATCATCTGGTGATTCACCGCCGTGCCGCCCCAGATCGACTGGTGCATATTGTCGGCCAGCGTGAAATTGTTGGCGAGGTCGGTCAGGAGAGCGGCGTCCTCTTCCTGATTGTTATAGAAGCCCATGGAGTTGCCGACGCCCTCGTCAGCGCCACCGGCATAGGTGGTCATGACCCAGGGGAACAGGTCTTCGAGGCAACCCGACGGATTGGTCTTCGAGACGTGCTGCTTGTCGCCGGAGCAGTCGGACTGCTGCCAGTTCTGATAGAAGCGGTGCGTCGAATCACCGTGATAATCGTCGTCGGTGATGTCCTGATCGGCGCCGGCCGCGAGCGAGGCCGCCGAGGCATTCGGGCCGGTGATCTGGAACGGCCCGTTCGGCATACCGGCTGCATATTGCGGACGGCCAGAGATTCGAGCGTCCGGGCCCTTCGGCAGGCCGGTGAAGCCGGTGGTCAGCAAGACCTCGTCGTCCGACTCGAGATTCGGCTCTTCCTGGGCGGCCTCGGTGGCCGTGGTGAAGGGCGCGCCGGTCATGCTCTGCGCCTGCGGAGCGCTGCCGGTGTCCGGCAAGGGCAGCGTGGTGTACGGCACCTTCTGGTTCTTGTCGGCGGAGATGAAGTAGGTCTGGTTCTGCGCCGGGATGCTAAATTGCTCGGCCTTGGAGAAGTTCGGACCCGGCGTGCCGTCGGCGTTGATGATCCCCTCGGAGAGGAGATTGTTGATCTTCTGACCCTTCCGCGGCTGATACGTGGCGAAAGCGTGGTCGAGACCGCGATTCTCGCCGATGATCACGATGACGTGCTTGATCGGGCTGGCCGTCTTGAAGGCGTCGGCCGCGTCCGGATCCTTCGCTGCGATGGCGCTTGCGAAACCGCCCGGCCCGGACAGTGCCACAAGCGAGGCGCTCAGTGCTGCGCACAGGCGCCGGCGCTTTTCCTTAGTGTTTAGATGAAACATTAGTTCCCCCGTTAGTAGCATGGAACGGGGCGCAGCCTATCGGTGCGGAATGACGCGTTGGCGACTTATATATTGCAGTTTCTTTGTGGCTTCGTTGCACCTGACTTAGCGCTCTACGAGAGTACACTTATGAATATTTACACGCATCGCGCCTTATTTTTGACCCACACTTATCCACAACTTTTTGCCGTGTGCATGCCGTCTCAACCATCGTGGTCAGGCGGGCCCACCTCCGCGCGTGGCGCTCGACAGATCGGTGGGGCCGAGAGGGTTATGAAGCCCGGCGTGAGCTCGGCCTTCTGGATCATCTTCTTGTCCGTCGCCCCCTCGATCCTCAGCACGGCCATCATGCCGTTATCCTCGTGATCGACGAGATGGCAGTGAAACGGGATGTCGCCGGCGAGCTCGACCGGAAAACGCATCCGCAGCTTGATCCGGCCCGGCACGATCGTGCCGTCGGCCTCGGCGTGGGCGAAGGGCACATTGACGGTATCGAGCAGCGGCGGCTCCGGCACCGCCTTGCCGTTCACCTCGAGCACGCGGAAATGCAGCTGGTGGATATGGAAGGCATGGAGCTCATTGCTCCAATTCTCGATCGTCCATTCCTCGGTCGTGCCGGCCTTCACCGTGATCATCGGCGGCGCGCTCATTTCGAAGGGCGTCAGCTTGGCGCCGGGCTTGCGCTCCATGATGTAATAGTCGGTCTGATCATCGCTGCCCGGGCGCGGATATTCGGCGAAGGCGATCGTGCGCTGCCGATCGGGCTCATGGGCAAGCAGGCCTGAGAAGAAACCGGGCGTGGCCGCTTCGATCGTCGTCGCCGACGCCGGGAGGGCGCTTGAAGGCCGAACCGGGTTTGGCACCGATTTCAGCACGGCGAGCCGGCGTTCCGGCACGATATCGCCGGCACAGCCGGTATCGACGGCATGGGTCACGAGATAGGCCTTTCGCCCCGGCGGCGGGGCCGTCACCAGGAACTCCATGCGCCCGGCCGGCGCCACCAGCATCGACGCCCTGGTCGGCCCGGGATGAAGAAGATGGCCGGCATCGTCGGTCAGGGGGGCGCCATCGCGCGCCACGATCTCGACCGGCAGGGCATTCCCCTCCTCGTCCAGCAAGGCCAGATCGAGGAAGGCATCGGTCGCGGCGTTGAGGAAACGCCACAGCTGCTTGGTGCCTTCCTTGATTTCGAGCGGCGCCATTTCGCTTTCCGGGATTCGGCCGTCATAGATGCGCGCGCCGTTGAGCGTGAGCTCGTCGACGCCGGTATTGTTGGAGCAGCCGAGTTCGTGCGCTGTATCGATGATACCACCCAGCCGGGCCGGGGCCGGATTTTGCCGTCCGCGTGTGGCGGCCGGCAGCGGCGGCGGATTGTCATCGCCGGCCGGCGCATCGAGATCCTGTGCCTGGCGGACGATGAAGATGCGGTCCTCGATGCCGGCGGCGCGGCGCGCATCATCCTCCGGCCCCTCGACCACGATGGCGCCTGAGAGCCCCATCAGCATCTGCGCCTGGACCTCGCCATGGACATGCGGATGGTACCAGTAAAGCCCGGCCGGCATGTCGGCCGGGATCTGGTAGCGATAGTTGAGCTCGCGATGGCCGCAGACGGGCTCGCCGACCGCGGGATCGGCACAGCTCATCAGCACCTCGTCCTGCGGCACCACCGGCGGCACGGCGAAGCCATGGACATGCAGATTGGTCTCGCCCGTGGCTTGATGGCGGTGGCCGGGAATGACCTTGTAGGCGCCTGGGGTCGCCGGCACGGGCTCGTTCGGGGTGTCGAGCTTGTTGACGGGAATGAAATCGCGGATGGCATTAGGGTCGGTGATCTCGTTCCGGAGCGTCACCACCATTTCCGCCCCCTGGCGGACTCGCAGGGTCGGCGCCTCGACATTGCCGCCCGCGACATAGCACAGCCTGCCCGCGCCTTGGCGCACCGTCAGCGTCACGCCCTCCGGCTTGTCGGCAAGATCGATTTCGGGCGGAAAGTGGCCGCGCGGCGGCGTGCCGACACCGCAGGGCGCCGCCGGCGTCGAGACGGCGCTGAAATTCACGCCGGGCCGGTCATCGAGGCTCGCCGAGACCGATAAGGGCAGGGCCAGCATCAGCCCAGCTGCGAGGCCGGCAGCCTTGAAGGAGACATATCGCATCGGTTCGCCTTGAGTGTGCCCTCTTCAGAAAGGCACTGCTCTTAGCGGGAAAAATCGCGAACCCATGTGAAATTACCGTGACAGAAGAACGGGCCGGGACGTGGCGATCCGCCTCGACCCATAGCGTTGCTCTGCGGTGTTTCGGGTGCTATTAATCTTGGCAGCGCTGCCGATTGGCAAATGATCGCCGGAGCATGACAAATGCGTAACGCGTTAAGCTTCGCTTCCGGCGCGATGATTTCTGCGTCACTTCTTGCTTTTCTTTCCGTGCCCGCGCGTGCCGACTGCGAGCCGGCAGCGGATAAGCCGCCCATGTGCCTCAGCGGCACGGTCCTGACGCGAAACTACAAGGCGGCTTTGCTCGAGCCGGCCGGCAAGCGTGATTTGGAAATCCTGCGTCCCGGTGCCGAGCTGCTCAAATGGCGCCTGCTCGAGGTGGCACCCCGCTCGGTTCTGCTGGGTCAGGATGATCGCAAGATTCGGCTGTCGCTCGACGATCGACACGATACCGGTCAGGACGATGCCGAACTCGCCGACATCGGCCCTGTCACCGTCCGAGTCGATCGCCGCCCGGGCGATGCGGCTGCGCGCACAACGCGCCCAGCAACGGCAAGGCATAGTCGTCCCGGTGATGCGGTAGCAGGCGCTCACACGAAATCGGCGCGCTCGAACTTGCCGATCCAGCGATCGGCGATATCGTTGATCGGCAGCGGATTGATGAAATGAAGCTTCTCGCGGCCCTTCCGCCGGGTCGAGACGAGCTTCGCCCCCTCGAGAACGGATAGATGCTTGGCGACGGCCTGGCGGCTCATCTCGAGGCCTTCGCAAAGCTGCCCGAGCGTCTGCTCGTTCCGGAAATACAGCCGATCGAGCAATTGCCGGCGGCTGGCATCGGCCAAGGCCCGAAAGACGGCATCATCGCTCAGCTCCGGATAGAAGCTGCCGCGCAGCAGCTCCTTCTGACTTAAGACGGCTCGGTCCATCAAGCAGCGCCTTTCCAATTAGAGCAGATCGCGATCAGATGAAGGCGTCTGATCGCGTGAATCTGCTCTCGATTCAGATAGATACGCGCGACTTAGAACTTGATCGATAGCTTCGTGTAGATGAACCGGCCGACCACATCGTAGCCGGCGCCGGTGACGGTCTGCGACACCGACACGCCGCCCGAGAGGAACGGGGGCTGCTTGTCGAACAGATTGTCGACACCGATCGTGGCGGTCATGTTCTTGTAGTTGTAGGTCGCCGAGGCGTCGGTGAAGAACTGACCCGCGGCATGGCAGCCATTGAGCGCGTCCGTGGCCGCCTGGGAAAGCCCCAACCCCGGCCCGTTGCAGGTCGACGACTGCACCGATGAGTCCGGCTTCACACCGCCATAGTAGCGCTCCGTCAGCGTTGTCGACCAATTGTCCTGACTGTAGGTGGCGCCCAGCTGGGCCTTCCAGCGCGGCTCGGCCTGGTCGAGCGTGAGGTCGTAGGTGCCGGCATTCTGCACGGCGATGCCGCCGGTAATGATGTTGTCGGACAGCAGGTACGTCGCCTGGCCGTCGAGCGAGATCCGGCCGCCCAGCTGCGGCAGGCCGATCTTGTCGGCGCCGAAGGCGTAGCTGAGCCCGAAATCGATGCCGTCCGTGTTCTCGGCACCGAAATTGATGAGCGGATCGGCGACCGAGACCAGGATGCCGGTGCCCGGCGCGCGGACGACGCCGGCGCAAGGATCGGACAGACCCGACGGGGCTGCACCCGGCGTTTCGCAAGCGTCGAGCGGATCGTTGGCGAGCGCGATCGAGTTGCGGACCAGAACGCTGTAGTAGTCGACCGTCGCCGACAGGCCCGGGACCCAGCGCGGCGTGACCACGCCGCCGAAGGTCCATTCCTGCGACCGTTCCGGCTTCAGAGACGGGTTGCCGCCCTGGATCGTCTGGACCTGGTTGATCTGGTCCGAGAAATTGGCGATCTGCGTCGGCGTGAGGCCGGCTTTCCTGAGATCCGCCACGCATTGCGCCGATGGGGTGATGGTGCCGCCGGCGGTGTCGCATGGATCGACGCCGGCCGGGTTGTTGAGGAACGAGCCGCCGAACAGCTCCTCGGCCTGGGGTGCACGGAAGCCGGTCGAGTTCGAGCCGCGGAAGCGGAAGTCCTCGGTCACCGCCCAGTCGAGGCCGAATTTGTAGGTCAGTGCCCGACCGAAGTTCGAGTAGTAGTCGTACCGGCTCGAGAGATCGAGGGTCAGCGACTTGGCGAAGGGTACATCCTTCAAGATAGGGGCGTTCAGCTCGATATAGAACGACCCGACATTGTAGGAGCCGGAAGTCGGCGACGCGTTCGAGTTGGCGTCACCCTGCACCTCGGTCGAGTCCGGGCTGGCGAAGGCGCTTTCATTGCGATATTCGAAGCCGACAGAGGCTGACAAATCGCCGGCCGGCAAATGGTAGATCGGACCGGTGAGGTTGCCGTAATAGTAGGCCTCCTCGAGATCGCTGGTGCGGGTGTTGGTGAACAGCAGGTACTGCGCCTGCGCCGGCGTCAGCGAGTTGAAGCCGAAGAAATTGGCCAAGCACGGGTCGGAGGCCGGGCCGGTCAGGCCGGCGAGCTTCGCCACCACCGGGTTACAGGCCGCCTCGCCCAGCTCTTCGGCGCCATGCTCGAAATTGACCTCGTTGAAGGTGCGCGAGGTGACGGCCGACTTGCCATAGACGTAGCCCACTTCCCAGTCATACTTGTCGAGGATCTCGCCCTGCAGCGCGAAGTGCAGGCGGTAGGTGTCGACATCCTGGGTGAAGATGCGGTCGCCCGCCTCGAACCGACGCGTGAGGAAGGTCGAGAGGGTCTGCGGCGCGGTGCCGAGCGTGGCACCACCCGGCAGCACGATATTGCCGGGATTGGTCGGGTTGGCCAGGTTCGGGATCGGATTGCCGTCGGCACCGAACAGCGTGACGCCGCCATTCTCAAGGAATTGCGGCACGAACAGGCCGTTCGGGAATTTGGTGGTGGCGACGTTGTTGCCGAGCGGCTCGGGGTTGAGCTGCTGCTGCGAGGTCCGGTCGGTGTAGAAGGCGTCAACCACGGCCGTCACATGCGGCAGGATGTCGTAATGGGCCGCGAAATTGATCTGGTTGCGGTCGAGCTCACCCTGCAGGATCTGCTGCTGCGTCGTATCGAAGAATGGCTCGGTGCCCAGCAAAGCCGGATTGAAGATCAGGCCCGGCGGCAGAATCGAGGCGAAATTGGCCGGCGGGTTGCTGGTCTGGAAGAACTGACCGTTATTGCCGAAGTAGAAGCGCTGGCCGCCGATGACGGTATCGACGCCCGGCGGACGCGACGAGATCGCCGGGAAGCCGACGAAGTTGTTGTCGGCATGCTGGTTCGACGAGAAGTCGCGGTCGCGCTGGAAGATCGGATCGACATGGTCGTGGCTGACATTCAAGATCACGTTGCCGCGATCGAAGTCGGAACCGACCGTCGACGACACGCCGTAGGTCATCCCGTCATTCTTGTCGGTGATGCCGAAATTGCCGTCGAACTCGAGCCCGTTGAAGTGCTTCTTCAGGATGATGTTGATGACGCCACCGATGGCATCCGCACCATAGATCGACGAGGCGCCGTCGCGCAGCACGTCGATATGGTCGATCATCTGAACCGGGATGCTGTTCAGGTCGACATTGGCCACGCTGACCTGGTTGTCGGTCGCGACCATCCGCAGGCCGTCGACCAGCACGAGCGTGCGCTGGGCGCCGAGGTTGCGCAGGCCGACCACCGAGTTGCCGTTGCCGCCGTTGGTCGCGGCCGAGGAGACACCACCGGTGAAGTCGACGGCCGGCAGCTTCTTCAGCACTTCTTCGACCGTGGTCGCACTGGTCTTGGCGATGTCGTCGCTTGAGACGACGGTGATCGGGTTGGCGCTCGCGGCATCGGCATTCTTGATGCGCGTGCCGGTGACCTCGATCGTCTCGGTCTGTGGTGCCGCCTGGGCCGTCTGAGCGCTCTGCGCCAGCGCCGGCGCCACGGCCAGCCACGGCATCAGCGCTACGACGGCAACCGAACCCGCCAGCCGAGCGGGAAGTGCCGAAAGTCCTACCCCCTTATTCGATTCGCTCATCAACCACCCCCTGTTGCGAACGCGCCGTTCCGGCGAGATTCGGTTACGTCGATGAGATCGCGCTCGCCTCCCTCGAAAGGCGCGGGTGCGAAACCGCCTAAGGCTTCCCGCGAAATCACGGCCTCTCGTGGTGCTTCGGCTGTGTTGCAGCGATCCCTCTTGTCTTCCTCCATAAGGAGGTGACCGGGCAGCGTCCGCAAAAGCTCTGCGAACGGCGCTTTATTCTCGACAGACGGCGTAGAAGAGCATTCCGTTCCTGTGCCAGATTGGCCGCGAAGTCATTAGAGACGAGAAGCCTCTTGAGGAACGATCGCCCGCCACATTTATTGGCCATAACCGTTGGATTTTGGACTTTCGACTACGGGCTCGCGATCGCCTATGTGCTCGGCGAGGGCAATCCTCATGCCGCCCGCATCCTTATCCAAGAAGCCTTGTTCCTGACGGAAGGCGTCTTCTACTGCATGGTGATGGCCGCCTTGATGGAACGGTGGCGGCCGCCCACGATCGAGCGGCGGTTCGTACGCGGCCTGATCTTTATCGTCGTTGCCGCCATCTTGTCGGGCTTCTCCGCCTTCCTCATGGAAATCTTCTGGGGCGAGGAAGGATCGACCCTATCGAGAGCGATCCTTCGAGGCTGCGGCGATGCCATCTATTTCCTTTGGCTCTACTCGGCCTGGTCGGGAATTTATGCCGCACTCTTCCTGGTCCGAGAGCTCCATGCGCAGGAATTGCGGTCCGCGTCGGCCATATCGGCAGCACTCCAGGCGCAAAACTCGATGCTGCGCTACCAGATCAATCCGCACTTTCTGTTCAATACGCTGAATGCGATCGCGACGCTGATCCTGGACCGCAAGAACGATGTCGCGGAGGAGGTCGTGATCAAGGTCTCGCGGTTCCTGCGCTTCTCGCTCGAGCATGGGCCGGAAGACCGGGTCAGCCTGCAGCGCGAGATCGAGGCGCAGCAGCTCTATCTATCGATCGAGCGGGTCCGGTTCGGCGAACGCTTCGTCTTCTCCACCAACATTCCCGACAGCCTGGCGACCGCGCTCGTGCCGAGCCTTATTCTTCAGCCCCTCGTCGAAAATGCGGTAAAATATGCCGTAGCACCCACGACGGCACTCGTCCGCGTGGCGATCTGGGCGATGGAGATCGGCGGCATGCTGCATATTTCCGTCGAGGATACCGGCAGCGTCACGCCGGATTCGGGCGCGATCGGGCTGGGCGTCGGCCTGACCAATGTCAGGGCCAGGCTGTCGGCGCTCTATGGCCCGCTGGGCGAGCTTGCCTGTGAGCGGATCCAGCCCCATGGCTTCCGGGCGCGCCTCACCATGCCGCTGGAATATCCATGACCCGGCGCTGGAAAGTGCTGATCGTCGATGACGAGCCGCTGGGGCGCCGCCGGCTGGTGCTGGCCTGCGAGGCGGCGACCGATCTCGAGATTGTCGGAGAGGCCGCCGACGGTGCCACGGCCAAGGCCATGATCGACGCGCTGGCTCCCGATATCGTGCTGCTCGACATCCAAATGCCCGGCCTCAGCGGTCTTGAGGTGTGCGCCGCCGAACCGGACCAGCCGCCCGAACGCGCCTTCATCTTCGTCACCGCGCATGAGCGATTCGCCCGCGACGCCTTCGATGTGGCGGCTATCGACTATCTGCTGAAGCCCTTCGGCATTGAACGTTTTCAGCAGGCGCTGACGCGCGCCAAGCGTTGGTGCGAGCAGGCACACCCCACTGACGAGCCCGTACCCCGGACGGATCAGCCGGCGTCCGTCACGGACGACAAATCCTATCTTGCCGAGCTTTGGATCAGCAACCGGCACGGCAAGCAGCGTCTAAGCGTTTGCGATATCGATTGGATCGGTGCCGAACGAGACTATTCGCGCATATATATGGGCACCGAAGGCCTGCTGTATGGCGAATCGCTCGGCCGGCTCGGCGCCCAGCTCGATCCTCGGGCGTTTCTGCGGGTGCATCGCTCGGCCCTGGTACGCCTTGCCGCCATCCGCCAGATCCTGCGCGGCCCGGAAGGCCAGATCCAGCTGCTGACGAGCGCCCGCGACCCGGTACCGGTCGGCCGCCGCTACGCGTCGAAACTTCGGCGAACCTTGATGGGCCTCAGAATTTCCGCTCACAGCGACAAGGAGGGTGCCGCCTATAACGGCAGAGCGTGACCCTTCGAAATCGGGATCGGCCACGCTTCGGTAAGTCGCGGCACAAACGCTTCTAAAATCCGGCCGTCTCGGCCATTGTCCCCTCGCGATGGATTACTGATCCGCCTTCAGCCAGGGAACGCGAGACGATGGACTTCTTCCGGCGGTTTACCCTTCTGGTCTGCGCACCTTCCTTCAATGCCGACGACCTGGAAGGGCTGCGGGTGCAGCAGATCGTCGGCGAGGTTGAGAAGATGGGCTTCGAGGTGGTGCGGGCGCCGCGCGTCGAGGATGCCGAGATCGCGGTCCAGACCGATTCGGCGATCGGCTGCATCCTGATCGATTGGGGCAAGAAGGACGGCATTACCGGGAAGACCACCGCCCTGATCAATTTAATGCGCCGGCGCGGCCTCGAAATGCCGATCGTCATCCTGGTCCGGCGCAAGCGCTTCGAGGACATCCCGGTCGAGATCATGGATTTCATCGACGGCTATGTCTTCCTGGCCGAGGAGACGCCCGAATTCATCGCGAAATCCTTGGTCAGCCGCATGAAGCAATATGCCGAGACGCTGAAGACGCCCTTCTTCGGCGAGCTCGTCGATTACGCCGAAGAAGGCAACCACATGTGGACCTGCCCCGGCCATAATGGCGGCGTGTTCTACAGCCGCAGCCCGATCGGCCGAATCTTCGTCGAGCATCTGGGCGAGGCGGTGTTTCGCGACGATCTCGACAATTCAGTGCTCGAGCTGGGCGATCTGCTCACCCATGAAGGGCCGGCGCTCAAGGCGCAGAAAGAAGCGGCTCAGATCTTCGGCGCCGAGAAGACCTATTTCGTGCTGAACGGCACCTCGGCCTCGAACAAGATCGTGCTCAACGCACTCGTCGCCGAGGGTGATCTCGTCCTGTTCGACCGCAACAATCACAAGGCCGCGCATCACGGCGCACTGCTTCAAAGCGGCGGCATCCCAATCTTTCTCGAGACCAATCGGAACGCGCACGGGCTGATCGGCCCGATCTATCGCGGGGCACTCGACGAGACCGCGATCCGCGAGCGAATTCGGACCAACCCGCTGGTCAAGGACCCCGACGCGTGGCAGCAGCCGCGCCCGTTCCGGGTCGCCGTGATCGAGCAATGCACCTATGACGGCACGATTTACAGTGCCGAGGCGATCCTCGCCGCGATCGGCCATATGTGCGATTATATTCTTTTCGACGAGGCCTGGGCAGGCTTCATGAAGTTCCACCCGCTCTATGCCGGCTGTTTCGCGATGGGGCTGAAGGCGCTGGGTCCCGAGGCGCCCGGCATCATCGCCACCCAATCGACCCATAAGCAGCTCGCCAGCTTTTCCCAGGCCTCGCAGATCCATGTGAAGGATCGCCACATCAAGGGGCAGCATCGGCGCGTCGAGCATCGGCGCTTCAATGAGAGCTTTCTCACCCACGCGTCCACCTCGCCCTTCTATCCGCTGTTCGCGTCGCTCGATGTCGGCGCTCAGATGATGCGCGGGCGCCAGGGCGAGGTGCTTTGGGACGACACGATCCGGCTCGGCATCGAGCTCAGGAAGAAGATCCGGGCGATCCGCCGCGAGTTCGAGGAGAAGGAGCGCGATCCGGATCGGCGCTGGTTCTTCGACCCCTTCGTGCCCGACACGGTCGAGGTGGTCGAGCCCGGCACCGGCAGCGAGGAGCGGCGGCGCCTGCCCTGGGAGCTGGTGCCGACCGACGGGCTCGCCGCCAACCCGCGTTATTGGGAGTTGGCACCCGGCGAGCGCTGGCACGGCTTTGCCCATGTGGGGTCGCGCTATGCCATGACCGACCCCAACAAGCTGACCTTGCTGACCCCTGGCTTCGACCGGGCGACCGGCGCCTATGACCGGTTCGGCATTCCGGCCCCCGTCGTCGCCCAGTTCCTGCGCGAGAACCGCGTGGTGCCGGAGAAGAACGACCTCAACTCGCTGCTCTTCCTGCTGACGCCCGGCGTCGAATCGAGCAAGGCCGGCACGCTCTTGAGCACGCTCGTCAACTTCAAGCGGCGTTATGACGACAATGCGCTGCTCGACGAGGCCATTCCCGAATTCGCGCGCCGCCGGCCCCAGCGCTATAGCGGCAAGAGGCTGCGCGACCTCTGCACCGAGATGCACGAATTCTACCGGGCCGCCGGCGTCAGCGCTTTGCAGCGGGCGCAATTCGCACCCGAGCATCTGCCGACCATGGTCATGACGCCGCATGAGGCGACGCAGTTGCTCACGCGCAACAAGGTCGACTATCTGCCGCTCGACGAGCTGGGCGGCCGCATCGCCACGACCTTGTTCGTGGTCTATCCGCCTGGTATTGCCACCATCGTGCCCGGCGAACGCCTCGACGCGCGGGCGCAGCCGATGCTCGACTATCTCAAGGTGTTCGAGCGCGCGGCCAATCAGTTCCCGGGTTTCGAGGCGGAGATCCAAGGGCTCTATCGCGAGGTGCAGCCCGACGGCTCGGTCCGCTTCTACACCTATGTCGCCCGTGAATAACCGGAGCCCGTATGTCTTCGACACCTCTCAAGATCCTGATCCGCACCTCGACCGATGCGGATGTGCCGGCCATGCTGTCGATCTACCATCACCATATCTCGACCGGGCTTTCCGATGCCGGTGCCGCCGATGATGCGAGCGAGCTCGAGGCGGAGGATTACCGCCGGCGGCGCAAGAATATGCGCAAGCATCGCCTGCCGCATTTGGTCGCAGAAATCGACGGTGTCGTCGCCGGCTACGCCTATGTCGTGCCGTTCCGAAAGCGCCCGGCCTATCGTTACACGCTTAAGCACTCGATCTATATCCACCATGCCTTCGTGAATTGCGGCATCGGCCGGACCTTGCTGCCGGCACTGATGGATACCTGCGCCGCGGCGGGCTATCGGCAGCTGATCGGCTATATCGACCCGTCCAACGAAGCATCGCTGCGGCTGCATGAAAGCTTCGGCTTCGTGCGGGTCGGATTACTGCCGGCGATCGGCTTCAAATTCGGCAAGTGGGTCGACAGCGTCATGGTGCAGCGGGCGCTCGGGCCGGGCGCCACGACGCCGCCGGGTGTTTGGGCCGACACCGGCGCGCCGGAAATTTCCTAAAAACGCGCGCAATAGCTTAACAGCAAACCCATATGGCGATAAGGGGCGGTTGAGCGGGCATCGGCCGCCTCAAGCGGACGTTTGCCGCCCTTATTTTGATGCGACCGGTAAATCCGGCGATCGGTGAACCTCGGCGGGAAGTGTTCGTTAACCACCGTCCCAGTGACCGCACTTTATGTAAGTTTCGTGTAAGCATCATGACCGCCCATAATACCCTTCAACCCGATCCGCGCAGAGATTTCAATAATGAAGAAATAGCCAATCGATACGCGAAGGATTTCAGAATGAATCTGGCACGCTTTGCGAGAGCATCCTATACTCTCCTGAGAGATGTGCGAATATTTGGTCCGTCCATATTATTGCGAAACATAAATCCTCGGGATACAGACGGCATCGCATGTGTCCGCACTTGGCAGGGCAGGTTCCATCTGCGGCCGGCGGACAGCGATATGAAGGTGCTGCACCAGGTTTTCGTGGAAAAGGACTATGACCTCGATCGCTATCCGCAGGGTGCGCGCATCCGGGCGGCCTATGACTCGATCCTGAAGGCCGGAAAGATCCCGGTCATTATCGACGCCGGCGCCAATATCGGAGCTGCGTCGATCTGGTTCGCGCGGATGTTTCCCGACGCTCGCGTCATCGCGGTCGAGCCGAGCCCAAAAAACGCCGAGCTCTGCCGCCGCAATTGCCGGGACTTCGGCAATATCGGCGTGGTCGAAGCCGCCATCGGCTCGTCTGCGGGCACGGTGAATCTGGAGAAGCTCGACGGCGATGGCTGGGCAGTCCAGACCAGGCGAGCCGAAGGGGCAGGCGTCAAGATCTGCACAGTGCCGGATCTGCTGCGCGATCTGGGGCCCGATTTCGCGCTCTTCATCATCAAGATCGATATCGAAGGGTTCGAGCGCGATCTGTTCATGTCCAATGTCGATTGGCTGGAGGAGCCGACAGCCATCATCGTCGAGCCGCATGACTGGATGCTGCCCGGCGAATTCAGCAGCAAGCCGCTGCAGAAAGCGATCTTGGCGCATAATTTCGAGCTGTTGATCTCGGGCGAGAACCTCATTTTCGTGCGCTGATCCGATTTTCCCTTTAGGTTGAACGGCCAACGCCATCGAACCAACCATAATTATTAACCGGATTTCCGCCGGGCAAGATAGGATGCGGAGCTAGACTCCACCCCCTGTCCGATCGCTCGCCAATGGCCCAGTACCTTGTCGCACGCGCCAATTTCCTCGCCTTCGCGGCGATGGCGGCGATCCTTTTGCTGGTCGGCGGCGTGATCTGGGAAGAGTTTGCCGCCGCGAAGGAGGCCCGCGGCTGGTCTGATCACACTTTCGAGGTCCTGAGCACGATCAAGGATCTGTCGATCGCGATCCGCGATGCCGAGACTGGGCAGCGCGGTTACCTGCTCACCGGCGACGATTCCTATCTTGCCCCCTACAGTTCCGCCCGCGACCGCGTCGGGCTGCTGCTGGGCGGTCTGCAGCAGCTGACCTCGGACAACCCCGTCGAGCAGGATCGCCTGCGCGCGCTCGCCCCCGCCATCCAGCGCAAGCTCGAGGAGCTGGGCCAGACGATCGGGCTGCGGCGCGATGCCGGCTTCGATGCCGCTCTTCGCGTCGTGCATGGCAATACGGGCCGGGACTTCATGGCGGATATCGAGGCGGCCCTGTCGGCCATGTCCGCCGATGAGCAGGCCTTGCTCAAGGAACGCCTCGCGGACGCGGACGGGCGGATGATCGAGGTCCGCTGGCTTGTGAGCGGTGGCACCGCGATCGCGATCGCGATGCTGCTCTGGGCGGCGCGACTGCTCAAGACGGCGTTGGAGCGCTCGACCCGCGCCGAGGCCGAGCAGCGGCGTCTCGCGTCGCAACTGCGCACCTCGCTCGACAGCTTGAGCCAGGGCGTCGGTGTTTTCAGTACCGACCGACTTCTGACGAATTGGAACGATTGCTTCCAGGAGCTGCTCGATCTGCCCAAGGCCATGGTACGGCAGGGAACACCCTACGCCGCCTTCCAGGAGCACACGGCCGAGGACGGCACCTCGCTGCTCGAGACAGAGGAAGAGATCCGCCATGGCCGGCGCGTGCCGGGCGAGGCGATCGCTTATGAGCGCAAAAGAGCGAGCGGCCGCCAGCTGGAGCTCCGCCGGAGCCCGATGCCCGATGGCGGCTTCGTGCTGACCGTGAGCGACATGACCAAGCGCGCGCAGGCGGAAGCCGTGCTGCGCGAGGCGCAGAAGATGCAGGCGGTCGGCCAGCTGACGGGTGGCATTGCCCATGATTTCAACAATCTGCTGACCGTCATCATCGGCAGCCTCGAATCGCTCATGATAAGGCTGCCGCGCGACAACAAGGAGCTGCTGGTACGGGCCGAGCGTGCGCTCTGGGGCGCGCAGCGAGGCGCCATGCTGACGAGCCAGCTGCTCGCCTTCGCGCGGAAGCAGCCGCTGGCGCCGGCGCCGATCGATCTCGCCGCTGCCGTGCCGGGCTTCGTGCCGCTGCTGCGGCGCACGCTTGGCGAGACAATCGATGTGCGCTATGTCGACACGGCCGGCCTGTGGCCGGCGCTTGCCGATCCGGCTCAGCTCGAAAGCGCGCTCCTCAATCTGGCGCTCAATGCCCGGGATGCCATGCCCGGCGGCGGGCATCTGACCATCGAGCTCGCCAACAAGGTGCTCGACGAGGATTATGCGCGACTTCATGCCGAGGTGACGTCTCGGCGACTATGTCATGTTGGCCGTCTCGGACACGGGCACCGGCATGACGCCCGAGATCGTCGCACGCGCTTTCGAGCCATTCTTCACGACCAAGGTCGACGGCAGGGGCACCGGCCTCGGCCTCGCCATGGTGTTCGGCTTCATCAAGCAGTCCGGCGGCCATGTAAAGATCTATAGCGAGCCCGGCCAGGGCACGACGATCCGGCTCTATCTGCCGCGCGCCGTCGGCGCCGTCGCACCGATCGGGCAGCGTTCCGGGGCGCCGCTTGATCTGCCGCGCGGCTCCGCCACGATCCTGGTCGTCGAGGATGACGCGGCCGTCCGGGAGATCGCGACGGCGATCCTGAGCGAGTTGGGATATCGCATCTTCGAGGCCGGCGATGGCGAGGAAGGGCTGCGTGTATTCGGCGCCCATGCCGCCGCGATCTCAATGGTGCTGACGGATGTGGTCCTGCCGGGCAAGGTCCGCGGACGCGAGATGGCCGAACAGATCAAGGCGATCCGGCCCGATGTGCAGATCCTCTACATGTCCGGCTACACCGAGAACTCGATCGTCCATCACGGCCGGCTCGATGACGGCGTTCAGCTTGTCAGCAAGCCGTTCAAGCGTGAGCAGCTGGCGCGCAAGGTTGCCGAGACGCTGGCGGCCGCGAAGCCGCCAGCAATCGAGGCCGGTGCCAATGTCGTCGAACTGAACGCCCGGCGAGATTCTTAAACGGGCTTTTCCGCCTCGTGCGCGGCGGCGTGGCCGGCCAGCGCATCGCGCAGGGCCTGCTCGTTCGTGTGATCGAGCGAGGTGCGCATGACCGTGCCGCCGACGCCTTCGAGATCGGCCAGCACCTTGTCCGTGGTCATCTTGTTGATCAGCAGAAACAGGCCGGCGCTGCCCGGCGTCAGCGCCTGGGCTGCTTCCTTCATGAAATTGTCGTCGATGCCGATATCGGTGAGCGCGCCCCCGAGGGCCCCCGACGCCGCACCGAGTGCCACACCGGCGATCGGCACCAGGAAGAGCGAGCCGATAAGGAGGCCCCAGAAGGCGCCCGACAAGGCCCCCCGCGCCGTCAGATTCATCATCTGGTTCAGCTTGATGCGGCCTTTCTCGTCCTTCACGGCGATCACGGCGTCGCCCAGCTCGATCAGATAGTCCTTTTGCAGCGCCAGTACCTTGTCGCGGACTTCCTCAGCCTTCTCTTCGCTGGGAAAGGCGATGAATATGAGATCGCTCATGATGCCGGCCCTTTTCACGGATTGCGACGCGGCGCCATCCTGGCCAGCTTCTGTTGCATCTGTACATTCATTGCGGCTCACACGAGCGGCCTTAGCCTTGCGGCCGCTCCTCGATCGCATCGACGCGGTCGGGATAGAAGGCGAGGTGATCCTTGATTTCAGCGACTGCGGCATAGGGCGCCTCATAGGTCCAGACCGCATTGACCGCGCGCTCGCCACCGGCGGGGATGCTGAAATAGGCGCAATTCCCCTTGTAGGGGCAGTAGGTCGCGTGATCCGTCCGTTGGAGCAGGCTCATCTCGACATCCTGGCGCGGGATGTAGAGAACCGCCGGATATGTGGCCTCCCGCAGCGTCAGTGCCGCGCGCGTATCGGCGATGACCTTGCCGGCAATCGAGACCACCACGCGGTTCGGATTATGATCGATCGTGATCGGATGGTCCGGGCCCGGAATTTTGACGGGCTTGGCTTCGGTGTTCACGGTCTCAGTCCTCCTGGATGGGGGGCGTCGGAAAGGCATTCCCGAACATGGGGAGCCCACTCTGCGATTGCACCTCGGTCGCCTCGTCCTGCAGCACATCCCAATGTTCGGCGAGAACGCCATCCTCGATCCGCAGGATATCGGCGGCGATCCAGGCCGCCGGGCGGCCATGGCCCGAGAAGCGACCATGCACGATCACGTGGTCGCCTTCGGCCAGAATCAGCCCCGGCTCGTATCGGAGCGTCGCCGGCGCCGCCTTGATCAGATCGAACAGCCCGGCGCGGCCCGGCGCGATATGGGCGCTGTGCTGGACGTAGCGGTCGGACCAGAAACGCGCGGCCGCTTCATAGTCCCGCCTGTTGAAGAGCGTGTCGAAGGCCTCGAGCACGAGGGCCTTGTTCTGCTCCGTCGTGGTCTTGGCCATGATCACTCTAACCTCAAGCGTTGGTGCCGCCATCGACGGTCAGGCTGGCGCCGGTGATGTAGGCAGCTTCGGGACCCGCGATGAACGCGACCATGGCTGCAATCTCCTCGACCCGGCCATACCGATTGAGCACCGTATTGGCCTTTTGCGGCGTCGCCCAATCGCCCGCCGCAGGGTTCAGGTCCGTGTCGATGGGGCCGGGTTGCACATTGTTGACCGTGATCCCCCGGCTGCCGACTTCTCTCGACAAGCCTTGCGTGAACAGCTTCACCGCACCCTTCGTGGCCGCGTAGGCGACCAGGCCCGGCGTCATCACGCGCTCCCCCACGCAGGAGCCGATCATGATGATGCGGCCGCCATCCCGCATATGCTTCAGCGCCGCCTGCGTCGTGAGGAAAGTACCTCGGACATTGATGTCGATCACGCGATCGAGCTCTTCCAGCGTGGTTTCCTCGAACGGCTTCGGAATCGCGGTTCCGGCATTGTTGACGAGGATGTCGAGCCGGTCATAGGTCGCGATGGTCTGTTCGACCGCGGCTTCGATCGCCTTGGCATCGACGGCGTCCGCCTGAATCGCAATCGCCTTGCCGCCGGCGCGCTCGATCTCCTTCACGACGGCGGCCGCAGCGTCGGCACCTTTGGTATAGGTGATCGCAACACTCGCCCCGTCGGCGGCCAGCCGCTTGGCGATCGCGGCACCGATGCCGCGCGACCCGCCGGTCACGAGCGCTATCTTGTTGGTCAAATTCGCCATGATTGGATCCCTTCAGGTAGATCGATAGCTTGCCGATATGGCCCGCCTTGATGTCGGCGGCGCGAGAGGGCACCCGAAAGCGCTGTCTTCGAGGAATCTAGGGAGCGCTCGATCGCGCGAAAAAGACTTTGGAGGCCTCGCGGCATGCCCCGAAAGTATGACGCCCGGAAGCTGGCCGTGACCGGCAGTTTCGCTCAGACCGCGGCCGGTTGGATTGGATCGATCCAGCACGACTTGCACTTTTCGAGCGTCGGGCTCATCCGCGCTCGGCGGGGGCTGGTCGACCGGCGATCTGCCGAAGCCGGATAGTTTGTAGAGTGCGTGTCCGGGGCGGCCGTCGCCCCTAGAGCAAAGATGATTTTAGGTCGAATCGACCTAAAATCTGAATCTTGCTCTTACTCAATAGATTAGAGACCGATTCAGCGGTCTCTAGGCCGCCTGCCTGTGGAGACCCAGCCCGGTGGCCTTCAAGCGGGCGAGACCTAGCACGGTGTCGATAAACGGCGTCGGCACATCGGCCATCTGCCCGATCTCTCGTGTGGCAGACAGCAGCACGTCGATCTCGACCGGCTTTCCGTGTTCGAGGTCTTGCAGCATGGATGTCTTGAAGGCGCCCATCCGTCGTATCTTCGAGATCATCTCTTCGGGCGAATGGTCGAGCCGAATGCCGATCGCCTCGCCGACGCGGGCAGCTTCCGCCATCATCCGCATGGCCAGATCGAGGGCAAGCGGATCCCCGATGATCCTATCGCAGGTGACTTCCGTCAGCAGGCTGATGGGGTTCATCGTCATGTTGCCCCAGAGCTTGAACCAGATTTCGCGCTGGATGGATGTGCCGGACTCGCATTCGAAGCCGGCCAGGTTCAACCACTCCGCCAATCTCGAAATTCTGGGCGTTACCCGATTGCTGCCCTCGCCCACGATCAGCCGGCGCCCGACATGGTGCCGGGCCAGACCGGGCGCCTCGAGCGAACAGGACATGTGCACCACGCAGCCGATCGCACGCGCAGCCGGGATCGCCCGGCCGATCATCCCGTCGGGATCGATCGAATTCAGCGACCTTCCGGCAAACCGCCCTTCGGCATTCTGGAGGAACCACCAGGGGATGCCGTTCATCGCGGTCACCACCGCGGTCTTCGAACCGAGCAACGGCGCGATTTCAGAGACAACGCCCGGTAGCGCCGGTGCCTTCACGGCGATGATGACATAGTCCTGTGGACCGAGCTCCTGCGGATCGGCACTGACATGGACCGGCGCCTGGAGCAGCTGGCCATCCATCCTGAGACGGAGACCCTCACGCTCGAGGACTTCCAGTGTCTCGCCGCGCGCAACGACGCTCACCTCGGCGCCCGCACGGCCAAGCAGCACACCGATGGTGCCGCCGATAGCACCGGCGCCGTAAATGCAGAATTTGGGAGCCCGAGGCATGATTTGATATCACAAAAAGATGGTCGCCAGCCTTCTTCGCCGACCGGCGTACGGGCCGATAATCAAGGCGAGAGCGGATTTCCGGACAGTGTCCGGGGCGAGGGAATTCGTTACAGCGGAAATGGGGCGATGCTTGGCCGTGAACGCCGGCAGTCTCTTCGCCGGACCTATTGCGGTGCGGCACCAAGAGCGCCGGTGGCGAGCGCCAGCGTAGCGGCAGCCGACAGCGCGGTGCTGTAAGCGTCCGTGGCCGCGATCTTCGCTTGCAGGAGCCGGGTTTCCGCCAGCGTGGCGTCGGTGATGGAGCCGACACCCTTGCGATAGGCGGCCAGGGCCGCGTCGAACGTCGTCTGGGCCGCGGTGACCAGCGTTTCCGAGGCGACGTACGCCGCAAGACCGGTATGCAGCGCATTGTCGGCCAGCACGATCTGGCGGGCGGCATCTTCCTGCACCTGCGTCATCTTGGCATCGGCGCTGTCGGCTGCGGCCCGGGCCTGGGACAGGGTGGCCGAACGTGTTCCGCCGTCATAAAGCGGGAAGGTCACGCCCGCGAAGATGCTGCCGCCGAGATGGTGGCCGGCGACATTGACGGTCGAGGGCTGCTGAGTCGACGATTCCGGTGCCGTCGCGTCCAGGCTTCCCGTGCCGTAGGTCCCTGACGCCGACAGGAAGAATTTGGGCATGAAGGCCGCCTGCGCCGCGCGCACATTGGCGAGGCTTGCCTTCTGCGCGGCATAGGCGCTCTGCACATCCGGCCGGCGGGCGAGCGCTTCGGCGATGAGCGTCTCGACGGGTGCCGCCATCGCGGGTTCGAGCTTTCGGCCGGACACGTCGGCGATCTTGAGCTTGGCGAGCGGCGAGATGCCCATCGCGGTGATGAGGGTGAGATAGGCATTCTCGGCGCCGCCGGTGGTCTGCACGACGGCCAGATTGGCTTCAGCCGTCCCTTGGCGCGCTTGGGCAACCTCCGTCACCGTGCCGAAGCCATGTTTATAGCGATCCTCGGCAGCCGCCTGGACGGCCTCGGCATTCTTCAAGGATTGCGCCGCCGTGACGCGGCGCGCCTCGGCAGCGGCGTTGTCGTAGAAGGCGATCGCAACGCGATGGATGAGCTCCTGATGGACGGACGTGAAGGCGATGTTCGAGATGACCGAAGCCTGCTGTGCCGCATCGACGACGGCGGCGCGCTCGCCGAAATCGAACAGCAGCCATTGCAGCGAGACGGCCGATATCGTGCCGCTCAGCGTGGGATTGCTGAGAGTCGGCCCGAGCCCGGATGAGCTGCCGTTCTGGGCTTGAACCCCGCCGATGGCCGTCGCAGTGACCTTCGGCAGAAAGGCGCTGTCCGCGATGCCGGCGGCCAGGGCGGCACGCCGCGCATCGTTCCACGCGATCCGGGTGGCCGGATTGTTGGTCTCGGCAAGATCGACCAGCTCGGCGAGCGAATAGGCTTTGCCGGCGTCGACCGTGGGCGGCGCCTGAACCTTGGCGAGCGCCGGATTGGCCGGCAGGATATAGCCGTCCGCCGTGGCCGGCGCCTGATGCGCGCCGGCGATGATCTCGCCATCCGCGGTCGTGGTTGGGACCCACGGCTTGTCCGGCCGCTCCGGCGCCATGTCGAGTGCCGAGGTGGCGCAGCCGGCGAGGCAGATCGACGAGAAGGCGGCCGCTGCCGCATCACGCCGGCGCATGATCGAGCCTTCCTTCCGCTGCGCGCTCAGGGAGCTCTGCGGCCAGTCGTTCGAGCTGTGCCAGCGGCACCTCGATGATGGCAGCGGCTGCTTGGCCGGGTGAGCCGGATGCCGCTTCTGCCGGTGCGGGAGCAGCACCGAAATGTTCCGCGAGCCGATCGAACCGGCGCGCAGTGCCGTCCGGCGCACCGAGCAGCAGCGGACCTTGCAACGCCGAAAGACCGTAAGCGACTTCCCGCCGCCGTGCCAACCAGGCCCAAGCCGGGCGGATCGAGGACGGCTCGTAACGCATGAGCCTGAGATCTCCTTCGATCGAAGCGAGCTTTGCGCGCGCCTCCACCGCGAGCCCCCAGCGCTTCTGGCTGCTCGTCGCCGAGGCGAGTGCGGCCAGCCCACGCAACAAGGCCGCCACAGCCGGATCGATGCGCTTGGCGATGCTCACCGGCCAGATCTGCGTGAAGACGATGGCCACGACCAGATCGCCGAACAGGATGCCGATCGTCCGGTCGCGCGCAATGGTCATGTCGAAGGCCGGCGCCTTACCCTGGATCACGCAGAGGAAAAAGGCGAAGGCGAGCTGGAAGCCGACATAGGAGATGCGCGGGCCGCCGGCGGCGATCCAGCCGGAGCCAAGCGCCGCCAGGAACACGACGGCCATCAGACCGCCGATCGATGTGACGTTCGGCATGAGAAAGACGATGGCCCCGATGCCCACGGCGGCGCCGACAAGGCAGCCGAGGAAGCGCAGCGTTTGCTTTTCGGCCGTCTCGGCCGCCGTGCCGAGCGAGACGATGTAGCAGGTGATGAGGCAGGTATGGATGCCGGGCCAATCCAGCAGCAGATAGGTCACGTAGCAGAACATCGCCGCCGCGGTCGTCTTCAAGGCGTATTGGACATGCGCCGGGTTGGTGAAGGCGTCGGGCAGGAAGAACCCGCTCTTCGGCGCCGCGACCGGCGGTGCTGCGGCCGGATCCGGAGGGGGCGGTTCGGCGAACGCGGCCGACACGGCCCGCAATTCCGCTATCGCGGCCGCCGACGCCGGTGTCAGCGTCGCTCCGCCTTCGTGGAAATCCAGTTCTATGCCGACCGGATAGCCGCCCTTGGAGAGAATTGCGGCCATGTCATCGAGGGCCCGCGCGATCCCCTGCCGAAGCGGCACCGGCAACGATGGCTCCGGGCCGTTCACGACGAAATCCACTAGGGAAAGGATCACGACGGTCGATTGGGCCGCTTGCCGCAAAGCCGCAAGGTCATGCGGGGGCGAGGTCTTTTCGAGGCCGGTGAGCCTCAGCCAGGCCGGGATCTCGCCCGGTCCCTCGCGCAGACATTCCTCGAACGCCTCCCGCTGGTGGGTGTCCGGCATGCCCAGCATTGCACCTGCTAGGCGGAGCCGATGGGCCAGCGCCTGCTCGGCAAGCCGGCGCGGCGCCGGCCCGAGGACAAGGTTGACCAGGATCGAGAGGGCGGCAGGAATGCCGACGAAGAGCCAAGCATAGAGCAGCGCGCGGGTCGCGGTCTCGCCGCCGGGTACGGAGCCGAGCAGATCGAGCGCATAGGCGGCGATGAGTGCGACCGTGCCGGCGATCGGCTTAAGCTTGCTCGCGGACGCGGCGAAGGTGAGCGCCAGCGACAGAAGGACCATCACCGTGACCCGCCACAGCGGCTGGTCGATGACCCTGAGCGCCAGTCCCAGCACCAGGCCGATGACGAGCGTGATCACCACCATCAGCACGATGCTCATGACAATGCTCTCGGCACGGTCGGGCTTCATCACGAAGAAGGCGACATAGGCGGTGAGCGCCGGCTCCGGCGTCTGATAGATCTCGGCGACGAGCGTGGCGAGCGCGCAAATGAGTGCCAGCCTGGCCGCGAATTCCAGTCGCCCAGGGAACGGGGCCAGCAGCGCGCCGATGCCCTCGAATGCGGAGGTGCCTCCTTCAGCGACAGGCGGCGCCATGCTTCACCTCGACGACGGCGCTGGCGCCGAGCCGCATCAGCTCTTGCGGCGGCGCTTCCAGGCGAATGCGCACGGGAAAGCGCTGAGCGACCCGCACCCAGTTGAGCGAGCGCTCGACATAGGGGACCGAGCGCGGCAGGTTGACGCGATCGGTGTCGAGCACGCCCGAGCCGATTCCCTGAACGACGCCTTTGATCGCACGCGAGCGGTCGATCAACGAATAAACGGTGACACAATCGCCGACCGCGATGGCCTTGAGGTCGGTCTCGCGGAAATTCGCGACCGTGAACCATTCCTCGTCATTGACCAGCGTGAACAGGCTCTGCCCGGGCGCCACCATCTCGCCGCTCAGGACCGAGAGGCCGACGACCCGCCCGGCATGAGTGGCCCGCACGGTCGTATCCTCCAGATGACGCTGGGCGATCCCGAGCTCGGCCTTGCGGGCTTCCACGGTCGCGATTGCCGCCGCATCCGTGTCGATGGCTGCGATGGCGGCCGCTTCCTGCTCGCGTGCCTGCTGCAGTGCCGTAGCGGCGTCGCGCTGGCTCGTCTGCGCCTGATCGAGCTGTTGGGTCGGCACATAGCCCTGGGCGGCGAGCGGCCGGAGCCGGTCGACCGTCCGGGTGGCCAGGCTGAGATTGGTTTCGGCAGTGCGCGTCTGGTCGGTCGCGATGGTCGCAGCCGATCGCTGGGTCGACAGCGTGCGGTGCCGCGTCTCGAGCGTGGCTTCGGCAATGTCCAGATCGGCATGCGCCTGCTCGACCGCGAGACGAAAGGGCACCGGATCGATCTGGAAGAGCAAGGCACCCTTCGCCACATGGATGTTTTCCTCGACCGGGATATCGACGATCCGGCCGCCGACCTCGGCCGCGACATGGACGACGTCGGCATCGATCGTCGCATCGTCGGTCGTGGGCATGGTCTCGCTCAAACGCAACACATAGAGAGCGAACCCGATCGCCGCGGCGATGATCACGAGCGAGACGAGCCTGGCCCAAAGGGCGTGGCGACGCGTGCCGGCGGCTTCCATGGTCACGGCCCGAACCAAATGAGCCACGCGGCGAGGCCCCCGCAGACCCCGATGGCGGTGCAGACGAACAGCTGATACGGCAGCACGCCGGCAAGGCCCGTCGCAATGAATGCAACGCGGGCGGCGATGGCTACGGCGATCCCGATAAGTGCGCAAACCATCCAGCCCGGAAAGAAGGAGCCGACGATCACGAAAGAGGGCGCCCCCCGCCCGTCACATCCGCTAAGGGCCAACGAGGCGAGCGGCACCAGGAACACCGGTTTGAGTAAATTGCGGCACTTCATGAGCGGTCTTCTGGCGAGTCTCTGACGGCGGACGAGAGTGAACGGCGGCACGCAGAATACCCATGAGCGCGACCCGCGTCCGCCGTTCATTTTAAGGGATCAGGGGATATTCTCTACGATCATCTCCCAGACATCGCCGCCTTTGCCGTGGAGCATGGCCTTGGCGGTGTAGACCGCCATGCCGACGACCGCCTCGGGACGCACGAACGGGGAAGGCGGCATCACCAACTCCATCGGATTGATCTTCACATCGAGCAGTGCCGGACCGGGCTCGGCGAGCCAGGCCGCTACGGCGCCCTCGAGATCGCCCACCTTCCTGACGCATCGTCCCCAGAGACCCATCGCTTCGGCGACTTTGCCGAAGTCGGGATTCTTCAGGTCCGTGAAGGTTGGCTCCAAGCCGGCCGATTTCTGCTCGATATCGATGAAGCCGAGCTTGCCGTTGTCGAAGACCACGATCTTGATCGGCACATTCTCCTGCACCACCGTCAAGAGATCGCCGAGCAGCATGGTGAAGCCGCCATCGCCGGCCATGCAGACCACTTGCCGGCCTGGCGCGCATTTCTGCAATCCGATGGCCGACGGCATCCCGCTCGCCATCGTGCCGTGCAGAAGGCTGCCGAAGGTCCGCCGCTTGCCGTGCGTATCGATATGGCGAAGCGTCCAGACCAGGACAGTGCCGTCATCGACCGTGAACAGCGCATCCTCGGCCGCATGCTTGTTGATGATTTTGGCAAGGTACGACCCGGGGATAGAGGCATCCGGGCCGGACAGGGTCTCGGCGGCTGCCGCGGCCCGATCCTTCCGGTGTCTCTCCACATAGTTGGCGAGGAACCTCTCGTCCTCATGCTGCTCGAGACGGGGCAGCAGGGCTTCCAAGGTCGCCTTGATATCGCCGACAGCACCGATCGTGACCGGGTGCCTGCGGCCGATATGGGTCGGATCGGCATCGATCTGGATGATCTTGGCCTTGTTCGGATAGAACTGGCTCCACGCGAAATCGCAGCCCAGAAGCAACAGCACGTCGCAATCAAGGATGGCGTGGTAGCCCGCAGGCTCGCCGATCATGCCGCTCATGCCGACATTGTAGGGATTGTCGTATTCGACGAAATCCTTGCCGCGCGAGGTGTGCGCCATCGGCGCTTTGAGCCGTGCGGCCGTCGCGACCACCTCGTCATGGGCCTTAGCACAGCCGGCGCCGGCATAGATCGTAATCGCTTCGCTCTCGTTGAGGATGGAAGCGATCTCGTCGAGATCGGCGTCGGTCGGGCGGACAAGCGGCCGCCGCGCATGAACGGTGTAGGGCGCTTCGTCGTGCGCAGGGGCGTTGGAGATGTCCGCCGGTACGATCAGCACGGCGACGCCGCGTTTCGTCAAAGCCGCCTGACAGGCCGCGACCGTCTTGCGCCGAGCCTGCTCGGGCGTGATGATCATCTCGCAAAAGACGCTGCAGCCCTTGTAGACCTCGCTGAAATCGACCTCCTGGATCGATTGGAACCCGAGGTCCTGTCGAACGATCTGGCTCGCGATCAGGATGACCGGCGCGCGATTGCGGTTGGCCTCGTAGAGACCGTTGATGAAGTGCAGGCTGCCGGGGCCGCAGCTGCCCGCACAGGCGGTCAGAGTGTCGGTGAAATCCGCCTCGGCCCCGGCCGCGAAGGCGCCGGCCTCCTCGTGCCGCATATGGACCCACTCGATCTCGCTCAAATCGATGGCGTGCGCGATCCGGTTCAGCGTGTCGCCGACGATGCCGTAGCATCTCTTCACACCCGCAGCCTGCAGCGTCTCGACGATCAGATCGGCCACTCGTTTACTCATAGCGGAACCTCGCATGTCGCTTGGGCCGTGTCCGTGAACTGACGGACCGCCCCGATCTCCGGCGCCGAACACGTCCAAGGCCATCAGCAAGGTCCATCTGGCCCTTGCTGATGGCCCTCTTGCTGAAGCTTGCGATTAAAGCCGTGCTGGATATATCCCCCCGATGGGGGACACGGCGTTCTGTTCAGGGGGAGCCGGGCGGCTCAGGCGGTCGTCAGGCCTCGCAGAGTAATCCGCTGCGGCGTTGGAAGATCAGGCGGACGGGGTCGCCCTCCGGCAGGCTTTCGGCCAGGCGCTGTCTTGCGGCCGCTCCCAGGCGCGCATGCGTTTCAGCTTGATGGCTATTACCGAGGGCTTTGAAGGCGTTGGCAGAGGTCGCCTGAACCCGCCATTCCGCAAGCGGCACCTGAACTCCGTCGCAGGCCTCCAAGGCCTTTCCGACAGCGTCGATCGCCTTCGCCGCCCCGCCACCGGATAAAGCGGCCCGCGCTTGTGCCTCCCAAGCCAATGCCTGCCAGGTGCGCTCATCGGTCTCTGCCGCCAGATCGCAAAAGCGCTCCGCGCGCGAAAGTGCCGCCGGGCGATCGCCGACCGCGATCAGGACATTGACCATTCCCCATTCGAGTGCCAGGCGCCAATACCAATCCATGTGCACTGGCTGTCGTGTCATCTCGCCTTCTGCCCGGCACAAGTGATCGAGTGCCGCGGCATTGTTGCCGAGGCCCGCCTCGGCCAAGCCGCAATAGATCAGTGCCACTCGGTATTTGAGGGGAAGATCCCCGGTGGCGGGTGCCCGGTAATGCTCGGGCGGAAGGGCGGCGGCTGGCCCGCAGTCCCGCAAAGCTCCCTCGAAATCCATGGCGTGACACAGCAGGGCGCCGCGAAAGACCTGAACGAACTGCGCCGAGGAGGCATCGCCGCCGCTTTCGAAGGCCGTGATGCTGGCGGTCAAATCCGCCAGGGCGGCGTCGAACTCTCCGAGCGAAAACAGGCACCAGGGGGCCGCGATATGGCGTATCCAGGCGGCACGGACGAGCTCGGCCTCAGTCACGTCCTGAAGGCTCTCATGGAGCAGACGGTAGCTGCTCTCCACCAGGTCGTGACCCTCTCGGTAGCGCGCTGAGAGCAGGCACAGCATGCTGAAATTGGTCTGCGCCCGCGCGATGGTGAGGCGATCGCCGTGATCCTTGAGGCGTGCCAGCGCTTCCTCGCACTTGCCGGCATCGTCCCTGTTCCATCCGGATTCCCAGAGCCGCCGCACATAGGCGGACATCCGAACGATGTCTCGTTGAATGGGATCCGGCTGTTCATCGCAGAGGGCCAGGACCTGGTCGAGAAACCGGAGGCCGAGCGATAGATCATGCCAGCTCGAGACATAGGCCAGGCCCAGAAGCGCCCGGCAGCGGGCGCCGACCTCGCCATGCCGGCCGGCCTTATCCGCGAGCTGCGCATAGGTTTCTCGGGCTTCGGGATCATTGCCCGCCGCCTGGATGGCACCACGACGCTCGAGAAACTCGATCTCGATCGGGATTCGGGCGCTGTCGGGCAGATGAGCGGCCTGCTCGGCGGCGTAATCGAGGATGGCCAAGGCGTCGCGGCGCGAAAATCGATCGGTTGCAACGCGCAGAGCGGAACGAAGATAGTCCAGCGCTCGAACCCAATCTCCTGCGGACGCAAAATGCTGTGCCAGCCGAACGGCCAGGTCATCGCGCTGGCCCGGCGGATGGATCTCCTCCAATCGCTCGCCGATCAGGCGATGGAGAGATGAGCGGCGCGCCTGCCCGATCCGATCGTAGAGAACCTGCCGATAGAGCGCGTGATTGAAGGCATATGTGCGAACAATCTGATGGTTCGGAAGTGTCAGCAGCCGGTCCCGGTGCAGCGTGCTCACGGTCAGCTGCTCGCAGATCGCTTCACAGGACAGTTCGTCCATCTGGGCGGGGCGCGCCACCGTGAGCGGATCGAAGCGGGTGCCGGCGACGCTCGCCACGTCCAGCACGCGCCGCTGCTCGCCGCTCATCCTCTCGATTCTGGCCTCGATGGCGCGCGCAAGCGTCGGGGGCACCTCGGACGCCAACGCGTCGAGGGGAACGAGCGGCTGCCAACCATGCGCCGTGCGCGCGATCTCGCCGCGCTCGACGAGGTGGTCGAGCGTCACCCGCATGAACAGCGGATTGCCGCCCGTGCGCTCCTCGACCAGGCGCGTCAACGCCGGCATGGCCAGCTCGCTTTCAGCACCACCCCTCAGCACCTCGCCGATTGCGTCCGTCGAGAGCGGGGCGAGCTCGATCTCGGTGCAGTATTTGCGCAAGACCAGATCATAGGTCATCTGCTTCAGCGGATGACGGGCCGTCGCCAGATCTTCCGGCCGATATGTCGCGATCAGCAACAGCTTGGCCGATGACCGGCGCCGGCACAGCGCCGACAGGAAATCGATGGTGGCGAAATCGGCCCAGTGCAGATCTTCGAGGACCAGCACCAGCGGCTGGTCTTTCGCGAGAGCGTCGAACAGGCAGCAGGCTTCGCGCACCATTCGGCTCTGCGGATCGAGGACGACCTGCTGCCGCAGGCTCGCCCGCTGAACGAGCGGAATTTGAGCCGGCATTTGCGCGGCCCAGGATGGTGCCAGCTCGAGAATTGTTCGAACGACCCTGGCTCTGGCAGAGCCCTTGCACAGATCGCCCAGCGCCTCGAGCAGGGGATAGTAGGGCTCAACCCCCGCGAAGCCTTCGAAGCAATGGCCTTGTGCGACGACGGGATCGTGGCGGCTGAGCGCCTCGGTCAGGAAGTGCTGGACCAAGGTCGTCTTGCCGATGCCGGGCTCGCCCGTGATGAACACCGTCTGAGGTTCGCCCGAGACCGCGCGCTGAAGGAGCGCTTGCAGCTCCCACAAAGGCTCGGCCCGCCCGGCAAAGATGCCCAGCTCGACGGCGGCTTCGGGCGAGGGGGCCGACGAAGCGATCCCCGTCATCTCGCCGATGAAGCGATAGCCCCGGCCGCGCTGTGTTTCGATGAACCGAGGGCTCGCGCTTTTGTCGCCGAGCGCGATCCGGACTGCGAGAATATGGCTCTTCAGGACTTCGGGTTGGACGTGGACGCCGCCCCAGAGTGCTGCCAAAAGCTCTTCATGCGTCACCAGCCTGCCGGTATTCTCAACCAGATAGCGGAGAACATCGAAGGTTCTGGGCGGCAGGTCGACGCGCTCGTCGCCGCCGGCGACGCGCCTCCGCCACAGGCACAAATTGGCGAGATCGATCCGAAACAACGCGCTTTCCGTTACCTCGGCCATAGGACGCGATTTCCCTGGGTACCGTACCCGGAATTATAATAGCCCTAAGGACTTGGCCTGGGATACCGCCTCCGCGCGCGTGCCGACCGCCAGCTTGAGGAAAACCCGCTTGATGTGGGATTTCACCGTTTCCGGCGAGATCTGAAGACGTCGGGCGATTTGCTTGTTGGGCATGCCCTCGCTGATCCGGCCGAGGATTTCGCGCTCGCGCTTTGTCAGCACCCCGCTGATCCCGGCTTCGGCACGGTCCATCGCATGTCCGGCACTCCAGCGGGAAAGCAGACTTCCGATCAAGGGCAGGACGTCGCGATCCGCCGAACCGGGAGCCTCCGCACAATCGTAAGCCCGTTGCAGGAGCAGGCCGGACTCCTCCCCCTTCTCAAGGAACATCTGGTGGAGGCCGGCACCCGCTCCCGATTTGATCGTGTGAAAGAAGAGCTCGTCGGCTTCTTCGGTTTCGCCGATCGATGCCAGCATGCCGGCCAGCTCGACGGCGAGCCGACACCCGGCATAGAGGCTTCCCCGCTCGACGGCGCGATGATAGAGGCGCCGAAAGGCTGTCACGGCTTCGTAGGATGGTGCCTCGATCCATGAGACGCGCCAGCGGGCGAGCATAGAGTAGCGCATGAGCTCGGTTCGGGAATGCCCGAATCCTGCGCGGTGCGCCTCGACGTAGCGGCTGAGCCGCTCGACGCTCAGCCGGGCTTCCTTCGACCGCCCCGCATCCAGCAGCAGCGATATCCGTTCTCCGACGCATGCCGCAACGAGTCTCGGCCAGTCGCGGCGCTCACCCAAAAGCTCGGCCTCGCGCAACACGATGGCGGCATGATCATATTGCCCCCTCAGCCGAGCCACGCGGCCGAGCAGCAGATAGGCCCGCAGTGCCAATTCGATCGAGCCTTCGGCGTTTATCGCGGGAAGCTGGTCACGGACGGTGGCACTGGCTTCATCGAGACGGCCCTCCTCATAGAGGAGCTGTGCCGAAAGACAGGCCGGAATAGCCGCAAGCCCAGGTGGCGCCTGTGCGGCCGCCGCAATGGCCATGGCGTCGGATGCGAGCCGCCTGGCGGTCGATATCTGCAGCTGATCGAGCGCCACGGCCGCCTCGATCGACAGATCGACCACGGCGGACAACCCATGAGACCGCGACCATCGGGCGCGGGGCAGGTGGCGCGGCAGCGCGTGGAACGCCTCGAGCTTGCAGAGTTGCCAGTATCCCAGCCGGCAGAGCGTCGAGGTCACGTGATCGTCTTCGCTCGCACCACCCTCCCTGACAATCGACAGAGCAATTTCGAGGGACGCGAGACTATCATCTTGGAAGGCGAGGGCGACCGCCCGGACCCGCTGTGTCGCGGCCTGAAGCCGGGTCGCGACGGCGGGTGGAACATCGTCGAGTTGTCGCTCGATCCGATCGATCGTGCCAAGCGCCTCGCTCATCTGCTGCGTCAGCACCAGGCGCCACGCTCGTGCCAGGCCTCGCCTGATTTGCGGCAGCGAAGCGCCAGTCAGATTCTGCCGCGTTCTGCATCGCCAAAGACCGTCCGGCGTCGATTCGGCCCGAGATCTGGCGATCTGCACAGTGCGTACCGGGGAGCTCGGCTGCGGGAACGGTTCTTCGTCACGAAATTCTGGAAAATTCCATCCAACCACGGCATCATCCTATGCGAACTGCTCGTTCAAGAGCGCAAGCGCCCCGTTGAGGGTGCATATCTAGTTTGAGAATACTACGAGCAAGACGCCCGACCGTCGTGATTTCTCGGTATTGTTTCGGTAGAGTTTCGGTCTTGTCCGGTATTGGCACCGTCTTGTCTTAAGTTTGCCACCGTCCCGGCGACGACAGGCGTGGCTTCGCCCGGGGTAGCGCCGATCGCCTCCCCCATCCGCCAGACGAAATCCCCCGAAGGGGGAATGGTGGCGAACTCCGACCAAGCTCAAACTCAGATCGTTGCTGAACCCGCGGCTCGGTCGGGCAGCGGGCGACACGCTCTTCGGCCCTTTGCGCGCCAACCGTCTTGTGTAGCGCTCGGAGGTAGCGGCGATGATGGTCGAAACCAACCTGACGGAACTGACCGCCGTCATCGTCGCCTGCTTCGTCTCCAACAACCGGCTGGGGCCAGGGGAACTGCCGGCCCTGATCTCCGCCATCCACGCAGCATTGCGCGATATTGATGCTGGGAGCGCAGGCCCGGAGAGCCGCGCGAAATCGGCCGTGCCTGTGGAGGAGTCGGTCGCGCACGACTATCTCATCTGCCTGAATGACGGGCGGAAGCTCCGGGCGCTCAAGCGCTATCTTTGGCGGAAATACCGGCTGACGCCCGAGCAATACCGAACGAAATGGGGGCTGCCGGATGACTACCCTATGGTGGCCCCGGCCTATTCCGAGCTTCGTGCGAAGATCGCGAAGCAATCGACCCGCGGGTCGCACGCGCCCGAGCGGTAAGCATAGCGCGCTTACGGGCGCGGAAACGTCCGGTTCGGCCTGCGTTACAAACACCGGGCGAGATGCGCGATCACGCTGCTCGGCTCTTCGCGGCAGGTAAAGTCCGGATCGACAGGAGCCAGACTGATCATTCCCTCTCTTTCGGCGATATAGGTCGCGGGAATTAGCAACATCCAAGCCGACGTGCCGTGTCGTTGCGGAAGATCGACCGACCTACGACCAAGAAACGTACGTCCGGCGGGTGTCACGGCGGCGTTCAACCTCAATCTCCTGAGGCGGATCAACCGCGAGCTCGAAGGCTTCCTGCCCGTGGAGGCGTTCAAGCATCTCGTGCGGTGGAACGATGCAGAGGCACGGATCGAGATGCATCTCGAAGCCCGGCGCAATGTCAGCTTCGAGGTCGCCGGCCGGCGCTTCTCGATGGCTGAAGGCGAGACGATCCATACCGAGAACAGTCTAAAATACGGACCGCGAGACGCGCACGTGCTCCTGCGAGCCGGCGGCTGGACGCCTATAGCGGACTGGACTGATCCGGACGAGCTCTACTCATTGATTCTCGCGAAGGAGGGAGTTGTGCGATAAATGCCATCCGCCTAGGTCGTAGCAGCGCCGGAGGAGGTCCTATGAGCACCGTCGTCTCCGTCAATGTCGGGCTGCCGAAGGATGTGGATTGGCAGGGAAGGACCGTTCGCACGGCGATCTGGAAGGAGCCCGTGGAGGGCAGGGTCCGCGCCGCGCGGCTGAATCTGGCAGGGGACGGACAAGGCGATCTTGCCGGCCATGGCGGCGAGCACCGGGCCGTCATGGTCTATCAGCTCGGCTCATACCGCTATTGGGCGAGCTATCTTCGCCGATCGGATCTGGTTCACGGAATTTTCGGCGAGAACCTCACGGTCGAGGGCCTAGCGGACGACGAGGCCTGCATCGGCGATCGGTTCCGGATCAGCAGTGCCGTCTTCGAGATCAGCCAGCCGCGCGTCACCTGCTACAGGCTGGGGCTGCGCCTCGATGTCCCCGAAATGCCGTCGCTGGTCGTTTCGCATGGGCGGCCCGGCTTCTATTTTCGGGTGATAGAGGAAGGCGAGATCGGTGCCGGCGACCGGATCGAAAAGATCGCCGACGGTCCGGAACGGATGACCGTCGCCGAGATCGACGCGCTGCTCTATTCCACGCATCATCCCGTCGAAGCGCTTCGACGTGCCTTACGAATTCCTGCATTGAGCCCGGGCTGGCAAAACTCCCTGAAGGCGCTTCTCGATGCCGCCGAGACTGGCAAGAGTGCGGGAAATGCGGGACTTTCACCGGCACCCGCGGCTCCGCTCTCCTGGACTGGCTTCAGGCCCTTGAAGGTGATTGCCGCCCGCGCGGAAAGCATCGGCGTTCGCTCCTTCGAGCTCGCAGCGCCCGACGGGAGCCACCTCCCCGCGGCACTTCCCGGGCGGTATATCGTCGTCAGGCTGCGGCCGGACCCGGCGGCAGTGCCTGTCGCCCGCAATTACTCGCTCTGCGGTCCGGCCGAGACCGGAAGCTACATGATTGCCGTCAAGAATGAGGGCGGGCTCGCGAGCGCCTTTCTCCATGAGCATGTCCGCATCGGCGATCTCCTGGAGGCAAGCGCCCCCAGAGGGTCATTCACGCTCGTTCCCGGTCCGGGTCCTGCGGTCCTGCTGAGCGCTGGGATCGGCATCACGCCGCTCATCGCCATGTTGCGCGCGTTGGCCGGCGGCGAGAGTTCGGCGCGCGAGGTCTGGTGGTTCCACGCGGCGCGCGACGGGTCGTACCAGTCTTTCGCAGGCGAGGTGCGAAGCTTGATGACGCTGCTGAAGCAGGGACATCTCTGCACGCTCTACAGCCGGCCTCGGCCCGATGATCGCCTCCGCATCGACTATGACGTCGAGGGCCATCTCACCGCTTCTCTCCTCCAGCAGATGGGTGTTCCGCAGGCAGCGGATTTCTATCTCTGCGGCCCCTCGGCCTTCATTGCAGATTTGTCGGAAGATTTAAGGGCATGGAAGGTCGAAAAATCCCGAATCCACACCGAGCTTTTCGGCCCGTCCAGCTCGCGGACGCCGGGTGTCGTGGGCGCTTCGACCACAGCACCCCATCGGCCGCCCGATGCGCAAGGGACCGGCCCCGAGGTCGCCTTTCTGCGGAGCGGCGTCACGCTGCGCTGGGATCCGCGGTTCCATTCTCTCCTGGAGCTGGCCGAGGCCTGCTCGGTCCCCGTCAGATGGGCGTGCCGGACCGGTGTGTGCCACAATTGCGAGAGCGGGCTGATCGACGGCAGCGTCAGCTATTCGCCCGCACCGCTCGATCCGCCGGCTGAGGGCGTCGTTCTCATTTGCTGCGCCACGCCGGCCTCCGATGTGACATTGGATCTATAGCCGCGCTTCCAGGAGCTCGCCCATGGTCCCCGCGATCTCCTCGCAATGAGTCTCCAACGCGAAATGTCCCGCGTCGAGCACGCGTATCTCGGCATCGGGCAAATCGCGCTGGAATGCTTGGGCCCCGGCGGGAAGAAAATAGGGATCGTTCTTGCCCCAGATGGCGAGCAAGGGCGGCTTGTAGGAACGGAAATACTCCTGAAATTTCGGATAGAGCGCGACGTTCGTGCCGTAATCAGTGAGAAGATCGAGCTGCACCTCGTGGGCGTAAGGCCGGCCCAGGTAAAAATCGTCCAGCGCGCTACCGTCGAGCGATACCAGGGAGGTGTCCATCGCACCCTGCATATATTGATAGCGGGTCGCTTCGGACGTGAAGACCGCGCGCAGGGACTCCCGGTATTCTCGCGTCGGATGATTCCAGTATTGCCGCAGCGAATTCCAGCGGGCGCTCAGGCCCTCCTCATAGGCGTTGCCGTTCTGAGAAATGACCGCCGTGATCCGCTCGGGATGCTTCAGCGCCAAGCAAAGACCAACCGGCGCACCGTAATCGAACAGATAGAGGGCAAAACGCCCAAGACCGAGCGCTTCGGTGAAATGCTTCATTGCTTGCGCTAAACTCTCGAAGGTGTATCGGAACCGGCCGGCGGCCGGCATCGCAGATTGTCCAAAGCCGGGAAGGTCGGGCGCTACCAGCCCTAAGCGATCGGCGAGGGTCGGGATGAGATTGCGAAACATATGGCTTGCGGTCGGGAAGCCGTGGAGCAGCAGAATGGTCGGAGCGGTCGAGGCGCCAGCCTCTCTGTAGAATATCTGGAGGCCACCGACGGCTATCCGCCGATAAGCGGTCTTGGACATTCGCGCGCGTTCCTGAGTAACCTGATAATATCGATTGATACGGTTATGAAGCTGCGATTCTGGCCTGTCAAGGCATCGGGGTGCGGCTTGAATTACCGAAATCGACTGTCGGCATGACCGGACGGGGTACGCCACTTGCACATTGTGGGTCGACCCGAGATAGACGATTCCGGCAAGCTCAAGAACTATGTCGGTACGACCATCGATATCAGCGACTACAAACGAACGCAGGAGGCGCTGCAGGCGGCCCAGGCCGATCTTGCGCATGCCTCGCGGCTTGCCGCGATTGGCGAGCTCAGTAGCCTGATTGCGCACAAAGTTCGGCAGCCGCTGACCGCGATAGCGGCAGAGGCCGGCGCCTGCCGATCCTGGCTTTCCCATACCCCGCCCGATATCGATCAGGCGACCGCCGCGGCCGAGCGGATCGCTGAAGACACGCAGCGCGCCAGCAGCGTCATGGAGAGCATCCGGCAGATGACGAAGAAATCGATGCCGACCCTGGCGCCGGTCGACGTCAATGATGTGATCAACGAAACGGTGGCGCTATTGCGGGCCGAGCTCCGCCGACAGGATGTCGTGCTGAAGACCGATCTCGCTGGCGACCTGCGCCCCGCTCTCGCCGATCGAGTACAGCTGCAGCAGGTCGTCATGAACCTGTTGATGAACGCCATAGAAGCCATGGCTGCCGTGGCCGACCGGCCGAAGCTTCTCTCTCTCTCTACACAGAAGCGAAGCCGTCGGGGATGCTCACCGTCGCCGTGGCGGATGCCGGCGTCGGTCTGCCGGCCGGCAAGATCGCGCAGCTGTTCGAGGCCTTCTTCACCACCAAGCCCAACGGCCTCGGCGTCGGCCTGGCCGTTTCACGGTCCATCATCGAGGCCCATGGCGGCACGCTGCGCGCTTCGCCCAACCACCCTTGCGGCACCATATTTCGCTTCACGCTTCCCATGGCGGCGTCTTCCAGAAGCACTACGCAACCGCGCCTGCCAAGCCGCCCATCTCGATGAAGAAGGCCGCCACCTTGTCTACCCAGCAGATCGGAGCGCGTGATGCCGCGGCCTCCCTTGCGCGGTATTTTTTCGCCTTCCGCGACATCGATCGCATAGATCATCAGATCGGCGAGCTCCGGGCTGAAAGTCGCGGCCAGATTATCGCCACCCGATTCGATAAAGCACAGTTCCGCACGGGGAAACTTTTCGCTCATTTCATCGATGGCGGCGAGATTCATGGAAGCATCCTCCCGGATCGCGGTATGGGGGCAGCCGCCGGTTTCCACACCCATGATGCGATCCGCTGGCAGCGCCTGCGCGCGTGTCAGGATCAGCTGGTCTTCCTTCGTATAGATATCGTTCGTAATCACGAAGATGTCGAAACGATCGCGCAGCCGCTTGCACAGGACTTCGACAAGCGCCGTCTTCCCCGAGCCGATCGGAGATTTGGATGCCGAGCTGGTCGACGGGATCATGATCGAAACAGCCTTGTATATTGCGTTTCATGCGCCACGGACCCGAGATCGACCATGCAGGCAGCGGAACCGACATCATCGAGGCCGAGCTTTTCGGCCTCGCCACTGACGGTCAGCACGGCTTGCTCGAGTGCCGCAACGGCGAGCTGCCCATTGGTCTGGCCGAGGGGCACCAGCCGAACGCCGGCAATCACCAGGTTGGCGATGTAGCTTTGCAGGAACGCCGGCAGGGCCAGATCGATCGGGATGCCTTGCGCCGCCGAGCAAACGCCGATGACGACCGCGACCGCTGGCCGAATCCGATACTCGCCCAGCATCGCGGCCAGGCTATCGCGGCTCGGATTCGGCCATACACGGCGCAAGAGAGCGGGACAGGCGACAGCTTGCTGCGATGATTCGGAATTGGCCGAGACTGTTTCAACCATCGAGCAGCAGCAAAGAATTCGATCAACTCTTTAATTGGTCGGCGCGTCTGCGATCGAAGGAAGCATCGCGGATTGATCGGGCACCTGGGTGCACGCGCCAAGAACAAGCATGGAAGAGATGATGAAGAGGCGAGCGATATTCGTGACGGTCATTGTCTTCTCCGTGATTGAGTTACGTCGGATTGACCGGACGACATGCTGGTTTATTCGATGCGGTGAGCGCATGACAGATCTTCGCGAGGCCGCGTCGATGTTCGGAACTATAGGGCCATCGGGCGGAGTCTCGTGCGCACGGGCTCCGGATCAGCGCATTTGAGCTGATACCGCAGCGACCGCTCATCGCGCGCCGCGTCGGGGCCGGCGCATTTCTTCTCCACCCGGCCCCTCTTGCGTGCAGGCCGCTTCAGCCGGCTCAGAATAAAATCGCCGCCCCTCAAGTAGTGCTCTCACCGGCGCCGGCGGGGCCGAAGCGCCGATGATCATACTCGAATGCGGGACCAGCCAGGTAAAATGACCAACACGGGGCGCCTCTTCAAACCCGACCGGTATGGCGTGATGCTGGACCTGCGACTGGGCATCGCACGCCGTGCCCGAATAAATCGGGCGCGGCGAAAGTTATCTCTCGGAACGCAAATCGCGAAATCTTCGCATCATAAGACGTCAACCGGGTGAATCGGGTTCTTCTTCTGCGTTACCAGCGCTGTGCCGCGGTGCTCGCGGCCGGGACCATGCGTTCCTCTATTCCAAGGGAAGCCGCACGGCATGGAATTTGACCAGATCCGGTACTTTCTGACCGTCGCCAGGCTGCTGCACTTCACGCGTGCCGCCGAGCATTGCAACGTCAGCCAGCCGGCACTGACCAAGGCCATCCACAAGCTCGAGCAGGGGCTCGGCGGACCTTTATTCCATCGCGAACGCAGCCTGACCCACCTCACAGAACTTGGGCGGATGGTGCTGCCTGCTTTCGAAGCCATTCTGACTTCGGCCGACCAGGCGCGGGCCCTCGCTCGCGACTATATCCGTCGAGAGATCGCGCCTTTGGTGGTCGGCGTGGCGCCGCCGCTTTCGGCCGTGGTCTTGATCGATCTGCTGAAGCAGATCGTCCGCGCGCTGCCGGGCCTGCAGATCGAGGTGGCAGAAGCCGCGGGTGAGCTCCTTCCCAGCTTGCTGCTCGACGGCGCCGTCAACGCTGCCGTCGTGAGCGGGCTCGACACTCTGCCGCCGCGCATCGACCGGTGGCACCTTTTGGAAGAGCGATACGTCGTGCTGGCACCGCCCAATCATGCCCTTGCTCGGTACGAGGCTGTGCCCTGGCAGGCCCTGAAGGAAGCGAAGTGGCTGGCGCGCATCGATTGTGATCTGGCCGCGCGGCTTTGGCAGAGATGCTTCGGTGCTGCAGGCGGCCTCAAGATTGCGCACCGCGCCCGGCAAGACAGCGACCTGCAATATATGGCGGCAGCGGGGCTCGGCGTCCTGCTGGTGCCCGAGCATGCGCCGCGTTTGCCGTCGCTCGTCGCGATCCCGATTGAGCTCGATCCGCTCAGGCAGGATGTCGAGCTCCTTGCTGTCGCGGGGCGGCGCTATTCCCCGGCCCTCCACGCGCTGGTGAAGAGCGTCAGAGCGGGTGCAAGTTTCAAATCAAGCAGAGATGAAGACTCGGAGGACGATGGTCGCCGCTGCGGGTGAATTGCTTCCGGAAGCAGAATCGGCATCAGCCTGCGCTAGCAGGGACTCTAAGAAAGGCACCGAAAAAATGATACCGGACGCCACATCAGGACCGCCGGCAAATGGAGGCACGCCGCCGCCCCGAAAGCGCGCGAGGGACGCACAAGCGACCCGGGAGGCGATCTTGAGATCGGCACTCGTTGCCTTCTCCAGGCATGGCTATGACGGGGTGGGCCTCCGCGAGATCGCAGCGGAAGCAGGCGTGACCGGCATGATGGTAAGCCGCTATTTCGGCTCGAAGGAGAAGCTCTTCGCCGTCGCGGTCGAAACCATCTTCGCCGAGGGCACGCTGCTGAGCGGGGATGCAGCTAGTCTGAGCCGGCAGGCGACCCGTGCCCTGTTGCAGGAGGCTCCGCCCGGCGCACCGGTAATCGACCCTTTTCTGCTGATGCTGCATTCGGCGCCGAACCCGTGCGCCGCCGAAATCCTGTGCGACAATCTGGAGCGTCATCTGCAACGGCCGCTCGCGGCGGCGCTTCCCGGCGGGCAAGCGCGCGAGCGCGCCATGCTGTTTCTGGGTCTCATCGCCGGCTTTCGGCTGATGCATACGGTGATCGGTATCCGCCCGCTGGTCGAGGCCGATCGTGAGAGCCTCGCCGCCCGGCTTGAATCGCTGTTCCAGCTGCTCGTGCTGCCCGAGCTGCCGCCAAAGAAATAGGAGCCGCCGTTTGCGGCGGCTCCTGTCCTGTGTTCCTCCGATCAGAACTTGACCGAGACTTTGGTGTAGATGAACCGGCCAACCACGTCATAGCCGGCACCGGTGACGGTCTGTGAGACCGAAACGCCGCCAGCGAGGAATGGAGGCTGCTTGTCGAACAGATTGTCGACGCCGACCGTGGCGGTCATGTTCTTATAATTATAGGTGGCCGACACATCGGTGAAGAACTGCCCGGCCGCATGGCAGCCGAACAGGTTTTCTCCGTCTCCGCAGGCGTTCCCGTTGAACGTGCCGGCCTCTACCGCTTGCGTGCCGCCATCCGGCTTCACGCCACCATAATAGCGCTCGGTGAGCGTGGCCGACCAATTATCCTGGCTGTAGGTGCCCGCAAGCTGCGCCTTCCAACGCGGCTCACCGCTATCACCAACAAGATCGAAGGTCCCGGCATTCTGCGTGACGACGCCGCCGGTGATCAGATTGTCCGAGAGCAGATAGCTCGCCTGGCCATCGAGCGAGATCCGACCGCCGAGCTGAGGCAGGCCGATCTTATCGGTGCCGAAGGCGTAGCTGAGCCCGAAATCGATGCCGTCAGTATTTTCCGCACCGAAATTGATGAGCGGATCATTGACCGTCTGGAGAATGCCGGTGCCTTGCGCGCGCGAGACCGCGGCACAGGGATCGGCCAGACCGGACGGCGGCGAGCCCGGGGTTTCACACGCATCGAGCGGGTCGTTCGCATTCTGGATCGAGTTGCGGATCAGGACCGCGTAGTAATCGACCGTGAAAGACAGGCCCGGAACCCAGCGCGGCGTGAACACGCCACCCAAATCCCATTCCTGCGACCGTTCCGGCTTCAGGTTGGTATTGCCGCCTTCGATCGTGCTGACTTGGTTGATCGGATCCGAGAAATTCGCGATCTGCGTCGCCGTTAGACCAGCCTTGGCAAGATCGATCGCGCATTGCGCTGACGGTGTCCTTTTACCACCGTTAGTGTCGCACGGATCACCGCCAGCCGGCTCATCGAGGAACGAGCCGCCGAACAACTCCACGGCCTGCGGTGCCCGGAAGCCGGTCGAGTTCGAACCGCGGAACCGGAAGTCCTCGGTGACCGCCCAGTTGACGCCGAACTTGTAGGTGAGCGCCCGGCCGAAGGACGAGTAGTAGTCATACCGGCTCGAGAGATCGAGGGTCAGCGACTTCGCGAACATCTCGTCCTTGAAGACCGGCACGTTCAACTCGACATAGCCCGATCCGACATTGTAGGAGCCGGAGGTCGGCGAGGCGTTGGAGTTGGCGTCGCCCTGGACTTCGGTCGAGTCCGGCTGATCGAAGGCGCTTTCATTGCGATATTCGAAGCCGACCGAGGCCGAGAGATCGCCGGCCGGCAGATGATAAATCGGGCCGGTGATGCTGCCGTAGTAATAGGCCTCCTCGAGATCGCTGGTGCGGGTATTGGTGAAGAGCAGATAGTTCGCTTGCGCCGGCGTCAGCGAGTTGAAGCCGAAGAAGTTCGCCAAGCACGGATCCGACGCGGGGCCGGTCAGGCCGGCGATCTTGGCCGCGGTCGGATTACAGGCGGATTCACCCAGCTCCTCTGCGGCATGCTCGAAGTTTACTTCGTTGAACACGCGGGTCGTCGTCGCTGATTTGCCGTCGACATAGCCCACTTCCCAGTCATACTTATCGAGGATCTCGCCCTGCAATGCGAAGTGCAGGCGATAAGTGTCGTCATCCTGGGTGAAGATGCGGTCGCCGGCCTCGAACCGGCGCGTAAGGAACGTCGTGAGGTCCTGAGGCGTCGAGCCCGGGATCACCGCACCGCCGGGCAGCACGATGTTGCCCGGCACCGTCGGATTGGCGAGGTTCGGGATCGGATTGCCATCGGCACCGAACAGCGTGACGCCGCCATTTTGAAGGAATTGCGGCGGGAAGAGACCGTCAGGGAACTTGGAGGTCGTTACATTGGTGCCGAGCGGCTCGGGGTTGAGCTGCTGCTGCGAGGTGCGGTTGGTGTAGAACGCATCCATCACCGCCGTCACGTGCGGCAGGATATCGTAATGCGCCGCAAAACTGACCTGGTTCCGGTCGAGTTCGCCCTGCAGCAGCTGCTGCTGGGTGGTGTCGAATTCCGGTACGATCCCGCCCGGCTTGAAGAACGCGCCGGGCGGCAGGATCGAGGCCTCATTCGCCGGGGGATTCGCGGTCTGGAAGAACTGGCCGCCATTGCCGAAAAAGAAGCGCTGCCCATCGATGATGGTACTCACGCCCGGCGTGCGCCCAGAGATAGCCGGAAAGGCGAAATCGGAACCCACATGCTGATCCGACGAGAATTCGCGGTCGCGCTGGAAGATCGGATCGGTGTGATCGTGGCTGACATTGATGATGACGTTGCCGCGATCGAAGTCGGAACCGACCGTGGACGACACGCCGTAATGCATGCCGTCATCATGGGAGCTGATGCCGAAATCGCCGTCGAACTCGAGACCGTTGAAGTGCTTCTTCAGGATGATGTTGATGACACCGCCGATCGCGTCCGCACCGTAGATCGACGAGGCGCCGTCGCGCAGCACGTCGATATGGTCGATCATCGAAACGGGAATGTTGTTGAGATCGACCTCCGCCGTGGTGCCCTGATTGTCGGTCGCGACCATGCGCAGACCATCGACCAGGACCAGCGTGCGCTGGGCGCCGAGATTGCGCAATCCCACGACGGAATCGCCGTTGCCGCCATTGGTCGAGGCAGACGAAGTGCCGCCGGTGAAGTCGACCGCCGGCAGCTTCTTCAGCACTTCTTCGACTGTCGTGGCGCTGGTCTTGGCGATGTCGTCGCTCGTGACCACCGTGATCGGGTTGGCGCTCGCGGCGTCGGCATTCTTGATGCGCGTGCCGGTCACTTCGATCGTCTCGGTCTGCGGCGCCGCCTGGGCCGTTTGTGCGCTCTGCGCCATCGCCGGCGCCGTGGCCAGCCACGGCACCAACGCTACAACGGCAACCGAACCCGCCAGCCGCGCGGGAAGCGCCGAAGACGTCCCCCTTTTCATCACATTCCTCATCAATACCCCCTGTGTTCAACGCACCGCCTCGCGAGATCCGGCGCGTTCAAATGATTGATGCGTAGTCGATAGTTACTACCTCGCTCGCGACACTCGAGCGCTTGAACCTACCGCACGACTTGATTTGTCGTATCTTTATCGCCAGACATCAGTAACCACTGAAGTCCGCAATATTTGGCCGACAACCTAGATTTGACTCTGATCTTTCTCTGCCTAAACCAATACCGTTGCCGAGACTATGCTTGCTCGTTCAGGCAAAACAGATCTGCTACCGTGACATCCAGCACCCTGGCGATTTCAAGTGCGAGCCGGGTCGAAGGTACCGCGGTCGAGTTCTCGACCATATTTATCGCTTTACGCGATACGCCAACTCTTGTTGCCAACTGCATTTGCGTTAGCCCCGTTGATCGACGTATTGACTTTAGATTTACGGTCAAACTTGGGTCGCTCATGACTCATCTCGCAGAGAGTAAGAAACAGATGCTGGCAGATGGCTAACGTGCAAATCATCAAGTCGCCGATGCTCACTTCTGTTATTCACATTAATGTCGGGCCTACAAAATTATTCAACTCTGTGATAGAATTGCACCGACCATCACGACAACACTCCAATTCCGCGTCGGTAACTCTTGTCATCTGTAACGAAGTTTATTGACGCACTCAGGCTCGTTCTAATAGCTTTTTGCTATTGACTTGATAGCTTGCCAACGCCGCTCACATACGCTTGCCGCACCGCGGAAACCACCGCAGGGGCGTTGAGCTCCTCACATGAGCGGGAAGTCGCTACGGTCATGTTGAGGATCGTGCCCGCTGGCCGGGCAGACAGCGGCGTGACGGCAAAGCCATGCGCGCCGATATTGTGCCCGAAAAGCCCGCCCGGGTCGCGGCAACCCAGCCGGTAAATCTCGGTACACGTCAAATAAGAGAAGCGCCGATGCGAGAACTGGATCGGCGAAGGCTCAACCGCGAGCACCTATGTCAGGAACCTTATGATCAGCCCCCAAGCCCGAGAGGCAGTCTAGTCCTGGAGTGAGAGGAAGCGGCTCTCGGGACCCGTCACTTGATCGCCGGTCCAGCCCTTCAGACGGGGATTGACGAGCGTGTTGATGGGCATGAACTCTATCGGAATTCCAGGAATATCCTCGACAATCAAACGCTCCGCATGCTCATAAAGGGCACGCCGCTCGGAGTTGTCGACTGTCGTCGAAGCAGATTGCAGCAGTACGGAGAGCTCCGGATTGACGTATCCGGAACTGCTGAGCGTTTCGTCCGCGCTCCAGATATCCAGATATCCTTGCGGCTTCAGGCCACCTTCCTCGCCAATAAGCGCAATCTGGTAATCGCCCCGCTCTATTCGCTGGTCGAGGAAGCGGAACTCCTCGTCTTCAAGGTCGGTTTCCACCCCGAGCGCTTGCTTCCACATCTGAGCCAGAGCGGGCATGAAGAGTTTCGTAATATCGTCCGTCGCGTAATAGATTGTCACATGAAGGGGATGATCCGGGCCGTAGCCGGCCTCGGCATAGAGCCGGCGCGCACGGGCCAAGCGTTCGGGTGCCGGCAGCCGAGCCGTGGCTGGCTCTTGCTGCGTGTAGTTGGGCACCGCAGGCGAGACCCAGCTATAGGCGGGCTTCTGGCCGAGCGGGCGCAATTTTTCAGTATCCGCCAGAGGATCATAGGAGAGAGCGAGCGCCTCTCTGAGACGGTGATCGCTCGCGAACGGTCCTTCCTTCATATTGAAGAAGAGAAACACGATGACCCTGCCATTTGTCGTGTGCAGGGCTGGATCATGGTTTCGCCGAAGTGCCGGCACGTCAATGTCCGGCGCCTCGACCGCGTCGATCTCTCCAGCACGGAACATCCTGAGCCCGGTCACGTGGTCCTCGACCAACATATAGTCGACCTCGTCAAGCATGACCTCGCCGGCATTCCAGTAAGCGCGGTTACGCGTCAGGACGATGTTCCCGCCGGGTTCCGCCGCCGACAGGGCAAAGGCGCCGTTGCCGACGAAATGCTCCGGCTTGATCCAGTTATCGCCCCAGCGCTCGATCGTTGCCTGTGGCGCCGGATAGGCAGCAGGCCGCGCACAATCCTCGATGAACTCGGGCGACGGAACGGCAGTCACCGCCCGCAGAGTATGCTCGTCGAGCGCCTCGACGCCGAGCTGTGCGAGATCCGCGATCTTGCCCTGATTGATCTCCTTGGCATTGCGCAGCGCCCCGACCGCACCCAACCCGCGCGCGGCGGTCTTCGGATCTACCTTACGGCGCCATGCATAGACGAAATCCGCAGCGGTTACCGGGTCGCCATTCGACCAGCGCGCGTCCTTCCGGAGATGGAATATGTAGGTGAGGCCGTCAGCCTGTCGCTCCCAGCTCTCGGCAACCCCAGGGATCACGGCCCCATCGTGAAAATCGACCAATCCCTCGAACAGATCGGCGTCGACCCCCGCCTCATAGACGTCCTGGGCTTTGGCGGGATCAAGCGTTTCGGGCACGGCTTGGAGCTGTCGGCGCAATATCTGTGCCGCTTGGCTTGAAGAGGGGGCGAACTCAAGCAGCACCGCCGTCGCCATGAGCAAGGCGGCGGGGACGCGGAAGTAAATCTTCATTGGTGCGACTTCTGAGAAAGTTGACCAAAATGGACTCGGCGCTGGGTCCGCCATCTCGGTTGCCTGCGCGACAACATGGACAGACCCAGCATCCGGGCAGAGCGATGGATTTGCGCCCGTCGGAACTTGTCTGCGACGACCGGCCCGTTGGTCAGCCGCCGCCCTCCGGCGCGTTGATGGCGAGGATGGTTTTCACCATGTCCTTGCCGTCGGCCATCTTGTGGTCGTCGACCACATAGGTCTTGCCGTTGGCGACCAGTACGACGATGCCGGCGGCAAGCTCATGGGCATGGCTGCTGCCGAGGAGCTCGGCCTGACGCTGCGCATCGATCGGCACGATGGTCGTCTTGCCGTCCATGGAATGAACAACGACGGAATTCACCGGCACGCCGGCGCTCTCGGCAAATGCCGGGGTGCCTAAGGTCAGCGCCGGTGCCGCGCAAATCAGAGCCTTTGACCAGGTCATCCTTATCCTCCCTCAGCCTCCGCGGCAGGCTTGCCACGCAGCTGAGGAGATCTGGCGCTTGGCCGGTTTATTCTGTGGTTTGGGGATAAATCTCGCGTCGACCGCGGATTTTCCCGGGCGGCCATTTCAGGATGCCTGCCACTCGCTTACGAACTCCGTGAGATCGGTCGAGTTGAGATCCGACACGGCCCAGAACATCATGCCATCCTGCCATAGGCGTACGAAATTATAGCCGTCGACGGACCCGATGACCGGCAGGGTGGGTTGGCCTTTGCTGCTGGGCCAGGCGAACAGGTCGATGACGTGCTCGCCATGGCGATAGACAAGCGCCGCTGCTGTTCGCCCGGCCAGATAGTCGAGCCGCCCGCCGACCAGCGGGAAGCCCTTGGGCGCCAAATCCTTTACGGGAGGGGCAAACGGCAACCTGCCGTCAAACCATGGCTTGACCGTATGCTGATCGGTGGAGATCACATCCATCAGATGGCCGGGCTGCAGCGCACGGATGTGGGCGGCCACGACAGCGTCCTGAAGATCGCTCGGCCCTGGCAGGATCAAGAACAGGGTCAGGCAAGCGGCGAGAGCAAAACCAGCGCCGAAAGCGGCACTTGGGACAAAGAATTGTCGGGCGCGCCAGATGGTCGCGCGCGGAATCGATGCCGCGAGACGCATGGCCAGGCTTGCCCGCAGGCTGGCCGGGGCTGGATAGCACGGCACCTTCTGCCGGATCTGGGTAGATAGGGCCAGGAGCTGAGCCTGCAACGCCGCGCAGTCGGCGCACCGCTCCAGATGCGCTTCAACCCGAGCAGCCTCAGCCGGCTGCAGCTCACCGTCGACCTCCGCCTGGATCAGCAGGTGCATCTCATCGCAGCCGTTGTCAGTCTCGGCGCCCGTCATGGCTCACTTCCTTTCGAGAGCCCATCAAGCGAGGGCGTTCGCCCGATCTGAAGAACTCGGCATTTCCTGCCGCATTTGTGCTGATAGGGCGAGGAGACGGCCTTGCAATACTGCGCATTCCGCGCATCGGGTCAAATGGGCCCCGACACGGGCAGCCTCGCCCGGTCGCAGCTCGCCATCGACATCGGCTTGGATCAAAAGGTACAACTCATCACAAATCGCGATATCGACGTCGGTCATGACTCGCTTTCCTTCGAGAACCCCATCAGGGTCCGACGGGCACGCCAGAGGCGCGACATGACAGTGCCGATCGGCGTCTCGATGATACGGGAAATCTCCTTGTAAGAGCAGCCTTCGAGCTCCCGCAGCACGAGGCACTCCCGCAGCTCAAGCGGCAAGGCGAAAAGCTTTCGCTCCAGCGGCTTCGATCCCAGCGGTTTGCTTGGAACCCTCTCGAGATCGTCGGCCAGATTCGGCAGCTTCAGAGTTTCCTTCTGGCCGAGCGCCGCCCGCTTCTCGAGAGCGGTGTACCAAGCGACGGCTGCGCCAGCAGGAGAACGTACAGCAGAACTCTCATTCACCTGCGCCGCCCAATGCTGCCAGCCGGGCAGATCGGTCGGCAAGGGCGGAGCCTCGCTCGTCATCCGCCGAACAAGGCGGATCAGGGTCAGCAAGAACACCGTGACCCCGATGGACCGATGCAGCATGACCAAGCGCGCCGCCGCCTCGGCCGACTGCGCGTGTTCAATCGACCAGGCCAGCGGGTAGGCGAACAGCAGCAATGCTGCTGTCAGCCAGTGCAGAACCCGCATGGACAGAGGATAGAACGGCAATGCCGGCCTCATTGCACGACCACGGTCCCTTGCATATGCGGATGCAAGGAGCAGAAATAGTGGTACGTCCCCGGCTTGTCGAACACCCGGGAGTAGCTGTCGCCCGTATCCAGCGGCTTCGACTTGTTCACCTTCGGCGTGTCGGCATCGACGACCGTGTGAGGGATGTCGTCATTGTTGGTCCAGGTTACCTTCGCTCCGGCAGAGACGTGGAGCTCAGCCGGCGAAAAGGTAAAGTTGTCGATCGTGACCTTGGCATCCTCGGCATAGGCACTCGTCGAGGCGAGCGAGAGGGCGCCGGCCAGGATAGCCGCGAGGTGGATGCGGGACATATCAGTCTCCTTAGGCGCTGAGGGTCGTGTCGACGATGGCGAGCGGGCCGCTGGTCTGGACGCGAGTGATCTTGGCGATGCCCAGTGTCGAGCCCAGCTTGCCGGGCGGCAGATCCTTGATCGGACCCGGCGATGACGCCGTACCCGGTGCGGGCTGCGGAAACGCCGTCGAGCGTGCTGTATGGAAGCTGACGTTGCCCTCGACCTTCTGCATCACCTGGTGGATGTGGCCGTTAAGCACCGTCACCGAGCCGAACGGACGCAGCAGTGCCAGCGCCTGCTCGCCATCTTCGGTGCCCCAGCCCCATTCCTGGCTGACGAGCCAAAGCGGGATATGCCCGAAAACGATGATCGGCTGGCTGGCCGAGCGGCCGGCCAGATCCTTCTTCAACCAGGCGAGCTGGTCGTCGCCCAGATTCCCGAGGCCGCCGGCCTTGAGGTTCTGCACATTGTTGAGCGCTATGAAATGCACGCCTTCCTGGTCGAACGAGTACCAGCCGTTCGGCGCGTTCGGGGTGAAGCGGGCGAAGAAGCCTTGGCCATCATCGACCAGCACGTCGTGCTCGCCCGCGACATAATGCGTATCGAGCCGCGCGCCGCGGACGATCTGGTCGGCCGTATCGAACTGCTCATCCTTGGACAGTTGGCTCACGTCGCCGGTATGGATCATCAGGCTGGCGCCGGCCCTCTGTTTGTTCACCAGATCGATGGCCTGCTGCAGCGTGCCGTTGGAGTCCATGTTCGGCGCGGCCTTGAAGCCGATATGGCTGTCGCTGACCTGCATGAAGGTGAAGGACGAGGGTGCGGCCGCCTCAGCGCTGCCGAGCAGCCGAGAGCGCGGCACGCCGCCGTTTACCGTCCACAACACCCCGGCCCCGGCCCAAGCCATGCATTTCAGCAGGCCGCGCCGCGACGTGCCTTCAGCTTCGTCCTCTTCGCCCGTGATCGTCGTTTCGTTTTGCTCGTCCATGATTCGGCGGCTCCATCAGAGTGTCCGCCAGGGATACTTGAGCGACCCCACCTTTATTCTGAGGCCGGAAAAAGATTGAGCCGCCTTGGGAGCACGCGTTGCGGACCACGGGCTAGAGTGCCGCTCCCGTGGCCCCGGCCGGACGCATACGCTCTGCATGGCAGGCTCTTTTCCGATCCCCGAATAAAAACCCGCCTTCCCCAGTCTACCAAACAGACACTCTGATTGGCGCGGGAATCGTCAAAATGACTACTATAGAGGATGTACCGCTTAGCACTAACTGGCGAACTCCGCTCCGAAACGTGCGATTTCTCGTCGTTTTGTTGGCCGCATTCGTCTCTTTGCTGGGCGATCAGTTTACGCTCGTCGCTTTTCCGTGGCTAATATTGAAGATTCAGCAAAGCGGCGTCACGCTGGGCCTTATGCTGCTCGTTGCCGGCATGCCACGCGCGCTTCTACTCCTTGCCGGAGGCGTCTCCAACGCGCGACCTTCGCCGTTCAAAACGCTCATCTGGACGAAGTGCTTAAGTACCGGCCTCCTCATCACCCTTGCCACGCTGGTCTTCGCCGATACCTTCCACGTATGGACGCTCTATTTATTTGCGTTCGCGATCGGCACCGTCGCGGCCTTCGGCACGTCGCCCGGCTTTTCTATCTTGCACGGAATCGTGCCGCACGAACAATTGCAGAGCGCGACAAGTCTATTCATGATCGCCCGAAAGGTAGCACAGCTTATTGGCCCCGTATTGGCGGGCGCGTTGATCTCGATGCTTGACACTGCCTGGAATGGGCGGCCACTCGGCAACGCCGGACTGGGGGCGGCTTTCTTGCTGGACGGTGGCAGTTTCGCGCTTTCAGCCTTGCTCCTATCCGCTACGCGCTTCCAGCGCGACCCGCCCGAAATTCGAGACCATGCGGGGCGTTCTATCAAGATCACTGAGAGACTTCGTTCCCTATGGGCCGACCGCCCATTGCGCAATCTCCTGCTTTTCATCATCACGGCCAATGCTCTGTTCGGCGGCCCGATCCAGCTCGCCCTCCCCATTTTAGCGAAAACCGAGATCAGCAACGGCGCGGCCGGACTGGGTTGCTTGATAAGCGCGTTTGGTGCGGGCGGGCTCGCCGGCATGCTGATATCAGGTGTCACACCTGCCCGGCGATTCCGCACGACGGGCCTCACGATCTTGATCGGCACTGCTGCGAGCGGCCTGCTCATAATGCCTTTGGGACAAATCCATAGCGTATGGCAAGGCACCGCGATCGTGTTCTTGGTTGGCTTGACCACGGGATTCGTGCAGTTGCGAACCACGACCTGGGCGCTCCACCGCGCTGCTGCGGGCGTGATGGGCGGGATCCCAGAGGTAAATCACCTCATTTTCACGGCCGTAGTGCCTTTCTTCGCGTGCCTCACAGGTTGCCTGCTCAACGTGATCTCAATGCAATCCGTTCTGCTCGCGAGCGGCGGAGCGCTCGTTCTGATCTCCCTTTTCGCGCTGACGCGAAATGAACTGCGTTCGGTGGACTTGTAGGGGCCGGCAGGTCCGGTGCGCCATTTCGCCGCCACCGTGCTAAGCGCGCACTGATCGTGCGGATTCGATTTCGCCGGATTCCGCGAAGCCTGTCGGCGGCATGCCGCCTAAAAGCACCGAGCCTATTCGGCCAAGCCGAACTATCTCGACGAAGAGCAAATCCGGATGGAATAGAAACGACAGAAGACAGGTATTCTAAGCACGATAGACGTAAAGGCACTCGGAGACAGCAATGCCGCTAAGGTGCCAGGCGATTGCCCCGCGGGATCAGTAAAAAGGGAAGCAGGAATTGTTCTATAACGTGGTAATTTCAGCGGAGACTGTGGGTGCGAAGGCGATTCACATGCAGCTCGCAGCCATCCCTCCCGGCAACCGCGCAAAGACTCACAAGCACGAATGCCATGAGACGGCGATCTGGGCCCTGCACGGAGTTTCAGGCGTGTGGCATGACGACAATCTAGAATATCACACGACGCTGAGGCCAGACGAGTTCTATATTCCTGCGAATGTGCCCCATATTCCATACAATCCAAGCAGCACCGACGAGGCTGTGGTCTTGATCGCGCGGACCGATCCAAATGAACGAGAAAGCGTAACCTTGATGCCTGAGCTCGACGCGTCGCTTCGCTAGGTCATCGACCTCAGTTCACGGCTCGCTTTCCTTCGGGAGCCCCAGCAAGATCTGGCGAGCGCGCCAGAGCCGTGACATGACGGTACCGATCGGTGTCTTGGTAACGTGGGCAATCTCCTTGTAGGAGCAGCCTTCGAGTTCGCGCAGCACGAGGCATTCCCGCAATTCGGGCGGCAGGGCGGCCAGCTTTCGCTCCAGAACCTCCAAGCCCTGCCGCTTGGTCAGAGCTACCTCGGGATCGTCGGCGACATCCGGCAGATTCAGGGATTCTTCCTGATCGAGCGCCGCTTCCGCCCGCTTTTTTCGGGCGGCAAGGGCGGTGTAGGCGACGTTGCGCACGATTTGGAGTAACCAAGGCCGGGCATCACCGCCCCGAAACCGCACATAATATGTGAGCGCCCGCAGCATCGCATCCTGAACCACGTCCTCGGCGAGGCTAGGATCGCGCACCAGCCAGCGCGCCACATTATGAGCGGAGTCCAGGTGCGGCAGCACGACCTCCTCGAACGACTGCCCGTCTTGAGACGGCTGGGCCGGTTGCCGAAACCAGGTCACGGCGGCGGCCGGTCCAGGGGATATGCGTCCCGATCGACAAGGTCGTTCCGTAAGTCAGCAGTGGGAATCTCAGTTCGGTATATTTGGGAAGGTGCAGCATGCAGAAGAAGACAGTTCGTGGATGGCTTGGAGAGCGAGGCATCGGTTGATGTGCCGCTCGTTCCGGGTCGCGGATCGGCATTGGCTGACCATGATCTCATACCGTCCCTCAGATCGATCTGACGGCCCCGAAAGCGAGGGCCTCTTGATGGATTGACGAGGGATATCTGACAGAAATTGCCGCTGGGATTCCTTGAGGCTTCCCTCAAATTTCCCTCAATTGTTCCTAAGGCCAAGTCGACCGACCAGATCGGTTGGAATAGGCTTGGGGCGAGATGACAGGGCAGGGTGATGGCGACGCCGGAACATGAGTTTGGACGGTACCGGTTGCAGCCTGGCCGCGCTCTGCTGGCCGGCGGCTTGCCTGTCTCGATCGGCGCAAAAGCGCTCGAGATCTTGGCGGCCTTGGTCGAGGCGGAAGGTGGGCTCGTCACCAAGGACGAGCTGATGGACCGGGTCTGGCCCGGTCTTACGGTCGAAGAGCATAATATTCAGGTCCAGATCTCGGCGCTGCGCAAGGTGCTGGGGGGTGATGCCGGGTGGGTCGTAACCGTGCCCCGGCGCGGCTACCGGTTTGCCGGCCCGGTAAGATCGGCTCGGCCTGAAGCGGCGGAAATGCGGGCGCTGCCGCGGCCGTCCATCCGGCTGTTCGGACGTGAAGCGGATCTGGCGACCATCCTGTCGCTGCTCGATCACGCGCGGCTACTGACGCTCGCCGGTCCTGGCGGCATCGGCAAGACCAGCCTCGGCCTTGAAGTGGCCCGCGCGGCCGGTCCCCGTTATCGAGACGGGATCGTCTTCGTCGATCTCTCGGTGCTGCAGGATCCGTCGCTCGTGGCGAGCCAGGTGGCGACGGCCCTTGGGATCGAGCTCGGAGGCGACACCGCACCGGCGGAATTGATCGCACGCTGGCTGAAGCCTCGGCAGCTTCTGATCCTGCTCGATAATTGCGAGCATGTCGTCGAGGCGGTGGCGCCGCTCGCCGAATCTATCTTGGCGGCCGCCCCTTCCGTGAGCTTGCTGGCAACGAGCCGGGAGCCGCTTTCCTGCGTCGGCGAGCAGGTCTATCGCCTGCCGTTGCTGTCGGTCCCCTCGGATAGGATAGCATCGGCGGCGGAGGCGCTGGCGACCCCGGCCGTCGCCCTGCTGGTCGCCAGACTGCAGGCAGCCGATCTGCGCTTTGAACTGAGCGACGGCATGGCAGCGACGGCGGGTGCTATCTGCCGCCGGCTCGACGGCTTGCCGCTTGCCATCGAAATGGTGGGCGCACTGGCACCCGCTCTCGGCCTGGCGGCGGTCGCGGCCCGGCTGGAGGAACTGTTCCGCTTGACCGACGGCATGATTCGGACGGCAGCCCCTCGTCACCGCTCGCTCGAGGCGGCGCTTGATTGGAGCCATGCGCTGCTGGCGCCGGTCGAGCAGGTGATGCTGCGCCGGCTTGCCATATTTCCTGGGCCATTCTCGCTCGATGCCGTCGAAGCCGTTATCAGCGATGAAGTGCTGGGTCGCCGCCAGTGCGGCGCCGTGCTGGCCGTGCTGGTGCGCAAATCGCTGGTGTCGATCGACCCGACGGTCGTGCCCTCGCCCTATCGGCTGCTCGAGACCATCCGCACCTATGCGGGCGAAAAGCTCGACGCCTCCAGGGAGCGCCACTTGCTGCAAAAGCGTCATGCGGGCTGCCTCTCCAACATTCTGGAACGCAGTGCACGGCACTGGGCAGAGATGGCTGATGATCCCTGGGTCGATCGATATGGCTGGCTGATCGCCGATTTGCGGGCAGCCTTGGGCTGGTGCTTCGGCCCTGATGGCGACGTCAAGCAAGGCGTCGTGATTGTCGGTCATTCGCGCCTCATTTGGCAGATGCTGAACCTGGATGGTGAAGGACGCCGTTGGGCCGAGAGAGCGACAACGGTGCTTGACTCCGATATCCCTGACGACGCCGCGGCTCGAGTATGGTTCACGATCGGATTCTTGACTGGCCCGCGCGCGTTCGATCGCTCGATCCGAGCACTGCAGAAGGCCGCGGAATTGTTCCGCCGATCGAATGAGCCGGGTGAGTGCGGTAGTGCGCTCGCCATGCTTGGCCAAGGATTAGGACTATCCGGCCAGACAGCCTCCGCGGCGGACGCGCTAACCGAGGCGCGAACACTGCTTGAGCGAAGTAATGACAAGCGTCAGCTCGGGAATTGCGCGCTGGCATTTGCCAACCTTCATGCGGCTAGGGGAGCCTGGTCGACGGCGCGGCAAGAACATCGTCTGGCCCGGAGCCTGTTCGAGGCCGCCGGCGCGAAACGGCGGGTGGTAACAGCCTTGGACAGTCTCGCCAATATTATGTGGGCCGAGGGCGCGCTCGCGACGGCGATCGAAACCATCAGGGAAGCGCTGGTTCTGGCGCGTCGCGATGGGAGCCCGCGCCAGATGGGCCAGGCTTGCGGCAATCTGGTGGGAATGCTCACGACCCAGGGCAATCTGGACGAAGCAATTCTTGCCGCGCGCGAGGCCGTACCGTTCTGCCGCGAAGGCGAATATATCGAGTGGCTGTTCTCGCACTTGGCCCTGCTTGCCGCCAAGAGGGGCAGGCTGGAGGATGCGGCCCGGCTGTGGGGTTATTATGCCGACCGCGGCACGAACGCCGCTGCCCGGCAGGCCAACGAGCGGCGCGCGATCGAGACGCTCGCAGCGCTTCTGCAGAACAGGTTGGATCCGGCTCGGCTGGAGACGTTACGGCTCGAGGGACGCCATCTGGACGAAGATCAAGCCATCGCTCTCGCGTTTGCTTGACGATCAGCAAGCCGGCGCACCTAGTATGATGGTTCTGAAATTCGCGATGTTGCACATCGTGAATTTCAGCGCTACCGGGTATGATCGTGGGAACGGTGATGCCCGGCAACGCCGCGAGCCGCTTGTCATTGCCTCGGCTTGCTCGAGTTCATCGAGCACCGGCTCGCACCCAACGATACCATCGTCCAATCGTTCTTCCGCCCGGCAGCGCACAATTCCCTGTGTATGCGATCGGAGCATACGGCCGCCCTGGGCGCATGCGCCGGTCGTGGAGATCGCCGCTGCCGGCTCCTCTCCGTTGAGCTGCTGCGGCCTGACCTGACTTGCGCCCAGGAGGGCCCGCCTGTCTCCCGACGCAAAGCTTCCGTCGGAACGCTCCGGAGGTTTTGATGCTGAAGACGCTGTCCCGCCTCCATACGCCCGATCTCCTCCATGCTCTCGCCTCGATGGGGCACGGCGACGAGCTCGCACTAGTCGATGCGAATTTCCCGGCGGAATTGCTGGCGCAACGCCTCGTGCGCCTCGATGGCGCCGATCTGCCCGAGGCAGTCGAAGCATGCCTGCACCTGGTACCCCTCGACACTTTTGAGGAGCATCCCGCACTGCGCATGGAGGTCGTTGGGGCACCTTCCGAAATTCCCGAAATTCAGCGCCTTTGCCAGGCGGTCATCGATCGTTGCGAGGGCCGTCATGTGGCACTCGCCGGAATCGAGCGGCACGCCTTCTACGAACGCGCGCGGCACGCCTTTGCGATCGTGATGACCGGCGAGCCGCGGCCCTATGGCTGCATCCTCATCAAAAAAGGCATAGTCTTGCCGGAGGGAAGTCCGCCAGTGGGGCAGCCATAGCCATGGCCGCGCAAGCCGCGACGGCACCTCCACCAATTCTCGAGCTCAGCGGCGTCAGCAAAGCCTTTCACGGCGTGAAAGTGCTGGATCAGGTGGGATTCACCGTGCGGGCGGGCGAGGTCATGGCCCTGCTCGGTGAGAACGGCGCCGGCAAGTCGACATTGATGAAGATCGTGACCGGCGTTTACGAGGCCGACCCCGGCGGCGTGATCCGGTTGAACGGAACCGAAGTGCGCTTCACCGATCCGCACCAATCGATCGCGGCCGGCATCGCCATGATCCACCAGGATCTGAACCTCCTGCCCGGGATGACCGTCGCCGAGAACCTCTTCCTCGGCCGCGAGCCGCTGAACCGCGCCGGGCTGATCGATTGGCCGACGCTGAGGGCCGAGTCGCACAAGCATCTCGCCGCCGTGCGCCAGGCCATCGACCCCGAGACGCCGGTCGGCCATCTGAGTGTAGGCCAGCAGCAGATGGTCGAGATCGCGCGGGCACTCTCGCTGAAGGCGCGGCTGATCATCATGGACGAGCCGACCGATGCGCTGACCGACATCGAGACCGAGATCCTGTTCGACGCCATCCGCCAGCTCCGCAGCCAGGGGAAGGGCATCGTCTACATCTCGCACCGGCTGGGCGAGATCTTCAAAATCTGCGATGCCGTAACGGTCTTGCGCAATGGCCACATGGCCGCCTCGGACCCCGTGGCTGCGCTCGATGAGGCGACCGTGATCCGTCACATGGTCGGGCGCGACATTGCCGAGCAATATCCGCACACACAAGTCCCGGCCGGGCCGGTCAGTCTGCGCGTCGATCATCTGTCGGCGCCCGGGATCGAGGACATCTCCTTCGAGGCGCATAAGGGCGAGGTCGTCGGCATCGGCGGCCTGATGGGTGCTGGCGGTCCCGAGCTCGGCAGAGTGCTCTATGGCGCGCTTCCGGCACGCGGCGGGTCGATCGAGGTCGATGGCCGGAAGCTGTCGCTCGATTCGCCCCGCGCGGGCGTGCGGGCCGGCATCGCCTATCTGCCCGAAGATCGCAAAACCGAAGGGCTGATCCAGATCCATGCCGTGCTGACGAACATGTCGCTCACGGCGTTGCATCGTTTCACCAGTGCGCTCGGATTCATTGCCCATCGGCGCGAAGAAAAGATCGTGGATGACTATATCAAGGCTTTCGCGATCCGGACGGCAGGTGCTGGTGCCATCGTCGCCACGCTGAGCGGCGGCAATCAGCAGAAAGTATTACTGGCCAAGGCTCTGATGGACGAGCCCAAGATCCTCATTCTCGACGAGCCCACGCGCGGTGTCGATGTCGGCGCCCGGCGCGAAATCTACAGCCTGATCGATACGCTCAGGGCCAAGGGCCTCACCATCCTGCTCATCTCGTCGGATATGCCCGAGCTGCTCGGCATTGCCGACCGCATCCTGGTCCTCGCCCGAGGCCGCGTGACCGGGGCCTTCGGCCGAGGCGAGGCGACCCAGGACGCGATCATGGAGCGTGCCGTGCTTTAGGAGATCCGACAAATGGGCCCACTGACACGCCTTCTCGCACAAAATAAGTCACTGATCGGGCTGATCGTCCTGGTTGCGATCGTCTCGCTTGCCAGCCCGAATTTCCTCGAGCCCGGCAACCTCTTCAATGTCCTGCGCCAGACCTCGATCAATGCGGTGATCGCGATGGGCATGACCTTCGTCATCCTCACGGCCGGCATCGATCTTTCGGTCGGCGCCATCCTGGCCCTGTGCGGTGCCTTGGCGGCGGAGCTGATCGCCGGCGGCCAGGGGCTGGTGATCACGATACCGCTTGCCCTCCTTGCTGGAGCGGCACTGGGCGCCTTGTCGGGGCTGATCATAACCTATGGCGCCGTGCAGCCCTTCATCGCCACCCTGGTCAGCTTGACCATCTTGCGCGGCGTCGTGCTGGTCTTCAGCAACGGCACGCCGATCGACGCGAGCAGTGCCGCGGCGTCTGACGCCTTCGGGACCCTGGGCGAAGGGTATGTCGCCGGCATACCGCTGCCCGTGATCATCGCCGCAATCGTCTTCGCCGGATGTTGGGTGGCGCTGACCCAGACCCGCTTCGGCCGCTACGTCTACGCCATCGGCGGCAATCAAAATGTGGCACGGCTGTCGGGCGTCAACGTCAAGCTGATCACGATCAGCGTCTATGCGGTATCCGGCCTCCTGTCGGCTCTCGCCGGGCTCATTCTGACCGCGCGCCTCGAAAGCGCCCAGCCGACCGCCGGACAAGGCTACGAGCTCGATGCGATTGCTGCCGTCGTGGTCGGCGGGACGAGCCTCGCCGGCGGGATCGGCACCATGTCCGGCACGCTGATCGGCGCGCTCATCATCGGCGTCCTGAATAACGCGCTCAATCTGCTGGATGTGTCTTCCTACTATCAGGCAATCGCCAAGGGGGCCGTCATTCTGCTCGCCGTGCTCGCCGATCGGCGTGGTGCTCCGACTTAGAGGCGACGCTTTCGTGAAAGGAGACCTGCCGTGATCCGAAAGACCCTTCCCGTGATCGTTGCAGCGGCCCTGCTCTTCGCCGCGGCAGGCACGGCACAGGCGGCGAACAAGATCGCTCTTGTCGTCTCGACGCTGAACAATCCCTTCTTCGTCACCCTCGCCGACGGTGCCAAGGCCAAAGCCAAGGAATTGGGGTACGACCTTGTCGTCCTCGACAGTCAGAACGATCCGGCCAAGGAGCTGTCCAACGTCGAGGATGTGCTGGATCAGAATGTGAAGGCGGTGCTCCTCAATCCGGTCGATTCCGACGCCGCCAGGGCGGCGGTGCGCGCGGCCGACAACCGGAAGGTCCCCGTGCTGACGCTCGACCGGACGGCGAAGGGCGCCAAGGTCGTGTCCCACATCGCGTCCGACAACGTGGCGGGCGCCAAATTGGCCGGCGACCTGATCGTTCAGCAGCTCAATGGCAAGGGCAATGTCGCCGAGCTCCAAGGTCAGCCTGGAACCGATCCGGCGCGCGATCGTAGCAAGGGGTTCCGCGAGGCGGTGGACGCCGCACCCGGCATCAAGGTCGTCGCCAGCCAGCCGGCGAACTTCGATCGCACCCAGGGCCTCAACGTCATGGAGAATATTCTGCAGGCCCACCCCAAGATTGATGCGGTCTTCGCCGCCAATGATGAAATGGCTCTGGGCGCGATCAAGGCGATTCAGGCCGCCGGCCAGAAGATCATCGTGGTCGGGTTCGATGGCACCGACGATGGTATCGCCGCCGTCAAGCGCGGCGCCATGTATGCCACCGTGGCACAGCAGCCGGCGCTCATCGGAAGCCTTGGCGTCGAGACGGCCGACAAGGTGATCAAAGGCCAGCCGGTCGCCGCCGATATCCCGGTGCCGCTGAAAGTGGTCACCAACGGAGCCCATTGAGCCGACCCAGTCCAAGGAGAGGCATGTCGATGCCCAGCCCAGCTTCCCCGGCCATCGCCGTGTTCGGCAGCGTCAACGCCGATGTTTCCGGCTTTTGCGATCGTCTCCCCAAACCCGGTGAGACCGTGCTGGGAACGCGCTATTCGATTGCGCTCGGCGGCAAGGGCGCTAACCAGGCTGTAGCCGCGGCACGCCTTGGATATGGTGCGCAAATGATCGGCCGCGTCGGGCGCGACGCCTTCGGAGAGATGGTCCGGACCAGCCTCGAGGCATTCGGCGTCGGATGTGATCATCTGCTCGTGACCGAGGCGGCACCGACCGGGGTGGCACTCATCAGCATCGATGCGCATGCTGAGAACTGCATCGTGGCGGTCGGCGGCGCCAATGCGGCGGTCGATCAGGCCGTCGTCGATCATGCCGCGGCGACGCTTCGGCAGGCGCCGATCCTCCTGATCCAGCTCGAAGTGCCGCTGGTCGCCGATCTCGCCGCAGCTTCACTGACACGGGCGAACGGCGGACGCGTCATCCTCGATCCGGCGCCGGCACCGCCCGGAGGGATTTCGCCAGCCCTGTTTCGCGCCGCGGACATCGTCACGCCGAACGAGACGGAGACCGAAGCCTTGGTGGGCATCAAGCCGGAGCGGGCGGAGGACGCGGCCAAGGCAGCCAAGCTTCTGATCGCGCGCGGGGTCGCCACCGCAATCATCAAAATGGGTCGGCACGGCGTCTATTTTCGCAGCGGCGACGCCGAGGGATTCGTTACGCCCTTCAAGGTGAAGCCGGTCAACAGCGTCGGCGCCGGCGACTGCTTCAACGGCGGTCTCGCCGTCGCACTCGCCCGTGGCGACGATCTGCCCAAGGCCGTGCGCTTCGCGGCGGCGTGCGGTGCGCTGGCCACCACCGGGCCGGGAGGTGCCGGATCGGCGCCGAGCTTGCCAGCGGTCCAAGCGCTTCTCGACAGCCAGCCGGGTTAAGGGCGTTCCGCTACGAATTGGGCCGGCGATGCATTGGCCCTTGCGTGTTTTCCGGCGCGAGGCGGTCGAGACGATGCTGCGCTTATACCGAACAAGGATAAACCTTTGATTTTTCCTATCTTCTTGACGGAACTCATTGCGAAAGCGCCGCTGCGCTCCTGAAGATCAGGGAGGTGTTTATTCCGCCGAACGCGAAATTGTTGGACATCACGAATTCCGCTTCGACAGCGCGTCCCTCGCCCATGACATAATCGAGCTCGGCGCAGCGCGGGTCGGGAACGGCGAGGTTCGCGGTCGATGCGAACCAGCCGAGATTGCTCATCTCGATGGCTAGCCATGCCTCGATCGCGCCGCAAGCCCCCAAGGTGTGGCCGAAATGGCCTTTCAGCGTATGGAATGGGGTGCGATCGCCGAAGAGCGCGGCGGTAGCCTGGCTCTCGGCGATGTCGCCCCAATCTGTCGCGGTGCCGTGGCCGCTGATGAAATCAATCGCTTCCGGCCCCAACGCGGCATCCTCGAGCGCCAGCCGAAGCGCGCCCTTCATTGTTTCGGCCTGCGGTTGGGTGACGTGGCTGCCGTCGGAATTGGTGCCGAATCCAACGATCTCGGCATGGACGCGCGCTCCGCGGGCACGGGCGTGATCGTAATCCTCGAGAATGAGCGTGGCCGCTCCCTCTCCGATGACCAGCCCGTCGCGGTCCCGATCGAACGGCCGTGGAGACCGATCGGGCTCGTCGTTGCGCGTGCTCGCGGCATAGAGCGTGTCGAACACCGCCGCCATGGTCGGGCACAGCTCCTCGGCGCCGCCGGCGACCATGAGGTCCTGCCGGCCTGAGCGGATCGCCTCGAAGGCATATCCGATGCCCTGGCTCCCCGAGGTGCAGGCGCTCGATGTCGTGATGATCCGCCCGGTCAGGCCGAAGAAGATCCCGATATTCACGGCAGCGGTATGGCTCATCATTTGTACGTAGCTCGTCGCCGTCAGGTTGCGGGTGGTACCTTTGTTGTAAAGATCGGCGAAGCCCAGTACCGGTTTTGTGCTGCCGAAGGACGAGCCGTAGGCGACGCCGGTTCGCCCCGACCTGAGGCAGGTGGCATCGGTCACGCCGGCATCGGCAAGCGCCAGCTCCGTCGCATAAACCGCCATGCGGGATACTGGCCCCATTGTGCGCAGCTTCTTGCGCGGATAGCGGGCCTCGACATCGAACCCCTCGACCGGGGCGCCGAGCTGGGTATTGAGCCCCTCATACTGCGCCCAATCCGGCATTCGGCGGATTGCCGTCCGCCCGGCGGCCAGGTTTTCGCGGATTTGGGGCCAATTATCGCCGAGCGCCGTGACGCCGCCCATTCCCGTTACGACGACGCGACGCATCAGAACATTCCACCATTCACGGAGATAACTTGCCTGGTGATATAGCTTGCCGCGTCAGAGCACAAAAAGCCGACCACGGCCGCGACCTCCTCGGGCTGGCCGATCCGACGCATCGGGATCGCGTCGATGATGTGCTCAAGCGGAGCCCCTTCCAGCATCTGAGTTTGGATGAGGCCGGGCGCCACGCAATTCACCGTGATGTTGCGTTTGGCGAGCTCGACGGCGAGGGCTTTGGCGGCGCCGATGATCCCGGCCTTGGCGGCGCTGTAATTCACTTGGCCGCGATTGCCGATCAAGCCCGAGACCGACGATAGCGCCACGATCCGCCCAGGCCGCCGCGTCTGTACCATTGCCATGACCAGCGGGCGCAGCACATTGAAGAAGCCGTCGAGATTGGTCGTGAGCACGCTGTCCCAATCCTCGTCCTCGAGCGCTGGAAAAGCGTTGTCGCGCGTGATGCCGGCATTGAGCACGACGCCGTAATAGGCGCCATGCGCTGCGATCTCGGCGTTGAGCGCCGCACGGCAATCGGCCCGGTCGGCGAGGTCGAACGAGAGGAGGCGCCCCTCGCCGCCGCCGTCGCGGATCGACGCCAGCGTCGCCTCGGCGCCCTCCCGGTCGCGGCCGTAATGCACGGCGATGGTGAAGCCGTCGCGCGCGAGCTGGGCGGCGATGGCGCGACCGATACCCTTGCTGGCGCCGGTGACGAGAATTGTGCGGCTCATGCGAGCGGCCCCGGCCGCCCGACCAGTTCGTCGGGTGGCTGATAGACGACGAGCTGGGCTTCGGCAGCCAGAGCCACGCCGATCGTGATCTTTCCGTCAAAGGTCGCCATGCTGTCATCCCGATAGATCAGCGATACCGCCACCAGCAGATTATCGCCCATCCCGAACCAAGGCTGGTGGATCAGATATTTGCGCGTGCCCAGCAGAAAGCCGATCCGCACAGCCTGGTTCGCCGCGAGCGCTTCGGCGCCGACAAAAGCGGCGCAGGCTTGGGCCATGTATTCGAGGCCGATATAAGCCGGCACACCCTCCGCCTCGGCGAACCGGCTGTGCGCCCCGATCGTGACGGCGGCGACGAGCCTGTTCGCATCGCAGGCCTCCACCCGATCCAGCAGGATCATCGGCGCGCGATGCGGCAGGAGGGTCTCGATCGGCGGATATGACGGCGTCATGCCGGATCTTCGCGGCCGAGCAGGATGCTGACATTGCTGCCGCCGAAGGCGAATGAATTGCTGAGCATCGGCCCTGCCGGAATGAGTGTGCCGGGCGGAACGAGATTGAGCGCCGGAAGCGTTGGATCGGCTTCTCCGTCCCAGAGATGCGGCGGCAACATTCCGGTCGAATGCGCTGGATGGAGCGCCAGCCAAAGAAAGGCCGCCTCGGTCGCGGCAGCGGCGCCAAGCGTATGGCCGGTGCGTCCCTTGGTCGAGCTGCAGGCGACGGGGCGACCGAAAAACTCGGCGATGGCGTGGCTTTCCATCGCATCGTTGAGCGGCGTCGCTGTCCCGTGCAGATTGACGTAGGCGACCTCGCCGGGTGCCACGCCAGCGGCCGCGATCGCGGCCGCCATCGCCTGCCGCGCGCCGCGGCCGGTCGGCTCTGGCGCGCTGATATGATAGGCGTCCGAACTCTCGCCGACGCCCAGCAGCCTGACGGGGCCGGGAACGGGCTCGAGAAGGAAGATCGCCGCCGCCTCACCGATATTCGTCCCGTCGCGATTGCGGCTGAACGGATTGCAGCGCCGGCGCGACAGTGCCTCCAAGGCGTGGAAGCCGTTGAGCGTCAGGCCGCACAAGCTGTCGGCGCCGCCGACCAGGGCCGCGTCGCAATAGCCGGCCTTGATCAACCGCGCCGCCGCAGCAAGGCTCTTGCCGCTCGATGAGCACGCCGTGTGGATCGTATAGGCCGGCCCGGTAAGGTGGAGAAACTCGGCGACGAATTGGGCGAGATTGCCCGGCTCTTGCTGGCTGTAGCGAAAGTCGGGGGGAAAGTGCCCCTGCTCGAGATAGTGCGCCATCGCGCGCTCGCCTTCGGCAATGCCCGATGTGCTGGTGCCGAGGATTACCGCGATGCGATCAGCACCGTACCGAGCGCGGGCAGCCTCGATCTCGGCGGATATCTCGCCCAGCGCCGCCAGCGCCAGGCGATTATTGCGGCAATCGAAATGCCGCAGCCGCTCCGGCACCGGCGGAAGTGCCGCGTCGACAGCCCCAACCCAAGCGGGGAAGTCGGGGATGAGATTCTGACGCTCGACGATGCCCGACCGGGTGCCGTCGAAGAGGTGGCGGGTGATTTCGGCCTTGCCGAGGCCGAGCGCGTTCACGATGCCGAGGGCGGTAAGGGAAAGGCTCATTCGCCCATCGCCACCGAATCGATATCGAGCGAATAGCCGAAAGCTAGATTGCGCAGATGGACGCTGCCGGTCCAGCTCGGGCCCTGTGGCGGATCGTAATCGATCCGGACGATGTCGCGGCCCTGCTGCGTGATCCTCCGGCCCTGGGGCATCGCATCGAGGGCGGCACCGGCCCCGACCAGTCCGTCGCGCACCGATGCTTCGGGCCAGTAGATGAGGCCGATATCCGCCAGCATGTTCTGCGGCCGGATCGATGCCGGCAGCCAAGACGCCGTTTCGGTCTGCACCGATTTGCCATCCCAGGTGAGCGTCAAGCCACGCCGGCCGAGCGCATCGAGCCCGACGAGCGTCAGCTCGGCCGTCGTGATGCTTAGCCGGGCTTCGAAGCTGACGGTCTGCTCCTTATAATGCGCGGTCACATGCTGGACCACGTCGATCTCGCGGCCGAGCGCCGCCGGGCGGGGCATTTTGAAATGCAGGCCAGGCGCCAGCGCCGCCGCCTCATCCGGCGCTGGCATGGTGGCGCAGCCGGCAAGCAGGAAGAGCAGGACCAGGCCGCGCGATCGGAGCGTGGATCTCGTCATTCTGCTGTCCTGGGCGCCGAGGCCGACAGAGCGTCGCCGGCGGCGGGGGCGAAAAGAAAAGCCAGGGCGATACCGATCAGCATTGTCTCGCCGAAGGCATGCACCGCGAATACCCGACTGAGCGCCAGCAAGCCGAAGGAAAGCAGCGAGCTCATGGCGGCAAGAGCCACGGCCAGCATCGTCACCGGCTTGCGCACGCCCGAGGTCTCGCGGCAGAACACCGAATAATCGACACCGATCGACAGGACCAGAACCAGCGCCATGGCGTTGAAGAAAGTGAACTCGAGCCCCATGAGCGCCGCCAACGAAGGTGCCAGCACCACCGCGGCGATCGACGGCGCCATGACGCGCAGCGCCGAACCGAAGCCATAGCGCCAGATCAGCAAAGGCAGCATCAGCACGGCCGACAGCACCAGAAGCATTACCGCGTAGCGCCGATATTGGCCGAACAGGCGCGAGATGTCCTCGGCAGGGCTCAGCAGGCGGATACCGGGCAAACCATCGGCCAGCCGCGCCAGCGCGTCCAGATGATCCGCTCCGGTAAGCAGCACGATATGGACGGCACCGTCCCGATCGTCGAGCACCAGCGATGAGAGCAATGCCAGCGGCCCGTCCTTGGGCAGATCGTCGAGCGTGAGGAAGCGCCCGTCGTCGGCATCCGCCGGCGGGTCGAGCCCGAGCTGGGCGAGATATGCGGCCAGATGCGGCGTCGTAAGCCGATCTCTGATCAAAGTCTCGTTCTGCTTCTGGCGGGCGATCGACGGGACGAATTGCGCCGGCGCCCGGTAGCCCGAGATGAGCCCATCCCGCCGGCCTTGGTCGAGCCGGCTGATCAATTGCTCCTCGCGCTCGAGCGCCGTCTGCTGGTCGGCCGCCTGCACCAGGAAGAATTGCGCGCCGCCGGTGACGGCAGTCAGCCGCTGAATTTCCTGCTCCTGCCGCTTCAGCGCGGGCGACAGTGATTGCAGGTGCCGGACGTCGTCATCGGACGTGATCATCGTGGCGCCGAGACCGCCGAGCACGATCGCCGCCAGCATGATCGCCCGGCGCGCCAAACGATGCCGCGGCCGCTCCCAGAACGCCCAATAGCCGGCGCCGAGTACCAAGAGGTGCCTGCCGTAACCAACCGGGCCGCCGCGATCGAGCAGCGGATACCAGAGTGCCACGGTGATGCCGGAGGCGGCGAGCCCGACCACCGATATCATCGCGACTTGCCTCAATCCCGGAAACGGCGCCAGCAGCAGCGTCAGATAGCCGATAAGCGTGGTACCGAGACCGATCGCGACGCCGGCCATCACGCGCTCCAGCCGCATGCTTGGATCGGTCGCCGCCGGATCGAAATACTCGCAAAAATATTGCAGGCTGTAATCGACCGAGATGCCGATCAGGCTGACGCCGAAGAGCAGTGCCAGCACATGCAGTTCGCCGAACAGCCAGAGCGAAGCCGAGAGCGCGCAGAGGATGCCGGTGCCGATCGCCAGCACGGTCAAGACGATCGGCCGCAGCGCCCGGAACACGCCCAGCACCAGAAGCACGGTGCCGACGAGCGAGACCGCGCCGATCTCCGAGGTTTCGCGATTGGCTTCCGTCGCCCCGTCGCGAGCATAGAAGACCGCGCCCGTGCGCAGCACTCGAAGATCCGGTGTCGCAGCTTCGAGGCCGGCGATCGTCCGGTCGAGGAACCGTCCGAATTGATCCTGAAAGCTTAGCGAAAAGGCATCCCCGGAAAGCTCGGCGCTAATGAAGCTGTAGGTGATGCCGCCGTCTTCTACGGTCAGCACGCCATCATCCGGCGTCAGCCGAGATTGCGGCAGCGGCAGATCCGCGAAGAAGGCCGGCATCAGCAGGAATGGATCGCGGCCCAGCAGGTTCGCATCGGCCACGCCGCCCGGCCCATAGACGATGCCGAGCGCGCGCTTCACGAGCGCATCGCCGTCGCCGGCTTCGAGCATGGCTCGATCGGCGGCAGCGAGCAGCTTGCCGCGAAACGGGAAATAGCCGGCGGCCAAACGGCGCTGGGTTTCGGAATCGATCGTGCTGGTGATAGAGGTCGCAAAGCCCGAGCGCGTCAGCGCATCCACCAAAGCCCGGCTGGCGGCGTGCGAAGCAGCACGATCGCGATTACCGATCAGGAGCACGATCCGGCGGCTAAAGGCCGCCGTGACGCGATCTTCGGCGCGCTGTGCCGTGGCATCCTGCTCTGCACGCGGCAACAGAGCGAGGAGGTCGCTTTGCAACGGAACCCCGCCCTGCAGCCGCATGCCGAGATAGAGTGCTGCCCACAGGACGACCAGCAGCCACAAGGCCGGCGCCGCCAGCCTCATTTCGCGACCCCGTCGAAGAGCGCCTGTTCCTCCGCCGACAGCGCAGTCGCACCGGCCGCCTGGTCGGAGAATTTCAGGGCATCGTGATCGCCGCCGGATTTGACGATCTCGACAGCGTCGACGAAGCGCGTTCCCTGCACCGTGATGGCAGCGATCTGGCCGAGTATCGGATCATCCGGCCGCAGCGGGGTCAAGATCAGTTGCCAGCCGTCCGGGCCATCCTGCCGCGCGATCTTGAAATCTTGGTTGAGCGCTTCCTGATCGCCCGAGAGCGCCCCGTTCAGGACTTGGTAGAACCGGCCGAGTACGGGCGCGCTCGACGCGGCCAGATGCATCGTCTCTTTGCCGTCGGCGGCTTGCAGGATGCCGGCGGCCGAAAGCACCGTGACGTTCTGGAACGGCGTCTCCCCGCGCCAGATGAGCCCGGTGCCGCCGACCAGCACGAAGCTGCCTGTCGAGTGGAGCGGCTTGGCGAAGCCCTTCAGATAACGCTCCTGATCGAACCGGCCGCGCAGGCTTTGCCCGGCACCGAGCCGCTGCGGCTGCAGCCCATCCGCGGCGGCAGTTCCGGCAAACAGCAGGAGGACGGCGAGCAGAAGGCGGCGCTTCACAGCAGCTTCTCGACCTTCTCGGTGAATTCGGGCGGCGACGTGAAATGCAGCTCCGCCGTCGCGGTCTCGACCGCCACCTGCACCGTCTCGGCCTTGGTCAGCACCTCGCCGGAGCCGGCATCGAGCAGGCGGTATTCGACCTTGATCCGATTTTCATATTCGACAAGCGTCGCGACCACGCGCACCTGCTGACCCAGCCGAATCGGCCGAACATATTTGATCCGCATATCGACGATCGGCCAGATGAACTTGGTCGCGGCCATTTCCCGATAGTTGAAACCGACCCGCTCGAGCAGCGCCGAGCGCGCCTGCTCCAGGAAGCGCGGGTAGTTGCCGTGCCAGACCACCTCCATCGGATCGAGATCATAGAACTGCGCCGTGATCGTCACCTCAGCGGAAATCATCCCTTTCTCCATAGCCGGGTGCTCACTGCGCCCAGAAATCGAAAAAATTGTACCATTGGAATGGATCTTCGCGCGCCAATTCCTCGAGCCGAGCGGCGTAGCGCCCGGCGAGCAGCGCCAGGGCCGCCGCGCGATCCCGGCGCGGCAGCGAGATTCGCTCGGCGAACCTTTCGAACCGGAGTCGATAGCCGTTCCCCTCGCGCAGGCAGAACAGCAGATAGACCGGACAGCCGAGGAGGTGGGCAAGAATATAGGGGCCGTCGGAAAACCGCGCCGGGCGGCCGAGGAATTCGGCAGTGCTCGCTCGGCCCTCGCCGCTGACTGGCGTGCGGTCGCCGGCGATGGCGACCCATTCCCCGCGCGCGACCCGCTCCTCAAGCAGGATCGCCGTTTCCGGCCCGATCTCTGTCACCTGCAGCAGATTGAAGCCGGCCTCGGGCTGAAAGCGGCGCAGCAGCCGGTTGTAATGCTCGGCATGCCGGGTGTGGACGAGCACGGTCAGCGCGGCACGCCGTGCCCCCGTGAGAGCTGCGCGGCTGAGCTCGACATTGCCGAGATGCGAGACGATGAGGAGCGCGCCCTTGCCTTCGGCCGCGTCGATCGCGGCGCCATCGTCGATGACGACCCGCTCCGGGCCGATGGCGCCAGTCCAGGCGGCAAAAGTCTCCAGGGATTTTTCGGCGAAATCGAGAAAATGGCGCAACCCGTCGAGCAGGCCGCCGCGCCCCGGCGCGCCGCCGGCAGTGAAGGCCGCCGCGAGAAAGGCGCTGGAGGCGCGTCGGCGCGGGCCGTCGGTCGCATAGAAATAGCCTACCACCGGCAGCATCAGCGCGCGGCAAACGGAGCGGCCGAACCATCGATAGGCGCCGGCGAGGATGCGCAGCCCCCAGTAGGCGCCGCGCTCGCCGAGGCCAGACCAATGCGCCCGATCCTTTCCGGGCGGGATCGGCCGACGGGCAAGAATCCACGGCAGATGCAGCAGCATCGCGATCACGAGCCGGGTATGCATCTTGGTGATGCGCCAATTATCCGCGGCCATCCGAAAGTTCGAAAGATTGCCGTCCGGATAGACGACCCGGATCGGCAAGCTGACGACCGGCGCGCCCAGCCAGCTCAGCCGCACCAGAATCTCGATATCGAAATCCATGAACCGACCGACCTGCGCGGCGCTGAGCACGGTCATGACCGGATCCAGCGGGTAGAGCCGGAAGCCGCACATCGCGTCACGGATCTGAAAGGACAGAGTTTCGACCCAGACCCAGAAATGGGTCAGGCCGCGTCCAATTCGCCGTCCAACCGGAATCGAGCGGTCGAAGATTGGAACGCCGCAGATGATCGCCTGCCGGTGACGCTGGCCGAGGCTCATCAATTCCGGCAGTGCCGTGAGATCGTGCTGGCCGTCGGCATCGAGCTGGACGACATGGCTGAACCCCGCGGCGGCGGCCAGCTCCAACCCCTTGATGACGGCACCGCCCTTGCCCTGATTGACCTCGAAGCGAAAAACCGTGACGCCGCCGCCCGGATCATGCAGAGCCGCCAAGGCCTCACGAGCCGGCGCGTCGCTGGCGTCATCGATCAGGAACACCGGCAGCCCGGCGGCGCGGACGAGCGTGATCGTCCGCCCGAGTGCTTGATAGTGATTGCGGCTGGGTATCACGCAGCATGCCGTTATGCTCATGGCGGGGCGAGGCCGATCTTGCCCGAGGCGTGAACCGTCTCGCCGGCCCGATAGTCGAAGGCAAGCCGTGGCCCCTTCGCGCCGTCCGCGACCGAAAGCGCCAACGTCAACCGGGAGGATGGCAGAACGGGCGCGCGAAACTTGACCTGCATCTCGTTCGGCTGGAGCCGGCCGATCGCCAGATGCGTGCGGGCCAGCCGGATCGCCCAATCCACCTGCACGATGCCGGGCAGGATGGCGAAGTCGGGGAAATGGCCCTCGAAGAAAGAGAGCGTGGGCGATACGAAGAGATCGATTTCGACTCCCGACACAAGAGGTCGCACAGCCAGGATCTCCGGCTCGGTCACCACGATGTCAGCCATGGTCGGCTCCGCTCCCGACCAGTGCCGCGAGTGCTGCCCGCGACTGCTTGCCCATTCCGTCGATGGGCAGGCTGTCGACGAAGCGCCATCGCCGCGGGAGCGCCGCCTGATCCTGAGTGGATCCAAGCGCCCGTCGAAGCCGCCTTTCGAACCGGAACTTGCCCTCCTGGGCGAGCGCCGCGCACCCTTCCTCGGTCAGGCTCACGACGGCGGCGAGGAAGGTTCGCCCTTCGCTGATCGGCACGACCGCCGCGGCGGCGACCCAGGGTAGGCCGGCCAGATCCCGTTCGACCTCCGGCATGCTGACGCGCTTGCCCTCGATCTTGACGATCCGGTCGCCGCGGCCGCGGAAATGGAACAGGTCGGCAGCAACGAACTCGACCCGATCGGCGGTCGGCACCAAGCCATCGACATAGGGCGATCGAACCGCGAGATCGCCTTCGGCATTGGCCGTGGCCTCGACACCAGGCAGCGATTGCCAGGGCGTGTCGGCCGCGCGTTGGTGGCGATACGCGATGGCGCCGGTCTCGGTGCTGCCGAAGATCTCGGTCGGCAGGCAGCCGAGGATGGCCAGGCTTTCTTGCGCTGCCGCCCAGGAGAGCGGCGAGCCGGCGCTGACGATGAAGGGAGGCCGGCTTTCAGCCGGCAGCGGCGGCAGCCCACCGAGGCGGCTCAGATGCGCGGGGCTTGAGACGATCGCAGTCGGCGGCTCGAGCGTCGCCAGCAGGCTTTCCCAGACATGGTGGCTCCGCGCGCCGAAACGCCGGCCGGCGGCCAGCGGCCAGAGCACTCGGAAGGTCAACCCGTAGATGTGCTGGTGGCTGACGGTGCCTTCTATGTGAGCCGGTCCGAGCCTGGGGCCGAACAGGCTTTCGAGGCCGGCAATTTCCCGTTCGAGCTGGCCTAGGGTTTTGTCGATGGCCTTGCGCGTGCCGGTCGATCCGGACGTATAGAATCGGATCCGGGGACGGGTCGGATCGATCGGCGGAAGCGGTCCACTATGGGGGCCGGCGTCTTGCGTCAGGAGGAAGCCGTCCGTAACCGCATCGTCCGTTACCAGCGTGTCTCGATCGCCGAGCGTCTGCGCCAGGCGACCGGGTTGGGTGTTGGGCGGCAGGACGACATCGGCGCCGGCATGCAGCAGGGCGAAAAGACCGACCGCGAACAAATAGCTGTCGTCGGCGGCAAGCACGCCCCGGATGATGCGCTGCTCCCGGAGCCGCACGGCCGCGCCGCCGACATCCGCGCGGAATTGTCCAAAGGACACGAGCGCGCCATCACGGATCGTGACCGGCACCGTGTCCGCTCGTCCGTCGCATAGCAATCGGGACAATGCGGCGATGGTCACGCGCGGCCGCCGATCTGTCGCCGAACCCGCTGGCGAATGACGAACTCGATCGCGAACATCGCGCCAATGAGGAAATAGGAAATGAGGCCGTTATAGAGGGTCCATTGCTCAAGCGAGCCGTAGAAGATGGTCCAGGCCGAGACCGTCGCGTTGAAGAGAAAGAAACACAGCCACGCCCAGGTCACCTTGCGGATATAGGCAACGGCCTCAGGGGACAGATCGGGCTCGGTCAGGCGTGCGATGCGCTCGATCGGCGAGGGTGGCCAGATCAGCGAGCAGGCGAAGACCGCCGCAAGACCCAAATTGACGAAAAGCGGATGAAGCCGGACGGCAAGGGCGGGATCGACCAGCATGGCCAGCACGACGCCGCCCGCTCCCAATATGACCGCCACATCGATCGAGTTGAGCACCGTGCGCCGCCCGACGACCAAGCGCAGCAAGACGAGTGCCACCAGCGTCAGACCGATGGCGACCGGCGGAAGATACCTGAGGCCGAAAAACACCAGTACGGGATAAGCCACGCCCGCCACGCCCAGCACCGCGCCGAGCACGTCCTCTCTACGCAGCGAGCTGGGCATGTACCTGCTCGACGACATCCCCGACCGTGCGTACGTTCTTGAACGACGCCGGGGCGATCTTCTTGCCGGTGTAGTCGCGCAGCTTCACCACCAGATCGACAGCGTCGATGCTGTCGAGGTCGAGATCCTCGAAGAGCAGGGCGTCGAGCGTGACGCTCTCTCTCGGCACCTCGAACAGCTCGTGCAGATATTCGGTCAGCACGGCCAGGATTTCCTCACGAGGAGCGGTCATGATGCGGCCCTCTGCCCGGCGACGAATTGCGCGATGCTGCGCACGCTGGCGAAATGCCGCCGAACCTCTGCGGTTACGCTATCGATCTTGATGCCATAGGCTTTGCGCAGGGCCATTCCCAGCTCCAACCCATCGATCGAATCGAGCCCCAGCCCGTCGCCGAACAACGGCTCTTCACTGCCGATTTCCGCAGGACTTATGTCCTCCAGATCAAGAGCTTCGATAATGAGTTCCTTTGATCGCCGCCTCGAGGGCATCGTCGAAATCATTGGTCCGCATAGCAACTCTCAAGAAACGAAACGAGCTTTCGGGCGGCCAGGGCGCGAGATCCGGATCGCAAGAATGGGCCCGGCGCAACCTGCTCACCCAGGGAGATCTGGTACCGTCCTGGCTGTTCCGGCACCCTGTACCATGGCGTTCCTTTATTAAGCATGATGGGGTGACATGAGATTCTGACCAGTTGCAGGTCGGCATCGGTCAGTAGCGCGATATTGGCGAAGCCGCGCTGAAAGCGCAGCTTGCGGCCGGGGATCGACCGGGTGCCTTCCGGAAAGATCACGAGGTTGTCGCCGCTTTTCACCGCTCGGTCGCAGGCTGCGATGAAGAGATCCGGCTCCAGATCGTTGCGGATATAGCCGGCGGCACGCATCACTCCGCCTAGGAACAGGTTGCGCCAAAGCTGATGTTTCACGACGCATTGCGCGTTCGGGATGATGGAAACCAGCAACACCACGTCGATCAGGGTCGGGTGATTGGAGATGACGATCTTGCCCCGACAACGGGCGAGCGCCACCCGATCGAGACGCGCCACGCGGATGACGCCGAGACAGCGCATCAGCAGGACGAAGAATTGAAAGCAGCCGCGGATGACCGTGCGCGTCCGTCGCTTTCGGATCTCGGGGTCGGGAGTGACGAGGGTGATCAGCGGGAAGATCGTCGCCGCGAGCAGCAGACCGCCCAACCCGAAAACGGCGAAGGCGAAGCCGGTCGCAGGCACGCGCCAGGCATAGGAGATTGTTCTAAGCAGCACGGCGCCAGCTCAAGCTTGTACGAGCGCCGACCGTGCGCCGTTCGGCCTCCCGTGATGCGAGAAACCGCAAAGTATCGAGCGCTTGGGCGATCGTCGAGACGCCGGCGGGGCCATCCGCGCGCTCGGCGGCAACCTCCACGGCCTCGCCGGCCCCTTCGGCCGCAAGCAACAGGGCAAGGACCAGCCGCGCATCGCCTTCGGCATTCGCCCCGTCATAGGGCGCCGGCAGATCCTCGTCATGATAGATCAGCAGCACGGGCTGGGCCGGATCAGCGGAAAGACAGGATGCTGCCTCTACCAGCCCCCAGGCGAAGCTGTCCGCACCCGCGGCAATAGCCGTGTGGCCGGCCATGTCCCCTGTGCCGATCGAGAGCAGGCCTACAAGGGCGTTATGAACAGACATGCTGAACTCGGCCGGCGAGAGCGGTTGCCGCTGCGCGATCGCGTCAAGCAGGCCGAAGCTGCGCTGAAACTCGCCATGGCGCGAGCAGAAGATATAGCGGGCGGTCGGCAAGGGCGCCATCAGATCGAGCGCCGCCGCCATCACCCTGCCCGTCGGGCCGAGCCGGCGCCGCAGCCTGCTCGGGATGACAGCGAGGCTGCCGGCGGCCTCGTCGGCGGATGCATCGGTCGCCGCGCCCGCAGCCCAAGCGATCCATTGGGCACGCGTTTCGCGGCCGGCTGTCCGGGCCGTCCAATCCAGAATATGCAGGCGAGCTCGCATCATTGGCCGCGATCTCCTTCCGCTCAACTCCCCCGCGGTACGTAGGATGCGAGCTGCAGGTCGATCTGATTCCGCAAATTCATGACCCAGCTATCGTAGCGTCTGTGAATGGTGCCGTCCGCACTTTGGAGCAAATTCGTGCTGCTCTTGAGCGTGATGCCGTACTCTTGGTTGGTGAAGATAATGTCAACGGTGGCTTCATGATCCTTGGCGTCGATCGTGGCGACGATATGGCCCGGACCGGGACGCATGGTGCGCCAATGCGACGTCGCCGCGGCGAGCTCGATCCGGCGGCCGATCTCGTCTATGGATGCGCCGTGCGCCGCCGTCGGTACGGGCTCATTATGAATATCCAGAATCGGCCGAGTCCGATCACAAGCGCTAAGCGTCAGGATCGCCGCGATCAGCGCCATAGGCGCAAGGTTCGTCACGCTCATCGGCCTCTCATCGACCACTGCTTCTAGATCTTGAACCGTACGGATTACACAATCTTGGCGATAGCGGAAACCTATTTTTTGAACGGGCTCGACCTCGCCTACCTGACCATTGAGACCGACGCCGCGACAAGGCTGATAGCCGATTTCGCGACACCTGACGATATCGTGGCCGTGGCCCGCCACAGCCGCAAGCATCGGCGACGGCAAGGCCTCGCCGCCCGCGCCCTACTCCGCGCAATGCTTCTGTCGGCGACCGGACGAGCGTGGCGATTGATCAAACGAGAAGACGGCCGGATCGAGGCCCAATCGCCCGTACCGGGCAGACCGGCCCCGCGGATCTCGCTGTCGCATAGCGGCGAGCTCGTCGCTTGCGCCCTCAGCACCGATGGCAGCGTCGGCATCGATGTCGAACAATTGCGGTCGGATCGGGACTGCGTAGCCTTGGCCGAGGCAGCCTTTTCGTCGTCCGAGATCGCGGCGGTCAGAGAGAGCGGCTGGGCCGCGTTCTATCGCATCTGGACGTTGCGCGAAGCCCTTTTCAAGGCGGCTGGGACGGCCGATATCGCGGATGGCGAGGCGCCGAACCTCGCCACCGCCGATGTCTGGCGGATCGGCACCGATTGCTACGAGCTCGGCTACTGGCCGCTCGACATCGGCTATGGTCTGGCCGTCGCTCGCCGACGCCCCCAGGGCGGCGGTATCGGTGACCTTCCACCGAGATCGCGCCTCGATTGCTGGTGAGCTGCGACTCCAAGACACTTTATGCTGAAAACGAAAAGGCACGTGGTCAGATGAAGCCTAGATCAAGATCCGGCTGGGTTGAATCAACCGATTCAAAAGTTTAGAGGCCGATTCACCGCTTAGGTCGTTTCGACCTAAGCGGATCGGGTTCTAGAGGCACGAGGATGATCGTTCACGTCCCCGGTGAGAGGTTGCAGGCTACTTCGCAATGCCCAGCACACCGGCGAGCTGAGCGCTCCATCAATGCCGGGACTAAACACCTAGAAGCGCGGAAGGCCGAGCCCGAAGCTAGCCTGCGGTCGGCCACGGCACGGCGCCGCTGATCCATTCCAGCAAGGCCGCCGCCGTGGCGCCGGTGGCCGTTTCTGTCGAATGCTTCTCGGCTGCGTATGGCACCGGCGAGGCGGTATCGGACCGGTGGCTCGATGGCTTCCTATGGTTCGACCGGGAGGTGGCGCCGACGGGCTTCGCTCGGGGGCATGCAGCAGCGGCTCAGCGAGCAGGAGGCGCGGAAGGCGACGCTTACGCGGCGGTTTGCGGGGCTGCGGCCGCGACCACCTCCGAACGTGGCGATTGCCCGAGATTACACAATGACACCAGAAGCGGCGCCGGCTCCCCCGCATGGGAGACCTTGCGCTGATCTTTGCGGGCGAGCGAAGCCGCCTCACCGATGGCGGCTTCAGCGCCCGGACCCGTGCTGGACCGAAGCCCGGGAGGTCAAAACCTCTCCACCCACGGCCGCAGCTCCACTTCCCACGTCCATGCATTCCGAGGCTGCCGCAGGATATGCAGATAGGTCTCGGCAATGGCGTCCGGGTCGAGCATTGAGTTGGGCCGGTCAGACGCTTCTGTTCGGTCCGGACTGCGAATCACGCCGTCGATCACGAAGTGAGCGACGTGGATGCCTTGTGGCGCGAGCTCGCGCGCCATGCTCTGAGCGAGGCCGCGAAGAGCGAACTTGCCCATCGCGAAAGGTGCTGATTGGGCATACCCCTTGACGCTTGCCGATGCGCCCGTGAACAGGATCGCACCGCCGCCTCTTTCGAGCATGCGTCGCGCGGCTTGCTGAGCCACCAAGAATCCGCCGAAGGCGCTCACGGCAATAGCTCGCTCAACCTCGTCGGGGATCAGTTCGACGAAGGGACCGCGCGACCTGCCGCTCGCATTATAGACGACAACGTCGGGGGCGCCGATCTGGGTTTCCACCGCTTCGTAAAGACGGGCCACCTGATGCGGGTCGGCAGCGTCGCAAGCGAAGGCCCGCGCACCGGTCTCCTCGCACAAGGCGGCAAGCTTTTCGATGCTGCGAGCGGCGACGGCGACGCTAAGACCTTCACGAGAGAGCGCTCGGGCAAGAGAAGCGCTCAGGCCTTGGCCCGCGCCCACGATCAATGCGGTCTCATATTTCGGCGACAAAATCGGACTCTCCTCTGACAGCAGGCCGTGCAGGTTCTCCCGAGCGCGCGGCGCCCGGCGGTTATCGCCGCGCGCCTGGGCTCACTCGGCCGCCGCTCGACGTGTCAGCGCTTCGACGATGTCACGCGGATCGGCCCGGTCACGATAGTCGACGTTGGTGTTGGCGTAGATGATCGTTCCGTCGCGGTCGATCATATAGGTCGCCGACACCGGTAGTGCCCACTCGTCCGGCGCGCCGTTCTTCGCCGGGATGTCCAGGCCGAAGCCGTTATAGACGCTGCGAAGCTCGTCGGAGAACTCGTAGACGAGGCCGAACGCACGCCCGACCTTTTGGCCGATGTCGCTGAGCACATGGAACGTCAAGGCGTTCTTCTCCGCGGTGGAGAGCGTCTCATCCGGCTTCTCCGGGCTGATCGCGACCAAGGACGCGCCGGCGGCGGCAATTTCAGGAAGAATTTCCTGATATGCTTTCAGTTCAAGATTGCAGAACGGGCACCAGCCGCCGCGATAGAAGGTGACGATGACGGGACCGTGTTTCAGCAGGTTCCCCACATCGACCGTCTCTCCCTTGGCGTCGGCGAGCACGATGGATGGCGCACGATCGCCGAGCTTCAGCATCGTTTTCGAGATCGCGCCGTCGCGCAGCTCTTGGATGTGCCGCAACAGCATCTGCTGGCGTTCGGCGGGGACGCGCTCATGCCAGGCAGCCCGAAACTGGGCAAGTTGCTCTTTCAAGGACATAGGAACTCTCTCCTTACCGATTTGCAAACGGGGCTTCGGATGGGCTTGAGGGTTCAGCCCCGTCCGCGGCGAGCGCACGCACCGACGCCCCCTCGAATCCCGGCTCCCAAAAACAATCCATCGCCGCGTCCAAGACAGCCTCCGCGTCAAATTCTCAAGGTCCTGGCATCCGCCTACATGCGCCGCTGACCGATGGGCCCAACCCTACTGAATTTTGGAACGCACGCTATAAATTTTTATAACGATCGATATAGAACATCTTCCCGCTTGAGACACGTCCAGTGTAGGCTGCCCTGCCGGCTTGCTCGTTAACCTGCGCCTTGACCGAAATTCGCCGGGGTTTGACGCCGCCTATTGGAATCGGCGCCGGCGAAAAGACCGTCAGCCTGGCAGGCTGCATGGACAATCACGGCGAGGACAACCGTGAGCGAGCCCTACCAGATCTTTGGGTCGGAAATATCGCCCTATTCGATCAAAGCAAGGCTCTATGCCTTCTAAAAGGGAATTCCCCATATGCGGATCAGCCGGGGCGCCAATAATGACGAGGCCAAACGTCAAACCCGGTCGGATAGGAAATCGGTTGATGGCCGTTGCGGAGGCGCGAGATGATCATGCTCACCGACCTCCAACGGCCAAACCGGTTCATTGGTTTCTCCGGCACGATGTCCGGCGCCGCCCGCTTGCGATTACCGGCTTTTCGTGACCGCGTAGCCCAGATGGACTTACCACAAGGATAATCACTGATGATGACCCGCTTCCCGGCAACCGGCTTTGTCGCCATTGCCATCGTTTTAGCGGCCGGCGCAGCATCCGCGGCACCCCTGCCGACCGTCAAGCAGCTCCCGCTGTCGGTCGCCACCGAGGCCGCTCTCGCCGCGGTCGCCGCTTGCCAAAGTTCGGGCTATCTCGTCACTGCGACGGTCGTCGATGCGTCCGGTTTGGTGAAAGTCGTCGCCAAAGGCGACGGGGCACCACCCCACACGCTAGACAGCAGCCGGGGCAAAGCTTACGCCGCCGTGTCCCTCGGCCCGAATTTCCGCGAAAGCACCACAAGCGCGATCGTCGCCAAGGTCGGCAACAACCCCGCCTTCGGACCCTTGGTGCATCTGCCGAACGTCTTCCTCGTGGCGGGCGGCGTGGTCATCAGATCTGGCGACGAGGTCGTGGGCGCCATCGGTGTCGGCGGTTCTCCCGGCGGCGATAAGGACGAGGTATGTGCCCAGGCGGCGGTCGCCAAGATTGCCGATCAGCTCAAGTGATGCCCCGGCGCCCGTGAAGCCGCCGCGGGCCGCGCATCTTGGTTGAGAAACAGCGAGATGCCGTCAGCGCGGCGGCTCGCTGAAGGGAAACACATCATGGCGTTGTCGTTCGAATTCTACTGGTCCTTCCGCAGCCCCTATTCCTACATTGCTCTGCCGCGGGTGATGACGCTGACGCGGGATTTCGCGGTCGAGGTGGATCTGCGCATCGTACATCCCGCCGCCATCCGCAACCCAGCCTATTTTCGGGCGATGAACCCGCTGTCACGGCCTTATTTTCTGCTTGACGGCGCGCGTCAAGCGGCTTTCCACGGCTTGCCATTCCGTCGTCCGGTGCCGGATCCCATCGTGCAAGACCAGCAGACGCTCGCGATCGCGGAGCACCAGCCCTATATCTACCGCCTCAGCCGGCTCGGCATTGCTGCTGTAAGGCATGGCCGCGGCCTTGCGTTCTGTGACGAGGTCTCGCGCCTCCTCTGGGATGGGAGCGTGGATAACTGGCACGAAGGCAGCCACCTCGCGCAAGCGGCGGATCGCGCCGGGCTGGATCTTGCCGAACTGGATCGCGAGATCGAGGCCGACCCCGAACGGCACGAGGCGGCGCTCGCCGCCAACGATCAGGCCTTGCGCGCCGCCGGGCATTGGGGCGTGCCAACAGCCGTGTTCCAGCAAGAGCCGTTCTTTGGCCAGGACCGGCTGGACACGCTGATCTGGCGATTGCGTCAGCACGGGCTGACGCCACGCGACCGTGAAGCGGAATTGGCGTAGACGACGTGGACGACAGGCCGATCCCGTCGCCGGCGTATGCGTAGCATGCGACCCAAATCTTCTCCGAGGGCTATGCGCCCATCGAGCAGTTCGCCGGTGCCCAGCAGGGCCCATTTTCGGATATTTGGGCCGATCGACAGCATGCTTACGTCATGGCGAGATCTCGGAACGGATCGCCTACACTTGCAAGCCTCGCAAGTTGCCGGTCGTGCTGAGCGCCGACGAAGTGGTGCGATTCCCGGAGGCGGTGCCGAGCCTGAAGACCCGGGCAGAGGATGCTCTGACCAGCACCCTGGTCGAGCGCCTTATTTAGGCAGCACGACCTGCGCCGTCGAGATCGGCGGCGCCAAGGCCCAAGCGAGCCCCGCCGCCAGCCAGGGCGCGTTCACATAATGATCGCCGGTATGCAGGCAGAGCTGGATCTGCTTATGGCCGCCGCAACCGGTCCATTCCTGGCATTCGAGCCCGTTCCCCTCGCTCACCCGCCTGTCCGGCTCAGCCGGACAGGCATCCTGGCTCTTCAGCAGCTCGAAACTCTTGCGCGTGTCGCCCTGGTGCCAGAGCAGACCGATCGTCCGGCCGGCAAGCGGCACGGTATGATCGTCGAGACCGTGGACATGGCGCAGATTGACCGGCCCGCTTTCGCAATGCTCGGGATAGGGCACCCAGAAGCTGCCGGAAAAGGGTAGAAATGCCGAGAACCCGTCGGCCGCGTGGCAGGCGAGTTCCCAGACCATCGAGCCGCCGATCGAGAAGCCCGACGCGATGACGCGTTTGGAGTCAACCGGCCAGCTCCGTTCCGCGTCGGCCACGACCTGATGCAGGAACGCGACATCATCGCGGCCCGAATGGGGCGAGCCGCGAAACGTCCAGGCGCCATTTTCGCCGGCCGGCAGAACGACAAGGACGCCCGCCTGCCAGGCCGCGCCCATCAGCGCCTGATCGGCGAGCACGCCCTCGGGCGTCTGGCCGTAGCCGTGGATATACAGCAGCAGCGGTAGGCGGGTCTTGCCGTCCCACCCGGGCGGCGGCGCCGCGAGATAGCGCCCATCCGCCAATTTCACGGTCTTTGGCGGCTCTGCGCTGGCCGGAGCGGCGCCGAGCAGGGCGAAGGCAACAAACGCGGCAAGGGCGGCACGCAAGTGATCGATCATGGCGGCGCAGATCCTCGATCGTGCAAGGCGCATAGGACTCGTGGCCGATCCTTCCGTCGAGCGCGCCGTACGTTCCGCATTATTGGCCGAGAGCGTCGGCCAGACGAGGCTTATGTCTCTGACATCGCTCATAAATTCCTCTAGCAGTCTGTCGGGTTCATATCGTTTCTGGTGGTGTGACCGGTTGACGGTGTTGTTCAGGCGAGTTGCAGGCGATGTAGCCTGCGGCAGTTATAGGCGAGCGCGACGAGGATCCATTCGGCGGTGACGTTTTGGATGCCTCTGAGGTGGAAGCGGGTGAAGCCCATCGCGTTTTTGATGATGCCGAAGACCGGTTCGACGGTCTGTTTTCGTTTTCTGTATTGGGCTTTGGCGTCCTTGGTTTGCAGCTTTTCCTTCATGGCGATGCGCCATGGCTCGGTGATGCGCCGCGCCGGCTTCACGTCTGGCGGCGGGCGGAAATCATAGGGCCGATGCGGCTGGGTGGAGGTGATCGCAACCAGCGGCTCGATGCCGCGCGCCCGGAGTTGGGCCACGGCCTTGCCACTGGCGAAGCCGGCATCGGCGAGAACCGTGCGGGGCAGGCCGACGGTCTTCTCCATGGCGAGGATAGTCGCGGCGAAGGTCGGCTGGTCTGAGGGCGTCGTGGCCATGTTGGTGGCGAGGATCAGTTGGCTGCCCTCGGCACAGACCACCGCTTGGGCGTTGTAGGCTTGGCGGTATTCATGCGCGTTGGATTTGCGCATCAAGGCGGAATTGGGGTCGGTCAGATTGCTCTGCCGGTCGGGCGGCGGCGTCTCGTCGGGCGGCTTGGGCGGCCGGCCGCGACGGCCCTTCTTGGCCTCATACGCCGCCTTCTTGGTCTCAAAGGCCGGCCGCCGAGCATCAGCCTCTGCCTTGGCTTGCGCTTCCAGCCTGGCACAAGCCGCATCAAGCTTGGCTTTCAGCGTCTCGCGCCGGGCGATCTCGGCCGGCAGCGCCTGCGGATCGACGGTATCGGCATCGGCCGCATCGGCCTTCTGCGTCAATTCCGCGATGTCGGCCGCGAGCTTCTCGCGCAGCACCCGCGCCCGATCATACCGCACCGAGCGGATCTTCGACGCGTTCGCGTCGATCTTGGTGCCGTCGATCGATACCGTGCCCAGCCGCAGCAGCCCGCTCTCGCGCGCCAGCAGCAACACCTCAAGGAACGCTGCCTCGAACGCAGCCCGGTTCACCCGCCGGAAATGCGCGATCGTGTCGTGGTCCGGATGTGTGTTGGCCGCGATGAAGCGCGTGCCAACATCCCGATACGTCGCACGCTCGATCCGTCGCGACGAGAAAACGCCGTTCGCATAGCTATAGATCAACAGCGCCAGCATCAGCCGCGGGTGATATTGCGGCTTGCCGCCAGCCTGACGGTTCGTCCGGAACTCACCAACCCGGACCCGATCCACCGCTGCAACGATGAAATGGGCCATGTCATCCTCAGCCAACCAATCCTTCAGATCAGGCGGCAGAAGAAATGGCTGTTCGCGGTCAAACGGAGCGTAGGTCGTCATCCGCGGATTCTGACATAATCGAACCCGCATGTGAATCCGACAGACTGCTAGAGCTCGGGAAGGATGCAGCGCAGCGCTTCTGCCCTGAGCGTCAATACGATGCCACGATACCGTCCAGCGGCACCGTTGTGGAGCGCACGGAACTCGCAAAATCCCGAGGGCAGCCCGCGCTCGACGCACATTTGGCGAGGCATGTTGCGGCCGCCGGTGCTTCAGAAAGGAAAGACGGGCGGGGCGCTGGGCCAGCGCCCTCGCCCGCCCAGTGGGCCCCAAAGCTGGATGGCGAAATAGACATAAGACGGCGCGATCGCGCTGATACTTAGATCACCTGGGGGCCGAGCCGATCCGCTTCTGCCTGGCGCCGCAGCAGGGCGCCCTATTTGAGTAAACCCTGTTGGGCCTTATGCTGGAGGCCAGCCCACCCAGCAAATGGCCGTCTATTTGGGCTGACCATCTCTGGCACATCCTATTGGCACCGCCGCGAGGTAGCAGCGATCCTTGGGACAGAAAGCTTAGAGTTGCGGCCGCCGCAGTGCTGAGTGAGAAGGGGCCCGGCAAGCGCCCCCAATGGCGCCTCTGGCTTGCCAGTCGCGACTTCGCGGTCCTCGCACCGCTGACGTTCGTTGCAAATGTGTTTGGACAAAAGGTGGATCGAAATCAACGAACGCGACACTCTGCGAAGCGGCGCTTCAGAAGCTGGCCAGAGCGATCAGGTCCCTCCGGGCGCGATGGCTGCCGCACGCGAACGAATTAGGGATGCCGGCGGAATTCTTCGCGTTTGGGCCGTGCTTTACGAAGACACCTATGAGACCGACCTTGGCGATGGATTGTATCTTCACGTGCGAGGATTGGCCTTGAACCGCGCGGATGCGCTGCGCCTTGCCGCGCTCGGCAAGGACGAGCACATGTCGGAATGGCACGTTCGCGAATACCGCCTTGGGCTGGCCAACGGCGTCCCGGCCTTGCTTACGAAGCTCGCGCCGGCTTCGGAACAGTTCGTGACGATCTGCATGTTCGTAGAGATCCTTTCGGAGATCCCGCCGGGCAAGAGCTTCTCGAAACTGATGATCGGCTCGGCCTGGAAGGGGCGCAGATCAGGCGCGCACATGGTCGAGCTCCCCTGACTCGCGGAGCGGAGTCGACTCAATCTGCGGCGCATCTTCACGCCGGCAGCCTGTCACAACCAACGCCCGATCAAGGGATAAATGCGTGTTCTGCCCCCCGCTATCATCTCGAACCATCGGGAAACAAGCTCGCCTGATTGGGCACAGTCTGGCTGGGCGATGGCGACCTTCTCTTGACTTTGTCGGCCGGAACCTGGATCGCCCTAATCGCATTCAAGGACAGGAGCTCGAGCCAATCGATCCCGCTCTCCGCCTTGGCGAATGTCGCCCCGGCATCGACACTCGCGCTCAGGGCGGGCGCCAAGATGAGCGCATAGAGCTGAGTGCTCGACAGTGGAATCACGAGACCGCGTCCGATGAACGGCTCGGCCCACGCGGCCAGGAGCAGGGCGAGCCTCTCGGACAGGCTTGGTACTGCGCGCCCGCCCCTCGCCGTAACATAGCTTGCCAGCAGCCGGCAAAGCCGTAACTCTCGAGGAAACTGCTCAGGCCAGCTGAGCACCTCAGCCAACAGCGCGCGGATTGCTGCTTCGATATCCGCTTTGTGCTCGTGAAGCGCGACCTTGGCGTCATCCGCCAAGCGGGCGGCGGCGGTGGACTTGGCTTCAAAAACTCGTGATGCGACTTCAGCGCCGCGCCCGGGCAGCCAAGGACAAGCGCTTGCTCGTCCAGCGCTCCGAGGAGCTTTTCGCTCTCGGGCTGGCGCTGATAGAAAAGGCGGACAGCGTAGAAGGCGGCTCGCCCTGGCGCCGCGCCAACGACTATCGCGACGGGCTGATGATCGCGCTGTTGGCCGCGCGCCCCCTGCGCCGCGACAATTTCACGTCGATTGAGATCGGACGCCAACTCTTACGCCAAGCCAGTGGCTACCTCCTCCACTTCGACGGTATCGAGACGAAAAATGGCCAGCCGATCGACGCGCCTATCCCCACAGTTCTCGACGCGCGGATCGATCGGTATATCGGGCACTACAGACCGATGCTGGAGCGCCCCACCGGGCATTGGGCTGGTAAACGCGACTTGACGCCGCCGGGCAACCGTCTGTGGGTTTCGAGCTACGGGACGGCGATGAGCCAGGGCGCGGTCTATGACCGGCTCGGCCGCAAGCTCATCGGCCACCTCAAGGCCGAGCACCGCATGGATCGCAATTACCTCAAGGGACAGGACGGCGACCGCATCAACGCCGTCCTCGCCGCCGCCGGCTTCAACTTCCATCTCCTCCTGAGGTGGTTCGCCGCCCTTTTGCGTGCCTGGATCCAGGCTTGGTTCTCAGACGCCCCAAACCCACAACCCGCCTGAATTGTCGCTCAGACGGGTTCTTCACGGACGACGAACTTGCCCGAGCTCTACGCCCGCAAGGTGGCGCGGCTCACCGAAGCCCTCAGCGATCCCAAGATCGCGCCCCAGGCGGGCGAGGAGATCCGCAGCCTGATCGACCGCGTGGTGCTGACGCCGACGGGGGATGGGCTGCGGGCCGAGCTTTTCGGCGACCTCGCGGTGATCGCGGTGATGGGGGATAACGCGCCGCGGACGAAGAACCCCGGCGCGGGGTTCGGGCCGGGGCTACTGTCGGTGGTTGCGGGGGCACGCAACCACCGAGACCGACATTCCCTAAAGACAGCAATTTGAGCAGCCTTGCTGAGGCGTCGGCACGATCTGATCGCGGGCCGTTTCACTTCAACTTGCTCTAAGCTGGTGAGGTGCCGACGATACCGCTCGGCAGCCCCAAGCTGCGATGAAGCGATTCACAGTGCGCGTTCACAATCTGGAAATTCGCCTTTTTCCTAAAATTTGTGATCGACTAGAGGCGTAAAGTCGCGATCAATCTCATCCTCAAGCCCGTGCACAGATCTCTGCCTCTTGGAAGCTATATGAGAAGAATCGATCCTTATGCTGATATTCCGCCGGACTATATTCGGCCAGAAGCCCTCACCAAAGCCGAGGCCGATGCACTAGAAACCAAGATCGACGCACAATTCGAAGCCTGCCACCTGCCGTTCCCTAACCTCGAAACCGCGCGTTGGCGCCTCTGCCAAGTGAGCGAGGATATGCTTCGCGGCGTCATTCGATCAGCGCCAAAAGAGTGGGAGAATGAAGGCGAGAGGGCATTTCAAGCAGGCTTGATCAACATTTCAGACCGCATGAAATATATGCTGCGGTTTGCATTTGATCTCTGCTCCCGAAGATTACCAGCGACGGGCTCGTCCCAGCGGGATCCACTTACCGAAGATAACTACGTCCCGACCGGCCGCCTCATCGAGGCAGCGGCTCAATTTGCTTGGGCCAGCAGACTGTTTAGCGCGTATCACGCTCGCTCTGGTGGTTTAATAATTGATCGCGATACGGGATATCTGTGCCCTGAAGTCGGACTTCGCAGGGGGCAGTACAACACACTTGAATGGATGGTAAATGCTGACGGGGGCGGTAAAAATACGCTTATTTCGTTTGCTTTTCTCCTTAATGGACCTGAGTTCGAAATACCTGGCACTGGTCACGTTGCCTTATGGGGGCCGACGGTTCACGAAATCGTCAAGCGCGCCAAGGTGTCAGGCGGAAAGGTCAAATACCAACTGATCACGATCTACGCGCGGGAACTGATCGAAGTCCTCGATGCAGAACCGCCTGGATTGCCAGATAACTGGGTTTTCCCTTGGTCCAATGCAACACAGGCGAGAGCGTACTACACTTCGCTACAAGCGATTTGCGCCTACCATCTCCTGTCCGTTCATTTCGGGGCGGCGAAAGGTGGATTAGAGGGTTGTGGTTTCGATCAGCTTTGCCTTCGGCTGGCACCAAGGGATTTAAACAATCTCCTCGCGCGAGTATCGCAATTGCCATTGCCAACCGTAGAGGCAATCACGGCGGCGCTCACCTACGGTGAGAAAACACTTACACCCGATCCTGCCATGCAGCCGCTGATCCCCGTCGGTGACCAGGAGCTGGGTGCGTTGGGCACTATGATTCTATCGTCGAATTGGTCGCGGAACATGCTCAGCCTACACGCCAGGGTCAACAAAAAGACCTTCGATGCACAGAGTAAGCTATTCGAGCTCGCCATGACCGAGCGTTTGGCCCGGGAACTGCCGTCTCGCTTCCCGCATAAAACGGCAAGACAAGTTCCGACCTCAACCAAGCCTGAGGACATCGACCTGGTGCTCGTTGACGAAGGCACAAAGACCATACTTTTTGGGGAGCTTCGCTGGATGTTGCAGCCGGGAGACATACGCGAAGTGCTTAACCGAAAGCAGGTGATTGCCGAGAAAGTTGACCAGGTCGCCCGCAAGGTAACGAAGGCACAGGAGGCATTGCCGAAGGTACTTGAATATCTCGGCCTTACAGAGGGTCATTGGAAGATATTAGGAGCTGTGGTGATCGAAGGTTACGGCGGTGACCCGTCTCCTATTCCCAAAGAATACCCAGTGGTTCCTGGAGATATTTTTCTTCGAGCGATCAAAAAGTGTCCCAATTTACTGCATGCACACGCAGCACTTTGTACGCCGCTCTGGCTTCCCAGGCGGGGAATCGATTTTCAGAACGATTGGCAGCGAGAGATATCCGATGAGCTCACCTTTGACATGCCAACGTTTCAAATAGGGGAAACCTCCTACATGCAGGAATCCTTAGACGTTTACCTTGATGAAGCCTTCAGCATGTCGGTGGATGCATTGCGGTCAGTCCCATGGAATTAGACGCCACAATTGTGCTGAGGCGCGCTGAGATGTAGATCGGCGAGGGGCGCAACCCTGCGCGCAACAACCCCCAGCCCCATGCAATCGGCGCCAGCTTTCCAGGCGCAAGGATTACAAGCAGCTTCTCACCAACGGTATTTCGGCTCAGGGGGATTCCCCAGCGGATCGTGAAGTTCATCCATTTCCGGGAAAAGTGACTTTACCTCCAACTGAGCAACCGCTGCCCTAAGGCACGTCCGAGCTTCTAGGTTTTTCAAGCGCTCGTTCGCCCAAACCAACATGCGCTCGAGCTCGGCTGAGGAATCCGCCCGCGTGCACTCTGGCAACGAGCCGAGCCAACTTTTGATATCGGCCGCTTCGCGCTGGACGCGCACTAACTCTCGCAGAAACGAAACCCGTTGTTCCTCTCGCTCATCACGTTTTTTGGCAAGCTCACGCCGTCGAGCAAGCTCTGCCCACTGCCGCGCGTCTTCCTCGCGACGCTCGCGTTCTGCTTTTTCATGAGCCAGGACGATTTTAAGGCCGGCGAGAATATCCTCGAACATCGATTCGATGGACTGGGTCTTACCGTCTGCCCATGTCTTACGTAACCCGCGAGCCCACCCCTCAATCTGGAAGACCAACTGCCCGGCGTAAACTGTGTCATATTCGGGCCAGGGCTTCTGGTAGGGAAGTGACGTGTAAAGATCCCAATTTTTACGATCGGCCGCACTTTGGCGCTTTGCCTGTTGGCGTTCGTAGAGCGCCTGCTCTTCTTGGCTCGGTACGTGTTTCTCGCGCTTGGTTCGCTCGGTCAGTGTGAAGGTGACGTCATCCAGTCCCACAGCAATTTTCATGCGAGCACCATCGGGCTGCAATTGTAGTCCGGCTGCCTCTAGTGCGACGGCTAGATCGTGTAGAAAGCCAATGACACGCGTTACGCTCTCGACATGGACAATGACGCCGCACATACCCTCCCCTGTCGCGGAAACACAACCGTATTGACTGGGTTTCGCTTTACGAAGCTTAGCGGCGGTCGGCGTGACGGTTCGGTGAAGCTGCTCGCTGGGTCGGGCGAGGACAACCGGATCAGCGCGAACGGCTTTTCGCCGTTCTGCACGGTCAACCTTTGCCTTTTGAAGTATCTTGCGCGTTTCTTCGGGCAGCGTGGCTAGGCTCGCCGATATCTGGACGCGGTTTAGCGTAGGATCGTCCACGTCTCGATAGAGTGCACGCTTTACCTTCTGCCCCGATGCAAGTTTTGCCCAGTACCCGCGGGGCGGGCTCGGCACCCGGTGGCGGATGCATATCTTGGCAAGCCCCCGATCCGAGATGCCTAGCTCTCCGGCGATCTTTTGCATCGGCTTCGACCACACAAGTTCGTACAGTTCACGGCGAGTGAATATATGAACGCTATGATTCATCATGTTCCAGTGAGCTTTTCGCGAGCCAGAAAGCCCCTGATCTTCTGGGCACCCGGCCTAGGCTGTGGGCGTGATGCCCGATTTGAGCGGAGGTCTACGTGAGTTTGCACCGCGCGAGCGCCCGCTCGATCTAGCGGTCATGTGGCGCATTAAACGGCGAGGTCGAACTGCTTTCGCGAGATGGTAGCGATCTTTGACGACAGCCCAATTTTTTCTTCGGCTTTTGCACGAGCATGATCGGACATGAAAGTTAGTAGATTTTCCAGGCCGGACACGTCGGATACCGTCACGAAATCCTTGTTCTTATTTACGAAGACAACTGATTTCTTCTCACCTTTGAGAAGCTCGATAACGTTGCTTAGCGTACCGGTGCTCTTACAGTCCCAGATCATTAGGCCATAGTCACTGGCACGAGCCATTTCTAAATCCTTGGCCGTATAGAATGCACGGCTGCCTGGATTCGCGTGGGAGTAAACGTTCTTGACCGGCCAATCCGCAACGTTATTGCGCGGTTGATCGCCGCTACAATAGACGGTAACGTGTCGAGCGCCGCTATCAAGAAGGCAGTCCTGAATCGACGTATCTGCGCCATCCGCGTCACCGACCACAACATCGAGGTCTGAGGTAACGACGTTCGCGATGCGCTTTTTGACCTTCTCGTGGAGCCGACTGATTGAGATTGAACCTGCGATAAAGACGGTGGTCATATCTATTTCCACGTAATAGCGGCGACATATACCCGGTTAATTTTGGGGTAGGTCCGAAGGGCCGTACATACCGCCTCCATTGTCGCACCGGTGTCGAACAAATCGTCAAGCAGTAGCGCGTTCCAGCGGCCGTCGTTGGCGATGGCCGAATTTATCGTAAATCGACCGGCTAGTGCAGCCTCTTTCTCCGCCTTGGTTTTCAGATTCTTCAGCTGCTGCCCACCTTTTGGCACTGGGGCCTTCACTATCATGTTGTCGAACATGGGGATTCCCGCGAGCTTCCCAAGCTCTTTCGCGATCTCATCGACCGGCTGTCTCGCGCGCGCAGTGGACGCCGGCATAGGCACTATCAGTCCGACATTTTCAAAAAGTGGCAACAAGGTTGTTTGAAGTTGTGCGGCAAGCTGCGCCGCTTGTGCCCAATCGTTACGGTATTTGAGCTGAAACAAGGACTCTCCAGGCTCGGAGCGCGTCGTTTCAAACTGTGGGTGCCCGTTGGCGTCGTCACCGAGGTAAGTGCTCCAAAGGGTGTGCTTATGTAGTGCGTATCCCACGTCCCAGCTTCCGGCGAGCTTTCTAACGCTGAGCTGCTGCCGGTTTGATGGACACCGAGATAAGGTGTTTTCATTAAGCTGGAGGTTGCGATGGAGCGACGGAAGTTTGGTCGGGAGTTCAAGATCGAGGCGGTTCGCCTGATCAAGGAACGCGGGGTGAGTGTAGCGCAGGCGGCTCGGGATCTGGATGTCCACGAGAACGTGTTGCGCAAGTGGGTGAAGGAGTTCGGCGCCGATCCGGGCCAGGCGTTTCCGGGCCATGGTCAGATGAAGCCCGAGCAGCTGGAGATCGATCGCTTGCGGCGCGAGGTCGCCAAGCTGAAGGCGGAGCGCGATATCCTAAAAAAGGCCGCAGCCTACTTTGCGAGGGAAGTGACATGAGGTTCGCTTTCATCGCGAAGCACCGTTCGATCTGGCCGGTGGCATGGCTTTGCGAAGCGCTGGATGTATCGCGTTCCGGGTTCCACGCCTGGTTGGGTCGCAGTCCGAGCCGACGATCACGGGACGACGAGGCGATCGGCATCAAGGTACGAACGAGCTTCGTTGCCAGCGACCGGACCTATGGCGCCCGCCGTGTCTGGCGCGATGTCCTGGCCGATGGCGTCTCTTGCGGCCTGCACCGGGTCGAACGACTGATGCGGTCGCAGGCCTTGCGCGCCAGGCCCCGCCGGCGTGGGCTGCCGAAAGACGGAGGCGAGCGCCAGGCCTCGGTCGTTGCGCCCAATGTGCTCAATCGCCAGTTTACCGCGACACGGCCCAACCAGCGCTGGATCGCCGACTTCACCTATATCTGGACGGCCGAAGGCTGGCTTTACGTGGCCGGCGTGATCGACCTGTTCTCGCGTCGTGTCGTCGGCTGGTCGATGAAGGCTGAGATGACGGCGCAGCTCGTCACCGATGCGCTGATCATGGCGATCTGGCGGCGCGGTAAACCGGATGCCCTGCTGCATCACTCCGACCAGGGCAGCCAATACACCAGCCAGCACTTCCAGGAACTGCTGGCCGACAACGGCATCCTCTGCTCGATGAGCCGCTCCGGCAACGTCTGGGACAATGCGGCGATGGAGAGCTTCTTCTCCTCGCTCAAGACCGAGCGGATCAGGGGAAAGGTCTATCGCACGCGCGACGCCGCCAGGGCCGATGTGTTCGATTACATCGAGAGGTTCTACAACACTGTTCGCAGGCACTCGACCATCGGCTACATCAGCCCGGTCGAGTACGAAAAACAGGCGGGGTTAGCTTAACTGACTGTCCACTAAACCGGCAGCAGCTCAGAGAAACGCTCTAAAAACTAAGGGAGTTGCTCTCGGGGATATTGCTTCCATTCACTACGGGAAGGCGCTTTCGGCTGACCGATACGTGGAGGGCGCAGCTGTTAGGATTTTTGGCACTCAAGGTGTCATTGGCCAGACCGAGGACCGGCTGTTCGAAGGTCCAGCCATTATCGTAGGCCGAAAAGGAACACTAGACAAACCCGTTAGGATTGAAAAAGACGAGAACTTCTGGGCAATCGATACAACATTTATTGTTAAACCAACAGTAAGTGCAAAGCTGATTCATTCATATTTGAACTATATTGATTTGAAGATGCTTAGCGAGACGTCGGGAATACCAAGCCTTTCCAGTGAAAATCTCAGTGCACTTCGCATTCCCACCAGCGCCTTCAATGACGTGGACGCGGCGGAAGCCCTTATCACGGCCATTGATTCCGATATCGACGCCAAAACTGAAATTCTATCTTGCCTCAGCATCCAGAAGCGCGGCCTCTTGCAGAGAGTGCTGGATGGCGAATGGCAACTCGATGAACGATTTGAACCAGCGCCGATGACTCTGGGCGCTCTGGTTGGAGCATCGGCATGACAAAGAAATCTCAGACCATTTCCATCCGCCTGCTCCGCGACGGCAAACAGCCGGCTGATAGTGTCCGCGCGGGCGTCGAGTTGACAACCTGGGATAAGCTTGAAGGCGCACAGATCGGGCTCGACACGATCGGTGGCGGCGCGCCGAAATGGGCTAATTTCCTCGACTTGTCCGACGCTGAGAAGGCCAAGCTCACGAACATGACCGCCTATGGCCTGGTCTTCATTCTGGCGGGCGGTCGCTGGTTCGCGGTTTCGTTCGGGCTTGGCCACGTGAAGCTCGATCCGGACGCCTTCGAACAGGATTTCGGGCTGCGCGTGGTTTTGAACACGGTCGATCCCGACAAGCTACGCAGTGCGGATATTCGCACGCCGGATGAAAATACGACCTCCCGCCGTACACAGACGGCCCGACGCTCTGACCAGACGGCATTCAGCATCGACATCGAGCGGGATATCGTGCGCGGCTTGGCGGGCGAGCCCAAGGTCGCTGCGTTCGCATCACGGGTTGCGGGCAGCGACGGGTTGACTCTGACCAAGGAAATGGACGTCGCCGACCTGCCACAGGTTTGCGCCGATGCCTTCGCTGCCTTCGGCAAGTCTGACTACAAGGCGAACTTCTCTCGGCAGACCGTTGGTATCGGATCGATACCAACCTGGCGAACGAGGTAACCACCTTCTTCGCCGGGATCACGGCACATGCCATGCCCGACGCCTTGGCCGACGAAAACGAGGAAAAATACAATGGCCGCGTCGCGACCGGCGGCCACAATCTGCTTTGCCTCGACCGCAAATTGGTGAAGCCGACCGGCGCTTCCTATTCAATCGAAGCCTGTGACTTCCTCGAAAATACAGGAGCACTGATCCATGTGAAGGATCAAACGTCATCGTCACGGCTCAGCCACCTCTTCAATCAGGGAACCGTGTCGGCCCGTGTGATGAAGATGGACGGCCCGTTTCGTGATCTTCTAAGAACGCAGATCGGCAGTCAGGAGACCGCACTTGGATTGCCCGGCTATCAGACGCTCGTCGCCGCCTCTGGCGACCCTTATAGCGAAGCAGCACATCTTATCGTTTATGCCGTGATCTGCTCCGGCGTCGGCGCGGGCACAAACCGCCTTCCCTTCTTTAGCCTAGTTACCTTCCGGCAGGCCGCGAATGAGCTGCGGGCGCTGGGTTACAAATGCGCCTTCGCCTGGATCGCCAAACCAGCCTCAACGACGACCAAGGCCAAGCGCAAGCCGAAGGCTACACCTGTGGCGGTCGCCGCATGAGCGATTCCCCAGAATTTACGCTATCCGAAGCCGGCGGCGCGCAGCTTCAGGCGTTACAAACGCTGTCGGCGCTGGGCTGGCGCTATGTCACGCGCGCCGACGCGGAGCGCCAGCGGGGGCATCGCCGCTCCACGGTTTTACTGGAAGATATCCTATCCAAGCAGCTATCCCGTCTGAACCACATTCGGCGGGGGAATCGTTCGCATCCTTTTTCCGAAACCAACATCATCACGGCGATCGACCGGCTGCGCGATGTCCGTTTCGATGGCCTGCTTCGCACCAACGAGGGCGTGACCGACCTACTTCAACTCGGCATCGCGCTGCCGCAGACCATCGACGGCCAGGTTCGCGAACACCAACTCCGCTACATTGATTGGGCGGATTGGCGTGCCAACGCGTTCCACATGACCGCCGAATTCCCGGTCGAATGGCCGGGCGGTGCGGCGATCAGGCCGGACATCGTACTGTTCGTGAACGGCATTCCGTTCGCGGTGATCGAGGTGAAGCGCAGCCAGGAGGATACCATTCAGGGCATCAGCCAGCAGCTCCGCAACCAGAAGCCGGATGTAGGCGCGCCCAATCTGTTCTTTTCTGCGCAGCTCCTTATTGCAGCCAGCCCCCACCGTCCGCGCTACGCCACGGTGGGCACGCCGGCGAAGTTCTGGGCGGCCTGGAAAGAGTTGGAGGATACGCCAGACGACATCGCCAAAGTGATGGCGCGCGAAATGGACGAGATCGACGAACGATCGATCTTCGCCGACTTCGCTATTCACAAGGCGAGGCACGGTCACCTGATGGAAGCAGGCTCGCGCTTTGCGACGCCTCTCGACTCGATACTGACCAGTCTTGCCCGTCCCGAACGGTTGCTCGACATGGCGCGGCGTTTCACCTTGTTCGACGGCCCGGTGAAGAAGATCGCGCGGCATCAGCAGATGTTCGCGGTAAATGACCTGCTTCGCCGCGTCCAAACGCGCGATGAGTCCGGCAGGCGTGAAGGCGGGGTGGTCTGGCATACCCAGGGATCGGGCAAGTCGCTGACGATGGTCATGCTGGCCAAGGCGCTGGTCATGGCCTCGCCGAGCGCGCGGCTGGTGATGGTGACGGACCGAACCGACCTGGATAAGCAGATTGCCGACACCTTCCGCGCTACTGGGCTGTCGCCCGTCAGGGCCAAGACGGGCGAGCACCTGATCGAACTGATCGAGGGCAAGGCTCCTGTCGTCACCACCGTCATCAACAAGTTCAAGGCTGGGCTGAACAAGCGCCGGGTGGCGGACGACAGCGCCGACATCTTCGTCCTGGTAGATGAAAGCCATCGCAGCCAGTACGGCGACCTAGATAGCCTGCACGCCCGGATGCGCGAGGTTTTCCCGAACGCTTGCCTGATCGGCTTCACCGGCACGCCGATCGCGAAGAAGGAGCGCAATACCTTCCTTAGGTTCGGCACGCTAGCGCGACCGGTTTATTCTATGAAGGATGCGGTTGAGGACGGCGCGGTCGTCCCCCTGTTGTACGAGGGGCGCCACGTCGAGGAGGATATCGACGAAGCGGCAGTAGATGCCTGGTTCGATCGCGTCACTCGCGGGTTGTCAGATGCGCAGAAGGGAGACCTCAAGCGCAAGATGAGTTCGACCGCGGGCGCTGATGGGCGTATCTGCCCGGTTGCGCTGCATCGCCTTCGATGTCAGTCGCCATTTCGCTGACAATTTCAAGGGCACCGGCCTGAAAGGGCAGCTTGTCGCGCCGTCGAAGCGCGACGCCATCACGATGAAAAAACTGCTGGACGAGTTTGGCGATGTCACTTCTGAAGTCGTGATTTCGGCGCCGGAACTGCGCGAAGGCGAGACGGCTATCGACGAAGAAAATGTCGATGAGGTTGTGACTTTCTGGCGCCGGATGATGGACCGTTGGCAGGGCGAAGAGAACTACAACCGGTCGATCGTAGAGAGCTTCAAGGGACCCGATGACCCCGACATCCTTATCGTCGTCGACAAACTGCTGACCGGATTTGATGCTCCCCGGAACACGGTTCTCTACATGGCGCGCCCGCTCCGGGAGCACGCCCTGCTACAGGCAATTGCTCGTGTGAATCGCGTGTTCGATGACGACGGCGCTCCGGAAAAGCCATTTGGATATATCATCGACTACTGCGGCGTATTGCAGGACCTCGGCGAGGCGCTGACGGCAAATGACGCGCTGAAAGACTTTAATGAAAGCGACCTCAATCAGGCGGTGACCCAAGTCGCCGATGAGGCCCGATCTCTTCCCGAAAAGCACGCGGCATTGCTCGATCTGTTTGCCGGCGTCTCCAATAAATATGACGAAGAGGCCTATGCGCGCTCGCTATCCGACGAGAGTCTGAGGGATGAATTCTACAAGGCGTTGTCGGCATTCTCGCGTACGCTCACGGTGGCCGTCTCCTCGCGGACATTTGTTGAGGAAACGCCGCCTGAGCGGATGTCGCGATGGCGTTCTGACGAGAAACGGTTCATCGCCCTGCGCGCCCACGTGAAGACCCGATACGCAGACGCGATCGACTGGTCCGACTATGAAAAGCGCGTCCGCGCGCTCCTGGATAACCATGTGACCGCCCACGAGGTGATCACCGTTGTGGAGCCATTGGCAGTTTTCGATGATGCGGCCATCGACGCGGCGCGATCGAAAAAGAACCGCTCGGACGCTTCGATCGCCGACGAAATTGCGCACCGCACGCTCCGCGCGATCGAAGAAAAATGGGACGAGGACCCCGTCTTCTTCGAAAAATTTTCCAAGCTGATCCGCGACACGATCGCGGCGTTCAGAGATCGTCGGCTCGAAGAGAAAGCCTATCTCGATCAGATGCGGTCACTTCGCGACCGCATCGATACGCGCGAAGACAGCGAAGATCCAACGCCGCCCTCGATCAGGGGGAAAGGCAATGAGACGGCGTTCTGGGGTATCGCGCGCCGGGAACTCAAGAAGGTTGGATTGGACGCCGATGGCCCCGCCACGGACATCGCCATAGCGATCACCGATATCATCGAGCGCAACCGAACTGTCGGCTGGCAGCATGATCGGGACCTTCAGAACCGTATTCGTAACGCCATCGATGATTTTTTCTTCGACCAGATTCTGTCATCAGGTGCAATCAACATTGGTCCCGACGTAATCGACATGATTGCAGATGACGTGCTGGCTTCGGCACGTGTGCGAATGGCTGACGATGGCAGAATCCGCTGAGCTTATCGCCCGCTGGGGTGAGATGGAATTGCCATTTTCCGTGAAGCGTTCTGCTCGTCAGACGCTTCGAATTGTTGTTTCTCCAGATGGAAGCGTCGCTGCGCACGCGCCGGATCAAGCCACAGACGACGAAATAGTCGCCCGCGTTTCGAGGCGTGGTGGCTGGATAAAGCGCGAGTTGCTTCGATGCGAAAGGTGGCGTCCGAGAACCCCGGCACGGCAATATGTGAGCGGTGAAACCCACCTCTTTCTTGGAAAGCAGTATCGCCTTGTAGTGACATCGGAAGGTGCGCCCCATGTCCGCCTGGATGGCGATCGGATCGTCCTAACTGTGCGCGAGAACAGCAACTTTGTGCATCGAAAGACGCTGCTTCGACATTGGTACGGATTGCAGAGCCACCGAGTTTTCCCAGAGCGATTAGACGCGACGGTGCCGCCGTTTTTGCGCCTGGGCGTTATAAAACCTCGCCTCATAATTCGTGCCATGTCTCAACGCTGGGGGAGTTTCACGTCCAAGGGAAATCTAGTGCTGAACAGTGAGCTGGTGCAGGCATCACCTCACCTCATCGACTATGTTATCGCCCACGAACTCGCACACGCGCTGCACCCTGACCACGGCTTAAACTGGCAAGGGTTGCTCACTCAGGCGATGCAAGATTGGCGCAGTCGAAAGGACGACCTTGAACATCAGCTTCTTTGAGGCGGGCATTGATAGAGGCGTGTAGCGCACGGCAAAGGCAGGGTTTGGTTATAGCAAGATAAAGCGAACTGCCGTTCGCCCGGCCAGATGGCCTAAGTTATTGTCTGCACATCGTTTTTTAGAGAGACACCGCCGCTCCCTTTTCCCGGTTAGGGAGACTATTCAGTCCCCTCCTCGGATTTTCTCCAACGATTACAGCGCCGTTTAGGGAGATACTTGCCAGTATCTTGCCGGCCACCCAATTTTGCCGATTATGGCACAAGACGACGACCATTTCGAGCCACGGCTGGGCCGTTCGCGCAAGGACAGGGTGCGCCAGCCGAAGACCCTGCGCACACAGCTCCTGCCCCGCATCGCGCGGGCGGGCGGCAACCCGCACCGGCTGCGCAGCGTCCTGCCGCAGCAAGCCAAGCCGCCACGCTCCGGCCGGTTCAATGCGCGCGGTCGCGGTGCGAAGATCGCCGCCACCTTTCCCCGTGGTTCGGGCTGGTCGTTCGACCGAGCATCCGGGATGCACGTCCGGCCCCGCCGGGTGACGGTCAAGGTGCGGATCGTCAAGCTGGCCGGAAAGGTGGGCGGGGTCCATGCCCACCTGCGCTATCTGGAGAGAGAGGGCGTGACCCGCGAGGGCGAGCCGGGACGACTCTACTCGACCTTCGCCGACGAGGTGGACCGGGATGTGTTCGTCGAACGCGGGATGAACGATCGCCACCAGTTTCGCATCATCCTCTCGCCTGAGGACGGAGCCGCCTACGAGGACCTGAAGCCGTTCACCCGAGACGTGATGGCGAAGATGGAAGCCGATCTCGGCACGACGCTCGATTGGGTCGCGGTCGATCATCACGACACCGGACATCCCCATGTCCATATCGTCGTTCGCGGCATCACCGAGGATGGGAAAATCCTCAACATCGCGGGCGACTATATCAGCCACGGCATACGCCACCGAGCGAGCGAGGTGCTGACCCGCGATCTCGGCCACCAGACCGAGCGGGAGGTGCAGCGGCAGTTGGAGAGCGAGGTGGAGGCCGAGCGGCTGACCCGTCTCGACCGGACGCTAATCGGACGCGCCGAGGACGGCGTGATCGACTTGCGCGCCGGCGACACCGAAACCGACTTCAGCCGGGCGCACCAGCAACTGCTGATTGCTCGGACGCGGCGCCTGGAGCGCATGGGGCTTGCCACCGAGGACGGCCCCCTCCGCTGGTCGCTGTCGCCTGACGCGGAACGCACGCTGCGGACGATGGGCGAGCGCGGCGACATCATCAAGACGATGCACCGGGCGATGACCGAGGCTCAGCTCCAGCGGTCGCCCGAACTCTACACGATCCACAACCATGAGCGGGACAGCTCCCCCGTGGTTGGCCGCGTCGTCGCGCGCGGTCTGGTCGACGAGATGGCCAAGCGGCGATACCTGATGATCGACGGCATAGACGGACGTAGCCACTATGTCGATATCGGCGAGGCCGACGGGCGTATCCCTGTCGGCAGCGTCCTTCGGGTTTCCAACGTCTCGACTGAACCGCGCCGGTCGGACCGGACCGTAGCCGAGATCGCCGCCGCCCATGGCGGGCGCTACAACATCGACATCCATCTGAGGCACGACGCGAGCGCCACTCAGGATTTCGCCCAAACGCATGTCCGGCGGCTGGAGGCGATCCGGCGCGCGACCGCCGGGGTCGAGCGTCAGCCGGACGGGACCTGGATTATCGCCCCCAACCATCTGGACCGCGTGACGGACTATCAGCGGCAGCTCGCACAGGTGCGTCCGGTCGCCATCGAATTCCTGTCCACTGTTCCGGTCGAGCGACAGGTCGGAGCGGAGGGTGCGACATGGCTTGATCGCCAGATCGTCCATGAAGTGAATCATGATCTCGCAGGCCACGGCTTCGGTCGCGATGTGCGTCGGGCGATGTATCAGCGTCAGCAATGGCTGATCGACCAGAAGCTGATGGAGCGCCAAGGCACCGATGTCCTTTATCGGACGAATCTTCTCAATGTGCTTCGGCGCCGCGAGTTGCAGCGCGTCGGAGATCAGCTGTCCAAGGAAATCGGCCTCCCCTTTGGCGAGCCCGTACAGGGCGAACGCATCGAGGGCACCTATCGCCGGCCGGTGGAGCTTGCGAGCGGACGCTTTGCGCTGATCGAGAAGTCGCGCGAGTTCGTGCTCGTGCCCTGGAAGCCGGCGCTGGAGCAGCATATCGGCCGCTACATTTCGGGCATATCCCGTGGCGATGCGATCGATTGGACGATTGGCCGCGGTCGGGGCGGTCCGTCACTCTGACGACGAGCGGCGTGCAAAAGCGTAGTAGAGCGTAAATAAGGTATCTAACGCTCCAGCTCGGTTCGGGCGCATTCTGGGGGCGACGGCCGCGCCGTCATCACGACGTTCGGATGAGGACCGTGTGCGATGATCCGAGGCAAGACCCGTCACCAGCTCTTTCTTCCAGACGAGATGAGCAAGCGGCTGACCGCGATGGCCAAGAGCCAGAAGCGGTCGCGATCCGAACTGCTGCTAGAGATGGTCGACGCCTACATGAACCGCCGATCCGGCCCGCAGGTAGACGACCGGATCGTCGCCAAGCTCGATCGCATCGCCCGCGCCGTCGACAAGGGCAATGACGAATGTTTTGTCATCAGCCACACGCTGTATCGCTTCATTCGCCATCAGCTGATGTATGCCGCCGCCCTGCCCGTGCCTAGCGAGGATGCAAAGGCGCTCGGCGAGAAGCGATATCAGGCGTTGCTCGATTCCGTCGCGAAGATGATGGCCAGGGGCGCGGACAATGACAACCAGGCACCCAATGTAACCCAAGAAGGCGAGCGGTGATTTTTCTGATTGCTGAGTTCGATGTGGTTAAATCAGCAGCACATGAACCGGATTTTGTGGTCCGTTAAGGCTTCGATAGTTCCTTCTTCAACCGCACACCCCGCCCCCCACCATTCTCCGGGATGAATTCAACTCCGCCCTTTTCAAGAGCGCGTTCCATGGCAGCCACCGTTGCAGGTATTGGCGCTCCGCTGCCCGTCTCGAAGCGATTGACCGTCGAAACGCCGATTTCAGCTTCCCGGGCTAAATCTCGGACACCCCAACCAAGGGCTGCGCGCGCCATCTTGCACTGAGTAGGTGTAATCATGTGATGATTTTATGGTCAAGCGTGGCTTGACGCAAACGCGAGAACAAAATACTCTTATGAGTACATTGTAATCGCACGCGAGCAACTTGAATCATGGTTGATGCAGACCATTACACGAGTTTATCCGCCGTAACCCGTCGCACGCTGCTGACCGGCGCGGCGACCACCTCGCTCCTCTCGGCGAAAGCATCAGCTTTCCGGCTGCCGCCAGAAACGCCGGACCCGATGATGCCTCGGTGGCAGGAATGGCAGCGCCTGCATGCGCGGGCGACTGAGCTGTGCCACCGCTGGCAGGACATCGAAGGGCATTTGATGCGAAAGATCGGTGTTCCGCAGGTACGGATTAAATCCCCGGACAATCCCGATGGTATCCGCGCCCTATCGCATGCCGAGATTGATCGAGCACTGGCGGCGCTCCCCCGTTCCACCGAAATCAGCGTCGCCCTGCATGCCGACTTCGCAAACCAGCAGGCGCGTTGGAACGGGGAAGCGGAAAAGCTCGGCTTTGACGAGATCAAGCAACAGGAGGATGCGGCCTGGGATCAGGAGGCCGAGGCGAGCGACGCCATCCTTGAGGCACGCGTCACAAATCTGATGGGTGTCGAAATCAAAATCGCGCTGATCGTCGCGCTCGGCTCAACTGGCCCGGACGATTCGGAATTTCCTTGGCCGCAGCTTCGCTCCACACTGGCCGACGTGAAGCGCCTGCGCCGCACGTCCGGCTCCGTCCGCTGCTGAACAGCTATTGGTGCTTGCGGCCGAGCGTGCCGGGCCGCGTCGGACCGTCAAGGCTGGCGCTGCGCGCCACCGTGCCCTCTGGAGGGGCACGGCTCCCGGCCTTGACCGCCCGCCTCATGCGGCCCGGCAGAGGCTCGCCACCACCAATGGCAAATTGTGGCTCGCGAGAGCCCCAATCATGACTGAGCTACAGCCCCAGCTTTTCGAATGTTTCGAGGGGAAGGAAAAGCCGGCGCGGCTCGGTTGTGAAGGGACGAAAGCCATAGCGTTCGTAGAACGCTTGCGCCCCCTCGCTCTTGGCATCGACGATGACCGCATGCACGGCGAGCGTCGTGCTCGCCCAGATAACGCGGCGGACAGCATCGAGCAGCAGCAACTCCCCGAGGCCCTCACCTTGCCGCGCGCGATCGATGGCAAGACGGCCGAGCACGGCAGCGGGTACAGGATAATGCGGCAGTTTTTTCGCCTGGGCTGGCGGCAATTCGTCCTTATCGAAGCTTGTCGCGCTCAGACTGTAATAGCCGGCGATCTTTCCAGGCGCGTCGCCGAGCGCCACGAACACCTGCGCCACGCGCCGCCGGATATCCTGAGAAGCTTGTCGTTGAAGATAGCCGTCAAGGGCCGGTTCCCCGCAGGAGAAACCCGCCCGGTCATGGTGCGAGCCCAGCGGCTCAATGACTAAGCGCGGCTCACCCACCAACGCGCTCGCGATAACGGCGCGCGGCTTCCTTCAGCTTCTCATTCGGTTCCGGCGGGTTGACCAGGGCGTCATAAAAGACATCCCAGTCTCGCGCCGAAAGCGTGATCTTCTCATGCGAGTCGATGACGCGCTCGGCCGCTGCCACCGCGTTCGCCAGCACGAAATCACTCACGCTCGTTTCCTCATAGGCCGCCGCCCGCTCAAGTGTGCGCTTGGCCTTCGCGTCCAAGCGCAGGTGCATGCGGTCCCGCTTCACTTCAGCCAGCTGATTCATCGGATGCTCCTGTCGCTATACAGCTAGACATGTACGCCATTCTGGCGTACTCTTCAAGGGGTGACGCCTGATTTTTTTGGCCCCGTCCCTCGTATCCTTGAGTACGCTGGACACGGCCTGTAGCCGTCCCTAGTGCGCCGGAGTACGCTGTAACTAACTGATGTCATTGAGATACTGACATTGATCATGTGCCGCCTCAAGCCCACGTCTAACTCTCGATCGGGATTTTCTCAGGCGAGGGCGGCGATGATCGAGGACGAGGAATGCGCAACCGACGACAAGGAGCCGGCGGCAGCGAACGACAACGGCGGTGGAGGGGCTCGGCCCCGGATCGACGCGGCGGTCTTGCGGATCGCCCGGCTGATCGGGCGACAGATGGCGCGCGAAGAGTTCGAGCGACTGAGCGCCGCCAACGACAACCGGCCGCCGGATCGAAGTGACGACTGACTAGGAGACAATGCCATGACCAGGGTTGCCCTCTATGCCCGCTATTCCGATGACAAGCAGAGCGCAGCTTCGATCGAGGATCAGTTCCGTATCTGCCGCGAACACGCGGCACGGGAGAAGTGGGAGATCGTCAGCACCTATCACGACCCCGCTATCTCCGGCGCCAGCGTGATCCTTCGGCCGGGCGTGCAGGCGCTGTTACAGAACGCTCAGCGCGGCAAGTTCGACGTGGTCTTGGCCGAGGCGCTGGATCGCGTGAGCCGCGACCAAGCGGATGTGGCGACGCTGTTCAAACATCTCCGCTTCGCCGGCGTGCAGATCGTTACCTTGTCGGAAGGCGAAATCAGCGAGCTTCATGTTGGCTTGAAAGGCACGATGAACGCCCTTTTCCTCAAGGACCTCGCTGCCAAGACCCATCGCGGCCTGCGAGGACGGGTTGAGAAGGGCAAGTCGGGTGGCGGGCTTTGCTACGGCTATGACGTGGTGAAGCTCATCGACGCCGAGGGCGAACCAATTCGGGGCGAGCGCACCATCAACGAAGCCGAGGCCGAGATCGTCCGACGCGTCTTCCGCGAATTCGCCGCCGGCATCAGCCCACGGGCGATTGCGCGGCGGCTGAATGACGAGGGCGTTTCCGGCCCCGACGGCACTTTGTGGACCGACTCCACCGTACGCGGCCACGCCGCGCGCGGAACCGGGTTCCTCAACAACGAGCTCTATGTCGGCAAGCTGGTCTGGAACCGGCTCCGCTATATCAAAGACCCAGCCACCGGCAAGCGTGTTTCTCGGATCAATCCGCGTGAGAAATGGATTACGACCGAGATCCCCGAACTGCGCATCATTAACGATGCGCTCTGGCAGGCAGTGAAAACCCGCCAGGGCGAGATTACCGTCAAATATGCCAACACCATCACCGCGACCCGCGCTGCCTTTGCCAACCGGCTGAACGGCACCCACCGGCCGCGTTCGCTTCTGTCCGGGCTGCTGGTCTGCGGATGCTGCGGCGGGCCTTATGCCCTGCGCGGCCAGGATCGCTATGCCTGCTCCAACCACGTCATGAACGGCTCTTGCACTAATAGTCGAACCATTGCCCGCGAGCCGCTGGAGGCCCGCATGCTGGAGGGGTTACGCGAGCGGCTGATGGCGCCGGAAGTCGCGGCCGAAGCGATGCGCACCTATGCTGAAGAAACCAACCGCCTCAATTGGGAACGGCGTTCATCCGGCGACGCAGACCGCCGCGAACTGGATAAGATCGCGCGATCAATAAAAGAGATCGTCGCCACGATCGAGGACGGTAGCGGCAGCCGCGCCCTGGCGGCGCGGCTTGGCGAACTCGAATCGAAAGAGGACGAATTAAATGCCCGGCTCACGCAGGTGCCGGTCGATATCCCGGACCTACACCCGAACCTCGCCGGCATCTATCGGCGCAAAGTGGAGCGCCTCGCCGAAGCGCTGCGACGCCCCGATGAGCGTGACGAAGCGGCGGAGGCGATCCGCGCCCTGATCGAGCGCATCACACTCACGCCAGGCGCAAAGCGAGGCGAGATCGCCGCAACTCTACATGGCGACCTCGGAACCATTCTCGAATGGGCGGCCCAAACGCAAAAAACTCCCGGAGCTTGCGCAACGGGAGTGTCGGTTTCGGTGGTTGCGGGGGCAGGATTTGAACCTGCGGCCTTCAGGTTATGAGCCTGACGAGCTACCGGGCTGCTCCACCCCGCGTGATGTTAGGGTACAAAAGAAGGGGGCATTGGAAGGCCTGGCGGCGACCTACTCTCCCGCGTCTTGAGACGCAGTACCATTGGCGCTGAGGGTTTTCACGGCCGAGTTCGGGAAGGGATCGGGTGTATTGCCCCTCGCTATAGCCACCAGGTCGTCCAATGCCCCTTTGGTTTGGGTGTCATTGGGATGTGTGAACCGGGAGTGAAGTGTTGCCTGGGTTGTTGGGGTTTGTCGCTGCATGCGACGGTGGTTGGAGATCAAGCCGATCGAGCGATTAGTACCAGTTAGCTCCGCCCATTACTGCTCTTCCACATCTGGCCTATCGACGTGATGGTCTATCACGGCTCTCGAGCGAGACCTGGTTTTGAGGTGGGTTTCCCGCTTAGATGCTTTCAGCGGTTATCCCGTCCGCACATAGCTACCCGGCGGTGCGGCTGGCGCCACAACCGGTACACCAGAGGTGCGTCCATCCCGGTCCTCTCGTACTAGGGACAGATCCTCTCAAGTCTCGAACACCCACGGCAGATAGGGACCGAACTGTCTCACGACGTTCTAAACCCAGCTCACGTACCACTTTAAATGGCGAACAGCCATACCCTTGGGACCTGCTCCAGCCCCAGGATGTGATGAGCCGACATCGAGGTGCCAAACGACTCCGTCGATATGGACTCTTGGGAGTCATCAGCCTGTTATCCCCGGCGTACCTTTTATCCGTTGAGCGATGGCCCTTCCACGCGGGACCACCGGATCACTATGGCCGACTTTCGTCTCTGCTTGAACTGTCGCTCTCGCAGTCAGGCGGGCTTATGCCATTGCACTCGACAGCTGATTTCCGACCAGCTTGAGCCCACCATCGCGCGCCTCCGTTACTCTTTGGGAGGCGACCGCCCCAGTCAAACTACCCGCCATGCAGGGTCCTCGTCCGGGCTTCACCGGACTGAGTTAGATATCACAGATCAAGAGGGCGGTATTTCAAGGGTGCCTCCACACGATCTGGCGACCATGCTTCCTAGGCTCCCGCCTATCCTACACACGCAATCCATAATACCACTGCAAAGCTGTAGTAAAGGTGCACGGGGTCTTTCCGTCTAGCCGCGGGTACTCCGCATCTTCACGGAGAATTCAATTTCGCTGAGTTGGTGTTGGAGACAGCGGGGAAGTCGTTACGCCATTCGTGCAGGTCGGAACTTACCCGACAAGGAATTTCGCTACCTTAGGACCGTTATAGTTACGGCCGCCGTTTACCGGGGCTTCAATTCAGAGCTTGCACCCCTCCTTTTAACCTTCCGGCACCGGGCAGGCGTCAGACCCTATACGTCGTCTTGTCGACTTCGCAGAGCCCTGTGTTTTTAGTAAACAGTCGCTACCCCCTCTTTTGTGCCCCCCGCCCTAGCTTGCGCTAAAACGGGGCTCTCTTATCCCGAAGTTACGAGAGTAATTTGCCGAGTTCCTTCAACACCATTCTCTCAAGCGCCTTGGTATACTCTACCAGTCCACCTGTGTCGGTTTCGGGTACGGTCTATATGACAGGGCTATTTCCTGGAAGTCCCAGGCCGCCCTCCCAATCCAGTAAGGGAAAACGGCTTTCGGCCTTCGTCACACCTGCCAGGCTGCGGAATATTAACCGCATTCCCATCGACTACGCCTGTCGGCCTCGCCTTAGGGACCGGCTCACCCTGCGCGGATTAACCTTGCGCAGGAACCCTTGGACTTTCGGCGACAGAGTTTCTCACTCTGTTTGTCGCTACTCATGTCAGCATTCTCACTTCCGATACCTCCAGCAAACCTCACGGTTTACCTTCACAGGCCTACGGAACGCTCCGCTACCGCGTGCATGAGGACGATACCTCAGGCACACCCGCATCTTCGGTGCATGGCTTGAGCCCCGTTACATTTTCGGCGCGAGCCGGCTTAACTAGAC